>CAMVID010000008.1:0-103893 GCA_947167445.1 uncultured Lachnospiraceae bacterium
TGTTCTATCAGTCATCTGTGTAACTTCCTTACACTTCTTTAATAAAATCTCGTCTCCGATTTCTCTTATGTTTCTAAGTGCCATATTGTCCTCCTTTAGCTCATGTTCATTGGATCGTAGTCAATGACTATGGTTTCATTCTTGTACTTCGGATCTTTGAATTCCTTTTCAAGTTCAAGTTTCATGCCATTAAGTCTTTCCTCATCGGAATCCTTCACATAGAACCTGTATCTGTACATATCGTTGATCCTGCTTATTCCTGCGGGAGCAGGACCTATTAAATGTACCCCCTCATATTGCTTCTTAATCCCCAAAGCCAAATCATTTGCAACACCGACAGCTCTCTCCTCATCCTTTGATGATATGAGAACGCTTAGCATATGGCTTACGGGCGGGTAATCCATCAATGATCTGAATGCTATTTCTTCTTCGTAAAAAGCTTCGTAATCCTGCTTGGCTGAAAGAGTGATTGCATAGTGCTCAGGCTGGTATGTCTGAATCACAACCTCACCGGGTTTCTCACTCCTTCCGGCTCTTCCGGCAGCCTGAGTCAAAAGTTCAAAGGTTCTCTCACTGCTTCTGAAATCTCCCACACTCAAAGACATGTCGGCAGCCAGAATTCCCATAAGGGTAACGTTGGGGAAATCATGTCCTTTCACAATCATCTGAGTGCCTATAAGAATATCGGCCTCATTGCCTACAAAAGCAGAAAGAATCTCCTCATAGCTGTCCTTGTTTTTGGTGGTGTCCGCATCCATACGAAGGATTCTTGCGGCAGGATACATCTGACGAAGTTTCTCTTCGATTTGCTGAGTACCCGCTTTGAATCCCGAAACATATTTGGATCCACACTTAGGACATATTTTAACACTTTCAGTGGTATATCCGCAATAATGGCAGATCAGAAGCCCGTTGTTATGCTGGTGAAGGGACACATCACAGTGGGGACACTTAATAACCTCACCGCAGGCTCTGCAGGATATGAATCCCGCATATCCCCTTCTATTTATAAAAAGCATAATCTGCTCTTTTTTACCTAACCTGTCAGTAATCAGTTCCTGAAGTTTTCTTGAGAAAATGGAGCGGTTGCCGCTTTTAAGCTCTTCTCTTAAGTCAACCACATTTACCTTTGGAAGTTCCCCTCCGTTTAATCTCTCATCAAGAACAAATTCCTTATATATTCCCTTTTTGACTCTGTAAGTCGCCTCCAGAGACGGGGTTGCGGAACCGAGAATCAATGTGGCGTTTGATATTCTTGCCAGTTCCTCCGCCGTTTCTCTGGCATGATATCTTGGCATAACCTCACTCTTATAAGAAGTCTCATGTTCCTCATCTATTATGATGATTCCAAGATTCATAAAGGGAGTAAAAAGGGCCGAGCGGGGACCGATAATAACATCGAGTTCTCCGTTTTTGGCTCTCTCAAACTGATCAAACTTTTCTCCCTCGGAAAGTGTGGAGTTCATGACCGATACCCTGTCACCGAATCTCTCATAAAACCTTTTGGCAGTCTGATAGGTAAGGGCAATCTCAGGGATTAAAACAATGGCCTGTTTTCCTTCCCTCACTACCCTTTTGATAAGTTCCATGTACACTTCAGTCTTGCCGCTTCCGGTAATGCCTCTTATCACATAGGTTCTTCTTACACCGCCATAGAAATCCTTCATAACAGAGTCCACAATGGCCTGCTGCTTGGCGCTGAGTATCTTAGCTGTTCCCTCGGCATTCTTACCCGAGAAGGGGTTTCTGTATACCCTGTCAGCCTCTGTTTTAAGAATGCCCTTTTCCTCAAGGGCGGTTATTGCCGTCTTTGATACATTTAACTTTCCGGTTATAAGTTTCTCTGGAAGTTCCTCCGCCTCAATAAGTTCTGTAAGAAGTCTTGCCTGAGCTTTTCTGTTCTTTCTTAATGCCTCGGAAAGCTCAGCCCTTGCCTCATCCTTTGATACGGCAAGAATAACCTTTCTCTTTTCAAGCTGCTTTACGTTTTTCTTGACGGGCAGAACAGTTTTAAGGGCCTGGATCATTGTAGAACCATAGGTTTTTCTCATCCATGCCGCAAGAAGCACCTGCTTCTCCGCCACGGACACAGTGTTCTTTACAACGCCCTCAAGTTCCTTTATCTTCTCAGGCGGATACTCGGATGTCTTCTTTATCTCGGTAACATAGCCGGTAATCATGCGGTTTCCCTTGCCAAAGGGAATCTTTACCATGTTTCCGACTTCTATCTTGCCCTCGAGCCTCTCGGGAATTTTGTACTCGAATGTACGGTCAAGACTCTCGTGTGAAATTTCAATTATTACGCTTGCGTACATTCTCCGGTTCCTTTCCCTGCCCTTAGCAGTAATTTTCAATAGTGATCTGGGCTTTAGTTATTCCTCTGAAGGTGTTAAGCCCCAGCTCATATGTAATATTTGAGGTGTTGCCCTTTTCTTTTATATGCCTGTCAAAATCGTCGGCATCTCCAAAAAAAACCGCCTCTCTGGCCTTGCCCTGCTCATCAAGAATGGTGTATTTGCCATACTTTCCGTCGGCCCCCATTCTTTTCATGTTTATAAACTTAATATCTTTTCCCGCAAACAATGGCTTTGGATTTCCTACGCCAAAGGGCTCTAACATATCAAGTTCCCTTGCAAGGCTCTCCCCCGCATAGCTTATGGGAAGCATCATATCGATGCTTATCTTTTTGTAAAAATCATCATCCGTAAGGGTGCACTTTTCGTTAAGCTTCTGTCTTAATTCGTCCTGTTTCCCTGTGGGTATGGACAAGCCTGCAGCTAACTTATGGCCTCCGAACTTTGTAAAGATTTCTCTCACTTCACACATGGCTTCAAACATGTTGTACTCTTCTATGGATCGACCGCTTCCCTTTAAGCCTTCTTCTCCGTCTGTCAGGATGAAGGTGGGCTTATTGTAGGTTTCTCTGATTCGTCCGGCTATGATGCCCGCCAAACTTTCGTGGCATTCCGGAAGGTACACCACAAGGACCTTATCCTTATCATAGCCTTCCTTTTCTATTATCTCCATAGCCTTCTTGGTTCCATCAAGAGTCATACTCTTTCTGGAATCGTTAAGGCTCTTTAATTCTCCCGCCAAAACTGCTGCATCCGCATCGTTCTCAGCCTTCAGCAAATCAAAAGCCCTCATGGCCGAATCAAGGCGCCCTGTGGCATTAAGAGAAGGACCTATTACAAAGCCAAGATGATAGGCGTTTAAGCTCTTTTTATCCAGACTGTTAACCCGCATAAGAGCGTCAATGCCTTTGCAGGGTTTACTTCTTAAAAGCCTTAACCCCTCCTTGACAATAACTCTGTTCTCTCCAAGAAGCTCCATAACATCGCAGACGGTTGCCAATGCAGCAAAGGGCAAAAGCTCATCAAGAAGTTCGTCAGCCTTAACGGGACTTCCAAACGCCTCATTAAGGGCCTGTATCACCTTCATTGCCACCACTGCACCACAGATTCCTTCCTGTGGATAATTACAGTTTGCCTGCTTTGGATCAATGACAGCATCAGCAGGAGGAAGGGTTTCTTTTTTCTCTTCTCCTTCCATTTCAAAAGGAACTTCGTGATGATCCGTTACCACCACTTTCATCCCAAGTTCTTTCGCTAGCGCCACCGGTTCCTTTGCAGCAATACCGTTGTCGCAGGTCACTATTAAGTCCACCTTATCCTCGTGGGCTTCCTTTATCATATTTTCATTCAGGCCGTAGCCGTCCCTTACTCTGTGGGGAATGGCGACATCGACATTGCCGCCAAGTTTAGTCAGACCGACAAATAAAACGTGGCTGGCACAAATTCCATCCACGTCATAATCTCCGATTACTCTGATTCTGACTCCACCGTCTATGGCTTCCTTAATAAGCTTACATCCTTCATCCATGCCAAAAAGAAGATGAGGGTCAAAAAGGGAGTTTCTGTCTCCCTTAATGAACCTTTCAATCTCTTGGTCATCGACCACATTACGGTTTCGTATTATCCTTGCTGTAATCGGACTGATATTATATTTCCTGCCGATTTCCTCGAAATCAGCCTTTTTATTCATCACAAACCACTTTTCCATACCATAACTAGTATAGCATAGATATGACAGTTCTAGTAATGTTCTTTTACTTCGATGAGTACCCCAAGGTCCTTGGCTGTGTCAAAGTATTCGTAGGCTTCATAACCCTTCTCCTGCTTGAAGATGGATTCATAGCCTGCGGCCTTCATTGTAGCCTCATCATTTTCGAGAGGTCCGTCTGACAAGAAGCAGACGGAGTATATTGAGGTTCCGTGCTCCTTAAGCCAGGCTGCCCAGGGATCGTTATCCCCCAGGGGCTCGATGATTTCGAACCAGAAGTTGTCGCTGAACACGCTTTCAACTTTCATGGGTGTGTCTGTAATGGGGCGACCCTTGTAGGTGGTTAAGGGTGTTCTCACCATCTTGTGCTCCTCATTATCCTCGGGAGCCGTACCGGTGCCAAGGCTTATACCAATCTTGTCCATTGGCATCCCTTTGCCGAGATTCTTTTGAGCCTTAAAGAGGGAAATGAAGTAGAACTTAACTTTAGAAAATATGAGATGAATCCCAACGATTTCATCATTTCATACCCCGGCGATCTTCATACCATAAGAAACGTCTCCATGGATTCCTTCTTACTTGTTCAGTTTCCCCTGGAGCTTGTTACCGTAGTCCCTGATTTTAACAGAATCAAGCCCCTTTTGGTAAAGGCCCCCTACTGTAAGTACAACGTTAACGACACAGAAATCGGAAAGATGGTCCTTACCATCAAGAAGATTGTAAATACCTCCAGAGACACCGGAACCTTCAGAGAGGCCTACAACTATTCTCTTTTATTGAAGTTCTTCTCCTATTACGGAAAGTGGTGCATGGATAACAGAATAGATGAAAGCGACTCCACCGACGAAGCTTACTACAAGTCCTCAAAGCTTATGGCGGAAGCCTGTCTTTTCATATCGCAAAACTGCGCAGATCCCCTGTCTCTCGACGATGTAGCCAAGAAGATCGGTATCAGCAAATCTTACTTTTCTCATCTTTTTAAGGATTATACTCAGATGACCTTTGTGGATTACCTGACAAAGGAGAGAATAAGAAGAGCCGAGGCAATGTTCCTCGACTCTAAAAAGAAATTTATTGATATTGCATTTGAATGTGGCTTCGCCAGCATCTCTTCCTTCAACAGAAGTTTCAAGAAGATAAAAGGCATATCTCCAAGAGAATTCAGAAGCGCAATGATTGAAAGAACCAGCTAAGGAAATCCCTCTAATAGAGGATTTCCTTAAGTTCTTCCTTGTTTGCAAAAGGTCCGGGGATTGTGGAAACTCCACGGTGATTTCCGAGATAATCCACGTTGAATACAATATCGGAACCGTCTCTTTCCTCAAATCTTTGCTCAGGGTTATAAACCTTTCCAAGCATATCTGTGTTAATTATTCCGTCGGCAAAATCACCGATAATATCATAGATATTGGTCTTGAGCTTGTATCCGGCCTTGCTCTCCACAAGTTCAACCGAAACCTTCTCCTTCTTGTCCACCAGTTTATTCTTCTCCTTCTTCCAGGCCTTGGCGCCGTTTAAGTAAACGTTGCCCTCTGACCATACAGGAAGGTGATCGAAGTGACCGGAAGCCAGTTTCATCATATCAGGCTTCTCCACATCCATGTCAAAACGCTTAATCCACTCGTCATAAGTGGGATACTCGTCCCATACATGAGTGCCCACAACCTGGTGGTAGGGTGAGCCCTTATGCTCCTTATTATCAACGGGATAATACTGGACAAAGATGTTGTTGTATATTCTGTTGTCACCGTGAAGAATGGTGTTGAATCCCATAACTTCTGTTCTGTGGCGCATGTGATAAGGAGTGTAGCGGCGTTGGCTTTTACCATCGATAATGCTGTCTACGCCATCTCCCACTGCTGTGAATGAGCCGAGAATCAGGTTATGAATGATTCCAAGTCCCTCAGTGGCAACTCTTAAGCCGTAACGGGAAAGAAGTATGTTGTTATCAATCAATGTGGGGCCGTGTCCAACCTCCACAAAGATATCCTGGCTTTCCATTCCGCCCTCAAGCTTGGTGCTGCCCTTGGGCATATCGTTGTCGTGGAGCAGGTTCTGTGTAACCCTTGCTCCCTGTGCTTCCCAGTCAAGCCAGATACCCATTGTACAGTTATGGATATGGTTTCTTCTTATCAAAACATCGATTGCCGCATGAAGCTTAATGCCTGAAATCTCAGCGCCTCCAAGCTCCATCATGTTGTTGATGTGATGAATGTGGTTGTCCTCAATAGTTGAGAAAACGCAGCCCATTCTTCCTACGATACCTGTCTGCTGACAATGATGAATGTTACATCTTCTGATTATGTGATTGCCGATTTTGCCCTTAATCCAGCCGTGGTACTGGCCGCGGCAAACCGCATCTCTCTCCATCTGTGTGGGGCCCTTGATGTGATGGTTGGTGAAATAATGGTCGTTTTCGGGATCGTAATACTTACCCAGGGAGATTCCGCAGCACTTGCTGTTCACAATCTCACAATCCTCGATGATCCAGCCATAGGCCCAGTGAGGACCCACCATACCATCCTGATAAGCAGCCGGAGGTGCCCATGTGGTTGCAGCCTTCTCTACAAAGAAGCCGCTGAAGGTAATAAAGTTTACGTGCTCCTTTTCGGGCATGAAGCACTCTCTTCTTACGTTAATCTCCACCTTCTCTTTTCTGGGATCCTTGCCCTGGAAGTTGGCATAGATTACAGTCTCATTTCCTTCCTGAAGGGCGAACCATTTATACTTGGTCCATTCCTGCTCCCATGAAGGGGTGTAAACTTCCGGCTTTAAGCAATCTTCAAGAGAAGTTGCCTCATACAAAGCCTTGTCATTTAAATAAACACAGCCTGTGTGTCTTTCTGTCTTTGCAAAATACCAGTCGCCGTAAACCAAAGTTGTATAGGGATTGTATCCGTTAAATACGCCGTTATCTACTCTCGTAACCCATACGTCACCCTTGTACTTCTTCCAGTTCTTCACTTCCTCGGCACCGGAAATAACAGCACCCAAAGGCTCCACAGATTTGTAGATGATTCTGTTTTCCTTTGTACCGCCGTTAACGGGATTTACATACTCTCTGTAAAGGCCCGGTTTAACCAATACTTCATCGCCGGCAACAGCTATCTTTGCAGCCTCGTTGATTCTCTTAAAAGGTCTTGCTTCAGAACCGTCACCGTCACATCTTGCCGCAGCATCAACATAATACTTCATATTCTTACCCCCATTTATTCTTTATGTGCAGTTTGGGGCCTGTCCCCAACTGTCACATTTGTGTGGTCTACAGCAAATCTGCTATTTCATATATAAGTTTTTCAGTCTTCTCAATTCCAAGGCAAGGGTCTGTAATTGACTTACCGTAAACGCTTCCGCCAACCTCCTGGCATCCGTCCTCGATGTAGCTCTCAACCATGAAGCCCTTAACAAGTCCTGCAATGTCCTTGTTATTCTTCATTGAATTAAGTACATCTCTGATGATTCTTGGCTGCTCGAAGGGATTCTTTCCTGAGTTGGCATGGTTGGTATCAACTATTACAGCAGGATTCTTTAAATTCTTCTCCATGTAAAGTTCATACAATCTTGCCAGCTCTTCGTAATGATAGTTGGGCTGTGACTCACCGTGTTTGTTGGTGTAGCCTCTGATAATTGCATGAGCGTAAGGGTTACCTGATGAGTGAACCTCCCAGCCTCTGTAAATAAATGTATGTGAATGTTGAGCCGCAAGTATTCCGTTAAGCATTACGGAGTAATCGCCTGAGGTAGGATTCTTCATTCCGACAGGTGTTGCAAGTCCGCTGGCTGTAAGACGGTGCTGCTGGTTCTCAACACTTCTTGCTCCCACAGCAACATAGGCCAGAAGATCATCCAGATACTGGTCATTCTCGGGATAAAGCATCTCATCCGCGCAGGCAAATCCAGTCTCCTCGATGGCCTTCATGTGCATGTGTCTTGTGGCAATGATTCCCTTGAACAGATCGGGCTTCTCGTTGGGATTGGGCTGATGAAGGATTCCCTTGTATCCGTCTCCCGTTGTACGAGGCTTATTGGTGTAAATTCTGGGAATTATAAAAATCTTATCCTTAACCTTCTCCTGAATGGGACAAAGCCTTGAAATATAGTCGATTACACTGTCCTCTCTGTCCGCTGAGCAGGGTCCGATTATAAGCAAAAGCTTGTCATCTCGCCCGGAAAGAATTGCCTCAAGTCCGGCTCTCTTTTCGCTGACAACCTTATCCATCTGCCCCGTAACTGGGTAAATCTCCTTAACCTCTATGGGAAGCGCCAGCTTCTTCTCGAATTCTACGTTCATTTCTCTACTCCTTATTGAACTGTGATCTCCTCTGTGTGGAGAGTCTCATCTTATCTATAAGACCTTCTCGATTGTCCTTTTCAATCATGTTTCTTATCTCGCCCATCTCGCCCATAAACTTATCAATCTGGCCAAGTAACGCCTCCTTATTAAGGAGGAAAAGCTCGCTCCACATCTGGCCGTTTATATTGGCGATCCTTGTCAGATCCCTGAAGGAATCCCCTGTATAATCCCTGGCCTTCACTGAATCCTCACAGGTCATAAGAGACACCGCAATACAGTGGGTAAGCTGGGAAACATAGGCTATCATGTCATCGTGTTCCTCGGGACTAAGAATTGATACCCGGTAAAAACCAAGCACTCTCCCCAGATTCTCACACCACATGATTCCCTCTTCAGTGTTCTTATCAGTGGGTACAACGATGTAATTTGCATCTCTGAAGATCTTATCAGAGGCGTTCTTAACGCCCCAGACTTCCCTTCCTGCCATGGGATGAGCCGAAATGTACTCAACGTCCGTATCTGCCAGTTCCTCCTGAACCTTATAAAGGAAGGAACTCTTGACCCCCATTACATCGGTGATCTTTATTCCTTTTTTGAAAAATCCCTTGTTCTCAGAAATCCACTTAACAACTATTGATGGATAAAGGGCAATGATGATGCAGTCAGCTTTTTTAATCAGCTCCGGGTCATCAAAGGCTGCCCCCTCATCTATTATACCGTTTTCCAGTCCATATTCTATGGCTTCCTTATCCTTATCGATTGCAAGGACATGATGGCCGATTCTTTTGATGGCCTTGGCGTAACTTCCGCCCATAAGTCCAAGTCCCACAATAAGGACATTTGATTTGTTAACCCACTTCATAATTAATCCTCATAAAAGTAGTCGGTGCCATATCTTGATGAGAGTAAATCATACATGACGATTGCGCTCATGGCTTCAACAACCACCTTTGCTCTATGTATAATGGCGGGATCGTGACGACCTTCTATCTGAAGTTCTCTGTTCTCTCCGCTCTTTAAATCTATGCTTTCCTGCTTCACGTAAACGGACGGTGTGGGCTTTATTGCAAGCGAGAACTCAATGGGCATTCCATTTGTTATGCCACCGTTAATCCCACCGTTGTTGTTAGTAGTCGTAACAATCTTACCGTCTTCATTTCTGAAGGAATCGTTATACTCGCTTCCCTTTAACGCCACTCCGTCAAAGCCTATACCAAACTGCACTCCCTTAACTGCGGGGATACTGTACATTGCATGGGCAAGGACGCTTTCAACCGAGTCAAACCAGGGTTCCCCAACCCCTGCAGGCACTCCTTTTATCTGGGCTTCAAGGACGCCGCCAACACTGTTGCCTTCCGCTGCGGCTGCCTTAATTGCCGCTTCCATCTCTTCCCATGAGCCTGCTATTCCGGCAACGGATTTGATCTCGCAGGAGATTTCGATGCCTTTTTTCTTAAGAGCAGGCAAAACAACTGCTCCCGCAGCGACCAGGGCTGCGGTTATTCTTCCGCTGAAGTGCCCGCCGCCTCTGAAATCCTCAAAACCATGGTATTTAACGCTTGCGGTGTAATCCGCGTGTCCCGGCCTTGCAATTCGCTCAGCCTTCTCATAATCGGAACTTCTCTTTGCCACATTTGGAATCAGTATGGTCAAAGGAGAACCTGTGGTTTTACCATTAAAGTATCCACTGACAATCTGAAATTCATCAGGCTCAACCCGGGAGGTTGAAATCACCCCTGCAGGTCTCCTTTTTGAAAGAAGCTCTCTTATGTAATTCTCATCCACCGTAAGCCCAGGTGCAAGTCCATCGAGAACTGCGCCGATGTATGGACCGTGGCTTTCTCCGAAGAGCGTTATCTGTAAGCTGTTTCCAAAGGTGTTTTTCATGGAAATCCTTTCTATGCTTCTGCCGCCTTAATTCTCTTAGTAAGTTCAGCGGCGTCCATCTCTCTGATTTCAAATGTTCCAAGCCTCTTGACATAGACACATTTAATTGTATCACCGTTTGCCTTCTTGTCATGAAGAACCGCCTTCATGGCTTCCTCTTCATTAAACTTTGCTTTTACAGGAAGATTAAGCTTTTTAAGCAGTGCCTCAAGCCTCTCGGCGACTTCCCCGTCACACATGCAAAGCATTCCCAGACCCACGCACTCGCCGTGAAGGAGCTCACCCATGAGGGATGACTCAATGCCGTGGCCTAAAGTGTGGCCGAAGTTAAGGACTCTTCTCAATCCGCTTTCCTTCTCATCCTCCTCCACCACGCGCTTCTTTATCTTAATGGCCTTGTATATTATGTTGGTAAAATCTTCTGTATCGCAGTTATCCTCAAGGTCCGAGAAGAATGTCTCGTCAAAGGTTGCCGCCATCTTCACCACTTCCGCCATGCCGTTTGAAATCTGACGTTTCGAAAGGGTCTTAAGGGTATCTGTATCGATTATGACCTTCGTAGGCGGATAAAACGCTCCAATGATGTTCTTAACTCCCTCGAAATCAATGGCTGTCTTCCCTCCTATGGATGAATCCACCTGGGAAAGGAGGGTCGTGGGAATATTATAGAAATCAATTCCTCTCATATATATGGAAGCGGCAAAACCGGACAAATCTCCGATAACGCCTCCTCCTACTGCCACCACGCAATCTCCTCTTGTAAAGCCGGCATCAAGCATGGCCTTCTCAAGTTTCATGAGATTATCCAGGTTTTTGCTCTCTTCTCCCTGTTTAAGCACCAGGGTTACCGGCTCCTTTGAAGCCTTGGCCACAGCTTCGGAATACTCCTTGGGAACTCCGTCATCAGTGACGATAAGAACCTTTCTGTTTAGCTTAAGAAGCTCACCGACGTTCTTAAGCAACCCGCTTCCTAAATCAATATCATAATTTCCTGTTTGAGTAATTACATTGATTATGTTCATTTCTACCTCAAATCTTAATACCGGGTTCGTATCTGCCTACTATTTTAACAAACTGGCACTGTTTTTTTAAGTCCTCAAGCATTTCTTTGCCCTTGGCTGACTCAAGATCTCCTTCCACCTCTACGTAGAAGTAATAAGTCCAGTTGGTTTTCTTCTCAGGTCTGCTTCTTATGACTCTCATGTTGAAGCCGTGATCACCGATTTTGGAAATGGCTTTCGCAAGTCCTCCGGCTTCATTCTTAACTGTGAACATCATTGCCGATGTGCAGTCGGGGTCCTCTTTCTTCTTGGGGTTCTTTGAAAGCACGGCAAATCTTGTCACATTGTTTGCGCTCTGATTGACATCCGTAGCAAGAACTTTAAGCCCATATAAGTCAGCAGTTTCTTTGCTCGCTATGGCACCCACCTCAGGGTCGCCTCCGAAGGAAACCTGTCTTGCTGCCCTGGCTGTATTCTCATAAGGAACGGTTCTGAAGCCATGTTCCTCAATGAACTCATGGCACTGCTCAAGAGCCTGAGGATGACTGAGAACTGTTCTGATGTTCTCAAGTTTGGTGTTCTTGGTTCCAAGAAGGCAATGTGAAATGGATAACTCATATACATTATCGAATTCCAGGGAACCTCCATAAATAAGGTCCATTACCTGACCAACTTCACCGGCAAAGCTGTTCTCAATGGGCAAAACCGCCACATCGCATTCGCCGTTCTCCACCTTTGCATATGCCTCGTCGAAGGATTTGCAGCTTATAAACTGTTCATTGGGATAAATCTTTCCCGACGCAATGCTTGCGAAGGAACCTTCAATTCCGCTGTAAGCCACTTTCAATTCACTCATAATTAATCTCCTTTTCTTTTGAGCTATCCTTAAAAGTGCTTACACCTGACATAACAAAAGGCGCCAACCTTTCAGGATAGCGCCTTAATTTATCTTGGTTATATTTCTCAGCGTCTATTCCTTAACCCTTATTGAACGATTACGATAATAATAAAAGTAAAAGCCAAAAAAGCCTGCAAAAAAGCAAGCCTGGGTAAAGTAAAAGAATACGCTGTTAAGTTGTGAAAGGATTGCACTTATACTCATATCTGTCTCCACATCACAAATCTACTTTAATGATTTTACACTTTAAACCGATAAACTGTCAAGAGCTTATTTTTATTTTTTTAACTTACTTACCATATTTGCAAGAGATAAGAAGTTTTCGGTTTTTACCAGAGCTATACCCTGGCCTTCATCTCCAAGTACCACAATCTGGTCCCCGGGATTTATTTCAAAAATCTTTCGCGCCTTGGCAGGAATAACAATCTGGCCCTTCTCGCCCACAGTAACCAGGCCAAACAGATGCTTTCCCTTGGGAGGAACTGCCACCCCCAGATTGTCCTCCGGTTCATAATTGGCCAGATCATCCAGTGAAACGCCGAAAATATCTGCAAGCTGTTTACATTTGTCAAGGTCCGGAACGGATTCTCCGGACTCCCACTTGGCTACTGACTGTCTGGTTACGCCCAGTTTGTCAGCGATATCTTCCTGGGTCAACCCCATTAATTTTCTTGTTTGGACCAGATTGTCTTTGAACATTTATTTCTCCTTTTTCTTCTTGATTCCAAGAACTGCCCATCTGAAGAAGGGAATTCTTGAGATAATTGCATAGAGGCCATATCCGAAAGCAAAGCCCGCAATAAGGCTAAGTACATAACATAAAGGTGCAGGCAAAAACTTAGGTTTTGCAACTAAAAGCGCTACGGTTGAGATTCCCAGATAGTGGAACACATAAAGTCCGAAGCTGTGTTTCGTCATCCACTCTGTAAACAGAGTTGCTTTGTCTCCGAAACGAGCCATTCCCGATAGCATTGCAAGGGAGCCGATATAAGCGCTCAGGCTATACATGATTCCTCTGTTAACCGGCTTTTCCGCATAGTTTTGGCCAAAGTACAAAATAGTAAATGCAACGCACAGGCCCACTGCTATTACTATCAAAGGCACCGCTGTTTTCTTAAGTTTTTCCATAACCTCTTCATTGGAAAAAACGTAATATCCCAGCATAAAGAACACAAAGTAGAATGCGATCCTGTATACAGAAACCACAGGCGTATTAAGAATCTGCGCTCCGCCCCACACAAGGAAAAAGAAAGGAATTAAAAGCCATAGCGGAGTTTTTGCTCCCGCCTTAAGGAGTCTTCCTTTTTCTATTTTCCTTATCAAAAGAAGCACCACACAGTATATCCATAAAAGATGTACGAACCAAAGCACACCGCTTCCCGAGGCAACCATTATAAGGAATATAACAGGTGCCGGAACTCCTGCAGCTGCCAGCCCTTCAATTCCTCCACCAAGAGACATGCTCACATATCCTTGTATGAACTGGAAGAAAAAAAGACCTATTGTTGAAGGAACCAAAAGTTTTAGGGTTCTTGATTTCATGAACTCTTTATCTGTGTGAGAGTCCAGATATAGTCTTGATCCTATTCCTGAAATCAGGAAAAGAACAGGCATGAACCAGGGATATACCAGGTACATGAAAGCATCATAGTACTGAACCTCAAGGTTCGTAATCTTCTGCAATCCTCCGGCTATTCCCTCGGCATTGTACATAAAAAAAACGTGATAAATAACAACAATGACAACCGTAATCCAACGAATGTTGTCCAAATAGTGTTTTCTCATACTTATCCCACCTTTGCAATTTATTTTAACATCATATTATTCCTGTGGCAAAGGTTAGTCCACCAATCAAAGTTAACATTTTGGAGCAATTTATGTTTAAATTCGTTGCTTTTTTGTAAAAAAGAGGGAGAGGCCAAAGCCTCTCCCTCTTTAAAATACAGTGGTTTAGTCGTGGAAATAATTGATTGTATCTGCCAAATCCTTCGCCAGGGTCTGAAGCCCTTCCGCCGCTTTTGCGATAAGTGAGAAGGTTGCGTTTAGTTCTTCCATGGAGGCATTTGTCTCTTCTGTGGAAGCCGCATTTTCTTCCGAAATGGCTGAAAGGTCTGAAATGATTTCTGTAAGTCCATTCTTGGATGACTCCAATGACTGAACCCTTCCGGAAATGTCATCCGAGGATGTCTTAACGCTTTCGGCATTTACAAACATGTCCTCCATGTCAGATCTGGTAGCATCAAGCTGAGTGGCCTGCTCGCCAAAGCTTTCATTAAGTTTATCAAGCACACTCATGGATGACTGTGCATCGGTTAAAAGTCTTTCAACAATAGACTTGATCTGCTCTGCCGATTCGTTGGACTGATCAGCAAGCTGTCTGATTTCGTCTGCAACAACTGCAAATCCTCGGCCGGCCTCTCCCGCTCTTGCCGCCTCAATTGAAGCATTCAGTGAAAGCAGGTTTGTCTGAGATGCAATATCCGTAATCGCCTGGGTAAACTGTGAAATCTCCATGGCTGAATTATTTGTGGACTTAATCGTATCACCAATCTCTTTAACCGACTGGGTTACACTCTCACTCTGCTTAATAAGCTTATTGAGGGCATCCATGGCTTTATCACATGCAGTCTTCATCTCACCTGCGCAGGTGTCCATATTGTTTACACTGTCGGCAATATTCTCAATATCATTTCCGATTTCGCCGGTGTCTGCGGCCGCCTTCTCAATACTGTCTGCCTGAGAGGAAGCGCCCTTTGTTATATCATTGATGGCATCGGTTATCTGAGCAGAAGCATCTGTTGCCTGAGATGCGCTGTTTGCAAGTTCTGAACTTTCATAGTCCACCTGGGATGCAGCATCCTTGGACTTGCCGATAATCTCTTTTAGCCTGTCTGCCAGTTCCTTTGCACTTCTTTGGATATCTCCGATTTCATCCTTGCCAATCTTGCTGTCATCAGGAAACTCCACTCCGAGGTTACCTGCGGCAATCTCACCAAGCTGCTTTGAAACATCAGAAACGAGTTTGGTTACGCCTCTGATAACAATAATAGTAATTGCCAAAAGAACTACGATAACCACTCCAAAAGCAACCATCAAAAGTGAAATAATTCCGGCAATTTGCTTCTCAACACTTGCCTTCTTTTCGGCTGCCCAGGCATCGGTTATTTCCTGCATTACATCCAAATCATTTCTGGCTGTTCCAAATGTGGAGTTAAACGCACTCCAGTCACCATTCAGGTTCGCCACATCAAATGTTGCGTCCCACGCAGCCATATTGCTTACAAATGACTCATATGACTGTTTGAAAGTAACCCCGTCAACAGCAACTCCGTCAAAAAGCCTCGCATCTTTTTTAGCAATCTCAGCTGCCGCTGCAGACTTGTCATACACCTGCTGTCTATTGGTAACATAATCGTCAAGATAACCCGGAAGAAGCTGATCAAGCATATCCTGTGACAAGCCTGTATATCCACTCTTAAGATCATAGTAAGCCGTAGCACCTACCAGACTTTGGTAGAAATCTCTGTCCGCAGCAAGCAGATTATTATTGATTCCATAAAGGGTATCATAATAAACACTTTCCAACTCTGACTGAGTCTTATTTACACTTGCCGATGCCGCTATCAGGGAAACCACTATTGCCAGCATAAGAGGAATTGCGATAACAAGCAGTTTGGTCCTGACTTTTAGATTCTTGATCAGTTTCATAAGCATTTACCCCGCATTTCTATGGTGTGCAAAATTGTGTTTGTCTCTTTATTTTATCTGAAAACTTCCGATTTTGCAACATATTATTTGATGATATTTTATTTTATCAGAAAAATAAAAGGCCGATGGATTTCTCCATCGGTCTTAATATCAAAGTAGGTCTGTCTATTATGCAGTCTTCTTGTTCACATCATCAGATGCCTTATCATCTTTCTTGATAGAAAGAATCTTGTTAACAATGATACCAAGGATAAGTGCTGTTGCTACGGAAGTGATTGTTACGTTTCCGAAGTGAAGAGCAAGTCCGCCGATACCTGAGATAAGGATTGAAGATACAACGAAGAGGTTCTTGTTGTCTCCAAGGTTAACGCCCTGAAGCATCTTAAGTCCGCTTACTGCGATGAATCCGTAAAGGGTCATGCAGACACCGCCCATAACACATGAAGGAATGGAGCTTAAGAAAGCGATTACGGGGTTAAGGAATGAAACAACGATTGCAAGAGCAGCTGTTGTCATGATTGTAACTACTGATGCGTTTCTTGTGATAGCTACGCAAGCGATTGACTCGCCGTATGTTGTGTTGGGACATCCACCGAAAAATGCTCCCACCATTGAACCAACACCATCACCAAGAAGTGTTCTGTTAAGACCGGGCTCAGTGAGGAGGTCTTTCTCAATGATTGAAGAAATGTTCTTGTGGTCTGCTACGTGCTCAGCAAATACTACGAAAGCAACAGGTACATATGCTGCAAATAATGTTCCAAGGTAAGCTCCGTCAACTTTAGAGAATCCGGAGATTGCTTCAACAAATGTAAATCTGGGAAGTGCTACGAAGGTTGAAAGTGTAACACCGTCTGCTGCAAGAGCCTTGATGGGGCTAAAGTCAACAATCATAAGAGCTGTATTTCCTGTGGCAACTCCGATTGCTGTAAAGATAGCTGCAAGTGCATAACCTGCAAGAATACCGATGATGAAGGGAATTAACTTAGCCATCTTCTTACCAAAGGTTGAGCAGATGGTAACTACAAGGAGTGTTACGATACCGCAAAGGATTGCAAGAAGTGTACTTCCTCCTTCAACGTTTGATCTCTGAAGGTCGCCTACTGCACTGCCTGCAAGTGAAAGACCGATGATAGCAACTGTAGGTCCGATAACTACTGCGGGCATGAGTTTGTTGATCCAAAGAACTCCTGCAAATTTAACAATAAGGGAAATAACTACATATACAAGACCGGCCATGATAGCACCGATTATAAGTCCTGCATAACCCACTTCCATAGAAACGGCTCCGGCAAAAGCAGCTGCCATGGAGCCAAGAAATGCGAATGATGATCCTAAGAAAACAGGGCTTTTAGCTTTTGTGAAAAGAACATATACGAGTGTTCCCACACCTGCGCCAAAGAGTGCTGCGGCAATTGACATGTTTGAGCCTGCAGCTGAGTTTGTGATTACGGGAACAGCGATTGTAGCGGCCATGATTGCCAAAAGCTGCTGGAACGCAAACACAAGAGTTTGACTGAATTTCGGTTTGTCTTCGACATTAAAAATCATTTTCATACACTTTCCTCCTACATATTCTGCACACACGGGTGCAAATTAATATTGTTATGCTTTGAACCATGTGAATACGTAATTAAATGCTTGTCGAAAGCTCGCTTTCGTAAAAGTATTTAATTTCGGATTCATACGGCGAATGCCGTCAAGTTCGGAAATCCGAAGGATTTTCGAACCATGGTTTATATGTTAAAGGGGCACTCCCCGATTAACCAAACAGTTCCACCGCCGTTACATCCTCGAAAGGCGGAAGTTTTACTGAAATGTGCTCCGACTTGGCCGTCGGAACGTTCTTACCAACGTAGTCTCCTCTTATGGGAAGTTCTCTGTGACCTCTGTCTATAAGCACAGCCAGCTGAATTGCTGCCGGACGTCCATGTGCCATGATCCCCTCCATGGCAGCCCTGGCAGTTCTTCCGGTATAAAGCACATCATCCACAAGAATCACTGTCTTATCATTTATGTCAAAAGAAATCTGGGACTCATGGATTACCGGTTCAGCGGAATCATGCTGCATATCATCCCTGTAATAGGTAATGTCAATGCTTCCCACCGGAACCTCGGTGCCTTCGATTTCCTTTATATTAGCGGCGATAATCTTTGAGATGGGAATTCCTCTTCTCTTGATTCCCACAAGACAAATATTGTCACTTCCGGCATTCTTCTCCAGTATTTCATGGGCTATTCTCTTGAGTGCTCGTCCCACCGCTGCATCATCAAGCAGGGTTGCTTTGTACTGTGCTGACATCTGTTTCTCCAAAAAAAATACCGCGACTATGCGCGGCAAATTAACATTCTAAGCCCGGACTAATCCCCGGGAATCCTATATGTTGAACCTTGCCGGCATCTCTGTACCGTT
Organism: uncultured Lachnospiraceae bacterium; assembly: GCA_947167445.1. Classification (GTDB taxonomy): domain Bacteria; phylum Bacillota; class Clostridia; order Lachnospirales; family Lachnospiraceae; genus G11. Next base: position 18,264 of record CAMVID010000008.1, read on the forward strand.
CTTAAAGGAACTTTTTATTTAAAAAAATTATATACTATATCTTGTATAGTGTAAAGTTTTTTTTGTATAATCCGATATATATATTGTTACGGGTAAAATCGCATATTTTCTCAACATGTGGTTTATAAAACTACATCCATGTGACTTATATGTGACCGTTAACGATTATTATGTAGCAGATGGAGGAGATAAATAATGACTAACACAACAAGGGAAAAAGACATCGGCAACAGTTTTGTCATCGAAGTCAAGAGTCAGGAAAACTACACTTGGCAAGGGACAATAACTTGGGTCGAAGGGAAAAAGAAGGAAAACTTCAGAAGTGCATTGGAGCTCATGAAGCTCATTGATTCAACATTAGGTAAAAAGGAAGACTGATTACAGTCTTCTTTTTTTTCAAAAAAGTACCGGGCATTTATTCAATGCCCGGTACAGTTATTTTGAAGATTTAATTACTTTGTAACTTTCTCCTCTTTCTTGGTCTGGAACTTCTTGTACATAGCGTATCCGGTACCACCGAGTACTGCTACTACAAGCAACCACCACCATGTGAGGTGCTCGGTATCAGCGATATCAGCTGCAAGAGCGGGTGCCTGAGGCATGATCTGTGTAAGATCATCTTTAGCCTTATTGTCTTCAGGAACTGCTGCTGCAAGAGCTGTATCAGGAGTAGTAATGTCTGTAGTTGCTGCTTCTACTGCTGCGGGAGCTACGTTAGCTGCTACGCCTGCGCCACCTGCTGCGGGAGCTGCGGGTGCTCCGGGAACTTCTTCACCTGTGGGAATTGTTGCAAGAACAACTGCACCACCTGTTGTTGTCTCACCTTCGCCTGCACCTTCGCCTTCACCAGCGCCAGCTGCTGCGTTCTCAGCATTGATAAGAGCCTGAACTCTAGCGAGAATCTGCTGATACTCTGAAGCTGCCTCATCAGCGTCCTTACGAGCCTGTTCAGCTGCTGCCTGTGCTACTGTGGCTGCTGCCTCCGCCTGATCGAGGCGAGCTTTCGCCTGTGCAAGTGCTGCGGCACCAAGATTGGACTTGCCAATCTTGTTATAAGCATCTCTTGCCTCTTCAGCTTCAACTCTTGCCTTTGTAGCTTTGTCGGCAAGATCCTTAGCAATTTCTGCCTTCTTCGTCCAAGCAGTTACGCTCTTCTTCGCATCGTCAATATCTTTCTCAAGCTGTGTCTTTGCTATCTCGTTAAGTCTAGTAAACCATGCATTGTTTCTAAGCTTCCACTCAATATCTTTAAGAGCGGCTTCTGCCCCGTCTGTCTTATAACTCTGCCAATTATATGCAGCCTTTGCACGTTCAAGGGCCCAATATTTCTCCGCTTTATCCTTGATTGCGGCATCAAGATCATCTTTAGCCTTTTTAACTTCACCCTTTAAGCGATCCTTTTCAGCCTTTGCAGCATCATATTTATCCTTAGCCTCTTTCGCTGCCTTAACAGCCGCATCATAGTCAGCCTGTGCCTTGTTGTATTCTTGGACTTTTTTAAGATCTGATTCAGCCTGTTCTAATGCACCGCTTAGTGTAGCCAAGTCAGAAATACCGGTTGAAACGCCCTGAGAGTATGTTGTTTCAGTTGTAGAAGGTCCCTGCTCGGTATCCTTGTAATATACCGTATACTGAACTGAACCGGGAACTACAACTGTCTCTTCAGTAGTTATTTTTACCCTTGCATTCCTTACTTTTTTAGCTTCCTCAGGAGACATAGTTACAACAGTAGCACCTTGGTACTCGTGGACTCTATGATTTGTATTTGACAGTCCATGTAAGCAACCCTTAACTTCTGTCCATCTACCATTTACACGGGTATAGTATGTCTTTAAGTTTTCAAACTCACTATCAGGATTATGATCCTTCTTTACTTCCCAGCGATTTAAGGAAGCGTTCCATCTTAAGTCTCCATTGACGGTAGAATAAACCTCATTACCATAATAGAAGACACATACATTCACATAATTACCATCTGAATCAAGTTGAGGTGCTCCGTTAGGTCCATCACTAGGATTGTTATCTCGAGTAACATCCTTACCCTCTTTCACAACCTTAACCACAGTTTCTGTTGTAGAAGTCGCTTCTGTTTTTGTCTCAACAACTTTTATTACTCTTTCATTTCCAATTTCAGCAATCAGAGCTTCTTTGGCTGCCTCGTCTAAGTCTTTCTGACTGAGAATTCCACTGGTTACGTTGTATATTGTACGTGTTCCGCCTTCAGAATATACAGCAGTAGCCTTATAGCCCTTTTGATTCGAGTAATTCTTGAGATTATCCTCAGACACATTATTAACAGTCTCTGTCGCATTATTTATCTTGATAGCGGCATAAATATCAGCATTTGAACTCACCCCTGCGAAACGACCATAATCGAAGAAAGATTTTAATTCCGCCATGGTCAGATAATACCAGCCATTCTGGGGATCGTCATAGTAATAATGTTCATCATAGTAGAACGCCCATACTTCATTTCCATTCTGATCAACATCATATCTTACGTCAAAGGTATGAGTTTCCGTATGAAGGTTGTGATACCAATCATAATATTGGTAAACCAATGAAATTGTACCGGTTGTGCCCACCTTATCTACATAATTATATCCTCTATTGAATGGCTCCTTGGTATAAGTTACCGTATACCCAGTAATCTGAGGTTCAATTGTCTGCGTTGTTGTATCATAGAAATATGTACCATCTGCAAGTCCTGCTATCAGCTGGTCAAACTCCTCTTGTGTGATTCCGTTGTCAAATTTTGGATCCTTGGCTATAATTTCACCAGCTATTTCTCGTACACTTCTTGTAACCTCTGCAAATAAAATCTGTCCATCTGCTGAAATCTCATATGTATAGAACTTATAAACCGCCTTACCTTCATTATCTGTTGTTTCAACCTTATACAACTTTCCGCTGAAAAGGCCCTCAGAATCGAATGATGTTGCTGTCAAGCCGGTAATATTCTCTATAAGAGAAACAACAGCTGCTTCCTTTTCATCATCAGATGCAGTTGAACTAAGAAGAGTTTTCTGAATATCGCCTATATTCTCACCATAAGCATCCTTGAGATCGCTAATCTTACCGGAAATAACAGTAACATTATCGGAAACAACTTCTTCAAGAGCTACTTTCTTGCCTTCTTCAGCATTCTTGTTTGCCTCTTCAAGAGCCTGTGCGTAAGCCTTCTCGATTAGTTCATATGCGTCCTTTAATTCCTGGCTAAGCTCAAGCTGTTCAACTTTTTTATCAGCCTGCCACTGATCATATCCAGCCTTAGCAAGAGCTGCCCTTGCCCTGCCAAGAGCACCTTCAAGCCCCTGTATCTTCCATGTCTCCGCAATAACATCCCAATCGGAAATTGTCCCGTTGTAAGCATCCTGAGCATCCTTGAGAGCTCCGGCCATCTCGTCTAATAAGGCTTTTTCTTTATTATACTGGCCCTGAGCATATTCATGATCTTTATCAAGCTGTTCCTTTGCTTCTCCAAGAGCCTTAAGGTTATCCTCAACCTTTTTAAGTTCTCCCTCATAATAAGCCTGAGTTCCCTCAGCTACTTTCTTGGCAGCTTCCATCTCATTCTTAAGGCCAATTGCCGTAAACTCTGCAGCCTTAGCATAGGTAACTGCCTCTTCTGCATCAGCGCGCTTTTCTTTTATAGCCTTATCAGCCGCTTCGTTTGCTGCTTTAGCAATTGATTCGGCATCCTCATAGTTCTTCTTTGCAGCCAAGAATTCATCATATGCATCACTGGCATTTGTTTCAGCTTTATCAGCAAAAGCTGCAGCGTTTTCACTAGCTTCCTTTGCCACATCAGCCTGTGCCTGCGCTGCGCCAGAATTTGTAGCCGCATCAGCAGCCTTTTTAGCATCATCTACCTTAAGAAGTTCACCAGCTGCTCCATAAGCATCAGTTACAGCTTCTTTGCTGTCACCCAATGATTCTTTTGTATTATCGTTAAACTCTTTAAGTTTATCTTCAAGCTCCTCTTTACCATCATCAAGAGCCTTAGCAGCATCACTTAGTGCATCATCCACAAGCTGATTGTTCTCTGAAGCAGAATCATCAACATCTTCCGTTTTAAGTACTAAATTCCATCCTTCGAATCTAGCTCCGGTAACTACATTGACATCATTATCTTCAAGTAATGAAACAACACCTGCCTGAGGCAAACCATTCTTTACTGCATCATCAGCTGCATCATTAGCTTCCTTCTCAGCTTCTAAAGCTTCTTTTGTTTCTTTGATTGCGGTGTCGATTTCATCCCTGTTATCGCTCTTTACTTCTACGGGAGCAACTTCAGTAGCCGCTGAAGCGTCAACTGCTACTGCCGCTACAGTATCGTCTGCAGCCTGAGGCTCAACTTCGCCGGGTGCTGCTGCGAATGCTGTCATTGAAGGTGTAGCAAGAACTGTTGCTAATCCGATAGTCAATGCTTTAACTACTCTTTTGTTCTTTAACATGTGTTTTCCCTCTTTCATATTGAATACCAATTTTTTAACTGTGCCGTTTGGGTGAAAAAACATTTCGTTTTTCATCACTCATCTTAAAAGACTTCTACGCAACTAAAAGTGGCTCAAATTTTTTAAAAAAATCTTGATTTTTTTTGAGAACCGCCGATATACAGTGTTTTACCTACTTTTGTCATCTAACTACTCTCTATATATTAAGTGTCATTCTGGGACAAAATTCCTAAGCAAATCACAAAAAAATTTCAAAAAAAATGCCAAGGCATATCAGCCTTGGCAACATACTCTGCACTGTTTACATTTGTTTCTGCGTGATTACATTGGTTACAAATGGAAATTTGATTACCAATTCTTTATCCATTTCCATCATGCTGAGCAATCTGCTTGCTGCCCCGGAAGGATGATTTTTACCTGCCTCCCATGCTTCAACAGTTTTATCGGAAACGCCCATGTAATAGGCAAATGTTTTTTGAGACATGCCGGTTGTATTACGTATTTTTTTAACCTCGTCAGCCCCGAACACCTTCACAGGTTCCACAACTACCTTGTGTCTTTTTAGAATGGGCTTCTCACTCTTGGCATCATCAATTGCCTCGTTGATGCCAGTCATAATACTTTCAAATACACTCTTCTCCATATCATTCACCTCCCAGGCTTTTTCACATTTCTTCTCCTTTTAATTTACACCCTATTTAATAGGGTGCCAACGGGTGGATCATGAATTTCGATTCAAGCTTTGAAAACAATGTTGTGCCTAAATCAGCGGATTTTCCTGCTTAAGGTCACAGGTTTCTTCGTGTCCGTAACTTCGAAAAAAGAGGTCCTGTGACTAAGTCGGGTAACTATGCCGCATCAGGTCACCAAATTCTTGCTTAAAAAGAAATAAGCCGGCCTAGGGCCGGCGTAAATTGCTAAAAAGCTGTGACTAAGGGCAGGTAAACTGCCGCTTGGGGTCACAGAAGCTTGATTTTGAGGTTTCGGAGCCAGGGAAATCCTGTGACTAAGGCGCAAGATACTGCCCGCTTAGGCACAAGTTCTTCAAAAAGTGTCGTGGAAAACCCGCAAAAAAGCCCTGCAAAAAGCGCCACAAAAAGCCCCTGCGGAAAAGCCCACAAAAATCCCTGCGAAAAGCCCTGCAAAAAGCCCCAATAAGAAAGCCTGCTGTAGCGGCACAAACTACAACAGGCTCTCTCGGAGAAAATATGAAAAAGTTATTCTTCGGCTACGTTCATGGTAGAACGTATCAACCGCAGCATCTCAATTACGCTTCGGAAGTGTTCCTTCTTGTTCCCTTCAACCCAGGTTAATGTTCCTTGCCAGGTGCTGTTCTCACAGCTCTTGACCTCAAGAACAAAACTGCTTCCTCCGCTGGTTACCGTCATCTTTCTTTTCAATTATTTCACCCCCATGATTAATTAGATTTTGACCTTATGCTTCTTTCGATAGTAGATTGCACCACCTATACCCGCAAGGAGCGCTAAGGATGCCAATACATAAAGTGCCATTCCCTTCTTGTTTTCTTCATCCGTCGGCTTGCTGTCAGTTATATAGCCTCCGTAAACACTGAAGTCCTTAATGGAGAGTCTTGCATTCTCCGACTCATAACCTGAATCCGTCATGAACTTATCCATGTCAATGATTTCGTAGGTTCCGGTTGACTGATTATAAACAGTCATAAGCTTCTTCTCAGTGGTGACACTGTCAGTGGGAGCTTCACTTTCTGTCTCCTCATCTTCCGCTACTTCCATCAAGTCCTTCACGCTTGATGAATGTTTACCTACGTTGACTCCATCGGTTTCAAGGCTTTCCGTGGCTGCAGTTTCATTACTTGAAGCCTTTCCTTCCACGGCGGGTGCCCTTCCTGTTCCGCCGCCTGTGGCTTCTCCTGAAGTTTCATTGGTACCGTCAACAGTTTCCTGGCTTCCATCAAGATCAGGTTCGTCAAGTTCATTAACTTCACCTGTTCCAACGCCTCCGCCTTCGCCATTTGTATGGGCCTTCTTAGAGTTTTCTTCTCCTCCTAAGCCTGCTGCCTTCGAACCTCCCACAAGGGATTCCTCTCCGGTTTCTGATGCAGTGCCGCCCATGGCCAAAGCTTCGCCTCCGTTTCTTTCGCCTTCCGTGGATGCGCCGCCTTCAATTCCGTTTCCTGCCGCTTCTCCTTCATCCATGTTGCCCGCAATGAGCATTCCGTCAGCGACATTACTCTTCTTGTTTTCGGAATCGCTTCCCTTTACCTCATCGGTGTCGATTCCGATATCGAAGCCGCTGTCCTCTTCAAGGTTCCTTAAGGTCTTGTTATCTCCTGTCTTCTCGGTATTGTCTTCATCAAACAAAACCTTCTCCGTAGACTTATCAAAGGCTGTCACACCGCCTTCGTTATTGCCCTCAAGCAGTTCACCATTATTATTTCCTACAACCATGGTTGCAAGTCTTTCAGGTGTTCCCGCAAGTTCTGCGACACGGCCTGTTGCGCCGTATAAGGAAGCCGCAGGCTTTAACAAGGATTTATCTCCGCTAAAGTAAACCTTGATGTAGTCGATAAGGGACATCTCATTCTTGATGGAATTATCGAAGAGATATTCTCCTGTCATGTAGTTGTAACCGACTATACCTCCGTTGGCATACTCTACGAGGATAAAGGGTGCAGATGTGTTAAAGTTATTTGACATGTATAGGATTCCGCTTCGTTTAAAGTCCTCGGGAGCATTTATGTTTTCACCCATATAAAGGTCAAACATAATTCCGTCGTTTCCAAGAACAGTCAGATACTCGTCTCCATCCTTCGTATACATGACTGCGGAATCCTTGATATTTTCAATGGAGGAATGAATGATATTCACATTTCCGTTTCGGCTCTTTAGTATCTGAGCTTCACGGGTAATGAAATCATCTGCACCACCTATCATCGCGTACTTCCAGTATGTTGATACGGGCATTCCGTTAAGGTTGAATTCTTCAAGGGCTTTAGGACTCCTGGTAAGTTCGATTCCCTTAACCGTATCTCCTATCACACTGCCGTCAGAAAGATTAATAACCCTTCCTGATGAAGTAAGTCCGAATCCTTCATAGATATTTACAAACTTACCGGAAATCAAAGTTGCAGTGGGATCCTTGCCGTCCTCACCTCTCTCTTCAGCACTGCTGCCGTAGCCTTTGACTACGCCGCCATCTGTCACATAGTAATATGCTGTATCGTAAGTCATTACACGTCTCGCAAGAGATCTGGGCTTATAGATATATGGATTGCCGCCCTCAAGTGACTCGCCCCCGTCGCCTTCTTCCTCTTCGAGGGAGTCTTCATCCTTATAGGCCATGGTGTAGTCATCAAGGAAACTATAATCCTCTAAAATGTCTTCTATCTCATAGTCAACTCCGAGAGTCTTTCCGTCTTCACTCATGGAGGCAATGTATCCGCCTACATCAGCATATCCATATTCAATTCTTATCTTTTTTGCAAAATCATAATTTAGCGTCAGAACCCTTGAATTACTCTCACCGTAATTTAAAAGGGTCTGAACTGCAGGTTCGGATTGGTTTCCGTAGTAAACCTTTACATATGTAGATTCTGCCTGCAAAGCATTCTCCGCAAACTCAATATTTATTGTCGATGCTGAGCTTGCATATACCACAGGGTCAGATATTACGGGGCGCATTATCCTCATGGCCGCCCTGAGTCTAATCTTCCCGAGTGAACTTGTGGGTGCGGGAAGATTTATATTCTTCCTTACCTGATACTGTGTAAGAGAATCATTCGCAGTTGTGTTGTTATTCACTCTTATATGAGGAAGATAACTCTTGCCTGAAACTGCACCATAATTTCCGTTGGCGTAAACGCCGGAGTAGGTCTTTGTATCAGCTGTGAGAATTACATAGTAGTATCGTCCTGCCCAACCGGGATTTGTATTTCCTGTGCTGGAGGATACATGGTACATAGTATAGTAAGGTCCGTGGGTCGCCAGGTCGGTTCCTGTAATAAGTCGAACGTTTAAGGTATTGGTTGTATCCTTCTCCTTGGTGTCATACACACCCGTTCTGTCGTTACTGTAAACCACATATCTTGCCACATCCGTGGTGCCTTCTATTACGTTATACTGAACGAACTTGGCACTTCCGTTTCTTGCCCATTCAGGGGCCTCGGAGTTCTTAAGGAATGCCAGTTTCACAGAACCTGCTGTGGTTTCAAGTTCAGTGCTGTCCCAGAAGAAGGTTATATCGGCTTTATCAACGGTCGATCTGTCCTTGGCATCGCCGTAACTTCCGCTGGTCTGATTGCTTCTGTTAGCCCTTCCTTCAAAGCCATCCACATTTCCTGCAAAAGCATGGGCATGGGTTCCGCCTGTGGCTGTAATCTTCGAAGCAAGACCAAGGTTTCTGTATGTATAAGTAATTTCGTTTGCCGAACCGGTCTTGGGAAGAGAATCTGTAGCATTGACTCGTCTTCCGCCATTGGCTGCCGCACCGCTTCCGCCGTGAGAGCTTACAGCTTCGCTTGAAGCCATGGTAATGTCTCCCACCAAACCTCCGGCATAATCCTTTGCACTGACGGTTCCTGCAAAATAGTTTCCAAAGAGCGATGCTGTTGAATAACCGTAGTTGTCTTTACCGCTTACCTTGGTTACCGTGTAACCGTTTCTGTATGCTCCGTCTACACCGCCTGCGTAGAAATTAGCGGCTTTTACATTTGCATTGGAGTAGCTGTACTGGACACTTCCCGTAAAGTGATATCCTGCTACACCTCCTACGTAGTTGTTACCTGAAACGAAGTATTTATCATTTGCCTTTGGCGATGCAGCGCTTTCAGGCTCCGCGTAGTAGAAGCATCGGGATAAGGAGTTGTTAAGGTATCCTGCCACGCCTCCTACATTATTGTGTTTAGGCGCATCTATGGTTGTATTTACCGCACTCGAATAGTAGACAGGATAATATGCATATCCGATAACACCGCCGACGTTCTTAAGCTCCGTTGTTATGCTTCCGGTCTGATTCAGTTCAATCGTCGAATCCTCAACCTTACAATAGTAGATTGAACCGTCTGAGGACTTGTAGCCGTATCCCAGTCCTACGAAACCATGGTTGTTAATCTTGATCTTCGTTCCCTTAACCATGTCATAGTAGCTGATATAGGAAATCTGTCCGGCGATACCGCCTACGTAGTTATAAACTGCGGTGGTATCCTTAACAGCGGTTACCAGAGTGTGGTAGCAATGACTGTCATAGTCATCTGTACAGTAGCCATACATTCCGCCAATGTTATTGACATATCCCTTGACCACTATGCCGTCTACCATGTTGCTGACATTGGTTTCTGCGGTGTCATAGGGTGAGGTTTGCACTACTCTTGTGTTGTAAGCCCCGGCAGAGTTGATTTTGCCAAGGAAATAAACATTCGTGTAGCCTATGAGTCCGCCAATGTGAGTACTGCTTGTGGTCGGATTCTTGAAGCTTATGGTTGTGGTTGATGTATCTGTATATCCGTCAGCATCTTTGCTGACTGTTCCCGTAAGGGTTACGTCTGCGAAGAAGGATCCGGTTTTGCCTGACATTCTTCCTGGCTCATAACCTCCCACAATGCCGCCTACTCTCGCATTGGCATTTGAAGTAACAGTGAAGTCTGTACCCCTGATCTTATAGAAGCTTGCCTTGCCTGCTCCTCCGGAGATTCCTCCAACATTTCCGTTTCCGAATACATTTACATTGGTGGCATCTATATTTGTGAAAATCGTATTACTCTTCGCATATCCCGTAATGCCACCTGCATAAGGACTTGCAGTTGTAGCGTTTGTTCCTATGGTTACATTGTTTAATACAATCTTTCCGGAATCGGGATCTGCCTCATCATACTTACCGATGCAGCCACCGTTCTGATATCCGATAAGGCCGATGAAGTTGTTGGCGGAGATGCTGTTGATGGTGATATTGTTAAACTCCATATCATAAACCGCACCTGATGAAGTTCCGATAAGACCGATACAGTCACGGCTCTTTGTGTTGACTGAGCAGTTACTGAATCTAAGGTTTGATATCTCGGAATTCAGTCTGAAGATAAGGTTCTCGTTTGCATTGGTGAGTCTGATGTTACTTAAGGTAAGCATTGAATCACCGGTTCCCACGGTTCGGAAGCCTCTCAGACGTCCTATCTTTGCGTTCTTTGTATAAGCTGCTCCCGATGAGAAATCGATATCATTTACGATTCTGAAGTTCTCATAGTTGCCGTAATTGGTCTCCTCTTTAATGTACTTATTCCAGGTAGTAATATCCGCAATATCCGCGAAGAGCATAAGGGGAATTCGTACAGGGTTATTCTCGAAATTTGAATGACCCGTTATTTTTCCGTCAGCGCTCTTATAGCTTATGGACATAAGCATGTAACTGTCTAAGAAATGCTCCTGCTTGATGTCATACTCAATAGGCTGTCTTGCGGTACCGCTTGCATTAAAGGTTGCTTTATAGTTGTTATAGAATTTGCAATTAAGATCCTCTATTTTATAGCCGGTAATGACATAGCCTTCAGGGCCTTCAAGGTCAAGAGCAATACGTCTTTCTGTTTCATTGACGAATACGCTTGTAACCTTTATAAGGTTGTTTTCAACCTTGGTAAGGCTCAAAGGTATATCCTTCTCCTGGAAAGGCATGGGCACACTTGTGCCGTAGTAATATAGCGTAGGCAGGTGTTCTGCTGCTGCCTTGCTGTAATCGTAAGCACCGGCATCCATATCAAGTAGTGATGAATCCGTATAGGTGGCAGGATTCGTGGCCTGATCATATGTGATAAGTCCAAATGTGTTCTTGTCACAATCCTTTACGGTACCCTGATATGATTCATCTGAAATAAGTATTCCGTCCTCATCGAATTTGGCTCCGGTAATACCGTTATAAAGCTGAACCTCACAGCCGTAGAAGGTGCTTCTTGTTCCTGCCATGGAACCTGTTGTATATGAAACGTCATCTGAATCCGTGTTGACGCACATTACATTTCCAAGAGCAACACCGGACATATTGTTTCTCTCGGCGATGGTTCCCTCGGTGATGTTGATTTCACCTGCTATACCACCCACGTTATCCTGGTAACTCTTTACGTCTACTCTTGAAATTATATTGGTCATCATGTTGGTGACGCAGCCTGCGGTATGGTAACCCACAATTCCGCCTACGTTGTTGCCACGCACACTGATATCACCTGTAGCATACAGATTTTCAAGGGCTGAAGTTCCGCTGTAGCCTACTATTGCTCCTGCACCCAGACAGGTTCTTAAATCGTTTGCTTCTATTTGAACGTTTCTTGCAAAACAGTTGGTGACTCTGCAGCCGTCAGCTCTAGCTGCGATGGCTCCGATTTTGCCTTCCGTATTGGAGTTGGCAGGTTCGGCATATGTAATCTCTGCGTCGGTTGAACTGCAGTTTTCAATCAGAGTTCCACCGTATGCATAACAAACAAGGGTTGTCAGATATGTTCTTCCCGTAATATGAGATCTTACTGTGTGAACGTTGCTGACCTCTCCATATAATGCTGTGATAAAACCGTTGTAATCTCTGTTTGGAACATTGGCGGTGAAATCCTCTATGCAAAGGTTCTTTACAGAGCCGTCAACTCTTGTAAACACAACGGGGTTATATCCGCTTCCCGTAAATGTAATATTCTTAAGGCAGAAACCTTTTCTTGTGGCATTGTTGTCCTTTTCGACGCCACCCTTTCCCATTCCGCCGTCAAGCTTTCCGGTATATGTGTTAGTTACGCAAATTCTGTCTCTTGGGACACCGGAGAAATCAATGTCGCATGCCAGTCTTGCGTTTTCATCAGGTTTCTTAACCACATAGTTGTACCAGTCATCCGCAGTCTCAATCAATCTGTAGAAATCGACTGCAAGAAGTGCGTCGCTTTGTACAACCGATGTGGAGTTTCCAACGGACACGGTAAGGTTCTCTATCGCATACATGGACACAAACTTGGCAGGATTTGAAACCTTAAGATACATAGTTGTGTATCCGTCAAGCATGGTTGTTTTGAAGGTGTCATCTTCGTAGAGGTCGGTGTCAAGGTTCTCGATTGATACTGCTTTGATAACGGCGTTCCGGGGGTTATTAAGTCTAAGTTTGATGAGGGCTGAATCGCCGTTTTCACCGTATGAGACCACCTCCGTGGAAATTACTTCCACCAACCTTGTGATGTTGCGATTAGGCAGAGGTATAAGCTCCTGATCCGGGAGCTCGTTACTTAGGGATACATGAGGGTAGAATCCAACCTCAACGGGCTGCGCATCAAAGCCCGCGCCCAGAACCTCACCTTGCCAGTTGTAATCATATAGTGATTCCAAACCAATCATATGTTGCTTGGTAGATTTGGCATAAACATTATTACCTTCATTCCAGTAGTAAATTCCGGAATGGGTTGCACTGTTGACACCGAGGGCAGGTCCAACAATTTCTGTGTCGTACATTTTGCCGTTATATGGCATATTGTAGAAGGACTGTCCGACGCTGTACATGCTTTCGCAGTTTCCGATTGCATAGCCGATTATTGCGCCATACTGCGTGTCACGTGCCTTTGAAGCATTCATGTCGGGGTTTGATACCACCACGTTTACAAGGGAGAAGACATGATCGGTCTTACCTCTTGAATTCTGGTAGCCTATGATACCGCCCACATTGATTCCCGAACCTGCCGAGGTGGTCTGGGTCACGGAATTAATGTCTGATCCATAAACGTAACCGTTTCTTACAACACCATCGTTAAGGTATACAAGAAGACCTGCGTTGCTTCTTGCAGAAAAAACACAGCTATCTCCCTGAGGATCATTCTTTATAACGAAGCGCTCAATAACACCGCTGGCTGCGTTTCGTCCTGCAACAAGTCCGTAGTAGATGTTGTTGGTTCCGGAACCGCCAAGGTAATGAACGAAAATATCGTGAATATGTCCGTAGTTATGTCTGCAGAAAATACCATGGTCATACTCTCTTGTTGTGGTATGATCCGAAAACTCAAATACGGCGTTTTTAATCTCAGCCTTGGGACCGATATTTGAGAATATAGCTCCTTCATTCTTATAGTTATTCTTCTGAAGCTTATATCCCTGGAAATCAATTTCTCCCCTGAAGGTTCCTGTTACACCCGCACTGGGAAGCGTTGCCTTTAAAGCACCGTTACTGTCATAGTCAACTTCATCCATGATGATGTCACCGGTAACAACAAATCTTGCGTTGGGATTCTTGCTGATCTTTTCTACAAATTCTTTAGCATTTGCAATCTCAAAAATGCAGTCTCTTGCATTGAATTCCAATGTGTCAAGAATCAGCTTGTTTTTGTTTATAATTACGTACAGAGTCATTTTGTACGTATCATCCGCCTTGTTAACCTTCCACTCAGAGTTGGTTCTTATGGTATTAGTACCGTCATCATAAGCGTAATTTTCTACCTTTGTAAGGCTTGTATCGAAAGTGGAAGTAATATCAACCCCATTCTTCTCCACTGTGATGAAATAAGGCATCTGGCCGTTCATAATGCGGTCATCATCGTAGATAAGAACTCTGGTCTTGGCGGTAAGTCTTGTAGCCGAGAAGTTATCAAGGCTTATTAATTTGATATTTCCCGAAAGGTTAATGGGATTATCAATAAAGTGCTGGTAAATAAGCTTGTTGGACTCAAAAGTCTCGTTGGTGTATCCTTCGTTGTACTCAACGGCAACGAAATTCATAAAGAAGGTTTCCGAAGGATCAAGTCCCGTAAACTCATAGGGAACAGGTGCGTCTGTATTCTTCGGTACACGTACGGCCCTTACCAGGTTCCTGTGGCTGTCATACAAATTAAGTACCACAACATGACCCGAGTTACCTGTGATGGCTCCGTCGGGATCTTCTATTTTTACGTTAAATCTCAAAGTGCCGGCCGCCAAAAGATCATCGGTAACCGTTACCTTTGCAGGCTCACGCATGGTCTTGAAGGCAGACCTTGTAAGAGATACGTTCATCTCATATCTCTTGCCGTTATAAAGGGCATAAACCACGGGAGTGATTGAATACTCCGTCATGCTTGTAAGGTAATAGGGAACCTCATCACCCACAACAGGATTATTCTTAATATCCCTGAAGTTCTTAAGAGCTTCCTTTTGTGCGTCTGAAAGGCCTTCGCCCTTCTCGAAATAATTGGCGTCCATCAATACACTTCCGGGAGTCAGATCCTTGTTTCCGGTGTCAGGATTGTAACCCGTGAAGTTATGCATTGCCTCATTATCAAAAACCATACCCGAATGAACTCCGGGGTTGGCTCCCTCGGTAGTATTAATAAGAAATACCACGTCAGAAAGAAGGCCCTGAAGAGTTTCATTGGTCTTGGCATCGTTTATTGTGTAAGTTATATTTGCACTGTGCGCTGTTACATGGGCGATATTTACATCAATATAAATATTGCCAAGGGAAGACAATGTAGCTGCCTTAAAATCAATGCTGGCTATCTCATCGTGTCTAAGGACTCCTCTCCTGTTGTCAAGGTCGTAGTCCGTAAGGAGATAGACATAGTATCTCTGGTTAAGATCAAGGCAGTTGGCTGTTATCTCAACGTCACTTGCCTCCAGTGCACCGTTATTTAAGGTGTAATCGTTGGTATTAAACTTATAGACAAAGTGAACCGTACTCTCATTATCGGTATTGGCTCCGACTCTGGAGTTATTATTGTCTATGTATCCCTTTGCGGCATCCCACATGGTGGCGTCATCCGCATATCTTTCCTTCTTGATGGTGCTGATTACAAGATAAACGTCTCGCTCTGATGCAGGGCCGTTTTCAGGTGCTACGGATGCTGTGTCGGGGTCAATGATATTAACCTTAAACTTGGCCTCACCAATCTTGTTGGTAACAAGTTCAATGGAACCCTGAGGTCTTGATTTACATGTGTCAAATGTGCCTGTATTTCTGTATATCTGAAGGTCGTTACCAAAGTAATCCTTACCCGTAATCACATAGCTGTAGGAGCTGTTTGAATCAAGAACGGGAAGGGATTTAAAATCAGCCAGTGCCCCTTTCTTGAAATCCGTTACTGCGGAAATATCAATGACAGTAACAAACTTCTCCCCTGCTATTCCGTCCTTTGTAGCTGTGAGAATCAGATTCTTAGGATCAAGTCCGTAAACCGCCTCTTCATCCGTTACGGTCTCGTCGTAGGTTACATTGGTAATCTCTACATAATTGTCATAGTAGAAAGGTATATCCTTATAAGTGATTCCGTTTTCGGTACCTTCTTTGAAGTAAATACTTCCAACCTGAGAAAGATCTCCGGTTCTTACGAAGATGTCCGAAGCCACGGACTCGACTATTCTCTCGTTGTGCTCATCATAATATGTGAAATATACGTTTACTCTGTAATCTGTGTTGGGCTTAATGTTACCGCCACCTGCAGTAACCGTACCTGAGGATGAGGTATATGTTCTGTACGCAAGAGTCTCCTTGCCGTTACCCTCCTGCTCATAAAACTCGAACTGAACCTTTCTTAATCTGTCAATTCGGGACGCAGGGTCGTTTACGTCAACTCCTACTCTTACTCTGTATACGCCGGGTGTTGTACCTGTTATGGTGACAACAGGTTTTATATAATCCTCCACAAGGGGTGCCTCAGCGTCCTTGGGAGTTTTGTCCGGTCTTAAGCTGTCCGGTCTGACGCCGTTGGTACCCCCTTGTGGGGATTTGCGTGATTTGGCCCCGGAGGCTGCGGCAGTAGCTGCAGGAGAAAGAATGGCGTCATATCGTTTAGGACGCTCCTTCTTCTCACGCTCCGGTTTTTTGACCTCTTCCTTTTCAGGTTTGGCCTCCTCTGTTTCAGGCTCCTCAATAATCTCCTTTTCAGGTTCCTCAATTATCTCTTCTTCAGGGAATTCTTCAGCTTTCTCGAAGTTCTTCTTATCATAGGTAACCCCAAGATTAATCAGAAGCTCTTTATATGTTATTTCCCTATCGCCAACGGTAAGAAGTGTATCGGGAGTCATTCCGTTAAGAGCTCTGTAATGCATCTCCTCGTCGCTTATCTCGCAATAGGTAAAGTATTTCTCGGTAAAGAAAACAACACTGTTCATGGGCACTTCTTTTGCCACGCCCTGATCAACCACAAAGTTATCCAGTGTTACAAAGAATCCGTTGGGAAGTCCCGCAAAAAGATACTCGTCATCTGCAGCACGGCTTCCGTCGGGGTTAAATGAAATACGTTCGCTTACGGAAAGTCCCTTATAAGTCGAGAACTTCTCGTATTCGTTGTTGAAAAGCTTTGCCCTGTCATCGAAAAACCAGATTCCGGCTCCTCCGTTAATAATCAGGGGAAAGTTAATGTCAATCTTTGTTTTCTTGTTCTCGCCCATGTAATATGAGCTGCCTCTGGTATATACGAAATCCAGAGCATCAAAAGGATAAAGGCCTGCATCGACCTCCTCGGGTTCCTCCTCAGGATCGTTCATGAGTAAAGCGGATACGGACTTGTCCTCAATGGCCAGTCCGCCACGATCCATCTGCATGAATATGTTAAATCTTGTCTGTAAAAGGAGCAGGATTACAATAATTGCTGCTCCTATTGCAAAGCATATCTTCTTCATGACATTCCCTTCTTCATGAACCTAGTTCATATCTATTACCGCAACCTTATCCACTGCAGAGTAAAGCAGTGCCTCTCCGGTGTTGGTGTAAAGGACATCTAGGCCCAGATTGAGAAGGAATCCGGATTTTCCCTCGGCGGTAACCAAAACATCGTTGATTCCCACCACGTTGTCCTCGTCTGTTTCACTGTTGTGATATTCAACACTTCCCGCATATCTCACCTTCACATATGAAAGTGCGGGAAGGTCTGTTGTAACATTACCGATACGCAGTTTGACAGGCTCAAGGAAGATGTACAAATCCGAGCCGTCGTAGAGAAAGCCGCCATAGCTCTGGGCCTTCTTCTCTCCCGAAGTAAAAGTAACCCTGCCGGTGTCCTCGGTAACGGTGGTAAAATAGTTGATTCTCTTAACGTCAGTTCCCTCGGAAGGAACCATGAGAAGCATGTTGCAGGGAAGAGATAGTTTGGTCTCCCCCTTGTACAAAAACGGAGTTTCCGCAACGGGCCTGCCTTCTGCGGTAACACTTCCTCCGTTCTCTCTGAAAACCGTGTCTGCGGAGTAATTTAATTCGGTGCCCTCAAAGAACTGATGAAGCTCCGTATTAGGCCTGAATGCAGCCAAACCGTCAACATACCAGAACACAAAAAGGGCCAGCACAAGTAATAAAACTCCTGCCACACCTATTTCTATCATGGTCACTGCTTTCATTGGTTTAGATCTGTATATCATGCGTTAACCTTCCCTCCGTCATCACGGCTTTCAATAATGTTGTAGACGCAACCCATAAGGTCATACAGCGCATAAAGCACCAGAAAGATTGCCAAAAAGATAAGTGCAATCATAATCTTCACATCAAAAAGAACATTCTCAAGATATGAAATAAGGAATCCCGATACATATAAAAGTCCCATAATAAGCGCAGCATTGAACACGCTCACAAGCATTTCCTTAAGCCTTCTTCTGCACAGTCCATAGATGAGCACAAGGCTTCCGTACATAAAGATATGGACGGGGTAAACCTGGCCCTTGGCAATCAGTAAAGAAATAACCAGATAGAATTTAATCAGGCACATGGCAAGAAGCACCGAGTCCATCATCCTTGCTCCGTAGAAAAAACCGATTACTCTCAAATTTCCCTTTTGCCATGAAAACTTGCGGCAAAGGACCAAAAGCACAGCGAGCAAAACTACGGTACCCACGGCAGTAACAATCATCATGGTCTTAAGGAGAATTATCTGATTGATTATTTTCCCCACTAAAGTTTCTGTCATAGTTTGTGATCCTCAATCAAAAGGTAAAAACTATTCTTCTTATGCATGTAAAAACCGTGGATGGGCTCGAATCTTATTACATCAGACTCTGTTACCATCTCTACGCTTCCCGAAATCTCTCCAATGAGAGGCATGTAATCTTCCATGATAAGAATGTTGTAATCTTTGCTGACAACACGAATCATCCGGATGTCCTCAAAGGTTTGCATTCCCTTCACTCTGTCCACCACTCTGGCACTTATTTTGTATGGAATTTCATATTCATCTACTAATGTATTCTTCAGCATTAAACTTACCTATATACAGGAAATTGGATTCGTCGATTCCGTCGTATGCTCCGGAAATAATGTTCTCGACATCGTCCAAAATATCGTCTATGTGTACCAGTTCACCCTTGATTCCCGTGTAGTTCTCGGCAACGAACATGGGCTGTGTAAAGTAGTTACGAAGCTTTCTTGTACGATAGAAAACGTTGGTATCAGCCACTGAAAGTTCATCTATACCAAGAACGGCGATAATCTCTTCAAGTTCACGATAACGGGAGTAGTATCTTAAAACTTCCTCAACGAGTCTGTAGTGTCTTTCACCGATTTTGTCTATATCGATGAGCTTACTTGTTGTTGAGAAAACATCTACCGCAGGATACAGACCTTTCTCTGCAACCTTTCTGTCAAGAACAATCTGTCCGTCAAGGTGAGCCTGAATTGTAAGAACCGCCTGGTCGGTAACATCATCTGCAGGGATGTAAATTGCCTGGAATGATGTGATGGAACCGTTTGGTGTGGAGTTGATTCTCTCTTCCACGTCACTTATGGCGGTTTCAATGTTTGCGGGGTAACCGTTCTCAATGGGGATACGGCTAAGCTCTGCATTAATCTCACTCATGGCCTGAACGTATCTGTAAATGTTATCTACGAAAAGGAGAACATCCTGGTTTTTCTCATCTCGAAGGTACTCCGCCAGGGTAAGACCCGAGAATATGGCCTTTGATCTGGTGGCTGAGTTCTCTCCCATCTGTCCGAAAACAACAGACATCTTATCAAGGAGGTTTGCGGAAAGCATTTCGTCGTATAACTCCTTACCTTCCCTTGAACGCTCGCCGACGCCGACGAAAACAGAGTTGGAATTAAGGCCCGTATATACGTTATGGATAAGCTCTTTGATAAGAACTGTTTTACCTACGCCGGCACCACCCAAAAGGCCCATTTTGAAGCCCTTTTGCATGGGAGCGAAGAAGTCAAGAACCTTGATTCCAGTCCAGAGAATTCCACCATTAAGGTTGATTTCCTCAAGAGTCAGGTTTCTGTTATAAACGTTTCTCTTATGTACTTCCTCTATCTGCGAGTCATCAAGAAGCTTTCCGTATGAATCGAATACCTTTCCGAGAATTTCATCGTTGTACTGAATTTCAAGTCCGTGTTCCGCCTTGTAAACATCAAGGCCCTTCTTAAGGCCCACAACGTTCTGGAAAGGAATTGCGGAAATAACGTTTCCGTCCTCTTCCACTACCTCAAACTCGATTCTTCTTCCTTTACTGTTGGTATAGAGAATATCCCGGTACTTAATCTTCTCGTCGTTTATAAGCACCTGTATATTAAGTTCTGATACCGATATAATCTTGCCTACGGCTGTCTCGCTCACGTATATGCCCTCCGATTAAATGTTTTGCTGTTTTGCTTTTGAGGTTTGCCGGGTATTCCCCTGTTGCACCTTAAATCCGTTACAATCCGGTTTAAAGGAGTGTCGTTGGGGGTTGCCCCTGCCTCCTTAAAAACCTTCTGCAAAATTCGATCAGCGTCTTTTACCTTCATCTTAAATTCGCATTCGCTTCCGATGCACATTAAAGACCCTCCCGTTTTTAATACGCCCTCGTCTTCGTATAGTTATCCAAAACCTTGGCAAACTGCTTGTCTTTGTTCCGACGTCTCTCTTCCATAAGCCTTATTTCATCCCTCTCATCAAGCTTATTTAAGGACTCGGTTGTTACATTCTGTCTTGATATATTCTCCGATGCATAGCTTGCCGCTGCTGCAATTTCCATGGAGTATTTCACGTACAGGACAACCATGTTCACAAGAAGATCATCCACATTCCCCTCGAACGAGAAGTCTTCTTTATAGTCATCCTCTTCATTGGCTTCACCCTTCGGAACCGGGTAAATCTGCTTGTCAACAAGCGCCACCTGTGAGGAATTGTAGTAATGGTTATAGACTATTGAAATCTTTGAATATCGGCGTTCCCTTATGGCTTCCTCGAGAAGCCCCATTACCTTGCCGTTATCCTCGTCGTACTCTTCCCTTGTTTGAAAAAGCAGAAGCTTCTCCTTATCGGAAGGTTTGATTTTTCTTCCGATTACTATCTGCTTCACATCCCTCTCTGCATCTCCTGCCTGATCTCCCAATGTCTTTTTGACCAGAGCATTCAAGTTGCTGCAAAAGCCCATATCGGAACCTATATAGATGTTCAGTTCCGGCTTTGTGGGGTCAACCTTGTGCATCTTATAATCCAGGGAAATGTTTCTGTTGTTGACTATGTTGTCAATCATCCTAGTAAGAATCTGCTCCATGGCTGTGTACTTCTTGGACTTGTTTCTTGACTTGTCCACCCTTAAAAGGGAGTGGAAGTTCATAACCTTAACGACGCTTCTTATACTCATACAAAGTCTCCGACTACTTCCATGAAATCTTCTTTAATTTCTTCCGGCGTTCTGGGTGAAAACTTATATTGCAAAAGTCTCTCCTGAAGTCTCTCGCCCTCCTCGATGTTGGCCTGCATTTCAGGGCTCATTTCATCGATGTTGGCAAGCTGATAAACTTCCTTTGTTTCCAAATAGCTTAAGAACTTACGTCTTACCACTGCGCCAATCTTTTTCATGTTGGCTTCCTGTACGGCACCGCCCAAACGTGATACGGAAAGACCGTAGTTGATGGCGGGCTTTAAGCCCTTTTCAAAGTTCTTTCTTGAGAGAACCAACTGTCCGTCTGTAATGGAAATGATATTGGTTGAAATGTAATCCGTAATGTCTCCGCCTCTGGTTTCGACAATGGGAAGGATTGTGATAGAGCCTCCGTCCTTGTGCTGGCATCCCTTCTCAAGAAGTCTTGAATGGGTGTAGAAAATATCAGGGGGATAAGCATCACGTCCCGGTATTTTACCTGCAAGAAGTGAAATCTCTCTGTGGATGTCTGCATGGGATTTCAGGTCATCTATTACCACCAGAACATCCTGGCCCTCCCGCATGTACATTTCCGCAATGGAAAGTCCCGCATAGGGAGTAAAGAACGATACCGGCGGCTCATCATCGTTGAATGCCGCAAGAATCAATGTATACTCCATGGCGCCCTTCTTCATGAGATTGTCGTACAGCTCACGGATATTCTTCTTCGTTTTGTTGACTGCTACGTAGATACAGATAACGTTTCTGTCCTTCTGGTTGACGATGGTATCGATGGCTATCTGGGTTTTACCCGTCTTTTTGTCACCGATAATCAACTGTCTCTGGCCGTATCCTATGGGGTAGATAAGGTCGATACCTGCGATTCCGGTGTAAAAAGGTCTCGAAACCTCACCTCTTTCCATGATTGGGATTGCGGGGGTCTCAATCATACAGGGGCGAAGGTTTTCAAACTTTTCGCCCACCAGTCTGTCTTCCCCGAAGATATCCACGATATGGCCGAGGGCGGCTTTGGAGTACATGGCACAGAAATCATACCCCGTAGTCACTACCTCGTCTCCAACGTATATGGCGTCAATTCTCTGAAGAAGTGCAACCATTACAGAGTTTTTACCGATGGAGGTGACATATCCCACTGAGTGATTGGCAATAACAACCCTTTCGTAAAAACCAACCTGCTCAAGTCCGACCACCTCTAGAATGTAGTCTTTGACTTTTGAGACATAGCCAACCTCATAGATATTTTTCATGTCCTTCATGTTGCGTAATTTGGCGTTAACAAGATTTTCAATATATGTGCTCATTCTTCTTCCTCGATTTGTAGATGCTGTAGTCATACAGTCTGCCCTGGTATACTATTCGAATACCCTCGCAGACATTCTTATCGAACATACAAACCACGTTGTCGGCAACGTTGTCGTAATTCTCGTCTTCTTCTCCAAGGTAAGCTTTCAGCTCAGGGGTCTGAATACTTACCGTCTGCTTAAGCCATGAAATAAAATCAAGGATGTCAAACTCTTCGATTTCATCCATGGGCTCAATGAACTCACCAAGAAGTGCCTTTTCCTTTTTCTTCAGCGAATCATATAAAACCTTTAACTGCTCGGTTTTCTCCAAAGTACAAAGGTCGTAGATTGCGTTGAAATTTAGAAGCTCCAGTATGGATTTGGCTGCGTTGTAGCGCTCCAAATTGCCGTGGTAAGGAAACTTTTCAAGCACAGTCTTTATAATGGAGCTCTTATCCATAACAAGCAGGTTTTTGGCCGTTTTGTAATCGGCAAAGAACCCGTTGTCGATGTAATGAGATACAGGAATGTAAGCATCTCTTATTACGGGACGAGGCTTGTAGAATCTTGATACCTGCATGGCATTGTAGTCCTGCTTTAAAATCTTGATTCTTTGTTCCACCTCTTCCTTGGACTCTTTCAGTTCTTCCAGCTCATTCATTTTCTTTTTGAAGTCACTGTCAAACTCCTTCAGTTTTGAAAGGAAGTAGACATTGACCTTCTTACTGGCATTCTCCGTGACAATCCTTAAGGAGGCCGTGACAAAGTAAATCATGACCGCCATAATCACGAAAATCGCTATAAATACAGCTATCATGTGCTATCTCCGATCAGATTGAAAAAGGATTAAAGAACAGTAATACAAGTACAAATGCAAAGAGCAAGAGTAAAAGCAAGGTTATGATAATAGCCACAAACATAACTGACTGAACTACGTCACTCTTTGTCTCCGGATTACGTCCGATGGCTTCCGCCACCTTTGCACCCAGAATCCCCAATCCGATTCCCGAGCCTAAAAAAGCCATGCCAAGAATCAGCCCTACCGCATGCATTGTTTCCGCTAAAATTGAATCCATATTTTCCTCCAATCAGAAATTAATCTATTTAGTGTAATACTCCCGTAACTTCGGGAAGACTGCTCACAACATTCACGTTCTGATACGTTGCAGACTCAAACTTCATTGTTAAAGGTTTATTCTCTGTTGTCTCAGAAATAGGTAATGTAAAACTCATGCTCTTGCTGTCTCCTCCGGCAGCGGCTGCTGCTCCGTCAACCTGCAAGGATGATCCCATTTTGTTTCCGTTAAAGTAAACGCCAACTGTCGCCCCCGACAGCTCATATCCGTTGTAAGACTTTACGGTATAGTTGACGGTTACAAGAGTCTTTCCGTCTGTATCTTTGCTTGTTGAAATCTTATTAATCTCAATATATGCGATATCTGCTTTAGTGGTTACCTTGGCCACATCCTGATTAACCGTGACAAGTTCTGTACTTCCGGTTGAATCCTTCTTATAAGCCTGATAGCCCATCTCCAGCTTGTAATTCTTGCCGGGTTCAAGGCCTGTTACCGTATACCTGGTATCGGTCTTACTAAGATGTACGGTTTCCTTCAAAGGATTGCTGGCCGCAAGGTCATAGACATTCAAAAATACATCCACGTAATCGTTTGTAAGGTCGTTTACGAAGTATTCAACGTCAATGCTTGATACGGAAGCCGTTGCTTTCTTTAAGCTGATCCACTTGGTTGCAGAAATGGAAGCATCGCTTCCTTCGCCACCTTGTCCGCCGTCTCCGCCATCGCCGCCGAGACCGCCGTTTCCGCCCTGGCCTCCGACACCGCCGGTACCGCCTGAACCTCCGGCGCCACCGTTTCCGCCAAGACCACCGTCACCGCCGAATCCGCCTGAACCTCCGGTGCCGCCTGCTCCGCCCGAGCCACCGGTACCGCCTTGTCCGCCGGTACCGCCGGCTCCTCCGTTACCACCCATGATGGTGATAACTTCGGGATTTTTGGCCATCAGCTGTGCATCAGGTTCTTCCACAATTCCCTCTGTGTACAAAAGAGGCCGTTTGGAATAGAGATTGGTGCTTCCGATAATGTTCTTTAAGCTGACTACGTTTCCGTCTTTGGCCATAAGCTCACTGCTAACGTCAAAATAAAGTCCGTCGCTTTCAAGAACAATAGGTTCAATAACATTGACGTAGTAATCATCATTCATAATCATTGCTGAGCCGCTCTTATGAATGTTGATGGTTACATACCCGTCGGATGAAAGAGAACTGTCAGTGGAGTTAATGTCTCGCCCCGTCATTACATAAAGCCTGTCTCGAAGCTTATAAAGTGACGGTGTGTTCATGTCCTCCACAACGTTCACATCTTTTAGTTTGTCCACGGTACCATCCCCGTTGATTTTGTACGAATCCCCGTATATGGTCATGCTTGATGCTGTGGGATCGTAGATTACTGTGTTTTTACCAAGGCAATACACATCATCGTCTGCGGTTTTCAGGTAATATTTGTTGTCCCATTTCTTCCTGACCGAGCCTTCATCTGTCATGTCCACATATTCGTTATCCTCGGTATATACCGTGGAGCCGGGCGCCACGGGGTATGCTTCGTTTCGGTTTTTGACCACGAAGACAACCGCCGAAGAAAAAACCACCAGACCGGCCACAAGCATAATACCCAGCGCATTAAAAGACATGGTGTTTTGCTTACTTAACTTTCTCACGTTTATTTCCTCACTTGTTTATTCACCTGTGGTCTGAACTGTTTCAGTCTTTACCCTGGTATCAAGGTCTCCCAAAAGTCCGCCTGTGCCGCTTCTATACTGAATCTTTACGTCATACCACTGATCCGAATCGATGGATGAGGAAGACCAGTCAAATGTCTTGGTAAATGATGAACTCTTCGCCTCATCCTCAGATACTTCAATTCCGCTCTCGGTTGTGGTGTAAACCATGGTTCCATTTGAGTTATATGCCGTAAGGACAATCTTTCTGACGTTAGCGAAGTTACTGAGGTTGTAGAATTCAATCTCCAATCTGTCCACCGTAGCGTCGGAACCAATCGATGCCGTGGCTGCCGATCCTGTGCTTACGGTAGCTTCGCTGAATACCAGTACATCTCCTTCAGTCTCATCAAATCGTCCGTTGTTGTTAAGGTCTGCCTGACCCTCCACTCTTACGATGTAATCACCGGGATCCACATCGTTAAAGGTAACGGTTTCGTACTCTGCTCCACCGGAGTTTGTAAGAACTACATTTTGTGAGCCCACAGCATTATCTGTATCTGTTCTCTTGTAGAGACTTACTGTGTACGTTCCGTCAAGGATTGCCTTTTGTGAATCCGTGCAAGTAACCGAAGCATTGATATTATTCTCCGAAGGAGTAGCTGTCAGCCTGAAGTCAGGAAGTGTAAGACTTGTGGGTGTCTGCACAGGAAGGATGGTGAAGCCCAATTCTTCGTCGGGATCACTGTCATCCACTGCCCAAACTCGAACGGTATATGTGCTCCCCAGATAGAATCTTCCTGTTCCGGGGTTCATTGTTGTGCTGAAGGGATTATTCTGATCCGCTCTCTGGCTGTAGTACTGATATCCGGGATCACCAAGTTTATCTATGGTTCCTTCTGCCACAACACTGCCGTTATCAATATCTGTTCCGCTTACAATCTTGTACTTGACCGTCATGCCGGTACCCTCATCACCGGGGATGCCAAATCCGAAGGATACTGTCTTATCATCGTAGGCATTGTATGAATAGCTGGGTCCGGTTACTCCGATATTTATGTATTTAAGTGTTTTAAATGTGTACTGAACATTAACTCTTTCTTTGTCAGGATCAATACTGTACAAAGGACGCTCATTTCCGGCGTTGTCGTATGTAAAGAACAAAACGCCGTAGTTGGTCTCGGTGGACAGCTTTCTGAGCCTCAAAGTAAAGTTATTGTTCGTAACCGTAATATAAGTCTGATTCTTAAACTCTGTTGTGTCATAGTCAGGAGTTGAAGCATCTGTGCTTACCTCGAAGAATTCTCCTCTGTCGTCGGAATTCTTTTTAAGTTTTACGACTGTGTCAGCGCCGCTCTTCTGAATCAGCTTCGCATAGATTCTGTCGGTACTTACTCCGTGAAGAGACATCTCAAGGGTTGCGGACTTGGCACCTGCGGTAATTCTTTCCTGTCTGATTGCTGCAACTACAGTACCCATGGTAATGTTAAGGGTCTTGTTGCTTGTGTCGGTTCCGTCATATATACCAAAGTCAAATGCGCTCTTTGCCAATTTCTCTGCAACGTAGTAGTTCTCTCCTATGTGAATACCGTTCTCATCGAAGGTAAATCCGCTTAAAGGTGCGGTTTCAAACTGGGAGTTTGAAACAAGAGCGTTGTAGTAATACCTCTGGTCCATGATGGCACTTGATCTGTTGCCGGGGTTGGATGTTACATTAAGTCCGCCGCCTGCAACATTTCCGGGAATTACCATGGAGCCCAATGTGGTAGCTCCAAGGCCATAGGTTGTCGTCCAGTTACTATCCTCTCTCTGTATATATTTTGTTGTTCCGTCACTGACGTTCACTCTTCTTAAAGCAAACAGGTTCTCACGCTCGGTACTTGACTCGTAGAAGGTTCCCTTGTCGTAGTCATCCATAAGACCTTCGTAATCATCGAATCCCGAAGATTTTGTGGAATAATAGCCGTTTACGCTGACGCTTAAGTTTGTTCCAGGACTGAACTTGGCAGCAAGAGGTCCCTGATCAACATATGCGTATCCATAAGGAGTTGCACTTCCTGACAGTTCTCCTCTGTCAACCACGTATACAGGATCGTAAATAACACTGTCATTACCATCACTGAATACAACTCTAAATGCAGAGAACTTATCCAAATCCGTTCCCATGAACGTCAGTCTGTATCTGTAGTTACCTTCGTTTACAAGAGGTGCCACAGTTCCGTCAGAAAGTTTATCCGCTGCGTTATCATTTGTGGTCCATGTGAGACCCTTAAGATAAATATTGTTTGCGGATATGGTCTGAGTCTGGAAATGCTGAACCGGCTTGGATGTAATATATTTTGTTGCTTCCGAAGCGGCTGACAAGGTCTTGTAGGGAATTCCAACACTATAGTAAATTCCGTCTGTACCAAGTCCGTCAATTGTCAGTGCCTTAAAGTCGTTATTGTTTCTGTATCCGTCGGTATCATCCATTCCCGGTACATTTACAGTTGATTTGGTTGTTGATGTAGCTACCCCGGCATATGTATTGGCCTTTGTAATTTCAAACGCCGCTTTGCCCGCATTGTCTGTAATGATTGCTTTATCCGGGTCAATAATTCTGTAATTCCAAATGTCTTTTCCGTTCTCTGAGGAGAGAGGATATCTCTCAGCTACGGGTGTCTGCATGTCAAGGGATATTACAGCGGATCTGTACAAAGGAACAGGTGTACTTCCGTATGCGCAATCAGGGTAGAAATGATCGTTATCGGGATCGATACAAGGGGTGATTGTATGATCAGCCAATACCCTGTATGCGATGATATATCTCTTACCTCTGGTCAAAATATCTTGATCTTCTGCACTGCTTCCGTCAGGCTTCTTCCAGGTCATTACATATGAGCCAACACTCTTTGTACCCTTGAAGTAAAGCTCTGTGTCACGAACGCCGTACTCCATACCATCTCTTGTATGTTCACCAACAAGAACCAGATTACACTTCACATCTGTTCCGTATGTGTAGGTTCCGTCAGGGTTTGCCGTAACAGTAGCTATACCTTCTGAAAAATCATCGGGTGCCTTAGGATAAATAAGCTGGTTGGATGCAATGTCATAATTATCATCAAGTTCATAGATGTAGTAATAAATCTTGTTTACATCCGCGTATCCGTAATCTGCTCTGAATCGGAGTCCAACCACTGTGCTGCCGTCAATTCCGTCTTCCGAATAGCCTATAGCCGCTGCGGAATTGGGAAGAGCATCTACAACAACCTGTCTGTTGGGATTGTTGGCCTGTACGTGTTTCTTTGAGATTCCGAATCTGATAACGTTCTCGCCTTCCTTGAAGGGAATTGTGTTACCACTTCCGCCGGTTCCGTCTGCAAGATTAAGGGTGTAGTCGTATGCTCCGATGACCTTAATCTTGAACTCTCCGCCTGAGAAAAGGGCGTTATCGTTGTTATCAATACCAAAGTCTGAAGGAGTGATTTCAAATACCGATGTGTCACTTGCAGCTTCCGAATCTTTAATTGTAAGGCCCTTACTTTCTTCAGGCCCCGTAAGCTCTGCGTCAGGGTTGTATTCTGTCTTATCACGTCCAATGAATGCAGTGTCCTTGAAATAAGAGTCATGGGATCTTGTATCTCCGTCCGCAAGAACCGTTGCATTACCAACGATTCTCTCAAGCCCCGAATCCTCCACATGAATAAGCTGTAGTTCCAGCCTTTCAAGTACGGATGCAGAATATTGAGCCTGTCCGATTTCATCCGCGTCTTCCGAAAGAGATGTGACGTTAATGCTGTATCTGAAAGCAGATTGGGGATTGGCAAGTCTTCTTGCAGCCAAAGCTAAGGGCTTATGAGTCTTGGTATTAACTCTGGTGCCCGTAAAGTATGTGCTTGCTTCGGCACCAGTAATGTTTCCGTCCCCGTTTGTATCCTGGGGACCGCTTAATATCAATGTGTAAACGGAATCCTGATGAAGCCCCTCTTTCTTGAAGGGAATGAGCCAGTAGTTTCCGTTAGACTTGATGATATCTCCCCATTCAGTTGTATAGTTCGTTTCGTAATTATCCTTGTACTTAAGTGTGTATGTATCCGCATACTCACCGGAAATGGCAAGTACAAGGGGATTGGTGCCTCCTATATGCTGAAGGACCGATGTGTTGTTCCAGTTACTTGATATATCTCCTGTACCATCTGTGATTTTGATGAATCCGGAAATTGTATCCGCACTCTGCTGATTCTCATCAATCAGAAGTTCAACCATAAGATCCGTGTTAACCGCGCTTAAGTCAGATACGTTGGAGAACAGTGTTGATATCTCCATATCTTTCTCGTTATCGTTGAACATTACGGTTACGCGTGCTCTGTAGACATCCAAATCTCCCGAAGGAATGGAGAATGTATGCCCTGAAAGCTGAGTCAAATCCTTAGAGTATGTGGCAACAAGTTCATCCATTGACCCGGTCTGAAGAGCACTGGATATATCTGAATCCTTAAATAAATCGATTCGATAACTTGATATTCCGCAATCAGGATCCGCAATGGGATTAAGGTTTACCGTAATGGTATGGTTCTTGTCATTGGAGGTGATGGTAGGTGTCATAAGTGCTACCGATCTCCTCTCTCCAAAAGTGGCGGTTGCGGTATAAATCTCGTAATCGTAAGGTGTTTCCTTAAGAGTCTTTAGCTCTACTTCGCTTCCGTCTGTGGGAATGAGTTCATTATTCACAACTACATTTCCAAGTTCCGCATAATAAGTTGTATTGCTTTTTACATCAGTAAACGAGTTAGTTCTGCCTGAGGTACCGGGGGCAGGGTTTGTATCATTTACTACAAATGTTGCTCCTGTGCTGGTGCAATTAAACAAAGCGATAGTCTGCTTTTGGCCGTTGTCATCGTAGTAGAAGAATCTTACGTTATAACTGTCTACCTGACCGGTTACTTTGGTTACGGCCGATATCTCAGTGTCCGTAACATAATCCTTTGTGATTCCTATTCCCAAAGGTTCCGTTCTGAAAATCTTCTGGAAAAGGATTCCGGTTTGAGGGCTTTCTCCCTTGCCCGGTAAGTATTCGCCTTCAACAACAAGAACGTACTCTCTGTCTGCATTTAATCCACTGAAGGTCAATGCTCCACTGCCACTTTCTATCTTGGCACCAAGTTCCAGCTGCTTGTTTTCCTTGTCTGTGCCTGCTACCAGTTGCATGGTTTCTCTGTCATAAACCTTTACCTTGGCACTTCCGGCTGTAAGGGTATTGTCCGGATCTTCCATGTTGAAATTCATGGTGGCACTTCCGGGAGTTACCGAATAGCTTCTGTTATTATCGCCTGAATTCACCCTGATCTCAGGTCTTGAATAAAGGTCAACAGATTGAAGCTGGCTTGCACTTGCTGCAGTATCTGCATCTTTGCCGGCTATACCTTCGGCACCGTCATAGCCCATGATTCCGGTGTCACCTTCAACACCGTCTTTGCCGAGTCCGCCGGTGGAACCCATGGCGCCTTCAGAGCCCGCTTCTCCTTCTCCGCCTTCTTCGCCTTCCTTTCCTTCCTCTCCGGCTTCACCCTGCTCGCCGTCGGTTCCGTCGGTACCGTTTACACCGTCCTTACCGTTTATGACGTTGAATGTAGGAATAGTAGGGCCGTCTTCTATGTTTTCATCTATGTCGATGTAGCTGTCATCATCAATTGTCATGTCGTCAAGAGAAAGAACCGCTTCTCCGTCTACCATGAAATTCTTGCCAACAAGGTTAAGCTCTGCACCGCCCCTTGTGACAAGTGTGCTATCTGCGGCAACTGTCTGATATGTTCCTGACTGATGGGAAATTCGAACGATACCGTTGTCAACGTAAGTAAGCTGAACATAATCAGAGAACTGAACATCATCGCCGGAAGTTTTAAGCGTTACATCAGGGGATAAAAGCATGTAGTCCCGGTCTGAAATCTTCCAGATGAATTCTGTTATGTTCATGGCTTCGCCGCGGCTGCTCATTTCGTAGGCGCCGCCGTTTTTTACAAGAACGGTGTTCTTTGAAAGGCTGTAATAGCCATAATTAGATTCCGTTATTTCGGAAACGTCCATAATAACGCCCTTTTTGAAGGATCCAAGGGAGCCGTCATTATAGTGAATAAAATGGTCCGAATCAATTAATTCATTCGTTCCTGTTGCGTCTTTAAAGGAAATCTGAGTACCATACTTCTCTTTATACTTGGTGCCCTGAGTGAAGTAATACTCCATATTAACGTTGTCGGTAACAAACTCTTCATCCGATGGATCGAGAATAAAACCGTCAGCGACAAAAGTTCTGGTGTTTCTGGCATTATTGACCGCAGATAGCACAGCAAGCCCCGCACCCAAAGCCAATACTGCAGCCAAAATAAACATAATACCCTTCTTCATAGTAAAACTCCTTTTGGTCTTCCTTTTCGGACATAATTATGCAAAGGCATCAAAATTAGAGGGTCTAAAAAAGTCTAAACCCATACAATGTCCGCATATTTGGTTTGAAAAAAATTGGAAAATGGTTCCCTTCTTAAACCGAAACGATTTGACTATTTAATGTCTAGTCAAAAAGACCGTAAAGAGATGAATTTGCAACTCCCCATAAAAAGTTATTAATTATCTCTCAAAACTCCCACTTTATTTCATCAGATTTTTGCATCAAAAAAAAGTGAATTTTTTTACATTTTAGGGGGACAAATTTTACTTAATCGTTTAAGTTCTGTAATAATTTTGTAATATTTATTCAAAACAGGGTAATTTTTTAAAAAAATGACAGGGACATGGTCCCTGTCAAATAATTTTATAACTATTCCCCTATACCGAAAATGCAAATCAGCTTGGATCGGCCCTTATTGATGCTGCCAAGCATAACTTCAACA
Organism: uncultured Lachnospiraceae bacterium; assembly: GCA_947167445.1. GTDB lineage: Bacteria > Bacillota > Clostridia > Lachnospirales > Lachnospiraceae > G11. The sequence goes on from CAMVID010000008.1 coordinate 50,126, forward strand.
GAAGGAAATGGCCCCATTGGTGCGCCGTTTCCGTACACATTGTGGGCAATAAGGCCCGACATTTCCCTGTTAACATTAATGGTGTGGATCTGCCTTTTGATATTGTCCTTATCGTTATAGATGGTCAAAATAAAGGTGTCATATAAGGGTTCAATCCGCCTGATCTCCGATTCATCCCGGGCAAAATCACACTTATACCCGTTCTTTGAAAAGAAGTCCAGCAGGGCCTTGGGAGACGTCCCAAATCGCCCGCCGAAAATCATTCCGTCCTTCTCAAATTCAGAAATCAGTTTTGGCAACGAGAAGCCTGAAATACCACCGAGCCTTACAAGTGCATTATAAGCCGCGATTATCTCGCATCCCGAAAAAGCCAGATTCTTTTTCCCAAAAGAAACGTCCTTCAAGTCCTTCTGATTCTCAATGAACCCTTCAATCCCGTTAGCGGCAAAGAACTCCTCATTCTTCTTGTAATGATCCTTTATTTTTCTCTTGCTTATATGGGCTATCCTTCTTAAGAATTCCATAAAGCCCAAAACTGTCTTATTACTTACGTGTCTTGGAATAAAAGCCAAGAACCCCTTAAACATATTTACTGCTCCGTCTCATAAAATGAATACTTGTTTGTACCGCTTCCCTTGCAGGTGTACATGGCGGTATCCGCAAGTCTATATATTTCCTCATAATTTCTTGCTTCTTCGCTGTCACAAAGAATCGCACCTACACTGACGCTTACCTTCAGATCATCTATGCCGTCAATGCTGATATCATTTATAAACTCAAACAAACGCTCAAGACATTTTATACCGACTTTCATATCTGAGATATCTGCTCCGAAAACTGCAAACTCATCGCCGCCGATACGGGCCAGGATATCCTTTCGTCTGAATGCCTTCTTTAAGCATCCTGCTATGCCTATAAGTACCTTATCACCAATGGGATGTCCGTAGTTATCATTGATATGTTTAAAGTCATTTATATCAATGATGCAGAACATTCCGTCAACATTCTTCTTGATGAACTGTTCTATTCTCTTTTGTCCGCTGTCTCTGTTAAGTAATCCCGTAAGGCTGTCTGTTTCGGAGAGGATTACAAGTTTTTGCTCCATCTCCTTGTTGGATGTAATATCAGCCAAAGAGGTAATGATAACTGAGTTTCTGTTGGAGAGAACCGTCAGCTTTGAGTCGGCCTTAATATATGTGCTTCTGCCGCCTATATGATAAACCGGGTACTCATAGGAGATTTCATCCCCTTCCTCCTTGAGTTTTCTAATTTTCTCCCTTATGATCTTGGCTGAGTCCTTAAGCACATCCGCCACCACATCCGGAAAGATATCGTTCATCATAATGTTCAAAGGCATATCAAAGATATCTGAGGCTGCCTCATTACATATGATGATACGGTTATCCATATCCGTAACTATTACTCCGCCGGATTGCATATGCAGCATTTCCGCATAAATCTCGTTCTGATTCTCCAGAGCCTCCTGAAGAGCCTTTCTGTATTCCAGCTCTTTCCTCTCAAGATTTCTGATATCCCTTTTTCTCTTAAGCTCCTGTCTCTCTCTGGCATCAACATTCTTGACGCCTACCATAACCGTACTTTGATTCAGGTCCTTCTGAGACTTAACAAACTTCGTCTCGTAGTACAGAATTGCACCGCCGAGAACAATTCGATAAACAATGGTAAACTTCCCGTTTTCCTCAAGTTCCCTCACAACATTTTCTCTTGTAAGGTTCTCCTCCATGTAGCTGACGTCATCACCGTAAATTGCCTTCTTAATCATTTCGCCGCAATCCGCGAAGAAATCATCTCCCTCGGTCTTTAACTGCAGCATTTCATAGAACTTGGTGTTACTGAAGGACTTATAGGTATTGTTTTCCATGTTGACCCAGAAAATAATGTCATATTCATCAGACAGGGCATTGATAACCATGATTCTTGCTTCATTTTCTCTCTGATGTTCAAGGTATACTTCATTCTCTGTCTCTATGGAAATGTTATAAATAACAACTGCGACACCGCATATCATAATTGCCACTGCGTAGAAAGGAAGCATCGGCAAAACAAACTGGATAACAGCTCCCAATAAAAGGAGAACCGTTGAAGCTATCACGACCAGGCTTCGCATTTTCTCAAATGCCTTTGTCTCTTTTCTGTAGTGGTTTATGGTATTAAGAATCACAAAGATATAATAAAATACATAAACCAGGACCAGGCCAATGGTGTACAGGTTATATTTCACCGAGCCGTCGGGATTAAACTCAAAGAAATAGCTTGTGGATATATTGATGGCTATTACCTGGTATCCGATGAGGGCCGGAACGCCGTCAACGATGTAAAGTTTCCTGTCTCTGTTTTGCATTATCATAAACAGGTGGGCCGAGGCATATTCGTACCACATAAACTCTACCAGTATTCCGAAGCAAAGACTAGCGTAGAACACTGTCCTTTTGGCATCGTAGAGCATATTGTTTATTGCGTAAACAGAAAAGCCCCACACACCGTCAAACAGTGTGTAGAGCAAAGAAACGCATAAAAATCCCGCAAAAAATCTGATGTTCAGATTCTTTCTTCTTATTCTGATAACCCTGAAGAGTACCGGAATAAGTACGAGTATTACCATGGCTGAAGTGATGATGTAAGTACGGCTTGTCATAAATAACGGGCTCCTTTCAAGTCAATTATTTAAGAACGAACTCCATAACTACGGGATTGTGGTCCGAATATTCGAAGCCGGCATCAATATTTCTGACGCTTACCACTTCGATGTTATCAGAAGCAACAAACCCGTCCACTATCACTGTAAAATTGCCTTCCTCATAAGGAACGTCACAATTTCGTGCAGTGGGTACTACCTTCCCTTCATCATATTCTATACATCTATTAAGACCCTTTGGAAGAACCTCCGTCGGAAATGGCATTGTCCATCCGAAGGGTGATTCGTCCAGATTATCCAATAACTTCAATGAATTGTCGGTAAAATCATCGTTAAAATCTCCACCGACCAAAACATAATTTCCGGCCTTATACTCCTTCTCCATATCTTCAAAGAGCATCTGAAGCTGTCTGGAATGGATGGAATCGCTTCCGCCGTATGCCGACAGATGGGAATTGTAAATCACCAGCTCTTTTCCGTTATCTGTAGGTATTCTGGAAATCGAAAAGCATCTGTCCAGATCAATAATCTTCGTAATGCTTTCAGATATGGGATAACTTCTTCTTAACCCATCAGTAATATTGTACTTTGAAAGTGTCAATATTCCTGACTCGTTCTTACCATGTGGTTCGGTAAATGGATACATCAGAAAAGCTGAGTCAAAATTCTGTGCAAACACACTGGAGTATCCGGGGAACTTTTCTTTCAGCTTTTCGACCTCGTTTACGTGATAGGATCTTGTACCGTTAACGTCCACCTCCTGGAAAACCACAAAATCCGGATTGAAGGATAAAGCCATGTCTCCGACTTTATCGACGCAGTTCTCCACACTCTCCTTGCTGTCACCCCAGGATTCTTTACCTCCATCCATAAAGAAGGTATAGTCTCTCGTATAAGCGCCAAAGCCTATGTTGTGAGTCACAATGGTAAGATTCTCTCCAACCCTTACCTCATTAAGGTCGGAAACATTCTGTGGCTCAAGCTTTTGATTGTCATCAATTCTTTTATAGCTTCCGAAGAGATATACGGCATAGCCTATGACAACCAAAAGGAAAATACCAATCACCCATAGAATGATCCTCAAAAGCTTCGGCAGCTTTCTCTTATTCTCTTTGCTCATATTTCTTCCCTATATCTTATCTTATGCGTTGGCAGCCGAATCAACCTCTTCAAGGAGCTTATAGTACTGTTTGTGTGCCTGATCAAACTCCTTGTTGAATCTGCTGTTCTGACCCGCATGTAATCCTGTTACATATGAATGAGCAAGATGTTCATTCTCATTTGCTCTTGTTATGGTGGCAATGCCGATGTTGGAACAGGTATCAGCAATACTTCCGATGTTTGAGAGGATATTCATGAAGATTACACCTGCAGGTATTGAACAGGTACCCTCTCTAAGCCTTGCCAGGTGATTATCATGAACTGTGTCTATCATCTCATCGATAACCTCTTCCAAGGGCTCAATGTGGTAGGCAGCATTTACATCCCTCTTAATGAATGCAGGGCGGGTGTATTCCAGAATCTCATTAAGGAGTTTCTCTACAACCTCCATTTCCCTAAGTGCCACTCCTGAGAAAACGATTCCGTCCTGCTTCATGGATGTTGCTGCATCTGCTATATGAACGGCGTGATCGCCCAAATGTTCAAATTCGGATACCACTCTGTGGTACTGGTTCAAAATCTTGATGTGCAGTTCTTCACTTACATGAGGAGAAAGCTTAACCAGATAGTTATCTACACAGTCTGTCATGTAGTCAATATTCTCTTCCTCAGCGTAAATCTCTTTGACAACTGCTTCATCATACTTCTCTACAAGTCCCAGTGCTTTCTCGATGTTGACGTACGATGCCTCAAGCATTGTAATAAGTACGTTGTAGCAGCCTCTGAATGCAAGAGCAGGGGTTGAAAAGAATACAGGGTTTAATGCTGAAATCTGCTCAGCATATTTGTTGGCAGCCACGGCCTCATCCTTGACAATCTTCCGGCTTAATTTCTCATAAACGCCTGTCAAAGGGAAAAGTACAATAGCACAACCCAGGTTGAATACCGTGTTGGTGTTGGCTATTCCTCCCGAGGTAAGCTCTCGGTTCCAAAGAGAATCCAAAAGCCCAAGTCTGTATATAATACCGACAACCACAAGTACTGTAATCGTCTCACTTAAGTTAAAAAGGATATTTACTATGCCTACACGTCTTGCATCCGCCTTGGCACCTATGGAGCAGACTATAGCCGTTGTAACACAATCTCCGAGATAAATACCTACAAGCACTACATATATTGTTCTGAATGGAATGCCACCCGCAATGGAGAAAGCCTGCAATATACCGATTGTTGCCGATGAGCTTTGCAGTACGAATGCCACACCCGCGCCTGCCAGATATCCAAGCACAGGATTATCGCCCAGGCTTAAAAACACTCTGCCAAGCATGCCGTTATCGGAGAATTCCGAAACTGCTGCTGTCATATTTAAAAGTCCGGTAAACAAAACACCGAATCCGATGGCGATATTCCCAATGTTATCGGACTTATTAAACTTAAAGAACATGATTAACGAAATTCCGATAATCAATGCAAGAGGTGCCAAAGTCACCGGCTGAAAGAATCTCAGCCAGAAATTCCCGTCGGCATTGACATCGAGAAGTCTGATAATCTGACCCGTAACAGTGGTACCTACGTTGGCACCGATAATTATTCCCAAAGACTGTCTAAGTGAAATGATTCCGGCTGCAACCAAACCGGATGTGATAACAATGGTTGCTGTGGACGACTGGATAATCGCTGTAACCGCTACTCCAAGAATAAAAGCTTTAAGAGGATTGTTAGTAACCTTCTCCATTACGACCTTCAGCGTTCCGGATGAGCCTTCCTTCAAATTGCTGCTCATCAGCCTCATTCCGTAAAGGAAAAGAGCCAAACCTCCAAGTAGCGATATGGCGTTAAAAATGTACATGATACTCTCCTGTGATATTCCATTTATTTACTTTTCCACCCATACCCCTATTTAATATTCTAACAATATTATCCCATTATTTCAAATAGAATGTTGCTTGCAACTACACGAAAAAAGAGGACGGAAAACCGTCCTCTTAAATTCCTTTCATTTCCGAAAAGACTTACTTTGCGTAATCTGTTACTCTGGATTCTCTGATGACATTTACCTTGATCTGTCCGGGATATTCCATCTCGTCCTCGATCTTCTTTGAAATGTCTCTTGCCAGGATAACCATATCTGCATCAGTAACCTGTTCAGGAATTACCATTACACGAATCTCTCTACCCGCCTGAATGGCAAAAGATTTGTCTACGCCTTTGAAATTGTTGGATATGTCTTCTAACTGTTTAAGTCTGGTTGTATAGGTCTCTAAAGTCTCACGTCTTGCACCGGGTCTAGCAGCAGAAATAGCATCTGCAGCTTGAACAATGCATGCAATCAGAGACTGGGGTTCTACATCACCGTGGTGAGCTTCAACCGCATTAACCACAATTGCATTCTCTTTGTACTTCTTACAAAGCTCGGTACCAAGCTGTACATGTGAACCTTCCATTTCGTGGTCCACTGCTTTACCGATATCATGGAGTAAGCCTGCTCTCTTGGCAAGTCTTACATCAAGCCCCATCTCGGCAGCGAGAATACCTGATAACTGTGCAACTTCAACGCTGTGTCTTAAAACATTCTGACCATAACTTGTTCTGAACTTCATCTTACCAAGTAATCTGATAAGTTCAGGGTGGATTCCGTGAACGCCAACTTCTAATGCGGCTGCTTCACCCTCCTCCTTAATCATGGTCTCAACTTCTTTCTGAGCCTTCTCTACTGTTTCCTCAATTCTTGCCGGATGAATACGTCCGTCAACAATTAATTTCTCCAGTGCGATTCTTGCGACCTCTCTACGGATAGGATCAAAGCCTGACAGGATAACAGCTTCGGGAGTATCGTCTATAATAAGGTCAACACCCGTCATGGTCTCAAGGGTTCTGATGTTACGTCCCTCTCGTCCGATGATACGGCCTTTCATCTCATCATTGGGGAGCTGTACAACTGAGATTGTAGCTTCGGATACATGATCTGCAGCACACTTCTGAATGGCTGTAATAACAACTTCCTTAGCCTTCTTGTCGGCTTCCTCTTTCGCTCTTGCTTCCATCTCCTTGATGAGCTTCGCGGTTTCAAGTTTTACATCATCTTCAACAATTTTAAGTAAATAATCCTTTGCCTGGTCGGAGGTTAAACCAGAGATTCGCTCCAATTCCTGTACCCTTTGCTCATTCAGCTTGGAAACTTCCTCTTTCATCTTGTTGAGGGAGTCTTCCTTCTGTGACAAACTTGCTTCCTTCTTCTCGATTGCATCGGACTTCTTGTCGATGTTTTCCTCTTTCTGCTGGATACGTCTCTCGGAACGCTGAATTTCAGCTCTGCGCTCTTTGATCTCTCTCTCCAATTCATTCTTGTTACGAATGTTTTCTTCCTTTGCTTCAAGGAGAGCTTCACGTTTCTTGCTTTCAGCAGTCTTGAGGGCTTCATCGATGATTTCACGAGCCTTATCCTCAGCAGAGCCTATCTTAGCATCAACAACTTTCTTACGGTAGCTGTTGGTGATAATCGCTGTAAGAGGAATTGCAATCACGAGGCAGATTGCCGCAGTGATAACAATAGTGGTCATCTTTCAGGAGCACCTCCTTATTTAATTTTCATTGTACATGCGGTGCGAAAACCGCCAAATCTATTATAGAGCGCCTACACTTTAGGCATTCTAAATGCATCTACAACATATAAAATTTTATACTGTAGACTATGTTATGTCAAGTAGGTGCCACTTTCTTTTTCTAAAAGTCAGAATTTCTGATGCAATTTGAAATGGAATCGTATGAATACCCTTTTCGCATCAAAGAAGCTATCATTTTCTGCCTCTCGGTATAGTCGGCTTCATGGGGATTAAATCTCTTTTTGGCAAGAATTCGCCTGATTTGTGTCTCCTCATCTATTCCCGAGTCGCTGCTTTCTTCAAAGGACCTAAAGGCTTTCTCGATATCTCTGCCGGAAACTCCCTTGCCCCTTAAATCATTCTTCATTCTCGTAAGGCTTCTTGTATCCTTATAAGTTTCAAAGAATTCAAGACAATATTTGACATCATCAATATATCCGAAGCCCTTAAGGTACTCTATGGCCTCGTCAACAACCGTCTCAGGATATTCCCCTGCGTCATATTTATCTCTAAGCTGCTTCTCTGTGTAGGGTTTCTTGGTAAGAAGAGCAAGGCCTCTAAGCTTTGCTCTCTTTGGAAGAAGTTTGGTTGTTATGGCCTCATATGAGGCCCTTGAAATCTCAGAATTTAAAGAAATGTTATATTCCTTAAATTCGCCTTTGTATAATACAAAGGCGAATTCATAGTCAATATATATGCGGCTTCTTTTCTTGTCCAATGGAACAATATCCGTAACAATCATTTCATTACCCGCCGGAAATTATTTGTCGGCTTCTGTATCAGTCGGAAGTCCGTAATGCTCTCTAACTTTATTCTCTATCTCGGCAAGAACTGCGGGATTATTCTCAAGATAAATCTTGGCATTCTCTCTTCCCTGGCCAATCTTCTCGCCGTTATATGCATACCATGCGCCGGACTTGTTAACAATATCAATATCAGCTGCAAGATCGAGAATATCGCCTGATGCAGAAATTCCCTTTCCGAACATGATATCAAACTCTGCTTCCTTGAAAGGAGGAGCAATCTTATTCTTAACAACCTTAACCCTGGTTCTGTTTCCGATTACCTCACCGCCCTGCTTTAAGGATTCAATTCTTCTTACGTCCATACGAACCGATGAATAGAACTTAAGAGCACGGCCACCTGTTGTTGTCTCTGGATTACCAAACATTACGCCAACCTTCTCACGAAGCTGGTTAATGAATACAACTGCGCAGTTGGACTTGCTGATAACGCCGGTAAGCTTTCTCAATGCCTGGGACATAAGTCTTGCCTGAAGGCCAACGTGGGAATCACCCATCTCACCGTCAATTTCAGCCTTGGGTACAAGAGCTGCAACAGAGTCGATAACCACAATATCGATGGCGCCTGAGCGAACCATTGTCTCTGCAATCTCAAGAGCCTGCTCACCGTTATCGGGCTGTGAAATGTAGAGGTTGTCGATATCTACGCCAATATTCTTGGCATATACGGGATCAAGAGCATGCTCCGCATCAATAAAGCCTGCGATTCCGCCTCTCTTCTGAACCTCCGCAATCATGTGCAAAGTAACTGTGGTCTTACCACTGGATTCGGGACCGTATATCTCCACAATTCGTCCCTTGGGAATGCCACCAAGACCAAGTGCAATGTCCAAACTAAGGGAACCTGTGGGAATGGTCTCCACATTCATCTGAGCGGAAGGGTCACCAAGTTTCATAACTGCGCCCTTACCATACTGTTTCTCAATCTGCAGCAACGCCGCGTCAAGTGCTTTTAACTTTTCGTCTCTTTCCATTACCTTCTCCTTTGTCCGAACATTAGTTCTAAACTAAGAATAAACAAATGTTCGGCTTCTGTCAATAGTTTTTTTGTAATTTGTAACTCTTCGGGAAATTTTCGGCGAAAAGCCTAAGAAATCAATGCTTCGAAAATGGATATTTTTATCTTACATCGACTTTCTCAGTTTTACAAATTAAATTTTTATAAACTTTTTGTTCTAGAAAGATATGGGGCTTCCCTTGTCGGAAAAGGTAACCTTGCTGTAATATTCAAGAACGCTCTTTCTCAAAACCGTAAGGGCAGCTGAAGTAGCCTGCTCTCTTATTCTTTGTCTGTTTCCCGAAAAAATGTATTTATACGCTTTGGATTCACCCTTTATGCAGCAGCCGATAAACACGGTTCCCACGGGAATCTCATCGGTTCCGCCTCCGGGTCCCGCAAGTCCTGTTACGCTTATGGCAACATCTGCCTTGGATTCGGCTGCGGCTCCCTTTGCCATTTCATTGGCAACCCGTTCGCTTACTGCAGTATACTTTTCAAGGGTAGCTTTTTTGACTCCCACAAGTTTCCTCTTGGCCTTGTTGGAGTATGTGACAAATCCATACTTGAATACGTCGGATGCCCCGGGAACATTGATAATTCTTGAGGATACCATTCCTCCCGTACAGGACTCGACTGTGGAAATCGTAAGATTGTTGGCTGTGAGAAGTTCAACAACGTCCTGCTCTAAGGTGACATCCTCCCTGGTGGTGTAAATGGCGGCACCAAGTCGGTTCTTAATCTCTTTAACCACAGGTTTAACCAGCTTCTTGGCCTCGTCCTCATCGGCAGCCTTGGCAGTAACTCTAAGGTGAACCTCTCCGGGCTTTGCATATGTGGCAATGGTAGGATTGGTCTGCTTCGAAATAATGTCAGATAGAATAGAAGCCACCTTGCTCTCTCCGATTCCGCAGATCTTAATGGTCTTGGAATAGAGGCAGTCAGGTACGACTTCCTTAAGATACGGGATAACCTGGTCCTCAAACATAGGTTTCATTTCTGAAGGAGGACCCGGCAAAAGAATCAAATGAACATTGGCATCTGAAATGATTATTCCGGGTGCCGTTCCGTTTGGATTATACAAAACCTTTGAGCCCTCCGGAACCATGGCCTGCTTCCAGTTGCTCTCAGGAATATCTCTTCCGAGTTTGGCAAAATAATCACTTATATCCTGCCTCTGTCTGGCGTCGCTTACAAGGTTTCTGCCCATAACCTTGGCAGCGGTTTCCTTGGTAAGGTCATCCTCCGTAGGCCCAAGTCCGCCGGAAAGGATAACCACGTCAGATCTTCCTGTGGCAGTTTTAATTTCCGCCGTAAGTCTTTCTTCGTTATCTCCCACTACACTCTGGTAATAGCAAACAAGACCCAGTTTAGCGCATTGTTCCGCAAGATAGGCCGCGTTTGTATTAACTATATTCCCCATCAGAATTTCGGTTCCCACCGAAATAATTTCAACCTTCATCTTAGTCTTCCTTCATCACATCCCAGTTTTTGATCAGATAATCCAATAAGCTTATGATTGTAAGTGCCAAAGCAACATACATAACAATGGTTGTAAGAATCTGAAGAGCAGATATGTTGGCGAGCATAAGACAAATCATCACCATATGAGAAACTGTCTTTGACTTTCCCCACATGCTGGCCGCCAGTACTCTTCCCCTGTCAGATGCCACAAGTCTGAATCCGCTTATAATGAACTCTCTTGCAATGATAATAACCACTACCCATGAAGGAATTCTTCCAAGTTCGATAAGGCAGATCATTGCCGAACATACAAGGAGCTTATCCGCAATGGGATCCATGAATTTGCCGAAGTTTGTAATAAGATTGTGCTTTCTGGCAATCTTTCCGTCCGCCAAGTCTGTAAGGCTTGCAATAATGAAAATTCCAAGGCTTATGAAGTCTGCATACTCCGTTACAAAGCCCCAGTCAAAACCTGCATGTGCACACAAAAGAATCACTACAAAGGGAACAATAAGAATAACCCTCGCAATAGTAAGTTTATTTGGTAAATTCCATTTCATAAAGCTCTCCTCCTATTCATTAACCGGTTCACCAATCAAATCGTATTCGTTGAAATCGGTGATTTTGACATCGATAAAATCACCGCTCATCAAATTCCGGTCCGTCTTGATAAAAACGTATCCATCTACACCCGGAGCATCCATGTAGGTTCTTCCAACATAAACGTCCTCATTGGTGTCTCTTCCCTCTATAAATGTGCGATAAACCCGTCCCACTCTCTTTTCGGACAAATCGTATGAAACCGCCTGCTGCAGCTCCATGATTTCGTCTCTTCTGGAATCCTTCACCTCATCCGGTACCTGGTTCTCCATAGTGGCTGCGGGAGTATTCTCCTCCGCCGAATATGAGAAAACTCCGAGTCTGTCGAACTCTATCTCATTGACGAAGCGATAAAGCTCTTCGAAATCCTCCTCCGTCTCTCCCGGGAATCCTGTAATAAGGGTGGTTCTTAAGCAAATATCCGGGATTTCCCGTCGAAGCTTGGCCACAATTCTTTCAATGTCGGCCTTGTCCGTCCGCCTGCCCATCCTCTTTAAGATGGAATCGCTGCAGTGCTGAATGGGCAAATCAAGGTAATTGCAAATCTTTGCTTCTTCCTTGATGGTGGCTATAAGCTCATCATCAATTTCCTCAGGATAGCAATACTGAATCCGAATCCACTCCAGTCCGTCTATCTTACATAACTCCTTTAAGAGTTTGGAAAGGCTCTTTTTGCCGTATAAATCTGTTCCGTAAAGAGTGGTTTCCTGGGCCACAAGAATTAATTCCTTAACCCCCTGATCTACCAGTTCCTTTGCCTCTTTAATGAGACTTTCCATGGGAACGGATCTGTACTTTCCTCTGATTTTGGGGATTATACAGTAGGTACAGTTCTTGCCGCAGCCTTCCGCAATCTTAAGGTGAGCATAATGCCCTCCCGTGGACACAAGTCTCTTCTTTCCCGTGATGCAGGGAGCGCTTATATCCTTGTAAAAACAGCGGCTTCCACTCTTCTCCAGACAATATTTGGTTGCCTTGACTATATCATCAAAAGAAGATGTCCCTACAATTGCATCTACCTCGGGAATCTCTTTAATAATATCCTCTTTATATCTCTCGGAAAGACAGCCGCACACAACAATTCCCTTAAGCTTACCGGACTTTTTAAGCTCAGCAACCTCAAGTATTGTGTTAATGCTCTCCTCCTTGGCATCACCGATAAAGCAGCATGTGTTGACTATAATCACATCTGCTTCCTCTTCGATATCGGTTATGCGATATCCCGCCTCGGAAAGCATGCCAAGCATCATTTCCGAGTCCACCAGGTTCTTATCGCAGCCTAGAGATATTAACATAATTAAAGGCGACTTTGAATCCTCAAACGTCGCCTTTATCGCATTATTATTCTGCTTCATCATCGCTAAGGATCTTAATCTTACCTTCGTTTAACTCGTCAACTGCAATTGATAAAGGCTTTGTTGTAGCAGGTCTGTCAACCAAAGGCTCTGCTCCTGCAATGAGCTGTCTTGCTCTCTTTGAGGTTGCCATTACGATGGAGTAACGGCTGTTTACTACAGGTGCCTCTCCGGGCTCAACCTCGCTGTTAACTACTTTCATAAGATCTGAATATGAGGGATGTAACATATTATTTCTATTCTCCTTTCAAACAGGTGCCAAGCTCATCTCTTAGCTCACCAATAAATTGTCTGTTACGTTTCGGCGCCGTCTTTGCGGCAGCCACAACATTTTTTATATTAGATACGCATTCATCGAGCTTATCATTGATAATAAGGTAATCGTAGTTTTCGATTCCCTTGGCTTCTTCAGCCGCTCTCTCAATACGTTTCTTTATCACTTCTTCTGTCTCGGTGCCTCTTGATCGTAATCTTCTTTCAAGCTCCGCAATACTGGGCGGTGTTATAAAGAAAAGCACCGCATCATCAAACTGCTCCTTAATCTTAAGTGCACCCTGAATTTCTATCTCAAGAATTACGTTCTTGCCCTGAGCCAGCTGACTTTCCACATATGCCTTGGGAGTTCCGTAATAGTTGTCACAATACTGAGCATACTCTAAAAGTCCGCCGGCTTCAATGGTTTCCTCAAATTTCTCCCTTGAAACAAAGAAATAAGTTACCCCTTCTGCATCACCCGGTCTCGGTGCTCTGGTTGTCATGGAGATGGATAAAGCGTACGCATCCTTATCCTTAACCAGTTCATTAACCACCGTGCCTTTGCCGGCCCCCGAAAAACCTGAAATGACTATCAATATTCCTCTGGGTTTACTCATTTGCGCCTCCGTTTTCAATCTGTGCTCTGCTTGCTATTGTATCGGGAAGGAGAGCAGAAAGAATCACGTTCCCGTTTTCGGCAATAAGAACAGCCTTGGTCTTACGTCCCTGAGTGGCATCGATAATATTGCCCTCTTCTCTGGCTGTCTGGACAAGTCGTTTCATAGGAGCCGAGTCAGGGCTTACTATGGCCACTATCTTGTCTGTATTAACTATGTTGCCGAATCCTATATGTGTAAATCTAGCCATATTCTTATTCTATATTCTGAATCTGTTCTCTGACCTTCTCTATGTCGGTCTTTAATTCTATCGCAACATTGGAAATTGTCAAATCGTTGCACTTGGAAAGAATGGTGTTGGCTTCACGGTTCATCTCCTGAGCTATAAAGTCAAGCTTTCTTCCTACGCTTCCGCCCTCTGTAAGGGCCTCTTTTGTGGCTTCAATGTGGCTGTGGAGTCTGACAAGTTCCTCATCCACACAAACCTTATCTGCAAAGAGAGTTACCTCGGTGAGGATTCTGTTCTCATCGAACTGGGCATTGCCAATCATCTCCTCAACCTTCTCGGTAAGCTTCTTCTTATATTCATTTATAATAACAGGGGCTCTGTCCTCAATAATCGAAACGTTCTTTAGCATGCCCTCAAGCTTGCCAAGTAAATCATTCTTAAGGTTCTCTCCCTCATTCTTTCTGGTCTCTACAAAGCCCTCACAGGCCTTGTCGATACAACCCTTAAGTTCCTTCCAGATCTCTTCCTCATCCTGAGTGGACTCTTCCATCGAAAATACTTCAGGGTATCTTGATAAAGTGGATACACGAATATCATCTTCAAGAGAGAATTCTTCCGCCATCTCCTTAAGATACTTAAGGTATTCCCCTGCAATATCCTTATTGTACTTGATGGTTACATTCTCTTCGCTGAGGTCCTCAAAAGTGATAAAGATATCTACTTTACCTCTTTGAATATATGACTTTAGTTCATTTCGGATTGCCGCCTCGAAAAAATTGAGCTTCTTAGGCATTTTGATGGAAACATCAAGATATCTGTGATTTACGGACTTCATCTCAACGGTGAATTTACGCTTCTCGTTGCTTACTTCACATCGTCCGAAACCGGTCATACTTTTAATCATTTTCAGTATTCGCACCTTTCACAAAACAGTATTTTTATTATAATGTAAACCATTCCCATCGTCAAGGCTGTATGATATAATAAAGGCTCTGAAAATGCTTTATAATAGGGAGTTTACACCATGGCTTTTGACGGCATTACCGTTTCCAATATAGTAAAAGAATTAAGTGACAGGCTTACAGGTGCACGCTTAAGCAAGATAGCCCAGCCGGAAAGTGACGAGCTTATTCTCACCTTAAAGGGAAGTACGGGCAATTACAGACTTCTTATGTCTGCCAATGCCACTCTTCCCCTTATTTATCTGACGGAGAAGAATAAGCAAAGTCCCCTTACGGCTCCCGGCTTTTGTATGCTTTTAAGAAAGCACATAGCCAACGGCAGGATTGTATCCATAACTCAGCCGGGGCTTGAGAGAATTGTGGTTTTTGACATCGAGCATCTGGATGAGATGGGTGATTTGCGCCATAAGAAGCTTATTATCGAGCTCATGGGCAAACACAGCAACATTATCTTCTGCAAGGAGGATGACACCATCATCGATTCCATCAAGCATATCTCGGGTCTCGTAAGTTCCGTCAGGGAAGTGCTCCCCGGAAAGCCCTACTTTATTCCAAAGACACTGGAGAAGTCCGAAATCTTTGATGCCACAGCCGATTCCTTTAAGGAGGCAATCAGGCAAAAACCGATGCCTCTATATAAGGCGCTTTATGGTACATACACCGGCCTCTCTCCCATTATCTCCCAGGAGTTATGCTTCATGGCAGGTCTTGACGGAGAAGCCCCCACGGCAGCTTTTTGTGACTCCGATTTTGATAAGCTGTTTGAGAATTTATGTGTTATCAGAGATCGGATTTCAAAGGGTGATTTTGCCCCGGGAATAGTATTTCAGGGTGACGTTCCCGTAGAGTATGCGGCTTTTACCTTAAGCATATATAACGACACATCTCACACTACAAAGAGCTTTGAGACCATGTCCGAACTCCTTGAGGAGTACTACGCAAAGAAGGAACTGGTGTCAAGAATGCGTCAGCGTTCCGCCGACCTTCGAAAGATTGTCCAGACGGCCTACGAGAGAAACGTGAAGAAATATGACCTTCAGATAAGGCAGATGAAGGATACCGAGAAAAGAGATAAATATCGGGTTTACGGCGAGCTTTTAAATGCCTACGGCTACGAGGCAAAGCCCGGTGACAAGTCACTTACTGCCGTCAACTTCTATGACGGCAAGGAAGTTACCATTCCCCTTGATGAAACTATCTCTGCCACCGCAAACGCCAAGAAGTACTTCGATAAATACCAGAAGATGAAACGAACCTTCGAGGCATTAAGTGAACTGACTGTTGAGGTTGAGGGCGAAATTAAGCACCTTGAGTCCATTATGACCTCCCTGGATCTGGCCACCGATGAATCGGATCTTTCGGGTATCAGACAGGAACTTGTGGATTCCGGATACATCAAAAAGCGTGGGAAAGACGCCCCGAAATCAAAGAAAAACCTTCCTCTCCACTACAGGGATTCGGAAGGTAATGATTACTATGTGGGCAAGAACAATTTCCAGAACGATGAACTTACATTTAAGTTCGCAAAGGGCGGCGACTGGTGGTTCCACGCCAAGGGAATGCCGGGTTCTCACGTGATTCTTCGAACCCCTGAGAATGTCAAAGAGCCTTCCGATAAGGCCTTTGAGAGAGCTGCGGCTCTGGCAGGTGCCTACTCCAAGGGTCGTGAACTTGACAAAATCGATATAGACTACGTCCAGAAAAAGGAAGTCAAAAAGCCAAACGGAGCAAAGCCCGGATTTGTTGTTTACTATACCAACTTCTCCATGACCATAACTCCCGGCACAAAGGAACTTACCTTAGTGGAGTAAATGAAACTTACGAGCCACATTTATAAGGGTTTTGCCCTTAGGGATGTGGCTTAATTCTTCTTCAGTTACGGCTCCGGACTTAAGGATGACTACGCCGTATGCCATAACGCCAAGCACTATTGCAGGAACAACCGCAACAATGTTTATGGGTAAGAGCGCATAAATTCCATAATACACTCCCACTGCCACCGCACCCATAACAAGGGCGCTTATGAGAGGAAGTATAAAGGTTGTCTTGGCTTCCTGTCTGTAATCCAGGTATTTAGCCACTGCAATATTATTGAAGATGCACATGCATCCTGAGTAAACCACATTGCCGATAACAAGGCTGTACAGACCAAGATCGGTGTAAACGAGAATCGCCCATACAACTCCTGTCTGAATAAGAAGGGCTGCAGCCGCATTTATAACAGGGATATTAACCTTGCCGATTCCCTGCAGAATGGCGTTCGACATGGTGGAAAGGGAATAAAAAATAACCGAAACCGCCAACACCATAAGAAGCTTAGATGCCACATCAAGGGATGCCACCTGAGGGAATAAAACTCTGGTTACGGGCTTTGCCAAAACTCCAAGGCCCACTGCCGAAGGAATCGCAATAAGCATGGTGCACTTTATTGCAAGGCTCACACTTCTTCTTGTAGCATCATAATCCTTCTTGGTAAAGGAACTTGAAACTCCCGGGATCAGCGCCGAAGCAAAGGCCGATGAAATGGCTATGGGAATATTGGAAATTACTATAGGCTTTCCGGAGTATATTCCGTATAAGGAATAAGCTTCGGATTCACCGATGCCCTTTAATCCCGTCATAATGGTGATAAAAATCTTCTGGTTAACCACGGGGGAAAGATTATAAATTGCCGTACTTAAAATAAAGGGCGTAACAACAGAAAGAAGAAGCTTGAAAATATCTCCGTAGGAATCATCGATTGGAGTTCTGTCCCTCTCAACTCTTCTTTTAAACATCTTGCGATTAAGAATATATATCATAGCCATGAAGAATAAGGCTATCAAAACACCGGCTCCCGTTCCCAGGGCTGAACCCATGGCGCCGTATGTGGCTCTTTCTGTGTTATATGCAATCTCACTTTCAGCTGTGGGATTATCGTAAATCTTCATACTTCCCATCATGAAATTGATAAGAAGGTAAGCGGCACCTATGCTGACAAGGGCATTGAGAATCTGCTCCAGTATCTGAGATACCGACGTTTGAACCATGGATTTATGGGCCTGAAAATAGCCCCTTAAGACACCGAGAATTCCGGAAAAGAAAATTGTGGGAGCAAAGACTCTTAAGACCTTTGCTGCCGCCTCTCCGTCCACAATGTTCGGAGCAAAAACCGCGCAAAGAACCGCTGCCAATCCACCCACAACTATTACATAAACAAAGGCACACTTAAAAACCCTGTGAGCATTTCTGTACTCTTTAAGGGCAAGCTTCTGTGATATAACTTTTGAAATTGCAGAGGGGATACTGTATGAAGCCACCAGAAGAATAATGGTGTACCAATAATAAGCGGCGCCGTAATAGCCGTTACCCTCATCACCTATAATGCTTGTGAGGGGGCTCCTGTACAGAAGTCCGATGATTCTTGAAACTATTCCTGCTGCCGCAAGAATTCCCGCCTGAACTATGAAATTGTTGCCTTGTTTCTTCTCGCTCATAAAAATACCTACATTAGGCATTCTATCATCTTTAAAGGCTCTTTTCCATAGCCTGATTCTTAATTATTTCCGAAGGCTTCCTCTAAGGTGTGCCAGCCGAGAACCGCGCATTTTACCCTGGCAGGCATATGGGCAACATCCCTTAAAGCCGAAGCTTCCTCCAAAGAGTCAATCTCATCTTCGCCGGCCTCACCCTTGATCATTCGAATGAACACATCCGCAAGGTGCAGGGCTTCATCCTTCTTTTTCCCAATTATAAGCCCAATCATAATGTCGGCACTGGCCTGGGAAACAGCACAGCCATCTCCGGTAAAACCGGCATCCGCTATAATATCGCCATCACACTTAAGCTTAAGCCAGATATCGTCTCCGCAATTGGGGTTAACGCCCTCAAGGACAATGTCCGGATTCTCGATATCATGCTTGTGGTAGGGGCTCACATTGTGCTCTGTAAGTATTTCATTGTAAAAGCTTCTGCTTTCCATAATCCATTCCTTTTCTAATCGTTAAAGCCCATTCTCTCACGTATGGAGGCTACACTTTTTGTAAAAGCGTCAATCTCCTCCTCCGTGTTATAAAACATAAGGCTTAATCTGGTTGCCGAATTAACACCCAAATACTCCAACAGCGGTCCTGCACAGTGGTGTCCCGCTCTCACATCTATTCCGTCGGCTTCAAGAATTGCGGAAACATCATGGGGATGAACATCATCCAGAGTAAAGCTGATAATCCCGTGGTGTTTTTCTGCACTGTCGCCTCCGAGGATATGCAAATGAGGTATATTCTTCATTGCCTCAAACGCTCTCTTTGTGAGGGATTCTTCGATTTCGCTCATGGTGTCAAAGCCCACCTTATTAATGTAATCGATGGCGGCGCTAAGACCCACGGCTCCTCCGGCGTTAACGGTGCCGGCTTCAAACTTATGGGGAAGCTCGGAGTACTTGGTGTAGTCGAATCTTACAATATCAACCATCTCACCGCCTTCCATAAAGGGAGGCATGGCTTCCAGAAGTTCCTTTCTTCCGTAAAGAACTCCGATACCCATGGGGCCAAACATCTTGTGTCCGGAAAAAGCAAGGAAATCCGGGTTCATCTTCTTAACGTCAATAGCCATATGAGGAGCGGACTGGGCAGCATCAATAACCGCCACGCCGCCCACCTCGTGAACTCTCTTAATAAGGTGATCTATAGGATTCAAACTCCCCAAAACATTTGAAACCTGTCCCATTGCCGCTATCTTTGTTCTCTCAGTAATAGCTTCATCAATAGCTGCAGGGTCGAACCCTCCTTCTTTGTTAGGATAGAGATATTTGATTTTTGCCCCTGTTCTGTCCGCTACCATTCTCCAGGGAAGCAGATTGGAGTGATGCTCCGTAATCGATACCACTATCTCATCGTTTCGGCACAGGTTGTTAAGTCCGTAACTGTAAGCAATAAGGTTGATGCTTTCAGTTGTATTTCTGGTAAAAATAATCTCTTTAACGGAATCGGCATTAATAAAGCCACGAACCTTTTCCCTGGCATCCTCATAGGCCTTTGTAGCCTCAACACTTAAAGGGTAGAATCCCCTTAAGGGGTTTGCGTTCATTTTTTCATAGAATCCATATTCAGCCTCCAAAACGCACTTGGGCTTTTGGGATGTGGCTGCATTATCAAGATACATGGATTTCTCGATTTCAAATATTGGGAAATCGGCTCTGAAAGCTTTGCCGTCCATTGTTACAATACCTCCGAAACTAATTTGTCTGTTTTCTCTCTTAATACATCGTCATCGATTTCTCTGATGAGTCTTGCGAAATTGCCGTAGGAAATCATCTTTTCCGCTCCGGCTTTGTCTATTCCTCTTTGGTTGAAGTATAAAAGGATATCATCTGAAAGACTTCCGATCTGGCATCCGTGGGCTCCTTCCACATCCTCTTCCGTACAAAGAATAAGGGGGATACTTCCGTTTATAACGTCCTCACTCAGGAGAAGCGCATGTTCGTTTTCTTCTCCCTTTGATCCGGCGCAGCCGGTTTTGAAATCAATGGTTGCTCTGAAGTTCTTCTTGCCCTCATCCTTCAAAACTCCGTTTGCAAGAATATCGCTTACAGTCTCCTTGCCTCTGTGGTTTGCCACGTAATTCATGTCTGTAATCTGGGTCTTTCTGGTAAGGTAGGCCACATCCATATTGCACTCACTTCTGTCTCCCGTAAGCTCGGCTGTGGCGCCCGAATAAACATCTCCTCTGCCGGGAAGAATCTGAATTATGCTTAACCTGCCCTCTCCCCCTACATTGGCATTAACTTCATTAATCAGCCTGTTTCCTTCCTCTGAAGCATCAATCTGTACAAGTTTAAGTTCTCCCTTTGGAGCTATATTTATATCCGTGTTCACGTTTAATGTGCCCACAGCCTCATAGTTCATGATTACCGAAAGGCTCTCATTCTCCTTGACATCTATGGTAACCTTCGCATCTTTATGTCCTGATAAATTGAGAATTCCATTCTCGGAAAAATCTATATTCTCATAAGTACCGGGGTCATAATCCAGGTTTACTTCGTTCATTCCTATATGATTAAAGGTTCTCACAGGTAATTTGTTTAATCTCATTATCCGATACTTCCTTTCATCTCAAGTCTTATTAAGTTGTTCATCTCAATAGCGTATTCAAGGGGCAATTCCTTTGATACGTTGTCAGCAAAACCGCTGACTATGAGAGTCTTGGCATCCTCCTCAGATAAGCCCCTGCTCATGAGATAGAATACGGCCTCGTCACTGATCTTACCAATCTGTGCCTCATGTCCTATATCCGCATAGGGAGTTCTTATATCCATTGCGGGAATTGTATCGGAACGGGACTCAGAGTCAAGCATCAAAGACTCACAGGATACTGCCGATTTACTGTTTACAGCATCCTTTCCAATCTTAACAAGGCTTCTGAAAGTACATACTCCGCCGCCCTTTGAAATGGACTTGGTGCTCATAACGGAGCTTGTTTCCGGAGCAAGCTGAACAACCTTTGCTCCCGTGTCAAGATTCTGTCCTTCATTGGCAAAGGAAATACCCGTAAACTCCATCTTGGCGCCTTTGCCTCTTAATATGCTCATGGGATAAAGGTATGAAAGGTGAGAACCAAAGGATCCGGTAATCCACTCGATTTTGCCTCCCTCATCCACCAATGCTCTCTTGGAGTTAAGGTTATACATGTTCTTTGACCAGTTCTCAATGGTGGAATATCTGAGCCTTGCGTTCTTATGAACAAAGAGCTCCACCGCACCCGCATGAAGATTGGCCACATTGTATTTGGGGGCAGAGCATCCTTCTATGAAGTGCAGATCAGCTCCCTCATCCACGATAATCAAAGTGTGCTCAAACTGTCCCGCACCCTTTGCATTCAGTCTGAAATAGGACTGAAGAGGGAAATCAAGCTTCACTCCCTTGGGTACATAAACAAAGGAGCCTCCTGACCATACCGCACCGTGAAGAGCCGCAAATTTATGGTCCGAAGGTGTGATAAGCTTCATGAAATGTTCCTTAATCATGTCAGCGTATTCGGTTTTCAGTGCACTTTCGATGTCAGTGTAGATAACGCCGCTTTTGGCTACACTGTCCTTAACATTGTGGTACACAAGTTCAGAGTCGTACTGAGCGCCCACACCTGCAAGAGACTTTCTCTCTGCCTGAGGAATTCCAAGCTTTTCAAAGGTGTCCTTAACTTCCGCAGGAACGTCCTCCCAGTTATCTGCCATCTTGGCATTCTTTTTTACATAGGTTGATATATGGTTAATATCAAGTCCGTCAAGGGAGGGGCCCCAGTTGGGAAGTCCCATGCTGTTATATATTTTCAAAGATTCAAGTCTTAATTCTCTGACCCAGTCAGGATCATTCTTCTCTTCAGATATCTTAAGAACTATCTCCTCCGTAAGTCCTTCTTCAAGTCTGTAAGCATCCTTGTCTTCATTTCTGAAGTCATACATGCTTCTGTCAATGTCTTCAACGTATGTTTTCTCTTTCATGGGCTACCTCACTCTTTCTCTTCGAAGCCCTTGGCGTTGATTTCATCAACAAGCTCTCTTCCGCCTGTTCTGTCAATCTTACCCTCAATCATTACATGAGCCTTATCCACCTTAAGTGACTCAAGAATCTTGGCTGAATGAGTGATAATAAGAAGAGTTCCTCCTGTTCTCTTCTTGTATTCATCAATTCCCGCAGAAACTGTTCTTACCGCATCTACATCAAGTCCTGAGTCTGTCTCATCAAGAATTGCAAACTTGGGCTCTAACATAAGAAGCTGAAGAATCTCCGCTTTCTTCTTTTCACCACCGGAGAATCCAACGTTCAAATCTCTCTCGGCATACTCATAATCCATGTTAAGGACATCCATGGTTGCATGTAATTTCTTCTTGAAATCCCAGGCCTTAACCCTCTCGCCCTTTACCTGCTCCAAGGCACTCTTAATAAATGCAGACAAAGAAACCCCGGGCACCTCCAAAGGATTCTGGAAAGATAAAAAGAGTCCCTTCTTGGCTCTCTCATCCGCTCCTTCCTCTGTGATATCCTCACCGTCAAAAATAATGCTTCCCTCAGTCACCTCATACTTGGGATGACCGATTAACGCATATCCCAAAGTGGATTTACCCGTTCCGTTAGGACCCATTAATACGTGGGTCTCCCCTTCGGGGATCTCAAGGTTTACCCCATTTAAGATTTCCTTGTCCTGCACCCCCACGTGCAGGTCCTTAACCTGTAATAAAGTGTTACTCATATCTATTTACTCCATTTCTGTTGGTTAATACGACGACTGTCATCAACTGTGACGAGTGGATTATACACCTATTCGCCCGCTAGGTAAATAGTTTTTAGGAAGTTTATGGATTTTTTATAATTTCCCGGTTCCTGTACCCGTTTCTTTTATCACTTTCTTCCTCTTTCTTCTTTTCCCATGCCATTTCTTCCCTACCGACCCCTCCTACTTCCGGCTCTCCTACTCCTGGGCTCTCCTACTTCTGGGCTCTCCTACTTCCGGGCGGATAAATCCGCCGAAAGCTTCCTTTTATCCGCCCGTTTCTCCCATCTTGTGCTTGCTCGAGCATAACAAAATTGCGTTTTTCTCATTTTTATCCGCCCGAATCCTCCCTTCCTCGCTTGCTCGAGCATAACAAAATCGCGATTTCTCCTTTTTTATCCGCCCGTCTCCCCCTTCTCTCTCTGAAGCAAGCATAATAAAATTGCGTTTCCCCTGATTTTATCCGCCCGCTTCCCCTTTACGCCTTTCAAACAAGCATAATAAAATCGTGTTTTCCACGATTTTATCCGCCCGCCTCCACTTTACGCCTTTCAAACAAGCATAATAAAATCGTGTTTTCCACGATTTTATCCGCCCGCCTCCCCAAAAGCACTTCTGAAGCGTGGTATAATAGTGGTAATTACTCGGTTCGTGAAACATAAAAACAGAAAAATAGAGAAAAGCAGAATAATCAATATAAAGGACAAACAAAATG
The DNA here is from genome assembly GCA_947167445.1 of uncultured Lachnospiraceae bacterium. GTDB lineage: Bacteria > Bacillota > Clostridia > Lachnospirales > Lachnospiraceae > G11. The sequence continues at coordinate 73,726 of CAMVID010000008.1, forward strand.
AAGAATAAAAAAACCAACGCTTGGACCATAGTGCTCCTTATCTCCGTAGCAATCTTGTTTGTGATGGGGCTTGTGAGCAACGCCCTTGAAATCGGCGAAAGACTTAGAGGAGCCCACGTATTCCTGGAAATTGCTTTCTATATACTAATTGCGGTTGTTGTATTAGGAGGAATTGTTTACCCCATTCTTGGTGTTTTCCTGGCTCCTATCTTCTCTCTTGAAAAGCTTCATAACGCAGACGGAAGTGCAAGGCAGAAATGGTGTAAGAGACTTGTTAAGAATTTACTTGAAAATGTGGAATTAACTGCTGAGGAGCAGGAACAGGTCAGAGGCTTCTTAAAGCTTGAAGACGAAACAGATGACAAGCTAATAGAATTCTTCGACAAAAAGATTACTCCTGAATTAAACAAAGAAATATATGATACCGCCAAGAAAATCTTCATCATCACAGCAGTATCCCAAAACTCAGTGTATGACATGCTTGGGATGGCAGCCGCAAACTTCTCTCTCATTAAGAGAATCACGGAAATCTGCGGATTCAGGCCCACTAATGCCCAGGTATTCAGGCTCTATATAAGGGTGTTCTCCATCACACTTCTTGCGGGTAACCTCGAGGAAATGAATATAGAAGAGCTGATTCCCATGGCTACGGAAGGTGCTTTGGGAAAGGCCCTTGGCATAGTGGCTGCTTCGGCAACACAGGGTGCTATCAATGCCCTCACAACGCTTCGCATGGCATCCATTGCCAAGAACTATCTCCTTAACGCCGATGTTTCTCAAACAAGAAAAGAGCTTCGACGCAAATCCTACGCCGAAGCCTTCAATATTCTAAAAGATATTCTTAAACAGGGAATGGAAGAAAAAGTAAAACAGCCCGTTAAGAATCTCTTCGGATTCAGAAAAGCTGAAGCAAAAGAAACTGAGTAAGGGCCTACCCTATCAACCAGTCGTACATATCCTGGTAATGCTTGGCAGATTCCTTCCAGGAGAAATCAGCCGCCATGGCTCTGTCAATGATCTTGTTCCACTCACGCTTCTTATCGTAGTAAATCTGCTCCGCATATCTGAGGCAGGCCATCATCTCATGAGCATTGTAGTTGGCGAAGGAGAATCCGGTTCCGGTGCTCTCGAACCTGTTGTAGGGTTCAACCGTATCCTTAAGGCCTCCCGTCTCCCTTACGATGGGAATGGTGCCATAACGAAGAGCTATAAGCTGGCTTAATCCGCAGGGCTCGAAAAGCGAAGGCATTAAGAAGGCATCGCTGGAGGCATAGATTCTGTGGGAAAGTTCCTCAGAATAATAAATGTTGGCAGATACCTTGTTGGGATACTTCCAGGCAAAATGCCTGAACATATTCTCATATCTGTCCTCGCCGGTACCCAGAACCACTATCTGAAGATTGTCCTGACAGATTTCATCAAGGAGATAAGAAATCAGATCGAAGCCCTTCTGGTCAGTGAGCCTTGAAACGATTCCAATCATCATGACCTTTTCATCTACAGGTAAGCCCAGCTGTTCCTGAAGCTTCTTCTTATTCTTAACCTTCTCCTTACGGAAGTTGATGGCGTTGTAATTATCGGTAATATATTTATCCGTCTCGGGATTGAAAATATCGTAGTCGATTCCGTTTACGATACCGCGAAGATCACCAGCGCGGGCTCTTAAGATTCCGTAGAGATTCTCCCCATAAAACTCGGTCTTAATCTCCTCTGCATAACTCTTACTTACGGTGGTTATGGCATCAGCAAACACAAGACCGCCCTTTAAAAGGTTGCCGTCCTTGTAATGCTCAAGCTTATCGGGGGTAAAGTAATAATCCGGAAGGCCCGTGATTCTTTGCACAGTCTTCAGATCCCACACACCCTGAAACTTAAGGTTATGAATGGTCATTATGGATTTGATTCCGCGATAGAATTCTCCCCCTTGGAATCTTTCCTTGAGATAAACGGGAATGAGACCCGTCTGCCAGTCATGGCAATGTATGATTTCCGGTCTGAAATCTATAACCGGCAAAATAGAAAGTGCTGCTTTACAGAAAAATGCAAATTTCTCAATTTCGAATACAACATCATTTCCGTAAGGTCCATAGCCGCTGAAATAATGCTCATTGTCGATAAAGTAGTAATGTACCCCATCTTCAACCGCTTCAAAAATGCCCACATATTCGTCATGGTTGTTGATGTTTACATAGAAGTTCGAAAGGTATTTAAGCTTGTCAGCCTCAGCCTTTTTCATGCAGGTGTACTTGGGCAGCACAACCCTGACATCATAGTAGCGCTTGTCGATATACTTCGGCAGTGCACCCACAACGTCTGCCAGACCGCCGGTCTTGATGAAAGGAACTCCCTCGCTTGCTACAAACAATACATTATGCATTTTCTATTTACCCCTTCATTTATTATTTCTATTCTTCTAAATGCTGAGTGATGCTCAGATCGTTCTCCAGGAAATTGACGCCTGCTTTACAGCCTGTAATAAGCGTCATCATGGGAGACATATGTCCGATGTCACAGTCCATTATGATTGGCACGTTATATCTTCCGAGAATTCCCGTAACAGCCTCGTACATGTCAAGGTCGGGCATGGTCTCGCCAAAATGCATGGGACGTCCGATAAGAAATCCCTTGGCTGTACTGAACCACCCTGCGGAATGAAGGTGCCACAGGGCGCGCCTTACATCATAGGGAGTAAGGTCACAGGACTCCAGAAACCACACGATTCCATCGCCCTCATATCTTTTGTTAAAAGCAGCCATTCCGTCGTACTTGGTTCCAACTATATTGGTAAGTACGTCAAGGCAGCCGCCAAGAAGTCTTCCGCTGAAGGATGTTTTCTTAAAGGGATCCTTGTATGCTCCCTTCTCGTAAACCTTCATGATAACCGGCTCTGTGTCATTTATAGTGGCAAAAGGATTCTCATCGGTTCTTAAGGATTCCTTCTCCCATTTGGCATAATTATGTGCAGTCAGCTTCTCGCCGGTCAGAACCTTAAGGGCATCTTTAATGCTCTCGTGCCATGGATCCTGACCAAAGGAGCCTGCATTGGGCCCGTAAATTGCAGCCGTATCACAAAGAGTAGGCAAAAGGAAGGTCAGATTGGTGTTGTCCGAGAAACCCATGTACCACTTGGGCTCATTGGCTGCTATATTCCAGAAGTCCATGTAAGCCAGGGTCTCACACATCAATTCACCGCCACCAACGGCCATGATTACATCGATGTCAGGGTCCGCCATGGCTGCATTAACTTCCGCGCCACAGTCTTCAGGTTTGGTGCTTATTCCGATTCCATCGCCTTTGCGGCAGTTGGGACCCACCTTAACGTCATATTCCAAGGCCATGAACTTCTCCAAAGCCTTGTCAAAGATGGAAATATAGGGCTCGGTGGATGCTCCGTAGGAAGGAGCCACAAAGCCTATGGTTCCGTGCTTTTTGAGGAATTTACCGTAACGCATAAGCACCTCCTTTTCATAGAATTAATTATAAAGTAAGCCGATTGCGGTTGCAATCGGCACTTTAGACAAGATTTTTCTGAATTATCTGACAGGTATTCCGTTGACCTCTACAGAATCATTAATCTCTATCACTATGCAATTTCTGCCGTCCACCTCTTTAGTGGTGATCAGATCCAGTCTCTCGGGGTTAACTTTAATCTGGATATCAGGAGTTTTTACCTCGAAAGCCTTCTTGTTATATACGTTGCTGACCTGAAGGCTCATGTTCTCTCCGGCTGCAGCATCGTAATAGCTGTCAAAATCAGTAAGCTTCTCCTCTTTCACACCGGAGGTCTCAAAGAGCCGTCTCATCTCCTGCTTGCCAAGGCTTAAGGGCTCCACCTCTTCGGCATGCTCTTCCACCATCTCGCATAAATTCTCGTGGATGTTCTTGACTACCTCATACTCGCAGTCATCCCCCAGAGTTTCCTCAATAATGGTCTGAAAGGTTTCCTTCTGAATCTTGGCTGTAAGCGGCAGGGTGCCTCCAAAGAGCATGTCCGTAAGATCTTCATGAAAATCAGCTGCATCTTTTGTATAGAAGAGGGTGCTGTGAATGTCTGTTGCCCTGTCATTAAAAGCGGGGAAGACAAAGGCAAACTCAGGCATGTCAACGACCCAGTCCCTTATTCTGTTGGCAAAGGAATTGGATTCCTGGAAATATGAAAGACCGGGCTTTGAAAGATTTACGGGACAGATACAGGTCATAATGTACTCGTAAACCTCATCGGAACCGTCCTCCACCTCAATGCCGTCGGTGGTCTTCATGGGAATATCATAGTTGTCATGAATTAACAGTATAAGATAATTCCCGGGATAATCGTAGGAATCGATGATTTTATCATAAAACTTCTCAAGCATCTCCTCATCGTTAAGCTTGCTGTTTCGAAGTTTCAATAACGTATTCTGGGTACCGCCCTCTTCCTCTGATGCCAGGGGAAACTCCAGATTCACAAGGTTCTTTCCGATGGTGCCTGAAAGGGCCTTCCTGAAGATCTCAAAGTACTTGAAGATGTCCTCTTCAGGCAATGTCAGGAAGGGCTCCTTAAATACCATCTTTTTATTTTTCTCCGCATCCACATAGCAGCCACAGATTCTGTCGATGGCGCATTTAGACTGTGTGAAGCGCTTCTTAATCTCATTTATTTCAGGTTTAAACATAATAACTCCTAAATCAATACATTATTTTATGCCACAAACTGGAAGGTGCAGAAAGCAGCATACACAATTAAAAGAATAATACCCTGATAGCGGGAAAGTTTGCCTTTTATCAGTGCGGGCACCGTCATAAAGAGCATTACAAACATCATTACAGGGATGTCCACCACAAGGCTGGCATTCATGCCATTTATGGTCTTCTCCACAGGAAGGTTAAAGGGCTGCAAAAGAATTGACAAACCGCTTACCAAAACCAGGTTAAACATGTTGGCGCCTACAACGTTTCCGAGGGACAGTGCTCCATGACCTTTGACAAGAGCAGTGATTGCAGTAACAAGCTCAGGCAATGAAGTTCCGAGGGCTACAAAAGTAAGAGCAATTACCGACTCGGGAACGCCAAGTTCTGTTGCGATGATGGTTCCGTTATCAACAAGAAGATCTGCTCCGATGGCAATGAGAGCCGCTCCAACCACAAGAAGAAGAATGTCCTTCCAGAATGGATTCTCTTTCTTGGATTCTCCTTCCTCCTCTTCGGGTTCCGCAGCCACTGCTTCAGGATTCTTGATGGCGTTTCTCACCTGGAGTCCGATATAAATCACGAAGATGGTAAGAAGAATTGCTCCCGATAATCTGGTAAACTCTCCGAGTACATAGGCATTGAAAAGATAATAGGCCGCTGCCAAAAAGAAAAAGAGCACAGGGGTCTTAAAGGACTTCTTATCCACCGGGGCAGGTTTAATGGCTATTGTCAAAGCCGCAATCAATGCTGTGTTACAGATAACCGATCCGATTGCGTTACCGTAAGCAATCTGGCCGTGTCCGCTGACAGCGCTGGTGGCCGAAACCATTACCTCAGGAAGAGTCGTTCCTATTGAGACAACTGTTGCTCCTATTAATAATTCAGGTACATGAAATCTGTGTGCAATTCCGGTGGCTCCGTCTACGAACCAGTCGCCACCCTTTATAAGCAGAACAAATCCAAGAATGAATAAAAGTACGGCTACTAACATATCTTTGTTCTCCGTTTCCTAATATTATCAAAACCAAAGAACATTATATCACAATCATGAAATTTGTATTCCGCTATTTTAGCGAATTGACACACCTTAAATTTGTAAAATTCTCTCTACCGCTTCCCTGGTTCTCTCAGCATTGCCGAAGGCGGTAAGCCGGAAGAAGCGCTCGCCGCATGGACCGAATCCCACACCGGGAGTTCCCACAACCTGGGCCTTGTTCAAAAGGCAGTCGAAAAAGTCCCAGCTTAACATGTCGTCAGGGGTACGAAGCCAGATATAGGGAGCGTTCTTGCCTCCGTAAACTTCGTATCCTGCATCCTTTAATCCGCTATAGATTACAGATGCGTTATTCATATAGTAATCCACCAGGGCCCTGACTTCTTTCCTGCCCTCATCAGTGTAGATGGCCTCCCCGGCTCTTTGCACAATGTAGGGTGCTCCGTTAAACTTGGTGCCGTGTCTTCTGGCCCATAATGAATGAAGCTTAACGCCGTCAATCTCCAAGTCCTTAGGCACTACAGTGTAGCCCAATCGCAGACCTGTAAAGCCTGCCGTCTTTGAGAAGGACCTGAACTCAATGGCGCACTCTCTCGCTCCCTCACATTCATAAATGCTGTGAGGCACATTTTCTTCTCTTATATATGCTTCATAGGCGGAATCATAGAGAATTACCGCTTTGTTTTTCAATGCATAATCAACCCATTCCTGAAGCCCCTCTTTGGTAATAACCTCTCCCGTAGGGTTATTGGGGAAGCACAAATAAATCATGTCCGGAATTTCTTTGGGAATCTCCGGCACAAAATTATTTTCAGGGGTGCAGGGCATGTAGATCACCTGCTCAAATTTCCCGGTCCCGGCGTCAAAGGCCCCGGTTCGTCCCGCCATGACATTGGAATCCACATAAACCGGATATACCGGATCACAGACCGCAATAACATTGTTTGCATCGAAGATTTCCTGAATATTTCCGCAGTCGGATTTGGCTCCGTCGGAAATAAAAATCTCATCGGCAGCTATATCGCAACCCCTTGCGGCATAATCATTCTTAGAAATGGCACTTCTTAAGAATTCATAGCCCAAATCCGGGGCATAGCCCTTAAAGCTCTCCTCCCTGCCCATCTCATCCGTGGCCTTATGAAGAGCCTTTAATACACTGTCCGTAAGAGGTCTTGTAACATCACCGATTCCAAGGCGGATAATGTCCGCATCGGGATTTGCCTCCTTATATGCCTGCACCTTCTTTGCTATCCCTGAGAACAAATAGTTTCCGGGTAATTTAAGATAGTTCGAATTTATTCTTGCCATTCCAAAACTCCTTCAAAGGATATCTCGGCGGGCCCCGTCATATAAACATGGCCATCTGCTGCGTAATTAACCGTAATCACGCCCCCAAGCACCTCTATATTAATATCTGTATTTCTCCCATAAAAGCCATTCAAAACTCCCGCCACCGTCAATGCAGAGCAGCCTGTTCCGCAGGCCATGGTCTCTCCGGTGCCCCTCTCCCAGACTCTCATTTTTACATGGGTTTTGTCGATGTTTTGAACGAACTCGATATTTGCTTTTTTAGGAAAAAACGGATGTTTCTCCAACATAGGCCCAATACGGTTAATCTCAATGTTATCAACGTCATCAACGTATATGATTCCATGAGGATTTCCCATGGAAACACATGAGATTCTGTATTCCGCGCCCTGAGCTTCCAAAGGATGCATCAAGACAGGATCCAGAGGATTTTCAACCATGGAAGTGTTGACGGGAATCTGCACAGGTTTAAGAATTGGCTCTCCCATATCAACCCTTGCAGACATGACCTTTCTTTCCGAAACGAAAAGCTTTATATGCTTCACCTTTCCAAAGCTTTCAATGTCAACTTCCTCCTTGTCCCAAAGCCCCTTGTCATAAACGTACTTCGCAACACACCTTATTCCGTTACCGCACATTTCAGATCTGCTGCCATCCGCGTTATACATCTCCATCTCAAAATCGGCTATGCCAGAGGGGTTAATAAATATAACCCCGTCTGAGCCGATTCCGAAATGCCTGTTGCTGACACTTCGAACGAATTGAGGTTTTGAGAAACTGTCTATATGGAATCGGCTTCCGTCTATGTAAACATAGTCGTTGCCGCATCCATGCATTTTGGTAAACTCGATTTGCATCTTTCTTCCTCTACAGATTGCTGTATCCCATAAGGGACTCGTCAACGGCCTTGGCTACCGCTCTTCCTTCCGCTATAGCCCACACCACAAGGGACTGGCCTCTGTGCATATCACCGCACGCGAAAACCCTATCTTTGTTTGTGGCGAAAGCTCCATCCTCGGTCGCCACGTTGGTTCTGGTATTTCTTTCCACGCCAAAATCATTTACAACATAGTCCTGGCTCCCAAGGAATCCCGCTGCTATTAAAACCAGATCAGCCTTCATAGTTTCTTCGCTTCCCTTTACAGGTACCATATTCATTCTGCCTGTTTTGGGGTCTTTTTGAGGCTCCAGCTTAACTGTTTTAATCTCTTTAAGCTTTCCTTCCTTATCCTTAATAAACTCGGTAACCGTAGTCTGATATATTCTTGGATCCTTGCCAAAAACAGCAATTGCTTCTTCCTGGCCATAATCTGTCTTAAGAACCTTTGGCCATTCGGGCCAGGGATTTGACGGGGTCCTTGATACGGGAGGCTTTGGCATCATCTCAAGCTGAATGACACTTCCCGCACCAAGTCTTATGGAAGTACCAACGCAGTCATTTCCTGTATCACCGCCGCCGATGATGACTACGCTTTTACCCTTAAGGTTTCCCCATGACATGGTCTTACATTCGGTAAGCTTAGCCACATCATAGTTTTCATCCATAAGTTTCTTACTTACTTCCTTTAAGAAATCCACTGCGAAATAGATACCCTTTGCATCTCTTCCGGTCGCATTAATGTCTCTGGGATTGGAAGCTCCGCAGGCAAGGACAATTCGATCGTACTCCTTAAGCAAATCCTTTGCCTTCACATCTTTTCCAACATCAGAGCCGTACTTAAACTCAATGCCTGATTCTTCCATAATCTTAAGTCTTCTGTCGATGACTCTTTTATCAAGCTTCATGTTGGGAATACCGTATCTCAACAAACCTCCGGCTCTGTCGTTTCTCTCAAAAACAGTAACCTTGTGGCCCCTTGCGTTAAGGGCTGCTGCCGCCGCAAGTCCCGAAGGGCCGCTTCCTATAACGGCTACTTTCTTGCCGGTCCTCACAGTAGGTACCTTCGCTTTTACCAGACCGTGTTCAAAAGCATATTCAATTATGTATTTCTCATTGTCTTTTGTGGTAACGCTCTCTCCGTTTACGGAACAGGTACAGGCTGCCTCGCAAAGAGCGGGACAGACCCTTGATGTAAACTCGGGGAAGCTGTGGGTGAGAGAAAGTCTCTCATAGGCCTGTGCTATGTTTCCTCTGTACAAAGCATCGTTGGTCTCAGGCACAAGGTTGTGCAAAGGACATCCCGATGCCATGCCGCTTATCATCTCTCCCGCCTGGCAAAAGGGTATTCCGCACTCCATGCATCTGGCCGCCTGAGCTTTTCTCTTCTCAGGTGACAGGTTCTTGTGGAACTCGTCAAAATTTTTGATTCTTTCAAGGGGGGCTATGCAAGTATCGTTTTCTCTTTCATATTCCAAAAAACCGCCGGGTTTTCCCATCTTACTTACCCTCCTTTTCTCTTGCATTGAATGCTTCGATTGCTGCCTCTTCAGAGTTCATACCCTGTTCCTCAAATGTGTGGATGAGGTGCATCAATGATTTGTAATCCGCAGGGATTATCTTTTTAAACTTAGGCAAATACTCGTCAAAATCCTCAAGGATCTTTGTGGCCTTCTTTGACTTGGTATGCTTAACGTGTTTCTTTAACATATCCTTCAGCTCAGCCACATCCGCCTTGCTTTCCACCTGCTCCATGAGAACCAGTTCCTTGTTAAGGTTTCTGTATAAGTGATTGTCCTCATCAAGCACATACGCAACACCGCCGCTCATGCCGGCAGCAAAGTTCTTTCCGGTGGGTCCTATTACCACCGCGCATCCGCCTGTCATATACTCGCATCCGTGCTCGCCTACGCCCTCAACCACAGCTCTTGCTCCGGAGTTTCTTACACAGAATCTCTCACCTGCCATGCCTGCAATATAGGCTTCACCTGATGTGGCACCGTATAGAGCAACGTTACCTAGGATAATGTTCTCCTCAGGCTCATATCCGGCATCGTCGGGTGCACACACGGTGATCTTACCGCCTGACAGACCCTTGCCAAGATAGTCGTTTGCTTCACCTGTGATATTTAATGTAAGGCCCTTTGGAATGAAAGCACCAAAGCTTTGTCCGCCGGCTCCCTTACAGTTAACAACGATTGTATCTTCCTTGAGTCCCTCGGGATTCTTTCTTGTGATTTCCGCTCCAAGAAGTGTACCGAAGGCTCTGTCTGTATTCTTTATTTCAATGGAAACCTTTGACTTTGTTCCCTTCTTTATGGACTCTATTACACTCTTATCCGAAAGAAGAACTCTCTCATCGGGAGTGGTTTCAAGCTTAAAGTCATAGAGATTATCCTTGTCGGGCTTATTGTATGGCTCCACCGGGGCAAGGATTTGATCAAGGCTAAGTTTAACCCCTGTATCCTCCTTCGCCTTAAGGAAATCTACGCGTCCCACCAGCTCATCAAGGGTTCTGACTCCAAGTTTTGCCATATACTCTCTAAGCTCTCTTGCTATGAAAAGCATAAAGTTCTCAACGTACTCAGGCTTGCCTGCAAAGCGCTTTCTAAGCTCAGGATTCTGGGTAGCAATACCCATGGGACAGGTATCAAGGTTACAAACTCTCATCATTACGCAGCCTAAAGCTACCAGGGGGGCCGTGGCAAAACCGAATTCCTCAGCTCCCAAGCATGCGGCTATAGCCACATCTCTTCCGCTCATAAGCTTTCCGTCTGTCTCTATGATTACCCGATCCCTTAAGCCGTTCTTAATAAGTGTCTGGTGTGTCTCCGCAAGTCCCAGTTCCCAGGGAAGGCCCGCATTATGAATTGAACTTATGGGAGCTGCACCTGTGCCTCCGTCGTAACCTGAAATAAGGATTACTCTTGCTCCGGCCTTGGCAACACCCGCAGCAACGGTTCCGACACCTGCTTCACTGACAAGCTTTACGGAAATCCTTGCGTTCTTGTTGGCGCACTTAAGGTCAAATATAAGTTGTGCCAGATCCTCAATGGAATAAATATCATGATGAGGAGGCGGCGAAATCAGGCTTACTCCGGGTGTAGAATGACGGGTTTTGGCAATCCAGGGGTAAACCTTTCCTGCGGGAAGATGTCCGCCTTCTCCGGGCTTGGCTCCCTGAGCCATCTTAATCTGAAGCTCCTTGGCGCTTACAAGATATTTACTTGTTACGCCGAAACGGCCGCTGGCTACCTGCTTGATTGCAGATGATCTGTCATGGTCGGTTCCTGCGGAAGCAATTCTTTCATCGCTCTCACCGCCTTCACCACTGTTTGATTTGCCTTTCAGATGGTTCATGGCAATGGCAAGGGCTTCATGTGCCTCCTCGGAAATTGAACCGTAGCTCATGGCACCGGTTTTGAATCTCTTTACGATTTCCTTCTCGTCTTCTACTTCTGAGATATCGATGCCTTTTTCCGGAAATTCAAAATCCATAAGGCTTCTTAAATAACCTGTCTCCTCTTTGTCAACCATTAAGGTGTAGGTTTTAAACTTCTCGTAATTACCCTCTCTGACCGCGCTTTGGAGCATGTGGATGGTCTGAGGGTTGTATCTGTGCTTCTCGCCCTGTGAGCGCATTTTATGGCGACCCACAGAGTCGAGAGTCATGGTGGTATCAAGTCCAAGGGGGTCGAAGGCCTTGGAGTGCTGTTTGTCTGTATTGTCTGCAATATCCTTTAAACCTATTCCGCCGACTCTTGAAACCGTGCCGGTGAAATAAGTATCGATTACTTCTTTGTTAACGCCTACTGCCTCGAAAATCTTGCTGCCCATGTAGGACTGGATGGTGGAAATACCCATCTTGGAAGCAATCTTTACGATGCCCTTTAAAACTGCATGGTCGTAGTCCTCAACCGCTGCATAGTAATCCTTATTTAAGTTACCCTCTTCAATGAGACGGCCTATTGTGGCATGAGCAAGATAAGGGTTAACCGCGCAGGCACCAAAGCCTAAAAGGGTTGCAAAATGGTGCACTTCTCTGGGTTCACCTGACTCTAAAATAAGAGACATGGCAGTACATTTCTTGGTCCTGACCAGATGCTGATGCACTGCTGCCACCGCAAGAAGTGAAGGCAGAGCCACTCTGTTTTCATCCACTCCTCTGTCGGAGAGAACAAGGATGTTGGTTCCGTCCTTATATGCCTTGTCCACCTCAACAAAAAGGTGATCCAAAACTCTTTCAATGGGAGTGCTCTTATAGTAAACTGTAGAAACCTCGGACACCTTGAATCCGGGCTTGTTCATTTTCTTAATCTTAATCATGTCAAGGTCCGTAAGAATGGGATTGTGAATCTTAAGGACATGACAGTTCTCAGCCTTCTTCTCCAAAAGGTTGCCGTTCTTGCCCACGTACACGTTGGTGGAAGTAACGATTTTCTCCCTGTCTGCATCAATGGGCGGGTTTGTAACCTGAGCAAAAAGCTGTTTAAAGTAGTTAAACAAAGGCTGGTACTCTCCGGACAAAGCAGCCAGGGGAGTGTCTATTCCCATGGAACCAATCTGCTCGGCGCCGTTTAAGGCCATGTTAAGGATGCTTTCTCTGCACTCCTCGTAGGAATATCCAAAGGCCTTAAGGAGCTTGATCAAATCATCCCCCTCATAGCTTTCAGGCTTGATATTGGGAATCTTAAGGCTCTTTAACTCCAGCATGTTTCCGTCAAGCCACTCGCCGTAGGGCTTTTCAAGTGCGTAGTGTTCCTTCAACTCCTCATCACCGTAGATCTTGCGTTTTTTCATATCAACCACAAGCATCTTGCCGGGGTGAAGTCTTTCCTTCTTTAAGATGTGTGCCTCGTCCAAATCAAGCACACCGACTTCAGACGCCAGAATCAGTCTGCCGTCATCCATCACATAATATCTGGAGGGTCTTAATCCGTTGCGGTCAAGAATTGCCCCCATAATGTCGCCGTCGGAGAACAGAATGGACGCAGGTCCATCCCAGGGCTCCATCATTGTAGCGTAGTATTGGTAAAAATCCCTTCTCTCCATTGATATTGTATCGTTGTGACTCCAGGGCTCAGGGATGAGAATCATGGCGGCCAAAGGAAGCTCCATGCCGCTCATCATAAGGAATTCCAAAGTGTTATCAAGCATTGCGGAGTCTGAACCAAACCTGGGAATAACGGGAAGGACACGGGTCATGTCATCCTTTGAGAAGGTCTTGCTCTCCATGGTTTCCTCCCTGGCAAGCATCTTGTCCACATTACCTTTGATGGTGTTGATCTCACCGTTGTGAACCAGCATTCTGTTGGGATGAGCCAGCATCCATGAAGGATTGGTATTGGTCGAGAATCTTGAGTGGACCATTGCCACGTTGGATTCATATCTTTTGTCCATTAAATCAAGGAAGAAGGTTCGAAGCTGGCCTACAAGGAACATGCCCTTATATACAATTGTTCTGCAGGAAAGAGATGCAACATAAGCTGTGTCTGTGCTTTGCTCGAAGATTCTTCTTACCACATATAATCTTCTGTCAAAATCCAAATCCTTCTCCAAACCCTCAGGTCGCTTTACAAAGCCCTGGATGATTCGAGGCATGCAGCTAAGTGCCCTGCTTCCGAGAACCGATTCGTTAATGGGAACACTTCTCCAGCCCAGGAATTCCAAGCCCTCTTTTGATGTGATAACCTCAAACATCTTCTTATCTCTTGCACATTTAAGGTCGTCATCAGGCATGAAAAACATTCCCACGCCGTACTCCCTTTCGCCGCCAAGGGTGATGCCCATTTTTTTACACTCATCAAGGAAAAGCTTGTGAGGAACCCCCGTGAGGATTCCCACGCCGTCTCCTGTTTCTCCGGTGCCGTCCTTGCCTGCTCTGTGTTCCAGGTTTTCTACGATACTTAATGCATCACAAACAAGTTTGTGACTTTTCTTTCCATTGATATCGATTATTGCACCGATACCGCAGTTGTCATGTTCAAAAGATGCGTCATATAATCCTTGATTGCTCATAGTTTCTTCCCTTTATAATTTTCTGTTTAACGCCGCCTCAATAAGGCCTTTAAATAATGGATGGGGTTCATCCGGTCTTGACTTGAATTCGGGATGTGCCTGGGTTCCGACGAAATATGGATGCTCTTTAAGCTCAATCATCTCAACTATTCTTCCGTCGGGGGACATGCCGGAAAGTACCATTCCCGCACCTTCAAAGGCTTCCCTGTAGTCGTTGTTTACTTCATAACGATGTCTGTGTCTTTCGGAGATATCTTTTTTGCCATAAAGCTTAAATGCTTTGGTTCCTTCTTTAAGTACACAAGGATAAGCTCCAAGTCTTAAGGTTCCGCCGATATCTTCAATTCCTTCCTGCTCAGGCATTAAAGCTATTACAGGATCTTTGGTGTCTGGGTTAAATTCAATTCCGGAGGCATCCTTAAGTCCCAAAACATTTCTTGAGAACTCTACTATTGCAAGCTGCATTCCAAGGCAGATACCAAGGAAGGGAATGTTGTTCTCCCTGGCATATTTAACCGCAGCAATCTTTCCTTCTATACCCCTGCTTCCGAAGCCTCCGGGAACCAATATTCCTTCAACATCGGACAAAAGCTTTTCTGCTGCGCCCTCAGTTTCCAGTTCCTCGGATTCAATCCATTTGATCTCAACTTCCGCTTTGTTGGCGATTCCGCCGTGCTTTAAGGCTTCGGCCACACTCAGGTATGCATCGTGAAGTGCAACATACTTGCCAACCAAAGCAATCTTTACTTTCTTCTCGGGATGCTCGAAATCCCATACCATCTGCTTCCAACCGGACAAATCAGGTTCCGGACAGTCAATCTTTAAGCACTCACAAACAGCCTGAGCCAGTTTCTCCTCCTCCATCATAAGGGGAACTTCGTATAAACTCCTGGCATCCAGGTTTTGGAGAACATGCTCTTTTTTTACATTACAGAAAAGGGCTATCTTGCCTCTTATGTCGTCGTCAATGGGATAGTCCGAACGGCACACCAGAATGTCCGGCCAAAGTCCCATACTCTGCAGGGTCTTAACTGACATCTGAGTAGGTTTTGTTTTCATCTCCCCCGAAGCTTTGATAAATGGAATCAGGGTTACCTGAATAAGGATTGCATTCTCCCTTCCAACCTCTGCCTGGAACTGTCTTAGGGCCTCCAAAAAGGGCTGGCTTTCAATGTCACCTACGGTACCGCCAATCTCGATTATGGAGATGGTTTTTTCATCCGGGTCCTGTTCCTTATAGAAGCGAGACTTAATCTCGTTTGTGATATGGGGAATTACCTGAACGGTACCTCCGCCGTAGTCACCATGTCTTTCTTTATTTAAAACGCTCCAGTATATTTTTCCTGTTGTTACGTTGCTGTTATGATTGAGGCTTTCGTTGATGAATCTTTCATAGTGGCCAAGATCCAGATCCGTCTCGGTTCCGTCATCCGTCACGTAAACCTCACCGTGCTGAATGGGATTCATGGTGCCGGGATCCATGTTGATGTAGGGATCCAGCTTTTGCATGTTCACATGATAGCCTCTTGCCTTAAGAAGTCTTCCAAGGGAAGCTGCCGTAATTCCTTTTCCTAACCCCGATACTACACCGCCCGTTACAAATACGTATTTAACCATTCTTATACCCCGCTTGCTCCGTAGTTTGAAAGTACCCTTGCGGAAGGATCGTCAACGTTACATCCCTCCCACTCTTTGTTTGGCATCCAGAAATCTGTTATCATTTCACCCTGTCCGGGATAGTATTTCTCAAATATTTCTCTGTAGAGAAGTGATTCCTTGGTAAAAGGCGTAGCATGTGTATATGCTTTTCTTTTTGCCTCAAACTCGGCATCGGTGTACTGGCTCTCAGCGTACTCTTTTAAGTAGTTCACCATTGAATGTCCCACTGCATCGGAAAAAGCTGCTTTCTCTCGCATTAAGATATCCTCGGGTAAGTAGTCTCCCTCGAAAGCATGTCTTAAAAGGTATTTGCCTTTGTTGTAGACATTCATCTTCTTTGCGGGATCAATGCTCATTACATAATCAACGAACTTAAGATCACCGAAGGGAACTCTTGCTTCAAGAGAGTTAACTGAGATACATCTGTCGGCTCTTAATACGTCGTACATGTAAAGCTCTCTGATTCTCTTTGCTGCTTCTTTTTGGAACTCCTCTGCATTAGGTGCAAAGTCCGTATATTTGTATCCAAAGAGCTCATCCGAAATCTCACCGGTCATGATAACTCTGACCTTGGTCTTCTCATGAATTGCCTTGCACACAAGGTACATTCCGATGCTGGCTCTTATGGTTGTAATATCAAAGGTTCCGAGAAGATGTATAACCTCGGGAAGAGCATTTAATACGTCCTCCTTTGTGATTATTACTTCTGTGTGGTCTGCCCCGATGTAGTCTGCAACCTCCTTGGCATATTTAAGATCAATTGCATCGGTACTCATACCGATTGCAAAGGTCTTAATGGGTCTTCTTAAGATTTTGGCTGAAACAGCACATACAAGGGAGCTGTCCAAACCGCCGCTTAAGAGGAAGCCAAGAGGTGCATCTGCATCAAGTCTTTTCTTTATTCCTTCAACGAGTAAGTCATGAATGTTTCTGCAGACTCTCTCGATGTTGTCTGTTACATACTCTTTGACATCCGTCATATCTCTGTAGCAATAGAAGTTTCCGTCTGCGTAATAGCATCCGGGAGGGAAAGGATAAATCTTATCCGTAAGACCTACAAGGTTCTTAGCCTCTGAAGCAAAAATGATTTCCCCCTTCACCTTAGTGTATCCGTAGAACAAAGGTCTGATTCCGATGGGGTCTCTTGCTGCCACCAGGCTCTTTTTCTTTGCGTCGTAGATGATGCAGGCAAACTCCGCATCAAGTTCCTTAAACATATCAAGGCCCTTCTCCTCATATAAGGGTAAGAGTATTTCGCAGTCTGAAGTGCTCTGAAAATTATAATTATCAGAAAGTCTCTCCCTTATGGGTCTGAACCCATAAATTTCACCGTTACATACAACCTTGTTTCCGTTCAAATTGAAGGGCTGCATTCCTTCCGGTGTAAGTCCCATGATTGAAAGTCTCTCGAAGCCAAGGATTCCTCCCTCGAACTTCTCGATTCTTGTGTCATCCGGTCCTCTTGAGATTGTCTCAGCAAAGTGTTTGGCAAATTCTTCTTCGCTGATTGAACTTCCGTAATAACCCATTATCGAGCACATGTCAGTTTCTCCTCTTTCCTGCAAGCTCCTCAGAACTCCTCCTGAGGCATAAAAAAGGGGCACTTTGGAGAAGCTCCAAAGCGCCCTTGCTTGCATTTCATAAAATCAATTTTTTATTTATAATGTATGATTGTATACACTTGTACAACTCTTGTCAAGAACTTTTTTTAGTCTACAGGATACTTCCCTGTGAAGCAGCCGGTGCAAATTTCAAGATTTCCGGCGATGGCCTTAAGGCGGTCAACACCAAGATATGCAAGGGAGTCGGCCCCGATAATCTTGCGGATCTCCTCAAGGGAACGATTGTGAGCAAGAAGCTCATCCTCCCCGGGTACATCGGTTCCGAAGTAGCAGGGATGAAGAAACGGCGGTGAGCTGATTCTTACGTGAACTTCGGTAGCACCTGCATCTCGAAGCATGCGAACGATTCGATCCGAGGTGGTTCCGCGGACAATGGAGTCATCAATCATGACTACTCTCTTGCCTTCCACGACCTCACGAAGAGCATTAAGCTTAACTCTTACCGAGCTTATCCTTGCTTCCTGTCCGGGCTTAATAAAGGTTCTTCCCACGTAGGAGTTCTTAATGAAAGCCTGGCCGTAGGGGATGCCGGATTCATGGGCGTAGCCGATGGCTGCCTGGATTCCGGAGTCAGGAACGCCGGTTACAATATCGGCTTCCACCGGTGAATCCTCTGCCAGGTACTTTCCTGCAAGAATTCTTGATTTATAAACGCTTACTCCGTCGAAATAACTGTCGGGACGGGAGAAGTAAATATACTCGAAAACACAGCGTCCTCTTTGACATTCAGGGATACATCTTGTTCTGTCGGAATTAATGTGACCCTCTGAGTCGATGGTTACAACCTCACCGGGCTCCACGTCTCTTACATACTTTGCTCCGATGGTATCAAGGGAGCAGGACTCGGATGTGAAAATATAAGCTCCGTCTCTCTCTCCTATACAAAGAGGTCTGAATCCGTAGGGGTCTCTCGCTCCGATAAGCTTTCTGGGAGACATGATAACAAGGGAATATGCCCCTTTAATTCTGTCCATGCATCTTCCAACCGCTTCCTCAACGGAGGCTGAGTTAAGTCTCTCGCGGGCTATTATATAAGCAATAACCTCTGAGTCAATGGTGGTCTGAAAAATGGCGCCTGTATATGCAAGTTCCTCTCTTAACTCGGCGGCATTTATAAGATTTCCGTTATGAGCCAGTCCCAGAACACCCTTCACATAGTTAATTACCAAAGGCTGGGCGTTCTCACGAACCGAGGCTCCCGTGGTGGAATACCTTACATGACCCACTCCAAGATTTCCCTTAAGCTTTTCAAGTTTCTCCGATGAGAAGGCTTCATTGAGAAGTCCCATATCCTTATAGCAGGTGGTATTGCCCTTGGGACCTTCTGTGTCACTTACGGCTATACCGCAGGATTCCTGGCCCCTGTGCTGAAGAGCATACAGACCATAGTAAATGGAGTCGGCCACGTTTTCACCAGCCGGAGCATACATTCCAAAGACTCCGCACTCTTCCCCCAGTTTCATTTCATCATATGGCATCGACACTGACAGTTACCTCCTCCAAAACATCAAGAAGCACCCTTACGGTATCAAGGGAGGTGAAAATGGTCACGTTATTCTGGGTGGCACAGCGTCTTATGGCCACACCATCCTCATAATGCACTCCCGAAAGGATTGCACGGGTATTGATTACGTAGCTTACGTAACCTGCCCTGATGGACTGCAATATCTCATCGCTGCCCTCACTTAGTTTTCTTCTTACTCTGGTTTTAATACCACGGGCCTTCAAAAACTCAGCCGTTCCGATAGTAGCCTCAATATTAAAGCCCAGGTCATAGAATCTCTTAACCAGAGGGAAACACTCTTCCTTATCTTCATCTGCCAGGGTTACTATGACGGTTCCATAGTTTGAAAGCTTGATTCCGGAGGCAATCAAAGCCTTATATAATGCTCTGTGCAAAGTTTTGTCATAGCCTATGGCCTCACCTGTGGACTTCATTTCAGGGGAAAGGTACGCATCCATTCCCTTTAGCTTCGAGAAGGAGAAAGCAGGGGCTTTTACAAAAAATCTGTCAGGAACCTTGGGACACATTACAAGGTGCTTCTTTCCGTCACCTATATCCACAAACTTATTGATTCCTTCAGCCACTCTTCCCTCGGGATCGAATCTATTAATCATCTCAAAAAGTTCGCCCCCAAGCATAACCTCCGTAGCCATATCCGCAAGGCAATATCCAGAAGCCTTGGAAATGAAAGGCACGGTACGGGAGGATCTGGGATTGGCCTCAATTATATATACGTTTTCGTCGTCATCCACAATAAACTGTATGTTAAAAAGCCCCACAATTCCTACGCCCAGGCCTATTCGACCGGCATAGTCAACAATGGTTTCCTTAACCTTTTTACTGATGCCGGGAGAAGGATACATACTCATGGAGTCACCGGAGTGGACACCGGTTCTTTCAACCAGCTCCATAACGCCGGGGATGAATACGTCGCATCCGTCGCAGATTCCGTCTATCTCCACTTCCTTACCCTTAATGTATTTATCAACAAGTACGGGTTTATCCTCGTCCACCTCTACCGCCGTCTGAAGGTAGTGGCGCATGTCGGCTTCCTTAGCTACAATCTGCATTGCACGACCGCCCAAAACAAAGCTTGGGCGAACCAGAACAGGGTAGCCTATCCTCTCCGCTGCCTTAACACCATCTTCCACGCTTGTAACTGCCACACCTTCGGGCTGAGGAATTCCGAGTTCCTTAAGGACTCTCTCAAAGCTGTCTCTGTTTTCGGCCCTGTCTATTGCCAAGGCGTCGGTTCCGATAAGTTTAACACCGCGCTTTGCCAAAGGCTCCGCCAGGTTAACCGCCGTCTGTCCTCCAAGGCTTACAACTACGCCCTCAGGCTTTTCTTTTTCAATGATATTCATAACGTCTTCAACTGTCAGGGGCTCGAAATAAAGCTTGTCTGACATAGTGTAGTCCGTGGAAACCGTCTCAGGGTTATTGTTAATGACAATGGCCTCATAGCCCTTTGCCTTAATGGTCATAATGGCGTGAACTGTGGAGTAATCGAACTCGACACCCTGGCCGATTCTTATGGGGCCTGAGCCCAGAACAATTACCTTCTTTTTATCCGTTACCACTGACTCATCGTAGGTATGATTTATATCTTCGTATGTTGAATAGAAATAAGGGATGTAGCTTAAGAATTCCGAAGCACAGCTGTCTATCATCTTATATACAGGCAAAATCCCAAGTTCTTTCCTGATAGC
Source organism: uncultured Lachnospiraceae bacterium (assembly GCA_947167445.1). GTDB lineage: Bacteria > Bacillota > Clostridia > Lachnospirales > Lachnospiraceae > G11. Next base: position 94,085 of record CAMVID010000008.1, read on the forward strand.
CCTTATTTCATCCTCCGAATGGCCCGTAAAGTATCCGATTGCTCTGTCTGAGAAGCCCGCTCTCTTGGCCTCAAACAATGCCTTTTTATCCTTGCTTATATCAGGCAAAACCGAAAGCTTCTTCTCTATGTCTATAACGTCCTTAAGTCCGTTAATGAAGAAAGCATCGATAAGGGAAGCACGACATATTGTCTCCACTGCTTCTCCCCGCCTTAAAAGCTCTGCTATAGCGTAGATTCTGTCGTCTTTTGACTCCTTTATATAAGCCAGCAAAGATGCTGTATCTTCGTCATCGAACTTATCAAGATGAAGATGACTTGCTCCGATTTCCAGAGATCTTACTGCCTTTAATAAGCTTTCCGGGAAGGAACGTCCCACGCTCATGGTTTCTCCCGTAGCCTTCATCTGGGTGTTAAGATCGTTGCTGGCATCCGTAAACTTATCGAAGGGGAAACGGGGCATTTTGCAGACTATATAGTCAAGGGAAGGCTCAAAGCTGGCAAGGGTATTGGCAAGCTTGATTTCATCAAGTCTCATTCCCACACCAATCTTTGCGGAAACCCTTGCAATGGGGTATCCGCTGGCCTTCGATGCCAGAGCCGATGATCTTGATACCCTGGGGTTAACCTCAATGACGTAGTAGTCCATGGACTTGGTGTCAAGGGCGAACTGAACGTTGCAGCCTCCTTCGACTTTAAGGGCTCTGATGAGCTTTAATGCCGAGTTTCTAAGCATCTGATATTCTTTATTTGTCAAAGTCTGAGAAGGTGCCACAACAATGGAATCTCCCGTGTGAATACCAACGGGGTCTAGGTTTTCCATGTTACAGATGGTGATGGCCGTATCATTGGCATCTCTCATTACTTCATATTCGATTTCCTTATAACCCTTAACACTCTTTTCCACCAAAGCCTGATGAATGGGGGAAAGAGAAAGTGCGTTTTTAAGGATGGTCTTTAACTCATCCTCATCGTCGGCAAAACCACCGCCGGTGCCGCCCAAGGTAAAAGCAGGTCTGATTACAATGGGGTAGCCTATTCTCTCTGCTGCCTCAATGCCTGCCTCCATACTCTCAACTATCTCCGAAGGCAATACAGGTTCCCCAATTTCCTCGCAAAGTTCCTTGAATCTTTCCCTGTCCTCAGCCTTGTCTATGGAGTCGCCGTCGGTTCCGAGAAGTTCAACGCCGCACTCCTTAAGTACACCCTTCTTTTCAAGCTGCATGGCAAGGTTAAGGCCTGTCTGGCCACCGATTCCCGGCAAAATCGCATCAGGTCTCTCCTTTCTTATAACCTTGGCAATAAACTCCAGGGTCAAAGGTTCCATGTAAACCTTATCCGCAATGGTCTTATCAGTCATAATTGTGGCGGGATTGGAGTTGCAAAGGACAACCTCATAGCCCTCTTCCCTCAAGGACAAACATGCCTGAGTACCCGCATAGTCAAATTCCGCAGCCTGGCCAATAACAATGGGGCCTGAGCCTATAACAAGTATTTTTCTTATGTCTGTTCTCTTAGGCATTTTTCTGTCCCTCTTTCTTGAACTCCCTCATATTTACCACGAATCTGTCAAAAAGATAACCGCTGTCCTCAGGTCCCGGAGCACTTTCGGGATGATACTGAACCGAGAATGCATAGTCCTTTACACATCTGACTCCCTCAACGGTGTCGTCCAAAAGATTTAGGTGAGTTATTTCCAAATCCGTACCCTTAACGCTTTCCCTGTCCACCGCATATGAGTGGTTCTGGGATGTTATTTCTATCTTGCTGGTAAGAAGGTCTTTAACCGGATGGTTTCCTCCTCTGTGTCCGAATTTAAGCTTGTAAGTTCTGGCTCCATAGGCCAAAGAAAGAATCTGATGGCCAAGGCAGATGCCAAAGATGGGATACCTGCCTCTAAGGGCTTTAACAGTCTCAATAACCTCAGGTACATCCATGGGATCCCCGGGGCCGTTTGAGATAAATACCCCGTCAGGATTAAGCTTTTCTATCTCTTCTGCGGTAGTATTCCACGGAACCACCGTAACCCTTATGTCTTTCCTGTATAAGGATCTTGGAATATTCATCTTCATTCCGCAGTCTATGGCAACCACATGGGGACATTTCTCATCCCGGTTCTCAAACTCGTACCTTTCTTTACAGCTTACTCTGCTTACGGCGTCATTGGGAATCGTGGTCTTATTGATTATCTCAAGATACTCCTCTTTCGAGGCCTCCCTTGAAGTAATAAGGCACTTCATGCTACCCTTGTCTCTGATAATTCTCGTAATGGCTCTTGTATCAACGCCGTACACTCCCGCCACGCCGTATTTTGCCATGGTTCCGCCAAGGGTTGCATCGGCTCTAAAGTTTGAAGGGATATCATTGTACTCCCTGACAATCATTGCTCCGATGGACGGGAAATCCGTCTCAAAATCCTCGTGGTTAATTCCGTAATTTCCGATAAGGGGATAGGTCATAACAACTGCCTGGTCGGTATATGACGGATCGGAGAGAATTTCCTGATATCCCACCATTGAAGTGTTAAAAACCAGTTCCAAAACCTTGTCGCCCTCTGCGCCGAAGCCGTATCCCTCAAAGATTTCGCCGCTCTCCAGCACAAGCCTTCTTTTTTCGCTCATTTTTCGCCTACGTGCAATTTGGGGCCTGTCCCCAAATTGCACCTACTCCTTTACGCACCTTAAGGGCCCGCTTTCGCGTGCCCTTTTAAGGTTTATTTTTTATTTATTCTACATCCTGGAGTGCATCAAAATTCTCCTCACCGGTTCGAATCTTGACTACCCTCTCAACAGGATATACAAATATCTTTCCGTCTCCTATATGTCCGGTATACAAAGCCTTCTTTGCGGCTTCGATTACAGAATCTACAGGAATCTTGCTTACAACCACTTCAACCTTAACTTTGGGAAGAAGGGTTGCATCCATCTCAACTCCACGGTATTTCTCGCCGGCGCCTTTCTGGATACCACAGCCCATTACCTGAGTCATGGTCATGCCCGTTACGCCAAGGTCATTCATTGCATGTTTCAAAGCGTCGAACCTGCTTAGCTTTGCAATAATAACAACCTTATTGATTCCGGAGTCAACTGCCTGTACCGTCTTAATAACAGGAACCGCAGCATCTTTCTTGGCTTCGCTGGCCTCCTCGTAGGCATCGCTTCCAAGGGAAGTGTTCTCGTTTATCTCCATTGTCATGGTGTTTGAAATATCCATAATGGAGAAACCTGCATACGCTGAAGGAAGACCATGCTCTGTAGCATCAAGACCGATAAGTTCTTCCTCTTCGGAGACTCTAAGACCAATGGTTTTTTTCAAAACAAGGAATGCAATTACAATTGTTACAACGGTCCAGGCGATTGTTACGCCCATGCCTCCAAGCTGTTTAATAAGCTGTCCGAAGCCTCCTCCGTAGAAAAGACCTTCTTTAATGTCTGCAACCGCAAATCCGGGTGCTGTCTCAGTTGCGAAAAGGCCAACTGCTATTGTACCCCAGATACCGTTCATCATGTGAACTGCCACGGCGCCAACCGGATCGTCCACATGCAGAACATTATCTACAAACCAGACTCCGAATACAACCAGAAGTCCTGATACCACACCGATTATAGCACTTCCTGCGCAGTCTGTAACATCACAAGGTGCTGTAATTGCTACAAGACCTGCCAAAGATGCATTGAGGCACATTGAAACATCGGGCTTGCCATACTTAATCCATGTGAAAATCATTGTTGTTACCGTAGCCACAGCAGGTGCAACGGTAGTTGTAAGGAATACAGAACCAAGTGTAGGCAAATCCGTTGCGGCAGCTCCGTTAAAACCGTACCAGCCAAGCCAGAGAATGAAAACGCCAAGGGCGCCGATTACCAGGTTGTGGCCGGGAAAAGCATTGATTTTGTTTACCTTTCCTGCTTTATCTTTCTCGAACTTTCCGATTCTTGGACCAAGCATCCACGCACCGATCAAAGCACAGATGCCGCCCACCATATGGATACAGTTGGATCCTGCGTAATCGTGAAATCCCCACTGTGCAAGGAAGCCGCCGCCCCAGGTCCAGTGAGCCTCGATGGGGTAGATTACTGCAGATATGATAGCTGAGTAAATACAGTATGTTGAGAATTTGGTTCTCTCTGCCATGGCTCCTGATACGATGGTTGCAGTGGTTGCACAGAATACCAGGTTGAATACAAAGCTGGAATAATCAAAGCTTCCGTAATTGGAGAAAACATCAAAGCTGAACCTTCCTGCAAATCCGCCCATGTCCGAGCCAAGCATCAGTGAAGCACCACATATGAACCACATAACAGTTCCTATACAGAAGTCCATCAGGTTCTTCATAATAATGTTTCCTGCGTTCTTCGCTCTGGTGAAGCCTGACTCCACCATGGCAAATCCTGCCTGCATCCAGAACACCAATGCGGCTCCTATAAGGAACCACACTCCGTACACTTCGGAGCTGATTAAACTCATAATTTCTTCCATAATACCTCTCCTCTCTTTGCTGCCTACTAGATGTAGAACAGCATCTTTCCATATGAGGGATAAGGAATAACATCTTCAGGTACGATTTCTTCCAAGGCATCGGCTACCGCTCTGATTTCATCCATATCCTTAATTACCGCGTCTCTGTAAGACTTGGCTGCCTTAAGCACATCATCAATGGCCTCGGCCTTTGCTGTATCCTTCACAAGCTTCTCGTAAAGGTCATAAAGCTTATCATAGGAAGCAGATATTTCCTTTAAGGCTTTGGTCTCTGCCTTGCAGGCAATTCCTGATACAGCCTGTTTCTTAGAGATAATTGTTTCTGCCAGTGACTTTGTGTATCCGGATATTCCGGGAAGGAAGTCGTGGCTTAACATATCTGCAAGGGTCTTAGCCTCGATGTGTAAGGTCTTAACATAGTTCTCCAGCAATATTTCATATCTCGACTTAATCTCTGTCTCGGTGAAAATGCCATGCTTTGTGAAGAGCTTTACATTCTTCTTCTCAACGAAACTGGGAAGGGAATCAACCGTGGTCTTAAAGTTGTAAAGTCCTCTCTTCTTGGCCTCCTCAAGCCAAGCGTCTGTATATCCGTCACCGTTAAAGATTATTCTCTTGTGTTCGATCAAAGTCTTCTTAACAAGTTCGTGTACCGCTTCCTCCAGCTTCTTCTCGGGCACATCCTTAAGCACCTCATAGAAGGAATCCAGTGATTCAGCCACTGCGGTATTTAATATTACGTTGGGACCTGCCACCGAAATTGAGGAACCAAGCATTCTAAACTCGAATTTATTTCCTGTGAAAGCAAAGGGTGATGTACGGTTTCTGTCTGTATTGTCCTTAAAGAAATGAGGCAATACGGTGGCGCCCATTTCAAACTGAACCTTTCCGCCTTTTTTGAAAAACTTGCCTTTCTCAATTGAGTCAACCACAGCAGAAAGCTCATCTCCAAGGAACATTGAAACTACAGCCGGAGGTGCCTCGTTGGCTCCAAGTCTGTGATCGTTTCCGGGTGTTGCCACAGACATTCTGAGAAGATCTGCGTAATCATCAACCGCTTTAATTACAGCTGCGAGGAAAACAAGGAACTGTGTATTCTCAGCCGGGGATTTGCCGGGCTCAAGAAGGTTCACACCGGTGTTGGTGGAAATTGACCAGTTGTTGTGTTTACCTGAACCGTTAATTCCGTCAAAGGGTTTCTCGTGAAGGAGACAAACAAGACTGTGTTTCTTTGCAACTCTCTTCATTAACTCCATAACCAGCTGGTTGTGATCAACAGCCACGTTTGCAGTTTCATATACACAGGCCAGCTCATGCTGACAAGGAGCAACCTCGTTATGTTTGGTCTTGGCAGGTATTCCAAGTTTCCAGAGTTCCTCGTCCAGATCGTGCATGTACTCGGAAACCCTTGTCTTAAGCGTTCCAAAGTAATGGTCCTCCATCTCCTGACCCTTTGGAGGTTTTGCTCCGAGAAGTGTTCTTCCGGTGTAAATCAGATCTTTTCTCTTTGCGTAATCTTTTTCATCCACAAGGAAGTACTCCTGCTCAGGTCCTACTGTGGTAGAAACTCCGGTAACCTCCGTATTTCCAAGAAGGTTGAGAAGTCTTGTGGCCTGTTTGCTTAAAGCTTCCATTGAGCGAAGAAGAGGTGTTTTCTTATCAAGGGCCTCGCCGCTGTAGGAACAGAATGCGGTGGGAATATATAATGTCTGGTCTTTAATGAAAGCGGGGGATGTGGGATCCCATGCCGTATATCCTCTAGCCTCAAAGGTCGCTCTCAAACCTCCTGAAGGAAAGCTTGAAGCATCGGGTTCGCCCTTTACTAACTCCTTACCTGCGAAATCCATAATCACCTGTCCATCACCCACAGGGTTAATGAAGCTGTCATGTTTCTCGGCTGTGGTTCCTGTCATGGGCTGGAACCAATGTGTGAAATGTGTGGCTCCGTTTTCAACAGCCCACTCTTTCATTGCAACTGCTACCGAATTGGCTACGTCAAGCTCCAAATGAGTATTATTATCGATGGTCTTCTTAAGTGCCTTGTAAACATCTTTGGGCAGCTTATCGCGCATCACTTTGTCATTGAATACGAGACTTCCAAATAATTCGGGAATCTTTACTTTGGTTTCATCCATAACTTTTTCCTCCTGGATTTTGTTTTTTGATAAAAAAAGAGGCGCCTAGAGATTAAATCTCTAAGCGCCTTTGCTTTCGCGTTTTGTTTTTTATATTGTATGATTGTATACAGGTATTCAATTTCTGTCAATACCTTTTTTCAAATATTTTTTAAAAAATTAACTGCACTTTACAAGATGGCAGTAAATGGACTCGTCTCCCGCCTCCTTGTAGGTTTCAAAAACTCCTTTAAAAACCACGGAATCTCCTATCTCGGGATACTCCTTTGTTTCATCATCCCAAAGGAATTCAAGTCCCTGGGAACAGCAAGCCAAAGCATCCGCTATAACTGCAAAGTGATAAGTTGTATCTGTTTCCTTAAGATACATCTCATCGTAAATTCCTGAGATTTTGAAGGTTTTGCCCTCGTACTCTGCGGGGTCATTCATCATCTGAAAGACTGTGGCGTAAACCATATCCTTTCCCATTACCGTAAGGTCATAATCCACATCGGGGTCTACCTCTTCAACCGGTTCAGGCGTCGGCTCTTCTGTGGGCTCCGCCACCGTGTCAAATATTTTCGGAGTTGGAGAGGCTTCAGTTTTTACCTCCGCTTCCTTCTCCTTTGCAATTTCATCAACCATGGATGTGTCGGTATTTCCTCCACAGGCCACCGCAAAAGTCACCGCCACTATCACCACCAAAGGGGCGACTAATTTCTTTATCTTCATAAAACTATCTTCCTTTTATCATACCTATTACATGGAATAAGGCAAAAACAGCAATATCCATCATAACGATTGTTGAGCCAACCGGTGTGGAAAAGATAATTGAAATAAGCATTCCCACAAGGGCACATACAACCGAAATAATTGCGGAAGTTATTACAACCCCCTTAAAACTCTTGATAAGTCTCATTGCAGACAGCGCCGGGAAAACAATAAGAGCTGAAATAAGCAATGAACCCACCAGATTCATTCCAAGGACAATGATTACAGATGTGATAATGGCAATCACATAATTGTATGCCTTGGATGATTGACCGGATGCGTCCATAAAGGACTCATCAAAGGTAACCGCAAAAATTCTGTTATAAAACAGAATGAAAAACGCAATAACCAAAAGAGACAATATGCCGCAAAGCCAAACCTCGCTTGCCTTCAATGTAAGAATTGACATGGAGCCAAACAAAGTGCTGCACACATCTCCCGATACATTTGAGGAAACCGAGAAAACGTTTAATAACATGTAGCCAAAAGCCAAAGCTCCAACTGACATCATTGCTATAGCCGCATCTCCCTTAATCCTTGCCCTGCTTCCGGACTTAAGGAGAACTATTGCAGTCAACACCGTAACGGGAAGCACCAGGAAGGTGTTGCTTGACAGGTGTAAAACCATAGCTATCGCCATTGCTCCAAAGGCCACGTGAGAAAGTCCGTCTCCGATAAATGAATACCTCTTAAGAACCAGGGTCACTCCAATAAGTGAGGAACAAAGGGCAATCAGCACACCCACAATAACCGCATACCTTACAAAAGGAAAGCTGAAATACTTAATCAAAGTCTCTATCATTTCCTGCCCTCCTCTTCCTGCGTATTAAATTTCTCGGAGCTCTTAAGGTATTCATCAAGACTTCCAAAGAAAAATCCTTCATCCGAAAGGTGAAGAATCTTGTTGGCATATTTATATGCCGCATTCAAATCATGGGATATCATAATAACCGTTGTTCCTTCTTTGTGAAGTTTCTCGGTCAGTTCATACATCTCTTCCGTTGCCAAAGGATCAAGCCCGCTTACAGGCTCATCAAGAAGCAGCAGTTTATCTGCGGCACAAAGAGCTCTTGCCAGGAGAACTCTCTGTTTTTGCCCTCCGGAAAGCTCCCTGAAACACTTCTTTCTAAGATTCTCTATTCCAAGTCTTTCTATATTGACCCTTGCAGTCTCCTTCTCCTTCTTGCCATAGAAAAAGCGGCTCCCCATATGGGGAAGGGTGCCCGAAAGTACAACCTCCTCAACAGAAGCCGGAAAATCCTTCTGGGCTTCCGTCTGCTGGGGCAGGTATCCAATCTTACACTTAGCCGCCTCATCGTCAAAACGTACCTGGCCGGAAATAGGTTTGATAAGTCTTAATATGGTCTTCATAAGTGTTGACTTACCGGCACCGTTCTCGCCCAGAATAAAAAGATAGTCTCCGCTTTCAAGAGAAAAATTCAAATTCTCCAAAATGGGGATTCCGTCATATCCAATTGATAAATTCTTTACTTCAATGTATGACATTCTTACTCCTTACCAATAATCCATACATTTATCTTTGCATCGCTCCTATTATATCCTCCTTATTCCCAAAATGCAACCCGATTGCAAATTTTATAGGTGCAGAATGGGGACAGGCCCAAATTGCACGCTTCGTGTGCAATTTGGGCCTGTCCCCATTCTGCACCTATATCTCCTAAAACACCTTCCTGATTTCATCAAGAAGGGATTTGTAGTTCTCAATCATCTCCTGATGATTTGCCTTAACATAATCCCAGTTCTCCTCAATGCAGGCATTCTCCAGAGCCTTGGCCTTCTCCGAAAGAGGTACGGCACCAATGTAGAGGGATGTGGATTTTACCGCATGGACAAGAATTCTGTAATCATCCCAGTTTCCGGCTTCGTAAAATTTGATAATATCCCCTGTCTTGTCTTCCTCTATGTAGGTCTCAAGAATGGATCTGTACGTATCTTCGTCAAGACAATATGACAGGCCCACTTCGGTATCAAGGAAATCAAGTTTATCCACCAGAGAGCCCTGCACAGGTTCTTCAAGTTTTCGCCGTCTCTCAGCCTTCTCAAACTCAATTTCTTCCCTGCTTACAAGTCTGACCTTATCAGGAGGCAGGTACTTTGCAAGGCAGGCTTCCAGGGCAGGACCCTGAACAGGTTTGGAAAGATAATCGTTAAATCCCCACTCAAGGTACTGTTCCTTGGCCCCCACAACGGCATTGGCGGTAAGGGCTATAACAGGAGCATCCTTGCTTAGATTGTCCTGTGTCTTTTTGAGTATCCAAAGAGTTTCCACCCCATCCATATCGGGCATCATGTGGTCCATCAGGATAAGGTCGTACTTCTTGTGCATTACAGCTTCAAGGCAGGCGCCACCGCTTCCTGCCGTATCGACCTGAATTTTGGTCTGCTTGAGCAGTCCCATTATAACTTCAAGATTGACTTTTATATC
>CAMVID010000009.1:0-99883 GCA_947167445.1 uncultured Lachnospiraceae bacterium
CCGATTTTTTTAAGCATGGCGCCGCCCTTGCCGATAATGATTCCCTTGTGGGAATCTCTCTCGCATACTATGGTGGCGTCTATGTTACAGATTCTGTCCGTATACTTCATCTGGTCAATGGAAACCGCCACACCATGGGGAATTTCCTCGTCAAGAAGTCTTAACGCCTTCTCTCTGATTATTTCCGCCACAATCTGCCTTACGGGCTGGTCGGTAACCGTGTCCTCATCATAGAAGGGATCGCCATAGGGGAGATAGTTAAATATGCATTTTAACAGTTCATCCGTATTCTTACCCTTCAATGCCGAAACAGGCACCACCTCAGCGAAATCCATCTGAGTTCTGTATACATCAATAAAGTGAAGAAGCTCATCATTTGTTACTTTATCAATCTTATTTATAACAAGAATAACCGGGGTTTTGCACTTTTTGAGTTTCTCGATAATGTGCTGTTCCCCTGCGCCGATATAGTCGGTGGGCTCCACAAGCCAAAGCACCACATCCACCTCATTGATGGTCCTTTCAGCCACATTTACCATGTACTCTCCAAGTTTGTTCTTAGACTTGTGAATACCGGGAGTGTCAAGAAAAACCACCTGTCCTCTCTCATCGGTATAAACAGTTTGTATTCTGTTTCTTGTGGTCTGAGGTTTACTGGAGGTAATTGCGATTTTTTGCCCGATAAGTCTGTTCATCAGCGTGGATTTGCCCACGTTTGGACGACCTATCAAATTAACAAACCCCGATTTGTACTGCTTATTTTCTGTCATTAATTACTCTTCTTTCTTATCGCCTGTTTGAGATGCTGCAGGTTTTTCAATGGGCTTTCCGGTGTACATATCAAATCCGGCCCCATTCTGCATAGCCATTCTTCTCTTCATTTCCTTCTTCTTATTGTGCTTAATGATTCCTCTTACAATCAAAAAGATAATGAGGATAATCACTGCCCAAACCACAATGTAAGGAAGTGAAATAACAAATCCGATTCCGAACTCCTTAAAGCCCCGGCCGATATCGTAGATGTTCTCCTTGAAACGTCTCACCATTCTCTCGCCGTCGGTTTCGGGATCAACAACGGTAAGTTCCTTAACCTCGGTTATGTCAATGTAAACGGTGCTGTAATCCACCTGATTGTCCATTACACGAAGCTGGCTTTCCATGCTCTCTATTTCGTATCTGACTTCTGAAAGTCTCTCCTCGATTGTAATGATGTCTTCCATGTTGTCAGCGTTCTCTAAAAGTGCAAGGAGTCTTTCCTGCTCTGTCTGAAGAGATTTCTTATGGCTTTCAAGATCCGTGTAGGAAAGTGTAACATCTCTTACATCCTGGTTGATGGAAACCACGTTTGATACTCCCTTGACTCTCTCAAGGAAAGAATTTAACTGATTCGCAGGAATTCTTACGGTATAGTTTGCATAGCGGACAGAGTTCCTGTTGTTATAGTAATTGTTATTTGAAATGCTTGAGGACTCTATATATCCTCCGGTAGCAGCAACCTGTTCCTCGATTCCCGAAACAAGATTGTCAAATTCCTTGGTCTCAACAGACATATTAACTGTCTTAATAAGCTTTCTGTTTGTGGCGTTGCCCTCACCCACATCTACGCTGGTGTTTGCATCGGCTGTAACCTTTGCCTCCTCTGCGTACACTTCATCGGCGTACTCATCGTCATCGTAGTAGCCACCATCGTAAGCTGCGCTTTCTGTTGCGGCATACTTTGAACTGTCACTTGATGAGCCACCGCAGGCAGGGAAACTTAATACCGCTACCATTAATGCTGCAATAAAGCATGCTTTGATACCCGTCTTTTTCATAATCTGATCCTCCACAAAAAGTTTAAACTGTAAAAATGGTTTTTGTATCGTCAAATAACTCTTTGTTTTCTTCAATCTTACCGGCATTACCGACAACGCATAAGGTGTGGTCCTCCATAAAGCCTCGGATTAATTCCGAGCACTTTCTTATATCTTCCACAGTTGCGTCAATTACCTGTTCTCTCTCCATTTGCACCATCTCATCGGTGATTCCGCTCATGTATGCACTTAAGGAGTTAAAGCCCCTGGCCGCAGGAGTAAGAGGCGTATCAAGATTTCCTATGGCGCTTATTATATACTTGGTAAGAGCCATATCGTCCTCGTCGAATTCTGCGATATAGTCTGCGCAGTTCTCAAAGGCTTCGATGGTTTCTTTAAGGTTAGGATCCCTGTAGGATACAAAGCATCCGTCTCCGTTTCTTGAGATGATGTTCATGCAACCGTACGCTCCTCCCTTGACTCGTACCTCCGACCAGAGATAATCGTATGAAAGAATAACCTTTAACACATTGATTACTCCGGTATAGCTTAAGCCCTTGTCCTTAAAGTTTCCGCCACAGGCAACATACTGAATCTGAGCGCTGTTTTTAAGGCCCTGTTTCGCGCTCTTTAATTTGAGTTTGGGTTCTTCTTTGGGACCCATGGCAGGATAGAATGCGTCAAAAAGGATCGGCATTGCCTTCACTGTCTTCCTGTAGCCCTCCTCATCGCAGGTGATATCTAGCATCACGTTGTCGATGCAGAAAAGGTCTTTGGAAACCTTGTCAATCTTGGCGATTATTTCATCCGCACACTCATCAAAGTCCTTGTACCATCTCTCCAGACACTCAAAGAATCCCAATCCATCGGTAACATCGTTTATATATGCCGCTTTGGATATTCCGCTTAAACTTCTTAAGTAGGCAAAAACGTGTCCCACAGACATAATGGAGCTCTGGAATCTGGCGTATATCTCATTAATCAGTTCTCTCAGTCTTTCCTTGTCGGTAAAGTCTGAGGTAAACATTATCTCCTTCAGAAGTTCAAAGGCTCTTTCAATATTGTCATACATGACACTGGCCTTCATATCAAAGGTGAAGGTGGTTCTGTCTGAATCAACTCTGGGATAAATGTTTAATACAGAAGAAATTCCTCCCGTTGCAAGGTGAATCTCGCTGAACAGTTCACCATAGTTATAGTTCTTTGTATTAACCAGGCCAATGATATTCTTGTATAAAGCAAGGTATGGCAAATCTTCCTGAGGGCAGGAAACATCGAACACCATTCTCAAGTAAGCAATCTCATTGGTATATACATTATGGAAAAGGGTCTTGACTCCCCTCTCATCTCTTTCTTCGTTGACGAATCTTCTTGCCTCTCTCTTAAGGTCCTTCTTTGAAAGCATAGGAATTGTGGCCAGAGCCTCAGGTGTGTCTTCCTCCTCCTGCCACTCCTTTAAATCCATGGTCTGCTTGATAATTGCAGCCATCTCATCCTTTGAAAGGTTCTCTTTTATTCCTCTGAGCTTCTCTTTAAGGGCTTCTTCGTCCTTAGCAACAAGTCCCTTAACCGGCTTAAACTCCACGAAGCTTGAATGAACATTGTTAATGAAGTACTTCTCAATAAGCTTTTCGAAATAGTCCGTATCTACCTGCTTCTTAAGGAACTCATAGGTGGCGTTTCTAAGGATATTCATGAAGGGATCGGTATCATCATAAAGCCAGCTGTCAAACATCTGGATGCCGTACATAAGTCCCTTGGGATCGGAACCGTAATCAGCCTCACGATATCTGAATTCATAGTAGTTAAGACCGGCCTTAAGGGCCTTCTTGTCAATTCCGTTAGCGGCCAGATTCTTAAGGGTTTCATTAACTATCTTCTCGAACTCATCCCTGTCCTCCTCGTTGCATCCCTTGGCAACAATGGAAAAATAAGGCTGATATATACCCGACTCAAAGGAACTGTATACATCATCGCCGATTCCCGCTTTGATAAGAGCCTCCTTAAGAGGGGCACCGGGAACGGAACAAAGAGCATAGTCCAAAACATCCACAGCATCCATAAGGACCGATTCAAGGCTGGTCTCGATACTATAGTTCATGGTGTAATGGAAGTTGCCCTCTTCACTCTCTTCCTCGGAAATAGGATATTCCACAACCTCTTTACGAGGATTCTTAAACTCGGGCTGCGGGGTAATCTTTGAATCTATTTCAAGATATTCATAATTATCAAGGTACTCTTTGTCTATAAAATCAAGTTCCTTGGCAGCATCAACATTACCGTAAAGATAAATGTAGCTGTTGGAGGGATGATAGTATTTTCTGTGAAAATCCAAAAACTGCTCATATGTTAAATCCGGTATGCACTTGGGATCTCCACCGGATTCAATTCCGTAAACAGTATCGGGATAGAGGCTTCTTCTTGAGTATCTGTCCATAATGTCATCAACATTGGAAAAAGCACCCTTCATCTCGTTATAAACGATTCCGTTTATTGTTAGTTCATCATCCTCCGATTCCATCTCATATCTCCAGCCTTCCTGGAGGAAGATAAACTTGTTCTTATAAATATTGGGCCTCAATACCGCATCCATATAGACATGGATAAGATTATGAAGGTCCAGATCATTGCAGCTTGCCACCGGGTAAAGTGTTTTGTCCGGGAAGGTAAGTGCATTTAAAAAAGTATTAAGGGAACTCTTGCAAAGCTCCACAAAGGGGTCTTTTACGGGAAAGCTCTCTGAGCCCTCCAAAACGGAATGCTCAATAATATGGGCAACTCCCGTGCTGTCCTTCGGAGGTGTTCTGAATCCGATTCCAAAGCACTTGTTATCGTCGTCGTTGGAAATAACCACTACCCTTGCTTTGGTCTTTTTATGTCTTAAAACGTAGCCCTTGGAGTTAATATCCTTAAGTTCTCTTTCTTCTATAAGTTCGTAACCTTTAAGTTCTTTTAGTTCCATTTGAGTGATCCTTTGAAATTATTATGATGAAAACATGGAAAGAGCCAGTTTGGAGATGCTTATCTCCTGGATAACTATCTTAGCCATTTCCTTTTCTTCCGGTGTCATCAATGCAAAATCTTCAATTTTGTCATTGAACTGCTTAAACTCGCAGTGTGTCTTTCCAAATAATGATTTCTTTGTTACAGGCTTTGCATATTTGACCCTGCACTTAAGCTGCTTAAGGCACTCGGTTCCAAAGCCCTCAGGACCCATATGATAAATCAGACTCTCCAGCGTTGTATCTAAAGCCATATCTTCAAAAAGATATTTCTTGCATATGGCCTTGAATTTAAAAGGCACATCTTCCCTTGCCAGAAGTTCCTCATAAGAGAACTTTGCGCCAATGCTTACCACATTGTTTAAAGTATCCTGGAGCACAAACTTATAGTCTTCGTAGGTAATGTTCTTTTCGGTTATGCTCATTTAGTCTGTCCTTTGCTGATGCCCTCAATCTTATCTCCTGTAATAAACATGGCATCAATTATGCTCTTAACGGATATGTTATTCTCCCTGGCGAGTTCCTCGGGTGTAACGTCTCTTCCAAGTTCATCAGAAAGCTCCTTGGCCATGTCGGCAATCTTATTGATCTTGTCAAGCATCTTGCCGTCGGCTTTCTTAACATCCGTGTTCTGCCTTATAAACTCTTCCATAGCATCCATTGCCTGCTTTGCAAGAAAGCCTTCAACCTCGTCAGGCCCGTCAACGCAGTCAAACATTTCTACAGCCAGGGCAAGAGCCACATTTCCCTCGCCAATTAAATCTTCAATACCAACGCCAAATCCCGTATAGAGCTTTGCAATGTCTGCTACTGAAGGAAGAAACATCTCCACCAGTCTCTTCTTGGCGTCTGCCTCTCCTGCCAAAGCTGAGATAATTGCTGCTCTTTTTTCCCCATCGGATACCTCTGCCAGAAGTTTGATTTCGTCAAGGTATTCCTCAAGATAATTCTTTTCAGACTCTGTAAGATAGCTGTCCGGGTCCACGGACTCGTCTATTCCGATATGGTTCTTGTTAAGGTATTCCTCTATGAGAGCTTTTCTCTCGTCATTGAGTTCGAACCCAACTTCGGCAAAAGTTTCGGAAATCTGCTCCGTGGACAAAACATTGCCCTGTTCGGATGCTGTTTCTCTCAATTTATTTAATGCATTTATAAACTGTTCTTCATTCATTGTTATTACTCCACGTGCTTATGTGAAAATAGATGGTCTGAGCAATACTCATAGTTGCCGTTACATCTTGAGCAGAATCTGAATTCCAGCTCCGGATTGGTGATATCGGTTCGACCGCAAATTGCACATTTATGCTTTGCTATGCTTTGATTGGTTCTTGTCTCCCTCTCAAAATTCATTCTTCTTTTGATCTGGGAAGGTCTCATTCGATAGCCGCCCTTTACAAGAAGCATAAATAGTCCAAAGTTCAGTAACGCACTTATTACGCCGAATCTGAAGAAGATGTTGTGATAAGGGTTTCCGACTCCCACGATCAGGTTATAAAGGAGGATTGCGCCTTCAAAGAAGCCTAGCCATTTTACCTTCAAAGGGATAATGAAAAACATCAGTATCATGGCGTTGGGGAAGGTTGCCGCATATGCCAGAAGAATTGACATATTTACATAAAAGGTGCTGAAATACTGGCTTCCGATCTGGAAGAAAGTTGCGGCGCCGGTTACTTCTATTACATCGCCCACAAACAAATAGCATATGCCCATGCAAAGGAAGCTTCCGATGATTGAGCAAAGAAGTCCAACCACTATGTATAAATTGTACTTAAATACGCCCCAGGTTTTAACCAGTGACATACTTATGGAATAATAGAAAAACAACATAATAATGACAAAGAAAATGTTGCTCTCTGAAGGAGGAATGAGAATCCACGAAACCAGCCTCCATACCTGTCCTTTAAGGATAAGATAAGGGTTAAGAGTCAGGTAGTTAATCCAGGAGTAGTTTATTTTCTCTATCATGTAGCCCAGTGCATAGCAGGCTATGAGTATGAAGGGCATCTTGTCCGTTGCATACCTTCCAAATTTTCGTTCAAGTTTGTCAATGAAATTCATTTAAAAATCTCGCTTTCTTTTCAAAAACATACTAAGTAATTATAACATTTTATCCTACGTTGTGATAGAATATAAAAATTAAAAGTTTATAAAGAAAGAAGAAAGTTTTTATGGAAATAAATGTCATTGTCAACCAGCTGGTTATCCTGTTTTTATTGATATGCCTGGGATATGGACTGCGGAAAGCAAAGATTATGGGGGATACTCTTGATTCGGGTATCACCAAGCTCATTATCTACTGCACTATGCCAGCCATGGTTCTTAACTCGGTAATCTCCAGAACAGGTGAAAAGGATGTTTCCCTGGTAATCGAGTTAATCATCATTGCCTTTGCAATGTACACCATCCTTCCCCTCATTGCCTTTGTCATAACCAAACTTTTAAGAATAGATAAATCGATTCAGGGAATATATCAATATCTCCTGATTTTTGCAAACGTGGGATTCATGGGTTTCCCTTTGGTAAGCGCCATCTTCGGTCCCGATTCCATTCTCTATGCCGGAATATTTAATATGTTCTTTAATCTTTTGGCTTATTCCTACGGCGTAATTATCGTGTCCAATGATTCAGCTTCAGAAGGTGCCGGATTTAAATTAAATGCCAAAACTCTTTTGACTCCGGGCATTTCTGTATCGGTTCTTGCTTTGGTTTTATTCTTTTTGGATGTAAGAGTGCCCTCAATGATCGGGGAAGCTGTTAACTACGTAGGAAGTGTCACCACTCCCCTTGCAATGATGATCATCGGTTCAACCCTGGCCAAGATGAATCCCAAAGAAGTATTCACAGACATCAGAGTTTACGTATATGTCATAGTAAGAAGCATACTTATTCCCCTGGCACTTTTCCCCTTGATTAAGTTTCTTATTAAGGACACCTTCTCGCTGCAGATTACCTTTATTATGCTTGCAATGCCTGCAGCCAGCACATCTGTCCTATACGCAAAAGAGTACGGCTCCGACGAGAGCTTTGCCGCAAGATGCGTCTTCTTAAGCACTCTTCTTTCCGTACTCACAATTCCTTTGCTGTTAATTATTTGCTTCTAAGTTATAGATTAATCAAAGAGAGCTCCGGCTCTCTTTTTTAATGCAAAAAGAAGAAGCATCCCCAATACTCCGCAGGAAATAATCTCACCGATGCCTACAGTGATGAATGAAAGCCATAAGGGCTGAACTCCGTATGCATATAAAAGCACGAAGGGAACAATTACCGTGTTTGCCGCAATTGGAGAAACAGGTGCGAGCCAGGGGCTCTTTTTTCTAAGGAAATATGTTCCCAGGGCGCCAAGCAATGTGGCGATTGACCCAAAAATGATATCCGGCAACGCACAGCCTGTAAGGATGTTGCTTAAAAGGCATCCCACAAATAAACCGGGTATTGCTGCGGGTGTGAAAAAGGGAAGGATGGTCAATGCTTCAGAGAAGCGGACCTGGATGGAACCGCTTGCCAGTCCCAGGGCGTTGGCTATGTAGGTAAGCACAACATAGAGTGCCGCAATTATGGCAGCACGAGTAAGATTTGCTACATTTTTGTTTCTCATTTTTCTATTCTCCTAGTTTTGTTTTACGTGAGGATGGTTTCGAACTCACGGGAAATGACTTTACCATATTATTTCGCCATTTTCAAGTCCCGGCGATATATTATTACACATGTGGTAATGCGAACCACGTGACATTGATTTTTAAATCCTGTTGGTATATAATTTTTATCGCGTGTTGGACGCGGGGGTATAAATAATAAGAAGGAAACAGATAAATGCGATACACTTTAGGTATTGATATAGGCTCCACCACAGTTAAAATAGCGGTGCTTGATGAGAATAACAAGCTCCTCTTTTCAGATTATAAGAGACATTTTGCAGACATCAGAAAGACTCTCCAGGATTTGCTGAAGTTATGTTATGACGCATTGGGAGACATTACTGTTCATCCCATGATCACAGGGTCAGGCGGCTTAACTTTGGCCAATCATCTTGAAGTTCCCTTTACCCAGGAAGTTATAGCAGTTGCCACTTCTCTTAAGGTCTTTGCGCCCAAAACCGACGTAGCCATCGAGCTCGGCGGTGAGGATGCAAAGATTATTTACTTTGAAGGGGGCAATGTTGAACAGAGAATGAACGGAATCTGTGCCGGCGGTACAGGTTCATTTATCGACCAGATGGCATCCCTTATTCAGACTGATGCCGCCGGTCTTAATGAGTATGCCAAGGATTACAAATCTTTGTATACCATTGCTGCTCGTTGCGGCGTATTTGCCAAGACAGATATTCAGCCCTTGATTAATGAGGGTGCCACAAAGGAAGACTTATCCGCTTCTATTTTCCAGGCCGTTGTTAACCAGACCATTTCAGGTCTTGCCTGCGGAAAGCCCATAAGAGGCCATGTTGCTTTCCTTGGCGGTCCTCTTCACTTCCTTACGGAATTGAAGGCTGCATTTATAAGAACTTTGAAGCTCGATGCGGAGCATACAATCGAGCTAGAGAACTCCCATCTTTTCGCTGCCATGGGTTCAGCCATGAATGCCAAGGATGATTGCCACTACACCATGAAGGAAATGGTTGATAAGCTTTCATCCGACATCAAGATGGAGTTTGAGGTTGCCAGAATGGAGCCTCTTTTCGCCAACGAAGAAGAATATGAGAAATTCAAGGTCCGCCATAGCATTCACCATGTTAAGACTGCCGATCTTGCCTCATATAAGGGCAATGCTTACCTCGGAATCGATGCCGGTTCCACAACCACTAAGATAGCACTTGTTTCCGAAGGCGGAGACTTATTATATTCCTTCTACAGCTCCAATGACGGTTCTCCCTTAAGCACCGCCATAAGATCCTTTAAGGAGATAGAGAAGATTTTACCCCCTGATGTAAAGATAGTCAGAGCCTGCTCCACAGGTTACGGTGAGGCACTTATGAAAGCCGCTTTCCTCCTTGACGATGGAGAGGTTGAGACTGTGGCTCACTACTATGCTGCCGCATTCTTTAACCCCAAAGTTGACTGCATCCTTGACATCGGCGGTCAGGACATGAAGTGCATCAAAATCAAGAATCAGACCGTTGATTCCGTAATGCTTAACGAGGCATGCTCGTCGGGCTGCGGTTCCTTTATAGAAACTTTTGCGAAGTCTCTTAATTATTCAGTGGAAGATTTCGCAGGGGAAGCTTTGTTTGCAAAGCACCCCATCGACCTCGGTACCCGTTGTACCGTATTTATGAATTCAAAAGTAAAACAGGCGCAAAAGGAAGGTGCAAGCGTTGCAGACATTTCCGCAGGTCTTGCCTATTCCGTTATTAAGAATGCCCTGTTTAAGGTTATAAAGGTTTCCGACGCTTCAGAACTCGGAAAAGAAATTGTTGTCCAGGGCGGAACCTTCTATAACGATGCCGTTCTTCGCTCCTTTGAAAAGATTGCCGGCTGTGAAGCTATAAGGCCCGACATTGCAGGTATCATGGGTGCTTTCGGAGCCGCTCTTATTGCAAGAGAGCGTTTCAGCGAAGGCTATGAAACCACAATGCTTACCTTCGAACAGATCAATGCTCTTAAGTTCGAGACTTCCATGGCCAAGTGCAAGGGCTGTACCAACTCCTGCCGTCTCACCATCAACAAATTCTCCGGCGGACGTCAGTTTATTTCCGGAAATCGCTGTGAAAGAGGTCTTGGCAAGGAGAAGAACAAGAACAACATTCCAAATCTTTTTGAATATAAGCTTAAGAGATACTTCTCATACGAGCCTTTGGAAGCCGATGAAGCAAGAAGAGGAACTGTGGGCATTCCAAGAGTTCTTAATATGTATGATAACTATCCCTTCTGGCATACATTCTTTACAGAACTTGGCTACAGGGTAATTCTTTCACCTGTTTCGAACCGTAAAATTTATGAGCTCGGAATCGAGTCCATTCCCAGCGAATCTGAGTGCTATCCTGCGAAGCTGGCACACGGACATGTGGAATGGCTTATAAAGCAGAATCCCGATTTCATCTTCTACCCTGCCGTATTCTATGAAAGAAATGAATTCAAGGATGCAAATAACCACTATAACTGTCCCATCGTTACTTCTTACTCTGAGAATATTAGGAACAACGTAGAGGCCATATGCCACGGTGAGGTTAAGTTCAGAAATCCCTTCCTTTCATTCTCAAGCAAGGAAACCGTTGAAATAGCCCTGGTTAAAGAATTCAAAGAACTTCCCGCATCTGAAGTCAAGGAAGCCATTGCCAAGGCCTGGGATGAGTTAAATAACGCTCGTAACGATATGCGAAAGAAGGGCGAAGAAGTTCTTAAATATATGGAGGACAACCATATTCGAGGCATCGTCCTTGCAGGTCGTCCCTATCATATTGACCCTGAGATTAATCACGGTATTCCTGAACTTATTAACAGCTATAACATTGCTGTACTCACTGAGGATTCAGTTTCACATCTTGCTCCTCCGGAAAGACCTCTTATTGTATCCGATCAGTGGATGTATCACTCAAGGCTCTATGCCGCAGCAAACTATGTAACAAAGAGAGATGACCTGGATTTAATTCAGCTTAACTCCTTCGGCTGCGGACTTGATGCTGTTACCACCGATCAGGTAAACGATATTCTTTCTGCATCTGACAAGATTTATACCTGTCTTAAGATTGATGAAGTCAACAACCTGGGAGCCGCAAGGATCAGAGTCAGATCCCTTATTGCCGCTCTTAAGGTAAAGGAGAAAAAGGGCGAAGTCAGAAAGCTCGGTTCCTCAGCATACCACAGGGTATATTTCACCGAGGACATGAGAAAGAACTACACCATTCTCTGCCCCCAGATGTCACCTATACATTTCGACCTTATAGGCCCCGCTTTCAACTCCTGCGGATATAACCTGGTTGTCCTTAACAACGACAACCGTTCCGCCATTGATACAGGCTTAAAATACGTTAATAATGACGCGTGTTATCCTTCCCTTCTTGTGGTGGGACAGATTATGTCGGCCCTTAATTCAGGCAAGTATGACCTGGAAAGAACCGCAGTTGTCATGAGTCAGACCGGCGGCGGATGTCGTGCCACAAACTATATCGGTTTCATCAGAAGAGCCTTAAGAAAAGCAGGAATGGAACAGATTCCGGTTATTTCTCTCAACTTAAGTAAGCTTGAGAGCAATCCGGGATTCAAGATTGGCATTCACATGCTCTATCGTATCTGCCTCGCTGCAGAGTTCGGTGATATATTCATGAAGTGTGTCTACAGAATGCGTCCTTACGAATTAAACAAGGGCAGCGTTGATGCTCTACACGAAAAATGGCTTAAGAAGTGTAATGAATTCCTTGTAGGCAAGCACCTGTCTCTCTTTAAATTCAACAAGATGTGCCGTCAGATTATTCGAGAATTTGATGCCATCCCTATTGATGAAGAGCTTAAGAAACCCAGAGTCGGTGTAGTTGGAGAAATCCTTGTTAAGTACTCACCCACAGGCAATAACCATCTGGTGGAGCTTCTTGAAGCAGAAGGTGCCGAAGCGGTAGTTCCTGAGCTAGCGGACTTCCTTCTCTACTGTTTCTACGACCAGATATTTAAGGCCGAGTACCTCGGTACGTCCAAGAGATCCTCCAATGTGAGCAAGCTTGGTATCTGGGCAATAGAAAGGCTTAGAGGCGCCGCAAGTGATGAGTTCAAACAGAGCACTCACTTCCTGCCTCCCGCTGATATTTATGAGACAGCCAAAGCAGCTTCAGAGATTGTGTCCTTAGGTAACCAGACAGGTGAGGGATGGTTCTTGACCGGTGAAATGCTTGAGCTCATTCACAACGATACGCCAAACATCGTATGCACACAGCCCTTTGGCTGTCTTCCCAACCACGTAGTTGGAAAAGGTGTTATTAAGGAGCTTAGACGTCGCCATCCCGAATCAAACATCGTAGCCATCGATTACGATCCCGGTGCCAGCGAGGTTAACCAGCTTAATCGAATCAAACTGATGCTTTCCACCGCATATAACAACTTAAATTCAGAAGATAAAGAAGAAAAGAGGCTGGGTTAATCCCAACCTCTTCTTTTTATCCATACACTATCTCAACTATCTCTTCAGGCTCCTCGCTGAATATATCAAGGCCCGTAACTTGAATGATATTAAAGCCGTTTCTCGAAACTTTGCTTATATCTATCATGTACTCTTCAGTGGGATTGTCTTTAATCTGTGAGCAATCCACCTCGTATCCGTTTACGAAAATTCTAAGGTTACCAATCTTCTCCGGTTCCAAAACCCGAACTGCAAACTGGCCATAGCCTTCTGCAATGTCATAGCATGTGGTACACTGAGCAATCATGTTTGCCATAACCGTGTCGCCTCTTGGTGAAGGGAAGGAAACTCGTGGTTTATTTTCATAATCATCCCAAGCGGAAATATTGGTGGGAAGCACCTCAAATTCTCCGTAACTTGGAGTAAAATCCGAAGCCTCCAGAGATTTAAATCTATCTATCAAGCCCGGCAGTTTCTGTCGTAAAGCATCCAAAGATTTAGGATGAGTGGCCTTCTCTTCCGCCCTTAATAACAGGGTCTCAGCTGCTTTAATTCCACCATCTTTAAGCACTGAATTCTTTCTTTCCTCCGCTCTCTTTAAAAGCGTCTCAACCCAGGCAACAGCATCCGTTACATGGGGCCATTCATCATATTTATCATAGTGTGGCTCCAAAGATCTTATTCTCTGGTTAACCATCTCCACAAGCAAAGCATCAATCGATGCATCATTATTGGAATTTAATGCCTCATATATAAGGTTCGGTGTAAGTCCAAGACTTCCCATGGAGACATTGTTTCCGACGAAATCATTACCGTTTTTCATCCTGTTTATTACAGGTGAATTCTTTGTACTTGCAAGATAAACAATAATTAGTTTCTTATCCGGATCAATCAGTGTAATGGTTCCTGTCCAGCCTGTATGTCCAAAGGTTCCAATGGAAGATTCCAGGCCAAAATAGTTTGTTCTTCCCGGGTTATCATTACTGTCTTTTAGCCACCAACCAAGGCCCCAGTCAAGAGTTTCGGGATCCACAGGCGCAGTAAACATATCTATAGTGCTTTGGTCGAAGAACTGCTCTTCTCCCCAGCCACCGCCGTTAATCATCACCTGGCATAGCTTTGCAAGTTCCCTTGCGCTTCCAAAAAGTCCAGCATGTCCCGATACACCATCCATGCAGTAGTAGGCTTTCTCATCATGAACCTCGCCCCAGACAGTCTCTCTTCTCACATTGTCATATATGAATCTTCCCTGTCTGGTGTTACCATTAAGTTCCGTTGCTGCGCAATCTTCCTTTGAAAAGCCATTCTCGAGGGGATTGAAAGTCATGTGAGTAAGTCCCATCTTGTCATAGAACTCTTCTTTCACATACTCATCAAGCCTTTTGCCTGTAATCTTTTCAACTATAAAGCCAAGAATCATGTAATCAACGTCAGAATACTCTCTCTCGGTTCCAGGCTCATATTTAAGGGGAGTATCTATAATCTTTGAAAGAATCTCATTTCTGTCCTGGCAAAAAAGATCAGGATACTGCTTAATCATGGCAGCATCATTGTTATGATAGCAAGGATCCGCAGGAAAACCTGCCTGATGAGACAAAAGGTCAGATACTTTAATCTCGGTCTTTCCCTTTATCTGGTCATCTCCCTCCCTGTCCTTAAATTCGGGAATATACTCACATACTCTCTTATGGATATCCAATTTGCCATCATAAACCAGCTTCTGAACAGCAAAATTTGTGGCAAACATCTTGGTATTGGATGCCAGGTCAAACATGGTATCCGATGTTATGGGAGCAGACGATTTATCTACATAAGCATCCGAAAGGATATTGCCCTCACTGTCAATCTGTGGGGCAACATAGCCGTTTGTAACACCCCAGGCCTTATCTACAACCAGTTTTCCGTCTTTTATTACAGCCAGCTGAGCCCCTGAAAAGCCATAGTCCATCTGAACTTCCATCATGTCGTCAATAAGCTTAAGGGTATTGGTGTTAAATCCCACTTCCTCCGGTGTTCCTGCAGTAACGGTCTGATAAGTTTCCGAAAGAGCAGTTTCCTCGGTTTGGGATAATTCTGAGTTTTCTGCAGAATTTAAGTCTTCCGCATCTTCACCCCCAACTGACTCCCATTCTATTCCGTCTTTGCCTGTCTCGGATGATTTTCCAAGGCTGCAGCCTGAAACTGTCAATGCTGATGCCAGTGCAAATACAAAAGCGTAATTAATTAAACCTTGTTTTAATTTATGCATCCCCAATTTATCTCTTTCTTCTGTGTCGACGTCTTCTTGAACGTCTTACAGAGGTCATTACAACTATTGTTACAGCGCCAAGAATAACAAGGGCAAGAACAGCAATAAGCACAATTGTAACTATGTTGGAAGCGCTCTTTTTCTCTTCTTCCTTCTTCTGTTCTTCCTCTTCTATGGCCTTCTGTTCTTCCTGTTGTGCCTTAATCCTAGCCTCTTCTTCGGCTTTCCTCTTTTCCTCTTCCTCTAAAGCTATACGCTCTTCCTCCTCTTGTACCGCGTAGGTCTTAAGATTCTCCATCAAGTCATTTCCGGCGGTATCAGGTCCTACATTTGTCCTGTATAAGCCAAACAAACCACAATCGTAATCACTATGAAGAGTTCTGTCAGCGTTAGGATCAAAGCTATCAGCCACCTTAAAGTCACACCACTGCTGTGATACATGCTTCTTATAGGCTTCGTCTACGATTTCAAAAGCTGTTTTGCCTCCAAAGGCATCAATAGGGTGTCTCAAATCAAGTTTAATCTGATTCTCAGAATATAAGTGAAAATATGCCTTAGGAACATCCCATGTGCCGTATAAACTTGCAGATTCTGCATCAAAGCTATCGTCTTTTGCAAGTTCTAATGCATTTTTAACACTTTCGGCTGTCAATCTATGGAATCCATGACCATATTCACCATCAAAATCATGGGTAACAGTTACCTGAGGTTTAAATCTTCTCATGCACTTAGCTGCGAAGGCAGTCATATCATCTTCACTGTATTTGGTCTTGGCATCCTCAAGATTACTGCAGTATACATCAGGAAAATCTCCGCACACAGGATAATGGGTAACTCCACAGTGCCAGATTCCATCAAGTTTTTCATGTTCTCTTATAGGAGTTGTAGTCCAAAACTCCGCCATATAGGCAAGCTGAACATCTGCGTTATACTCTGCGGAATAGGTGGCCAAAACACCACCGAGAAACAGAATTTCATCGTCCGCATGGGATGAAAAAGCAAGGATATCGGCTCTCTCGCAGGGAGGCTGCCATACCTGCACATCCTTTGGTAAATCGCCTTCACTGTACGCGGTTATATAACAGATAGTAGATTCAGATGTAAAATTCATCTTAATCTCATTTGCCGTATTCGTTAATTCAACATATTCATGCAGGAATCCATTTTCACCGCAGTTAAGGCTTTCACCGTTTGCTTCCAATGTCCAGGGGTTTGGAATCCTGTTCCAGGCTATATAGAGGCCTTTAATCCCCTCATCTGAGGAAATGGTTACGGAATCGCCTGCTGACAACTTGGTGACTGAATTATAGCTTCCATCCAACAGATTTCCGCTGCCTGCGCCATTTGAAATTGATACATTAAGGTTAAGTGTATGTGCCTCTGCGGCTTTAGCTACGAGGCCGGGCATGCAAAGAATAAGCACCAATGGCAAAACGAACTTACAAACATTAATAAACTTTCTCATTAAATCTATTTCCTTCTTCCGTGTTTCTTTCCGGATTTTAGTATTACTCTAAAGGCAATAATGGTGATAACCACAGCCGCAATCAAAAGTACAATCAGTAAAATGGAGCCTATGCTTCCCACAAATGTCACCGAACTGCCTGTAGGGCCATCCTCTCCTTCTCTGGACTCCTCCTTTACTTCAGGAGAAGGTGTTGGAGTGGGTGTAAGCTTATCTATTGATGTGTAAACTTCTGCGCCACAGGCCTTACAAATCTTCTTCTCAAGTCCCGTAGCATCAAGTGTAGGTGCTATAGTCTCCTCACCCTCACCAAGGTCATGCACCTTTAAAGTATAAGAATCCTTATAGGAATACCCGTCTGTAGGGCAGGTATGCAAGGTATAGCCAAAGGTTTCATGAGTGCCTTCTATAACTTCCGTTGTAAAGTTTGCCTCATCTGTACCGCAATCTCCGTGAGGATAAAGATCCTTGGAATAATCATTGGTTTCATTTCTGAAAATGCTTTTATCAGGAGCTGAGCAACCCGAAAATGCATAAGTCCAGTTCAAAACCTCACCGTTGACAGGATCACAATATGCTCTTCTGTTGGTGTTATCTTCAAAGAAGAATATCTTGCTGTCCTGACTTACTCTTACATTGGTTATATAGCCTGCATACTCGAATCCCGCAGGATAGAGGCCATACATGCCAACCATTCCACCACTGTGAACATATCCGTGGTCTGATACATAGCCCTTAAGGTTAATATCATCATTATCAAGATCAATGTATCCTGCAGCGTAAGCACCACCAAGGAATTCCTCATCTCTTGTAGATGCGTCAAGATCCACATTAACCAGAGTTGTCTCAGCCTTGGTATTAACAATCTTTCCGTTGCCGAATCCAACGATTCCGCCGACACCAAACATGGCTCCTTTAACATGCAAAGAAGCATTTCCCTCTATAACGCAGTTATCAATTGTGCCTCCGTCCATGTAGCCCGCAATGGTTCCGACAAAGCAATCCTTCTCTATGTTTACGTCTACATTGATTCCGTATAGGCCCAAATTTTTGACAGTACCATTCTCAATACACCCGAAAAGTCCCGAGAAAACAGTATCGTAAGTCTTCATGTTTCCGTCGTAGGTAGTTCTGACTCCCTCTGAAACTTCAGTGATATTAAGATTAAGTAACCCATGTCCCTCTCCGTCCAATGTTCCGGAGAAATCAAAGGGTACCCATTCCTCGCCCAAACAGTCTATATCATTCTTAAGAACATAATCTCCGGAAGGATTATCCTTCATGGATTTCAAATCCTCGAAAGTGTAAATGTTTACTGCTTCTGCCGCTTCACCTCTAATGGGGAACGATAAAATAACTCCCGCTATTAATACGGCGAATGCCCATTTTGCAATACTTTTCATCTTTGTTAATATCTCCTGATTTACTAAACTCACTTCTACTATTCTACCACATATAAAGCATCATAAACGAAAAAAATGCCCGAAGCGAACAAATCACTTCGGGCAAATTCTATTAATTTTACTGCTGAGCAACATCCTTCATTGAGAAGCTGATTCTGCCCATCTTGTCCTTGCCAAGGCATACAACTGTAACTGTATCGCCAAGAGTAAGAACATCTTCAACGTGGTTGATTCTCTCCTTGGCAATCTTGGAAATATGAACCATTCCTTCCTTGCCGGGAGCGAACTCGATGAATGCACCGAACTCCTTGATGCTTACAACCTTACCCTTGAAGATCTGGCCTTCCTCAAAGTCTGTAACGATAATCTTGATCATTTCACAAGCCTTATCCATCATAGCCTTATCGGTGCCGCATACAGATACCTTACCGTCATCTGTAATATCAATCTTAACGCCTGTACGAGCGATAATCTCGTTGATTGTCTTACCTCTCTGACCAACAACATCACCGATTCTCTCAGGATCAATCTGGATTGAAACAATCTTGGGAGCATACTCGTTAACTGTAGGTCTGGGCTCTGCAATAGCCTTCTTCATGCAGTTGTCCATGATGAAGAGTCTTGCTTCACGACATCTTGCAATTGCACCCTCAACGATGGGTCTTGTAAGACCGTGAATCTTGATATCCATCTGGATAGCTGTGATACCGTCTGTTGTACCTGTTACCTTGAAGTCCATGTCACCGAAGAAGTCCTCGAGACCTTGGATATCTGTAAGAAGTACGAAATCATCATCTGTATCACCTGTAACAAGACCGCAGGAAATACCTGCAACCATCTTCTTGATGGGAACACCTGCAGCCATAAGTGACATACATGAAGCACATGTTGAAGCCATTGATGTTGAACCGTTGGACTCAAATGTCTCTGATACGGTACGGATTGCATAAGGGAACTCTTCCTCAGAGGGAAGTACAGGGACAAGTGCTCTCTCTGCCAATGCACCGTGACCGATTTCTCTTCTTCCGGGTCCTCTTGAAGGCTTTGTCTCACCTACAGAGTATGAAGGGAAGTTATAGTGATGCATGTATCTCTTGGAAACTTCGTTCTCATCGAGGCCGTCAAGCTTCTGCTGCTCTGAAAGAGGAGCAAGAGTACATACGTTACAAATCTGTGTCTGTCCACGGGTAAACATAGCTGAGCCGTGAACTCTGGGGATAATATCTACTTCAGCATGAAGAGGACGAATCTGTGTGATCTCACGACCGTCAGGGCGCTTGTGATCCTTAAGAATCATCTTACGAACTGTCTTCTTCTCGTACTGATAAATAGCCTCACCGAGAATTGCAAGCCACTCTTCGTTGTCTGCGAAAGCTTCCTCAAGACGAGCGGTAATCTGACGGATGTTCTCCTCACGAACCTGCTTCTCATCAGTGAATACAGCCTTCTCCATCTCCTCCTGGGGAACCAGCTCTTTCATCTTAGCGAAAAGCTCTTCAGGAACTGCGCAGCTTGTGTACTCGTGTTTAGGCTTACCAACCTCAGCAACCATCTTGTTGATAAACTCGATAATTGTCTGGTTAACTTCATGAGCCTTGTAAATAGCTTCAATCATCTTAGCTTCAGGAATCTCGTTGGCACCTGCCTCGATCATGATTACCTTCTCGCTTGTTGAAGCAACTGTCAAGTTAAGGTCTGATACCTTCCACTGATCCTGTGAAGGGTTGATGATGAACTCACCGTCAATCATACCAACCTGTGTTGTTGCACAAGGTCCGCAGAAAGGAATGTCTGAAATACTTGTTGCAATAGCTGAACCAAGCATAGCTACCAGCTCAGGACGGCATGCAGGGTCAACAGACATAACCATATTGTTCAAAGTAACGTCATTTCTGTAATCCTTAGGGAAAAGGGGACGCATAGGTCTGTCGATAACACGGCTTGTAAGAATTGCGTTCTCGCTTGCCTTACCTTCTCTCTTTGTGAAACCTCCGGGGATTTTGCCTACAGCATATAACTTCTCCTCATACTCAACGCTGAGAGGGAAGAAATCTACACCTTCTCTGGGCTTCTCTGATGCGGTTGCTGTACAAAGAACTGTTGTGTCTCCGTAGTGCATGAATGCGCATCCGTTTGCCTGTTTACCTACTCTGTTAACGTCTACAGAAAGTGTACGTCCGGCAAGTTCCATGCTAAATGTCTTGTAACTAAAATCCATATTTTCTTTCTCCTTCTGCCTGCTCTACAGGCTTCTTTCATTGAATGTCTAAATTGACAAAAAAGGCGGCAAGAACAAAAGCCCTAACACCGCCTTTTAATTCACGTATTACTTTCTTAAGCCAAGCTTCTCAACGATTGCACGATATCTCTCGATATCTTTGTTCTTTAAATAAGCCAAAAGGTTACGTCTCTGACCTACCATTTTGAACAAACCTCTTCTTGAGTGGTGATCCTTGGGATTGCTCTTTAAGTGCTCAGTAACTTCGGCAATTCTCTCAGATAAAACTGCGATCTGAACTTCGGGTGAACCTGTATCTCCCTCTTTCATGCCGTACTTCTTGATAAGTTCTGTCTTCTTCTCTTTTGTAATCATTTCTAATTCCTCCTGAATCTAAAGTCCGCCTTACACTAAGAATCGGTCGGAGTGTCCGTATTCCGAGTGTTGGCACAAAATCATACCTAGATACTATATCACAGTAATCTTAGGTTGTAAACAATTATTTTGGTAAAAACCCTATTTTCTACTCATCTTCGCTTTCAACGATAGCGAATGCAATATTTGTGGCATGGTCTGCTACTCTCTCAAGACCTGATATGACATCTGAGAAGATCATGCCGGCTGCAGGGGTGCACTCATTCTTTGTAAGTCTGTCGATATGGGACTGCTGATACTCTCTCTCAAGGTTATCAATCTCATCCTCGATTCTGATAACATCCTGCATGTGCTCTTCTTTGCCCTGTGAAAAGATTTCAACCGCATACCTTAAGATATCGTTTACTCTTCCCATCATGGCACCCATTTCAGCTATGGCTTCCTTGCTGAACTCCACGCCTCTTTCCTGTCTCATCCTTGCGGCATCGGCTATGTTCTCGGCATGGTCACCGATTCTTTCTATATCATTTACGACATGGAACAAAGCACCGATACTCTTCAAGTCTTCGATAGGAAGGGTTGTCTGGTTAATCTTAACAAGATAATCCGTTATGGCGTGATTGAGGAAGTCGATGTTTTTCTCAACCTCATAAACCTCCGTAATATCTTCCTCATCCAAGGTAATCAACGCGTTCATGGCTCTGTTTAAGTTCTCGGATGCAAGGGTTGCCATACGATCAAGCTCTTTGATGACGTCTGTCACTGCTGTGGCAGGGTTAAAGAGCACCTTGTCACCAATGTATTTAAGCTGGAAGGATGCACGGTAACCAATCTTCTCGTCCTCGCCCGGTACCAGAAGGTATGTGAGCTTTACAATAAGATTTGAGAAAGGAAGCAGGATAATAACCTGAACTATCTTTATAATAGTATGGGCATTCGCAACGAATCTTCCGGCATCGCTGGATATTGTGTCAATGGCACTGACAACAGGATTCATGGCAAACATAAAGATTACGAAGAACAAAACCGTACCTATTATATTAAAGAGCAAATGAATGTATGCTGCTCTCTTTGCATCTCTCTTACCTGCCAATGATGAAAGAAGTGCAGGTGTACATGCGCCGATGTTACATCCAAGAATTATAAATAAGGTAATCTCCTTGGGAATAAGTCCTTGGTTGGCCATTAAGAGCACGATGCTGACTGTTACCGATGAACTCTGAATAATAGCGGTAAGAACAGTGCCTATTAATACAGCCATAAAAGGATTGTCCAAGGAAGATAAAAGACTTACAACCTGGGGATGATCCTTCATGCTGGCCATGGCTCCGGACATATTTGACAGTCCAAGGAAAAGAATGCCAAAACCAACAACTATCTCTGCAAGTTTTACTACATTCTGCTTCTTGCAGAACATAACTATAATTACACCAAGCAGCAAAATAACAGGTGCAACCTTAGACAGGTTAAAGGATACCAGCTGTGAAGTGATTGTGGTACCGATGTTGGCACCGAATATAACTCCCGCAGCCTGATACAGATTCATCAGGCCGGAGTTAACAAACGAAACAACCATTACAGTACACGCGGATGAACTCTGTATGATACCCGTGAACACAACGCCCACCAGCATTCCCGTGAACCTGTTGGTTGTAAGTTTCTCCAATATATTTCTAAGTTTAGCGCCCGCTACTTTCTCAATCGAGTCGCTCATTACTCTCATTCCGTAAAGGAAGAGACCTAGCCCGCCGAACATTGCAAGCAAGACTGTAAAGCCCATTATTTACCTCCTAAAACCCACTTCGATATCCTTTTTCATTTGAGTTTTCAATTCTTCGATGCTTCCGAATTTCATCTCGGGCCGCAAGAATCCCAAAAGTCTTACTCCCGCCCTGTTTCCGTAGACATCCTGATTAAAATTATATAAAAACGTCTCGACAGTAACTTTATGTTCGTCGCTAACGGTTGGTTTCACTCCGATATTGGTTATTCCCTTAAAAACCTTTCCCTCAATTTCCGCTTCTGAGTAGTACACACCGAAGGGAGGCAAAAGCTTTTCTTCATCGGGAATCTGGTTAATTGTCGGCATTCCTATGGTTCTGCCGATTCTGTTGCCATGAACAATTTCACCTGTTATTTGATAAGGTGCCCCAAGAAAATCAGCTGCCTTCTCCATATCAGAATTCCTGATTGCCTCTCTGATTGCCGTGGAGCTGACAATTTCCCCTTTAATCCTTACCTTATCTATAATATCAGCTTCATAGTCATATTTGTTTCTAAGATCCAGAAGTAGTTTGGAATCCCCTTCACCTCTTATTCCATAAGAAAGATCCGATCCGGCGGCAACATATTTTGCATGAATTTTTTCGCAAAGAATTTCTCTGATAAAATCCTCCGGTTTTGTATCGGCTGTCTCTTTATCAAAAGGATATTCCACGAGATAATCAACGCCTAGTACGTCAAAAATCCTTCTCTTCTCAGCCACAGTGGTAAGGCACCTGTCTTCAGAGCCAAAAAACTTCTCGGGAGAGGGAGAAAAAGTAAAAACACAAACCTTAAGCCCCTTTTCCCTCTGCCTCATACATGACTCTATCAGTTTCTTATGTCCCATATGAACCCCGTCAAACTTACCTATTGTAACGGCTGTGGGGTATTCAATTCTAAAATCCTTTGTTTCCTTGATTACTTCCAATTAATTCACCCGTTCTCCCTGTCAGTGCTGCTTTAATTCTTCGGGAAGGAACATTTTGAAGGGCTTAAACACATCACCCTTCTTCTCATATACGCCGTAGAACTCCCCCTTGCTGTCATAAACACGAATCCTGCCGGTAAGCTTATTTATATCTGTCTCACAGAAATTTGAATTGTCCAACACATTTCCGTTTATGAGAAGCTTTAGTGCGTCGTCTTTGACAAATGCCTTTTCGTATTCCGCAAAGAACTCGTCCACAGGAGTAACTATCTTAAACAGTTCATCATTGTCTCTGTATTTTTCGATTTCTGCAAGGGTGTATGCATTCTCAATTTTAAAGACACCTGTTTTCGTCCTCACAAGGGAATCCATTGACGCCCCACACCCCAATTTTTCGCCAATATCATTCATCAGGGTTCTAATGTAAGTACCTTTGGAACAGGAAATTCTTAGGGTTATTAAAGGCAAATTTAATTTCTCTATGGTGATGTTATTGATGCAAACCCTCCTTGTAGGTCTGTCCACCACCTTGCCTTTCCTTGCAAGATCATATAATCTCTGGCCGTTTACCCATACCGCCGAGTACATGGGCGGAAGCTGATCATATTCTCCGATAAATGAATTTACGGTCTCTATAATCTCATTTTCCGTGCAGGTAACCTCTTTTTCTGAGGTAATCTGCCCTGTCATATCCTGAGTGTCTGTAGTTACACCCAGTCTCATGACCCCCAGATATTCCTTTTCCTTATCCGTCATAGATTCGCAAAGCTTAGTGGCAGAGCCGAGACAAACAGGCAGGACTCCCGTTGCATCAGGATCCAATGTTCCCGTATGTCCCATCTTCCTCTGCTTCAGAATACCTCTAAGCTTGGCAACAACGTCAAAGGATGTATATCCGGACTCCTTATTTACATTTATAATTCCGTTAATCAATTATTTTCCTCAAGCTGTTTAGCAATATACTTGGAAAGATTGTTAACACAATCGTGATAGCTTCCTTCCATTGTGCATCCGGCTGCTCTGGCATGTCCGCCTCCGCCAAATGCGCTGACGGCCTTGGCCGCATCCACCTTAGGCGTGGTTCTGAGGCTTACTTTATACTTAAACGTTCCAAGTTCATACATGAAAATAGCACAGTCCACGCCCTTTATATTCCTGAGCTGATTAACTATGCCATCTAGGTCTGCAGGAACAGCTTCATAAAAGTCCATGGTTCTCTTATCAACGCAGCTGACAATGCATCTGCCGTCAAGGAACCTCACGCTTTCAAGTATGGCCCTGCCCATTATTTGATTCTGAACATATGTCTTCTGGTAAAAAGTCTCCTCCACGATTCTGGGGAAGTCAAAGTCAAACTTTATAAGCTCGGAGGCTGCTATAAGTGTCTCCGGTCTTGTGTTTGAATACTGGAACACACCGGTATCATGAATAATACCGATGTAGAGAGCCAGCGCAATATCTGTGTCCATTCTCTCTTCATATGAAAGAGAATTTTCGTCATTTTTGATCAGTTCATAAACCAGTTCACTGGCGGAGCCGACCTCAGGGAAACAATAGTTTTCCATGCCGGATCCACCTGCGTTGGTTATATGATGGTCAATATTTACAGTAAGCTTTGATTCTGTGAACATCTTAGCAGCTTTTTCATTCATTCTGTCATAGCTGCAGTCCAGGCAAAAGAATACGTCAAATCCGCCCTCATGAGCATACTCGGTATCAATCTCATCAAGATACTTCAAGTCTCTCATGTTCTC
Organism: uncultured Lachnospiraceae bacterium; assembly: GCA_947167445.1. Taxonomy (GTDB): domain Bacteria; phylum Bacillota; class Clostridia; order Lachnospirales; family Lachnospiraceae; genus G11. Next base: position 24,991 of record CAMVID010000009.1, read on the forward strand.
ATTCTTTGAATCCAACATAAGACAAATATCCGCATCTTTAGCGATTTTCTTAAGATAGAGATACAGAGCCATGGTAGAACCATAGCAATCTCCGTCAGGGCGAATATGGCCGCTGACACCAATGGATTTGGCATTAGCCACAAGACTAGACAGTTTCATCATCCTCATGCCTTTCTGTTCCCTTGTTAACCTCATCAATAAGTTTGGACATATTAACACCATACTCAATGGAATTGTCCATAATAAAGGTTATTTCAGGGGTGTTTCTGAGATTAATCTTTTTTGCCAAATAGTTTCTGATGTATCCTGAAGCAGACTCCAAGCCCTTCTTGGTCTGAAGTCTTGCCTCTTCGTCTCCGTAAACCGAAATATATGCTTTGCATGTCTTAAGGTCGGGAGCCACATCAACGGAGACAACGCTTGTCATGGGTGAGATGCGGGGATCCTTGATTTCACCCCTGATGCACTCAGCCAAAACATGCATTACCTCTTCGTTAATTCTTATACTCTTAATACTGTTTTTTCTCATTGTAAACCTCGATTCTATCGGGGAACCTCAACCATAATGTAGGCTTCAACCTGATCAAGTTCTTTGATTGCATCGAATCCTTCAAATACGAGACCACATTCGAATCCGGCCTTAACCTCTTTGACGTCATCCTTGAATCTCTTAAGGGATGCAAGATTACCTTCGAAGATTTGCTCGCCTTCTCTGGTAATCCTAACCTTACAGCCTCTCTGGAATACACCGTCAAGTACATAAGAACCGGCGATATTACCGACTGCGCTTGCCTTGAAGATCTGACGTACTTCAGCATGACCGATAATCTTCTCCTCGTATACGGGATCAAGCATACCCTTCATGGCTGCTTCGATATCTTCAATAGCCTGGTAAATTACCTTGTAAAGTCTTACATCTACGCCCTCTCTCTCAGCAGAAGCTTTTGCCTGAGCATCAGGGCGAACATTAAATCCGATAATAATTGCGTTTGAAGCACTTGCAAGAACTACGTCGGACTCGTTGATGGCACCTACGCCGCCGTGGATACACTTAACAACAACTTCCTCATTTGAAAGCTTGAGAAGTGATGTCTTAACTGCTTCAACCGAACCCTGTACATCAGCCTTAACGATGATGTTAAGTTCCTTAAGGTTGCCCGCCTTGATCTGGCTGAATACATCGTCAAGTGACATATGAGCCTTTGTCTCTTCAAGCATCTTCTCCTTATGCTGAGTAACGAATGCCTCTGCATAGGACTTGGCAGTTTTATCTGAATCGTGTGCGATGAATACTTCACCTGCGTTGGGAACATCGTTAAGACCAAGAATCTCAACGGGTGTTGAAGGAATAGCTTCCTTAACCTTTCTTCCCTTATCATCAATCATGGCACGAACTTTACCATGGCTTGAACCTGCAGAAATAAAGTCGCCGACGTGTAAGGTACCCTTTTGTACAAGCACTGTTGCAACAGGACCACGGCCCTTATCAAGCTCAGCCTCGATAACGATACCTCTTGCCTTTCTGTTGGGATTAGCCTTGAGCTCAAGGATATCTGCAGAAAGAAGAATCATTTCAAGGAGCTGTTCAATACCTTCACCTGTCTTAGCAGAAACAGGAACGAATACCGTGCTTCCACCCCAGTCCTCTGAGATAAGATCGTACTCTGTAAGTTCCTGCTTAACACGGTCAATGTTTGCGTTGGGTTTATCAATCTTGTTAACAGCAACGATAATTTCGATACCTGCAGCTTTTGCATGGTTAATAGCCTCGATGGTCTGGGGCATTACACCGTCATCGGCTGCAACAACAAGAATTGCAATATCTGTGGCATTGGCACCACGCATACGCATGGCTGTGAAAGCCTCATGACCGGGTGTATCAAGGAATGTGATCCTACGATCGTTAACCTTAACTGTGTAGGCACCGATGGCCTGAGTGATTCCGCCTGCCTCTTTATCCGTAACGTTGGTCTTTCTGATTGCGTCGAGGAGTGAGGTTTTACCATGATCGACGTGACCCATTACGCAGATAACGGGAGCACGGGTAACCATATCATCGGGATTCTCCTCTTCTTCTTTAAGAAGCTCTTCGATGATGTCAACCTTAACCTCTTTCTCACAGATGATATCGTACTCGATGGCGATGTTTTCTGCTTCCTCAAAAGAGATTTCCTGGTTAACGGTAACAATCTGACCCTGCATGAAAAGTTTCTTGATGATAGCAGAAGGCTGCTGTTTCATCTTATCAGCAAGATCTTTAATTGTAATAGTCTCAGGAATGGTAATAACCTTGATTACCTCTTCAACTACTTCTTCTTTCTTCTTTTCGGGCTTAATAAACCTGCCTGCACGATTTTTCGGTGCACCATCTTCTTCATAAATAAGGTCTTTTTTGGATCTCTTATCAAAGTCCTTATTATTTGAGCGTCGCTTTTCATCATCTCGCCCTTTATCCACAGGTCCTTCCGCAAAGCCTTTGCCGCCCGCCTTGTTTGCGAACCTATTACCCTGGCCCTGATTGTTCTTCGGCCCAAAGTTCTTATCCCCTTCAGGCTTCTGATAACCTGTACGAGGGCGGTCACCAGACTGATTGCCGTAAGGAGCGTTTTGACGTCCACCCTGTCTGTTCTGTCCGTCTGCAGGTCTAGGTCTTCTTTCGGTATTGTCGTTAGGTCTGTTGCCTTGATATCTTTCATTGCTTCTACCTGCGTTTCCTCTGCTGGCATCATCGGGTCTTCTTCCTTCTCCGGATCCCTGGTTTCCCTGAGGCTTGTTCTGAGCGGGTCTCAAATCCTTAAGTCCCTGCATCTCATTGGGATCTGTGGGTTTTACCGAAGATCTGATCAGAGGTCTGTTGATACTGGGAGTAGGTGAAGGAGGGGTTGAAGGTTTGATCAATCCTCCGGGACGACCGGTGCCTCCCATAGGTCTGTTGCCCTGACCACCCATGGGTCTGTTACCCTGAGGTCTCTGGCCGGGCATCTTTGAATTGGCGGTATTACTTACGATAATAATTTTCTTTTTCTTTTTCGGAGCTTCACCGTTGCCTTCAGTAGCCGGAGCAGGTGCTTTTGCAGGTGCCTCTGCCTTGGGAGCTTCTGCCTTGGGAGCTTCTGCCTTGGGGGCTTCTGCTTTGGGTGCCTCTGTCTTAGGTGCAGCCTTTCCGAATTTCTTTTTTACCATTTCGATTGCGTCATCTTCAATGCTACTCTGGGCAGCCTTTACTTCAATGCCCTTTTCGCCAAGGAAAGTGATCACATCCTTGCTTTGTATATCCAGCTCTTTAGCGAGCTCATGCACTTTCATTTTTGCCATGCTTTATCCTCCGTCCTATTTTGTCTCTTCCAATGCACTTAGCATTCCGTTTAAGCTTTTTGCGAATCCCGCGTCCGTAACTCCCATGGAAGCACGCATCTCTTTACCGATGGCGTGTCCAAGTTCATCCTTGCTTCCGTATTCAAAAACCGGAACCCTGTAGAAGGCACCTTTATCCTTGAAAAGCTTCTTGGTATTGTCCGAAGCATCCTTAGCCACCACCACGAGTTTGACTTTTCCGTCCTTTATTCCGTTTTCAGTGGAGAATTCTCCGCTTACGACTTTACCTGCTTTTGTTGCAAGGCCCATAAGCGCAAAAATCTTATTCTGTGCCATCCGTAAACTCCTTAATCAGGTTCTCATAAACTTCCGCAGGAATCTGAACATGAAGGGATCTCTCAAGTCCTTTGGTTTTCTTAGCCTTCTCAAGGCATTCAAGATTCTTGCAAAGGTAAGCGCCTCTGCCATTCTTCTTGCCCGTGAGATCCAAAACGATTTCATCCTCAGGTGTCTTAAGCACACGCATAAGCGTTCTCTTGTCCTTCATTTCTCCGCAGCCTAAACACTGCCTCATTGGAATCTTTTTTTCCATTCTTATTACTCTTCGACCTCTCCGGAGGGTTCTTCATAGCCTTCCTCGTACTCGCCTTCGTAACCTTCTTCGTACTCCTCATCGTACTCGTCATCGTCGTACTCATAGTCTTCGATTCTGAATCCGGGAGTATCCTTAGCCTGAGTTTCACTCTTAATATCAATCTTGTAACCTGTAAGTCTTGCTGCAAGTCTTGCGTTCTGACCTTCCTTACCGATTGCAAGTGAAAGCTGATAATCAGGAACAACAACCTTAGCTGTCTTCTCATCAGGATCAGCAAAAACAGCAACAATCTTGGCAGGTGAAAGAGCATTCTGAATAAGTGTACCAGGGTTCTCATCCCAGTTCACGATATCGATCTTCTCACCTCTGAGTTCCTCAACAATTGCGTTTACTCTTGCGCCGTTCATACCTACGCATGCACCTACAGCATCAACGTTGGGGTTGTTGCTGTAAACCGCAATCTTTGTTCTGCTTCCTGCTTCTCTTGCGATGGACTTGATTTCAACTGTTCCATCCTTAATCTCTGTAACTTCTGACTCAAAGAGTCTCTTAACAAGATCCGGATGAGTACGGCTTACGTTAATACGAGGTCCCTTGGGAGTGTTCTTAACATCTACGATGTAAAGTTTGATTCTCTCAGTGGGCTTAAATACCTCTGTCTTAACCTGCTCATTCTCTGAAAGGATAGCATCAGCCTTACCAAGGTTAATGGAAATGTTCTTACCTACATATCTCTGAACGATACCGGTAACAACGTCCTTCTCCTTCTCATAGAACTGATTGTAAATAACGCTTCTTTCTTCCTCACGAATCTTCTGTAAGATTACGTTCTTAGCGTTCTGTGTTGCGATACGTCCAAACTCCTTGGACTTGATTTCCATACGAACTGTACCGCCAACCTTAGCCTTCTTATCGATGGCCTTGGCATCCTCTAAGGTAATCTGAAGAACATCATCCTCAACCTCATCCTTAGTTGCAACAACTTCCTTCTCGGCATAAACCTCGAATTCACCTGTTTCTCTGTTAATCTCAACCTTTACGTTGTCTGCTTTGCCGAAGTGGTTCTTGCAGGCTGTAAGCAATGAATTCTCGATAGCTTCGAATAAGGTCTCTTTGCTGATCTCCTTCTCTTTTTCAAGCACATCCAATGCTTCCATTAATTCTGTATTCATCTTTTTCTTTATACCTCCAATCAAAAATCAATAGCCAGTCTTACATCTGCAAGATCTGTGCGATTATAAGTTTTATCTTCACCGTTTACTGTGATTGTTACTGTTTTCTCATCAAATGCTTTAAGAGTACCCTCGGCATTCTTACTGCCGTCGATTGGTTTGTAGAATTTAAGTTCCACATCCTCACCGATACTCTTTTCAAAATGTTTGTCCTTTTTAAGGCTTCTGCCAAGGCCCGGTGAACTTACTTCCAAGATGTAAGCATCCTCAATAAAGTCCTCTTCATCCAGCTTGTCCGACAACGCTCTGCTTACCGCTTCGCAGTCATCGATGTCCACTCCGCCTTCCTTGTCAATGTAAGCTCTAAGGTACCAGTCACTGCCTTCCTTCACGTACTCAACATCGTAGATTTCCACTCCGCGGTCTTTGGTGATTGGAATCAGAAGTTCTTCGGTCTTAGCTTCATAAGTCTTACCCTTTGACAATTCGCTCACTTCCTTTCCATATTCAGTTTTAGTTATGTTTCTAATCTGCCGCCCTGACCTAAGTCAAGGCATGAAAAAGGTGGACCGCTTAGGCCCACCTGAATCTCAACATTATCAACACTGTTATGTTACCCTATTTGTCAAGGAAAGTCAAGGGGTTGAATACACTATTCCTTAACCGGCTTGGGGGCTATTATATCTGAGTGGCGAGACATGTCAACCCCGCAGCCGCGGTGCGGTGCGCTTTGCGCAGGGTTGACATCCCTCTCCACTCAGATACCCTGTAATCAAGCCGATTAAGGGATAGCTCCGCCACCACGGGCTGTCCGGGCGGATAATTTCCCGCTTTCTTTAAATTTATCCGCCATTTTCGTGGCCCCTATCAAGTTTCCGGCGGATAATCTTGCACTATCAGCTAAATTATCCGCTGTTTTCCCTTTTTAAGCTGAAGTCTTGGCGGATAATATAGTCTTTTTTATTGTTTTATCCGCTTATTGCTCTCCTCATTCTTATTTCCGGGCAGATAATACAGGTATTTCTGCTTTTTTATCCGCTTGTCACCCTCTTAAGCCTTACTTTCTGGCAGATAATACAGGGGGTTCTGCTTTTTTATCCGCCAAAACATAATAAATTCCAGTTTACGCGTATCTTTTATGCCTTTAATTTATACATACTTGGGGGCCCGTCATAATAGACAGACATAAATCAAACTTCTTTATGCTTATATCTTCCAAAGATTATTTGGGTATCATAATAATTCTCTTCAAGCTCTTTTTTATTATGCTTGAATATGGAGCGCATTTTTATGTCATGCGTAATAGACCTCTTATTTTTCTTTATTATTATGCTCGACCGGAACCTGTATCTTTTTATCACACATAATAGATTTCTTATTTGTTCGTTCCATTACGTGGCCTTCAACATAAATGACTTTTATTGTTCATAATAGTATTTCTTTTATTGCATTCTATTATGATTAGCAGGTCTTGTGAGGTTAACATCGCCCATACCGAAGCTGGGGACTATGAGGCAGTCTCTCATTTTGATGCATAGCAGGCCTACACTTTGGTGTATAACTTGATGAAGGAGGGAGTATCTATGAGTTATACAGACAATAAGGTGAAGGTTACAGTGGTTGAAAGTCACTGTCCCAAGTATAAAGAAGGGGATGTTATTCGCTTTGTAGGAAGTGAGATTGATAAGGAGCACAGCGACAAGATTTGTATGGTTGCCATGAATGCGCTCTACCCTTTCATTTATGCATTCAGAAGAGGTGGCAACTTAAGGAATGGTCCTTATCAGTGCACAGACTGCGGCGAGACAGTTAAGTTCACCGTTGAGATTGACGGATAACAGCTTACTTTTTAAATCTGTTAGATTCTGTTAAAATAGATTTAAATAAGGCGTTATTGCAGAAGGAGTTCTTATGGATAAGGAATCAGTTGCAAACAGTATCGATAACAGTGTTGGTCAGTTTAACGCGGAATCAAGCATCATCGTAGACGATGAGGTGCCCCTGTTTGATATCTCCGCCTACCCGGAAGATATGCATAAGCTCATTGCCGAGTGCAACAAAAGGATTGATGAAGCTAACAGCAAATACCGAACAGCCAAATACAGAGAGGACATGTTCGCCAAAGGTCTGAAAGCAGGTATGTACTACTGCACCTTCGACCGTGATGAGAATATGCTGAGTTTTGAATTCAACGATGAAACAAGGCAAATGTTGGGATATGACGGTCTGGAAGATCTTCCCAATGAATTTGACAGCTGGGTAAAGACCCTTGTGCCGGAAGAACGCGATGCCATAGTCAAGTTGTTCTGGGATTCGGTTCGAATCCACCGGGAACTGCCGGATATTACCCACGCCACCTATCGCATGCAGAAAAAGGACGGCAGCATCATTTGGGTTACCGGCGCAGGAAGATTCATCAGGCGTCCTGATGACGGTTCTTTAGAGGTATACATGGGCTGCTATCGCGATATTACCGCACAGCAGGAATTGGAAGAACATTTAAAGATTATCGAAGCTATTGGTAAAATCTTCAATTTCTCCCTGTTCATTGATGTCAGCGATATGAGCTATCGAATAATAAGTAAGAATAAATATGTTGATATGGCCGCAAAGGACCCCGATGCTATGATATTCCTCAAGAATAATGTGGCATCGACCGTAGCCGAGAGTTTCCGCCCCAGACTTTATGAGTGGCTTGATAAAGATAAGATACTTGCTGCTATTGAGGAGCACGGAACAACAAGCATGGAGTTCTATAGTGAAGGAGCACAGCGCTGGTTTGAAGGAATCTTTATGGTTGGCGACAGAAATGAAGACGGCAGTCTTGCGCATATCGTGTACGGTTGCCAGGATACTACGGAAGCCAAGCTTCAGAATCTGGCCCAGCAAAAGAAGATTTCCGAATTTGAAACAGAGGTCTATATCGATTCCCTTTCTAAAGTCAGAAACAGAAGATTTCTTGACGACAAGCTCATCTATGAGCCATGTAAAGCCGTGGTCATGTCAGATATCGATTTGTTCAAGAATATAAATGACACTGCAGGTCATCAGGGCGGTGATCAGATAATACGACGGGTTGCTGAATTATTGGAGGACTCCGTCAGAAAAGAAGATGTGGTCATTCGTTATGGCGGTGATGAATTCATGATGGTATTCTTCGATATTACCAAGAAGAGCCTGGAGAATAAGCTTTCCGGTATCAAGTCAGAACTCAGGAATATCAAAATCGAAAACTACGAAGACCTTCCCATAACCATGAGCTTTGGAGCGGCATTCGGGACAGAGCTTGTCAGCAACATGATTAAGACAGCTGATAAGGCGCTATACGAATCAAAAAAGGTCAGAAATACATATACAATAAGTGAGCTGTAGATAAACAGAGCATCTGCCCACACTTGTGGCAGATGCTCTGTCTTTGCTTTCTACCCTTTTACCCAGCTTACTACCGCTGCACTTACTTTCTTATCTATATCAATTCTGGATTCACGGCATTCTTTTTTGTAATCTCTTCCTGCTTTAAACAATCCCACAAACAAACTTCCTCCGACGGGAAGCATCTGCTTTATCATGCTCTCAGGAAATACGAAATGTGTGGCATGTTCATAAATCATGCTTTCAACCTCACACTCGTGTGGAATTCTCGACAGTCTTTCTTCCATTCGGCGTATGTATTTTGCTGTATCCCAAAGGACATCATCCTCAGCACCGATTAACAAAAGTTTTCCTTTAATGCGTTCCACTTTAATAAACTCTTCTTCCTGAATGGGGTGAGCCTTCTCAGAGTCATCAAAGACTCCTCGGGACACTATCATGTCTTTATTCACCTTCGCATCAGCCTTCATCTTTCGCCAGTATTCAGGATGGCGATATGCGAAGGGCAGATATGGAAGGGGTTGTCCTTGCCATGACGCTGTGGACTCCCCTTCTCCCGGCCATTCGTCACATCCGTCACGTTTACCTCGATAGAATCCCTCCATAACGAAGTCGCTTGGCGTCATTGCTATCGTAAGTGTTATCTCAGGATAATAAGATGCAGCTATAAGAGCAAACATTCCTGTGGTGGAGGCTCCAACAATCCCAAATTTAACGTTGCCTTTGCCCTTTAAATATTCAATCGCAGCACCGATTCTCTCAACAGGCAGATTATGATGCCCATAATCTTTATGGGCTGGTGATAAAGTCAATACATTCACCCCAAATTTCTTTTGCAGCCACTTAGCTCCGGTTTTCGCAATATAATCTTCGCAGTCATCACCAAGCATCGCTATAATTGCATGGTCAGCATTCTTTCCTTGACAAGGCCAATAACATCCATAAAATCCTTTACTTGTTTCTTTAATTTTTATCATTTCAATCGCATCCTTTCTCAAAAATAATATTTAAAATACTATCGATTAGCGTATCTATAGTCTTCTCGTATACACGCTCATGAAGTTCGTCTTTTGCCTCTGCAGTTATAACAAGAATCTTAGTCATATTGGCGAGAAGAAGCATATCTACGTTTGGTTTGACACCCTCTAACATACTAAGCAATTTAACTACTATTGAAGTTTCCTTCTTTTCATCCGGATCAAAATCCGAAGTCATTGAAACAAGTTTCGATTCATCTTCAAGAGTCATATGAGCATATATACTCTTCTCTTTATCAACTAAATAATGGAAAAACACTCGGGCTTCTTCTCTGCCGAGTTTTCTCTTTCCTGTCAGAACGTCTTCACTTATTAACACAGGAATCATCTTTTGCCTGTGATATCTAATGAGTTCGGCCAGGTACTCTTCTTTGTTTTTCCAAAAGTGATAGAAAGTCCCTTTGGCGATTCCCGCCTTGTCTGTAATCTTTGAAATAGTCGTATGGGTTACGCCATATTCTTTAATCAAAGGAAATCCCGCTTCCAGCATGACCATCCTTAGTTCATCCCTTTGTTCGCTTGTAAAAACCCTGTCTGGCATTGCGCAAATCCTTTCTTGTGACCATTTAATAATTTTGGTCACATCTCTAAGTTAGCACCAACTAACCCTTCTGTCAATAGACAATAAAAAAGCAACGCGAGATTCTTTCCCGCGCTGCTATAGTGTATTTACTATTCCTGTTCTTCTGCTTTCTCATCACCTTTGGTCAGATTTTCGACCGTCTCGATTTCTTCCTCTTCTATCTCGTTTAGCTTGCTTGTAAAGTGATTGTATTGAGAAATGGCTCTCAATATTGCATTAAGGTCCTCAGGCGAAAACATTCCTGCTGCCTTCGATAATCCTCCAACGCTATCCACATTAACTCTTAGACTGCCTCCACTAGGCAGGCTGATATTAAGCACTTTTTTATGTTCCGTCATATCACCGAGGCATATTGAGTTGGTATCGTAATCACACATAAAGATTACACCGTTATACTTAATCATGTTATTTTTTGCCAAGTGATTATATGGGCATTTCTGCTGTTCTCCTTTTAGAATATCAGAAAAAGAAGTTCCTCTGGTAAGCACGTCCGCTTTTTGCGCCTGCGCTTTTGTCTTTGCAGGGTCTATGCTCCGCATGTTTGAAATGTTTTGTATACTCATCCTCATCCTTTCCCCAGCCGCTCTGTCAATCACGGCTGTACCGCTCCCCGCAAAGGGCCGAGCGGCATATTTTTTTATTATGCATTTGCCGAAAAGGTTGGCAAATCATCATACACTTCTGTAAGTGGACTCCAGGATAAAAGATTGAAGCCCTCATATTCTTCCTCTGCAGTATCAGGCAACTCTGCATATGCATCAGAATCTTTGGATTCTTTAGTGACACGGCTGATTGCTGCATAAATGTATTCACGATCAGGGTCGTTCTTGGATACTCCGGTCATTGCCGATGAAATTATGTGATTAGCTTCCTCCTTACTTTTAGCGTGTTTAAGCTGCTCCTCCACAGCCTCGGCCATACGCTGAACTCTCATCGCATGGGCGTACATTATTGGGTTTGTTCTTTGCAGATAATCAAGTTCTTCCTGTGTAAGTTTCCTTCCTGCTTGAAGTTTTGCCATGATTTTGGCCATGATACGCGCATCCATTTCTGCACGCTCTTCTTCAGACATTTTTTTAGTCTCGTTGCCGCACTCCAAAATGTATTCGACAAGTTCATTTGTGTTGGAGATTTTCTTAGATTCCTTTTGGTTAAGATTTAAACTTATATTCATATATACTCCCTCATGGCAGAAATAATAAAAGCGCATTTTTCAATAAGTTTCAATCCATTGAAAAACACGCTTCCATTGCCAAAATATATATCGGCTGTAATGAGGGGATTATTAACCCTGGAATATATTATTTTATCTATCTCTGGAATCGAAATGAAGAAACGAAAGTATTCCGATGGGCAAAAAATATACACACCAGATAACCAACGCAAGTCTTCCGCCAATTCCGTCGCCGCCGGAGGACATCCTTGCGAATATTCCTGTGATAGGCATAAACGTACAGCTGAAGTAGAACACTCCGTGTATCATCAGTAACGCTCTGAGCCACTTATCTGCCTTATTCTTCGGCTTTATTGCAAGTCCCGTAAAGAAGGTCGAAAGTGCCATTACACCATAGCCAAGCAGGTCATAGTTAAAGATAAGCCCATACTTGTCGAATTCTAACAATTTTGCCGCTTGTTCATTCAACTGTTCGTTATGTACCGTAGTAAGCTGAGAAAAATACACCAGCATAATAAACGTGCTATATACTGCCGCAAGAATTAAACCGATATTCGCAGCGACTTTGCGGTCAGCTTCGCACTCGTTTTGGAGACCTGCTGTCATAATGATAAACCCTATAGGCAGAATAAGGCAGACAAAGTAACTGCCCATAGACCAATCAAAAATCAGAAATAAAGCAAACAAAAATACTGTCACTGTTACGATTGCTGATCCTGCTTTAGATATCATCTTGTTCATATCCATTTACGCTCTCTCCTACAAATCCAAATTTATCTTACACGTTCATTATATAACCTGCGTATTTTGTTCTGTAGTGAAGAAAGATACATTCTCAATATGACTTTAGTCACATATGCAAACTCTCCCTTCCGCAGGATTCAAAAGACATCCATCCATATCGGTAACAACAAGTTTAATCATAAAAAACTGTCCTCATTAATACCATCACTCCATTGCGGTATTGGAGTATTATTTTTTACTGCCTCACTGACAAGAGTATAGTAGTAAATCTTCTTTTTCAAATGTGCAAACCCAGCCTGAAGGGCTTCCATCGATTCCTCAGTCTTAATCTTCTGCTTTTTCATCATTTCCAGTATCTTGTCCGAATTGGCCTCAATATTCTTCTCATATGTAAAAAACAGCAATATCTCATCAAGCGGAAGAAGTGCTTTCTTAAAGCATTCGATTGCATTAAGACGATCGACATGCGTCTCGTTGTATACTCTCCTGTATGAATTGACGTGCTCAACATTTTCAAGGAGACCTATTTTTTCATAGTAACGTATGGTCGAAGCCGGCAGTCCGAACATCTTTGAAATCTCGGTAATAGTATATGTCATAGCACCTCCAAAAAATAATCATAAATTATGCTTGACTTAAAGTTAACTTCAAGTTGTAGCATTATGTTATCAGAATCCTGTATAGGAAGCAACTTTAGACTGAATAAGATTTAAAGGAGATATTATATGTATACAGCAAAAGAAAACAGATACGAAACCATGAAATACAACCGTTGCGGTGAATCGGGGCTATTATTGCCTGCAGTATCCCTTGGACTTTGGCATAATTTTGGTGATACAAGTAATTACGCCAATATGGTCAAGCTTTGCACTACTGCTTTTGACAACGGTATCACCCACTTTGATTTAGCAAATAATTATGGTCCCGAGGCAGGCGCCGCAGAGAAAAACTTCGGCAGAATCCTCAAGGAATACCTTATGCCTTACAGGGATGAAATGATTATATCTACAAAAGCCGGGTACGAAATGTGGCCGGGACCTTATGGCGATCACGGTAGCCGTAAATATCTGATAGCAAGTCTTAACCAGTCATTAAAAAGAATGGGCTTAGATTACGTTGATATATTCTATCATCACCGTCCCGATTTCGATACTCCTTTGGAAGAAACCATGCTTGCTCTTGCCGACATTGTAAGATCAGGTAAAGCTCTATATGTAGGGCTTTCAAATTATGACGGAGAACGCCTTGCAAAGGCTTCAAAAATGCTTGAAGACCTTCATGTTCCTTTCATCATCAACCAGAACCGTTATAACATCCTGGATCGCAAAATCGAAGAAAACGGGCTGAAAGAAACCGCCAAGAAACTGGGCAAAGGTATTATCTGCTTTTCACCTCTCGCACAGGGAATGCTCACCGACAGATATTTTGACGGAATACCCGCAGACAGCCGCGTGAAAACTGACGGAAGGTTCTTAAAAGAAAATCAGATTACCAAAGAAGCGATAGAGAAGCTCAAAAAGATGAACGAAATTGCCTCCGGACGCGGCCAGACGCTTGCCGAGATGGCACTTTCATGGTGCTTGAAAGATGATGCCATCACATCGGTAATCATAGGCGCATCCAAGGTATCACAGATTCTTGATAACATAAAAGCAGCCACCAATACTGTGTTTACCGATGAAGAACTGAAGGCAATCGACAGCCTGATTTTCTAGAGTTTCACTATAGTTGCAAATACGTTATCCAAAGAAGCCAAGAAAGTCTACTGGACTTTCTCGGCTTCTTTCATTATCAAATTTCTCCTTAGAGGCTATAATCCTTCGACTTTAAAATCTTATATTTTCCTTCAAATACTTCCTTAAGAATTCTAAGCTCCAATTCCTGTCTGTGCTTAAAGTGCTCAATCAAGTCATCCTCACCTGACAAGCCCTTTTCCTTAGAAAAGGGCGAATTGTCAAAGTATCCAAGCATAAGGGGGAACCACATCTCATTCCCATAATCATCGGACCTTTCCTTTCTGATTACATCAATGTTGGATGCTATGTCATCAGCTTTAAGGTACATTATCTGATATTCCTTGCCCTGGAGAGCCTTTCTGATTTCTTTGTAAAAATCAACTATCTCCTCATCACTTTTCAGCTGGAATAAAATCATATCCTCAACTATGTTTTGGAAGATGGAACATTCAAAGATGTTCTTATCGCCGTTCCAGTTTCGAAGTCTTCTAAGAATAACCTCTTTAAATTCTTCGGGTTTCAGATTTCCGTTATATATTTCATATCTCTCAAGGTCTTTGTGGAAACCCGGAATATCAGTTAGTATCTTGGTATAGCAAATAATCATGTGGTCATCTTCCGCTATGCTTTTCTCTTCGATTTCTGTGCGAATGTCCTTGTACTTTTCAAGAATCTCCTCATATGTTTTCATATCAACATAAGCACACCAGGCCAGCTCTACGGGTGAATAATCGCCCTCACATACAGCAGTATAGTCACTGTGTTTCTCCGCCAGTTTCTTAACAAGGGTGCTCTTACCGCTTCCCTGTAATCCTTCTATAAAATAGTTCATTCCATCAGTCCTTTCTCTGTTAATGTGTAAGTTTTCGTGCAGACTTCCTCAATGTATTTTCTGTCATGGGAAATACTTATTACCGCTCCGGGAAAGGCGGCTATCATCTTCCTGATAACAGGTCCCGAAAGGGGTGAAAAGTTTCTGGTGGGCTCGTCCAAGATAAGAACGTTGGCATCCGAAAGGCTCATCTTAAGCAAAAGTATCTTCGCCTTCTGTCCGCCCGACAGTTCCCTTATGGGGTGATCCATTTCATCTGCAGTGTATTTAAGGGACCCGAGGTAAGTCCTGATTCTGGTGCGAACAGCCTTATCTCCCGTATAATCCAAGAATTCCACCGGAGTCTCATCAAGGTCCAAAAGATCCTCGTAGTTTTGTGGCATATACTGGGCCCTCAAATCACTTCTCGAAAGTAGTTCTTCTGCCATCTTCTTAAGCAGAGTTGTCTTTCCCACGCCATTGGTACCAACTATACAAATCTTCTCAGGGCCTCTTACTTTCAAGGATATGTCCCTAGCCAGAACTGCCGAATCGTCAGGAGTCTTAAGTTCATCCAGGGCGTATTCAATTACTGTCTTGCCTGCAGGCATAGCAGATGTCTTATCGCCCAGCTTGAAAAAAATCGCTTCCTCCTTTTCAGGCATTTCGGTCATGTTTTCATCCTCTTTTTCAAATCGCTTTCCCATGGCCTTAACGGTGTGCATCTTATCCTTAAGATTACGTGCTACCGACGGAGCCTGTCTGGATACGCCTGAAAGAGCACTTTCAACACTGTTGTATATTCTTTTGTACTTTTCTTCGCGCTTTTTCTTTGCCAATCTATCATTGATAGCCTGCTGTTCCTGCCTCTCGAAGTTCGCAGTTCTGTTTGCAATGTAGTTTCTGTAGTTGTCCTTAACCACTGTATATCTGCTCTTGGTCTTCCTCATTATCTGCTCAATGTGAATTATCATATTTGCAGTGTTCTCAATAAGAGTCTCATCATGAGAAATAAATAAAACTATGTGCTTCCAGCCCTTTATGATTCGCTCCAAAAGCTCCAACGTACTTATATCAATGTCATTTGAGGGCTCATCCAAAAGAAGCACGGTGGGCTCATCCATTAGAAGCCTCATAAGCTGTGCCTTAATCTTTTCTCCACCGGAGAGGCTTCCCATTTTCTGTTCACTGTAAAAGAAGTCGGTTGGAACCTTAAATTCCTTTGCCATCTCGGAAAGTTCCTTTGGAGTTTTATCGAAGAACAGTCTGCCCTCAGAGAAGTATTCGTAGATACTTCTGTTTTTATCAGATTCAGGAAGCTCTTGCGGAAGATAGCCAAGTACCTCACCGGCTGTAATCCTCTCCCCTTCACATTCCGTATATTCCAGGGCAAGTTCGGGATCATAAATCCACTTCATCAAAGTGGACTTGCCGTTTCCCTCTTCTCCGATGATCACAGCCTTGTCTCCGTCGTTAAGAACCACGTTGAATTTATCCAGTATAATCCGCAGGTCTTTTCTGTGTGTTATAGTCAAATTTTTAATCTGAAGCATAATTGACCTCCTGTCTGCCACATATGGAAATAAAAAAAGCCCATTCTGCGTACGCAAAATAGACTCACACAAATAGACCTGCAAAGATTGAGGCTAAGAATGCATGATAATCCAGTTTAAGCGTACACAAAGAAGCCGCATATGCAGCATCAAAAATATCGTGTTCACTCAAGCTAAATTATCTAATAAACATCCCGTCACCTAAACGCTAAGCGTCCTTTCTTGTTCTCTTTAACTTTTTTCATACTACCACATCATAACCGTGGCTGCAAGAAGAATTGCCGATGATATCCAAATGGTTCTTATTCCAAGATACCCTGACAGCACGCCACCTAGTCCTGCACCAATGGCAAATATCAGGATGATGCCAAAGAAATGAAGAGCTTTATGAAGTGACTCCTTATTCTTGTCCCTTAAATACTGCGACAGGCTCTCTGTCCCGCTTCTTAAGTTTCCTATGCACATGGTGCTGGCATAGCCATAGCCATGCACTTTCCTGAAAGTTTGTACCTGCATGGCACATGAAAATGAGACTATCATATTTGCTATCATATTCATTTCGGACGGCATGAAGCCAACAATGATTAGCACAATGATTTCAATAATGAGGATAATCTGTCTCCAATGAATCTTATCTATGGTCTTAAATCTGTTCTCGATTCTTTCCGCCACAAATATACCCAGAGCAAATGAAATGAGTGGGCACAAATAACGCAGGCCCTGCATGTAGCTGCCCTGCATAAAGTTCTGGCTCATGAGGACCACATTACCGGTCTGTGCGTTGGCAAAGACCTTGTCCCTCATATTGTATGTGTACGCATCCTGCAAACCACCTGAAAGTGATAACAGGGCGCTTAATCTAAAGCTTTCCGATGTCTGTCTGGTCATATATTTCCACTACTTTATCTGCATATAAACATGCCGTAGTCCTTAGGCAGATTGACTGCTCCGTCTTCAACGTGCTCTGCCAAAATGTCTCTGATTTTTTTCTCAGGAAGATCCAAAACTGCCTTGAAAGAAGCGAGACTCTTTAGATACTCAACTAAATCTTCTGCTTCAGTGACGTGAAGGGAATCCTCATAGAACAACGGTGTAACATCGTTAAATACCGCCTTCAACTTATCTGTGCCATTCTGCATGGTGAAGTTATGATTGGGATTGAAATTCTCACCACTAAGCCTGAACCATTCAGCAAGTTTCTCTACGAAGTTATTCTCACCAAGTGTGGAGCAATAAAAAATTCCGCCGTCCTTTAATACTCTCCTTACTTCCTGTAGGCCTTTGTTAAGATCCGGCACATGATAAAGCATTGCATTTGCAATCACAACGTCAAAGGATGAATCTTCAAAAGGAAGAATCTGAATATCAGCAACCTGATATTCTATATTATCGCGTTCTCCAAGATTGCTCTTTGTGGTCTCAAGCATTCCATCTGACAAATCTGTGAGAACAAGCTTTTCGCATTTAGAGATAAGCTCATCCTCCCCAAGCCACAAGCTTCCGGTACCGCATCCAAGTTCCAGCACCTTCATGCCTTCATGAAAATCATAATGAGATTTGAGCCATTTGCCATATCCTTGCTTGTTTACAGAGTACTTTTCATGAAAAGTAATCCTTATGTCTAAC
The DNA here is from genome assembly GCA_947167445.1 of uncultured Lachnospiraceae bacterium. Classification (GTDB taxonomy): domain Bacteria; phylum Bacillota; class Clostridia; order Lachnospirales; family Lachnospiraceae; genus G11. The sequence continues at coordinate 42,709 of CAMVID010000009.1, forward strand.
CCTTTTGATGTAGCATACTGCGCTTTTACAGCTGCCGAATCGTTTGAACTCCCTATTTGCATTATATATACCCTCCTTTTTATCTTTCAATGACATAATATGTCAAATCACGGTTTAAACCACCGTATAACCTTCGGAAGTCAGCGCCTTCAGTGCCGGCTCAAAGTTTTCTTCTTTCACAAGAATGTAATCTGTATTATAAGTTGAAACTGCAAAGATTCCAATTTTGTTCTCTGCTAGAATACCTGATATTTTTGACAGAATACCAATCAATGAAAAATCGAGAACTCCCTGTATTCGAAAGCCCCTCCATCCATCATCACGTTCTATAGTCTTAGCCGGAGCATCCTCAGATTTGCATACCAGCGAAATCTCTTCGTCAGTCTTTCCAACAAAATAGAAATCAGCTTCCAAACTTATATCTGACACATCCGCCACCTTGCAAACTGACAGCCTGTGTTCAATAGTCTTAAGTACCATTTTTCTTCTCCTCGTCACAAAATATAAGAACACTATATGACATCATTTATGCTTCAATATGATTATCAATTTATCATCAAAAGAAAAGCAGACCCTATTCTTCACAAATTTAGGTCTGCTTTACACTGATTTATCAATAAGTCTCATCGGCAGCTGCCGTTATATGAATGACCGGATTCTATAGTATCTCAAACGCCATGTCGTACATTTCCCTTGCATCGACTGTATTCCGGATGTAATTAGGTTCATCCGGCTCATATCTGACGTATTTTTCTACCTCTTCAATAAGCGCAAGATAGCAAACAGCCATAGCATATCTGATTTCTGTTTCTTTGGAAAGAATTATCTTTTCCTCAGCTGTCTCATTGTAAATATCAATTTCTTTCTGCTTAGCTGAAAGCGGTGCTTTCTGTCCGACACCAAGGGTTATGAAATCCGCTACAGGGTCTCCCCAGAAGCCACGTTCCGGGTCTATCCAGCAGATTTTGCCATCCTTATACAGGACGTTGCTGTCCCACAGATCAAAATTCACCATTCGACACGGAACGTTCTTAAGTACTTCTGCGTGTTTATCTATATATGAAATAAATCTCTCCCCATCTAACGTTTCGTATCCCAGTGTCTTGCAGTCAGAAACCAGATTTCCCGCCATAGATTTAAGTGCCTCATACCAAGTATCATAGAGTCCGTTTTGTCTGTAACCGAACTTATCATTTTTGATCCTGTGAATCTTGGTAAGCATCTCTATTTTCTGTTTCTGGACATTTTCATATTCCTGATCTGAGAAGTTTACTTCCCATAAAGGTTTTCCCTCCATCATTTGCATGATGAAGCAATTACTTTTTATGATGCTTCCCGAAAAATCGGAAACATATACTTCCGGACAGATAATGTCTGTGTTCTCGTGCATCATCTTGTACCAGAACACTTCTGATTCCATCATATTCTTCTCGTACGAAAGAACTGTTGCCCCGTTAGGCGGAGCAATCTTTAGGACGTAGTTCTTCCCGTCGTCAAGAGTGACCTTATATGCAGCATTGAACTCACCATCTCCAAGCTTGGCAACACTTACCACGTTCCCAACCTTATGAGAAGCGAATAGCTGCCCGATTTCTTCAATAGTCGCTTCATACTTCGTCTTACTGTTAATCATCTACGCTCTCCTTTTTATGTCCTTTCATATTATCAATTTACACTGATATGCTACGATTATGCACTTGTTTCTTTATCCAATCTATTCTTCTATCCATGCATTTCCTGGTAATTGAACTTTTCAGTGCAGACTCATAGCCGTGACAGGTTCCCTTGACCTCATAAGACTCTACAGGAACCCCTTCTGAAAGTAACCTTTCAGCAAACAATATTCCTTCATCATGAAGGCAATCGTATTCGGCTACTTCAACATAAGTCTTTGGGAAAAATGAAAGAGAATCAATTTCTGAGATTGAAGCATACCTGGATTGAACCGCATCATGCTCGTTTAAATACAGATCCCAAAAGAATTTTGTACAATGAGAATCCCAGATAGGAGTATCTGTGTACCTTTGCATGGATTCTGTATTCATCCTTTTATCAAGCACGGGATATATTAACATAGCCCCTTGGGGAAGAGGCTTTTCTCTGTCATGCAACATTACTGTGACTGCGCTTGCTATGTTTCCTCCGGCGCTATCTCCCGTCACAATAATCATGTCCTTATCAATGTTCAGTTCCTCGGCGTTTTCTAACACCCACAAATATGTATTGTAACAATCTTCAACAGCTACCGGGTATTTATACTTAGGTAACAATCTGTAATCCGGCAAAATAACCTTGCAATTTGCCCTTTGAGCATACCATTTCGCTATCTGATAATGTGCGCTTGAAGCACTCATCAGAAAGCCGCCCCCATGGTAAAACATGATGCAAGGTAAATTTCCACTACACTGTTTTGGTTCAATAACCAGGGTAGTTATATTAGCACCCTTATATCCCGGTGTTGAATATTTCTTAACAGTAACCTGATTATCTGATGTGCATTTTTTTAATCTATATCCGACATTAATCAATGGATACAAACGACCTACCATTGAACCGCTGAACAATGAAAAATATTTCAGTTCTTTGTCGATATCGTATTTCATTTTGACACCACCATTAAATAAAATGGGTAAACACCCTTTCTTCTTTTACAGGTAACCCATACTTTTCCTTTCCAAGAGCAATGCTTCTCATAAGGAATGTCATGTTGCGGGCAAGGGTCCTCATGGTCTGAAGACCTTCCAAGTCCTTTTCAGCCTCTCCCGGCACTAGGCCGTGTACACTGTTCCAATACTGGCTGGTAGCAACCGCCATGCCACAGCCTGTGAAATACTTATTCAGTTCATCAAATGTTGCTGAGGCTCCGCCCCTTCTTGCAACCACAACGCTTGCGCCAACCTTCATGGTCTTATCAAATCCTGTGCTATAGAAAAGTCTGTCAAGACAAGCAATTAAGGTGGCATTTGCCGATGCGTAATATACAGGAGATGCAGCCACTATTCCGTCAGCCTTTTCAAACTTGGATGCTATTTCATTCACCTCATCGTCAAAGACGCACTTGCCGGTTTTACCACAGCTGCCGCAGGCAATGCAGCCTCTGATATCCTTGTTTCCAATCTGAATTACCTCAGTCTCCACGCCTTCCTCTTTAAAGACCTTCACCATTTCATTAACTGCAATGGTTGTGTTTCCGTTAATTCTGGGGCTGCCGTTAAGAATAAGTACCTTCATTTTCAAGCTCTCCTTTTCAATATTTTGAGTTGTTATGCTTTGTATTTCTCAAGGACCTTGTTGTACGCGATTATTATTCCAATGCTTAAGAATATAACTCCCAGAATCGGAACGATAAAAATAGGACTGTTTTGCTCGTAAAATAAAAGCGTTAGCCCCAGAAGCTCAAAGACACCAAAATAAACAAACCAGATAATACTGACTGCCCTATTATATTTCTTGACATCCTTTACTTCAGGTGGCTTAACGCCTGTATAGAAGCCTACCGGCTTCTCGCTTCTCAAGTCACAAATTGCAATGATTAAGAATATCAATGCAACCAGAGACCATATTATAAATCCGATAATGGCACCGCTCATATTTATACCCCCTTAGTTTTTCTATCATTATATCAGTTCTTTCATTATCTTTCCAAAGTCAATTTCTAATTTTTCATCGTAGATACCCACCGGAACCTTGTCATTAATTCCGTGTATCTGTGCCTCTAATATCTCTTGATTCTTATATACAACGATGCGTCCTTTTTTGTAGTCGACAATCCAGTATTCCCGAACTCCCGATGACATATATTTGAGCATCTTTTCTTTATAGTCATAATCTCTCGTACTTTCCGAGATTATCTCAATGACCCAGTCCGGAGCCCCCCACAATGCGTCCTCTGAAAGCTTGGATTTATCACAAACGACGAAAACATCCGGTATTACCAGAGTATAATCATCTTCGTCCAGGCGGACATTAAATCCATTATCAAAGACTTCGCAATCTCCGTTATTCTCTTCAATGAATTTATCGATTATTTTCCCCAACATTCGACACATTCTCTGATGACTCAGCTTAGGTGTCTCGTTGAAAATAATCTTACCATTAATTAATTCGTATCTTTTATCTTCGCCATAATTCTTGAGATCATTTGCCGTTCTAAATTTTTTTGTGTGAAGCGCAAGATTTCCTCGAAAGATTCTCATATCATCACCGTTAGCAAAAGGAATTAAATCATCTGAAAGATTATGTTTCTTTCTATACTCTCTCTCAAACTCCTCCTGGTCCACTTTTTCACCCGGATGCGCCGCAAGATATTCAGCCAGCGCCCTGGTATATGCCTCAAGCCTAACCCTGGCAGCTTCCTCATCAATCACTTTTTCTATTTTCTCAATAGTGGCATATGAAGGATTCTTAGTTTCCCCCGTAAAAACCTTGCTGACTGTTCCATATGGTAGTTCAGCCTTGTAAGCTATTTCATTGGTGGTTAATCTAAGGGCTTTCTTCTTTGCTTTGAGTTCCGCTAAATCCATAATTACAGCCTCCTTCCATGCTTTAAGTATAGTTGCTCGGGTAAAAATAGTCAATAAAAAATACCCGCATGCGGGTATTTTAATCTTCTCCCACTAGCACAACAGTGCTAGGTTCATGGCCTGTAGCCGGCAGGAATTTATTCAGCAAATCGTCAATCTTAAGCTTAAGGCTAGAAGTGTTTACGCATGGATGGCAACCTATGTATTCCTCCTTAAGTACATCCTCATCAATAAGGAGCTTAACCATGTTCTCCTTATCGTTCATTACACCCATCACGCTCACTGAGCCAGGCTCTATATCAAGGTATTTGATCATGTCTTCCGCTTCCGCGAAGGAGAGTCTTGCAGAGTTAATCTGGGCTGATAATTCCTTTGTCTTAAATTTCTTGGCACCGGGCATTAGAAGCAAGTAGAACTGGGTCTTTTGCCTGTTGCAAAGAAACAGGTTCTTGCACATGTATGTTCCCAAAGTCTTGTCCACTTCAAGGCAGGCCTCCATGGTCATTGCCTTCTCGTGGTCCACACGTTTATATTGGATTCCAAGCTTATCGAGAAGGTCGTAGGTCCTTATCTCCCTTTCAAGCCTTCCCGTAGCATCGGCAGGTCTGCCATCAAAGATTTCCATCTTTCCCCTCCTTGAACATTCTCATCATTTCATTGGTGAGACTTAGATTGTTGGGCTGAAGCACAATGTCCTCTCTCTTAACCCATTCGGCATATTTAAGTTCGCTCTCATCCATATGGATTTCGCCGTCTCCATCAGCTTCACAATAAAATCCCATCAAAATATCCTGAGCCATGCCCCAGGGCTGGGATTTGTAATATGTGATGTTCTTGACCTTAACTCCGGTCTCCTCCATTACCTCTCTGGCAACGGTTTCCTCAAGGGTTTCGCCAATTTCGGTAAAACCTGCAACCAAGGCGTTGTGCGCAAATCCCCTCTTATATTTCGTAAGAAGCAGATAATCGCCCTTTCTTACGCCAACAATTACAGCCGGATTAATCCTAGGATAAACGGTATTGCCACACTTAGGGCACACAAGGCTTCGCTCCTTATCTCCGAGGGTCATTGGCTCGCCGCATCGGCCACAGCGTTTATTATCCTCATACCATCTCCAAAGATGATACGCGGTAAAGCCTGCGTAAATTTCCTTACCGTCCGCGTGCTCTCTTAATTCCCTTACAGAAAGGTGCATGAATCCTTCCTTCTCGAAAGCTGAGGTGTCTATGTTTTTACCCTCAAGAGCGAGAAAATATTTCTGCTCGTCAACAGAAAAAAGATATGTGCTTGGCACATCGCCTATCTGCGCCTTTGTGGTGAAAACGAGCCTTCCCTTATCTTCCTTCACAAGGACCTTCCCGTCCTCATCGAAAACCAGAAGATAATCCTTCTCCTCTATCTCACATTTCCTGAATTCGTTATAAAGTTTGCTTGGGTATATATCCTGTATCATCGCTTCTCCTATTATTATATTCCATAAACGGCCAAGCCTACCACAGCGGCCAAACATATGAGTCCAATGGGTGACAGTCCTTTTTTGAAAACTTTTCGGGAGCCAAAATAAACCAATGCCAGAACGCAGGTAATGAGAACTGCTGTATAATCAACGCTGTTTTTCGTGATTATATTGCAATTGCCGAGAATCATATATACGCCCGTTGCCAGAATTACCCCGATTACACAAGGCTTAAGGCCGCGCAGAGTCGCCTGCAGATATGGGTTCTTAATAAGGCTCTTCGAAAACACCATGATAAAAATAATAATAAAAAATGCAGGAAGCATTACCGCCGTCGTGGCAATCAGCGCCCCAAGAAAGCCTCCTTTATTGCTGCCTACATAAGTGGCAAGATTCACCATAATGGGGCCCGGCGTACTCTCACTGACCGCTATCATGTAAGACAGCATCTCATCATCCATCCAGCCGTGGGCCAGCACCACATCTCTGATAAGCGGTATAGCCGCATACGCTCCGCCAAAAGAAAACAGTCCGACTTCAAGAAATCCTATCAAAAGATCTAAGAAAATCATGCCTTCCCCTCCTTTCTGCGTACTTTATCCGCAAGAAAGAAGGCTACGCTTATAAGCGCTGCCGCTAGCATTACCACTATCGATGATAAGTGTAACTTCAGCACGTTGACAAGCATTATCACAGCAAAAGATGCAAAAAAAATCCCTATCTGCAACGGTTTCTTTTGCATCTTCCTAATCATCTTAATCGCCGCATCAAGAATAAGTATTCCAACTGCTATCTTGATCCCCTGAAAAGCGTGCGCTATCCATGTAATCTCCAAAAATCCTTCCAGAAACATGGATATGACAAAAATAATAACAAACGAAGGGATCGCCACTCCAAGAGTCGCAAGAATAGCGCCCGTAAGCTTACCTTTCTTGTAGCCAACGTACGTGGCACAGTTAATGGCTATCGGTCCCGGAGTAGATTCGGCAATCACCGTTATATTCATCATTTCGTCATGAGTAATCCAATTTTTTTGTTCAACGCAGATATTCTCGATGATTGAGAGCATCGCGTAGCCTCCGCCGAAGGTAAATAAGCCTATCTTTGTAAAGGTTAAGAATAGTTCAATAAGTATGGGCATTCCAAGCATTTCCTTTAAAAATGTGACAGTTGGGGCCTGTCCCCAATTGTCACTCATCTATATAACTGATTCTCTCTGAACAGATCGCAATAATGCATCTGTGAATTGTAAAAATCATTATTCTCATCTTCGGGCCACTGGGATTTCACTTCATCATTTATTGCTTCATCTGACTGAATTAACCGGGGATAGGTATGCGCATAGAATAATGATCTTTGCTCCCACACATCGCAAATAGAAGAAGGATATTCAAATTCCGCGCCTTTGCTCTTAAACAGTCCTGAAACATTGGGGATATTCTCTTCGTTGAACCCTTCATCAAGCAAACGATCCAGTTGAGGATATAAATGTCCAAATCCACATATAATCAGAACCTTTTGGTTATCGTAGAGTTTTAGTTTTTCCATTATATTCTGATGTATATGATTATCTCTGTCATCTGTGGTCGTATTCTTTTCGTAAGTGTCATTATCTACTTTCCAGTAATCTACCATTTCTACAGGTATATCATTGTCCTGACAATAACAATATGTGATACCCATATCAATGGGGCCATCCACTACTCCATACTGTTTGTAGTATTCTTCTCGTGCCTCGATAAAAATTGCATCCGGGTTTATGTTTTTTATTGCATTCAGCATTTCTTCAACAGAATAATTAGCCAATGTGTCAAAATGACTCGTATGGAATGTTCCCATGAGATAAACTTCCTGACCGGCTGCCGATTGCACTCTCTTAACTGTGAAGGCTTTAACATTTATATAAATAATCGTTGCGGAAATAAGTAAGATTCCAAGAATTGCCGCAACGCCTATAAGAGCCTTTTTTAATTTCGAATGCCTCTTATTTTTTCTCTCTGAGTTTTCCATTTCATTACTCCTTTAGAAAATTATTCCCCCAATTGTCACTTACTGCTTTTTACTTGCGATTTCCTGAAGTTCAAATCTGTACTTTTGTTTTACCTCAGGATACTTTTCATGATCCACTTCTGACAAAAACATTTCCTTAGGCCTAACCCAAAGAGAGCCGTCCTCATACAGTTTTCGATATACAACCATCTCTTCCTGAGTTTCTGAATCTCTTGCAATATCTTCCACCAGATAATAATCACCTTTAAAGTGCTTATAGACTCGATGTAATAATAGCTCTTGCATATTTACCTCCGAAATAAACAATTTTTTCCCTGCCAATATCATATTTCCTTTTCACCACTAAATTTCGGCACTCACATCAGTATTCCTTTTTTATTTCTTCCAGGTTGTATGTTTCCTTAAACTTTGCCAAATCTTTGGAATCTCTGATTAGCATTACCTCAGTGAAATGGCCGTCTTCTTTGCTTTTAAAACCGGCCACTTGCTCCCCTGTACAGATACTGCTCTTGATTACTGCTATCTGTTTGTCGGGATCAAACCGTATGCTTTCACTAAGGTCTCGTCCCTTGTGTAGTTTCCAAAATTTGCCCATACCCTGTTTCTACCTACTTTCTTGCCTTTTCAATAGATATGTAACAATTCTAAACCAAATCCTCGACCCTTATTTCCGCCGCGGCAATCAAATCTGCGGGCGCCAGTTCTATCTGAAATCCCACCTTCCCGGCGCTGACGAAAACCGTATCGTAGCCAACCGCTGTCTCATGAATAAACGTTGGGAAATGCTTCTTCATTCCAATAGGTGAGCATCCGCCGTGAACGTAACCGGTCAAGGGCAACAAGTCCTTTTGCTTAATCATGGAAACTGCCTTCTCACCACAGGCCTTGGCTGCCTTCTTTAAATCAAGCTCACCCTTAACGGGGATGACGAATACGTAGAAAGCTCCGGTTTTACCCTGGGTAACAAGAGTCTTAAAAACCTTGTCCGCATCTTCCCCAAGCAAAGCCGCAATCTCCTCACCAGACATTGTGGCGTCAGGCTTATAGGCGTGACTTTCATATGATATTTTCTTGGCGTCAAGGACGCGCATAACGTTTGTCTTCTCTTCTTTTTTCATACCTACTTAATTCCCAAAACTTTCCGAATTTCCTTTGCCCCGGCCTCAGGATACATCTTAGCCACATGGTCAAACACCTTTGAGGCTGACTCCTCCGGGCTCTCCTTATACGCCGCCGTAACATTTCTGTAGCCCCACATGGATTCTGGTGTCCTGAACACCGCCACATGCCAGCCGTACTCCTCGCCCTTCTTGTTTTTCTTCTGTCTGAAGTCCCTGGTGGTGAGATACATCTGCATCTGAAGGGCCGTCATGACGCCCTCAAAGCCCTTATCCCCTTCTTTGCCGAAGTTAGCCATCTGCTTTATCTCGAAGGAAAAAAGCTCCGCATCCTCATTTTCTCCATCAAACAAATCCATGATTTTCTTCATCTTTCTGGAGGCCTTGCCGTCATCCCACAAAGCGTCGAAATCATAGCCGTCCCGACGGAAATTCACAAAGTAGGGAAGCCACTCAAGGGAGATAAAGCCCGCCTTCTTATCAAAGAATTTGCCATAGGCAATCTTTCCTCTGGAAGATATTATCCTTCTCCACTCCCAGGGGTCCTTTGTTTCGTTGCCGCTCCACCAGTATTTGGCCTCGGTTTTCTCCTCCACGGAAAAACCCTTTATCTCATTTCCAAACAAGGGCACGAAACCCACTTTTTCGATATATTTTTCTAAATCTTCAACTGTGTGCAAGCACTCCGGGTCGTTCTTACTTACCCCGTGCATTACCCATTCGCCGTTTTCAACTGACATGTGATTTTGCTACCTCTGTAGATGATATATTTAGCATCAAATATTATAACACTACGTAAACTTAAAATCTTCTTAATAAATACTTTCTTTTTATAGCGACTTTGGTATGATAGTCTAAAGGGGATTTAAAGAGGAGGAAATATTATGTACAAGAAAATATTAGCTACAATGGCAATGATTTTTGCCGTAACCCTTTTAGGATGTGGAAATGCATCCACCGAAACTAAGACAGAAGCTCCTGCAAAGCAGGAAGAAGCAACAGTTGCCGAGCCTACAGCAGAACCTGTTGTAGAAGCTGCTGTTGAAGACACAGAAGAAACTGCTGAGACTTCTGAAGAAGAGGCTCCCGATAACAGAACCTTTATCGTGATTTCCTGGGATAACGCCACTGTTGATTATACAGGTGATCCCTATGAATATCAGGCAGGCGACGGAATCGTTGAACCTCAGATATACATTGAAGGTGATTCAGTAAGAACCACCAGCGTATCCGATGAGGGAACCATCCACACAGAAATCATTGAGGTAGGTGATCCTGATACTTACGTAAGTATCATCGTTGAGCCCACCGCCCCCACTAATGACTGCCCTCTCGATACAGTTACCGCAATAATTACCCATCCCGACGGCAAGGAAGAAACCCTTACCCCCGAGACCAACCTTGTAAGAGGCCAGACCGGAATCTGGTACTTCGACGTATACGAGCAGGGTTCCGACCAGTAAGTAGTATTTGATGTGGTCGTAGGTGCAGAATGGGGACAGGCCCAAATTGCACATGAAACGTGCAATTTGGGCCTGTCCCCATTCTGCACCTCCGACCTCCGAATCATACCTCCGCTAATAGGTATCCCATAATTCCCGCAGCGGCTAATAGAATCACTCCGACAAGGTGGAAAATAGCCGTCCAGGTTTTGTTGGCTTTTTCGGAAGCCTTGGGGCCTTTTCCCTTCTTTTTGAGAACACCGATAATGCGATTCAAAATCCAAACAATTATAAAATGAACCAACGAGGGGAATACAAAAAGAATCAGAGCCGGGAAAATTGATACAATTGCTGCAATCGGGTGTCCTTCTCTGAAGCATCCCACCATGAGAAGTAAAACAGAATAGGCATATATGTATATAAAAGCCATTCTCGGTTCACCGGTACGAATCTGAGCAATAACGGACACAAGTATTAACACAGCAGATATTCCATATACTGCCAAAAACAATTCACTATATTCCGCAAACCCAAGCGAATCATTTCCAAACACCATATCATATGGCAGATAAAACCCAAGCCCCAACATACCTAAGGGCAGAACAAGCAAAATCAAATAGAATACAAACGGAATGACAGCCCCTATTCCGCCTAAAACCCCGACCATTGCAGATCCAACGCTTGCTTCGGCAGCTCCGGCAACCGCTGCTCCGGCTGTACCAATAGCTGAAGCCGTGGCTGTCGCAGCACCAGATGCTCCTTTGGCCACCGCATTTATCACATTTGGTTTCTTTTGGGTTTGCGGCTCTTCCCTTTTGAGTTCACCTGTTGCAGGTTTAATGTTTGGAATAATCAAAGTCAATAACGCCGCGCCCGCTATGTTCATCGTACTGTCAGCATCAACCTTTCCCACGCAAGCGCCGGATGCAAAACCACCTATCCTATTGTCTCCTGTATATACATAACCGTTCGAATCTATTTTTCCTATGCATTTTCCGGAAGCAAATCCGGACATTCTGTTGAATCCATTGTATACATATCCTTCATTATCAATCTTCGCCACACAGTTTTCTGAAACGAATCCATCTGATCCATGATCTCCACGATAGACAAAACCTTCATTATCTCCCCACCCTATGCAGGCTCCTGAGGCGAATCCTGTCAGATAGTTCTCAGATGAATAAACATAGCCTTTCTCATCTACTCTTCCTACACACGCTCCCGAAGCAAATCCGGATACATAATTTGAATCAATATAAATGTAACCCATAAGCATAAATTCCTCTCAAAAAATTACCGGCAGGACATTAATCCTACCGGTAATTAATTATATCACTATTCTATCTGCTTTTGTTAGCTACTGCGCCGACGCCCCTTACAATTAAGTAGATAATCACGCCCCAAATTATTGCATACCAAAGGGGAACGAAGAATAGTAATTTAAGCGCCAGTGCTCCGATAAATACCGCTATTCCGAATCCTGCCTTAAAAATACCGAAAGTCAATTTTAAAGCGATTCCAACAATCCCAACAGTAAGATATATAGCGGAAAAAATAATAAATAAAAGTAAAAATGTCAACATAGGTTTATCCCTCCTCATATTGTCTTTCCATTTGGTAGTTTTATTATCTCTCCCAATTGTATTCGATTAAAGACAATAATAAGCGAATTAAGCCCTTCTATTTTGCTTTTTGTGGCACGTGGCCATCCGGGTCTGTCCCGGATGGCCTCCCTGATTGCCACGTAAATACAGGAAAATGATTGAAATTGTGCCTAAAGAAGCTCGAACACCACATTAGGTCACAAAGAAATCATACCTCCGCTAACAGGTATCCAACAATTCCCGCAGCGACTAAAAGAATCACTCCGACAACGTGGAAAATAACCGTCCAGGTTTTGTTGGCTGATTCAGGAGCTGCGGGTTGTCCTCCCCGCTTTCCAATCAGTTTAATAAACAAGCCCACAATCCATGTTATTACGAAATGGATTAATGCAGGGAATGCGAACAACATAAACGCAGGAAAAACCGACAGTATCGCAATAAATGGACGTCCCTCTCTAAAGGCCCCAATCATAAGAATCAAAACCGAAATACCATAAATATAGATAAAAGCATATCTTCTTTTCCAGGTACGGATCTGTGAAATCAAGGACAAAACAATTATCACAGATGACAAACCATATACTATCAAGAATAACTGCTTGTACTCAGCAAATCCCAGAGAATCATTTCCAAAGAAAATATCATAGGGAAGATATGCGCCGACTCCAATCATCAAAACAGCTATCACCGCTGATATTATTCCGAAGGTAAATACCAGGTCTTTTATTGAACCCTTATCTTTATCGGAATCTTTGAGCCCGTTTTCCTTATCTCCCTCAACCTGTGTATCAGTGTTAACAGGATTAGTCCCGTTCTCTAAAATATAAGGCAAAGCCAAAAGCAGGCATGCAGCTCCTGTAATAAATTTTTCGCTGTCTGAATCTGCTTTTCCGACAGGATTATCCAATGCAGAATTAGGGTTGTTCCCTTTATAAACATAGCCTTTTGCGTCCACCATTCCAACAAAGACTTCTGAAGCGGTCACTGATTCAGAGCCCTGATAGATATTACCCTTTTCATCTATTCGTCCAACATATTCTTCTGAAGACGATAGTGTATCGAAGCCTTTATAAACAACGCCATCTTTATCCACTCTTCCAAGGCATTTTTCTGAATCAGCAATTCCATTTGAGCCTACATAAACACGGCCGTCTGTATCTACTCTCCCCAGACGATCATCAATATTGTACCCCGGCAAACTTTTTAAACGATTGTAAAAGTAACCCATAGCAACCTTCCTCTCAAAAAATTACCGGCAGGATATTGATCCTACCGGTAATTAATTATATCACTATTCTATCTGCTTTTGTTAGCTACTGCTCCAACGCCCCTTACAAAATTGTATTCGATTAAAGACAATAATAAGCTAATTAAACCCTTCTATTTTGCTTTTTATAAGTTTATCATTGAATATGGTAAATATTTCTAAAGAAAGAGGGAAAAAATGAAAAAGAAAATCTTACTAATTCTGTTGGCTCTATTATCTTTACTTCTGTTTGGATGTGGTCTTGGCAAAACCACCACTTCTACTAAGACAGATTCCCTGCCGTCATCTAACGGAACCTCTTCCGAAGGTGGTTCAAAATCCACTAATAATATCGAGGAAAAGATTACCCTTGATATAGGCTCCACTGTATCCTTAAGTGACATTCAGAAGTATACAAAGTCTAAGAGTAATTACGAAGTTTACGCAATTAAAAAGATTAACGCGGATTCTTTTACAGTCATAAGTACCGACGATGCAACACCAGCTTATGTTTTCGACAGCCATGATGATTGGGGTTTTCGCCTCTATCCCTCAAGTCGAGAATTCATGCTTAATTTTGATGACTCAGAACTTGTAGTATTTACAAGTGGAACCCCCAATTCCTTTTTCCATTTTGCCGAAGATTTAATTTATTTTGCACCCATTGTATTAACCGGTGATTCAACACAAATATGGGGAAACAATACAAATGATGTTAATGCCCGCCAGCTCTTTATTGAGAGTCTTATAAATTCAAATATAGAACTTCCACAGGAAGACTATATTCATCTGACAGACATAAAGTTAAACGGTATTCCTCTCACCGACATAGATCAATCAAACGAACTTGAATATTTCTTCGAGCCCTATGAACTGACACCGGATGACAGAAATTATATTCGCACTGGATTTGCAAAAGAAATAAAACTTGAAGGTTCGACAGCTTCTGATGTATTTGAGGCAACCTTAAAACCTGCTGTGGGTTTCACTGATTGTGATGACGAAGGAAACGGATTTGATTTTGCATTCACTGAAAGCTCCGATGGCTATTACATATATGATTTTACATCTGATCCCCATATGGTTGAAGAACTTCTAGACGATGTTGGCGTAATCTATGAGGAAGATTACTACACAAGGCTTATGATCAGCGACCAGTCAGTCCTTGGTTTTACATCATCCAACTCTTCTGCCCCTGCCGATGTCATGAGTAATGTGGCAGGCGAGACTCAGATTGAAGTTTCCTGGAATGCATCCACCGTTACCTTCTGGGATGACCCTTCAAAATTTGATATTTCTTCCGCAGAGGTTGTCTACCCTTATGTCTATTGCGAAGGAAATAACTGGGTGGGCGGTGAACCTGACATAACCGGTGATACATACACTGATTATATTACCATTCCCGACCCCAACGAATTTGTTCATGTATTCGTTGAACCCAGCGCACCAACCAACAACTGTCCCTTGGATACCGTAACAGTGAAAATCACTCACCCCGACGGAACTGTTGAAACCTTCAATGGTGCCGACCGTATGGTACGTGGTCAGACAGGCATCTGGTACATCGAAGTTTACGAACAAGGTAACTAAAGTGACAGCTGGGGAATGCCGTCCCTACCCGTCACATAACTGCAGGAAAATGATTGGAATTGTGCCTAAAAAGGCTCGAACACCACATTAGGTCACAAAGAAATCACACCTCTTTAAACTCAATGTGACCCAAACAGAGAATTACCTCTGTCTGGGTCACTGTCCAATTAATCCATCAGATATTTCTGGCATGATTGACATGTATCCCGATATGCCCAATTCCAAGAATAACAGCTGCGGCAATCACAATAAGGTTCCTCGAATAGATTCCAAGCAACAATACTGCAATAACCGGTAATGATGCCCCTGCTACAGGAAATCCTGCAAAGCTTGCATACATATCTTTAAGAGTGCGTTCACTTCTGAAGTACTTAATCCAATAGCATTCGTAGAAAATCATAAGCACGAAAGCCATAATCCAAATGATAACATCCCATTCCATGAAAAGGCCACCGGGTAAAAGTTTCATCTTGGGATTAAGTGACGGGAAAACCAGAAGTGCCGCAGAGGTCAACACCTCTCCCAATCTTTCAAACATAAGAAGGATCTTATTCTCATTCTTTGATTCTTCCTCATACCCCTTAGGCTGTTTTCCTCTTCCCCATATTATGTTCGGCACGAAAAGCATAATGAGGAATACAAGCCCCGTTATGCAGAACCCAAACTCGTAAGGCTCATGTTTTACCTTTTCAAAAGCAAGTGAAGAAAGGGCCACTCCACTAATTTTATCTCCGTAGCGGTCCTTAAGCATTCCACCCATTCTGTCTGACGCATACAGATTGGTGTGATAGCTTCCGTAAATTCCCATGATTTTACCACCGCCACATCTATCGTATGCGGCAATGAAATTCTCAACCATGTAATTCTCTCTTATGGGCGAAATTCCTGAGGGGGCATACTCTGCATAATACTCCTCTCCCTGTATGATGTTTTCAAGAGTAAGGGCATATCTTTCAGTGTCCTCCAGTCCTCTCTCCTCAAGATACGTTTTGAATCTCAGTCCCGTAGAGAAGTGCTGATGTCCCACATCCGTTCCATAGAAAACTGTCTCAGGACACTGCTCTTTTATATCATGATAGAACTTATAAGCATAGTCATTACAGCTTTGGGTTCCCTGAATGTCCACCCAGATAATATCGATGATTTCATCCGAATCCGCCTTCATCCACTCGTTCAAAAACTCAGCGGTATAATAAGGCAGCTCAACAAAGAGGTTACGACACCCCTGGTCATAGTATTCCTTCCACAGGTTAAGCTCCATTTCATAGTAAGGCCCATACCCGTGGCTTTCACCATAAAGACTTATCTGCGTATTCTCGTCAGGATAAACATCATACGACTGCTCCCTTGAATGCAAAAACAATCCAAGGAACACCGCCAACCCTACTAATGCAAATGCAATTATTGTTTTGATTTTCATTCAATGTCCCTTCTATGTGCAATTGGGGACTGTCCCATTTTGCACGGTGCAATTTGGGCCTGTCCCCATTCTGCACGGTGCAATTTGGGCCTGTCCCCATTCTGCACATAAACGTGCTATAATATAGTTAGATGGAGGAATCGATATGGATGGATTAGAGAAACTTGAAATCTGGGATGAGCATAAACCCGAGTACTGCCCCAGCTGCGGTGCACCCGTAACATACAAGGGCCTTGGGGAATATGCCTGCGATGTATGCCATTACATCTGCTATGATGATTACGGCAAGGTCCGCGTATATCTTGAGAAACATCCCGGAGCCAACATAGTCCAGATTTCCACCCAAACCGGCGTCAGCAAACAGCTGATCAAAAAGATGGTTAAAGAAAACCGCTTCGCTTTTGCAGACAACAAGCCTCACTTGTTCGAGTGAGGCTTTTTTAGTCCACAGTATCAACAATTCATCACATCACTTCCGCCAGTTCGCTCATGAACTTCGGAATCTCAATTCCCTGAGGGCAATGAGTCATGCAGGCGCCACAGGCAATACAGTCTGAAGGCGTACCCTGTGAATCCACATTCTCAATCCCCTGAAGTCCCCACTTGCCTTCAATCTTATAAGCGTTAAGAAACTTCAAATACTCAGGAATATTAATCTGCATAGGACAGTTGTCCGTGCAGTACCTGCATGCAGTACAAGGAACATATAAATCATTCCTTAAAGCGCGTCCGGCATTGAAAAGGACCTCCTTGTCAGCCTCTGTAAAATCATTCTCCACAGAGAAAGTTTCAAGGTTGTTCTCCAGCTGCTCCATGGTGCTCATGCCGCTAAGGATAACCTGAACTCCCGGCAGGCTCTTAACGAATCTGAGTGCCCAGGAAGCGTTGGTCCACTCGGGATGAGCGTTCTTAAGAATTCCCGCAGGCACCGGAGTAAGGTCAGCCAGTTTGCCGCCCCTTACAGGCTCCATAACCACGATGGGAATATTCCTCGAATAAAGAATCTCATATTCCTCCTTGGTGGTCTCGTAGAGCCAGTCATAATAGTTTAACTGAATCTGGGCAAAATCCCATTCTCTCAGATCCGCAAATCTCTTTAAAGTAGCCGGTGAAGCGTGGCTCGAGAAGCCCAGATATGTAATTCTTCCCTTCCTCTTCTGCTCTTCAAAGTATTCGATGGCACCACTGTTGATATACTCATCAATGTTCCCGTCAAGAATACAGTGAATCAGGTAAAAATCAATCCTCTCCGTTTGAAGCCTCTTAAGCTGAGCCTCAAACATCCCCTTGTAATCTTTGCAAGCGCCAATGTTGAATTTGGTGGCTACATAGAAGCTGTCTCTGTCCTGCTTGGCAATCCACTCACCAAGGCAGCTTTCTGAATCACCGCCGTTATAAACGTGGGCGGTATCGTAATAGTTGATTCCCGAAGCCAGTGCTTTATCTAAGATTTCATGGGCCTTTACATAATCAATCTTATCGCCGCTTCCGGGCTTCCCGATCTGGGGAAGTCGCATGTTTCCCATGCCAAGGCATGAAAGTTTAATATTCTTATACTGTTTGTAAATCATTATAGGCCCTCCTCAAAATAAGGTGTTTGCTTGGTGTCGGCCGCCTACTCGTATCTCAAGGCTTCGATGGGATCCATCTTTGCAGCCTTGTTGGCGGGATAATATCCAAAGAACACACCAATACCCATGGATGAACCCAGGGACAAAAGAATACTCTTGGCGGATATGACGCATTCTGTGTTCATCAGGCTTGCGCCCACCTTCCCCATCAGTATACCAAGAATTACACCTATAATTCCACCTATAATGCAAATTACTACCGCTTCAACAACAAATTGTAACCTTATGGAAGAGTTAGGGGCACCGAGGGCCTTTCTGGTGCCGATCTCTCTGGTTCTTTCTGTTATTGAAACAAGCATGATATTCATAACGCCGATACCACCTACAAGAAGGGCAATACCTGCGATAACTGCGATAGCAGCTGTGATACTGTTCATCATTCCGCTTATGGAATCCATTGCCGCAGCCATGGAGAACGCATAAGCTGTGAAGTTGGGATTGTGCTTATAATATCTTTCAAAAAACTGCTGGGTCTTCTGTCCGAAATCAGCCCCGTTTACCGTGGCATCTATAATGACGTCAAAGCTTTGAATACAGGTAGTATGCGTAAGCTTTGCTGCAGTCTTATAGGGAATATACGCATCGCTGCTTCTTCCCGATCCAAAAAGCTGCTCATAGGGCGACTCGTCAAGCTCATAGATTCCAACAATTGTGTAATTGAAGAATTTGTTATCCAGGGATGCCTGAACCTCGTTACCGATAACCGCGTTCAAATCCACGTTATCTCCATACAGTTCCTTGGCGGCTTTATTGGAAATAATAATAACCCGACTGCCGTTTTGCATCATGGGAATGGAAAAAAGTTCCCCGGCAATGTACTTCTTACGGTTGGTCTCCAGATAATCCTTGGTTCCTCCAACCACCGTAATGGCAGTATGTTTGCCACCCGCTGACAGTTCACCCGCACCGGCATTGATATTGATTGCGAAGCCTTTAACTATATCAGGGAAAGTTTCCCGATATTGTTCAAGCATCTCTACCGTGTAAAAATCCTTGTCCTGAGGTTCCGGATAGTTTTCCGGATAGTTACCGTTCTCATCTTTCCTAAGGTTAAGCCCTACGCTAAGAGTGGATAAACCCATGCCCCCAAGACTTGAGTTTACCTTTTCCGTAAGGGAATCCCCTACAGTCATAATGCCGATTACCGAGCTGATACCGATAATGATACCCAGCATTGTAAGAAGGGCTCTCATTTTATTGGCTTTAAGACTCATTAGAGCAAGCCTGATGTTTTCCATAATTAACATGCTTTGCCCCTCCCCGGTCTGTCGCCTGTGATTTCTCCGTCCTTAAGAGTAATAACTCTCTCGCACTCCTCAGCCAGTTCTGGTGAGTGTGTAATTAAGACGATTGTTTTGTGCTGCTCGTCGTGAAGCCTGTGGAAAATGTCCATTACCAGACGGCCCGTGGCTGAATCCAAGGCACCGGTGGGCTCGTCTGCAAGGACTATGGCCGGGTCGTTGGCCATTGCTCTGGCTATTGCCACACGCTGTTTCTGTCCACCCGATAACTCCTCGGGAAGATGCTTCATTCTGTCTTCCATACCCACCAGGGTCAGAAGTTCCGCAGCTCTCTCGCTTCTCTTTTTACCTGAGACTCCTGCGTAGAGTAAAGGCAGTTCCACGTTCATGAGAGCATTGGTTTTTGCAATAAGATTATATGTCTGAAAAACGAATCCAATCTTGGCGTTTCGTATGCGTGACAGCTCTGAATCTCTGCAGTCTGTAACTTTCACTCCGTCAAGGATATACCCGCCTTCGGTGGGCCTGTCCAGGGAGCCAATTATATTCATAAGTGTTGACTTTCCGGAACCTGATGCTCCGACTATTGCTACGAATTCTCCCTCGTAAACCGTAAGGTCAATTCCTTTGAGAACCGTCAGTTCGTTGGGGGAACCGATAAAGAATTTCTTCACTATTCCGGAAAGCTCAATTATCTTTTTACGTTCTTCCATTGTTCTTTCCTTTAATTAAATTCCATAGTGAGGTCATATAAGCTGTTATCGTATTCGGAAGGAATCACGACCTGGGTACCCTCGGTCAACTCGTTTGAAATAACCTCTGCGTAGTAGTCGCTTTCCATGCCTTTTTCAACGTAAAGCTTCTCGTACTCAATCTTACCGTCCTCAGTCACGGACATCTTGGTGGGATCGGTGGGATCATATATTTCTACGTAAAAACGTCCGCTCTCCTCTTCCTCCTGGAAGGCATCGATAGGGATACATTTACAATTCTTCTTGCTGTCTGTGATGATGACGATTTTGGCCGTCATATCCATTTTAAGGTCATTGTTGGGAGTGAGAATATCTATAAGGATATTGTATGTAACATTGGCAGATGATGCTGCTGCAGAGCCTAAAGATGCAGGCAGTGTGGTGGCGTGAGGTGCAATACTTACAACCTTTCCTTCAAGCTCCAGATCTCCTGTACCGTTGGTGCGAATCTGAACTGCCTGGCCTATCTCAATCTTACTGATATCGTACTCGTCGATTTCAGCGGAAACCTGGTAAGCACTTTCATCTTCCACAACAATTATGGGGGTTACTCCGTCGTACTTATCACCCTTCTTAAAATTAACTGCTGTTACGGTTCCCGACATGGGAGCTGTTACTGTACACTTATCAAGCTGCTCCTCAAGGCTCTCTATGTTTTGTTTGGAGGGGAGGTTGCTGACTGCTGCTGTATTACGTGTAGTGTTAAGGGAGTCCGCTGCGGTGGCAACTGTAGAGTCGTCCATACGGCGAGTGTCTTCCTTTGCACGAATCATGTCGTTGTAGGAGTTCCAAAGGGAATCAGCGGTGCTGTCAGCTGCATCCATGGCAGATTTAAGGGCTGCTTCAGTGGACTGAGCGGAGGCAAGGGCTGCATCTGCAGTTCCAAGATTAGCGCTGGCACTGGCTATATTCTGAGAAAAATCTACTGCAATTCGTTTAAGCTCTGTGATGCGCCCGTTTATTTCGTTTATATTATCTGTTGAAAGGCTTCCTGCAGATGGCCAAAAGTCACTGTAGCCTTCAAGCAAAAGAGTTCCATAGTTTGGGTCATTTTCATCTATCGTGACATTGGGATCAAATTGAGTTGCCTTCATATTACAATTTGTAAAATTATTGGCGGTGTAGCTTAATACCTCATCATAACCAGGATCACCTGAATTAATTGATATTGATTCAAGGTACGTTTTTAAGTTTTCTTTGGTATTATCAAAGTCTGTTTGTGCAACATTTGCTGAGCCGTTTGTAATATTACCTACAACTCCTGCAAGAGCATTCCTTTTCTCTTCCGCACTCTTCCTTGCATTAACCGCATTATTGTATTTGTCAGTAGCTTCCTTAGCGGCATTGGCTGCATTCACATATGCATCCCACGCTCTTGCAATGTTAACATCCGCTTTCTCAGCATCCTTATCTCTGTTAACTTCCGCATTATTAAGATTTCTTGCGGCACCGTTAACTCCGATGGAATTGTTTGCTTCAGAAGCATTTAGCTGTTTCTTCGCTATATCTATGTTTTCCTGAATATCAGATGAATCAAGGATGGCGATTACCTGACCGGCTTCAACATAGTCGCCGACTTCAACATTTATCTCTGTAAACTCAACTCCGGTGATTCCTGCCTGGGCATTCTTTTTGTCGAGGCCGACGATTTTACCTGTTGCAGATACAGAATTGGTCAGGTCCTTAGTCTCAACGGTTGCGAAATCGAAACTGTTGTTGTTAAGAAGTTCCTTTGCTTTGTTTACAACATTTACAACATAAATAATCAGAGCAATCAGAAGAACCAAAATCACGGTCAAAACTTTGTGACGTTTAATCCATCTCCAAATCGCTCCGAAGAATCTTGCAAATATATTTTTCTTTCCTTCGTTACTCATTTCTCTCCTCCGAAAATAACTTTTTCTCAATTCTAAATTAGTGTAACTTGGAGGGTTGAGCCATTCAATTACATATCCGTAAAGAATTTATAAAGAAAGTATAAAAAAGGCAAAGGCCTAAGCCTTTGCCGTCAAATGTTCAGGTAGTAGTCGATGTCTTCACGCTGCTTTATGCCAAGATTGGCGAGGAGCTTCATGCCCATGTTGAACATAAGCTTGCAGGCGTCCGCCCTGGAAAGCTTGGCGCCGTCCAGCATGGCAAACATTGCCAGGCCATGGGTGTAGATGACCGTGTCGCGAACAGCTTCCCCTATGGCGTCTTTGGGAACGTCATACTGCTGCTCGAAAAACTCCACTGCCTCTTCATCGAACTGATAGTCAAAAAAACTGTTTTCACCCCTTATGTCCTCGCCTATTGTATCCATGGTATTATCCACGTTTATAAAGCGGAAAACATTGGGATGTTCATAGACATTTGTAAGGTAATGAACTCCGCTTATGAAGAAAGCTTCCGTAGCTTCCTTACCCTTCATTTTGTCAGGAAGGTTGCCATAAAGCTTACCGGCGGCATAGTTAAACAATTCCTTCTTCAGGTCTGTCATGCTGCCAAAATGCCAGGATATCGGCTGAGTAGAGCATTCCAGTTTTGCCGCTATTGTCTTAATGGCCACAGCTCCGATTCCGGACTCATCAAGGAGCTCATATGCGGCTTCAAGTATCATTTCCTTGGTGATTTTCGTTTTTCTTCCCATTTTACTCCTTTATTTGTAGGGTCTGTAGTCAAGGGGTTTGGTGCATCCCCACTCCGCAGCCACTCGTTTAAAGCTTTTCTTTGCAAAGGTTTTGAAGACAAGGCCAATCATGATTCTCACTCCCAAGGGGAAAATCTCCGGGCCTGTAAATTTCTTACATTCCTCAGACTCGAAATCACCCTTCTTGGCAAAAATCCGCCCCATCTCCATATATGGAGTCGTGACCTTATCTCTCTGTTCTCCATTAAAAAATCTTATACTAAAGTTGTCCCCTTTTACAAGTGTACCGGCATAATTACATCCCAGTTTTTCCGTAAGTATCTTAAGATATGCCTCACCACATCTTAGCTGAGCTCCCTCCGCGAAACCGCTTTGAAGAATGTAGGCAATGCTCGTATCCTTATTCTTTGGAGTGAGAGTTTCAAGGAATTCCATAAGAAGCCCCGGAATGCACTCCACATAAAGAGGGAGGGCGATGAGAATATTGGTGTTTTTACCAAAAGCATCTCTTATATCATCCCAGCTTCCTCTGTCGGAAACCTCGTATTGTTCAAATGTGGCCCCCTCCTCGGTTAAGCCTTCTGTGAACTTTGCAAGAATCTTGTCTGTATTACTGTATTTTTTGACGCGGGGTGAGCCGTTGATTATTAACACATGCATGATGCCGCCTCCTTTATTTCATCTGTGCTGAAAACTCCCAAGGATTTGCTGTGGAAATTAAGTGCTGCCCTCTCATTCCATCTTAAGAGGAAGTCCTTCTCCACATCTCCCTTATAGATAAGTCCGATGTCGGTCGTGTTTTTATAACGCCTTACATGTCTCATCTGATCCCCTTTGAAGGTCAGGTACATGGTGGCGATGGGAAGGATTCGGTCAAAAATGTTCTTGCCCTTATGATCGATGAACCCTAAAGCGGTATCCGAAATAACCCACATCTGATTCGCATGGATTATTCTTTTCAGAATCTGCTCATAATCGTCCTTCACCGAGCACTCCCCCGGTGTCTTAAGCCAGCAGAAATTGCACCCGATGCAATGGCTGATTCGCATCTCCCCTGCTTCAATAATCTCTGCATCTATTCCTTTATCACTTATATTTCTTCTGATTTCCTCACTGATTGAGGTATCTTTGGTGGTGTTGACAATTAATACCATTAAAAAACCTCCGCACGCAATATAATATAAATTTGTTTATATAAACACGTTTATATTATATTATCGTGCGAAGGTTGTCAAGCCCTGTATTCCAAAAGTGTTGTATTCTGCCATTCGCCGAATCGGTCTTTGGCGATTCGTTCTCTGTGGCCTATTTCTCTGAATCCACATTTCTTGTGAAGGGCGATACTCGCTTTATTGATGGAAAAAGCGGTACAAAGAATACTCCAATAGCCTTCTTTCTTTGCTTCCTCAATAAGCTTCGTAAGAAGCGCAGTTCCGATACCCTTGCCCCGGTATTTGGAATCTATATATATGCTGTTATCCAAACATCCTCTGTAAGCGCATCTGCTTGATGAGGGCATTACTGCAACCCAGCCCACAACCTTGCCATCCTCTTCATAGACGAAGCGGCAGGTTTTCACATGTCCTGCATCCCACTCCTCATAACTCGGGCATTTGGTATTGAAGGTTGACTTTCCTTCCTCAAGCCCCTCAGTATATATTTCTGCGACCCTTTCCCAATCGCATTTACACATTTCTCTAACCACAACAATTACTCTCCTTGCAACAATTTTTCTTGCTTTCGGCATTTCTGCATGCCTCATTGTATAATTTCAAAGATTCAAGAACCTGATCCTGTTTACCTTTGTCAATGCCTGAAAAAACGATTTCAAATTGTATATTCATATCCGCCTCTATTTTCTCAAATCTGTCCTGTCCATCTTTCGTCAAGGATAAAACCACACATCTCCTGTCTTCCTTTGACGGTTCTCTGGTTACATACCCTTTCTGAACCAGTTCCTCTATGCCTCTGCTTATTCCGCTCTTGTCGAGTTTAAGAATCTGTGCCAGATCCTTCACGCATATTCCGGGGTGTCGTCCTATCTCCACCAGAATAAAGCATTGGCCCTTGTTTACACCACATTCGCAGCAATCCGTCTGGTTCATGTTGTCAAGATGCTGCTCCAGTTCTCTCGTGTACTCACGAAACATTTTAACCTTATCCATAATAACTCCTCTCTGATTTGTTTTTATTCATCATACTCATATTAGTTGTATTTGTCAACTATTTATTTTCGCAACTATATTGTTTGGAGAGGGTAAGGTGCAAAATGGGCCTGTCCCCGTTCTGCACCGTGCAGGTTGGGGACAGGCCCATTTTGCACCTTATGCTGTTTTCCAGTTGTTGCGGCCGGCTTCCTTAGCCTTATAAAGGGCTGCATCGGCTCTGGAAATTATATCCTTGTAATCTGTATCAGCTATGTCAAAATATGTCATTCCAACAGAGGAAGTAATTTTCTGGCTCGCAGGCATTTCCTCCAAAGTGATGGAACGGACGGAAGCAAGTATCTTGTCCGCCATGGCCTGCATCATATCAGGCGACACTTTCTGAAGTACTACTATGAATTCATCGCCACCCCATCTTATTACGGAATCAGTAATTCGAACGCTTTCACGGATGGCGGTAACAAAGGCTTTCAGAACCTTGTCTCCCACCTCATGACCGTAGTTATCATTAAACTGCTTATAGTAATCAATATCCATCATTAAAAGAAGGGTGTCTCTCTTACCTGACTGGAACTCTTTAAACTCATTCGTAAGGAGGCGTTCCCCATAGGATCTTGAGCTTGCTCCCGTAAGAACATCAACGTTGAGCTTACTCTCCAGCTCCTTGTTCTTCTTTTCATATGTTCCGATTTGAGTTCTTCTAAAGATAAAGAAGATGACGAAAAGAAGAATCAGCCAAAGGGAAATTACCGTCGACATTATTATGGTCTGATATGAATGAATTCGGGCCTGAGCCTGAAGTCTGTAGTGTTCGATATCATCAAGGTTAACGCCCATGCATATAATCCAGTCAAAGGGCTTGTAAAGTTTGGCGTATGTTACCTTCTCGGATACTTCATCCGATTCCAGTTTTTTGAATGCGTAGTTCTGATATATTTCACCGTTGGCCTTTATTCCCTCAAGTTCAATTTCATAGGCTTTCATACCCATCTGGTTTACTTCTTCTGTAGAAAGGTAACAGCCTTCTGTATCAGGCAGATTAGGGTGAATTAAACGAATGGCATAATTATCGCCGCCATTATAATTAAGGACCTTTTGAATCCACATATAAGCGCCGTCTAAATGCTCTTCAGTATATATTCTGTTTCGAACGATTTGCTGAAGTGAAGATTCAATCTCTTCCTCTGATGCGTCGGGATGCTCTTTAACGTATGCATCCTTCTCATTATCGAGATATATGATCATGTTATTAACATTCTCATATAGCAGATTCTTTTTGACAGACATTGTGGCATCATAAGCCATAGCGGCACTTATGCCCGTAACAGCACGGGAAGTCACATAAATCATCAACACGGATACGAGTAACCCCAATATATCAAAAAGGAGTGCCCGTAAAAAACCATTTGACTTAATGTTTTTCATCAGAGGATAGTCCTTTCTATACATTACCTAAAATTATAACACCTATAATAGTCAGCTTACAGCAACCAACAGGTGCGAACAGAAACTATCCAAGAGCCACATCAAGGGCCATCATGATACTGAAACCAACAGCGAAGGATATAACACCTATATTGGAATGCTCTCCTTCAGACATTTCAGGAATAAGTTCTTCAACTACCACATAGAGCATGGCACCTGCCGCAAAGGATAAAAAGTACGGCATGGCAGGAACCACGTGTGAAGCCACAAGAACTGTCAAACCACCGAATATGGGTTCAACTGCTCCGGACAGAACTCCCAGCCAGAATGATTTGGGTTTGCTCTTACCCTCTGCAAACAAAGGCATTGAGATAATCGCTCCCTCAGGGAAATTCTGAATTGCTATACCAAGGGCCAGAGCCAAAGCCCCGCCTGCTGTTACCACGGTAGAACCGCTGATTAACCCGGCGTACACAACACCGACTGCCATTCCCTCAGGAATGTTATGAAGTGTAACTGCAAGAACAAGCATCGTCATTCTTGCCAGTTTGCTCTTGGGACCCTCTGCTTTTTCAGCACTCACATGAAGGTGGGGAATTACGCAATCCAATAAAAGCAGGAACAAAATACCACACCAGAATCCGATGAACGCAGGGACAAAAGCAAATCTTCCTCTCGCCTCTTCCTGCTCAATGGCAGGAACGATCAAACTCCATATAGAAGCTGCAACCATTACACCTGCAGCAAAACCCGTCAAGGCTCGCTGGACGCTCAGTTTTAAATCTTTTTTAAGAAAAAAAACACAGGCTGCTCCGGCTGAAGTACCAATAAACGGGATTAAAAGACCTGTAAGAACAGTACTCATTTGTAACATCTCCTCTCCAAATAAATTGTCACGGCTCTTAGTTAGCCATGACTAACTACTTAAAATATATTTGTCTGCTTGTAATAATTCAATTAATATAGTTACCAAAATTATAAAGCATTTTCCTGGCTTTAGGGTAAAAATGTATAAAAATGTGCAAAATGGGGACAGGCCCATTTTGCACCGTGCAGGTTGGGGACAGGCCCATTTTGCACCGTGCAGATTGGGGACAGTCCCAAATTGCACATTTTGGTATAATAGATATATGAGCGATATAAAAAAACAATACGAAAACTGTACACTGTGCCCCAGAAACTGTGGGGTCAACAGAAATGAAACCATGGGATACTGCAGGGAGAAGTCTGTTCTTCATGTGGCAAGGGCTGCCCTTCACATGTGGGAGGAACCCTGTATTTCCGGTATATCAGGGTCCGGAACCGTGTTCTTCTCAGGATGTAATATGGGCTGTGTTTTCTGCCAGAATAAGGCCATTAGCAGAGGAGAAACAGGCAAGTATATTGACGAAGCCCGCCTTACAGATATTTTCTTTGAACTCGAGGATAAAGGGGCCAACAATATTAACCTTGTCACCGGTGATATATTCATTCCAACCATAATCTCCGCAATAGAGGCGGCAAAGAAAAGAGGTATTAAGATACCTTTCCTTCTTAATACCTCGTCATATACAAATATTGAAACCCTTAAAGCCCTTGAAGGCTTAATTGACATCTACCTTCCCGATTTCAAATACATAAGGGAAGAAGATGCCATAAAATACAGCAATGCGCCCCACTACCCTAATGTCGCCAAATCCGCCATTGAAGAAATGGTTCGCCAACAGCCGGAATGCATATTTAGCGATGAGCCACAGGGTGTGGAACATCTCCTAAAGAAAGGTGTCATAGTTCGCCACCTTCTGATGCCGGATATGCTAATCCAGGCCAAGCTTATCGTCCGCTACCTTCATGAGAAATATAAAGATCAAATCTACCTAAGCCTCATGAACCAGTTCACGCCGAATGAATCTCTGTCAAAGAGCCATCCCGAAATAAGCAGGAAGGTCACTGAGGCGGAATACAACAGTCTCGTTGACTACGCCGCAAACCTCGGCATCACCAAAGCCTATATCCAGGAAGGTGATACTGCCGAAGAAAGCTTCATACCCCAATTCGATAATACCGGCGTCTAATGTGCAAAGTGGGCCTGTCCCGGATTCTTGCCAATTTTTAGCACAGCGCCGGCATAAACTTTGCAAACAGGAAGAGTCCATCTTCTCCTGCATGAACCTCATGATGAACCTTCGAAGGCATTACCGAAATAACGCCGGGTTCATAGTTTATCTCAGCTCCGTCATTTATACACTTTCCAAATCCTGCTATTACTTCGTGTGTTTCCAGCTGAGAATCATGGATATGATCCAGAATACTGCAATTAGGAGCTATTCGAACAAGATGATAGCTGTAAGCTCCATCTGTTTCTGCACCTTTCAAAATATGCTTTAACTCAACACCTTCGAATGTGGGGTGCTTTGACCAGGGAACATCATCAAAACTGATTGTCTTCCCGGGAATCTCAAATTTCCCACTGTTAAATGCTTCAAATACTTCTTTTTTCATGATATGATCCTCTCTCAAAAACTTGATTTCTGACTACGAAATGATCATATCAACTATGCCCCTAGTCCGCCTTGGATAAAATTGCGGACTTTATATACTCCTCGGGAGATATGCCTAACTGCTTTCGAAAAACCCTGTCCATATGACTCTGATCGCAAAATCCCACCATCTGAGCCACCTCAATTACCCTGTATCCTTCTCTCAGAAGTTCCTGGGCCTTTCTGATTCGACATTGCATCTGGAACTTGTGGGGTGTCAGTCCGTTCTCCGACGAGAACTTTCTTATCAGGTGATACGAGCTTATATTCACCCTCTGGGACATATCTGCAATGCTTAATTCCATTTCCGGGTTACCGATAATTGCATTCTTTATTATATCCAACTCCCTGGAAATATCGTTCTTCCCGGGAATACACGTTGTAACAAGCGAATAGGTTTGCGATACCGGATTTATGGAATGACAAACATCCGGATAAATGGAAAAGTATTCGCCTTCTTTACATTGCCTGACTTCCTCTCCAATCCTTATGTCAATGCATCCCTCCGTCACTATGCCAAAAACATAATGCCCGGTATGCGTGTGAGGCGGGAAGGAAGTCTTAACATTTTCCATGCTCACCACTTCAATTCCGGCGGAAACATCCTTTATGTATTCGTATTTATTCACAATACCTTCCTTTTTATATCATTCAAATAGCTTACCCATTCCCTTAAGCTGTCTTTGTTTAATTCCTTTAAGGCCTTCGAATAGATTGCAAAAGCCCCCCGGTCATCATTCTTCATCTTCCGCAAAGTCTTCTTGGGTCCAAAGTAGTGAATACCCTTGATATCACAGTATATTTCAATGCTGTCCACCAAAAGCCAATGCCAACGAAAAAAGCCCTCCTCATCTTCACGAACTGTTCTTGCAAGCATTTTCTCGCACCAATCCAGTTCCTGCCTGATTTCTTCATCAGATTTTGAGGGTAGGCTATCAATATAATCATTGATATTTTTCTTTAAGCCTTCGCCGATACCGTTTTTATCAAGCACGATTTCTCCGTCAAAAATCTGCATAAACTCCTCCGGATCATAGTCTTCCTCAAATGTTTCCACAGGATATACGAAAACATCAAGCACCGTGTTGCCCACCACAGAAACGTCATGATACTTGGCGTGGTCCGCTATTACAAGGGCGTCAAAGTCGCTGTTCTCATTAAAACTTCCGTCTCCGAAAGACCCATAGGTTATTATGGCTTCAGGCTTATAAGTTTCTATCAAGTATTCAGTTATTATTTCCGTTTTGCTTTTACCCATACCCACCTCAATTTTCAACTTCGGGCATCGGAATATAGAATCCTTTAATTTCCGATGCTAGCTTAGTCCCATTTTGGAGTTTTTAGGCAACGAAATATTCTAATTCCTAATTTTCGATGCCCCATTCTTATATTTTAGGGAAAAATGGCATCGGAATTACGAAAAAAGGCGACTCCGATGCCGGAATCGCCTTAAAATCAATTTTCCTATATGCAAGAGCAACAAGGAATTGGGAATTACATCATTCCGCCCATGCCGGCACCTGCAGGCATAGCGGGTGTTTCTTCTTTGATGTTGGCAACAACGCTCTCGGTTGTAAGGAGTGTGCTTGCTACGCTGGTAGCGTTCTGAAGGGCACTTCTTGTAACCTTAGCGGGATCAAGGATACCTTCCTTAACCATGTCAACATACTCTTCCTTAAGGGCATCGAAACCTGTACCAACCTTGCTCTCACGAACCTTGTTGATGATTACGCTGCCTTCAAGACCTGCGTTTGTAGCGATGTGGAACAAAGGAGCCTCCATTGCCTTAAGAACAATCTGTGCACCTGTCTTCTCGTCGCCTTCAAGGTTTGCAACTGCCTTCTCAACTTCCTTTGCAGCGTGGATGTAAGCACTTCCACCACCACAGATGATACCTTCCTCAGCGGCTGCCTTTGTAGCTGCAAGAGCATCCTCAAGACGAAGCTTAGCTTCCTTCATCTCGGTCTCAGTAGCTGCACCAACTCTGATAACTGCTACGCCACCTGCGAGCTTTGCAAGTCTCTCCTGAAGTTTCTCTCTGTCAAAATCAGAAGTGGTCTCCTCAATCTGCTTCTTGATCTGGTTAATTCTTGCTGCGATAGCTTTCTTATCGCCTTCGCCGTCGACGATAACTGTGTTCTCTTTCTGAACCTTAACGGATTTAGCACGGCCAAGCTGCTCAAGTGTTGCATCAGCAAGCTCAAGACCAAGGTCAGATGAAATAACCTGTCCGCCTGTAAGGATTGCGATATCCTCAAGCATTGCTTTTCTTCTGTCGCCGTATCCGGGAGCCTTAACAGCAACTACATTGAATGTACCACGGAGTTTGTTGATGATAAGAGTTGTAAGAGCCTCACCTTCAACGTCCTCAGCGATAATAAGAAGCTTTCCGCCAATCTTCACGATCTGCTCAAGAAGAGGAAGAATGTCCTGAATGTTGGAGATCTTCTTGTCTGTAATAAGGATGTAAGGATCGTCAAGAACTGCTTCCATCTTATCCATATCTGTAGCCATGTAAGCTGAAATATATCCACGGTCGAACTGCATACCTTCTACAAGGTCAAGCTCTGTAAGCATTGTCTTGCTCTCTTCGATGGTAATAACGCCGTCGCCTGTAACCTTCTCCATAGCGTCTGCTACGAGCTTACCTACTTCCTCATCACCTGCGGAAATAGCAGCTACTCTTGCGATGTGCTCCTTGCCGTTAACCTTTGAGCTCATCTTTGCGATAGCCTTAACTGCAGCGTCTGTAGCCTTCTTCATACCCTTTCTTAAGATAATAGGGTTGGCACCTGCCGCAAGGTTCTTCATTCCTTCGTGAACCATTGCCTGTGCAAGAACTGTAGCTGTTGTTGTACCATCACCTGCTACATCGTTTGTCTTTGTGGCAACTTCCTTAACAAGCTGAGCACCCATGTTCTCGAATGCATCTTCAAGCTCGATTTCCTTTGCGATGGTAACACCATCGTTTGTGATAAGGGGTGCGCCGTAGGACTTATCAAGTACTACGTTTCTTCCCTTGGGTCCAAGTGTAACTCTGACTGTATCCGCAAGCTTATCAACGCCTGCCTCTAATGCTTTACGTGCTTCTGCACCGTATTTAATCTCTTTTGCCATTATTAATTCGCCTCCAAATCTATTACTTTAAAATAGCCAAAATATCGCTCTGCTTAACGATGATGTACTCTTCCTCGTCAACCTTAACGTCTGTTCCTGCATACTTGGAATAGATTACCTTCTGGCCTGCTTTAACTTCCATCTTAACTTCCTTGCCGTCAACAACACCGCCGGGGCCTACTGCTATAACTTCTGCCTGCTGGGGTTTCTCCTTGTTCTGACCGGGAAGAACGATACCTGATTTGGTTGTCTCCTCTGCAACTAACTGCTTTAATACAACTCTGTCACCAAGTGGTACTAACTTCATGATTACTGCCTCCTTTATATGAATATCATATATTGTTTTTCATATTATTAGCACTCTAACCAAGTGAGTGCCAATCAACATATCTTATATTAGTTTTTAAGCCCTTGTAATGCAACCGCATTTACATCCATATATTCTAATATATGCTCTCGTTTTCTTTAAATATCTCCTATTTTCTCCCATTTGCTTCTAGGGTGCGATTTTATAGAAATTTTATAATTGAAAAAAGCCCCAATTAAAGGGCTTCTCCAATCTTTTCAAACACTTCTTTTATGAAGGAAAAAGGAACAAATTTATCATTTGCTTCCATGTCCACAATCTCCCTTGCGGTGGCTGTTGATGCATCGCAGGTTTCCCCGGGCTGGCACCTCACATCACTTAGTTTAAAATCCTTTTCAAAGAGCCACACATCAGAAAAATAATGATCTCCCTTGTGGGTCATTATGAATTTGTAGGGGTCCTTCGAAACATCGAGTCCCGTTTCCTCAAGAACCTCTCTTATCACTCCGGTGTAGGATGTTTCTCCGGCAGTTACACTTCCTCCCGTAACCTCCCAGTATCCCGCAAAGCCCTTCTCAGGCGCTCTCTTTGTAATAAGATATTTTCCTTCTTTATTTCTGACAAAAGCCGTAACCACCTGATGGTACTCACCATCCAGCATGGGGTCGGCTCTTCTGTGGGTTTTCCCTGTGAGATTTTTGTTTTCATCCAGGATGTCCCAAAGTTCATCAGGGGAGCTCATTAAGTTTTTGACATAATCATTGTAGTGGCCGTCATCCGGGCCGAAATCATATTTCTCCATCTATTTCCTTCCTGAAAAAGGGCCCTATTTAAGGCCCTTTTCCAACTTCTCCCTGTAGCCGGGAGCATTCTTCATATCTAATTTATTAATGAACATTTCGTATTCCGCTTCAGAGATCTTCTCGCTGATGGTCTCCTCCACGTTCTCCTTGAAAGCAACACCAAATGCTATGGAAGGAGTAAGAATGCTGTCCTCAAATTTATCTGCCAGGTTACGAACAGTGGTTACATACTGCTCAGCCTCCAAAGGTTCAGGCATAGGAATAACGATGTTAAAAACGTCGCCATCGCATCTTCCGATTACATATTCAGGCTTTGCTGCCTCAAGAAGGAAATCTGCAACAATCTTAATCAGTCTGTCGCTTTCGTCATCCCCGAAGTGGTCATAGTAGAACTTGCAATCATTAATATTAGCCTGAACTACTGCAACGGGAGCAATTCCCGCTCTGTCGATAACTTTAATTCTGGATTCGAAATAAGCCTTGGTGAAGGTTCCTGTAAGAACATCCAGTTTATCTCTGTCCTCTTCCCTTACACTCTCAACTCTTAGCCTGTGCTCCAGCTCGCCCTTATAAGATGAAAGCTCCTTGGCAAGAAAACTCTTCTCGCCCCAGTTCTCCATCAGCGTAACCAGATTGTTTATTGCAGGAATGCTCTCTTCCACATCTCTGTCCATGTGAAGATGGGCCATGGTACGGTTTCTGAAGCGAACCCTTATACCCGGAACTTCCTCAGGATCTATAAAGTCCATATCCCAGTCCCCTACTTTAAGAGTACATTCTCCATGTCTCTCAGTAAGAAACAGACCCACGTTATATCTGTTGTAGATATCACGCATCATGAACTCGATTACAGAAAGATCGTACAAATCCTTGAGGTGGTAACCCCTTATTGACTCCTTAATCTTGGCGTCAAAACTGTAGTTTCCGTAGCTCATTATTGTAATCCCCCGATTAAAAATATAGGTCTATTGTATCATTCCTAGGCCCAATTTACAACCACAAGAGCAGTTCCGGAATCCACTGTAATATCTGATTTAACCCCTGTAAATTCGTTGCTTACACCAAGGGGAAAACCATAGGTAAGTTCTGCATTATCAAGTCCGTACTTAAGTCCTTTTTCCGTAACTCCGGTAATCTTCGGATCCAGGGAAAACAAAGAAACATATCCCTCCATGGTCTCCTTAAAGGAAACGGATTCATCTCTCATAACGAAGGTCATGCCTTCGCCTTCCATGATGTATCCCTTAAGGTCTCTGTCCTTTAAATAAATGAGACTTTGAATATTTGCAATGGTATGCTCCAGCCTTCCGCCGCCGCAGCCGTACATATAAAAGGTCTCAAAACCCTTCTCTATTCCTATCTTAAGGGCTGCCATGGTGTCGGTGTCATCCTTTTCCGGATTGAGCCTCACAATCTTCCGGGGAAAGTTCTTCTCCAGGTCCGCAAGAGCCCCTTCAAAGGATTCTGTAATTGAGTCAAAATCACCCACAATCAAGTCAGGTTCAACTCCAAGGCTTTCACAGTACATTAAGCCTCCGTCAACTGCGATTACATAGTCTCCCTCAGAAATGGGAATACTTCCCACCGTCAAATCACCGGCGCAAATCAAAATACATTTACTCATTCGCTATAGACCCAAGCCCTTGCTTACTGTGCAGACGAAGTCCTGAACATTGGTAACAATACCCTTTGCTGAGAGGCTTCCTCTGTCAGAAAGCTTGTTAACAGTAAACTCTGAAATATCAACGCAGTAGAAATATACCTGTCTTACTGTTCCGTCCTTAAGAACTCTGTAGGAAGGAGTCATATTTCCCGTTGCGATGGTGTGAAGCATTGTAGCCATACAAATAACCGTTGTGGCATCTCTGACCTGGTCTCTCATTCTATCCTGCGCGGTATAAACATTTCCAAACACAGGAGGAAGAGGTCCGTCATCTCTGATAGAGCCTGCCAGAACGTAAGGCACATTCTTCTTTTCAAGGTTGTAGATAATTCCGTTATCTATTTTTTCCTGTTTAATAAACTCGGGGATACTTCCATAGTATCTTACCCTGTTTAATGTATCCAAATGATTGTAATGGCCCATGGGCTGACTCTTCTGGGTGTAGATATCCTGTCCCAGTGCAGTCTTCATATAAGCGCCCTCAAGATCGTGGGTTGCAAGAGCATTTCCTGCAAGAACCGCATCTACGTAGCCGGCCTCAATAAGCTTTGAGAAAGCATTTCTGGCATCATGGTCAAAAGCAAATGCAGGTCCCATAACCCAGACAATCTTACCGTGCTCTCTGTCGTAGTTTAGGATGTCATAAAGTTCATCATAATCAATTGAGAATGCAGTCTCTCTTGATCTGTTCTGTCTGAAGGCAAATACATCAGACTCTGATTTGGTCTCTCTGAATCCGGTTGAGTGCACATAGATGCCTTCGCTTCCGTCCTCAGTTCTTCCTTCTACAACAAGTTCACCCTCTTTAAGATTCCTGAACTCCTTAACAAGAATCTCACCCTTCTCATAAACTGCAACGCAGTCCATTCTGCTTTCTTTGGCAAGAAGCCACTCACCATTAACCTTAAAGTACTCAGGGAAAATACTGAGTGCATGGTAGTTCATGGGTGCAACTCCATCCTTGGGAGCGGGTGTCAATTTAGCATCCTTTGATGAATCAAAACAAGGGTCGCTAAAATCGGGTGGATAATACTTTCTTAATTCCAGGCTCATTACAAATACAAGACCTCCGTGTAAAACTAATTATTCTCGGAAAGATACATGCTTGCGCGGCTCTGGATAACCTCGCAAACATCAGCGGCACTCTTCTGTCCTGCATAGAATGCCTCAGTTTCTTCCGTGATAATTTTCACGATAGCGTCATCATATGCATTAGTCAAGGTGCAATTTTTGAAGAATTCAATTAATTCGTTAACTTTTTCCTGAGAAAGGGGCTCAATTTTAATATCCTGATCGTTAATGTAGTAGGAATCATCATAGTATTCCTTGCTACCATCCTCGTTCTCCCAGTAAGGTCTCTCGGTCGATTCCTTACCCATCTTCTCAAGGGCAGAAATCTTTACAGGGAAGTTCATGGAAGTGGATTCTTGATATTCATCTGAAAGGAAGTACTTAAGGTATTCCCAACATCCTTCCTTTGCAGCCGAGGTGGAACTGATGGCATATCTCTCATAGGCGTTGATTACGGCACCGTTACCCTCCTTAACAGGATATCCGATAAGGGTAATAGGCTCACCGAACTGACCCTGTTCTATCCTTGCAAAGCTTCTGAAATCAGAAAGATACATATTGGTCAAAGCAGCTTTGTTCTCTCTGAATGCATTCTCCATTGTCATCCAGTAGTCATCATCGTCGTAGTTGATTTCCTTGGGGAAATACTTTGTTGTCATCTCAAGGAGATTTGCAAAATCCCCATCATCGAAGTTGCAGGTTCCATTCTTGAAATCCACATAGTTTCCGATTGCGGAATAGAGGATATTGTAAAGGAATGATGACTGTGTCTCTCCGTTTATAAGTGCGCAGTCTTCGGGAAGGGACTCGGCATATTTTACAAACTGTTCCATTGTCCAGCCGGGCTCGGTTCCCAGATCCTTTGTCTTACCTGCAAGGGTCTGAATAGAGAAGTTGGGTACAACACAGTAAATCTTACCCTCTTCTCCGAAAGCCTCGAAGATATTCATGAGATAATCATCCTTGTTAAAATCAGGATCATTCTCCATATATGTATCAAGGTTCTCTATAAGTCCCTTGTTTATATAACTGTCAAATGGAACACTGGGGTTAACCACTACAATATCCGGCATGTTTCCGGAAACAATATCGTTGTTAAGCTTTGTATAAACTATCTCAAAGTCGTCTGCTGTAGCAAACTGTGAGTAATCCTTAAACTGAATTCTGTACTTGTCGCTGGTTTTGTTAAATTCAATTGCACGTTTCTTAACGTTGTTATCAATATAGATTCCACCGATAACGATTGCTGCCTTCTCAACCACATCAGCAGGATCTACCTTTGTAAGCACACCTGCTCTGGGCTCCCAGTTTTCAAGGTCGCTGTAAGCGGCAATAACAGTCTTGTCATCAATAAGGACTGCAGTGTTGAATCCGCCACAGGCAACGTCAGAGTCAACCAGGTCAAGAAGTTCTACAGGCTCAGCATCACCAAAGTTATAGGTGTAAAGTTCAGTCTGGTTAAATGTGAGAAGCAGGTCATAGTTCTGACCTCCCGGTAATGTGCTGTATCTGTAGAAAGACTCCGGAAGAGTAACCTCATTGCCGACTTTTCCTGCGTTAATATCTATCTCATAGCAGCTCTGCTTGGTATAATCCTCGTTCCAAACAAGGATATAAGGTTTTGATCTTCCATAAATAATGCTGTAGTCCTGATATTCTGAAAGGTCAACTTCCTTTAAGGGAGAACCGTCCTCAGCGCTGAAAGTCACAATTTTCTGATCTTCACCGATGACAATCTTACCGTCATCTGTCAAATTCACTCCACTGTTATAGTAGTAATCCGCATCTCCGTCCTTGGTGGAATCATAGGTGCAGGCATTCCACTTTTGTGTTCCGCTTCTGTCCCAGCAATAAATATATGTTTTGTTCTCGCTTACGTACTCGTCACCATAGATTTCATGGTTATAGGTTACTGCTGCGTAGAGGTTTCCATCCTTGTCAAAGCTTCCTGTGCCGATGCTTGCATAGGTATACTCACCCTCAGCATCGCCATATTCGACATCCTCTTCTACAGGGAATACTTCAGTTGCAGCTGCTCCTTCGGCCGAGACCTTCTCCTCAGCCTCAGCCTCATTATCACCTTCAGTGACATCTTCTGTGGCATCTTCTGTTACAGCCACTGCTTCGCCTTCTTCATTGAAGATATGCATATCGCCACCGTCTGTGGACTTTGATATCTCATCCTCGAATCCTGTAAGGATTTCAGCCTCTGTAACCTCTTTGGTCTTAATGTTATAGGTAACAATCTTATTGATTTCGTTGCCTGTCTCTTCGCTCCAGGAGTGGGTCTGGAAAAACACCTCATCTCCGTTGGCGCTCATGGCGTTAACATATCCGTTTCCGAAATCAATATCAAACTCTTCAAGTTTAAATACATGGTCCTTGTCAAGTTTGGAAGCTACGGTCTTGCCGCCTCCGAGTCCGCCCTTACCGCATCCGGCCAATGCAAGGGTTCCCAAAACCATTACAGTTGCTACGATTAAACTGACTATTCTTTTTTTCATAATTCCTCGTCTCTCCTACCTAATTTCTGAAACCACTTTTTGATATCTTTACGATCTTTGTATCTGAGTTCCTCTATCTTATCTGAAAGCCTCTGCTTGTACTTATCCCAAGGAAGGCTTCTAAGCCACATAACAAGGAAAACAATGGCTACAACTGCCGCATACAGATATAAAACAAGTCTTATCAAGAGGAACAAAGCCAAAATATCCTCATACCCTCTTGCCACATTTTCCCAATAAGGAAAAATAATGCCATTCATGCTCATGGAACGCTTTCCGAAGCCTCCGATAACCTTTAAGAGGCTTAAGAACTTAAATCTTGCGGCATTCTCAATCATGAAGTACTTGTTTTCCGTTCCCTTAAAGTTGTCGGTAAGCATCTTGTATCCGAAACCGTCAACCACATTGGGAAGGATAATCTCATAACTGTCAACGCCCTTCTCGGTAGCTTCTTCGCCACCTGTCAGGGTATTAAACATACTGTAAGAAATATACGCGGTAGGTACGTTATTTCCCGCAGCGTTATTCAACTTATTGTCAGGGCGATCATAAACGCCCGTAACCATTAACGGAATATCATTAACCCAAACCTGCCTGCCTGTAATATCATCAGAACCAAATAACTGCCATGCCAAATCCCTGTCAAGAAGGATGTAGTCCTGCATCAGGCTTTCGCTTGAGAAATAACTGCCGTTTACAAGTTTAAGAGGATGAAACTGGAAAAAATCTCCGCCCACTCCGTAGGTCCTGGCGTTGGCCTTGCCTGCCTCACCTACGTAATCAAGCTCTCCTCTTACGCTGTATGCGTCAATCCACTGTCTTGCATTTGCATTTTCGGACTCGCTGACAACAGATGCCTCTGTCAACTTCTTCTCAATAGTATTTTCAAATTCACGAACGTTGTAGTAGGTGAATCCATAAGTACTGTCGAAGAAAATAGTTGCCTGAGTGCATTCTGAAATGTTGCCCCAGCGCTTCCACGCCATCTGCTCATCTAAAGAATTGATCTTTGAAGAACAGATTCCCTTTATGATAAAGGCTATCACCAGGGCCAAAACGGCAGTCCCGGCGATAATAAGCCTCTTTAAGCCAATTCTTCTAATAATACTTTTCAAGGTAATCCCTTCCCGACTAGTCTTGCAGTCTTACCTGTTTGCCTGCCTCCACCGGCTTGTTTGCTGCAGTAATTACATACTGCCAGCTGTCGATGGGCGCAGAAATTGCTGTAGAGGTATCATCCTCTGCCAAAACCTCTATATCTACTCTGCTTGCATAATATCTGTTTCCGATAGGTGAACTCTTAGACTCAACAATAAGGATGAACTTACCGTTATTATCGGATCTGATGGCACTGTTAGGAACGATCATGTCATAGCCCTGAGACTTTGAACCTACAGAAATACTTAATTCCTGACCTGCTGAAACATCACCGCTTACATCAAACACCAAAAGTTTGCTCTTTCCGGGGTTTGCAGGGTCATTCTGAATCTTCTTAAGTTCTACGGTAATATCGTTGTAATACCAGGAGTTCTGTACTTCGGCAATGGAACCTACACTTACTTTCTTAGCCTGCTCCGCAGTAACGGGAACGCTAAGTGTAAAGCCCTTGTTCTCAGGCTGAATTGTAACAACTGTTGCATTGGCCTCAGCCTTGCCGCCTGATACAACATTTACATCAACGATGGTACCTGCAATGGGTGCGTCGATTGTTGCGCCGATTGCATTATCAAGAAGCTTCTGAAGTTCTTCCTGCTTCTCCTTTAAAACTCTTGCGGTGCTGTTTAACTCAATCTCACCGGGAATGTCCTTTAAGAGCTGATCAAGGTCTGCCTGAGCTTTCTTAATCTCAGCTTCTATCTGTGCAATTTTATTATCTAAATCAGCACCTGTTAATCCAGCATTAGCCTGAATTGCAATAAGATTGTCGTACTCAGCCTTCGCTTTGTCATATTCTGATACTGCGCTATTATATGCTGACTGAGCATTATTATATGTGTTCTGGGAAGCTGACGCATTTGCAAAGCTTGCTGATGCACTTCTGGCATCAGCCAACAATTTTAAAGTATCATTGTATGCTGCATCAGCTGCTGCACTAGCAATCTCATCAGCGTAATAGCCTGTTGCATCAGTACCACTAACATCCGATGCGGGATGTCCCTGCACTGTCGATTTAAGATTTTCTATGTCAGCTTCAGATGACGAGCCTGTGATGGCTGTTCTGTTCGGCATCTCCGTACTTAACCAATTGCTAAATACCGTATTGTCTGAAGTTTCTCTCCTCTTTTGAAGAGCCTTTTCTATATCGTCAAGGTAAGCTGTGGTATCTGCAAGTGTACTTGCCGCTGCATTTCTGGCTGCTTCCTTACTGGTAAGCTGTGCCTCGTAATAAGTAACCGCTGCATCAGCATCCGCCTTAGAACCATAGTTTCCAGAAGGCGCCTGATCCTTGGCATCAGCCATGGTTTGCTTGGCCGCATCTTTTTTCGCTGAAGCAGAACTCATAGCTGCGCTGGCGCTTTCAATCTTAACTTTAAGAACCTCCAAATCATATGAACCATTTCGTTTCTGCTGGTTCAATGCTTCGAGCTGAGCTTCCAAAGATTTTACCTTGTCGTTGCCCGCCTTAATCTTTGCTCTATAACCATCCGTTGAGTCTTCTCTTCCCGCAACCGCATCATAGTAAACGAAATCGGAGATGCCGCCGTCAAGAAGCGCCTTCTTATAATCCACCTGAAGTTTCTCAAGTTCTTCCTTGGCTGTCTTTAACTCATCACTCTCTTTGTCCTTAAGGTGAATCATTACCTGGTCCTTTTCAACCTTGTCACCCTTCTTGACTTCGATGCT
Source organism: uncultured Lachnospiraceae bacterium (assembly GCA_947167445.1). GTDB lineage: Bacteria > Bacillota > Clostridia > Lachnospirales > Lachnospiraceae > G11. Next base: position 83,790 of record CAMVID010000009.1, read on the forward strand.
CTGAATATCTCTGGTTTCAGGAATCTGTACGTTATATAAATCAGCGGATTCAATCTTTCCGCTTCCTCTTACCTTCGCCGAAATCTGTCCACTGTTAATGTACTGGGCAGTAACAATGGGCAATGAATAATTCATAATGGTTTGTGAGAAGAAGGTGAGCACAAGCATTACCGAAAGGAAAATGATTGCAGCTGTTTTGACCCATTCTCTCTTGTTTTTTGATTTCTCAGACATTTCTTAATTACCTCTCTACCCCTTAATACCACTCTGGAATGTAATACCTTCTACCAGGTAATCCTCTCCATAAAGGAAAATCAATAAACTTGGTATCATGTAAATTGTTGCCACCGCAAAGGCCAGTCCTATCTCTCCCGAGTTAATCTTCGAAAGGAACACCGACAAGGGATGCATGGCTTCATCGCTAAGAAGAATAATCGGTTGTTCAACCATATTCCAATAGTCTATAAAAATGAGAATTGCCACGGAGCAAAGAGCTCCCTTGCAAAGAGGTGCGCAGATTTTACTGAAAATCTGCCACTCTCCCGCTCCGTCAATCTTGGCTGCTTCAATGAAGGAGGAGGGGATTTTTCTCATGTTTTTCGTAAGTAAATACACCGCAAAGGGTGAGAATATACCCGGGAGCCAGATGGCCCACCTGGTATCGATTATTCCTAACCAGTTGGACACCAGAAAGTTCGGTACAAGAGTAACCTGGTAAGGCATCAAAGTAAGGATAATGTAACCGAAGAATATTATCTCCCTTATCCTTCCCCTGTATCTGGTAAAACCGTAGGCCGCTAATAATGCAACAAACAGCTGGAATCCCACAATCGGAACAACCAGAATGACCGAATTCCAAAACTTGAAAAGGTAATCGGGACTCTTAAACAGAACCGTCAGATACTGGCTTCCGCTGACCATGTCAGGGATAAATTTAAGGTTAACTTTTTCGGATATAAACACCCTTCCGCCCTTCTCACTTCTGGCAAATACAGAGCCATAGTTTGAAGATATCTCACTGGCACTCATAAAGGAATTGGTGACGGTAAGAATAATGGGTGTCAGAAACATGATGGCAAACATTGCCGCAATAATAACACAGATGCTGATGTTTATTCCATGTATTATTTTCTTTCTTTTCTTTCTGGCTTTTAAAGGATCGTACTTAGAAGGAGTATTCATTCTTCCACGTCCTTTCCGAAGTGATTCTCGATTGCGAAAAGCACTCCAATGATTACAATCATAGCCAGGGACATATAAATCGCTGCCGATGAAAGCTTCTGGTAATCAAGATTACCAAACATATTGTTCATAAAATGCTGTAATAAATAAATGTTTTCAACCGGGTGGTCCTCAGTTAAAAGGTATACCTCCCTAAATACTTTGAAACTGCTTATAAGAGACATGATGGTTACAAAAAGAATTGTAGATGACATGTATCTTAATTTGATATGCACAAAAATCTGCCATCTGTTGGCTGATTCAAGTTCCGCTACCTCTATTAAGTCTGTGGGGAGGTTTCCTAAGGCCGCCATAAACATGATCATGTTGTAGCCCAGATTCTTCCACAGAAAGAGAATAACTATAACAAAAATTGCCTTGTCTGATTTCAGCCAGTCTATCTTGTCTCCACCCATGTTTACAATCAGGTCATTTACCGCACCGTTGTAATGGAAAAGCACCTGCCAGATAAGTACGATCGATGCAACAGGTACCATCATGGGGCTTAGAAAAGCAGTTCTGAACTGGGAGTGAAAAGGCAGTCTCTGATTAAGAACTACTGCAAGAAGAAGTGATAGCACCACCGCCAGCGGAACCGATATGGCGGAGAAAACCGCAGTATTCCTGACTGCTCTCTGAAAGGCTCCGTTCCTTGCAACCTTGGCAAAGTTGTCAAGGAATACAAATTCATGAGCTATGGGGTTATTAACCATCGAATAGTAAATAACCACGAAGAAAGGAAGCACAAAAAACAGAAAAACGCCAAGGAAGCTCGGGGTGAGAAACCACCTCGAACTCCTTTTGCTTTTCTTTGTGAACTTTGTTGCTTTTCCCGTTAAATCTTTAGTTGTTCTCATCTAAGTAAGTCTGTATACGGCTCTGAATTACTGCCGCCGCATCCTGTGCCGTTTTGCCTCCGTCGAAGAAAGCGCCGGCTTCCTCCTCGATTATACCATAGATAAACTGATCGTAGTTGATACTTCCTCTTGCATTTTCAATAAGATCCAGGAACGCATCAACATCTTCCTGTGTAGGAGGGAAAATCTCAAATGTGCGATTTCCCATACCGTAACTGATGGAAGCTACCTGCTGCTCTTCACCGTTCTCATCGACATATGTCTCGGGTTCCATTGACTTCTCAAGCTGTGCATCGAATGCAGACTTAAGGCTTGGAATCTGCCAGTTGTTTGAAGCCTTATATGAGTCAGGGGAAATAAAGCTCTTAACGAACTCCCAGCAAGCGTCTTTATTCTTTGCGGCTGTATTAATAGCATACCCGCCGTTTGTGGAAATTCTCGCTCCATTACCGTCGTTTCCGGGGAACCCGATAAGGGTAAATTTACTTGCATCACCGAAGATTGCCTTTGTAAGAAGGTAATCGTTCATGGATGACATGTATGCCTCATAGAGAAGCCCTGTATGATCAATTATTCCACTTGCAGGGTCATATTCGTCATTACCGGAATTTTCCTTCGGGAACATGTTTGCAATCTCAAGAAGATTGGTAAAATCGTCATTGTTGAAATTACATGTGCCCTCCTGCCAGTTAATGAACTGATCATAGTTGGTGTAGAGAAGCATTGCAAGGGCACTCTGTCTGTCGGTCATATACATGTAATCCTTGCCCTTGTTCTTTTCAAAGACAGCCTTTGCTTCATCTACGGTCCACCCCTGCTTATCACCCACATCTTCCTTCCAGCCTGCAAGGGTAAGCACAGTAAATGCGCTGGGAATACAGTAGAGAGTTCCCTCTTTTGATGTATTTGTTTCGAGAACAGATTTGAAATAATCATCTCTGCTGATATCGGGGTCTTTATCAAGATACTCACCAAGGTCCACAAGGAGTCCCTTCGATGTAAGTCTCTCTGTATTTAAGTTACTTGCCTCAACAACGTCCGGACCTGTTCCCGCAAGGAGGTCATTATTGAAGGCCTCAACTGCCTTCTCCCATGCATCCTCGCCTTCCTCTACCATATAAGGAATAACCTCAACTCTGTACTTGTCAGATTTACGGTTGAAATTGACAATCGCTCTCTGAGAATCGGTTCCTCCGCCGGAATAGCTGAAGGTTCCAAGAGTAATAATCTCTTTTACAGGCATATCGGCTACTGCTGTCTTTCTTAAGATGCCAACCTCATACTGAGCGTCCTCCTCATAACCGTCACCCATGATTACGCCAAATTCGTCCTCCTCAGCACAGAAAACTCTTCTGATATCCCAGGAAGCGATATCTGAGTCAAGCCACTTAAGAATTTCCGTGGTGGCACCGGTTTCAGGGTTTAATTCAAACAAGGCGTCTGCGGTTCTTACGTAGGTCTGGTCATTCCTTCCAACCAGGATTTCCTGCACATCAAGGCCCTCGGCATCACCTGTAATATCAAGCCACTTATCCGTTTTTTTGGCATCAAAGTCAACCTTATATGTTTCCTGGCCGTTCTCTCCCCAGCCTGATATAACTACGGTTCCGTCAGAAACAAGGTTCATGTTCTCAACCCACTGAATCCCACTGACATCAACTGCAGCTATAAGATCGCCTTCCTTGTCGTACTTCCAGATCTTGTTCTCTCCGTCAGTGAAAACAATCTCATCATCCTTGGTTGAAAGCACATTGCTGAGATATGAGTACTCAGCCCCCTCAACCTTTGTTTCTTCCGTAATATCCTTTTGGTTTGTTTCGTTTCCTTGTGCGTCAATGAATACCAGCCGGCTTCCCAGATCGTCACCGCTCCTGCTGTTGCCCCTCTCGAGAAGGACTGTGCTGCCGTCACTTAAAACAGCAAAGTCATTGGCAAACCATGTCTCTTCATCATTCATTCCCATTGACTGCTTAAAGCCTGCTTCTTCAGGAACGATCTTTCCCGCTGTAAGGTCCATCTTATAAAGAGTCTGTGCATATGTCTGAGATGCCTCATTGTAACTGCCTCCCAGGAAATAGAACATATTGTCTTTAATATGTCCATAATCAAGATATCCTGTGTAATCCACATCCATAAATGAAGCAGCGTAAACAAACTCTTTGCCACCGTACTGCTCCGCCTCTGTTGTTGCTCCGGGCTTGTTCTCTCCATCCTTTCCGTCTTTGCCTCCACAGGCTGCAAGAGAAAGAATCATGGCAGATGAAAGAACCATTGCCAAAGCTTTCGCAAAAAACTTCTGCTTTTTCATAATCTTTTTTTCTCCTCCCAAATCAGGAATTAATAACAATTTCATTAACTACAAAATATGCGAATAATTATTCTTAATGTTTCAACATCTTGATTGTAATACAGCATTTAAGCCTTGTCATCTTAAGTATTTCTTAATTCCGGATTAAGACATCTTAATGGAAAACTTTATTTCATGGCATCAAAAAACCCGCCTACCATGCGGTATGCGGGCATTTGTACACTATAAAACCTTTGATAAGAATTCCTTTAGTCTTTCGTTTTCGGGCTTTCCGAAGAACAAATCAGGAGTATTCTCCTCTTTAATCTGACCTTCATCAATGAAGAGAACCCTTGTAGCGACCTCTCTTGCGAAGCCCATTTCGTGGGTGACAATCACCATTGTCATTCCATCCTTGGCAAGCTCCCTCATAACCTCAAGAACTTCCCCTACCATTTCAGGGTCAAGGGCTGAAGTGGGCTCATCAAAAAGCATTACCTCAGGATGCATGCAAAGGGCTCTTACAATTGCAACTCTTTGCTTCTGGCCGCCTGACAGCTGGCTTGGATAAGCATTAGCTTTATCCTCAAGGCCAATACGTTCAAGCAGTGCCATAGCTTCCTTCTTTGCATCCTCCTCATCCATCTTAAGAAGCTTCACGGGACCGATTGTCATGTTCTTAAGGATGGTCATGTGGGGGAAGAGGTTAAAGTGCTGGAACACCATTCCTATCTTCTGACGGTACTCATCAATATTAACCTTCTTATCTGTTATGGGGGTTCCTTCAAATTCAATGGTTCCGGATGTAGGTGTCTCCAAAAGATTTAATGATCTTAGGAAGGTGGATTTGCCGGAACCTGAAGGTCCCACAATAACCACAACTTCTCCTTCCTTAATCTCAGTGGAAATGTTATTTAATACATCCAGCTTGCCAAAGCTTTTGCATAAATCCTTAATTTCAAAAAGAATCTTACTATCGCTCACTTGCTCTCAGCCTCCTTTCCCATAAACTTACCAGGTAGGAAAGACCGGCTACCATAACAAGATAAATGATTGCTACGGCAACAAGAGGTAAGAAAGCTTCATATGTACGGCTTCTTATGATATCACCTGCACGGGTCAGATCCATGAGACCGATGTATCCGCAGACCGATGTCTCCTTTAAGAGAACGATGAACTCATTTGCAAGAGCGGGAAGTATGTTCTTGAAGGCCTGGGGCATAATGATATATATCATTGTGGAAGCATAGGAAAAACCAAGGCTTCTCCCCGCCTCAAACTGCCCTGCATCAATGGACATGATTCCGCTTCGCACTATCTCCGCCACGTAGGCTCCGGAGTTGATTCCGAAAGCCAATATGGCCACCACAACCTTAGAATTGTAGCTGGCAAATATTACATAGTACATAATAAGAAGCTGCACAATCATGGGCGTGCCTCTTATGACTGTGATATAGATCCAGCAGATTCTGTCAAGGATGAAGAGCTTTCCGGTCTTAGAATAAGTGGAACGGATCGTTGCTACCAGGAATCCCAAAAGGATACCCAATAACACAGCGAAAAGCGTTATAAGAAGTGTGGTCCCAAGACCCTTGAAAATCATTTTATAACGCTCTTCCTCTATAAAGTTCTGTATAAGTTTTTCTTTAAAAGTCACGAGGACTCTCCTTAAGAATTATTTTTTACGAACAATAATAACCTGAGTTGCTGTTGTGTATGAAGCAGTGAAATCAATGTTCTTAAGACGATCTTCTGTAACAGTCATACCTGCCATACCAAAATCTGCCTTACCTGACTGAACTGCATTGATGATAGCATCAAACTCCATATCTTCGATAACAAGCTCATAACCAAGCTTATCGCAGATTGCCTTGGCAATGTCAGCGTCGATACCTGTGATCTCACCGTTCTCGATGAACTCATAGGGCTCGAAAGCTGCGTTTGTAGCCATTACAAGCTTGCCGTTGGGATACTCTGTGTTTGCATTGGATGTGTACTTGAAGCTTCCCTTGGTCTCATCGCCAATGTAGTTGCCGATGATTTTGTCAATTGTTCCCTCGTTCTGAAGCTCGGCCAACGCATCGTTAATGTCTGCTGTAAGCTGTTGGTTATCCTTGGAAACGCAGATTGCATAATCCTCAATTTCGAAGGGGTCGTCAAGAATCATCAGATCATCGTTCTTAGCTACGAATGCAAGTGCGGGCTGGTTATCGATAATAACGCAGTCAACCTTACCCTGCTTAAGTGCCTGTACAGCATCGTTACCCTTGTTGTAACGCTCGATGGTGGAACCTTCTGCTTCATAATCTGATGCGTAGATGTCGCCGGTTGTGCCAAGCTGAACACCGATTGTCTTTCCGGGAAGATCGTCAACACTGAATACAGTGTTTGCAGCTACGCTTCCGCCACATCCCAAAAGTGCCACGCTCATAATGCCTGCAAGTGCAAGGCTTAAAATTTTGTTTAACTTTTTCATAGTATTATCCTCACTCTTTCTACATTCTTTTGTATGTACTTATCTGAATGAGATAATACTATCACAAATATTTATGCATTGTAAAGTAGAAATATGCATAAATATTTAAAAATTTAATTCCTTTTTGTATACATTATAACTTTATCATCAACCCTGATAACCGTATCTCCCCTTGGGATGATTACCTGATTCTTACGCCTTATCATTACGATCATGGCAAGTCTTGAGATATCAAGGTCCTTGATCTTCCTGTCTTTCCACTCGCTTTGGGGCTTGATTAAGACTTCTTTAAACTCTGTCTCGTCCGAGAGCATGTAATTTCTACCCTCACTTATAAGGGAATAATGTTCAACGAAGCCTGCGGAAATGATACCTGTGGGAATAGCCACCATTCCTACTCCAAGGAAAGAAATAACTATGGCCAAAGCTTTTCCCAGGGTGGTAACCGGGTATATGTCTCCGTATCCGACGGTAAGCAAAGTGGATGCCGACCACCATATGCCTGAGAATGCGTTCTTAAAAGCTTCCGGTTGCGAATCATGCTCAACGGAATACATACAAAGTGAAGAAGCCACCATAAGAATCAGGATCATGACGCAGGATGAGATCAGCTGTTTTTTCTTATCCTTAAGAACACTTGTGATTACATTAAATGCATCATACTGTGTATTTATTTTAAATAACCTGAATATCCTTATGACACGAAGCAGTCTGAATGCAACTGCTCCGGCGGGGAAAACCAACGGCAGGTAATAGGGAAGGAACGTCAAAAGGTCAACCAGTCCATAAAAGGAGAAAATAAATTTAACCTTTGCCCCAATCCTGGATTCCCCGGGGTACAAATACTCCGCTGTCCATACCCTTAAGACGTATTCAACGGTAAATATAAGGGATGTGACAAGCTCTATGGCATCCAGTACCGCCGTGTATGGCTCAGACTCCTTATATGTGGAAAAAAGGGTTGCAAACAGGTTAAGGAAGATAACTATAACTATAAAATAGTCAAATGTTCTGCTTAAAAGGTTATCCTTGGTACCAATCTGAATAATATTGAAGATACGTTCCTTGTATTTTCTCATGTCCTACTCTGCAGAAATCTCTCCCTCAGTTCTTGTCAAATAGAAGGCCATCGCCTCCGTCTTCTTATCTTTAGTGATCACTCTTACGATTTTCATTACTTTGTTGCTGTCTAGAATACCGCCATAGTACTTGATATCGGGGTTGGAGCTTTCAATATCAAAGGAAACCCACTCTGAATCATCGCCAAAATCCTCGATTCCGCTGCGGGAATTAATGTACTCAACCACAAACTGGCTGTTTAATCCTGTTTCACTTTCGTTTCCGTTAGGACCCTTTATTAGGATGTCGAAAACGCCGTTTTTATCAACTTTAATACCGCCTTCATAGCCCTCGGAATACGCGTTCTCAATCTCTCCGCCCAAATCCACCTGGGAAAGGTACCAGTTGCCCTGGGTATAATAGTTTTCCATGCTGATGGCTTCCTCAAAGCAGTCTGAGTAGGACATGTTTCGGAATCCCATTTCATAGTCGCTGATGCTTGTTGCCTCCATATAATAGAGGTTGTTATCTTCATCAGCCAATACCATTTCATAATAGCCATCGGTATAGAGGGGCTTAAGCTTCGTTCCGGCATTTACAATTACCTGCTCACTTGTAGTATCGTAGCGATACTCATTGTCAGGTATTGCCTTGGTAAACGAAAGATTGCATTTTGTTGTAAGCATCTCGTCGGTTGCAATGTCAGCAACAACATAATTGTTCTCGCTGTATAACAGTTCCCCATCGTCGTACAGACAGAATTTCTGGTAAGCGCCCATGGGCTTAATCATGTTGACACGGTCAATCATAATTAATTCGTTAGGGTCCGTAAAGAAATATTCTGTATGTCCTCCCTTCACTGAAACACCGGGCAAAACATAAACCAGAACTGCCGCCTCAGAGTCGATGCTGTAAATATTTAAGTCCGCATATCCCACTCCGTCATCACAGAAAACCAGTGCATAATCATTTTCTTTTCTATGTACTATATAAGACTCGGAGCCGTATCTGTAATCGGCTGTAAGGCTGTTGACAAGTTCATCGTAATCTCTGCCGGGAGATCCGAAAAAGTCTCCGTTTATTTCTGGAACCACGTACACTTCCGGAACCTCCAGATATTTTTCATTGAAAAGTCTGGGGGCTTCATCAAAATATACCGTGGCATAGAAATCTCCGCTGGCATAGGGTGCCAAAACATAGGGGCCGAAGTAGATTGTTACCCCGTTGTAGCCAAGCATCCAGTTAATAGAAGAAATATCCGCAAATGTATCATCCAACGCACTGTCTAAATCATAGAACTCGTTCTCTCCATATTTATAAATAAGGTCCTCAGCCACATAGTCTTTGAATCCCTCAATATCGAAAACCACCTCGCTAAATTCCAGATTCTCTCCCGTGGCAGTGTCGATGTTATCAGCATAGACTCCATACATTCCGTGGGCTCCGCCATAATAGTCATTCACGCTGTGGACAAGAGTAAACGCTACTTCATCTGCCCTGATTACATTTGTTGATATACTGCTGTAAAGTGTTGGCCTCCAGCTCATATCTCCAAAATCTTCCTCGTAAGATTCAAGGGTGGAGTCCACATATTTCTTATATTCAGCGCTTATCTCGACGCTTATCTCGCTGACTTTCTTAGCAAGTTCGGGATACTTCTTGGTATCCTCCTCTGAAAGAGAGAATGTATCATAGTCTGCGTAGCAGACAACCTCACCATCCAGTTCTCCTTCTTCGTGGTTGGAAACCTTGCCGCCTTCTATAATATCCATAGCCTCTGTGCGGGCAGTTTCCTTTACATTGGCATTACATACCAGGGTTGCCACTTTCTCAATGAAGTTTTCATCAAAACCGGTGGACATGCCAAGGCAATAATGAATACCCGTAGCAGAGTCAATCCAGGTTTCATATCCCATGCCGTCTCCGCCCCTAATGAGAGCTTCGGTATTACGGAAAGCAACTTCTTTTTCAAGATTGGGATTAAAGTAAAGACCGGAAATGTCTTCACTTTCTTTTATAGAATAGTCTGTTACCAGCTGAGCTCTTAAGCAAAGTTCCTTTCGTTCATAGACAAACTGCACCTCAAGCATCTTGCCGATTGAAAGGTCATATACAAAATACTTGGCTTCACTTGAAAATCTGGGAAGGTCCACCGAAAATCCCATTTCACCTGAGACCTCAAAGGGTCTTATTTCTCTCATGGGATTGGCTATCCCCACTTCACCCTCTTCAGGTTCCAAAACGGATGTGGCTTCGGTTTGTTCTTCCACTGATTCATGTCTGCCAAAAAAGCACCCTGTCATTGAAAATGTTATGCAAAGGATAAGCACTAAGCCTAGTGCTCTTCGGATTCGTCCCGTCATTGTCTCTCCTGAGTTAGTTCTTTTTCTCTCTTACCAGGTCCTCTATCATTTTATCCTTGGCAAGATTCTCGTTTAATAGTTTTTTGTTGTAGTCAGAGATTGAATTTAAGAAATCCTGCATCTCAGTATCATCAAAGATATCTATCTGATATCCTCTCTTACGATTGCCGTCCATAAGGTAGCTGACCCTGACCTTAAAGACTCTGTCATACTCCTTGAAGGTTCGATCCCGGGTAACCTCATCTCTCTTGAAATCGTTAATCCAAATCTGGAGATGCTTGCTGAGACTTCCCTCCGGAACCGGTCTGTCAACCATAGCATAAATCAAATCAGGGAAAACTGTTTTGGCATACTCGTTGGATCCCAAAAGGTTTAACTTCAAGTCAAGAGCCAGAAAGCCATTCTCATTCCGCTCTGCCATGGACTCTTTTATGGTACTCCTTACATCATAAAGAGCAAGCCTGTCTATGATGAACAGATAAACAATGGCGTCAAAAACATACGCCATGGGAGTCCACTCTATTCTGTCTGTTATTGCTCTTCCTATAAAGAAAGCAAACAGTCCGAAGGCCTGTGTTGCGGAAAGCATTATAATGTTCTTCCTGGAGGCTTCTGTTTTGGCAGCAAAGCCGTAAATGATTGCAGCTATGGACAGGCCAAAATACGCAAACAGCAACACATAGAATACGCTGTGCATGGGGCCGTAGGATTTCTTTAATACGGAAACTCCGTCCTCCACCACCATGGAAACATCCTTATAGAATACGTCCGAGTGACCAATGGTAAGCACGCTGATATAGACAGATGTACTTACTGCCATTGCTGTAAAAATCGCCCATCTCGGAAGCTTGATCTGACATAATGTAAAAATGCTTATCATAATAAGCATCATAAGATAGCAACCACCCAGGTAGGTAATCTTTGTGGCGGTAATTGCTTCTCCCAGGTCCTTTGAAACAGCAACTAAAAGGTATCCCACATTTACAAAAGGGACAAGCAGGTAAACTATGGTGTAGCAAAGTTCAAAGTTTCTGCGCCATTTCCAGAAATATATAATCGAGCAGACCAGAGTGAGTAATGCAGTTATAAAGTAATAAACTATTACATCCATGCGCTGACTCCTTGTTTGTACGGTTATTGTTTTCAGACCCTTTTCCCAAATATATCACAAAAACAGATAGGTGCAAAGTGCCCCACTTATTCGATTATTCCTCCGCCTATCACGCAGTCATTGTCGTCGTAGAACACTGCAGACTGGCCCGGTGCTGCAGCTCGAACAGGCTTGTCAAAAGTTATCTTTATTCTCTTCTCATCCATTCGCTCCAGAATAGCATCCTCAGGCACATGATGGTATCTCACCTTAGCCTTGCATCTTAAAGTCTCTCCCGGTTTCAAATCTTCAATGCTCTGAAAATTTACCCGATTGCAGATCACTGTATCGTTAAAGATTTCCTCCTCATCGGAGAGAACGACTTCATTGGTCTCAGATCTGATTTCCTTTACAAAAATCGGATGACCCACAGCTATTCCAAGGCCCTTTCTCTGACCTATGGTGTAGTGAATGATTCCTTTATGGGTTCCAAGGACATTTCCTTTTGTATCCACAAAGTTTCCCTCGGGCAAGGGTTCTCCGTCATAGTTCTCTTCTATATATCCTGCATAATCGTCATCGGGAACAAAACATATCTCCTGAGAATCCGCCTTGTGTGCCACGGGAAGCCCAATGGACTCAGCTATATCTCTTGCCTCCTGCTTGGTAAGTTTCCCAAGAGGCATTAAGGTCCTGGAAAGCTGCTCCTGGGTCAGGCGGTAAAGCATGTAGGTTTGATCTTTCTGAGCATAATCAGCTTTTTTAACCGTAAATCTTCCGTTGTCAAGTTTCACCACATGGGCATAGTGCCCCGTTGCCACATACTCTGCCCCCATATCATTTGCAAACTCAAGCATCTTGGCCCATTTGATATAACGATTGCACTCTATGCAGGGATTGGGGGTCTTGCCCTTAATATAACTGCAGATAAAAGGATTAATAACATTCTCCTTAAAATCAGCAACTCCATTTATAACATAGTAAGGAATATCAAGCATGTCACAGACTGTTCTTGCATCGTCTGTCTCACAGCACTTGCCTTCCTCACCAAACTGCGTATGCAATATTTTGACGGTGGCTCCGATAACCTCATATCCCGCCTTCTTCAAAAGATAGGCAGTTACTGAGCTGTCCACTCCACCGGACATTCCGACTACAACTTTACTCATATATTTCTCCAAAGCTTAACTTTCTTCCATTCTACCACAAGATGTGCAATATGGGGACTGTCGTGTCTTTGCATGCGTAGTGTGCAAAGCAGGACTGTCCCCAATATTGCACGTCGCCCTCCCCCCCCCGCAATACGAAAGTGCCCCGCATGAATATGCGGGGCACTTTCAGAGACAACATTATTTATAACTTGTAATTACTTACTTATGAGCACAAATCTCGAAATACTCTTCCAATACTTCTTCCAAGTGTACAAAGAATTTCTTCATAATGAACGCCTCCTTTGATAAAAATAAGCCGTGGTTAATAGGTTATTTAGTTATCGGATCCGATTCATTTAAGTTCTTTTCTTCTTTCTGACTTAATCATAGCACCTTGGTCTCAATATATCAAATACATATATCTTAAGGGCACCTATACCTTCCGAGTATTAGTTTTTGCTCTAAGAACCAGCGCCTCATAGGGATAAAGAATCAATCCTGAATGAGGAAGAGTCAGTATCTCTCCCTTATTACGCTTATCCGCATAGTTTGTGACCATGAGCCTTGTCCTTACACCTCTGAAAACCTTTGGAAGAATAAAGGGAATGCTCTCACCCGCAAAGGAACAGATTATTATAAAGGCCTCATTCCCGTATGTCCTTGTGTACATATACACGTAAGGGTTTGCCTTCTCATATTCGTAATAATCTCCAAAAATCAATGTGTCATTGGACTGCCTTAGCTTAATGCACTGGCGATAGAAGTTGAGAATACTGTCCCTCTCACCTTCCTGCTTCTTAACATTTATCTCCTTATAATTGTTGTTAACGTAGAACCAGGGTTTTGCATCCGTGAATCCCGCATTCTCACTGTCATCCCACTGCATGGGAGTTCTGGCCGAGTCACGGCTGGATACATGAATTCTTTTAAGCCTTGTGGCTTCGTCCTTATTTAAATTGTACTTGTTGTAATTATTCTTTGAAGATATGTCAACATAATGGTCGATGGAGCGAAGCTTTATGTTGGTCATTCCGATTTCCTGCCCCTGATATATAAAGGGTGTTCCCTTAAGGAAAAGATAAGCCGCAGCAATGGCACAGCCACTCTCCCTGTGGAATTTTCTGCTTCCATACCTGCTGACAACTCTGGGATGATCGTGGTTCTCCATATACAGAGAGTTCCAGGCCTTGTCATTAAGCTTATCCTGCCATTTACTCAAAGCCTTTTTAAGCTTAATAAGTTTGAAGGGTCTGTGCATATACTCGGTAAACAGGCAATCCGCCATCATATGGTCAAAGGAAAACATCATGTCCATGGACTTGGTATCGCCGCTTAAATACTTAAGAGCCGAACGTGCCGTGGTCATTGGACCTTCGCCTATCTGAACCGCACCGTACTCATCGCACACTTCCCTGAATTCCTTAAGATACTCGTGAATATGCGGCCCGTCTTTGTAATGCATCATGCTTCCGATTACGGGCAAAAAGCCAATGCCGTTAGGAAGGCCTTCCCTCTTTGAAATAAAGTTGATAACATCCTCTCTGAAACCATCAACACCCATATCCAGCCAAAAACGCAGTATCTTCTTTACTTCCTCCCTGACTTTAGGGTTGTCCATGTTGAGATCAGGCTGTTTTTTGGCGAAAAGATGCAGGTAGTACTGGCCCCGTTCCGGCACATACTCCCAGGCCTCACCCTCAAACAATGAATCCCAGTTATTAGGCTCATCTCTCCAAAGATAATAGTCGCTGTATGGGTTATCCTTCCCCTTTTTGCTCTCAATAAACCATGGATGCTCGTCAGAGGTGTGGTTGATAACCAGGTCCATAATAACCTTCATGCCTAGCTCATGGGCCTTATCAAGCACCTTCTTGAACTGCTCCAGATCCCCGAAATCCGGGTGAATGTTGCAGTAATCCGAAATGTCATATCCGAAATCCGCATTGGGCGAAGGATACAAAGGATTAAACCAGATGGCCGTGGCACCCAGAGATTTGATGTACTCCAACTTGTCGTAAACACCGTACAAATCTCCTATACCGTCATGATTTCCATCCGCAAAACTCCTGACCCAAATCTGATAGAAAACCGCACTCTTATACCACTCTCTCGAATCAATCCCAGAACTCATTGTCAAAGCTCTCCTTTATTGTTTCTCTGATAGTTGCTCTCAAATCCTTGATTCGCCTGAATCCCTCAGCCAGATCCGCCGTTGCCTCAAATAAGAAGTCTGTTGGAACGTGTTTCCTGCCGGGAAGGGTTCCGTCCTTTCTCATCTCAATCAGCTCGCCATATCTTCTGTGGGCGCACCTTACCGCATCCTCCCAGGAGATGTAAATTTCATTCATGGCGTTCTCGCCAACCTGCTTAACCCTTGCAAGATTCCTGCACACGTCTTTAAGAAGGGCTGCCATGGCCTCCGGATTCTCATCAATCACATATCCGTTTCGGCCGTGGGTAATTCCTTCCGCCGCGCAGGAATTCTTTATAAGTACCGACGCCAGGCCACATGCCGCCGCCTCTCTCACCACAATTCCGTTGGTATCATATGTTGAAGGAAAAAGGAAAAGATCTCCTCTGGTGTTTATGGCCCTGAGCGCTTCCCTGTCTCTTATGGGGCCTGTGAAAATCACCTTTCTCTCCAAACCAAGCTCAATCACCCTATCCTTAAGCTCGTCTTCATCAGGACCGCCGCCCACAAGAAGCATCCTGAAATCCATACCCACGTTATCAAGTTTCTTAAGGGCGTCCAAAATGAGGGGAATGCCTTTATATTTCACAAGTCTGCCAACGAATAAAAATACCGGCACACCTTTAGGCAAATCATAATCGGAAGTTACTTTCGCCACCGCCTCATCGCTTGCCTTACCCCTTGCAAAATCAACGCCGTTGTTCATAACCCGGTAGTTACCTTCAAATCCAAGGGACCTAAGGTTCTCTCCAGCCCCTTTGGAAACCACCCACACTTCATCGCAGGCCGAAATGTTCTGAACCATGGCTCTTATGGTTTCTTTCTTAAGTAAGCCTTCTCCCACGGCCCTCTCAATATCAATGTCAAACTTGGTATGATAGGTAAAAACCACAGGTGCTCCTGTTTCGTACTGAAGCACCCTTGCCATAAGTGTAGATGCTGCAGGGCAATGGGTATGAATAATATCCGGCGCCTCATCCGCTATCTCATTAATCTCTCTTATAGCCAAAGAGTTACCTGTCCTGTATCCCGCCACAATCTTTGTGGTATCTATACTTGGGTAAGGTATAACCTTATAAGGATACCCCGTGTAATCCACATCCGGATATTTCGGAGTACCCACAATCACTCTTTCATTCAGTTCTTCCGTCAGCACTCTCCCGTAGTTCATGACAACATTTGCCACCCCATCAATCACCGGCGGGAAAGAATCATTCAATAAACATATATTCATACCCACATTATACCACCCAAACAAAAAAATAGGGCGGATGTGCATTCCGGGGACTGTCGTGTCTTTGCATGCGTAGTGTGCAAAGCAGGACTGTCCCCGGATTGCACGTCCAATGTCATTAAGATAAGAAAAACTAAATAAATTTAGCAGATATGTGATGCGTGT
>CAMVID010000010.1:0-96790 GCA_947167445.1 uncultured Lachnospiraceae bacterium
CTCAGCAAGAACCTTTGTGATAGCTGCTGTAAGAGTTGTTTTACCATGGTCAACGTGGCCGATGGTACCAATGTTACAATGGGCTTTAGATCTTTCAAACTTAGCTTTTGCCATTTTAAATAATCCTCCTAGGTTTTATGAAAAAATTTCAATTTAAAAATTTTCACTCGGTTATAAATGATTATATTAAATAATTGCCCGTTTTTCAAGCATTATTTCAGTAATCAAGCCTTCTTCTCAGAAAGAACCTTCTCCTGAACGTTCTTAGGTACCTGCTCATATCTCTCAAAGAACATTGAGTAGTTACCACGTCCCTGAGTTCTTGAACGAAGGTCTGTTGAATAACCGAACATCTCGGCAAGGGGAACGAAAGCACGAACAAGCTTTCCGCCGCCGATATCATCCATACCATCGATGCTTCCACGGCGAGCGGTGATATCACCGATAACGTCGCCCATGTATTCCTCAGGCATGGTTACTTCTACCTTCATGATAGGCTCCATGAGAACAGGTGCACCCTTCTGCATAGCTTCCTTGAATGCAAGGGAACCTGCGATGTGGAATGCCATCTCGGAGGAGTCAACCTCATGGTAAGATCCGTCATAAACGTTAGCGTAAACACCAACAACAGGGAATCCGCCAAGGATACCGGCCTTAGTAGCCTCCTCGATACCTTCGCCGACAGCAGGAATGTATTCCTTAGGAATAGCACCGCCGACAACGGTGGACTCGAACTTGAATGTCTCTTCGCCGTTAACGTCCATGGGCTCGAATTTAACTTTACAATGACCGTACTGACCACGACCACCGGACTGCTTAGCATACTTGGAGTCGATGTCTACAGCCTTTGTGATAGCTTCCTTGTATGCAACCTGAGGAGCACCTACGTTAGCCTCAACCTTGAACTCTCTAAGAAGTCTGTCAACAATGATCTCAAGGTGAAGCTCACCCATACCTGCGATGATTGTCTGGCCTGTCTCAGTGTTGGTGTGTGCACGGAATGTGGGATCTTCCTCTGCAAGTTTAGCAAGAGCTTCACCCATCTTATCCTGACCTGCCTTAGTCTTGGGCTCGATAGCGAGCTCGATAACGGGTTCAGGGAACTCCATAGACTCAAGGATTACGGGATGCTGCTCATCACAGATTGTATCACCTGTAGATGTGAACTTGAATCCTACTGCTGCAGCGATATCGCCGGAGTAAACCTTATCAAGCTCAGCTCTCTTGTTAGCGTGCATCTGAAGGATACGACCTACACGCTCCTTCTTATCCTTTGTGGAGTTGTATACGTAGGAACCTGAGTTCATTGTTCCGGAGTAAACACGGAAGTAAGCAAGCTTTCCTACGAAGGGGTCAGTCATGATCTTGAATGCAAGAGCTGCGAAAGGCTCATCATCAGATGAATGTCTCTCGATCTCGTTGCCTTCCATATCTGTACCCTTGATAGCAGGGATGTCTACAGGTGAAGGCATGTACTCGATAACAGCATCAAGAAGTTTCTGAACACCTTTATTTCTGTATGCAGTACCGCAACATACGGGAACTGCTGTACACTCACATGTACCTTTACGAAGAGCAGCCTTCATTGCATCAATGCTGGGCTCCTCGCCTTCAAGATAAGCCATCATTAAATCATCGTCGAGTTCGCAGATTTTCTCAACGAGCTCAGAGTGATATAACTCAGCCTCATCCTTCATATCATCAGGGATATCAACAATGGAGATGTCCTCGCCCTTATCATCATTGTAGATGTAAGCTTTCATCTCGAATAAATCGATAATTCCCTTGAAATCGTCTTCCTTGCCGATAGGCAACTGAATGCAGATAGCATTCTTTCCAAGACGAGTCTTAATCTGGTCAACAGCTGCATAGAAGTTAGCACCCAGGATATCCATCTTATTGATGAATGCCATACGGGGTACGTTATATGTATCAGCCTGACGCCATACGTTCTCTGACTGAGGCTCAACACCGCCCTTTGCGCAGAATACGCCGACAGCACCGTCAAGTACACGAAGTGAACGCTCTACCTCTACGGTAAAGTCTACGTGACCGGGGGTGTCGATGATGTTGATTCTGTGCTCAAGAGCACCCTTCTTGGGTTTGTTCTGCTCCTGCAGAGTCCAGTGACAGGTTGTAGCTGCTGAAGTGATGGTAATACCTCTCTCTTTCTCCTGCTCCATCCAGTCCATGGTTGCAGTACCTTCGTGAGTATCACCGATCTTGTAGTTGACACCGGTATAGTAGAGAATACGCTCTGTCGTTGTAGTCTTACCTGCATCGATATGAGCCATAATACCGATATTTCTGGTTCTCTCTAATGGATATTCTCTTCCAGCCAAGATATTCTCCTCCTACTAGAATCTGTAATGAGCAAAAGCCTTATTAGCTTCAGCCATCTTGTGCATATCTTCTTTTCTCTTAACAGATGCGCCTGTGTTATTAGCTGCATCTAAGATTTCGTTAGCAAGTCTCTCAACCATGGTCTTCTCAGATCTCTTACGTGAGAACATTGTAAGCCATCTTAAACCGAGAGCCTGACGTCTGTCGGGACGAACTTCGATAGGTACCTGATATGTAGCACCACCGATACGTCTTGCTTTAACTTCGAGAACAGGCATGATGTTGTTCATTGCCTCTTCGAAAACTTCGATAGCAGGCTTTCCTGCTTTCTCTTCAACATTGGCAAAAGCTCCGTATACGATCTTCTGAGCAACGCCTCTCTTACCATCAAGCATGATGTTGTTGATAAGCTTTGTTACTACCTTGTTGTCGTATAAAGGATCAGCCAATACGTCTCTTTTCTGAATATGTCCTTTACGTGGCACGTTTCTTCCCTCCTTAACTATTAATAATTACGTTAAATCTTAGGTACTCACAAAATTGAATGTGTTCGTGCGGTATTGCTTTATTAATTCAAATAAAACAGAAATCCAACACTTAAATCAAATTTGTGGCCGGATACAAATCCGGTTTCCTACTTGTCCAAGCAGCGATTACTTACCTGCTTTAGGTCTCTTAGCGCCGTACTTGGAACGAGCCTGCTTTCTGTTGGCAACACCTGCAGTATCGAGTGTACCACGAATGATGTGATATCTGGTACCGGGAAGATCTTTAACTCTTCCGCCTCTGATAAGAACAACTGAGTGTTCCTGAAGGTTGTGGCCCTCACCGGGAATGTAGCTTGTTACTTCGATTCCGTTGGAAAGACGTACTCTGGCGATCTTTCTAAGAGCTGAGTTAGGCTTCTTAGGAGTCGTTGTCTTAACAGCTGTGCACACGCCTCTCTTCTGAGGAGATGCTGTGTCAGTTGCCTTCTTGTGAAGAGAGTTGTAACCCTTCTGAAGAGCAGGAGCTGTAGACTTCTTTACAGATGTCTCACGACCCTTTCTAACTAACTGGTTAAATGTTGGCATTCTGTTTCACCTCTTTCTTTTTAGTATTTTGTTTCTTCCTATATAATAGGTTGTTACTGTGTCGTCTCTATTGATGAGCGCAACACAAAAACACGCATTAATGCGCATTCTTGATTAGTATAATGATATTTGGGGGGATTTGTCAAGGATTTTTTGGGATTTATCAAGATTTCAGGGACTATAGTCAAAAAAAAGACGCCCGGGATTAATCCCGGACGCCCTCAGTTATTCAAGATTTCTTTTGCCTTTACTTCAGCTTCCTCTTCACTAAGCCTGCCATGCTCTCTTAAGAACCGTGCAAGCTTCTGTGTTGAAGCCACTAGGGTTTCTTCTCTTCCCTCTTCTCTTCCCTCTTCTCTTCCTTCTTCTCTTACATCATCAAGAATAGTTACTGATTTCATATACGCAGACCCCCATTCTTTATTTTTCCTTGCAATGTCCACTGCAATGTCGATTTCATCTGTGAGAGTATCTCTCGGTTTACCGTCGTTTATGTATTCAAACAGTAGTTTAATATCATTCGGTATGTCCAAAGCTTCAGATGTAGTATTATAAAAAATCTTGCTCGTACCATCGTTAAGGCTCAGGCTTTCATCTTCAATACAGTTTTCCTCAAAGCTGTATTTGTATAACCCTCTTCCAAAAGGATCAAAGGTACAGATAAAAATAACCTTACTGTCCTTAAGCTTGCGATAAGAGGTTCCTTTTAAAAGCTGATCCATATCTATCATAGCCTGATATTCTCTGGATCTTTTGGGGAGGGAATAGTATTCTATCCTCTTCTTGTTAAGGTTTTGCATTTCTGCATCATAAATCGTATTGCTCTCAACGTCCTCAGTGTATATATCAAGTCTTATTGATTTTCCGTCCTGAGTAAACTTCACCTCATGCTCGCGCATCGGAGTTACAAGTTCTCCTATGTCGTACTGCATCAGCCTTTCTAGTACCTTCCGGCACAAATTTACATCTTCCATGACCTTTCCAAACATAAAATCGTCACGGAACATCAATTCTTCATATTGCTTCATAATGCTCCTATTCCGGGAGCATTTCCTGATGCTCCCTTTATTTATTTTTCTTAGGGATTTCATCAGGAACCAGACACGGTTGCCGTCATTGGCTGAACGCCACGTGAAATAACCTACGTATAAATGCTAACATATGGCATGTGTGAATTCAAGTTATGTCCATTATTTTTATAAAGATTTAACAATTCAAATGACGCTTATGAGTTGAGAAATAATCATAAAACAGATTTGAAATTATAAAAGAGTATAAAGAGCACCAGAATTCTACGCCAATTACATGCTACTAAACACGCGAAACAAACGTATCTATAGTGACAAAATTAAGCTTTCTGTGTTAGACTTGAATCGGGTAGACTTGGCTACCGAAGAAGATAAAGCTAACGAATTAGACTTCTGGGCTAAGTTGTTTAAATCAAAAACATGGGAGGAATTGCGGATGCTTGCGGAAAAAGAACCTATTTTCAAGACAATAGCTACTGAAGTTAGAAATATTTCATCTGAAGAACGAATCCGGATGCAGTGCGAGGCTCGCGAAGACTATAACCGTTCTCAAGCAAGCTTCCATGGTTTTTACCAAGATCAGATAAATGAGTTAAAGGGCGTCATTGAAGAGGATAAAATAGCTCTTGCAGAGAAAGACGAAGCTCTAGCCAAGAAAGATGAAGCTCTGGCCAAGAAAGATGAAGCTCTGGCCAAGAAAGACGAATTAATAGAGCAGCTCAAGTCTCAATTAGCTGAAAAGCAGTTACCATAGCCAAAAGTATAGGGCGCCCGGGATTAATCCCGGACGCCCTTTAAGTCGCTTCCACTGACTCTTTATTGTCGGCCTATAGTCCGTATCTGCTTTCTTACAAGTAGCTTGTTGCAAGAATACTAACTTGTGTTAGATTAGCCAAGTAAGCTAAGAACGCCCTGGTTGGACTGGTTGGCCTGGGCGAGCATTGCCTGGCCTGCCTGAGCAAGGATATTATTGTTGGAGTAAGCAACCATCTGCTTAGCCATATCTGTATCACGGATAGCAGACTCAGCGGACTGAGTATTCTCAACGATGTTGTCAAGGTTGGCAATCGTGTGCTCAAGTCTGTTTTGAACTGCACCGAGTGCAGATCTTTGCTCGGATACTTTTTGGATTGCTGCTTTGATGGTGTCAATTGAATTTGTCGCATTGTCGGCCGTATCCCCATCAACTCTCAAGCCATTGATTCCAAGGCCGCGAGCTGACATCATATCAATCGTAAGGCCAATCTTGTTATCTTTTGTGGAATCGGCACCAACGTGAAGGCTAATGTTAAGGCCCTTGTTAAGATCGGCAAAGGCAGTTACCTTTACAGAGAATTTTCCATCATCCGAAAGTGTTGCATCTACTTTTTTGAAATTTCCAGCGTTGTCATTCTTAATAGCCCTCTCCAGGTCCTCAATATTTCCGAAATACTTTATCCACTCATCACCATATGCCTTATTGTGGGCATTAACAATATCATCAATAGTTGTACTATAGTTTACACCAGCGGTATCATGGCCAACGACGAAGTTTGTTATCAATGTATATTTTGAGTCCCCCACTAAAGCGAAGGCTGTACTAAATGTGCTCTCTTCTTTTATCCCAAGACCTGTTCCATCAGGTTCAGCAGGTACGTACATTCGAATGTCAGGAGTAAGTCCCGAAATATCACAATTCGCCAGTGTATCCTCAAATACTACTTTTTCACCATTAGCATCAAAAACATCCGTTGTATTTGAAGAATTCACAGCTTTGGATGCTTCAAGGAAACTTAGTGTTCCTGTTCCATCACCGTGATCACCTTTTAGAAGATATGTCTCGTTAAACTTTGTGGTTGTGGATACACGATCAATCTCTGTAACAAGCTGGTCAACCTCAGCCTGAATATAGTCTCTGTCGTCTTTGGAGTTTGTTCCGTTTGCCGCTTTTACCGCAAGTTCGTTCATTCTCTGGAGCATATCATGAACTTCTGTTAATGCGCCTTCTGCTGTCTGCACTGCTGAGATACCATCCTGCGCGTTTGAAGAAGCCTGAGTAAGTCCTCTGATCTGTTTACGCATCTTTTCACTTATTGATAATCCTGCTGCATCATCAGCCGCACGGTTAATCTTGTAACCGGATGAAAGCTTCTCAGTTGCTTTTGCCTGACTCTTTGTTGTTACGCCAAGCATTCTGTTCGAATTCATTGCGGTTAGATTGTGCTGTACTACCATGTAATTTCCTCCAAAGTTTCCACCGTTTTATAAATTTTATCCTAAATAAAGTATCGGCAAAAAGCCAAAAATCTTAACTGTACAATAAAAATAAGGGCGCCTGGGATGTAAATCCCGGCGCCCTATTCAAACTTAGGAAGATATTGTGTGACGATTGGGGTCTGCTGCCTCGGATAGTCACATTACTGGAGGAGTGACATAACTCCCTGGTTGGACTGGTTAGCCTGTGCCAACATTGCCTGGCCTGCCTGAGCAAGGATATTATTGTTGGAGTACTGAACCATCTGAGTAGCCATGTCTGTATCACGGATTGCAGATTCAGCAGACTGGGTGTTCTCAACGATGTTGTCGAGGTTAGCAATTGTATGCTCAAGTCTGTTCTGAACGGCACCGAGTGCAGATCTCTGTTCGGATACTTTCTGAATTGCTGCTTTGATTATGTCGATAGACGCTGTAGCATTCTTATCTGTTTCTCCGTCTACTCTTAATCCATTGATACCAAGTCCTCTTGCGGACATCATTTCGATTGTAAGGTCAATCTTGTTGTCCTTGGTAGAATCAGCACCAACATGAAGGCTGATATTCAAGCCCTTGTTAAGGTCTGCGAAAGCGGAAATTTTTGCGAAAATGTCACCTCTTGAATCCTGCTCAAAACTAACCGTCTTATAATCGCCTTTGGAGTCGATTTTGATAGCCTCCGCAAGATCTTTAAGGCTTCCAAAGTATTTCATAGTTGCAGATCCCATCACCGAATTAAAACCATTTACAACCTTTTCAAGCGTTGTCGGATATTGGGTTCCTGATCTATCATGGCCAACATGGAAGTCAAAAACCAGATTGTACTGAACACCTCTTACCTCAGTACCCGTGAACCGGAATGTGCTTTGAAACCAGCTATCGTAGCCCGTTCCCGGGGGCTCGATTATTCCTGTATTACCGGGGAAAACATAACCTGAATACACGCCCTGCCCTGATGAAAATGTGCGTTCGCCATTTGAATCATAGCGATCATAACTAACCGGTTTAGATGCGGAAAGGTAGCTAAGTGTACCCGTTCCATCTCCGCAATCGCCCCTTAAAAGATATGTTTCGTTGAACTTTGTAGTTGTCGCCACGCGATCAATCTCAATAACGAGTTGATCAATCTCAGCCTGAATATATGCTCTGTCGTCTTTCGAGTTTGTTCCGTTTGCTGCCTTAACTGCAAGTTCATTCATTCTCTGAAGCATGTCGTGCACTTCAGTGAGAGCACCTTCAGCTGTCTGTACTGCTGAAATACCATCCTGCGCGTTTGAAGAAGCCTGAGTAAGACCTCTGATTTGCTTACGCATCTTCTCGCTTATTGATAATCCTGCTGCATCATCTGCTGCCTGGTTAATCTTATACCCCGATGACAGTTTCTCAGTTGCCTTCGCCTGACTCTTTGTTGTCATGCCTAGCATTCTATTTGAGTTCATTGCAGTTAAGTTGTGCTGAACTACCATGTGATTCCCTCCAAAGATTTCGTTGTTTTTTAACTGTTTCCCTAAATAAAATATCGGCAAAAATCCCAGAATCTTAACTGGGCAGCAAAAATAAGGGCGCCTGGGATGTTAATCCTGGGCGCCCTATTCATACTTAGGATGGTATTATGTGACAGTTGGAATCTATCCCGAATCGTCACATTACTGAAGGAGTGACATAACTCCCTGGTTGGACTGGTTAGCCTGTGCCAACATTGCCTGTCCTGCCTGAGCAAGGATGTTATTGTTGGAGTACTGAACCATCTGAGTAGCCATGTCTGTATCACGGATAGCAGATTCAGCAGACTGGGTATTCTCAACGATATTGTCGAGGTTGGCAATTGTATGCTCAAGTCTGTTCTGAACTGCACCGAGTGCAGATCTCTGCTCTGATACCTTCTGGATTGCTGCTTTAATGGTGTCAATAGAGGCTGTTGCTCTGTCAGCTGTATCACCATCAACTCTTAATCCGTTAACTCCAAGTCCTTTAGCTGACATCATCTCGATTGTAAGGCCAATCTTGTTATCCTTTGTGGAATCAGCACCTACGTGAAGGCTGATGTCAAGGCCCTTGTTAAGGTCTGAGAATGCGGTAATATCCGCAGAAATTTTACCGCTAGTTGCATCTCTAGTAACTTTTACAGCTTTAAACTCACCATTTGAGTCATTCTTAATAGCTGCCTCTAATTCCTTTATGCTTCCAAAGTATTTATTAGTAGCTGTTGCATCTTCAGTATCTAATCCTTTGACAACATCATCAAGGGTAGTTGTATAGGTGTTTCCTGCCTTATCGTGACCAGCCTCAAAGTTAGAAATCAAATAGTATGTATTGCCACCGACCTCAATGCTGGTCATATCATATTTACTTTTTACCTGTGATCCCGATCCAGTTCCTTCTGCCTCAGTTATTCCTGTAGCAGTTGCGTCAACGGCAGTATTAGCATTTACCGTGTTGCTTCCAGCAACCGGCATGATGCCATCTTTATTAAACGTGTCTGTTGTAGCGCTTGGATCAACAGCTTTTGATGCATCGAGGAAGCTCAAAGTTCCGGTTCCATCACCGTGGTCACCCTTTAAGAGATATGTCTCATTGAACTTTGTGGTTGTAGATACACGGTCAATCTCTGTAACAAGCTGATCTACCTCAGCCTGGATGTAATCTCTGTCATCCTTAGAGTTTGTTCCGTTTGCTGCCTTAACTGCAAGTTCGTTCATTCTCTGAAGCATATCGTGTACTTCTGTCAAAGCACCTTCTGCTGTCTGTACAGATGAAATACCATCCTGTGCGTTAGCGGAAGCCTGTGAAAGACCTCTAATTTGCTTACGCATCTTCTCACTTATTGATAATCCTGCTGCGTCATCAGCTGCACGGTTAATCTTGTAACCGGATGAAAGCTTCTCAGTTGCTTTTGCCTGAGACTTTGTTGTAATGCCGAGCATTCTGTTTGAGTTCATTGCTGTTAAGTTGTGCTGTACTACCATGTGATTTCCTCCTTTAATTTGAAAGCGGCTTCCGTGCCCGTTGGCATCCTGCCCGTTTATTTTCTTATTAGCATTTCGAGTTATTTAACTCATCTAATACATATATCGGACAGAATTGTAGAAACTTAACCCCCAATTTATATTATTTTCTACATTTATATTTTATCACAAAATACTGGCGTACGTGATGCGAATCACCAACAAAAGAACCCCTCCTATATAAGAGGGGTCCAATTTGTTGTAAGTGGTTTGCTGTTTGTGCTATGAACTCATTAGCCGAGGAGTGAAAGAACTCCCTGGTTAGACTGGTTAGCCTGTGCCAACATTGCCTGTCCTGCCTGAGCAAGGATGTTGTTGTTGCTGTAGCTAACCATCTGGCTTGCCATATCAGTATCACGGATTGCAGATTCAGCACTTGTTGTGTTCTCAACTACGTTGTCGAGGTTGTTGATTGTGTGCTCAAGTCTGTTCTGAACTGCACCGAGTGCAGATCTCTGCTCAGATACTTTCTGAATAGCTGCTTTGATGGTATCGATAGATGCTGTAGCATTTTTAAAATCTTCGCCATCAACTCTGATACCGTTAACGCCAAGTCCCCTTGCTGACATCATTTCGATTGTAAGACCAATCTTGTTGTCCTTTGTGGAGTCTGCACCAACATGCAGTGATACGTCAAGGCCTTTGTTAAGGTCTGCGAATGCAGCTACTACAAGTTTGTCGCCCTTATCTTCGATGGCTTTAATTGACTTGTTTCCATCCGCTTTAATTGCAGCAAAGAGTTCTTCTTTAGATGCAAAAACTTTAGTTCCTGCAGTTTTTTCAAGTTCAGTTTTAATACTGTCAAATGTAGCTTTTACAGGAGTAGGGTCTGCAGTACCTATTTTTTCGCTTCCGTCTTTGATATTCTCTGCAAGAACATAGGTCTTGGTTCCTATAGTATAAGAGGTTTTGTCGTAAGATGGAGCTGTTCTGCCAGTCGAAGCATCAGTATAAGCAAAGGAATCATTGGGAGCTGCTGTAGCCTTATTAATGGTTGCAGCAATCTCTTTCTCACCGGTCAATGCATCAAAAGTTAAACCTGTAGCAGTATTTGCTGTTGTATAGGTAAGTTCCCCAACAGTGCCGTTATTATTTGTTCCCTTTAAGAGATAACTCTCATTAAACTTTGTAGTTGTAGCTACACGGTCAATCTCCGTAACCAACTGATCAACCTCAGCCTGGATGTAAGCACGGTCATCCTTAGAGTTTGTTCCGTTTGCAGCCTTAACTGCTAACTCGTTCATTCTCTGAAGCATATCGTGTACTTCTGTAAGTGCACCTTCTGCTGTCTGTACTGCTGAAATTCCATCCTGTGCGTTTGCGGAAGCCTGAGTAAGTCCTCTAATCTGCTTACGCATCTTCTCACTGATGGAAAGGCCTGCTGCGTCATCAGCTGCACGGTTAATCTTGTAACCGGAAGATAACTTCTCAGTTGCCTTAGCCTGTGTCTTGGTTGTGATACCAAGCATTCTGTTTGAGTTCATTGCTGTTAAGTTGTGCTGTACTACCATATTTTTTCCTCCTTGAAATGTTGTATGATGGCTTCCCTGCCATTCATTTTTCGTTACATATAATATATCGTAAAAGACCCCCTTCGTTTGAAGGGGGTCTTAGCTCTATTTTGCTACTAATAGTTTACACTATGTTGATTACTGAAGGAGTGACATAACTCCCTGGTTAGACTGATTAGCCTGCGCCAACATTGCCTGGCCTGCCTGAGCAAGGATGTTGTTGTTGGAATAAGCAACCATCTGCGTAGCCATATCTGTATCACGGATAGCAGATTCAGCAGACTGGGTGTTCTCAACGATGTTGTCGAGGTTGGCAATTGTATGTTCAAGTCTGTTCTGAACAGCGCCGAGTGCAGATCTCTGCTCTGATACTTTCTGGATTGCTGCCTTGATTGTATCGATAGATGCAGTTGCATTAGCGTCTGTAGCTCCGTCAACTCTGATTCCGTTTACTCCAAGGCCACGAGCTGACATCATCTCAATTGTAAGACCAATCTTGTTGTCTTTTGTAGAATCAGCACCAACATGGAGACTGATATCAAGGCCCTTATTAAGGTCTGAGAAAGCAGTAACAGTTCCGTTTATTTTGGTGCCATCCGCATTCATTTCGAGAGACACGTCCTTAAAGTCTTTGCCAAATTCTCTATGAATAGCATTCTCTAAGGACTTGAGATCCGAAAAATACCTGTCCTTTGTGGCTTCAGCTGTATCTGTCTTGTTGAGACCTGCAACAATATCATTAAGTGTCGTCGTTTCGCCGGTTCCCTGTGTAAATCCACCCACAAGGTTAAAGGTCTTACCGCCCACAGTGATTCCTGTTAAAGTATACTTTGAAGCTGTAGTCTCTGTAATTCCAGTATTACCAACAGCATTTGCAATCTCTGTTGTACTGACGGTAACCTCAGTAAGTTTCTTCATACCATCTTTATCAAAAAGATCCGTATCTGCTGATGTGTCATATGCCTTTGAAGCATCGAGGAAGCTCAGAGTTCCGGTTCCATCACCATGGTCACCCTTTAAGAGATATGTCTCGTTGAACTTTGTGGTTGTGGATACACGGTCGATCTCCGTAACAAGCTGGTCTACCTCAGCCTGGATGTAATCTCTGTCATCCTTGCTGTTGGTTCCGTTTGCAGCTTTAACTGCTAACTCGTTCATTCTCTGAAGCATATCGTGTACTTCTGTCAATGCTCCTTCTGCAGTCTGCACAGATGAAATACCATCCTGTGCGTTTGCGGAAGCCTGTGTAAGACCTCTAATCTGCTTACGCATCTTCTCACTTATTGATAATCCTGCTGCGTCATCAGCTGCACGGTTAATCTTGTAACCGGATGAAAGCTTCTCAGTTGCTTTTGCCTGAGACTTTGTTGTAATGCCGAGCATTCTGTTTGAGTTCATTGCTGTTAAGTTATGCTGTACTACCATGTGATTTCCTCCTTAAATGTGAAATGGCGTCCGTGCCTGTTGGCATCCTGCCGGTTTGCTTGTCTTGTTTTTTTCATATGTTACAAGTTATGTAACTTAACTTTCTATTACCTATATCGGATGCTTTTTTCAGAACTTAACCCTTTTTCTGAATTTTTTTATTTTTTAACTCATTTATAGAAGGTGCAATTATAATCTCCAAACAAGTTTACTTTCGCGCGCACAAGAGAAGGCCCTCCTACGCGGGGAGGGCCTTCTTTGGAAATCACTTCTTATAAACTTTTGAATATGGGACTTAACTGTGGCCAAATTAGCCGAGTAAGCTAAGAACTCCCTGGTTAGACTGGTTAGACTGAGCCAACATTGCCTGTCCTGCCTGAGCAAGGATGTTGTTGTTGGAGTAGGTAACCATCTGCTTAGCCATGTCTGTATCACGGATTGCAGATTCAGCTGACTGAGTATTCTCAACTACGTTGTCGAGGTTGTTAATTGTATGCTCAAGTCTGTTCTGAACAGCACCGAGTGCAGATCTCTGCTCTGATACTTTCTGGATTGCTGCTTTGATGGTGTCGATTGACTTAGTTGCTTCGTCACCGGTTGAGCCATCAACCTTAATACCATTAATGCCAAGTCCTCTTGCAGACATCATTTCGATTGTAAGACCAATCTTGTTGTCCTTTGTAGAGTCAGCACCAACGTGAAGGCTAACATCGAGGCCCTTGTTAAGATCTGCAAATGCAGAAATCTTTGCTTCGAGTAGATAATTATCTCCATCTTTCTTGAGATTTACTGCAGCTTCTTTAACGTTTGTGGTCTCATTTGACTTGATAAGCTGACCAAGCTTGCTTAAATCTGTAGCAGCATACTGATTATCAACATCATTCAGTTCCTTCATAAGATCATCCAGCGATTTTGCATTATCTGCAGTACCTGCTTTGAAATCAGAAACATAAACATATGTTTTTCCATTAATCTGGATTTTAGCTGCATTGTAACTGCCATCTGTATCATACGTTACTGCAGCCTGCTTATTTGCCGCAACTGCGGTTATAGAAAGCACTCCTTCTGCACTCTGGAAATTTGCATCAGTATAGTTAGCCTTGTTATCACCATCGCCAACTGCAAGGGCTGTAGCTGCCTTACTGAAGCTAAGCTTACCAACTTCTGTTCCATTCGTACCTTTAAGCAGGTATGTCTCATTGAACTTTGTAGTTGTAGCTACACGGTCAATCTCTGTTACGAGCTGGTTAACCTCGGCCTGGATGTAGTCTCTGTCATCCTTGCTGTTTGTTCCGTTAGCGGCCTTAACTGCTAACTCGTTCATTCTCTGGAGCATATCGTGTACTTCTGTAAGTGCACCTTCTGCTGTCTGTACTGCTGAGATTCCATCCTGAGCATTTGCTGAAGCCTGTGTCAAACCTCTGATCTGCTTACGCATCTTCTCACTAATGGATAAGCCTGCTGCGTCATCTGCTGCACGGTTAATCTTGTAACCGGATGATAACTTCTCAGTTGCCTTAGCCTGTGTCTTGGTTGTGATGCCAAGCATTCTGTTAGAGTTCATTGCTGTTAAGTTGTGTTGTACTACCATATTTTTTTCCTCCTTGAAATGAATTAGGTTTATACCTAAAGTGCAGCTTCCATGCCACACTTGACAGCTCCCCTTAATGCCCCGCGTAGGCCTCAAGGTTCACCATAGATTTTAAGTTTCAATATTTATATCGGCAGATTACCCTTTTCCTTAACCCTTATATGAATAAAAATTTCAATTTCCTTAATTTATGTCAAGGACTTAAACTTTAAAATGGCGCCCCCGACAACAGGAGCGCCATTCATTTTTTGATTAGAAACTGATTTTAGAGTTGCCATGAACTCTAAGTGGTTAGGTGCAATTTGGGGCTGTCCCCATTTTGCACATTAGCCGAGGAGTGAAAGAACTCCCTGGTTGGACTGGTTAGCCTGTGCCAACATTGCCTGTCCTGCCTGAGCAAGGATGTTATTGTTGGAGTAGGTTACCATCTGCTTAGCCATATCAGTATCACGGATTGCAGATTCAGCACTTGTTGTGTTCTCAACTACGTTGTCGAGGTTGTTGATTGTGTGCTCAAGTCTGTTCTGAACTGCACCGAGTGCAGATCTCTGCTCAGATACTTTCTGAATAGCTGCCTTGATTGTGTCGATAGATGCTGTTGCATTATCAAAATCGTCACCATAAACCTTAAGGCCGTTAACACCAAGGCCACGAGCGGACATCATCTCGATTGACATACCAATCTTGTTGTCCTTTGTGGAGTCAGCACCAACATGAAGGCTTAAATCTGTAGCCTTGTTAAGATCTGAGAATGCTGTAATCTCAGCAGTAAGCTTATTTCCATTTGCGCTGTCATAAGATACACTGACATTCTTAATATCTTCGCCAAAGTCTCTCTTAATCTGAGCTGCCATATCCTGCATGGACTTGAAAGCGACAGGGGTAGTACCTGTGTTAAGAGACTTTACAACATCATCAACTGTTGTTGTTTTTCCGCTGCCCTGTGTAAAATCTTCTACGAGTTTATAGGTTGTATTCTGTACAGTAAGCTCAGTAACTTTGTACTTACTAGCAGAATCTCCTGCATATGTAACCTCATCAGTAGATTTTGTGTTGGCACCAACTTTGGCAATTCCGTCTGTATCAAATGTAGGAGCTGTTCCGGATGTGGGCTTAAGTGCAGCTGCTGCAGCTGTAAACTTAAGGTTGCCTTCCTTACCGTCAGAATCTGTACCCTTAAGAAGATATGTCTCGTTGAACTTTGTGGTTGTAGCTACACGATCAATCTCAGTTACAAGCTGATCAACCTCAGCCTGGATGTAGTCTCTGTCATCCTTGCTGTTTGTTCCGTTAGCTGCCTTAACTGCTAACTCATTCATTCTCTGAAGCATATCGTGTACTTCTGTGAGTGCACCTTCTGCTGTCTGAACTGCTGAAATACCGTCCTGTGCGTTTGCAGAAGCCTGTGTAAGACCTCTGATCTGCTTTCTCATCTTCTCACTAATGGAGAGGCCTGCTGCATCATCTGCTGCACGGTTAATCTTGTAACCGGATGACAGTTTCTCAGTAGCCTTAGCCTGAGTCTTAGTGGTGATGTTCAGCATTCTGTTAGAGTTCATTGCTGTTAAGTTGTGTTGTACTACCATATTTTTTTCCTCCTTGAAATGAAATTAGGTTGTCCTAAACCATAGCTTCCTTGCTATGTTAAGTTCATTGTAACATTGTATTTCGGATGATGGTGCTACTTTTGGTTTGCGTACGCACGCTTGCGTCCTCCGAAATTGTTGTTTCAGGCCCCTCTTAAAGGAGGAGCCTGATAACGTTTGCTTCTTGCGATTTTTAAACTAAAGCGTTTGGATTACTCCCCGGATTATCTAAGCAATCCAAGAACGCCCTGGTTAGACTGATTAGCCTGTGCCAACATTGCCTGTCCTGCCTGAGCAAGGATGTTATTGTTGGAGTAGGTTACCATCTGCTTAGCCATATCAGTATCACGGATTGCAGATTCAGCACTTGTTGTGTTCTCAACTACGTTGTCGAGGTTGTTGATTGTGTGCTCAAGTCTGTTCTGAACTGCACCGAGTGCAGATCTCTGCTCAGATACCTTCTGGATAGCTGATTTGATGGTATCGATTGACTTTGTTGCATTCTCGAAATCATCGCCGTAAACCTTAATACCGTTTACGCCAAGGCCTCTTGCAGACATCATCTCGATTGAAAGATTAATCTTGTTGTCCTTGGTTGAGTCAGCACCTACATGGAGACTTAAATCTGTAGCCTTGTTGAGGTCTGAGAAAGCGGTTAACTTAGCCGTGAGTTTACCATTTGCATCTTCAGTGACATCAACTCCTTTTAAGCTCTCGCCGTTATCTCTCTTAATAGCAGTTTCAAGTTCGCTAAGGCTTAAGAACGCTTTATTTGTTCCAGTTGTTAATGCTTTAGCAACATCTGCTGCAGTTTCAGTTACGCCTGAACCACTTCCATCGTAATCCTTGATGTACTTATAGGTGGTTCCGTTTACAGCTACAGCAGCAACACTATATGAACCCGTTGTTCCGCTTGCTGAAACAGTATCTGCGTTGTCTTCACCTACTTTGTCGAAAATACCATCAGCATCAAAGCTGCTTACATCGCTGAGTTTTCCTGCAGCAGTGCTGAATGTGAGCTTGCCAACTGTAGTGTCAGCATTTGTTCCTTTAAGAAGATATGTCTCATTGAACTTTGTAGTTGTAGCTACACGGTCAATCTCAACTACAAGCTGATCTACCTCAGCCTGGATGTAATCTCTGTCATCCTTGCTGTTGGTTCCGTTTGCAGCTTTAACTGCTAACTCGTTCATTCTCTGAAGCATATCGTGTACTTCTGTAAGTGCACCTTCTGCTGTCTGTACTGCTGAAATTCCATCCTGTGCGTTTGCGGAAGCCTGAGTAAGTCCTCTAATCTGCTTACGCATCTTCTCACTGATGGAAAGGCCTGCTGCGTCGTCAGCTGCACGGTTAATCTTGTAACCTGATGATAACTTCTCAGTTGCCTTAGCCTGTGTCTTTGCTGTGATACCCAACATTCTGTTGGAGTTCATTGCTGTTAAGTTATGCTGTACTACCATATTATTTCCTCCTTGAAATTTGAAGCTCTCGACATCCTTGTCGAATGCTTAATTAATTTGGTTAGTTCTATAATTTGATTCAGGTTTAAGACGCGGATGTTAGTTTACGTACGCACGCGTGCGTCTTCCTTGAACCGATTATTTCTATCAGGCTCTCCCTCTAAAGAGAGAGCCTGTAGTTGTTATTTGGTACCTGATTATCTAAGAAGACCAAGTACACCCTGGTTAGACTGGTTAGCCTGTGCCAACATTGCCTGTCCTGCCTGAGCGAGGATGTTGTTGTTGGAGTAGGTTACCATCTGCTTAGCCATATCAGTATCACGGATTGCAGATTCAGCACTTGTTGTGTTCTCAACTACGTTGTCGAGGTTGTTGATTGTGTGCTCAAGTCTGTTCTGAACCGCACCGAGATTTGATCTCTGCTCAGATACTTTCTGGATAGCTGCCTTGATAGTGTCAATTGATGCTGTAGCATTGTCAAAGTCTTCACCATCTACTCTAATACCATTGACTCCAAGACCACGAGCCGACATCATTTCGATTGTAAGGTTGATCTTATTGTCCTTTGTTGAATCAGCACCAACATGAAGGCTAACATCGAGGCCCTTGTTAAGATCTGCGAATGCTGTGATTTTAGCTTCTACTTTTGATACAGTTCCATTGTTTGCTAATGTTGTATCAATATCAACATCTTTAAGATCTTTACCCCAGTCTGTCCTGATAGCAGCTTCCATTGCTGAAACGCTTGAAAATGCTTTGTATTTAGCATTGGCTGTATTGTCAAAGCCCTTAACCACATCATCTATAGTTGTTTTCTGCTTAGTTCCGGCAGTGAAGTCATGAACCAAAACATAATTCATCTCTGAATCTCCGGTTCCAATTTTAACTACACTCTGCTTAAAGGAACTTGCTGTGACGTCATCTCCGGTTGCCTCTTTTACTGTGGACTTTCCTGCCGCATCAGCTGCGACAATTGCGCCATCACCTGTGGTAGCTGTAAGAGTCTGGATTCCGTCACTATCGAAATCATTTGATAAAGAGAGACCTGCCTTGGCAACGCCGAATGATAATGCACCAACACCACCGTTTGCATCAGTGTTAGTACCCTTTAACAGATAACTCTCATTGAACTTTGTAGTTGTAGCTACACGATCAATCTCTGTTACAAGCTGGTTAACCTCAGCCTGGATATAATCTCTGTCATCCTTGCTGTTGGTTCCGTTTGCAGCTTTAACTGCTAACTCGTTCATTCTCTGAAGCATATCGTGTACTTCTGTAAGTGCACCTTCTGCTGTCTGTACTGCTGAAATTCCATCCTGTGCGTTTGCGGAAGCCTGAGTAAGTCCTCTAATCTGCTTACGCATCTTCTCACTGATGGAAAGGCCTGCTGCGTCGTCAGCTGCACGGTTAATCTTGTAACCTGATGATAACTTCTCAGTTGCCTTAGCCTGTGTCTTTGCTGTGATACCCAACATTCTGTTGGAGTTCATTGCTGTTAAGTTGTGTTGTACTACCATAGATTTTTCCTCCTTGAAAAAATTTGCTTACCTTCAACATCCTTGTTGAAAGTTTTGTTTTTAGTAATGGTAAGGTCGTTTCCCCTGCCGGTTAGTACCCTGCCATTACCGAGGCATCCGGGCGTCTCGGTAATGACAGGGGATGCCTTTATTCTCCTCCCCCAAAGGTGGGGGAGGGGAACAAGCATTTAAGTATAAGTATAATTAGATTTTTGTTGGTTATTGTAATTAGCCAAGTAAGCTAAGTACACCCTGATTAGACTGGTTAGCCTGTGCCAACATTGCCTGTCCTGCCTGAGCAAGGATGTTATTGTTGGAGTAGGTTACCATCTGCTTAGCCATATCAGTATCACGGATTGCAGATTCAGCACTTGTTGTGTTCTCAACTACGTTGTCGAGGTTGTTGATTGTGTGCTCAAGTCTGTTCTGAACTGCACCAAGTGCAGATCTCTGCTCTGATACTTTCTGAATTGCAGCTTTGATTGTGTCGATTGATGCTGTAGCATTTTCGAAGTCATCGCCATAAACCTTAATTCCGTTTACGCCAAGGCCACGAGCTGACATCATCTCGATTGAAAGGTTAATCTTGTTATCCTTTGTTGAATCAGCGCCAACATGGAGGCTAAGATCTGTTGCCTTGTTAAGGTCTGAGAAAGCGGTAAGTTCAACTGCAAGCTTGCTTGCTGAATCTAAAGAAACATCAACGTCCTTAATATCCGCACCAAAATCTCTCTTTATAGCGGTCTCCAGCTCACTTAAACTTGTGTAAACATTATCCTTGTAAGCCGCCAAGGCCTGTCCACTAGCTGTAAGAGCCTCAATCTGCTTTTCTGCAGTAGCAGGAAGAGAATCTCCGGAACCTTTAGCAAAGTCTGTAAAGTATGCGTATTTTTTGTTATTAATGGTTATGGTATTGTATTTGTAACCATTTGCACTTGCACTTGCTGTCGATGAAACCTGATCATCACCACCTGCAGTTTTCTTTCCGTCAGCATCAAACACATCTGTATCCGAATTTAACACTGCCTTCGATGCGCCCTTAAAAGTAAGCTTGCCTTCGTTGCCATCTGCATTAGTACCTTTAAGAAGATATGTCTCATTGAACTTTGTAGTTGTAGCTACACGGTCGATCTCAGTTACTAACTGATCTACCTCAGCCTGGATGTAATCTCTATCATCCTTGCTGTTGGTTCCGTTTGCAGCCTTAACTGCTAACTCGTTCATTCTCTGAAGCATATCGTGTACTTCTGTAAGTGCACCTTCTGCTGTCTGTACTGCTGAAATTCCATCCTGTGCGTTTGCGGAAGCCTGAGTAAGTCCTCTAATCTGCTTACGCATCTTCTCACTGATGGAAAGGCCTGCTGCGTCATCAGCTGCACGGTTAATCTTGTAACCGGAAGATAACTTCTCAGTTGCCTTAGCCTGTGTCTTGGTTGTGATACCAAGCATTCTGTTAGAGTTCATTGCTGTGAGATTGTGTTGTACTACCATAGATTTTTCCTCCTTGAAAAATTTGGTATGGGCAAATCCTTTTGCCCATTGGATTAAATTGTTATTGTATAATATACACTCAACTAGGTTCGCAAGAAGCTATAGATGTGTTGAAGTGTGTACTATCTCTAATCTTAATAACTATATCGGAGGTTTTTCTAAATACTTAACCCCTGTATAGCTAAATTTAGAAAAAAATTTGATGATCCGAAGAACTACTTTTTCTGATCCATCATTCCGGAGTTGTCTCCGTTATAGCCGATGGCGGATTTATAGTAATCCAGCGCTGCTTTGTTTGATTTGCGTCCGGTTGCTATCCTCTTCTTGGCCCCGGCAAAATATCTGGTGACGGCATCCCTGTTTCTGGCTTCCTGAGCCTCTATGGCACTTGAAAGTTCCGTAACCTTGGTGACAAGTTCTTTTAACCTTGTTATCTCTTCCGAGTAGGCAGCCTTATTGGCCTCTAGCTCGGAAGAAACTCTTTTGTACAAGGTATCAAAGCCTTCGTCCAGCTTTGTAAGTTCACTTATGTAAGCATCCTTCTCGTCTACGTAAGAATCGAATGCCTTAAGA
Source organism: uncultured Lachnospiraceae bacterium (assembly GCA_947167445.1). Lineage (GTDB taxonomy): Bacteria > Bacillota > Clostridia > Lachnospirales > Lachnospiraceae > G11. Next base: position 20,836 of record CAMVID010000010.1, read on the forward strand.
TCTAAATCCTTCTCAGAAAGTAAATCTTTCTGCGCGAAGGTAGCTTTTTTGATTTTTTCCAAAACCTCAATCTTTTTGATGAGGCTTTCTTCAAGTACCGTCAGGTAATTTTTCACGCGTTGGCCTCCATAGGCTGATGGGCATAATTCTTGTCCTTGTTGATCGCCATAACCTCTTTCCAGGTATCACGCATAGACTGGAGGTGTGTACGGACTTCCTCGATAATAACAATGTCCTTCTGCATGTTAGCTTCAACGAGACGCTTCTGAAGATATACATACACTCTCTCAAAGTCCTTCGAAACCTCGTAACGCATATCCAATGTGCTTCTAAGGTAATCAACGATCTTCTCTGCCTTGACGATGTTGGTATGGGACTTGGCTACGTCGTTCTGTCCCACTGCCATTATTGCGATATTACAGAACTTAATGGCTCCGTCGTAAAGCATAAGGGTCAGTTCCGCAGGTGATGCGGTGAGGACCTTCGAATTATTGTACTGTGCATAGGCATTGTTGTATGTCATAGTCTTTGCCTCCTATATATCATTACATTCCTAACATTGAGGTAACTGCGTTGGTGTTATTCTGAAGTTTGGCCATTGCGGTTTCCATTGCTGCGAACTTCTTGTACCACTTGTCCTCATATTCGGTGAGTTTCTTCTCAAGATCCGAAATCCTGGTCTTGTAGTCATCGTAGTCCGTCTTCATCTTCTTATCATTGTAGAAGGTGCCGAAGCTTCTGGTTCCCTCAACACTTGTGGAGAGATCGTTCATCTTGGTGTAGAGGTTGTTGAACATCTTGGAGAAGAAGGAAACAACCTTGTCGGGGTCACCGGCGATTGCAGCCTTAAGCTTATCAGCATTTCCACTTGTATCCTTATCGTCGGGATCTCCGTCGATATGATAAGCATTCTTCTCGTTATCGGCTGATGTAAAATATCCAAGTGTTCCGATACCGAACTCCGAAAGGTAAAGGGTAGTTCCATCGGACATCTCAACACCTTTGGTGAATACGCTCTTTAAAGCATCGGATACGGTATATAAGGTATCGTCTCTTCTAAGAATCTGATCCTTGATCTTCTGCTCCCACTTCTCGATCTCGGAATCGGACATTTCATCCTTTTCCTCTTCGGTAAGAGGATCCATATCCTTGGCCTTCTCCGCATTGTATAACTTATCCATCTCGTTGATGATGGAGTTATACTCCTTAAAGAAGTTCTTGATCATATCATAGATACCATCGGTATCCTGCTGAGTGGTAAGGGTTATCCCGTCACCTTCAGTCTTGTCAAGAGCAGTGATCGTAAGGCCATTTATTTCGAATACATTTGTAGAGTTGGTAAACTTCGCTCCGTTGAGATAGATCTCAGCATCACGGCCTCTTACATATGTAGCTTCACCATCTCCGGCTTCCTCACCTTCAGGAACAGCTTTGAGTCCAAGAGTGTTTACGATAGTGTCAGCTTGGGTTCCTTCCCCGTCTCCTGAAATAGTAAAGTTAAGGTCCTTACCGGATTCCTTAGCGCTGATGAAGAATCTTTGGGTTTTCTCATCAAAGGATGCATTGAGTTTGCCTTCACCCTTTTCCTTTATCTGATTAAGGATATCGGAGATGGTTGTCCCGGCATTAACCTCGATTCGTATACTTTCAGTTGCGCCTTCGAATTTAAGGTTAAAACCTGAATTTTCCTCATCATAAGCAAATTCTTCACCAAGAATCTCACTCATCTTGGAGAGAGCGGTCAGCTTCTCACCTGAACTGGGAGAGATTGCTCCACCTGTAAAATATGCAGTCTTGGCAAGGTCTGTAATCTTCAGGTTCTGAACGCTGGCTGTTGCATTTTCGCCTGTAATAACGTCTGCTTTGCTCTTATCGGAAACGCTTGTCTTAAGCTTCGCATAAGAGGTAGAAAAACGCATGTTGGCCACATATTTGCTCTGAAGGTTCTTAAGCTTGGTGTTAAGGCTCTTCCAGGCATCCTGCTTCCACTCAAGCTTGGTCTGGGATTTAACAGCCTTATCAACTTTCTGCTTCCTAACCTGTACGAGTTCCTTTATAACTGATTCGGTATCCATACCGGACATAAGTCCTGTCATTCTCATTGGCATAACGGGTACCTCCTTATCTCTTCTCGTCTACAAGTAAACCTGCCATTTCCCAGACTCTTGCGATCATGTCAAGGGTCTTCTCGGGGGGCAGCTCCTTTATGACTTCCTTCGTATCCTTATCAACAATCTTGATGGTAACTCTGTTGGTCTCATCGTGAAAACCGTAAACCGCTTCGGAATGAGGCATTGACTTATTAAGCTGTTCAACTGCCTTTCTGATCTTCTCGTTATTGTTTCTTGCGATTTCTTCTCTGGTTGCAGAGTTATTATCGTTGTTTGTGTCAGACTTTGATTCTGCTTTAGCAACTGCAACTGTTGTGGGATCTACGGAAACGGTGGGCTCGGGGGTATAAACGTCCCTGTTCTCAACCTGCACGGCCTTATTGTATTCAGGCGTACTCTGTACCTGAACTGCTGTTACGCTTCCTAATGGTTCTAATGTCATTCCTATCACCTCCATGTGACTAATGGTTAATTGTTAATCTTCGTACCTAAAAATGGTTATAGGTACACCTTCTAAACCTTTTATCGGATACCTCCCGAAAAAAGTTTATAGGTTCAGAAAAATATTTTTGCAATCAAAAATTAGAACAGGTTTCTCAAAGCCTCAAGACCTTCAGCAGCCTCGGTAGCTTCCTTATTTGCATCCTGGATCTGCAGATAAACCTCTTTACGATAAATAGTTACATCCTTAGGTGCCTGAATTCCAACCTTAATCTGGTCACCCTTTATATCAAGAATGGTAATCTCTACATTATTGTTAATAATTAAGGATTCACCTTTTTTACGGGACAGTGCTAACATTCTATTCACCATCCTTTCTGGCTTTGAGGATTGCATAGATGGGGAACTTAACTTCATTCTCGTCTCCCTCTACAATGACCTGGATGGCCTTTCTTGTATCTGCATTGATGATGATGGGGCCTTTAAGGTTTACTGTCATCTTCTCGATTTCCTTAGGAACAGTAACTGTAACAAGTACAAGAGAAGAATCGGATTCAAAACCGCCGATGGGCTCAAAGATTGCATCCTCAACTACAGGGTTGTAATCCTCTTTTACAACAAGGGGATCCATGACAGGCATTGCGAATGCAGGCTCGTCCACAGACTGAAGCCAGCGGATACCGGCGTTAACCCCTTTTTCTTCATCGAAAATAAGTGTAAATCTTGTAAGATTCGGGAAGCCTACGATTCCCTGGGGGAAGGTGACTATCTTTTCATCGGCGATATCAACCTCTCCGAAAATCTTAGTGTTAATCTTCATTACGTAATCCTCCTTGATTATATATGTTGTGTTTTTGTATGTCGTCTAAAGATTAAATAAAATCGAGTAATGTGCTCTTCATTACCTTCGCTGAAGACATGAGGGATGCCTGGTAAACTACCTGGGCTGCGGAAAGCTCGATTGTTGCTTCCGCGATGTCGATGTCCTCGTTCTCGGATTTGAGGGTTTCGAAGGTGGTCTTCTGTGACTGCATTCTGGTTTCGATAAGGTCCAACTTCTTAGATCTTGTACCGTTGTTGGTAACTGCAAGGTTGGTCTCATCCAGGTAGCCCTGCATTCTTGTGATGCCACGCTCGAATAATTTCTGAGTAGAATCCTTTAATAAGGAATAAGCCTTGTTGGCTGCATCATAAAGTTCCTTAACTCTGTCTTCTTCAGCCGTGCCCTTCTTCTCATCATAAAGAGCTTTAAGTCTTGAAACCTTCTCTTCCATCTTTATGGTGTCGTCAAGGGCATTTATAAGGTCGTCAACTTCTCTTCCCACACCGTGCTTGAAGCACTCATCTGCGGTGGAGTTGACTCTTATTGTCTGGTTGTATCCTACGTCGTACTCGATCACCTGGGTTGAACCGGTGATGCTGTTTAAATAATCTTCGTTATATTTAATCTCATTCGCCGCTCCAGGATTGGTAGCACAGGAGTAGTAATGCTCCGGGCGAAGATCCGTTTTCTTCCAGTTGCTCTTGTTGTAGGTAATCCTTATCTCGCCTTCGTTAACGTCGGGAGTTCCGGCATTGTCCTTTGTACCCTGGAGAGTAGAGTATACGTTTTTGCCAAGGAGAAGTTCTCCCGTGTCCTTTACGAGAATGACCGCATCGTCGTAAGCGGCATCGTTAATAAGTTCGTAAGCGGATCTGCCTCCGTCAATGTCAAAAGAATTCATGACTTTGGAAACGGTGTAGGTGTCGCCGGCAACGATATTTCCTGAAGCATCTTTCACAAGGTTATATCCGATTTCAGGCATTGTATCGCCGTCAATATCCACATAATCAAGTCTGATTCTGTGGTACTCCATAGCCTCGATATCCTGCTCGGTGAACTCGTCCGCTCCACTCTTATATGTGGTATAGTTTGTCTCGTTGATATCGAAAAGATCCTTGTCCCCGAGAGTAGAATCAGTGGTTTTTACAAACTTCATATCATCGATATAGCTGCTGTTCTTCTGCTCGGTGAGGTTGTACTTAAGATTGGTATCTTTGCCAAAAGAAAGGGAGACATCCGTCCTATAGCCCGTAAAAATATAACGGCCTGCGTAGTCCGCATCCCCTGTGGCATAAACCTCATCACGAAGAGCCTTGAGGTTCTCAAGTATTATCTTTCTGTCAGTGCTTGTAAGCTCACCGCTTGAGCCCCTGGTGCACTGGGCCTGCATATCGGTCACAACAGCCGCAAGGTTGCCAAGAGCACCCTCGGTTACTGAAAGCCAGTTCTCTGCATCGGGGATGTTCTTGCTGTAATACTGTGTCACCTCGGTAACGTCACTTCTAAGTCTCAGCGCTCTGATGGCGATAACCGGATCATCCGAAGGACGGTCAATCTTCTTCTGAGTTGACATCTGTGTATTTAATTTGTCCTGATATGCCTTGTTGGTATTGATATTGCTTAATGAGTTGTTACGGATAATTCTGTTAGTAATTCTCATATCGGTCCCCCTGAGGAAATGTGGACCGCGTCCCTGCGATTATTTGCACGTCCGTGTGCTAATAAATGTATCGGGTAAAATCAGCTGTTTCTTAATACCTGAAACGGCCTATTTTCTACTATTCGTTTACACTCCGGTATAGAGGATCAGACGGTCGTAAACTTCTGTGAGGGTCTGAATCATCTTTGAAGCCAGGTTGTAAGCGTTCTGGAATTTAACAAGGTTTACAGCCTCATCATCCTCGTCAACGCCGGAGATGGATATTCTCTGGTTGTTGATGGCTGTGGAGATGTCTGTATAGCTCTTGGTAAAAGTATTTGCCTTTGAAGCATTAAGTGCCACGTCCGAAAGGATGCACTCAAGAAACTCTGAAGCAGAGCAGCCTCTGAAGCTCATCTGATCCTTGTCGGAGAACATCTTGTAAAGGTCCTCAACTGTGCTGTAGTCGTCCTTACCGTTGCTGTTTACGTTTCTGGTGGCAAGAAGATCCGCATCGTTGATGAAGGATGCATTTACATTGAAGTTTCCTGCAGTCATCCAGTAATAGCTTGATAATGTATCATCGTCGGTGGCGTTAACGCCCTGATTGAAGGTTCCTGTATGGTCACCGTCAAGTCTGATGCCAACCTTGAAGTTATACTGGTCGGAATCTGTATTGTGATCCGCTGTAAGGAAGTTGTAGCCGGGGTTTCCGTACTTGTCATATCCGTTGTTCAGGATATCGTTTACATGCTGTGAGAAGGTTCTTACCCACTCATTCATCTGTTCCATATAATAAGGAATACCCTGATAATCAATGGAGGTTCCGATGGTTGCTTCCATACCCACACGGTCGTTGGTGAGCCTCTGGGTGTTCTTGGTTTCATCAGAAATAACGAAGGTGTATTCGTAATCTCCTGTAGCGTTCTTTGTCACTGACCATGAATCATAGTAGTAAAGGTTGTTTCCAAGTCTTATGATACCGCCCATGTCGGAAAGGTTACATTTGTTTAAATCCTTAAGGTACTCATTTGTAACACTTACTGTAACAGTGTCAAACTGCTTGGGCTCCATAACGCCGGTCTCAAGGTTCTTAACCTGAAGGGTGGTCTCTCCGGTACCTACTACACGACCTTCAAAATTCTCGGAATTGTTACCGTCTCTCATGTGTACAAGGCCCTTTAAGGCTCCGCCCATGGCTGCGTTGTGAAGGTCGAACTTCTGATTGTTCTCCCAGTACACATCGTAGAGTCCGTCAATATCGGACTGGTTAACTTTCTCATAACCCTTCTTGGCAATGCAGGTAAGGGTATTGTACTCGGAATCGTCCACAAGAGTCTGGCCACCTGCGATGGTAACGATGTATCTGTTGGCGCCTGTCACCCTGTCGGGATAGTTGGTATCTCTGATGGGGATTTCCTGAGTCTCCACATCAACGATCTCCGAAAGCTGATCTATGAGAAGAGTTCTTCTGTCTCTGAGCTCATTGGCATGTCCGCCCCCCATCTCGATAACATTGATCTGCTTATTGATGGAAGCTACCTCTGCAGCTATAGAGTCGATCTCGTCGATTTTTAACTTAATCTCTGCATTCACGTCCTTCTGAAGCTTCTGCATGTTGCCGTACATATTGTTAAAGTACTCGGTCAAGCTTGACATTGAGCTTACATACTGAGCCTTGGTTGTAACGCTTTCGGCATTCTTCATTACTTCCTGCAAAGCCACCTGCATGGAGTTGAAGATTGTGGTAAAACCGGGGTTCTCCTTGCCGCCGTCACTGAAGTAGTTCTCAACCTGCTTCATATAGTAAGCCTTGTCGGAGTACTCACCTGTAAGGGCCCTGTTGTTCCAGTACTTATTGTCATAGAAGTCGTCATGGATTCTCTCTATTGCAAGGGTATCAACGCCTGCACCTGCACAGCCGTATTTCTGGAATACACGAAGGGCGTTGGATGCCTGCTGCTTAACTTCCTGACGAGAATAACCCTCAGTAGACACGTTCGCAATGTTATTTGAAGTTGTATTCAAGGCTGCATTTGAAGCAAGCAAGCCTGTATATGCGATGTTTAATCCAAAGAATTGTGAAGGCATTCGATACTCCTTTCTTACCCGAGTTTATCAATCAGGTGCTCCAGCATCTCGTCAATGACGTTGATGTATCGGGAGCTGGCGTTGTAAGCATTCTGGAAGCGGATCATGTTGGAAAGTTCCTCATCGGAGGCAACACCCACGACCTGCTCTCTTGCGTAGGATGCTGCTTCAACTGTTGCTTCCTGGTTGGTTGCGAAGGCTCTGTAAACGTAACCGGAGTTTGCAACCTGGGCTACCAGATCCTGGTAGTAGTCTATAAAGTTAACTGTCTTCTTTACATTAGGGTTAAGATTATACTTTTCTTCAGTGAAAGCCAATTTCAACGCTTCAGCAGTATCGTAGTCGATTCTTTGATCCGCGGTTCTAAAGCTAAGCCTTCCGGGATTCTGCTGAAGTGTTACGTTAATCATAAGGTTCTTAACGGTGTAGAGGCTGTCCTTGTAATTCTCATCCTCCGGCTTTAACACCCACTGATTATAAGTAGGACTTGTGGGGTCTGTATCCATAACGTAGCCGTCTGTTGTAATCTTCTTAAACATCTGAAGGGGCTCGCCGTTAACATCCTTCATGTACTCGGTCTTGGCCATAATGTCGTTGATGGCGGTTACGATGTTGTGCACCATCTGGTCGAACTCGCCCTGAACGTTCATTACTATGGACTGAGAAACCGTTGAGTTATAGTTTGCATCCCTAACATCTGTGTAGTCGGCTCTGTGGTCGCCCCTTGCAAGAAGGATGGACTTAAGCTCACCTATATCCGTATCAAGATCCGATGAAATCTCTCTTGAAAGATCAAAGACTTCCGCATTTCTTATGTCATACTGTTTGGAACCGTCTGCCATAACTCTGTAGTGAGCATTCTGGGGCCAGAAGGGTGTGTAAAAACCCGTGGTCTCATCTACATCAAGACCGATTTCAAAGAAGCGGTCCATTTTTACAAAATCAATACCTTCAATCTGTACTGACACGTTGGTGTCGATGGCTTCCTCAAAGGTGATATCGCAAAGCTTTGAAAGTTCATCAAGAATGGCATTTCTGGTATCGCGAAGGTCGTTTGCTCTCTCGTTGATTTCCAGATTGTTGATTCTTGTGTTGGTAATCTCTATCTGTCTAATCTTGTCGTTTAATTCAACAAGCTGTTTTCCGTATTCATTAATTTTGGTAACCTTGTCGTATACCTGGCGGTTAAGGTTATTCTGATAATCCTCAAGAGCCTGATACACTGCCTTTGATCTGTCAACAAATGCTGAACAGCTCTGAACCAAAAGGCCCTGGTTAACAGAGTTTCCGGGATCCTTTGCCAGCTCCTGAACTGCTGTCCAAAGGTCGGAAACTGTCTTCTGGAAGTTCTCGCCTTCCATTTCGCCTAATAAGTTTTCAACTTCTTCAAGGGAATTTGCCTGAACCTCGTAGAAAGCGCTGCGGCCTGACTCCTTACGGAAAGTCTTGTCAAGGAATACGTCCCTGACCTGTCTGGATGCAGCATAAAGAACTCCCAAGCCTATCTCCTGATTGGAAACGGCCTGGTAGTCTTTCTTAAGAGTATTATACCGACGGGTTGCCAGCAAAGTCTGCTGCCTGGTATACCCCTCGGTATCTATGTTTGAAAGGTTATGTGCAGTTGTATTTAGAGCGTTCTGTCCGGTCTGAAGTCCGGAGAGTCCGACGTAAAAGCTTCCCATTAAAGGCATGTCATTACCTCACTATTGCTTAGCGTCAAAACTTCCCGAATTTAAATTTCCTCCTAGGCTGTCGCCTACATTGTAGGCTCCTTTGTTATAATTGGCCGTCTCCGGCGCAGTCTTATATGCCTGTAGAAGGTTCAGATCAAATTGTACAAGCTCGAGAGCGTTTTCTATAAGCCCCTCATTCTGGGCGTTGGCTCTCTTTAATTGTTCGGTTAAGTTTTTCAGCTTGTCATGAACATCGGCCAATTGCCTTTGCTCGTCAGGTCTGTTGTCCATCATCATAATAAGAGATGACAGATTCATTTTTTGAACATCCTTGTTCAGTACGCTCGCTATGTCATTCATACACACGTCTCTTTTCTTTTCGAGACGGTTAACCTGAATGACAACGTCTTGCTCCTCATCCGTGATCTTTTGTAATTCCTCCAGGTTCTGGGAGATAATTACAGGGGTTTTCTTCATTGATAGTGCAAGCAGCCGTTCGAAAACCACTGCTTCTTCATTTAATGTTTGAATAAGAGTCTCCATCAAACTGGCCACTTGCCACTACCTCGATTCGTTGTACTTTTCAAGTAATTTGTCTGCAAAGCTTTCTGCACTGACAGAATATGTACCATTCTTAATCTGCTGCTTCAAAGGTTCAACGATGTCCATACGGATATCGGGAGTTTCCTTTAATGCTGCTTTTCCAACCTGTAAATCCTTACCCACACTGGAAAGCTGGAAACGATCCACTTCACGTGCTTTGTCGGTTTTAACAGTCTTGGCGGTCTTCTGGGCGCTATAAAGCTGCTGTACTTGAGAGTAAGCTTCAATACGCATATTGAATACCTCCTTCCTTAATGTTTCACTTATTTTATCGGAGAAATACAAATAAACTTTATAGTCTCTGAAGAAATTTTTACAATTTTTTAAATTTCATTGTAAAGACTGTTCCGACGCCCTTTGTACTCTCTATATCAAGGGTTCCGCCAAGGTCCCCGATGTTTTGCATCACAACGTCCATTCCCACGCCTCTTCCCGAGTATTCCGTCACACTCTCACTGGTGGAAAAGCCGGGACGTGTTATTAATAAGAAGACTTCCTTATCGCTATAGGCGCTGTAAGGTTTGACCGGATCATCAATAAATCCGCGCTTTACGGCGCTCTCCAGGATCTTTTCCCTGTCAAGTCCCCTGCCGTTATCAGAGACACTGATCCACAATTCCCCTGACTCGATTCCTGCGGATAATGTGACACATCCTCTCTCGCTCTTTCCTGCCAGGGTTCTTTCTTCGGGGCTTTCAATTCCGTGATCCACGGCATTTCTGACAAGGTGCATCAGCGGGTCTGAAATGTGCTCTGCGATGTTTTTGTCCACCTCGGTGGTATCCCCAACCATCTCGAATCCCACGTCTTTGCCAAGCTTTCTTGATATGTCAAAAACAATCCGGTGCATTTTCTGGAAAGTTGCGGTAAGAGGGACCACTCTCATTGCCTTTACGGCCCTTTGAATCTCCAGGGAAAGCTCCGACTCACTGCTTGCCACAAGCTTGTCGGCAAGCTCCATAAGCCTGTCTATCTTACTTACCTCAACGCTTATATAGGCACTTCTCCTGCTCTCGGTCCTCTTGTCCTTGGCAAGAGTCACTTTGCCGTGGCCCTTGTCCTTTACGACGAAATCACCGGGAACGATGTCCTCGGCCTCCGGAACATACTTTGCCCCCGGGGTCTCCTGCCTGCCGTTTCTTTCTATTATTTCTTCAACGCTGGAGTCAAGATCGATGAGTATCTCTGATGAGTCAGACACAAAGCCAAGATTAAACTCCGCGTAGTTGCACTCGTAGATATCGGCACTTTGGATATCACTGTCAGTACCTATCAGAGTTCTCAGCTCGTCTTCTGCCTTGTCTGTCTGAATAAGAATTTTGAAGCCGTTCTCTCTGATATCATCCGATACGGCTTCCTTACCCGAGAGAAGGTCCTCAGGAAAATAGAGCATATCCTCAGCCACATCCTTAAGGGCGCGAACCGCCTTAAAAGCGTGGATATTGACATGCTCCGTACTGTCTTTAAATGATATGTAAACTTTATAATAATGGGTAAAACCTGTTGCTAAAGGCGCAATATAAAACTGGGTAGGCTCCTCGTAGACATTGTCTGCGATAACCTTCCCGGCTTCGTTTTCGGATTCTTTTATCTTTCGTAGATAATCGTCGATTTTGCCAATAAGCTCATGGGCGTCGCCATCCGCGGCCGCTCCCTCAGAAAGCTTATCCATCTCTCCGCTTATGAAATCCGTTACACCAAGAACAAGCTCCACCAGCTCAAGGTGGGGCACGTTCGAAGGTTTGGATTCTCTCAGATAATAAAAGACATCCTCCAGTTTATGGGCAACAGCCGTAATTTCGTCAAACATCATTACACCGCTGCTGCCTTTTATAGTGTGTATTGCACGGAAAATCTCGTTGATGGAATCAGCATCGAAACTTTCCGCATCCTTTAGTTTAAGGACTCTGTCCTGAAGCTGTTCCAAGAGCTGTGAGTTCTCAAATAAGTACATGTCAAGCATGTGAAACACCTATTTAATTAAGCCAAGCTTCTTTAATCCCTGTTCGAAACGGTCCTGATCGATGGGTTTGCCGGAATAAACGGTACATCCCAAATCGAAGGCCATCTTAACGTTTTTCTCATCGTTTAATGCGGTAGCCATAATGATCTTGACGCCGTGTTCCTTGTCGATTCCTCTCTCCTTCTCGATGTTTCTGATTCCGGAAAGTGCCTGATAACCGTCCATTACGGGCATCATGATATCAAGAACCACCAGATCGTACGGCTCGTCCTCCTCAAGTGCCATCATAAACGCGTCGATTGCTTCCATTCCGTCAACGGTAACATCACAATCGCCGTACTTTGCAAGGAAATTCATCATAAATTTTCTTGTGACAAAATCATCTTCAGCTAAAAGTATTCTCATAACGCCTCTCCTTTATACATTTACTTAATAGCGTTTACGCATTCGACTATTCTGGCCGGTATTTTCTCCAGGCTTTCCTGGTACTTAACCGCCCCCATGTTGTATGCCGCCTGGGGCATACCGTAGACCACGCAGCTGGCCTCATCCTGGCCTATGGTCAGGGCTCCCGCCTTCTTCATGCTGAGTAATCCCTTGGCTCCGTCGGCTCCCATTCCTGTAAGAATTACGCCAACTGCCCTGTCTCCCGCATACTGTGCCACCGAGTCAAAAATAACATCAACGGAAGGACAATGACCGTTAACTCTGGGCCCCTCCTTAAGTTCAACTCTGTAGCCGGTACCGTCGGGGACTATTCTCATTTGCCGATTTCCTCCCGGAGCAATAAGCAGCCTTCCCGGGATAATCTTGTCCCCGTCCTCGGCCTCCTTGAAGTCACACCTGGAGTGAGAATTCACCCTCTCGGCGTACATCTTGGTAAAACCTTTGGGCATATGCTGAACAACCACTCCTCCCGGAATATCTGCGGGAAGCTGCTGAACCACCGCCAGAATGGCCTCGGTTCCTCCCGTGGATGCTCCGATGGCAAGTATCTTTTGTCTCACGCCGGACATCTGGGGTTTGGTTCTCTCCCTTAACTCCGCAACTTTCCTGACGTTTCCGAGTCTTGCCGTGGCTGCTGTTTTTATTTTGCTTGGAAGATCGTTCTCAAGAAACTCCTTTGTCTGTTCCGGATCTCCCAGATCGCCCTTGCAGACGAAATCGATGGCTCCCGCTTCAAGAGCCTCAAAGACCTTTTCGCTTAAGGAACTTATCATGACCACCGGTATGGGGTACTGGAGCATCAGCTTCCTTAAGAACTCTATTCCGTCCATCTTGGGAAGCTCAATGTCAAGGGTCATGACGTCGGGTTTATAAGTCTGGATCGCGTCCCTTGCTTCATAAGGGTCCCTGGCTGCTGCCACAACCGTAATCTCGGGATCCGAATCAAGGGACTTAACCAACAGGTCTCTAAAGACTATGGAGTCTTCTACTACAAGTACCCTAATGGCTTTCATCTTATCCCCCTTTATTTAAACTGTCTTATTATCTTGGTAAAAACACTGTGAATATCTTCGCTGTACTTCTTCCCCACATCCTTGCCGATTATATCCACTGCCTCCTCAAGACTGAAGGCTTTACGATAGCTCCTGTCCTCAGTAAGGGCGCAGAATACATCCGCAATGGAAACAATCTGAGCTGCAAGAGGAATCTCATTTCCGGACTTTCCTGCGGGATATCCGGAGCCATCCCAGTTCTCGTGGTGATTCTCAGCGATCTCTATAGCCATCTTAATATAGTCGTTATAATCGTTATAGCTTCCGATATCCTTAAGGATCTGAGCTCCCTTTGATGTGTGGGTTCTCATAAGCTCTCTTTCTTCATCGGTCAGAACATTCTTCTTTCCAAGAACTTCCATGGGGATGGTGATGTTTCCTATATCGCAAAGGGGAGCCGCTATCTCAATGGTGGATACGTAGCTGTCGGATATTATTCTCTCGTAAAGAGGAGAAAGCTGCATGGCCTGGGTCAGAACTTTACAGTTATAGCGAAGCCTCTCCATATGCTTCTCATCGTAACTGGCGTTCTTCCTTGCAACTCCTGCAAGACCGTAGAGGACGCTTTTTTTCTCCTGCTCCATCTGCTTAAGCTGTTCCTTAACGGAAATACGAAGCTTTCTGTTCATCTCCAGAAGATTGTGGGTTGCGTTGTAAACCTTAAGGTGAACACCTACCCTTGCCTTAACCTCCTCAGGGATAAAGGGCTTGGTTATGTAGTCTTCGCTTCCGACCTCAAAGCCTTTAACCACATCCTCAGGAGTATCGTAAGCCGAAATGAAGATAATCGGAATGTCCTTATATAACATGTCCCTTTTCAGCTTCTTGCATACCTCATAACCGTCCATCTCAGGCATGGAAACATCAAGAAGGATAAGGTTGGGCCTGGTGGTCTTAATCAATCTCAAAGCCTCCTTACCATCCTCTGCCAGGATGGGCTTATGTCCCATATCTTCAATTATTCCGCTTAGAACAAAACGATTGACCTCAACGTCATCAACAATCATTACGTTGGCGGCGCTCATTCTGATGTCGTCCACGGTTATCCCTCCTTGTAGTCGCCTAAGTATTTCAAAAGCTGGCCGTAATCGTCCACAACTTTATCGTAGTTTTCCTTCTGAACATCCATCTTAAGATGCAATGTTGCGGTTCTTATTTCCTTTGGAGCGCTGTCAACCAGCTGCTTTACGGAGTCGGCAAACATTTCCGCCCTCTCCCAGTTCTGCATCTCCACGCAAAGAATAAGTTTCGAAAGTCTCTTCTCGATTTCGGAAATGTTCTCATCATTTCCGAAGGCCTTGACGCCCTCTTCGTGCTCTTCTTCGCTGTCTTCCGGAATTATATCCGCTGCTTCGGCAAAAGCCTCAAGTTCTCCGCTCTCATCCTCGAATTCTTCCTCCTCTTCCTCATCCTCAGTCGGAACTTCAACCCAGATAGAAAAAGAGAAGGTGCTGCCCTTATTCTTCTCGCTTTCGCACTCGATAACGCCTCCCATCATTTCCACCAGCTGCTTGGTGATGTTAAGGCCAAGGCCCGTACCACCGAAGTTTCTTGATATGGAGGCATCCACCTGCGAAAAGCTTTTGAATAATTTAGATAAATCTGCTTTTTCTATACCTATACCACTGTCCACCACAATGAAGAAAAGCTCAACCTTCTTGCCAACCCTGGCAGTCTTGAAAATCTCCAAGGCTATCTTTCCCACTGAAGTAAACTTGGTGGCGTTTGATAAAAGGTTGTTAAGAATCTGCACAATTCTTAATTCATCACCGATTATCACATCCGGCACTTCCGGTGATATGGAAACGAAGAAGTCCAGGCCCTTCTCATTGATTCGGCTGCTGTGACTCTCCTTCACGTAATCAATCATGTCCCTGAAGTTGAATTCCCTTTGCTCCAGGGTAAACTTTCCTGCGGAAAGCTTTGAGAAATCCAGAATGCTGCTTATGATGTTATTCATGTTTTCGCAGCTCTTCTCTATAAGGGTCAGCTTCTTCACCTGCTCGGAATCCGTTACCACGGAAAGCAGGTCTCTGGTGCTTCCAAGGATTCCGTTTACCGGGGTTCGAAGCTCGTGAGTTACGTTAGCCACGAACTCGGTCTTCACCTTGTCCGCTTCCTGAACCTCCTCACCAGCGTTGGAAATCTCTCTTCTTAAGAATTCCTCCTCGGATACGTTTAATCCAAGAATAACGTAAATATCCGGGTCACTCTGAAATACCACTGCCCTGCAGTGAAAAAGCGTCTTGTTTACACGGTACGCGATTATATCTTTCGGTTCCCCTGTTGCCAGATCCTTCATCTTCTTTGGTGAACCGGATTCGTCAAGGAATGCCGGGAAAACGCTGTATACGTTATGCCCCTTTGCGTCTTCGCCGTAGCCAAGCTCCATCCTGGCTTTCTTGTTTGCATAAATAATGCTGCCGTCATCCCTGCAGGCGATAATCATCTCCAGGGCATAATCGGCAATCTCCATATTTATGGCATCTGTCTTCATTTCATTCCCCCATAAATGCATTAAAGGAAAGCACCAAGGTCACAAGTCCCTGTCGCTCTCCCAAAGTGTTCTACTGTATAGCTTTTATTGCGGAGCACATCTTGGCATACTCGTCCTTCAAAAGATCAATCTGCCTGTCGACCGCAGTTCTGTCAATTTCGTCGGGGTTCTTACCTCTTATCAATTCTGTGATGCTGCTGGCTACCACCCTTATGGGTTCGAGGCCCAGATTTCCTGCCGTGCCCTTAAGTGTATGAGAAAAAGAGAAAATTTCCTCATATTTTCTTTCTCCCTGCAGTCTTAAGATATTCTCATAATTAACGTCATCCGGGAACTTCACGAGAAATTTCTCATACATTGATTCGTTATTCAAAAAGCGATGAAGCGCGCCGTCGTAGTCAACTCCGGCCTCAATCAAGGATCTTTTTCCCTCTTCGTTCATAATGCCTCCGGGCTTTTTTAAAGATATACACACAATTTAAGTGTGTATATCGATTATACCGAATTTATGCCGTATTTGCAAGCAATCGTCAGTTAATAAAATTGTTTAAAACTCTTAACAATTCATCAATGTTTATGGGCTTTGCAACGTGGGCATTCATTCCGGCTTCATAGGCACGTAACCTATCCTCGTCGAAGGCATTGGCGGTCATGGCGATTATAGGGATTGTGGCCTTTGCAGGGTCATCCATCTCCCTTATGGTCCTGGTTGCATCATAGCCGTTCATAACAGGCATCTGGATGTCCATGAGTATTGCACTGTAGTAACCGGCAGGGCTCTTTTCCATTTTCTCAACGGAGACATCTCCGTCCTCGGCACAGTCCACAACAAGGTCTAAATTGGACAGAATTTCCACAACAATTTCCCTGTTAAGCTGGTTGTCATCCACAAGGAGAACTCTCTTTCCGCCAAAATCGATATTTTCGACGTTATCGAGTTCCCTTGGAATATCTTCCTTACTTGCTATAAAGAAACCTATATTAATAATAAACTCGGTTCCGACACCAAGGGCACTTTCAACCCTTATCTCACCTCCGGCCAGCTCTACGATACTCTTACATATGGCAAGGCCAAGGCCTGTTCCCTGTATATTGTCCCCCTGGGAATCGTGCTCCCTTATGAAGGCTTCAAAAGCGTGGGCCTTAAACTCCTCACTCATACCGATTCCGTTATCCTTTATGCGGATTTCATACTCGGCTTTGGTGGGGTCGTTTGAAGGAAGCTCCGTGACAGTCAGCTTTACATAGCCCCCGGGAGGAGTGAATTTATACGCATTTCCAAGTAAGTTAAGGAGTACCTGATTGATTCTTAAGGAGTCTGCGTAGACATACTCGTGCTCAATTTTTTCCATGTCCACAATAAACTCGATGTTCTTATCCTGCATCTGGGCAGTCATCATATTGCAGACATTGTCCGCAATATTCATGATATCAACAGGGGCATTATCAAGGGCAATTTTGCCGCTCTCGATTTTGCTCATATCAAGCACATCATTGATGAGTTTAAGAAGGTGCTCACTCGAGGATCTTATCTTTGCGAGAGAATCCTTTAATCTCTCCTCATCATCCATGTACTTCTCCGCAATTCCCGTAAATCCTACAATGGCATTCATGGGAGTTCTTATGTCGTGAGACATATTTGAGAGGAATCGGCTTTTTGCAATATTGGCTTCCTCAGCCCTTCTCTTAGCCTCCACTATCATCTTGTGGTTCTCAACCGCCAGAACCACCCCCATGACACTTATGTACACGTCAAAGCAAAACAGTGTGGTAAACACCGTGCTGGTATGTTTCAAAACATAATACTGCAAAAGGTCATAAATAAGACCCAGAGCGCAAAGGGCCATTCCAAGAACAGTAACGGTAAGTTTGGATTCCGTATTGCCCTTCACCGTCTCGGCACAAAGAACATAAATTACCAAAACTATGCTTCCTGCCATAAGTGCGTGGGCAATGGGAAGGCTTTCTCTGAAATCCACAAGGTTGAAGGCCTGAAGCAAAAGGATAACCAGACATGCCGCATTGAAGACAGTGCAGGCATAGTCAAGAATCTTATATTCCCTGTTGAGCATTCCCTTAAGGAAGGTAATGAAGGGCAGAAGAATAAAGGCCAGCATGCTTATGGATATGTATGAAATCAAAATGGGGTATCTTGGGAATAAAAGAGGGGCCACCACAAGATCGAGGAGTTTCCATACTCCAAGTCCCGAGGAGAAAAGTCCCAGCATGAACACAGATTTCCTGTCCTTTCCCTCCTTAAGGACAAAGGTGCCCATGACAAGGAAAATGATACCTACCAAAAGAGGAATGCCTCCAAGGATCAGTGAAAACATGTCGTTCTGAAGGTAAGTGATATAGATGTCTTTCTTGTCTCCGATATATATGTTCACGGAGCTTCCCACAGCCTGTTTGTAGGCTGATGTAAGTTCAAGAACAACCTTTTTCCCGGAATCGTCCTGGGTCAGGTCAAAGAAGGTCATTTCGCTGGCGGGAGTCCTTCCTATAAGGCTCCTGTCCGAAATCTTCATGGAATACTCAAGGGATCCGTCAATGTAGAGATTTACATTTTGATGAACCGTATAGAACGCAAGGCAGTCCATGCCCCTTTTTATCTCCGGAAGTACAAAGGTATAGTACTCGGAAACTCCTGCCGGAGCATCGAGGTTCTCAAGAAGTTCATAGTGACTGTTAACTTCTATGGTCTTCTTGTGAGTTACGTGAGGATTGGATATCTCAAGCTTTGAGGTCTCTCCGATAACTATAAAAAGGATTATGAGACACCCCAGAAGGATGAAATATGTTATTGTGTTGAATCTTTCCAGTTTGTTATTTTTCATTGTCTTTGCGCCCTACCGCTTATGGAATAGAAAAAACTGAATTCGGGATAGACCCTGTTTCTCCCGCTGATTTTGGCTTTATAGAGGTTCTCATCCGCCCTCTTTATCCACTCATCCGCCGTCATTCCGCTTCTGTACTCGGAAAGACCTGCGCTGAAGGTAATGGTACTCTTTGGAGCAAAATTAAAGCGTTTCTTTCTGAATTTCTCCAAAAGATCCATGGCTTTCTCATGGGCTTCCTTTAATGTACACTCCTTAAGGATGATGACAACCTCCTCGCCGCCGTATCTGCAAGGAACCACGTTTTTGCGTCCCATCTCCCCAATGGAATCCGCCAGGAAAATCAGCACCTCATCGCCGCACTGGTGCCCGTAGGTATCGTTGATTTTCTTGAAGTGATCAAGGTCAATCATAACGATGCTCATGGGCCTTGACTCATCAAAGTTGGTGATAAGCTGGTCGATGATTTTGTCCATGCCGCCTCTGTTATATATACCCATCAAAGGGTCCAGACGCAGCTTGTAGAGAAGTTCTTTTTCCCTGTTTGAACTGTTGGAAATAACGAAGAATTGCTCCCTTACGTATCTGATAATAAGTCTCGTGGCCACATAGGACATCCAAAGAATAATCAGTCCCACATTTATATCCACAAGAACAGAAAATGACTGCGTTCCGCTCCTGGCGTGGAAAAACCCTGAAACAAGAGTGGAAATGCAGCCCAAAACTGTCAGCCTTAATGAAATTCTTTCGTCAGCAAACAAAGCGGACATGAAAACCGCCAGGCACGGCAGGCAAAAAAGTGCGCCGCAATTATAGTGAATCATCTGTTCACTGCAGCAGATAACCAAAAGAAGAACGCAGGTCCATGCATTCTTCACTCCGTTGGAAGCGGATTTGGATGTGATTCTGGTTCTTACGGCCAAAATTGCCAGGGCATCCACAACTATCGGAAGATAGAAATGTGCTGCCCGGTAGGAAGGCCCTTCGGCAAAGGAGTCGCTAAACAGCAAATCTGCTGAATAAAGCAATACCTCCGATGCCAGACAAACAATCGCAAAAAAGACGGATATTCTGAAAAAATCCTTCCTCCATCTCGTCTGCAAATTATTGATACCGCTCATAAAAACCCCTTTTACTTATCCTCTCCGGATTTTAATCTGCCGAATAAACCCTTGGTATAGAAGCTCTCACGGTCTGCCTTCATCTTAAGCTTCATCAGGCTCTTGTTGACCTTGGCAACATCTATGGGTTTAGGGATATGATCGTCCATTCCGCACGCCATAGCCCTTCTTCTGTCTTCCTCAAATACATTTGCGGTCATTGCCACAATAGGTATCTTCGCAAGCTCTTTATCCTTAAGGCCTCGGATAGCCTTGGTGGCTTCATAGCCATCCATGACAGGCATCTGAACATCCATAAGTACTGCACCGTAATAACCGGCCTCGGAGTTCTCCACAAGTTCAACGGCCTCTGCTCCGTTAAGAGCGGCCTCAACTTCATAACCCTCATCAAGGAGAAGCTCTATGGCAATCTCTCTGTTCATCTCGTTATCCTCAACAAGGAGAACTCTCTTGAACACAGGGCTGTCAGGAACTGTATTTTCCTCAGCCGCAACCTTTTCTTCTTCCTTGGTGGCATCACCCTTAAGATGAAGGGTAATGGTAAACTCCGTGCCCTTATTCTGTTCACTCTCCACAGATATGGTGCCGCCCAGAATATCCACCATACTCTTTGTTATGGCAAGGCCAAGGCCCGTTCCGATAACACCGCTGTCTGTAGAGTTTCTCTCTCTGGTAAAGGTCTCGAAAATGTGCTCCTGAAATTCCCTGCTCATTCCGATACCGTTATCTTTTACCTTAAATACGGTTGTAATAAAGTCTTCCTGGATCGCTTCCTTTTGAAGGCAGGTGAGCTCTATCTTTCCGCCTGAAGGGGTAAACTTAACCGCATTGCTTAAAAGGTTCATAAGAATCCTGTTAAGCTTCTTGGAATCTGCAACAATCCAGGGCTGAATAACCCCTGAAGTGTTAACCTCAAATTCAAGGTTCTTTCCATCCATCTCACCCTGAATCATGGTATGCATGTCATTTATGAGGCTGTTGACGTTGCAGCTTGTCTCCTCAATTTCCATCTTCTCGTTCTCAATACGGCTCATATCGAGAATATCATTAATAATGGAAAGAAGTGTTTCTGAGGACTTGGTGATTTTCTTCAAGCTGTCCTTAAGCTTATCGGGATTATCCATGAATTTTGCCGCAATTGTTGTAAAACCAATGATTGCGTTCATGGGTGTTCTTATGTCATGGGACATATTGGATAAGAACTGGCTCTTGGCCTTGTTGGCTTCCTCGGCTGCCTTTAAGGCATCTCTCAAAAGAAGCTCGCTTTCCTTATCCTTATCTATGGTCTTAATGAGCGTCATCTCAAGGATGTCTTCGCTCTGATGATTTTTGACAAAAACCACATTGGTCTCAACCCAGTGCACATGTCCCAGGTCATCCGACTGTCTGTGCTGGAGTTTGACCAGAGTCTCGCCTCTTTCAAAGGCCTCAAGAAGGGCCTTTCTGTTGAAGGTGTTGGTGAATTTGGTTCTCTCGGCCTCATCCGGAATGGACATTGCCGTGTAATCTATGAGTTCATCAAATACGCCCTCATTGCTGGAAGGTGAGAAAACATTCTCGCCGTAGTCAACCATGTGGAACTCGTTCTTTGACAGGTTGGCAAAGAAGCAAAGAGGATATACCGTATTAATTGCCGTTGCAAGAAGGTCATGGTCAAGTCTTGAATGTGTTTCCTTTTCAAGAAGCTCTTCCTCTGTAACATTGGAACCTAAGAACTTGGTTATCATAATGGAACAATAACCGTCTTCCTCAGCGGGAGATACCTTATACATAACGTATTCTCCCTGTTCATCACCGGGCTTGACATGGGTAATTTCCTCACCGATCATTGCAGCCCTGTAATTGTATTCTCCCCATTCCTTCGGAGCATCGGGAATCAGCTCGTACATCTCCGCTCCCAAAACCTCGCTGCCTGATTTCCCAAGGTGTTTACACAGATTTTCGTTCGCATACTCAAAGCGATAGGTAATTCCTTCTGGCCCCTCTTCCACCTTTAATATGCCGAAAGCAGTAGGAATTAATTTGCCGATTTTTTGAAATTCTTCATGAGATAGCATAAAATGCCCTCCTTTTTCAGGCTACTCCCACTTTTAAGCGAGATTATACAGATTTATGTTACCATAAAAATCCCAAATTTAAAACCCTCTATTACTACAATGTGTTATTTTTTTACTGAGTTTTTAGAAAATTATTGTACTTTTCACTCTTTTATTGTAAAATTAATGTGATACCCGAAAGGAGGATGTCCATGTTAGCAACACTAATACCTTTATTTGATGAGAACATCTCAGTTAAGGCATACTCTCTTTTTTCACAAAAGAAAAATCTATTCTTAAATCCCTCCCTTGCAGGAACCGGATACAACGACGGAGCCGGAAACATCAACGGCCTCGACATCATTGACAGTATCGGAATCAACAATCTTGTAAGCGGAGCAGATGTGTTTGTACCCGTCACAGACATATCTCTTTTCACAGGAATCGAGAATCTGTGTAAAGCCCCTGCGGAAAGAATAGTTCTTCTCATAGATAATTCAGTAAAGCCTGAGGAACAGTTCATTAAGAGAATTAAAGATCTCCGTTCCAAAGGTTACAAATTTGCAATAAGAAAACTAACCATTGCGGATTTTGAGCCCTACAGACAGATTCTTCTTCTGATGGACTACATTCTCCTTAATCACAGGAAACTTGTAATAGGAAATGCCAAGATTTACTTTTCCAAGATGTATCCCAACATCAAGCTGGTTGCCTGTGGCGTCGACACCATGGACGACTTCAAGATGCTCAAGAAGTCCGGAGGCTACTCCTTCTACGAAGGTGACTTCTACAGACTCCCGATCACCAAAGGTGCCAAAGAGGTATCCCCTCTCAAGACCAACTACATTGAGCTTCTTAACATTGTTAACGGACCCGACTTTGATCTTACGGACGCGGCTGACGTAATCGGAAGAGATACCGCTCTTGTTATCTCACTTCTTGAGATAGTTAACCGAATCGCAGTTAACTCCGAGATCACTTCCATACGACATGCGGCTGCTATGCTTGGCCAGAAAGAGCTGAAGAAATGGATTACCACCGCGGTTACCAAACAGCTCTGCGATGACAAGCCCAGCGAAATCTCCCGCACGTCACTTCTCAGAGCGAAATTTGCCGAGAACCTTGCTAACCTCTTCAATCTGGGCGGCCAGTCTCAGGAATTGTTCATGATGGGATTATTCTCAATCATTGATATAATTCTCGACAAGCCCATGAAGGAAGCTCTTGAAATGCTTCACGTTTCCAAGAATGTCCAGGATGCTCTCGTTGAAGGCACCGGCCCCTTCGCTCCCATCATCGAATTCATTCAAGGTTACGAAGTGGCCAACTGGGCTCTTATTGACAGGGTGATGCTCATGAACCACCTGGAATCCGATTCCGTATACGTTGCCTACATCGATTCCCTCAAATGGTTCAAGACCCTCTTCCCCGAAAAGAAATAACACGAATCCTTAGGGTGTGACAATCCGGGCCAGCCCCCAATTGTCACATCCTTTTTCTGCGCCCATCTTCCCCCGCACCTTCCCGGCCCCTCCCGCCACCCCGTCTCAGGGCATGCCACACCTGCTCCCAGGAAACGTCTCCTCAAAACATTAAATCACCCCCGGCATTTTATAAACATATGCTGCATGCAATAAACTCGCATTCGCATCGCCAGGGGGCTAACCATGTTCATCCTGAATGATTTATATGGAGCGCCAGATTTTCTTATGCCTAAGAAGACGCTTTCATTGCATGCACAGAATAACTGTCTGAGCAAGGGCGTAAGCTCTTGCGAGTTGTTATTCTGCGCATGTCTTATGAAAGAAAGCGTCTTCAGGCATTAGAAAATCCAGCGATTATATACTAATGAAGGATGACATGGTTAGCTCCCTGACGATAGCCAATGCTCAGACAGTATCGCATGCAGCACATATAAAATGCCGGAGGTAATTTAATTTCGTCGAAATGTTTCCTGGGAGCAGGTGTGGCATGCCCTGAGACGGGGCGGCGGGAGAACGGTGGGAGTGGCAGGGAGGATACCGGGAATGGATGAAAGCGGGGGAAAATTGCAACAACAAAGAAACGCCTACGAATTCGTAGGCGTTTCTTCAGGCACAGTAAAGTAAAGTATATCAAAGAACAAACACATGAACACTATTTTATGGCAAATATCTCTCCCTCGAAATCCAAAACACAAAGACTTTACTTTACAAAAGGGGGTTGAGCAAGTTCCCGTCTTCCTCAACTATTAACATGTTAAATCTGTTCGGTAAAGTTGTCATGACCCCTTAGGGGCTATTTTGCAAAAATCACTTGTTCAATCGCAGTTTTTCTGCCAGAATTATTCTCTTATTCTTGTCGTTACCCTTAATTCCCACCTTATCGAAGATATTTTTGAGATGGTTCTTAACAGTGTAGTCGGAAAGCATCAGCTCCTCTGCGATTTCCCTATTGGTATATCTTGATGCGGCCAATTTGGCTACTTCCCACTCTCTCTCGGTGAGATTGTAGCTCTCGTCCACATCATTGTAGGCATTGAGAATTTTTTCCTTAGACTCTTTGTAGCCATCGGATATACGAAGGATAGCTCTTGCGAACTCTTTGTAGCCTCCTTCAAGGTCCATGATTCGCAGGGTGTCGCAGATGCAGTCGCAGACCTCCACGAAGGGCATGATAATCTGGTCAGGAATTGCAAGATCCATGGCCTTCATTACAAAGTTTCTGGCCTCCTTGGTGTGTCCCATGGAATTGTGGGATACCGCCAGCTGCAGGTATTCGTAAAGAATGGTCAGGGGCATGTTGCACTGCTCCATAAAGGGAATGTACTCAAACTCGGTGGCTGCAACCCTTGCATACTCTCCCTTGGCGAGAAGGCACTCATTCTTTATGATGTAGAACTGAGCTTTTGCCTGGAAATACACGTACTCATCGACATTTTCGTCGAAGAGCCAGTCGGGAATAGGCCTCGGCACCGCAAATTGTCCGATGAACCATGACTCCATCATGTCATAGGTGTTTCTTAATTCGTAGTCACCGATTTCGGCCAGAAGTTCCTTACACCTGTCAAAAATCCTGATGCAGCCGTCGTAATCGCCTCTGTATATGTTTATTCTGAATAGGAGGAACTCCGCATCCAGAATAATTGAGTACTGTTTCTTTCGCTTGGCAGCTGCCAGCGCTACATGGTACTCGTATTCGGCGTCCACCATGTTTCCCGTCATATAGGCTGCTTCTCCGGCAAAAACCGCATCCGCTCCGCTCCCGTGACCATCCGTAAGCTGTGTATATCCGGAAATCCCGTCCCTTATGGAGTCACTCTCCCTCCTGAGATCTCCGGAACTCCTATGGTACATCATAAGGATGGAAGGCGCGCCGAAGGTCCAGGCAGCGTCTCTGTTTACGACCTGTGATGTTCTGGTCAAAAGGGTCAGGGCCCTTCTCTGATACACATTCATCTGTGTATAATCGTTAAAGGCAATAAAGGATGAAAGGATTTCCCTTTCTCCGTGAATGTTGTTCTTCTCCTCTTCGGAAAGAGTGGTATTTTCCTTCATGGACTCCACAAGGATGTCGGAAACGTAACGCATCTCCGGAATACATCTTGCGGCAAAGGATGAAAGCATGAAGGAAAGAAGGGCATAAGGGTGCTCTTTGAGGATTTCTCTGGGGCAGTTCTTAACCCATCTCATAATGATGTGTTTTCTGGAGGGGTCAAATCCCTTTCCCTTTCCCTTATCCACCTCAACGCAGGATAAAAGAGCCTCGTAATCCCCGGCACGCTCGTAATTCTTCTCAGCTTCCATGTAGTCCTTCTGGGACTGCTGCCAGCTTGCAAGTCTGTAGAAAATCTTCTTTTTCTCATCCTCATCAAGGGCGCCAAAATGCTCCAAAGCACAGCTTTTCAGCATGCTGTGGTATCTGTAGATGCCGTCCGGCCCCTTCTTAATGAATGAATTATCTTCAGTAAGGGTATCCAGAACCTCGTCGATTCCCTCATCGTTCCACATATACTCGGCCTGTTCCTTGGTAAAGCCGTCCGTCAGAGAGTTTACAATAAGAAATCTCTTTTTCTTGGCAGAAAGCTTCTTAAGAACCAGCTGCTCCATAAGGTTTGTGGAATCAAGCATCTCATCGTTCCACACTCCGTTTTGGGCATAGTCCTTAAGTTTAAGGTAAATCAGCGAAATCCAGCCCTCGCAGGTCTCGTTGATCTTGTGGATCTGCTCGTCTGAAACCTCCAGTTCACAGGCATCCACATACTCCCTAAGGTCCCCATCCGTAAGCTTGAAATCCTCTGAATTCATCTGATAGAGGTTGCTGCCGCATCCAAGAATTTCGCTTTCGGAAAAAATACGATTCCTCGAAACCAGAATAAAGTGGAAATTCTTCGGCAGTCTCTCTGAAAGGATAAGAATAATGCTTAAAACCGGCACATTCTCCATGAAGTGCAGGTTGTCAAATACAATGTAAATAGGCTCATCCTTAAGGCTCCAGGTCTCAAGAACGATATCCGCCACAATACGTACCTCGTGAGAGTTCTGAGGAAAATGGATTTTGTCCAGACGTTTTATAAGGTTCTCATTTATGGAAAGAATTCTTCTAAGGTCCGCCCAGAAATCCGCAGGATTGTCGTTCAGAATCTCCTGTTTCATTACAACTGTGGAGGGATTTCTTCTCTTTAATTCGTCCATGCACCATTTAATGAAGCTGGTTTTGCCATAGCCCATGGGGGCCACGATGGAAGAAATTCTGTTCTCGGCAATTTCATCCAGGCTGTCCCTTAAGTGCTTCCTTATAAATACGTCATTAAGATGCGGGTACTTCTTCATTGCTTCCCTCCGTCTCAGTCAGTCTTTGAAAGCGAAAAATCGTCCAGTGTTCCCCAGCTTCCGGGGTTTCCTTTAATCCTCACCCCGATTGTAAGGGTGTCAGTAGTTATCTCAATATCCCTGATAACAGGGTTCTTCCAGTTGGCCCATCCGTCGTTCATAAAATTCTCGGAATAAACCATGTCCCCATCGGCTATCACATAGAATTCCAGGGATGCGGTGTCGTCAAAATCTCCGCCCTGTGAAAATACAGAGGCCTGATAGGTACCGGGCTCAAGGCCTGTAACCTTCTGCTCTATGGTAAAATTCATGGCGTCCTTGGACCAGTAATGAAAGGCAAAATCGCCGCTATGAGCGTCTGCTGTTTTTTCCTGATAATCAGTAGGATCGTCCCCATTATTCTCCACGGTGACGCTCCACATGCTTCTGTCCTCGTTCTCAAAGCTTGGATTTGCAAGCAGGTTGTCGTGGGCAACGGTCACGGTGCAGATTACCTCGTAGCCGAACTCCGCAGTGCCCTTGATCCTGTACTTGCCTTCCTTTGAGGTGTCCACCGTTAAAATATCGTTCTCGTCCCAGGCCACCTTTACGTTGGAATTCTTGCTTCTGTCAGCGTGAACTGCGGGAATAAAGCTTGGAAGAATCAGCTTCTCCCCGGCTTTCACCTTGACCTCGCAGTCAGGAACATAGTCAATCTTATCCTCGCAAATGGTTCCGTAGGTCAGATATTTATACACGTTAAGGGTCTCCAAAGGATGGCCCTCGAAGTCGAAAAGTGCCTGGTTGTCCCAGGAACAGCCGCCGTAGTTTCGGCCCACATTCTGAGGGTCGTAGTCAGAGGCATAGCTGGTGGCCCATCCGCTGCCGTAAGTTTTCCAAATTTCAGCGTTGGCGTCCCCATCAGGTCCCACAGGAATCCAGATGCCGCCCCAGTAGAACACTCCAAGACCCTCGGCCTCCTTGACCATGGCGCACACATCCCTTATTTCGTTGGCCTGGCCCTGAAGGGATGCGGAATAGCCCTCCGCAGGGAAGGGGTCATCCATGCTGTTTCCGTAGCCGTCCCCGTCCTTTGTGGTGTAGGGGTATGAGGTCTCAGCCACCATAACATCCTTGCCGTGGTTGGTCTTTATGTTTTTGAGAACCGATTTGACTTTCTCAAACTCGCCGTGCCAGTAGGGATAGTATGATATGGCAAAAACGTCGTAATCCAGATCATTTGCTTCCAGGTTGCTTACAACGCCTTCCATACGGTCATAGTCCCCGGCGTCGGTGTAATGCACCGCAATCTTAACTTCTTTCTTCTCTTTCTTGTTGAAATCCCTTACTGCGAAGGAGCCGGCCTTTAAAAGCTCTATTATGTTGGCGTTGTTCTTCTCGCCGGCAAGCCCGTTGTTTATCTCATTTCCAATCTGGACCATGCCAACGTCAACCCCGTTCTTATTAAGGGCTTCAAGGCTTTCGTAGGTAAACTCATACAAAGCATTGGCCTTGTCCTTGATCTTCAAGCCTCTCCAGGCCTTGGGGCAAAGCTGTCTTGCAGGATCCGCCCAGAAATCCGAATAATGGAAGTCGATAAGCACCTTCATGCCATATTCCGTGGCACGCTTACCAAGGGTAATTGCAGTGTCAAGGTCGCAATTACCGCCTCCGTATCCGTTGCCCTCCTCATCATAGGGATCGTTCCATATTCTTATTCGTACATAATTGACCCCTGAATCTGCCAGTGTTTTCAGACAGTCCTGCTCGGTTCCGCCAAAAGAGTAGAACTTTACGCCGCTTTTTTCCAAAGAAAGAAGCTCTGAAACATCCACTCCCCTGATAAAATCTTCACCGATTCCTCTTACGCTCTCCACATAGATTTCAGACTCCATAGCCTCTGTGGGGGGAGTATACTCAGTCTTACCCTTCATACAGGACACCAATGTCATACTCATAACCGCAGTCAATCCAAGGGCTATAATTTCCCTCTTATTTATCATCATTTTTTCCCGAATGAAAAACCCTTTTTCTCTTCTGTTTTGCTGGATATATACTTGTATCCGGTCTCTTCGACAACAGCCTTTAGTTTAGCCTCATCGAGAGGATTTCCGGATGTGATTACCGTGAGATTTCTGTCGTGAAATGATTCCACATTTTCGACCTCGAAATTCTTCATAATTGCTTCATTCATATGCTTCTCGCAATTATGGCACATCATTCCTTCAATGCCTACTTCAGTCTTGTACATTCTTCTCCTCCTTAGATTGTGATATAGCCACTAAATGGCTACTTTCAATTATACAAAAGACATGATTCAAGGTCAATGAGGGGGGTTGACTTTTATATTTTGGCTTGTTAGAATCTGACATGAAGAGCGTGAGCGGATTATAATGGTTATAATCTGTTTAAGCTCTTTTTGTTTTGTAATTCAGGAGGCAAAGCGGTATGAGTCGCAAAGAAAAGAAAGTGAAAGTCAAACTTACAAAAGAGGAGAAGAAGGCCAAGAGAAAGGTATTGAGAGGCCGAATCGGAAGATTCCTTAGGGGTCTTGCCATGGAAATTATTGGCGGAACCCTGGTTGCCATAGGAATTTACAACTTCGCTGTAAACGCAAACTTCCCTGTCAGCGGTTTTTCCGGAATCTCACTTATTTTATATAAGCTGTTTAATATCCCCATAGGTCTCAGCACCATCGTTATGAATGTGCCTGTGGCATTCCTTTGCTACAAGTTAATCGGTAAGAGGTTCTTTTTCAGTTCCTTAAGATGTATGCTGGTTTCCTCACTCATAATCGACTACCTTGCGCCCCTCCTTCCCACATACAACGGAGACAGGCTTTTGGCAGCAATCTGCTGCGGCGTTTTCTCGGGGCTTGGATACACGCTTATTTATATGCAGAACTCTTCCACCGGCGGAACGGATTTCATCATAATGGCTATAAAGGCTTTAAAGCCCCACATCGGAATCGGTCGAATCACCTTTATCATCGATGGTCTCATTATTCTCATCGGTGGATTCCTCTTCTCCGATATTGACGGTATCATTTACGGTATCATCGGAAGCTACATCATCTCCCTCATTGCCGACAAGCTTATGTACGGCATTAACTCTGGAAAGATGACCATGATTGTAACCGACGAAGGCCGAAAGGTATGTAACCTTATAGATGAAACCTGCGGTCGTGGTTCCACCATCATTCAGGCCGAGGGCGGATATAAGGGCGACAACAGAGAAGTTGTGCTTTGTGCATGCAGTGATAAAGAAATGTACGGCGTACAAAAAGCCGTAAAAGAAATGGATCCCGACTCCTTCATGATTGTCCTCGAATCTAACGAGGTTCACGGTGAAGGCTTCAGGACCCTGCATCTTGGAGAGAAGGAGTAATCCTTCTCTTCAGAGTATAAACAAAGTGGCTGCTGTTAGCAGCATACTAATTCATTCCTGCGTAATGATGATTTTATCTGCAATCCAAAGGGAGTCAACCCCAAAGCCGCGGTGCGGTGTTTCACAGGGTTGACTCCCTTCTGATTGCAGATATCCTGTAAACAAGCAGGAATGAATCATTATGCGCCTTAGCGCATTTGCGTGATTTTCATGGGTGAATTCATAATGATATAGATATTTTCTTATTCTATTATGCTTGATTTTTAAAGTTTTAATTGGCTTAGTCATAATAGACTCTAATTTATCTCAATCCATTACACCGGCGTCCACTTCATTTTCATAATAATTTTGCATTTTGAAAGAACTATT
Organism: uncultured Lachnospiraceae bacterium; assembly: GCA_947167445.1. GTDB lineage: Bacteria > Bacillota > Clostridia > Lachnospirales > Lachnospiraceae > G11. Next base: position 50,716 of record CAMVID010000010.1, read on the forward strand.
ATGAAGCCCCACAGTTCAAAAATCATTTTAATGTCATAATGATTTTGATATTTATGAGGATTATTATGATACACGAAAAAATGATAGCTATCTTCAGGCATAATAAACGGGCATCTTCCTTAAATTATTATGACAGGTCAACATATTTTCTTTCAAAAATAGCCGGGGAAATCCCCCGGCTTTATCTGCACTCTGTAGAGAAGGAGTAATTCTTCTCTTTTTTATTCTTTTGGGGGATGGAAATCAAATCTTGATCTCCGTCCACTTACCCTGTCTGAATCTGATGGTGGACAGAATGAATCTTCCCACCTGGTCCGCAAGAACTCCTGCCCATATTCCTATGATTCCAAATCCCAGAGCAATTCCGAAGGCATATGAGAATATGGTTCTGATTACGGTTACGCAAAGGATTGAAACCATTGCGGTGTAAAGGGTATCTCCCGCGCCCCTTAAGCATCCCATGTTGATAACCTGAACTATCTGGAAGATACATACGAAGATAATGACTCTCATAATGGAGATTCCGATTTCCACAATGTGTTCTTCCTTAAAGAACAGGCTCATAAGGCCCCTCGCTCCGAAATAGTAAACCGCCGTAAGACCCACAGCAATGCAGGCTCCAAGGAGTTTGCAGGTTCTGCCGTATTCCTTGGCAAGTTCCTTATCCTTTTCACCAAGGCTCCTTCCTATGAGAGCCACCGCCGTGGCCTGCAAGCCATCACCAAAGGAGAAGGAAAGTCCAAGAAGGTTCATTCCCACCTGGTGAGCCGCCATGGCATCTGTTCCCTGCTTGGCCGCCATAATGGCAGTCAGCATGAAACCGATTCTCATAAGAATCTGCTCAGCGAATACGCTGTAACCTATTTTTACAATAAGACCGAAGGCCTCAAGGGAGGGTCTTATTTTGTTTTCAATAATATAAGCAATATTGATGAATCCGTCTTTCTTGGTAATGGAAATTACGCTCATTATGCTGGCAACCACCGTACCAAAAACCGTGGCAACCGCCGCACCCACAATTCCAAGTCTCGGGAATCCGAGATGGCCTCCGATTAAAAGATAGTTGAACACTATATTAACCGTGTTTGAGGTTACATTGGTGGTCATGGTTATCCTTGTGTTTCCTGCTCCACGCTGGGCTGAGTTAATGGCCATCTGGACGCAGTTAAACACCATGCCCCCCATAATGATGCTAAGGTAAGTAACCGCACTGTCATGGGTTTCCGCCGTTGAGCCGCAAAGCGCGATTATGGGGCTCGCATAAACAACAAAAAGCGTGCTGATTACAGCCGCAGCCACCAAAACAAATGCAAGGCTCGTCACCAGAATTACATGAGCTTCCTTCTGTCGCCTCTCGCCTCTTCTTCTTGCCACCAGTGCCGATATGGACACATTAAGCGCGAAAAACAAAGAAAGTCCCATAAACTTGGGCTGGGTCGTCAGTCCTACCGCAGCCACTTCCTTGGCCCCCATGCCGGAAACCATCAGCGAGTCGATAAGTCCCGCAAAAGCCACAAAGAAAGACTCTATTATAGCCGGCCACGCCATGTTGACAGTGGTCTTTATTTTATCCTTATGATATCCCTTAAATAAGTTTCTTATTGCTTCCATGATTAGTCTATATTTGCACCTTTTCCCATCATTGTCAACGCAATATCTGTGTTTCTGCTTTGCAGAGCTTGCTTTCCCGCCTCCCCTCCTATCTCCCCACCGCCCAAATCCGAATTTCCCTTGACACAAATAAGCTAACCCCATATAATATCACTTGTGGGTACTTTATTGCTTTAAAGCGTTACGCTTTAAAGCGAATCAAAGATTGGCATACAGACTGATTCAAAGCACAATCAATCACAGGCCGTCCCACGACACACTAGAGTATTTGGAGGATTTCTAAATGATTAAGGTATTATTGCTGCTAATCTTCTTTGGCGTCATGATTGCCGTAGGTCTCTACTCACGTAAGACAGCAACTGACGTTAACGGATTCGTACTTGGCGGAAGAAGCGTAGGTCCCTGGCTTACAGCTTTTGCATACGGTACGTCTTACTTCAGTGCGGTTGTATTTGTAGGATACGCCGGACAGTTTGGTTACAAATACGGCCTCTCCTCTACATGGATTGGCTTGGGTAATGCGATTATAGGTTCACTCATGGCCTGGGTTGTTCTCGGAAGAAGAACAAGAGTTATGAGTAAACACCTTCAATCAGCAACAATGCCTGACTTCTTTGGAAAGCGCTATCACAGCAAAGCTATCAGAATCGTATCTGCTTTGATTGCGTTCATCTTCCTTATTCCTTATACATCATCTGTTTATAACGGACTTTCAAGACTTTTCGGAATGGCATTCGATGTTCCCTACACAGCATGTGTAATTGTTATGGCACTTCTTACCGCCGTATATGTAATCCTTGGCGGTTACATGGCAACAGCCATCAACGATTTCATTCAAGGAATTATCATGCTGTTCGGTATCGTTGCTGTAATCCTTGCCGTTCTTAATTCAAACGGCGGATTCTTCGCAGCCTACACTTCGCTTTCAGCACTTGACAGCGATGTTGCTGTAACAGAGGGCTTAAGAGGCGCTTACACATCATTCTTCGGTCCCGATCCCGTAAACCTTATGGGCGTTGTAATTCTTACATCCCTCGGTACCTGGGGACTTCCCCAGATGGTTCAGAAATTCTACGCCATCAAGGATGAAAGAGCTATCAAAACCGGAACAATCATTTCCACATTCTTCGCTGTAGTTGTTGCAGGCGGCTGCTACTTCTTAGGAGGATTTGCAAGACTTAATGATGTAAGCGAAATCACAGTAGACGGCAAGATCGTTTATGACGCAATTATCCCCAACATGCTTTCAAAACTTCCCGAGATTTTGATCGGTGTTGTAATTGTCCTGGTATTATCGGCATCAATGTCAACACTTTCAAGCCTTGTTCTCACATCAAGTTCAACCTTGACCCTTGATCTTATCAAAGGCAACGTGAAGAAGGAACTTACTGAGAAAAAGCAGGTTTTTATCATGAGAATATTCATAGTGGTATTCATCGTAGTATCTGTAGTTATGGCCCTTAATCCTCCCACATTCATCGCACAACTCATGGGTATTTCATGGGGTGCTTTGGCAGGTGCATTCCTCGCTCCTTTGGTTTACGGCCTCTACTGGAAGGGTGTAACAAGAGCAGGCGTGTGGGCAGGCTTCATTTCAGGTGTGGGCATTACAGTTGCTAACCTTTTCTTAAACTTCATGTCTCCCATCAACGCAGGCGCACTTGCGATGGTTGCAGGACTTGTGGTTGTTCCTGTGGTATCCCTTGTAACACCCAAGCTTGATCAGGGCGAAATCGACTTCTCCTTCAAGTGCTACGAGAAGAAGAAAGTCATCGAAAAGAAGATTGCTCTTCCCGAAGACGAAATTGCCAAGGATTAATTGGATTAGTCGGAAATACAAAGAGCCATGCACCTTTGACGGGTACATGGCTCTGTTTTTATGGTAAAAATCCAATTTCCACTTTGTTTAATAATTCTTGACGAATACGTCGTTCTCTTTTGAAAAACCCATTTTCTCCAGATAAGCAATGCTTCCTGAAGGGTCAGCCTTAAAGATGATTTTCTTGAGGCCCTCGTCCCCGAATTGCTTGTAAACATGCTTCCCGGCGCTGAAGTCTCTGTATTCGGGGCAGGTGTAATCAAGCCATACGTCGAGGGTTTTGTCCTCATTCATGATTCCGAGAACAATTCCTATTACCGTGTCCTTGTAGTAAACCATCCCCGCGTAGTTATATTTGTCCGAAGGGAATTCAAAACCTTTAAAGAAATGAGTGATGTCTTCCCGATGGTTTTCGATGAAGTAAGCCAGGAAGTTGTCCTTCACATCGGTTTCATGCATGTGGTAAATGCGGGCATCATTGCTTTTGAACATCTTGATTATGAATACGATGTTGATGATCAGAAGGGCTCCGTTCATGATTACGGTGGGATATGTATGTACCAGAAGTCCGTAAATCAGGGACGCAAAGGAACCGATTGAGTTAATGATTCGAAGCTTCAAAACCGAAGACATCAAAAATGACAACAGCACCAGTGCCGATCCCACGTAACCTATTATTTCAAATATAGTTCTTGAAGTCATATGAATTCTCCTATGGATGATAATGTGTCGTTTCCTGTTAAATTATCTTTAATTCTATCATCATTATGATTTATTTGCCATCCAAGGACAGTTTACAGCTCAAAAACGGCCTTTAAAAGCCCATCCAATTCCTTGGTACTCAGGGCTTTGTTAGACTGCTCAAAGGTTGCGATTAAATTTTGTCCCAGAAAAATACCATTTTGGGCATAGTGGCTTATTTTCCACATGAAGCCATCAACATATTCGGGATTATCCATCATTCCAAAGTGCTCAAGGTAGATTACTCTTCGCTTTTTCACATCAAGAAGAGTAAAGTCTGGATACACCTCATACCCGCCGTTTAGCACAAGAAGTTCCTCATAATGATACGGTATCCCCAGAGCTGCAAGCCTGTCAGCAATGATGATTTCGGACTTTGATCGTACCCGCTCGCCTTTGCCTGTGTAGAACTCCTGCTCACACTCTTCTATTCCTTTGGAAATGTAATCTCTCTGCTCCCACTCTTTAGCATAGGTTTCATCATCAACGCAGAATGGTGTTACCAGCCCCCGCTTGCCCTTTCCCAACTTTTCATGGGCATGGATTAACATGTCTTTTGGGAACTGTTTTAAGTATTTTCTGAGAATTTTCAGTTCAGTTGTAGCCTGATTTCTCAAACACTCATAATAATCTTTCTCAGCAAGTTTAACTATCATCTTTCCTTCCGACTTTGGAATATAGGTTCCATTAATATCGGATGGATTCTTTCTGAGATAGTACTGGATTTGACTTCCGCGTGTTGCCGCCCGAAGTTTTCCCTCCGGAGGATTCTTTAGTTTCTTTTCGCATAAAGAAACAGCTTCCTCAAGAATAGCTTCTCGGGCTCTCAATTCTTTGTAGAGCATAGCATCGCCTTTCATTATTCGTATTTGTTTTCTTCGGGATTATCGGACGAACAGTCCAAGAATATTTTCGAAGTATGAAAGAATAATACCATTATAAGGACGTAGATACAATTTACAGAATCTAAATAGATTATTAAATTTTCATAAACTCAGTCGCAGAATCATTGTGGGCATCGTGAAGATTGAAGATTTTGAGTTTGACTCATAATAGAGACAGGCTTTCTTTATTTCATTATGCCCCCAAGGAAGCCCAAATTTTCTTCGCGCATAAAAGATTCATAAAGTTAACATTTTATTATGAAGGTCTAACCATCATAGCCTATTAAGCAAACATAATAGAAGCTTGTAATCCGCGATTTATTATGACAAGCAAACCATTATCCTTTCACGGCAATCATAATAATTCCTTAAGAAGTCCGTTCTATTATGTTGCCATGAAGAACACATACCGTAAACAAGCATAATAGAGCTTGAATATTTAATTTCTATTATGCTTGATGGACAAAAAACAGCCGAAAAGAGCAACCTGTGCAGACAATGCATACAGCGCAGCCCACAAAAAAAAGCGGATGGGGTATCCCATCCGCTTAAAAGCAAGTTCTACAGCACCCTCAGTGCGGGTGTGTCGGCCACTGCATTTACGTACTTCTCAAGTTCGTCATCAAGCTTAAGCAATGAAACTGAGTAGCCTTCCATGTCGATGGAAGTCATAAGGTTTCCTACCCAGGTCTTGGCAATCTTGATGCCCTCTTTTGCAAGGCGCTCGCTCACTGCAAGATTGCACACATAAAGTTCCTGCAAAGGTGTGCCGCCAAGGCCGTTAACAAGCACAGCTACCTTGTCGCCGCTCTTGTAGATTCCCTCAGCAAGAATCTTGTCAAGAAGATGATTTGTGGTATCGGAAGCTGAGCGAATCTTCTCTCTGTGAGTTCCGGGCTCGCCGTGGATACCCATTCCGATTTCTACCTCATCCTCACCAAGCTCAAAGCTGGGCTTTCCTGCAGTAGGTACGGTACAGGGTGCAATGGCCATGCCCATGCTTCGTACATTTGCAATAACCTTCTCAGCAACTGCCTTGACTGCAGCCAGGTCCTTGCCCTCTTCTGCTGCGGCACCTGCACACTTATGTACAAATACGGTACCAGCTATACCTCTTCTTCCGGTTGTCCATGTGCTGTTCTCAACAGCCACGTCATCGGCAACAACGACCTTCTCAACCGTGATTCCCTCGTCAGCCGCCAGATCTGCTGCCATCTCGAAGTTCATAACATCGCCGGTGTAATTCTTGATAATAAGAAGGGCTCCCTTGCCGCCATCAGCTGCCTTAATGGCTTCATAAACCTGATCTGGTGTAGGGGATGTGAACATTGCTCCTGCAACTGCGGCATCAAGCATTCCCTTTCCTACAAATCCTCCGTGAGAAGGTTCGTGTCCGGAACCGCCTCCGGAAACAAGTACAACCTTGCCCTTAGAGCCCCCCGCTCTAACGAGCACATCGCATCCGTCAACTCTCTTAATATATTCCGGATGAGCTGCAACCATGCCACGTAACATCTCGTCTACAACATTCTCCGCGTTGTTAATCAGTTTCTTCAAATCCTTTACCTCCCATCATTATTGTGTTTTTTGCTATCTATTATTTAACAAGTACTCTTGTTAAGTAATCCCTCCAGGTAACCTCTCACTTCCTCCGCCGTTTCAAAGGAAAGCACCTTCTCAAGGTCAACATCATCGCTTCGGCAGGTTCTGATGGCTTCCTTTACCTCAGGCGCCACAGAAGGACTCATGGACAGTTCATCAAGTCCCATGGCCATAAGAAGAGGCGCAGCCAATGCATCTCCTGCCATCTCACCGCACATGCCGACCATAATTCCGGCGTCCTTACCGGCCTTCGCTATTGCATAAACAGCCCGAACCACCGCCGGGTCAAAATAGTCATAAAGATAGGAAACCAGGCCATTGCCCCTGTCCACCGCCATGGTGTACTGCACCAGGTCATTTGTCCCGATACTAAAGAAATCAACATACTTTGCAAAATCCGCAGCCATCATCACGCTGGCCGGAGTTTCGGTCATTATTCCAAAAAGCACTTCCTCATCAAAAGAAACCCCTTCGGAGCGCAGCTCGCTCTTGGCCACCTCAAACAAAGCCTTCGCTTCCTTTATCTCCGCCACGGTATCAATCATGGGAATCATAATCCCCAGTTTCCCGAAAGCGCTGGCTCTAACCAGCGACCGAAGCTGTGTCTTAAACATATCCTTCTTATCAAGGCAGATTCTGATGGCCCTGTAACCGAGGAAAGGGTTCTCCTCCGGCATAATATCAAGGCATCGGCACTTTTTGTCGCCGCCGATATCCAAAGTCCTTATAATGCAAAGGTTTCCCCCGGCCTTCTCCAAAAGCTCTCTGTAAGCCGCCGTCTGCTTTTCCTCTCCCGGCAAAACGTCGGAATCCATAAACAGGAACTCGGTTCTGTAAAGTCCCACGCCCTCGCAGCCCATCTTCGCGGCCTTATCCATTTCATCGGGGCTTGCCACATTGGCAGCGACCTTTATTCGCCCGCCATCCAATGAAACCGCAGGGTCCCCGGCTCTCTCAGCCAGGTATCCGGCTTCCTTCCTGTATTCTTCACACTTTTTGGTAAAAGCGTCTTCCTCTCCTTTCTCAGGAGAAATCACAACGCTTCCCTCTTTTCCATCAACCAAGGCTGCACATCCGTCGCTTCCTGAGGCTTTGCTTATATCCACCCCAACCAGAGTAACAAAGCCCTTTGCCTTTGCAATAATTACAGAGTGGGAAGTTTTGCTTCCGTTCTCCAGAATCACAGCCTTAACCTTGCCCTCGGAAAAGCCGGCCATAAGTGCAGGTTCAACATCCTTTGCCACTATTACAAGGTTCTCTCCCTCAACCTTTGTCTCAGGCATGCCAAGGAGCTTTCTAAGCACCCTGTTTCCCACGTCTTCCACATCATTTGCCCTGTCCCGAAGGTATTCGTCGTCCATGGCCGCAAACATATTCTTAAGATCAGTAACTGCCTTCCTGATTGAGGCCGGGCACGAAAGTCCCTCCTTAATTCCTCTTTTAATGGCTTCGATAAAACCTGCATCATCCAAAAGCATGAGATGCATGTCAATAATGTCCTCCTCTTCGGGAGAAAGCTTTTCTCCCTCCGAAAGGATTTCATCCAAATCCGCCTTGGCATTTTTAAGTGCCAAAACAAAACGGGCAAGCTCTCCGTCTTTGTCCGTTTTCTTATATTCTTTTATAAAAGAGTCGTAATCGACGTCCAAATATCGCACTACTCCCATGGCCACCCCGCCGCAAACCGGGGTACCCTTCAAAACCGTTCTTCCCATATATCCCTTCTCTATCTTCCAAATTTCGACATTCCGCGAGCCTTCTCAGCCGCCTGGACAACGTCATCCAAAGGTGCCCCAAAGGAAGCGGTGATTGCACATGAAACAGCCCCTTCCAAAATAGGTGCATCTGCTATCACAACTTTAATAGGCTCCTCCAGCAAATCCATTGCAGTCTGGGTGCTTAAGATAGCACTTCCCAGATCGCACAGTACAAGGACCCCGTCTCCGTCATTGGCCTCCTTAATGGCCTCCATAATACGTATTGTGTCGGTGCCTATGCTTCCATCCTCCATACCGCCGCAGGCGATAATGGCCTTATGCTCGCCCGCCATCTGAAGTGCCAGGTCCCGCACACCTTCAGCAACGTTCTTGCTGTGTGAAACTATAACAATACCTACCATATTTCTGTCCCCTGCATTTTAAATAAAGTCCCTTATTGCTTCCAAAGTTAACAATGAAGATGTGGCCCCGGGATCCTGATGCCCGATGGAGCGCTCTCCAAGGTAGCTTGCTCTTCCCTTGGTAGCCTGAATTGTCTTTGTGTATTCGACTCCCATGGCCGCCGTTTCACACATTCTGGATAGAGCTGTTTTTATATCAACTCCATTTTCAATGCTGGAGTTTAAGCTCTCGTATGCGGGAATCAGTGCGTCCAGCATGGTCTTCTCGCCCTGTACGGCCTTGCCTCTCATCTGGATTCCGGCAATGGCTTCCTTAAACATTTCTCTGGCATCTTCCAAAGTGATCTCGGTCTTGCCGGCCGCAGGTCCCGCAGCCTTCATGTACGCCGTTCCGTATAAAGGTCCGGAGGCTCCGCCAACCTTGGAAAGGAGTGTCATGCCAACCTTTTTTAAGGCCGCGCCTATATCCGTTTCATCCTGTGAAAGAGCTGCCAAAACCTCGGTAAAGCCTCTTGCCATGTTCACTCCGTGGTCCGCATCTCCTATTTCTCTGTCCAGGTCCGTAAGAAAATCCTTATTCTCGATTATCCTGTTTCCTATGGCCTCAATACACTGATAAAGTCTGGTTGACATCCCCTGTTCCTCCTCTTGTTACTTTTTCATAAAAAAGCACCCCTAAAACTGTGCTAATAGCACTTCTTATTATATCTTTCCTTGAATAAAAGTGTCAATAAAGTCCTGCCATTATTAAGATTTTTTGTGTAAAAATCACAAATATCTCATAAATTGCAAATACAACATCCTAATTCTCCCCGGCAGCGAATTATAAGAATATATTTCGACGCTATTTGTATTTACCTCGCGGTTCATACATGGTAACTTTATTTTACAAACAACACATACCCGCATATGGGAGAAAGAGGTAGAGTATGGAATTAATCACAATCGTAATTATCTTGGCTGTAATCGTACTCCTCGGCCTGATGGCCAGCGGATACGTAAAGGCACCTCCGGATAAGGCTTATATCATTTCCGGTATGAAGAAAAACCCCAAGATTCTCATTGGTCGCGCAGGCGTTAAGTTTCCTTTCTTAGAGAGAAAGGATACCCTGGTTCTCAAACAGATATCCATCGATATCAAGACCAACGGCTACGTTCCCACCTTGGACTTCATCGGTGTCGACATTGACGCAGTCGCAAAGGTAAGGGTTAAAACAGATCCCGAGGGCATCAAGGTTGCCATGAAGAACTTCCTTAACATGGACGAGCCCACAATCATCAGAGCCCTCACCGATTCCTTACAGGGTAACATGCGTGAGATCATCGGTACAGTTAAGCTTAAAGAATTAAACACCGACCGTAAGAAATTCGGTGACGAGGTTCAGGAAAAAGCTCAGAAGGACATGAATGCCTTAGGTATCGAAATCATTTCCTGTAACATCCAGAAGATTGAGGATGAAAAGGGATTGATTATCGCCCTTGGTCAGGACAACATGTCCCAGATTCAGAAGGATGCTTCCATTGCAAAGGCTCAGGCCGACAAGGATGTGGCTATTGCGGAAGCTGAGGCAAAGAGACTTGCCAATGAAGCTCAGGTTGCCGCTGAAACAGAAATTGCCGCAAAGCAGAATGAACTTCGAATCAAGCAGGCAGAGTTGAAGAAAGAATCCGATACACGTCAGGCAGAAGCCGATGCAGCTTACGAGATTCAGCAGCAGGAACAGCGTAAAACAATCGAGATCACAACCGCCAATGCAAACATTGCAAGACAGGAACGTGAAATCGAGCTCAGAAAGAAAGACGTTGAAGTAACCGAGCAGACTCTTGAAGCTGAAATCAAGAAGAAAGCAGAAGCCGAGAAATTCGCCCGTCAGCAGAAAGCCGAAGCAGACCTCTTCGAGCGTCAGCGTAAGGCAGAGGCTGAAAAGTTCGAGAGAGAAAAAGAAGCAGAAGCCAAGAAGATTCAGGCTGAGGCAGATCTTTTCTCAAAGGAAAAGGAAGCCGAAGGTATCAGAATGGTGGGTGAAGCTGAGGCTAAGGCCATCGAAGCCAAAGGTATTGCTGAAGCTGAGGCAATGGAAAAGAAAGCTGAAGCCATGAAGAAATACGGCCAGGCAGCAATGATCGAAATGATCGTAAAAGCCCTTCCCGACATGGCAGGTGCCATTGCAAAGCCTCTTGAGAACATCGACAAAGTTACCATCATCGATGGCGGTAACGGCGAGAACGGTGTAAACTCCGTAGGCTCCTACGTACCCGGCGTCCTTGCCAAGACAATGGAAACCGTCAAGGAAGTAACCGGCCTCGACATCGTGGACATCATGAAGGCCAACACCTACGACGCAAAGGTAACCAGAAACGTCAATGTAACAGGCCTGGATGAAGAATCCAAAAAAGCCGTTAAGGCTGCAGTCGTAACCGAAGCAGCTAAAGAGGATAAGTAAACCTCAAGCCGCAGGTGACAGAAAACAATACAATTTATAATACAAAGAGTCCCAAGGCTAACCACCTTGGGACTTTTTATACTTAAATTTACAGTTCTCAGCCTCTATATATTTGTTTCAAAGGTACTCTGAGACGCTCGTTACTTAGCGAGGTATTTTCGAGCTTAGTAACGTGAGCAGTCGAAGGTAGCGAAAGCGTGCCTGCGAAGCAAATATATAGAGGCTGAGAACGTCACTTTAGTGCAAACCCTAAGCTCTCAGGTCCGCAAACCCTCCATTGCCGGTAGCCTTCTGGGCTTTCTGGGCCTTCTCGTAGGGGTTGTCATCGCCGCCATACTTGATCTTGGTGGTGGTGGTGCCGCCTGCCACATAAACCCTTCCGCATTCGGGACAAACCGCCGTATGAATCGCCACAGAGGCCTGGATTACCTTGCCGTCGTTCTGAGCTGCCTTCTTGTAGGCATTGGACACGTGCTCCTGCTCATGGGCCCGCACTGCCGATGGTGCCTGGGTGGGGGAGATATGAGCAGCCGACTTAAAGGAAACCATCTCATTGGAACCGTCCTGGTACTTACGGTTCTTACAGGTCTGGCACTCTCTTGTGGGCTTTGTCTTCTCGCTTTTTTCCATGCCTGCAGTCCTGTTGTCCACCTTGGGTTTATCCCCGTTGATGGCAAGGGTTCCTGCTGCAGCTTCTGAGGAAGCATCAGTTTTTCCCAAAGCGGATGTGGGAATTAAACCGGCATTTCCGCCGCCGTTAATAGACATGGGGTCATTTCCAAAAGTTAACATTGCTGTCACCTCCTGTACTTATGCGGGTTGCTTCTCCTGTCTGGCAAAATAATGAATCCAATCTGCCTTGAAATAATAGATTAAGAATATTATAGCACTGACTGACCATGTAAGAGGATATGCCCAGAAGATTACGTTAACCTTGGGAATAATCCTTACTATGATCGTTATGTATGTGATACGTAACAGGCACCAGCTTGAAAGCATAACCGCCATGGGAACGGTGGTTTTGCCGGCACCTCTTAAAATGCCTGCCAGGCAATGGTTAAGGGCTAAAAGGCAGTAAAACAGGCTCTCTGTTCTGGCCTGAGCTGCTCCTACACTTAATACATCGGCTTCTGAGCTGAACATCCTTAGAAGGATGGGTGCAAGGCTGAATACCAGGACTCCGATGATTTCGGCACAGCCCACGCTTATGGCGGAGCCGATTCTGGCGCCCTTCTTGACTCTGTCGTAGTTGCCGGCTCCAAGATTCTGGCTGGTAAATGTGGTAAGGGCCATGCACATGCATGTTATGGGAAGGAAGGCAAAGCCTTCAAGTTTGAAGTAGCTTCCGCAGCCCGCCATTGCCACTGAACCAAAGGCGTTGATGTTGGACTGAACAACCACGTTGCCGATGGCGATAACGCTGTTTTGGATTCCCGTGGGAAAACCGATTTTGAGCTCCTTTGCCAGAATATCCCTGTTGATTCTGATTTTGTTTAAATATATTCTGTGAGGGCCATCAACTCTTAAGAGTTTGGTGAAGGCCAGGGCCATGCTTAAGAACTGGGCAATAATTGTGGCTGCTGCCGCTCCTCCGATTCCAAAGCCCAAAAACTTCACGAAAAGTACATCGAGAATGGTGTTGGTTACCGTACTTACTATCAGGTAATACAGGGGGCGCTTGCTGTCACCCACGGCCTGGAACACGCTGCAGCATGCGGAATACCCCACGTTTCCGAGGCTTCCCATGAAAAATATCTTAAAATACAGGACGGAATTGGGCATTACATCCTCGGGAGTGCCCATCCACCTGAGAAGTACCGGTGTGAAGAAATATCCCCACACGGTGAGGATAATGCCCATAATAGCGGCAAAAGCCAAAAGTGTGTGGGCCGCAACGGAAACACCTTCCATGTCCTTTGCACCATACTTCTTACCTATAATGACTGATCCGCCCATAAAAAGGCCCATAATAAATCCAACCATCAGAAAAATCAAGCTTCCGGTTGTGCTCACGGCGGCCAGTGCTTCCTTGCCCAAAACGTTGCCGACTACCACAGAATCCACAACATTATAGAGCTGTTGCAAAAGCTGCCCCATAAACAGAGGCAGCGCAAAAAATACAAGTTTTTTGGTTATAGAACCTTCTGTCATTACAAATCCTTTTCAAGTATAACAATCGCACCTTCTCCATGCTCGCGGTGCCCACGAATCATATCCTCTTTCGGATAATCTGTAATCCCGTTTCCGTTCCAGGGATCGGCGGCAATAAGCTTATCACCATCATGCCCCACCAAAAGGAGGCAATGCTCATTGCTGATCCATGTGTACTTCTCACCGGAGTCCTTAAGAATCCATGAGGGACCCTCACGGGCGGGAAGCATGTCAATTCCGGTCCAGTAGAGAACCGGGATGTTTTTATCAATATATTCCGATACAAGTTCATCCGTATCCTTTAAAGATACCTCCAGGGCCTCATAGGGAAGTTTCTTTTCGGCAAAATAAGCCGCCAGGGCCTTGATTATAACCTTCGGAAAGCATCCGAAGGAATTGGAATCGTAGGGAGAACCCACAAAGGCTTTGTTGGGGTCCGGGCCGTAGGTTACCCCGTCCTTCTCCTCAAACCAGTCTTTCTCCAGATAATTATCGATAAAATCTCTTATATCTACATCTATGCCCAAAAACCTCAGATACATCATGGCAGAGATTGTCTCACAGCCTGTGGGATAATCGGGGCTCTGGTTGATGTAGGGCACTTTAATTTCTTTTCTCATCAGTTTATTACCACCACGTTGTTGCTTTCGGCCTGCTTTAGTGATTTTCTGGTGGTGATGTCGAAGGTACATCCCTTAAAAACCAGAACGGAATCATCTGTAATATATACGAAATCGCTGTTGCTTCCTCTGTCCTGGAATACACAGTTATTGAAAGTAACCTGACTTTCACTTCTGCACTCAATCTGGCTGTAGCCCTCATCAAATGTGAAGGTACAATCGTCAAATATAACATTCTCTGTGGAACTGAAATCCACAAGTCCATAAGAGCACTCACGGATCTTGGACATTCTGCAAAGAATGTTCTTGCTGTCGTAGGCGCCTATTCCGTAGGTTCCGCAGCCATAAAGATCAACGATAGATAAAGTTACCTCATCGCAGCTTTCAAAGTTTAATACGTCACCGGCGCAGGAGCCTCTTTCAGGGGTGTGGCCTGCGACTATGTTAAACAAAGATATATTTGTACAATTGTAGAAATCTATTACGTTCGCATATCTTGGCTCACAGACCAGCTCTGCCTGCTTTGATACGTCATCACACATTATGGTGAGATTATCAATGTTCAGAAGAAGAAGCTCATTTCCGTCAAAACGCTCAGATGATGCCACAGTGGGCTCCGAAATTTCATATTGTTCATCATATGAAATCATATTGAGGCCTTCTATGGCTTCTGAAATATTGTAGGTGCCGGGCGAAAGATGAATAATCCTGTTGGATTCTATAGCTTCCACAAGCTCCAGTGCGTTTGAAACATACACTTCCTCCTGAGGTGCCACAGAACTCCCTGTAAGATCCTTTTCCACCTTGGCTCCTGAGGTCGAGGATTCTTCAATGCCACCGGCGTAGGTATCATAATCCTCTGCGGGGACAGCTTCCTCTTCAGTGTAGAGCTCTACCTCATTATCGGGCTCATGAAATATAATCCTCTTTAGTTTGCTGTATATTGACCATGGTCCGGAACATCCGGCCAGCATGGACGCCGCCAAAACAAGTGACATAAGTGTCAGTATTTTCTTCTTCATACTCTCACCTCAGGCTTTTAAAGCCGAACATTTCCGCTATGGATTTCTTAAAACCGCCGTTTATCACTTCAAAGGTTGAGCCTTCAATGTGAGGCTCAGGGAATCTCTCGTTCCATTTCTCCACAAGCTTCTCGGACAGCAAGTTGCTGACATCTGTGTCAATTCCTTTGGCTGCAGGAACAAGGTATAAAGCTATAAGGACTCTTAAGTCTATGTAAAATCCCTCGATCTGACGTTTCTTTAATGTGGCTTCCTCTTCCTTGACCTTGTCGTAAAGGGCATCTACGGCAGCGTCCACATCTTCTGCCTTCATCCCTTCAAGAGCTGCCTCAAGCTTATCTTTATATTTGTTAAAAGCAAGCTCATAGTTCTTCTTGTTGAAGTTTCTAAGGAACTCCTGCTTATCGGCAAGCAAATCATAGGTTATCATTATTCTGCTCCTCCTCATTTCTGCCCCTGAAGGGTGCAAATCTAAATAACATAGGATAAACAGCAGTAATCAAAAAGATTATTACGCCGTATCTTAAGGTTCTTACAAGATGTGACAACAAAGTGCCGTTTGACAGAAAGTCCTTTGAAAACGGAAGCTTAAGCAAAATGTTAAGACCAAAGTACAGAAGACCCGCCAAAGCAATTCGAAGAATTGCACTAAGGGGGCTTCTTGTCTCCTTAAAGTTCACATACCTTTTCTCAAAGGGTTCACCTAACATGAATCCCAAAAGCAGTCCGTAGGATGCAAAGTAGTCGTTGGTGTCACAGTAAAACATGCCGATGCCGCCAAGAACTGCCAGGATCACAAATATCACTCTTCTGTCACTGATTCGTCCGTATAAGGTGGAGACGAACATCATTACCGCAAGACCCAAAACCCATCCGCATAAAACATCCGTAGGAAAATGACATCCCACAACTACTCTGGAAAAGCCAACCAGAAAGCTCAACACAACCGCAATTATAGCAAAGATTTTCTTATGATTCTTAGCATATCTTGCTATAGAAGAGTACGTTAATGCTGCATTTGTGGAATGACCGCTGGGGAAGGAATAACCCTGGGCCGCAATGTCATATAAATCCGCATCGGAATCCACGGGTCTTAAACACTTGATTCCCTCATTGTCAAAATATGGTCTTCTTCTGAAGAAAAGGTTCTTAATCATGGGAGCGGCACACAATCCGAGGCAGATTGTCGTTCCTATTTTCCTGCCCATCTCCTTGTTGTAAACCAGGTAAATGAAACTCATTATGACGATGAGTATCATTTCCTCTCCGAAGGCGGAAAACTGTGAAACAAAAGAAATTACCCCTTCCGGAATATGAGCCTGAAGCCACTCCATCAGAGCCACTTCCCAGTCAAAAGAAAAGCTGTAGCCTTCAAATACCATATAAGGTCTCCTTTGCGTTTCGATTCTTAATCCTGTAATATAATATTATATCATACATCAGGGAATAATAGTCAGGGGTGTACAGCAAATGAAGAAAAACTACAAGATGGTGGTTTCCTACGACGGAAGCCGCTACAAGGGATGGCAGCGCCTGAAGGATCAGGATCTGACTGTTCAGGGGAAGTTACAGGAGGTTCTTGACAAACTTGAGGGGGAATTTGTGGATGTGACAGGTTCAGGCCGCACAGACGCCGGCGTTCATGCCTTAAATCAGGTGGCCAACTTCCATCTGTCAGTGGATATGACCCCAAAGGAGATTCATGAATACCTGAACCGGTATCTTCCGGATGACATTGCTGTCATTTCTGTTGAGGAGGCAAGCGACAGATTCCATGCCAGATTCAATGCCCTAAATAAGACATATCGCTATACCATCCGTACTTCCCCCATTCTTGACGTGTTTAAGAGGAAGTATGAATATCAGTATGTGGACCACGACCTTGATCTTGATGCCATGAGAAAGGCCGCCGAACACCTTACGGGAACCCATGATTTCATGAGCTTTTGCGGCAACAATCACATAAAGAAATCAACAGAGAGAACCCTCTACTCAATAGATATAACAAGAGATAACGACCTGGTTATCATAGACTTTACCGGAAACGGCTTCTTACAGAACATGGTTCGAATCCTTACAGGAACCCTCATCGAGGTGGGGGCAGGCCTTAGGGATGCGGATTCCATGCCCTCACTCCTTTCTGTCAAGAAACGTTCAGAGGCTGGCTTTATGGCTCCCGCCAAGGGTCTTACCCTTTTAAAGGTCGTATATCCTGAGGAAAACTAATGCGCTATTACATTTCAGATTTGCACTTTTTCCATGAAAACTTAATCAAAGCAATGGATAAAAGGGCCTTCGACTCAGTGGAGGCCATGAACTCATATATGATTGAACAGTGGAACTCTGTTGTCCGCAAAAATGACGAGGTTGTCATTTTGGGAGACCTATCCATCGAGCGCTGGGACAAAACAGAACCCATCGTCAAGGAACTAAAGGGCAAGAAATACCTTGTTACCGGCAATCACGACAAGTTTGTGAAGGACAAGTCCTTTGACCAGTCCCTTTTCAAATGGGTGGGCCCCTACCTTGAAATGAAGGATAACAACAGAAAAGTTGTGCTTTGTCACTACCCCATCATGTGCTACAACGGCCAGTATAACTTCAGCAAGCAGGGCAATTCCAAGACCTACATGCTCTACGGCCATGTTCACAATTCCTACGATTATGAGATTATAAAAGATTTTATCAACGACACGCGTGTCAGAACTCGGAGCATAAAAGATGCAGAGGATGAGATTTCCATCCCCTGCAACATGATTAACTGTTTCTGTATGCGTTCAGATTACAAGCCCCTGACCCTTGATCAGTGGATTGCTCTCGAAGAAAACTCTTAATTACCAGTCGCTGTCCCAATCGGAAGATCCCGAATCCCAGCTGTCAGAGCTGTCCCAGCTTGAACCCGAATCCCAGCTGCTCCAGTCAGAATCGCTTGAGCTGTAGGAGTAGTAGGAGGATGAGTTAGAGTCATACCCCCCGAAATTATCGCTGTAATAATCGGAATCCTCAAAGTCCGTAATGGATCTGTCCCAGTCATCCGTCTCATAGTAGTCCGGATTAACCGCGAAATCCGCCGGAAGATAATCATCCTCCAGAGGCATATAATCGTCATCATAGTAATCGTACAGGTAGTAATCGTCCCCGTAACCCACTATGACATCATTGTCATAATTGTAATACCTTGGTGTGGTTCGATCACCCAAAAGAGACAGGCTTACTATCATGGCTATTATCAATGCGGGCCATAACAGCTTCTTTATCTTATCGTAGAGATCCTTCTTCTTAAGGAAAATGAATAAGAAGATCAGTGCCACAACAATAACCGGAAGCAGACTCCAAAAGTCGGAAGCCACAATTCCCAGGGCCAGCATGGCAAAGATGCCCTTGAAAAGATATCCTATGGTCATAAGAGAACAGCCCGGATTAAATCCCTTGCTGCGGGAATTCGCCCCACTTCTTGTGCCGGCGCTTCTTCTGGCCATATTGTTTTCCTTCTGGTTAAGAATCTCACTCTTTAACTTAAGGTAAATCTCGTTTACCGCATAGGCTTCATCGGTGCCCTTATATCTTACGGCACGGGTTCCGTCTGCCTTATTCTTGTAAACTATGAAATTCTCGCCGTCCTTATAGATACCGAAGGCCTTGGGCTTCTTGTAATCAATTCCAAGGAAAAATCTGGTGGTCTCATATGGAGGCAAATTGTGGGCTGCATACCAGGCATACAAATCATCCAAAGTCTGGGGCGTCTTGTCAGCCATTCTCTTTATGTTGGCGTTTACGGCACCACAGTGTGGACATTTCTCCAGGGTATCCTCAAACAATCCCCCACAGTATTCGCACTTAATCTTCATAAAGTCTGTCCTTTATTTCTTTTATGTCCGGAAAAAGAGTCTCCGTCTCCCCCGGCTTGTTTCCAAGTACAAACGAATAACAATAGTCACCCATAAAGTGACTCTCACAGTAGATTTTATCACAAGAATCATCAAAGGAAAAGGAATCTGCAATTCCCTTTATCCCTTCACCGCTTTGTTTCACATAGCTTTCTTTAAGGGTCCATATTTTGTAAAAATCGCCCTTCTCCTTAATACTCTTATATTCTTCTTCAGAGAAAAACCTTTGGGCCACTCGGAGACTTGGCTGTTTTTTCATAAATTCGATATCGCATCCGACACGTGTGTCAGAAATTACGCACATGGCCATATCCCCCGAATGGGAAAGGTTAAAATAAACCGGGTTGCCCTCAAGGTATGGCTTGCCGTTTTCCTCAGCTTTGACGGGCGTGGAGAGGCTTATGTTTTCATTTTTCAATGCATACATAAGAAGGGCTCCCACCGCAAGAGAGCGATATTTGTCGGGAACGCATTTAAGCCTGTCGATTTTCTCCCTTCGACAGGCCGGCATAAGTTCATATAAACTTTGAAAGAGCCCCTCGTCTCCAAGGGGCTCTATGTTTGTTATGTAAACTTTCGTTTTCATCCTTTATTCTTCGTTTGAAGAAGCATTGCTATAGTTCACATCATCCAGATCACCTAAGTCGATGATGGTTCCTTCAGCGCCCTGTACCTTGGGAAGCTGTCCATTCCATTTCTCAATGGTAGCGTTCTTAAGTACGTTGGGTGTCAGGGACTCTTCAAGGAGCTTGTTGGCCTCTGCCTCAGCCTCGGCCTGAACCTTTAATGCATCTGCCTCGGCCTGAGCGTTGCGAAGTTTAACCTTAGCGTCTGCTTCAGCCTTCTCAACAGCTGTCTTGTTCTCGATCTGCTGGGTCTCATAAGCCATCTGAGCCTGCTGTTTCTGAGCAATCTTGTTGTTGTACTCATCATCGAAGGTTGCGTTTGTTACAACTACCTTGTTAACCTTAACAACCTCAGAACCGTACTTCTCATCAAGAGATTTCTGGATGTTGTCCTTTACAAGGGGCTCGAGAATGTTACGGTTGGTAACATCAGTGGGCATCAGTGACTTTGATGAACCCTTTAATGCTGATGCAACCAGGTTCTCAGATACAAGGTTGTTCTTGTAATCCGAAACGTTTGCATAAATCCATGAGCTCTTTGAAGGGTTAATCTGGTAAGTAACTGTTACTCCGCTGAAGAACACTTCGTTACGCTCTGCTGTCTCAGCGCTTATGGTATCGCTGAATGTAATATCCTGCTGTTTGTTGTTCACCTTCTGAATTTCCTGAACAAAGGGAATCTTAAAATTGATTCCGTTTGGTACTACCGAATTGGAAATCTGTCCGAAGGTTACTCGGACTCCGGTGTATCCTGTGGGAATAATTGCAAAGCTGTTAGATATTACGATAAGTGCCAGTACTGCAATCACCACAATTCTTACAATCTTTCCAAAACCTTTTTTCTCTTTCATACTTTTCTCCTCTTTCTTAAGGACCGATGTTTGATTTGTTTGTCGTCCTTATGCTCATATTCTACCGCGGCCCCATATCCCAATAAAGGTATACCTTCGCGAATTATAAGCGTTTATTTCGCCATGCCTCTGCAATAAAGAATGTGCCGACTCTTCTACAGGAATTTCTCAATGGCTGTCTGGAACTCCTTTAAGGCTTCCGTGTCATTATCCTCCACAGCGTGGGTAATGCAGTGGGTCACATGCTCATTGATTATTTCCTTTCCAAGACCGTTAAGTGCAGACTTGGAGGCGGAAATCTGAATCAGCACCTCTGCGCAGTCCACATCCTCCTCAATCATTCTCTTTACATATTCCAAATGTCCGATAATCCTGGAGATTCTGTTTAACTGACGCTTCTTCTCCGCAGGATCGTGATGATGGCTGTGCTTATGTTCTTTCTTTTCTTCCAATTCAATCTTCTCAGACATAATACCCTCCGATTCGCTTATACAACAGTATATCACAAACCGAAGGGTATATTAATATCCTACTCTTCCCAGAATAATTCATCCAGGGTCTTGTTAAGCGCTTTGCAGATTGCTATGCAAAGATTAATCGTCGGGTTGTAGTCACCCTTCTCGATTGCATTTATTGTCTGCCTTGAAACCCCCACCTTGTCAGCCAGCTCCTGCTGCGACATATCAAAGGAAGCTCTGGCAGACTTGAGTTTAAGATTCTTCATATCAGTCTTCCTTGTTGTCTATTATACTCTTAATTATAATTGCAATCTCTATATAAATCAGTAAGGCGGCAGCCGCAAGATTGGCTCCTCCCATGAAGGAAACTTTGCCGTCTGTCATAATTCTTCCTGAGGCAATGGCTCCCACTCCAATGGCCAGATTAACCAGACTAAGGATTCCCACCACGATAATAAGAAATCTCTTGTTCTCACGAAGAGAGAAATAGGCATCCTTCATAATAAGCGGTGTAGCCACAACAGCCACCATAACAACCACCACAAAAATGCAGAGCATGGATTGTTCCATGGGAATCTCTATCTCGAAAAGGCCCGAACACGCCACAAGGGCTAACATAATAAGGCCTGTGAAAAAGCCGTACTTATAAGCCTTACCCTGCTCGGCAATCTGCCTCTCATCATATTTGGGAACACTCTTGTCATCCCTGGTTCCAAGGACCATTAAAAGAGCTGCCAGAAAACCTCCGAAAATCAATCCGAAAAGGGCTCCTACAACAACTGCCTTGGGATGGCTTTCATCAGCAACCAAGGAATATTCTCTCTCCCAGGTTCCATCCTTAAAGCAATCTGCAGGCTCTTCGCTCTTCTCTCCAAAATGCTCTAAAAGATAAGCATCCAGGTCTTCCTGATTTGCAAGGAACCTGTATTCAAGAGTGTAGCCACCTTCTTCAAGGTCAAAAATCCTGGATTCGGCCTTAAGGCTTTCACCTGTTGTTTCAAAAATCACCTCTCCGGCGGAATCCTTTATAGTAAGAGCTGTGATAAAGCCCGCCTGAGTTTCGGGATCAAGGTTCTCCCAATCTCCCCATTCGGCTTTAAATTTGAACTTTCCTGCCTTCTTGATATCAAAGCCTCCGGATGAATAGGCAGGATCAGTCGCTCCATCCTCAACCGTTACATTGATTATCCAGGAAAGATTATAACTTTGATCGTCTGTAAAATAAATTGTTGCAAACATGGCTGCCACTGTGGTTAAAAGCCCGGCAAATATTATCTTAAGTTTGGTTGCTCTCTTTAGATGCAGACCTTTCTTCTCTTTATCCATTACAGGCTCCTCTTATTCCTTATCTCTAAGACCGCTCTTTGTCCAGAAAAATGCTGCAATAGCTCCGCATACAACGAACATTGCTGTGCTGATAAGTACGTTGGCGTCAGGATTGATAACCTGGCCCAAAGTAAGCGCAAACAAATTGTTTATAAAATGGCAGATCATTGTGGGAACTACCGAGTTAAACTTGTAAGCAATATATCCATAAAGTAAGCCTAAGGGAAGAACGTAAATTCCCTGGATCAAATTCATGTGGAAAACTCCGAAGAGAATGGCACTGATAACAGCCACGCCAACAATTGTGAAGGCCTTCTTGGAACGCTGTACAATAATACCTCTCATTGCAAGCTCTTCGGATACAGGAGCAAGAATAACTCCGGAAATAAGACCGATTACGCTGGTGCCACCGCCAAGAGCCATATCGAGAGCCTGAGTCATAAACTCTGCTGTCTTGGGGAAGAGGGCACATGCAGCAACGGAAAGAACACTTGCCAAAGCCCAGCCTCCAAGGGAAGCAAACACGATAAAGAGAATGCTGTTAACGTTCTTAAGCTTAGGCCATACAGGTTTATAAATTCCTGCCAATTTATCCTTCTTAACATATCCGTTATAATACCAGATAGCAAAAACCAGTACAGTAAGAAGTCCGCCAACAAACTGAGCATACATAAGGACATCCGGATTCGTTGCTATATCCTGGGCGCTCTGCTGAATCTTGGCAATGTCTCCGCCTGCGGCTAAGGCTGCCTTAACTCCGGCCACAGCAGAAACGATGATGGTTCCTGCTACCTGCAGAAGAAGAAATGCTGCCACAACCCAAAGTCCAAATAATACTGTGGTCACCTTATTGGGCTTTGCAGGCTCATTGTTTACGGGTACCTGATTGTTTAAGTTCTGATTATCCATTTCCTATCTCCTTTTCCTCTTATGGGTGGTCACATCCGACCTGCCCCTACCATCCATACTTTATCATCCATATTACATTTTGTCAACTATACTTTACATTTTGTCGTTAAAAAATTTTAGGGCCTCCCGCAGGAAAGCCCTAAAATACTGAATTCTTTAAATTATTTGGATGTGAAAAATCTTCCCTTTCCCTTTCTCTTTGCATCATAGAGAAGGGCATCTGCCATCTTTATGGTGTCGGTTATCAGCACCATGGGCTCAGGAACCGAAATACCTCCGGAGATGTGAAGGGGAACATCACTCGATACTCTTGAAAGTCTTCTGTTGACCTTCTTAAGTCGTTCCAGAGTTTCCTTGTCATCAAAACTGGACAGAATAAGGAATTCATCTCCTCCGTATCTTATAAGTTCTCTGTCATTAAAGTATTCCCTGAACAGGGCTGTCACACGTAAAAGCGCATTGTCTCCGTTTCCGTGACCGCCGGTATCGTTAATCTGTTTAAAATCGTCAATATCTATAATGGCAATAGCCTTAACACCCTCAAAGTCATTCTCGGCAATTCTCTCATCCAGAGCACGTCTGTTATTGAGTCCCGTAAGGCCGTCCCTCATGGACAATTCCTTAAGCTTGGTCTCCATATACATGTTGTTATAAAGAGTAAAGTAGTTCTTGAGAATAACAGTGACGTCAATAAGAATGAAGATAATTATATTCATCATTCCGGTGGAGAAGCCGCCATTGGAGTCAAAGCTTAAGTAACACAAATATATTCCCGCAGATATAATAACCGCCGTGCTGTGAAAGGGGTTAAGGTTAAGGAACACGGACACCGCCATCATAACCGTAGCCGCAACCCAGTAGGAACCTCCGCCATGACGCACATCCAAGGTGGTTATGGTTAAGCCCCAGGCAACAATCAGCGTGTGATAGGTGTATCCCACAAGGCTCAGACGCCTTCTTTCATAAAGAGACGTATTTCTCTCTGCCGCCGAAAGCACAAGGTCCGTTCCAAGGGATGCCACTGCCAGAATCGCATACAAAGACATATACACCTTCATAAGAGGATTCTGATGGTTGTATTTAAGGTAACCGAAAATCAGCATAAAGACTTCCATTCCGATAATGAAACGAAGAATCACATGCTCCGACTTTGCAGCTTTTCTATACTGTTTGTGTGTAAACTCCCTGATTGAAAGGAAGTCCTCTTTGGTGAACTTTCCAAGCAGTTTCTTAATCATGTTACCTATTATACATATTAATACAGGAAAAACAAACTATTTTCCGTTTAAAAATTCACCCATATGGCCTATCATCAGATGGTCCTCGGTATCCTGGGAGGATTCCCATACGATGATTCCGGCACATTTATAGCGCTGAATCATATCAAGCTTAAGCTGGAGAGTCAGCGGATTTTCATAGGAAACGTACCATCCGTAGTACTCTGATGAGGGGTCGTTGTTATAAAGATAGGTAGCCCCTGCAACCTTGTCATAGCCAAAGTTCCATCCGGTCTTTGCCCCGTTATCGGAGTTATCAAATTTCTCACCGAATACATATGCATCGCCCTCAAGATTATAGGTGTAGCCCTTTACGGCTTCCTTTTCCCAGGCCTGGGTGTCATCCACCGTTGCGGAATCTCCGTTATAGTGAGCTGTGGTATCAATCTCCACATTTACAACGCTTGCGGGGATCTCATCGGCCTTAATCTTAAACCAGGTGGTGTACATGGGTGAGCCGATGTTAATCTTTGAGGCGGGCATTCCTCTGTTTACAAAGTAGGCAATACCGCTCTTTGTAAGGGATGTGCTGGAGGCATGGCCTGTGACTCCGTCCCAGTTTCCGGCCAGGTCATAGGTCATTATGTTAATGAAATCCAAATAGGGCTCAAAGGCCGGCCAATCCTGGCAGGGTAAGGTCCATCCTGTGGAACCGGATGCACAGGAAGTTATAAGCTTCTCTCCCTCACCGAATTCCGCGGTAAATCTCTCTCTCATTTCCTTCAAAAGAGCTGCATAATTCTCGTTATCTTCCTTAGGTGTTCCCCAGATAGGGCAGCCCTCATCGGACTCATCTTCAGGCCATCTCTCGCCGTCGGGGTCACCTGCAGGATACTCCCAGTCTATGTCAATTCCCGCAATCCAGGGGTATTCCTTCATCAGCTCAACACAGCTGTCGATGAAGCTTGTACGTCCCTCAGGGGTATAACACATTTCTGAGAAAAATCCGCAGTCGCTCCATCCCCCCACAGATATCATAATCTTCACGTCAGGGTATTGCTCGGCATAGATACCGTACTGTGTAAAGTGGTTCCTTGGTGAATCGTTAAGTTCGGATTTCTCCTGATCCTCAAAATCAGCCTCTGGATTGGTAGAAATGCAGGCAAATCTGGTTCTGGGTTCCTTTCCCGCAGCTCTCCAGTCAAAGGTTGAGTCTGTGGTTCCGTCATCGGGGAAAACCTCGAAGAAAGCATGGTTAACCATTGTTACGGAATCCCAGGCTATGCTTCCAACTTCTCCCCCTGCTTTGGCATCCTTGCTTCCAAGGTTCCAGTTTGGATAGTAAGTGATAATCTGCTTGCCGCCCTTTTCAAATCTGGGGTCTGCTTCTTCCGTGGTTTCTGCCGAAGGAGCTTCAGTTGGCGCAGTTTCAGGCTCTGCCACCTCTTCGGTAACAGCCTCTTCGCTTGCCTTCTCGTCCGTGGTTTGTGGTGTGTCGGCAGAACATGCAATTAAAGATGCGGTCATCACCGCGCAAAGCAATACTGATAATAATCTCTTTTTCATAAAAGAATCCCTCCAATACACTCATTTTATATTGAAGGGATTCAAGTTTACTATTTCTAATCTTGTTATTTTTTGTCTAATCTTGGTGAGTTTTATAAATCGTGAAGAATATTGATACACATTCTTCCGTTATGATAGGGACATTTCCATGGTTCCACAATTGGAAGGTTCTTCGGAAGTCCGTCCTTATCAACCTGGGAGTACCACTCCAGACCGGTCCTTTGATCTATCATGTTCTTCTTTATGTATTTCCAGATATCTTCTGCTGCGTCGGCAAATTTATGTGCCTCGGCGCTATTTCCGTCTCTTAAAGCCTTTTTGGCTGCATTGGCAAATCCAAGAACCGCCTCCGCCTGAACCCACCAGATTCTTGTGGTATCGTCCACTCCGGCCTCA
Organism: uncultured Lachnospiraceae bacterium; assembly: GCA_947167445.1. Taxonomy (GTDB): domain Bacteria; phylum Bacillota; class Clostridia; order Lachnospirales; family Lachnospiraceae; genus G11. Next base: position 76,965 of record CAMVID010000010.1, read on the forward strand.
TTCTCATTAAGAAGGGAGTGATCCACGTAGGCGGTTTCATATACATTCTCTGCAAGATTCATGGTTATGGGGCTTATAAGTCCCTTGTATTTTCCATCGTCAAGAATATCAAGGCCCCTGTCCGTAAGCCATGAGGTTTCTATGTCATGACCGTAGGAGTGCAAATCGATTAATGAATTGTAATCCTTGTCGAAAAATACCTCCTGTCTTAAAAGGGAGGGGTTGTAGATTTTGCCCGAAAAGATATCGAGAATAAATCTGATGTCCCGTGAAACGGCCTCGGGCTCATCCTCCGGAATTCCAAAGTATCCAAGGCAGATGTCATTTTCTTTGATGACCCTAAGATACTCCGTGTAGGCCTCGAATACGTGAAGAAGGGTGTTCATGGTGCGTCCCGCTTCCACTCCGTTCTCCGACAGCTTCTCGTTGCCTGCAGGATGAAAGTCTCTGGTAAAGGCCTCAAGATAGCCTGATTCGTCCCGGCACTTTTCCTCTATGGTTTGCCTTAATTCGTAAGCCAGTTTCAAGGCCTCAGTATTCTTTGAGGCATCAAAATAGGATGACAGGGCATATATTGCAAAGGCCTGATTATAGGTGTGCTTGGTGTCATCCTCTATCACTCCGTCATATTTAAGAGCCCAGTAAACACCGCCGTTTATGTTGTCGATGCAGTACTTCTTAAGGAAGTCGTAGGCGTGCTTCGCCTCCTCCAAAAGGCTCCTGTCTCCAATTAACATATAAGCATTTGAGAAAAACCACAGGATTCTACTGTTAAGGATACAGCCCTTTATGGCGCTTTTATCCAACTTCAGATCAAAGGATAAAAGGCCGTAGTATCCCCCATATTCATCGTCTCTTAAGTTCTTCCAAAAGGGGATAATCCCACGGGTAAGGTGGGCATACATCTCCTTCTTCATGGTATCAAACATAGCGTAACCCCTAAAAAACTATTTTGTACTCTCAAATACAGCTCTTGCTATAGAATAATCCTCTCTGTTATAAGGAATAAGCATTGCCTGGAAAGCGTGGTAAATATCTGATTTGCCGGGCCATACGGTTCCCTTTAACTCATTGTTCTCATCAAGCTGGTGGAACCAGGAGCCTGTCAAATGGTCCAAAACCACATTGTCCAGATACTTCATAAATGCTGCGTAGTCATCCTTATATTTGCCCTGGCCCGTAAGTCTGAAAAGCACAGCTGATGAGTTGATAGCCTCTGCTAAAGTCCAGTGCATTCTGTCCCTGACCACGGGTTTGCCTTCCCAGTCGGTGGTATAGACAATTCCTTCGGCACCGTCAGCATTCCAGCCGTCCTTCACAGCTCTGCCGTAAAGTCTGCAGGCACTGTCCACATAGTCATCCTTCCTGTTTGGCTTGGCACTGAGGGCCCATTCTGCCACCAGTCTTGCCCACTCGATTCCATGCCCCGGTGTGGCACCAAAGGGCTTAAAGGGATCGTCAGGTTTCTCCTTGTTCTTATCAAGGTCAGGCTTCCAGTCCACGGTAAAGTGCTCGGGAATCCTGTAATCGTTATATTTAGCCCACTCCAAAACGTGGTCAATAATTCTGCCTGCTCTGTTTCTGTACTTAAGGACCTTCTCCTCATCTTCGGGGCATGAAGCCAAAGCTTCAAAAGCATCTGCCGCCGCAAGAAAAGCTTCCACGGTATGCATGTTGGCATTTATTCCACGGTACTCATCAAGCACCGTAAACTCCGTGTTCCAGGTGTCACAGGAAAGGCCCTCTTCCTCGTTCCAGAAGTATTTATCATAGGTTAAAAGAGCTTCCTCAAAAAGTTCTTTTGCCCCATCAATCCCTGCAAGGAGGGCGCTTGAAGAAGCCAGTATTACAAAGGCATGGGCATAGCACTGCTTGGTGGGAACAATCTCTCCATTGCAGGTCAAGCCGGCATACCAGCCACCGTTAACCTTGTCGTGAAGTTCTCCTCTTAAGCCCTTGATGGCAGCTTCGGCAAGTTCCTTACATCCTTCCACTCCCATCATGGCACCCATGCTGTAGACATGAGCCATACGGCTGGTTATCCAGGTTTCCCTGTTTCTGTCCTTCCAAGGGGTTCCGTCATCCCCAAGATAGTAGCTTCCGCCTCCGGGAGAAGGGAATCTTCGCCCAAAATTAAGAAGGCCCAGGGCCCCCTCATTTAAAAACTCTTTATTTTCCGGTGTATCCAAAACATATTTGCTGTTCATTATGCCTTAGCCCTCTCTATCTCCTTAAGAGTCGGTAATGCCGGAATTCCACCGGGTTTCTCCACACAAAGTCCACCTGAAACTGCGCCGTATTTCCCGGCGGTTTCAAGAATGTCCATAGTGATGTCTTTTGTATTTTTTACTCCCTGACGGAGTAAGCTTGAAAGAAAGCCTCCCCAATAGGCATCTCCCGCGCCGGTGGTATCTACGACTTTAACCTTCATGGCAGGAATATTTGCCTGTTGAACTTTCCCGTTATTTCTGAAATAAATTCTGGCACCGTCCCCGCCTAAGGTAAGGACAATAACCGTAATATCGTTCTCACTCATGAAGAAAGGAATGTTATCCTCTCCTCCCACAAAATCAAGCTCCTCATCGGAAATCTTAAGCAAATCCGTCAAGGGGAAAATCTTTTCGGACTCCCTCTTGCAATCTTCAAAGCTCCAGATCTTGTCTCTGTAGTTAATGTCGAAGCTGACGATTTTACCAAATTCTTTGGCTTTCTTTAAGGCGGTCAAAACCGCATCTCTCTCAGGTAATCCCGACTGGCTTACGCTGCCCGCATGGACAAGGTCCCATTCACTGAAATCTACCTTTGCCACATCATCTTCAGACAAAAGCATGTCCGCACCGGGCTTTCTTGCGAAGGTAAAAGAGCGGTCTCCACTCTCATCCAAAGTTACGAAGGCCAGAGTTGTGGTGGCCTCATCGGAAAGCTCGGGAGCCAGAATTCTCACATTATCCTTCTTCAGGGTATTAACAAGGAGTCTTCCGAAATCATCGTTTCCAAGTTTCCCTAAAAAGCCTGCCTCAATTTCGTTTCTGGCAGCGCTGACGGCCACATTGGCGGGAGCTCCTCCGGGATTTGCGGTATAGGAATTATCCATTCCCTTTACAGGGGTAAAATCAATCAGCATTTCGCCGATACAAAGTATTTTCATATCTTCACTAAGCCTCCAAAGGCTTTACCGAATGTCTCTCAATAAGGGTTCCTGCCACCAGCACACGCCCTACGGAGTAATTCGGGTTCTCAATTTTCTCAAGTATTATTCTTATGGCGTTTATAACCATGGCGTCCGTATCAACGCCGTAGGTTGTAATCTTCGGGGAACTCATCTCCGAATAAATGAAGTTATCAAAGCCCACCACGGAAACATCCTCGGGTACGCGGTATCCTTCCTTCTGAAGCTTCTTCACCAGATCGAAGGCCACTGCGTCGGAGTTGCACACAAAGGCTGTGGGCATCTTCTTTGGCAAAATCAGCTCTATCTTATCACCCTCATCATCACGGTCCTCAATAAGCCATTCTTTCTTTGTCTCAAGGCCTGCCGCAAGCATCGACTTATAGTAGCCGATATATCTGTCCATGATGCTGCTGGTGCTTCTTATGCTTCCAACAAAAGCAATCTCTTTATGTCCCTTATGAATAAGGTAATTGGTTAAAATTCCCGATCCGAATACGCTGTCACTGATAACTGCGTCTTCCTGAATATCCTCGTCATAGAAGTCCATGTAAAGGATGGGCTTGTTGAAAGTTTTAAGCATGTTTAAGTACTTCTTGGACATCTGTCCCAGTACTATCATTCCCTCTATTCTGTCGGATGTAAGAAGCGCAGGAGGCTCTAAATCCTTCTCCTTCTGCCTTACAATGATCTCCAGCATTCCCATTTGCTTCTGAGCCGAGAGCATCATCATGGTCTTCTCATGAAGTCTGCTGTAGTAAGCATCCTTTGTGATAAAGTGCTCGCTTATGATAATTCCGATGTTGTGGCCTTCACCGGTTTTCTCCTTCTTGCTTCCGGTGTAGTGATATCCCATCTCTTCCGCTTTCCTGACTATCATTTCGCGGACGGCATCGCTGACACCTTCCTTGCCGGTAAGGGCCTTTGACACGGAAACCGTGCTGACTCCCAGTTCTTTTGCAACATCACCCATGGTAACGCTTTTTCTAATCATTTTGCTTCTCCTTACAAGAATAATAACCTTAATTATCGTACCATAGATAAAATTACTTTACAAAGAGAATTAAGTAAATTAAGTTAAATTTCAAGATATTTTCCAAGATAATTTATCAGTGTCTTTGCCGCCTCCAGATGACACTCTGCTCCAGGATGGTTCCTTGAACCCATGGTCTTTGCAGTCACTTCAGGAAGCCGCAGATAGTTTACCCTTTCATCCCCGCTTTCAGCCTTATAAAGCTCAATTGCTGCCCTTATTGCATCCTCCGCCTTATAATCCGCCATTCCGTAGGCCCATACAATATGGGCTTTAGGGTTGCTTTCTCTTACTTTTTTAAGGAAAGAAACAACAGCTTTGGTAAAACCTTCTGTCTCTCCCGGAAGCGAATTGGCATCATTGGTTCCAAGATTAATGATAACCGCATCAGTAGATTCAGACGATTTTGCCATATTGTGAAAGCGGTGGTAAATACGGGGGATAACGTTGTCTTTGTTCTTATCCCAGGCGGCATACACCCCCCAGCCGCCCTGGGATATGACACTACACCGCGCATTAAAATCGCTGCTTACAAGGTTGGGATAAGCTCTTGAAAAGCTCATTACATAGGGCACCCACTCATTATCCTCAAGGGCCCCATAGGTTCCCTCTCCGGAAGTGATGCTGTCTCCGACGAACTCGAAGACGTAATCGTAGGCATCGTAATCTTTTATTTCTCCGTCAGTAATAAGGCTTTTTATGATTATGGCATTGTCCTTGTCATCAAACATGGCCTGGGTTTCTCTGTAAAGTTTGACCCTTACTGAGATATCGAAGTTTTTACCCTTATAAAGGCAAATTCTGCTCGTTCCCTTTACGGGGGCAAATCTGCTGACAGGTTCTCCGTTTATTTCGATGGCAAGCCAGGGCTCGAACTCATCATAAATCGTATTTATTTCCGCCCAGAGTTCACTGCCTTTTAATATAAGGTCGAGGCCCTGGCCGTTTGCCGTCAATATTTCATTTCTATCTATTGATTTAAGCATTTTTAGCCCTTCACCGCTCCTGCGGTAAGCCCCGAATAAATCTGTTTCTGGCAGGTGATAAATACTACAAGGGCAGGTAAAAGAGAGATAATAACACCTGCGCAGATCAGATTATATTTGCTTCCCAAAGGCCCCACGAAGGTATACAAAGACGTGGCGACCGTGGCCAGTTTGTTTTTGTCCTGAAGGTACAGATTGGCACAGTAATACTCGTTGTAGGTTCCCACACCCTTTAAAATGCAGGCCGTAACGATGGCGGGCTTAAGAAGGGGGAAGAGTATTCTGTAGAATATTGTAAAATAGGATGCGCCATCTACTATGGCGGATTCATCCAGGGAGATATCGATATTTTCAAAGAACTGAATGTATATGTATATTGCTATAACATCGGTGCCGCACATCATAACGATGTAGCCCGGCAGGGAGTTGATGAAATGGAGCTTATACATGATTTCGTATACGGAAATCTGCATTGCTACACCGGGAAGCATGGATGCGAAAAGGAAAAGGTTCCTTATAAGTGAGTTTCCCGGGAACTTGAATCGGTTTAATACGTAGGCCAGCTGGGTTCCGATAATGGTTGAAAACAAAAGTACACACACAAGAATGATCAAAGAGTTCATGAAGGCTCTTGCCATTCCGGCCTTATTGAAGGCATTTACAAAGTTATCGAAGTTAAGCCAGTTTTCAGGCAGTGTCATAACATTTGTATTCTGATATTCCACGTCCGACTTAAAAGCCGTTATCACACATGACACAACGGGCAGTAATGCCACGAAGGAGAAAAATACCAGTGACAGGTATTTAAGAAAAATCAATATGTATTTTCCTGCTTTTTCAAATGTGGTCATTTTCTTCTCCCCCCTACTGCGTTGAATCCTTGAATACATACTTAAAGAACAGCTTCTGGAATATGGTCACCAGGAAAATAATGCCTAAAAGCACCACCGCCATGGCGGAGGCCAGTCCCACTTTTTGCTGGGTATGGGCTATTTCATGCATGACCACGAAGTATGTTCCCGTTCCGTTTGCACCATCTGTGATAACGTAAGGCGGTTCAAAAGCACTTAAGGAACCGGAGATTGAAAGAATAACGTTAAGGACAAAAATGGTCTTTATGGATGGCATGATAATGTACTTAAACTGCTGGAACTTGTTGGCTCCGTCAAGCATTGCAGCCTCGTAAAGTTCGTTGTCCACGGACATTATTGCGCCTATGAAAAGCACCATGTTCTGTCCAAAGTATCTCCAGACACTTGTGCCCACCAGGGATATGTTGTTGATGCTTCGATCCTTAAGCCAATAGGGCAGGTTATCAAGCTGAAAGCCGCACCACTGAAGCACTGTATCAAACACGAATCCTCTGGTATAGAAAAATTTAAAGATAAATCCGATTGCAATACCGTTAATAAGGAAGGGGAAGAACATGAAGCCCTTAAAAAGGTTGCCTCCCTTAACCTTAAAGCTTAAAAGTGTTGCCAGGTAAAGCGCCAGGCTAAGCTGAACCACTGAACCCCCCATGTAATAAAGGGAAAGTTTCAGGGCGCCGAAGCAATCGTCTCTTGAGAAAACCTTGGCATAGTTTTTGAGTCCCACAAACTTTCTGGCTCCGATGTACTTCATGTTATAGAAGCTGAAGTTCACCATCTCGCCAAAGGGAATGTAGGTAAAAACCGCAAGAAGAATCAGGGGCACGACCATAAATGCCACCATTACAAGAACTTTCTGACCGTCTCTGCTTTTTATCCATTCAGAGAACGTTCTTTTTTTTCTTCTGTGTGTATTCTTAGTCAATGCCCCCATTTGTTGCTTCTCCTTATATCTTAATCAATGTAAATTAGTAGTCTACAGATACGCCAAGCTCTGACTGAGCGTCATTCCAAGCCTTGGTCCAGTCTGCATAAATGTCATCAAGCGTCTCTGAGCCTGTAGCAGCTGCCTCAACGATTCTCTGAACCTTATCATTTCCGCCTGCGTTGAAGGAAAGCTCTGACTCAGCATTCATGTCGTTTAATAAAGTCTCTTCGCCTGCAAGTGAAGGCTGATCGGACATAACTTCGCATCCGTCGAATGCTGCGTACATGTCGGGATTCTGGCCACCCTTAACAACTGTGTAACCACCCTCGTTGAAGCACCAGTTAGACTTCTCAACCATCCATTTAACAAAGATTAAAGCTGCTAACTTGTTCTCATCAGATGAAGCCACGTTGATGCAGTAGTTATAGTCGCCGCCTGCTGATACATACTGCTTGCCGCCAACAGTCATGGGGAAAGGCATATATCCAACATTCTCGGGAGTATCTCCTGCTTCCTGCATCTGAGCGTAAGCCCATGAACCAAGAACCATGGTTCCGATCTCACCGCGGTTAAGCATACCCTTGCAGCTCTCCCAGTCGGTTGTTGTGTAGTCGTCCTCAATAAGGCCGTTTGCTACAGCATCGAAAAGAATTCTGTAAAGGTTGTAGATACCTGTGTCATCGCCAGGATCCTTGAAAGGCTCAGCTGTGTGAACAAACTTCTGGTTCATGTAGGTGTTGTCGCCGTTTGAAACGATTCCGATGTAAGCATCCCATGCACCCATGGTCCAGCCTGCAGCGTAGTTGGTGTAAAGAGGAATAGCATCGGTGTTGTCCTTGATAAGCTTAAGGTCCTCAAGGAACTCTGTAGGAGTCTTTGGAAGCTCTTTGATTCCTGCTTCCTCAAATACTGCCTTGTTGTAAAGAACACCCTGAGCATTTGCCATGTAAGGAATACCATAGCAGTTTCCTTCATACTCCCAGCTGTCAACGAAGTTGAGCTTCTCGGAAAGCTTGTCGAGAGTGTCAAAAGGCATGAAGTATTCAGGCAGATCAACCTTGTCAACTGCAGGGATGAACATTACATCGCCCCAGTCCTTTGTGGAAAGACGAAGAAGTGCATCTTCTGCGTAATCTGTAACTGCTTCCATCTCAACTGTGATGTTGGGGAACTCGGAATTGAACTCTGATACCATCCTGTCCATTGTTCCATCTTCAGCACGGTCTGTCTTATGATGGATAAACTTGATTGAAGCTGTAGTATCTGTGTACTTGCTAAGATCAAGATCTGTGTATGAAGGAATACCCTCCACCTCTTCACTTGCTTCTGTTTCCTCAGCTGTTGCTGCAACCTCAGTTGTTGATTCCTCAGCATCGGTGTTCGCCGGTGTTGTGCTTGCTGCATTTCCGCCACAGGCAACCAGTGAAAGTGTCATCACTGAAGCCAGGCATAATGCCCATAGTTTTTTGAACTTCATAATAAACCCTCCTAAGTAATTTAAGTGAATAAGTGTATCGCTTACTTAATCATCATATTTAATTTAAGTAAACTATTCAAGTAAAATCTGTTAATTTCCGTCGATTTTACCTAATGCACAATTTCATTTACTTAAATTTGGTAAAATTTCATAATAAAAGAAAAGGCGCCGCCCAAGTCTGTCGACTCGGGCGGCGCCCCTTCTTTATGAGGTTTGTTTAAGTTTATCCTTCGATAGCTATGTACTTATTTTCTTTTACCTCAGGTTTCACTTCAACCTTAGGAATGGTAAGTTTCAAGGTTCCGTTATCAAACTTAGCCTTGATATCTTCCTGCTTAACATCCTCGCCAACATAAAAGCTTCTGGATGTTGATCCTGAGTAACGTTCACGACGGATGTACTCACCTTCTTTGTTCTTCTCGTCCTTCTCATCGTTTCTGGTTGCGGTGATTGTAAGATATCCGTTCTCAAGTTCTGCACTTAAGTCTTCCTTCTTAACACCGGGGACATCGATGGATAATTCAAATCTATCTTTGTGTTCCTTAACATCAGTCTTCATAAGAGGATTGAATTCGTTCTGGTGATGGAAGACAGCGGGTCTTGCAAAATCATCAAAAAAGTTGTCAAATAAGTTCTCACCAAAAATACTAGGCATCAACATAAGTCATTCCTCCTTCTATAGGGAACTTAAAAGTATTCATTAGGGGAAGCTTTATTGTTTCCTCTCTGTTCCCTTGTTCTATAATCGTTATAACACCATTATTAGCACTCGTCAATAGAGAGTGCTAAAAGTTTATAAAAATTTTAGAATTTGGAGGGGGTGCCCAAAACACAAAGGCTCCGGGTGCACACAATGTGTGCGCCCGGAGCCTTCTCTAACTAACACAACACCTTAATGGAAGTAAGCGATTGTATCCTGCATTCCCTGTGCCAGATTGTTAAGTCCGTCGGCATCATCGTTAATCATCTGGAAGGTAGCTGAGAGTTCCTCAACAGAAGCGTTGGTCTCCTCAGTGGAGGCTGCGTTCTCTTCAGATATAGCTGAGAGATCTTCGATTATCTGTCCAAGGCCTTCGTTGTCGCTTCTTAAGTTGGAAACCTTCTCGGCAATATCACTTGCGGAATCTGCCACGCTTGCGATGTTAACCTGCATCTTCTCCATATCGTCCTGGGTAGCTGTCAGCTGCTGCTTCTGCTCCACAACATTTTCGGAGAGAACCTTCATAACATCTACAGATTCGCTTGCATCTTTAATGAGTCTCACAACGATTTCATTAATCTTATCTGCGCTCTGTTTACTCTGATCAGCCAGTGTACTGATTTCACTTGCAACTACTGCGAAGCCCTTACCTGCCTCACCGGCTCTTGCTGCCTCGATTGAAGCGTTGAGGGAAAGGAGGTTGGTCTGGGAAGCTATGGAGTTGATAGCCTCGGTAAATTCGCTGATAGCTTTAGCGGATTCGTTGGTGCTGCCAATTGTTGTTGCTATTGTGTCAACACTTGTCGCAACCTTTTCGGAATGCTTAACCAGATTGTTAAGGGTATCCATTGCTGTCATGCAGGAATCTTTCATCTCTGCAGAAGCTGTATTCATGGTATCTACGCTGTCTGAAATACTCTCGATGCTCTTACCGATGGACTCGGTATTATTAACTGCTGTCTGAATGCTGTCTGCCTGTGAAACTGCGCCCTTGGAAATGTCATCCATAGCCGCTGCAACCTGGCCTGCCGCATCGTTAGCCTGAGCTGCAGATGCCGAAAGGTTCTCGCTGTTTGCGCTCAAATCTTCCGATGCATTCTTCAGTTTTCCGATTATATCGCCTATCTTATCTACAAGAGTCTTTGTGCTGTTACCGATTGTGCCTAATTCATCGCCCCTTGCCAAAAGTTTCTCATCTACTTCTACACTTAAGTTACCATCTGCAAGTTCTTCAAGACTTTCAGCAACCTTGTGCATATGAGCTGAAAGAATTTTGTTTAAGAAGAATCCGGCTACTGCCACAAGAACCATGATGATGATGCCGGATGTGAGGCACATCATAACCGCTTTTGAGATTCCTGCGCTTACGTCTTCTGCAAGACGTCCTGCGAAGCACATTCCTACGATGGTGCCGTCGCTGTTCTTAAGAGGAATATAGTATGCGAAATATGGTCTGTTGTTGATTACTACGTTTGTACCAAGATAATCCTGGCCGCCCTTTAGTGTCTGTGCAATAACTGCATCTGTTGCTTTTGTTCCTACAAGTCTTCCTGAACCGTCACTCTTCTCGATTGTTGTGATAACACGTGTATCGCCGTAGAAAAGTGTGTATTCAAGGCCGGTTCTGTTATGGATATCATCCATTTCGTTCATGTACTCTGTCTGGACTACATATCCGCCCTTTTCCATTTCTCCGTCGGAATTGAGGGCCCAGTCACCGTCGTACTCAAGGGAAAGTTTGCTGTCGAGCTCTACACAGGCTACCTTGAGTTCCTCTTTAATAAGGTTCTCGTATGTATTCTTCAGCTGGGAACGGCTGATGAGAATCATAACCAACACTGTCAAACATACCGCTCCGATTGCTATCAGAACGAGTTTTAGGATTAAGCCTAATGATTTCTTCTGTTTCATAATATTTACCTCCATTGGTGTGTGGATATTGTGTTTTCTATCAATTGGATGATAGTTGTGTTTGTTATAAGTAGATTTTAAAGTCCATTGTCTAAATATTCAAGCAACTGTTAGGTTACATTTTGAATATTTGCGTTGAACATATATTATATATTACGAATTCAAAACATTTTGTAAAACATAATTTTTTCAAATAAAATAATGTTCGCTAACGCGAACACTTAGGAAAATCGGGGCTTTCAGGGCTTCAGGGTGCAAAGCAGGAAAAGTCTGATTGCACAAAAAAGCGCCGCATCAGCGGCGCATTTTTTTCTATAAACTCTTCAAATGGAAAAGAACCGAAGCAAAATCTCCTACCTTCTTGTTGAAGTACTTACGGTCTACGGGAATTCCTATCCTGATAATCTCGCTCCCGTACATCTTATAGGAGAAATCATCATAGGTAACATCGTAAAGCTTATCCGGATCAATGCCCACAAGCTTAACCTTAAGCCAAGGCGGATTGACCTTGTTTAATGCCTGGTAAAAGCCTGCAATGGCCTCACTCTTATCTTCATTAACAACAATCCAGCTGGTCTCATTGCCTTCATATGGGCTTAGAATCCTGTAGAATTTGCCAAATTGGAAAAGCTTTCTGTATTCCTTATAAAACTCAATCTGTCTCTTAACCTGTAAAAGTTCCTCCTCGGAAAGTTTATTAAGGTCAAGCTCATACCCGAACGCTCCGTAAAATGCCACATTGGCTCTCGTATCGATGGGCGTGATTCTTCCCACCTGGTGATTGGGGACCGCCGATACATGGGCTCCCGCACTTCTCAGAGGATATACAAGGCTTGTTCCGTATTGAATCTTTAGTCTTTCTATTGCATCCGTATCATCCGAGCTCCAGGTCTGAGGCGCATAGTAAAGCATGCCGGGATCGAAACGGGCGCCGCCACTGGCGCAGGATTCAAACAGAATCTCGGGATATTTCGATGTGAGTCTTTCATAAAGACTGTAAACTCCCAGTATATACTTATGCATAACCGTTCCCTGCATTTCTGCAGATGCAGTTTTTGAGTATGCCTCAGACATATACCTGTTCATATCCCATTTTATATAGGTAATCTTTGACTCCGAAATAAGTTTGTCCAAAAGGTTAAAGATATAGTCCACAACCTCTTTTCTGGAGTAGTCCAGGGTATGCTGCGTTCTGCACATGGACTCATATCTGTCCGGAGTTGAAAGAATCCAGTCGGGGTGAGCCCTGTAAAGGTCAGAGTTCTTATTGGCCATCTCCGGCTCAATCCATATACCAAACTTAAGTCCCAGGGCCTCAACTTTCTTCGAGAGTCCTGAAATTCCCTCGGGAAGTTTCTTCTTATTTGGATACCAGTCACCCAAGGATCTGTCATCAATATTTCTCTCGCCATACCAGCCGTCGTCAAGAACAAACAGCTCAACTCCCGCTTCTTTGGCCTTTGAAGCAATCTTAAGTATCTTTTCTTCATCAAAGTCAAAATAGGTTGCTTCCCAGTTATTAATAAGAATCGGGCGTTCCTTATCTCTCCATGTACCTCTTGCAAGCCTCGAGGAATAAAGGGTATGGAATGTCTGGCTCATGCCGTTTAATCCTGTATCGGAGTAAACCATAACAACTTCAGGGGTCTGGAAGGACTCGCCTCTATTAAGCGGCCATTTGAAATTATAGGGATTGATTCCCATAATAACTCGGGTAATATCATGAGGTGTAACCTCAACTTCTCCCAGAAAGTTTCCGCTGTAAACGAAGGAAAAACCGAAAACTTCTCCTGTAAACTCCGTAGTATGAGGTCTCCTCAGAGCTATAAAAGGATTGTGCTCCGCGCTGCTGGCTCCTCTTATGGACCCAATTGCCGAAACTCCCTCCTCAAGCTTTCTTACCTTAATCTGTCTTTCTCTTCCCCATGCACCGGAAAGGTGAATCATCTCATAATCCTTGTCCGGAAAATCAACGCAGGCCGAAAGCGCTTTTTCAAGAACGACTTTACAGTCCCCTTTTTGCTCGAATCTGGCACTTCTTGTGATTACGGGAAGAGCTTCATATATAGTATAGGTAAGAACAAGGTTTGTATCTGTCACATGGTCGTACATTACGATGTCGATACTTGTGGCCTCGCTCTTTTTCTCCACATAAGTTGCAGGAAGACCTTCCAAAGGCTTCTTGCCCTCATAAATTGTATGGGTAGAATACTCAAATCTTGATACATGGCTTCCGTTTTCCTGGCGTAACAGAAATGCGGACTCTCTGTAATCTCCAATGCCGCAGGCCGGGTACTCCTGTCTCTGATGCTGAAGTGCCAGTCCGCCGTCAACAGAGCATACGCCATGCATGAGAAAACCGTCATTGCTCTGATATGAGAAATCATCCCTGTCATGGATTCTTTTGCCATAATAAACATTCTTAAGCATTCCGTTTTCCATGACCTCTATAACATAGCTTATATAGTCGTTGTAGATATGAAAATCTTTGGATTTTTCGTGGTAAACAATAGACATTCGCTCTCTCCTTTATGGCTCAGATAAACTCATTTTTCTCTTAATGGATATTCGATCCGTAAGTCTGTGGAACGTAGGGGAGGTAAGGAATACTATTCCCAGGAACAGGCCGCCCTTAATCAAAGACATAGCTGTCGAGCTTACTCCCATAAGAAGCATTCCATTGCTGAGTACATATGTGGTAAAGCTTCCTATAATGGGTGCGCTGATTTTGGCCTTGGCACCGCCTCCAAAGGGGAAGCCTCCCAGTGTAAGGGCAACCATAACATTAAACATAAGGTCGGAGCCTGTGGATAGCGCCGCTGTTCCCGCTCTGATTCCGATAAGGAAAGCTGCCACTGCTGCCAGTCCTCCGTTTATGACAAAGCAAAGAACCTTTATTTTGGTAACCTTTATTGCCGAAAAATGTGCCGCCGTCTCATTCGATCCGATCATTCTTACATAGTGACCAAAGGGTCTCAGGTAAAACAGGCCTGCTGCCAAAATAAGAAGGATAAGTATAAGCGGAAGTTTAAACCCAAAGGTGTTAAAGCTGTATAAGCTTAAGGGCACCATGGCCGCTGAACTGGCAATAAAGTGTGTCATCAATCCTGTGCAGATATATGCCGTACAAAGAGTAGCCAGGAATGAGGGCACTTTGAGAACCGATGTTATCACTCCGTTGAATAGTCCCAACAGAAGCCCGGTTACAAGCATCATAACAACTCCCAGCACCGGGTTGATTTCTCCCATTTTGGCCAGGATAAAGCAGCATACACAAACCACGCCGCTTATGGACAAATCCATCATTCCCGCGGTCATTACAAAGAACACTCCCGTACTGGCCAGCATAAGGGCCATGGACTGCTCCATAACGATTTTAATATTCTTTGCGGTAAGGGATTGTCCCTTGGTGCCGATGGCAAAAACCAATATCAGAATAATAAGTGCAAGATATGGTTTTACGGCTTCAAATATTTTTTCTTTTGAAATCTTCTTCATATTCTCACCTCACACCATGCACTGAACCAGGGTTTCTTCACCCAGTTCCCTGCTTCTTGCAAATTCTCCGGAGATTTCTCCGTCCTTAAGAATTATAATTCTGTCGCACATTCCGATAAGCTCCAAAAGCTCCTCGGAAATGATTATCAGGGACTTGCCCTGCTTTCTTAAGTCATCAAGCATTCCGTAGATTATTGCCTTTACTCCCACATCGATTCCTCTTGTAGGGGAATCCATAATAAAGATTTCTGTGCCTCTGGCAATCCACTTGGTAAGAACAACTTTTTGCTTGTTGCCACCGCTTAAGGTTCCTGCCAGCTGTTCAACATCCTTCATCTTTATGTTTAAAATCTTCGCCTGCTCCTCAGCGAAAGCTCTTCGCTTTTTAGCTGTCACGAAGCCCTTGGAACCAATCTTTTCAAGACAGGTGGCAGCGATATTGTCATTGATATCCATCTGATTGAAAAGTGACTCGGAATCTCGATTCTTCGAAATATATCCGATATCATGCTTTACGGAATCGTCAATGGTCTTAATTTCATCACCGTTTTCCAATGTGACGGATCCCGTAACATCATATTCAATTCCAAAGATTGCCTTTCCAAGCTCGTGCATCCCGGATTCGCTTAAGCCCCCGAACCCTAAGATTTCTCCCTTGTGAAGATCAAAGGATACATCCTTGATTCTCTTTCCTGCCTTAAGATTTCTGACCTTCATTACAACTTCATCAGAAATTTTGGTGTCGTAGTCTTCCCTGTAGTAGCCTCCTGAGACGGTGCGTCCTACCATTAGGTTCTTAAGGCCGGTTTCGTCGATTTCTGCTGATTTTACCTCAGAAACAATCTTGCCGTCTCTCATGACGATAATACGGTCGCAGAGATTCAATACCTCCTGAAGGTCATGGGAAATAAGAAGAACGCTGTCTCCTCTCTCCTTTGTATTCCTGATTAACTTATACAGTTCGTCTCTTCCGGTCTGAGAAAGGGCTGTGGATGTTTCATCAATCATTAAAAGCTTTGGCTTGATGGTTGCAGCCTTGACTAACTCAATAAGCTTTCTTTGCTCCATTGAGTAGTAGATGACATCATCATTCTCATTGATATCCTTAAGGCCTATGGCATCCAGACGTTCCCTTGCCAGGGCGTTCATCATCTTGATATTTCTGATGCCATGTTTTGTGAACTCGTCCTCGATTCCAAGGAACATGTTCTCTGCAACGGTAAGGCCCTTAATGGTGTTGGCCTCCTGAACTATCATGGAAACGCCGTGTTTGTTGGCGTCTGTGAGGTTTTTGGGATTATACGGTTTCCCCTCGAGAATAATCTCACCCTTATCTCTTTTTTGAATTCCGGACAAAAGGGATAAAAGGGTGGATTTGCCTGAACCGTTTTCACCCACAAGGCCGCAGATTTCGCCCTTATTAACCTCTATTGAAACACCGTCAACCGCCTTTGTGGCTCCGAAGTGCTTGTATACGTCTTTAACCTGAACCAGTACTTTTTCGCTCATAATCCCCTCCTTACTTCACCACATCGAACTTTCTGGCCATGCTGGAGAAGCGCACAAGAAGGATCATGGCAATACCCACAACCACGTTCTGGAGTGCGGCTTCAAGTCCGTTTGTCAGAAGTCCGTTTGAGATGATATTAAGAATGAAGCAGCCGATAAAGAGCGATATCATCGGGTTAATATACTTCTTAAAAGCTATGGCAAACATGCAGGCCATAACCGGCTTAAAAATCGATGTAACCGAGCTTAATCCCGTGGCATACGCAACGGACGCCGAGTAACTTATACTGTTAAGGGCATAAACGCCGGTGCAGAGGCCACAGCAGATAAAAGCTATGGTCTTGTATTTTTTGACATTGACACCCACGTTCTCGGTAAGTTTTGCGTTGGATCCGATGGCATCAATATATACCCCAAGTTTTGTGTATCTCAAAATCAGACCATTGATTATCAAAATCACGATTCCGGGAATCATATCAAAAGGCGCCTTGCCAAAGAATCTGTAGGCCGAATCCACGGAAAGCGTGGTGTTTCCGGAACAAAGAAGTACGGAAAAGGCCTCATAGATTATAGTTAGGGCAACGGATATGATAATAGGCGGAGCGTCGATATTTACCATCAGGAAACTGGAGATGAAGGAAATCAGACATCCCGTAAGAATTGTTCCTATGAAAAGCCCCGGCATTCCAATAAGATTCGATAAGTAGACACCT
Source organism: uncultured Lachnospiraceae bacterium (assembly GCA_947167445.1). Lineage (GTDB taxonomy): Bacteria > Bacillota > Clostridia > Lachnospirales > Lachnospiraceae > G11. The sequence continues at coordinate 93,758 of CAMVID010000010.1, forward strand.
ATCATGGAGCTTATTATGGCATTGACACCAACGGTCAAATCGTAAATGTCCATTGAAAGAATATAATAAAAACCACAGGCCAGTATCGAATGGATAAAGGTCTGCTGAATCAGCACATACATGCTGTTGGGATTACCGAATCTTTCCGGCTGAAGGATTCTGAAAATCACATACAGAAGGATTACGGTCAAAAATGGCATTAAACTGCGAATCAGTTTGGATTTTTTCATATTTCCACCTTTAAAATTTGGGGAAGGCCGAAGCCTTCCCCTATTGTATGTAAGGCATTTCTTATCAGAATGTACCTGCGTGACGCTTCTTTACATCCTCCAAAGACATGTTTCCTGCCATCTCGGCAATATCTTCAATCTTGGTGTCAGGATTGAAAAGAACGCACAGATTCTGAATTTCTTCAGTGTTAAGGTTCTGTCTGTGATAGAAGTCCTCATCATATCCGATACACCATTTAAGGTAATCAGCGTATTCCTCGGGACCTGATATCTTCATCATAGCATTTTCGATATCAAGAGGGAAATCTGCCTGATCATAGGCACCGTTTAATGCGTTTACAAGGGTGATGAGGGAGAAGGTTGCATCTGCGTGGTGTCCGCCTGCAACTGCTGTAATCTGGCCCTTCTCAATGTTCTCGCCCAGGGTGGTATCAAAGTCAACGCCTACAACGGGAAGGTAATCGGTACGACCAACTGTCTCTTCAGCTGTTACAAGATATGTTACGTAGTTTGACTTAACTGCAAGGATACCGTCGATTTCAGGATATGCGGTAAGCATATTTACAAGGGTCTCCGTAGCTGTCGCATCATCGGGAAGATCCCACTGCTCTACAACAAGATTCATGCCAAAATCCTTGCACGCATCACGATAAGCCTGTGCTCTTGCTTCGTATGCAGTATCACCATGGTATGAACTGATCATAGCTACATTCTTGGCGCCTGTCTTTGAAAGTTCCTCTGCCAGTGAATAAGCCGTACCATACTCATCCTCGTGGATACGTCCAACATAGTAAGGATTTGCCTCTACAACCTTTGCAACCTCTTCATCATTGATTGTTCTGGTTGCCTGAATGAACATCATCTCATTCTCCTGGCAAATCTGGCTGATGGTTACAAGTGATGCTTCTGAGAAGTTAATTACAATAACTCCGTCACAGCCTGATGCTGCGAAGTTCTCAACTGCTGCAACTACGCTCTCTGCTGAGATATCATCGTTGTTTGGATTAAAAACAAGGTCAACTCCCAATGCTTCTGCAGCAAGCTTAATCTGGTTAGCACCGTCGATACAGATACCTGCAACAGGCAGATCCCAGAAGGTATAGCCGATTTTAAGCTTTTTGCCCTCTGTGGCAGGGGCTTCTGCTTCCGTGGTGGCTTCTGTGGTAGCTTCAGTTGTTGCCTCTGTGGCAGCTTCTTCAACTTTCTCCGGTGCGTTATCGGTTGCGGGTGTTGCTGCGCTCTCTGCGCCGCAGGACATAAGACCGATACTCAGTACTGCACTAAGGAGTATTGCCAACAATTTTTTCATTTAGTGTTCCTCCCATTCTTAAATGCAAAGTTTACAAAATGCACAACTGCATTCTGTTACATTATCATTTTACCTACATATTGCACAAATAACCATGTTGAAATGTTAAATAGTGTTATCAAAATGTTAAATGCTTGTATTTTTATTTCAGTTTTTCCATATAATGTAATAGGGAATATTCTGTGTTAAAATATTGGGGAGGTGTATAGGAATGGAAAGGGAAACTACTTACAAAAATGTGGCGGGATTCAAATGTCTTCGCAATATTAAGCGCCAGACAAACGACTTGTATCTGGTTCATTGCGGTATGCAAAAATGCCCTCCCGGCTATACCTATGACCATAAGATTCCCAATGAAAACCATGTGCATTTTGTCACAGACGGTAAAGGGGTTCTTATAGTAAACGGCAAAGAATACTCCATAAAGAAAAATGACATCTTCCTCATTCCCAAGGGAGTTGCAATCAAGTACTTTGCCGACATGGAAAAGCCCTGGACATACATGTGGGTTACATTTGACGGAGAAATGGCAGACACCTACCTTAACAACGCCTGTCTTTCCGCAGAAACACCTGTGGTTCACTCAACAATTCCCACTGAAACCTACACTCCCCTTATCCAAAGTATCCTTGATGCCAACCATCTGACCATGGCCAACGAGATAAAGCGAGTGGCATATCTCTATGAGATTCTTTCCATGTTGATAGAAACTCAGGCATCAGCCCGAAACGCTGACGGTTCCTATGACTATTCAGCAGACGCGTATGTAGACTACGCTCTCCAGTATATAAAGATTAACTATAAGACCATTAAGGTTGGGGATATTGCCAACTACGTAGGGATTAACCGGTCCTACCTTACTTCTCTCTTTAAAAAGAAGTTAAACGTCACTCCTCAGCAGTACCTTATAAGGCACAAGCTTTCGGAAGCTGCCAGAATTCTCAAATCCACTGATATGAGTGTGGCAGAAGTTGCCGAAGCGGTTGGCTATGATGATTCGGGAAATTTTGCAAGAGTATTCAAACAGACTTACGGACTGTCACCACAGAATTACAGAACTTCAGATATATAAAAAGCGCCGCATCAGCGGCGCTTAGCTTTTCTTATTATACTTCGGGGTGCTTATTGAAGAAGTTTAAGAATTTTGCTTCGTCTTCCTTGTCATCACACCAAAGCTCAAGGTCATCACCATGGTTGCCAAGAAGCGCGCCCATTGCAATGTACTGGCTGAAGTTGGACTTAAGATTAAACTTGTCACCCTGAGGAGATGTGAGATATACATCACCCTTACATTCTTTAACTACATTCAAAAACTCATTAACCTGATCAATGTTTGATAATTTCATTTCGTAATTCCCTCCTAATAATATGGTTTAATATCCCTCTGTTTCTATTCTATATCCTTTGTAGGCCTTACGTAAAGTCTAAAATGCTACAGATTGTCGGACGTGCAGAATGGGGACGTGCAGAATGGGGACAGGCCCAAACTGCACA
>CAMVID010000011.1:0-96338 GCA_947167445.1 uncultured Lachnospiraceae bacterium
TAAAGAGCGTAGTTCTGGAATACCATTGCGATATCTCTGTCCTTAGGCTCTACATCGTTAACGAGCTTATCTCCGATCCATAATTCACCGGATGAAATATCTTCCAAACCTGCGATCATACGAAGGGTTGTAGATTTACCACATCCTGAAGGTCCAACGAAGATAATAAATTCTTTATCTTCAATCTCAAGGTTGAAATCCTTAACAGCTTCAAATCCGTTAGGATAAACCTTGGTAATGTTTTTCATTTTTAATCCTGCCATTACAGTTCCTCCTAAAAAACTAAATTTTAAATTCGGGGCTAACCCCAGCCACTGAGAAAAGTATATATTATGGTGGTTCTTTTAGGCTATGCCACTATTCCACAAAATTTTGTTTAAAGATTGGTCAAATTGCACACCAAAATTTATTTTTAGTTATCTTTGCCGAAAAAAGCCAGCTGTTTCTTGCCATTTTTCTTGGCCTTATAAAGGGCAGTGTCGGCTGCACGGTACAAAGCGTCGAAGGTTTTGCCATCGTCGGGGTATACTGCTGCACCCATACTTGCGGTTGCATAGAACTTTGTATACTCTCCAACCTGGAAATTGTTAAAGAACCTGGACATCTTTCTTGCTTCCGCCTCGATGTATTCCTGAGTCTTCATATCTTTAAGGAAAACCATGAACTCGTCGCCACCGATACGACCCACAATATCCGTAACCCTGAACTGAGAACCCAAACGCATTCCAAGGTACTGCAGTACCTCGTCCCCAAAGCCGTGGCCCAATGTATCATTAATCTTCTTGAAGTTATCAAGGTCAAGAAGTATCAAAAGGCCTCTTCCATCAGGATTCTGGGCAATATAATTCTTAATTAGTTTCTCAGTTGCTATCTTATTATATAAACCGGTGAGAAGATCTGTATCCGCCTTAACCTCAAGTTCCTGTTTGTTTGCGTTTTCTTTACGTCTGTTAAAGAGACTGAAGATAAGGAACACAACGAAAAATCCTGCTGTGGCAATTCCTATTTCCCAGCAAAGAAGTCTGGTTTTCTGCCAGTCCCGTTTCTGGAGGGAATCGAAATATGTTCTGTTGACGCTCACCACCATTCGCCAGTCATTCATATGTAAAGGTGCAACAATATATACCCTCGAGTCTGCGGCTCCCTTTACATGAAGAAGCTGGGTCTCATTAAGGGAGTTGTCTCTTATGGCATCTATGATGGTATCCTGCCCGCAAAGGTCCTTAATGTTATCCCACATTCCCACTTCGTTTAAGATAACCATATTCTTGATTCCGAAGTACTTCGGGCACATACCCTCAGTGTCAACTATTCCATAGAAGCTTGTGTTTTCGAAGGGTGTATAAATGTTTTCAACGCCGAAAAGATCAGCGTCAAAGCAGACTATTGCGAAACCCTTCATGTCCCCACCATAAACAATTGGTCTTGAAAGAATGAGACTTTGAGGCAAGTCAGTTAATCCGTCTCCCTCTACGAACCTGAAGGAAGCATTATCCTTCAGCTCAGAGAAATAAGAGGTACCCGAAAGATCCACCGCATATCCCTTATTGTCGAATCCTGCGCCGGATGCATCAACTATGGCAACTGCCTTTGCATTTGTGTTTTTCTTAAGTGAATCTGCAAGATGAGTCTTGGTGGTCTTTCTCATCTCGTGTTCAGAGGCAATGAAATCCACCATGGACTCCGTGGCGACCTCAGCTTCTTTGAGGCCCTTGGAAAAAGAATCGGCGGCCTTGGTTACTTCAACCTTGAAGTATTCCTCGATCGCCTTTTTAGATTTGGTCTTTCCTACGTCGGAAAGAGAGATTAATGACACCAAAATAACTGCCAGAATAACCATTATGGCAGCAAACCACCAAATTTCTGTTTTTCCCCTAAGCTTTGAAAGCATTAATACGTCCCTACAGAAGTAATCCCAAATATATTATTATTTATCCTCTTCAGGCAATCCCTCGCCATCAGTTTCTTCTTCATCCACCACAACATGGAAATCCATATCCGAAACGGGCTCTTCCTTGTCCTCGGGCTCAAATTTCTTAAATGTGGTATTGTAGAGCATCGCGCCAAGATATGCGGGTAAAGCTATTCCGAACAGAAGAACAACAGGTACCAGTCTGACGGAAAAATACAAAAGAACAATGGGAGCGATCTCCAAAACAGCCATACATAAAGCCTTGGGAGCTGCAAGCATACTCATGAACACACCGTTCTTGATGGTCTTGGGTACCGTATTCTCGAAATGTGAGAGAACCGGAAATACATATCTTGTAACTACGAAAACAATAATGGAAACCGCAAGGATAATGGTTCCGAGTCCCTGCGGAACATTCTGTGCATTAAGCAGAATAAAATAGTCACCCACAAAAATAAGAATTATAACAATACCAATGGCCCAAATGGCTGTGGCCTGTTTAAAATTCTGCTTGAATGACTTCATGTAGTCCTTGAAAATATAACCCTCTTCGCCTCTGACCATCTTAAGGGATACATAATGAAGCGCTGTGATTGCTGCTCCTGCCGTGATAATCGGCACGCAAAGGAAAGCAGTCAGAAGATTAAGGAGCATTAAATCTCCCATTCTGGAAAGAAAGCGCATCAAAGGACTGTCTATATTTAAAAACTTCATAATTACCTGTTAACCTCTCAAAAAATCATTTCCATAGGAGTGAATCTCATACCGTCTCGCTCGGTTTCCTCTCCTATCTTCAAGAACCCTTCAGCCTCATAAAACGAGTAGGCATAGGGCGCAGCAAATACTGTGGCCGAGTTTATATTGACCTCATTGGCAAGGTACTGCCTTGTGTATTCCATCAAAGCTCTTCCTATGCCTCTTCTGTGGTAATCACCGTCCACAAACAAAAGCGATATATGGTTATCGTTTCTAAGAGAAATAAGTCCTACAATCCTGTCCTTAATGAGCGCCACAAACAAAGGATATCTGCCTTCGCAGAAATTCCTGTAAAGCTTTGAATCCGTAACAAACTCCTTAAAGTTATCGATGCCCTCGCGCTTATAGTCATCGGCATCAAACCTTAAAAATGTTCGCCAGGCCAAATCCATTGCCGGTTGCCAATCATCTATACTTGCAGGTCTTACCTGAATATTGTCTTCAAAACTCATAGTAACTAACCTTGAATTATATCAAGAAGATTATATAGGAAAAATATCCTATTTACAAGTATGTGCATTAACAAAATCGAAGATGTCACTGTAGACCTGTTCCTTGCCGGCCTCGTTTAATATCTCATGTCTCATTCCGTCATAAAGAACAAGTTCCACATCCTTTATTCCTGCTGCCTTATAAGCCTTGGAAACACTCTCGGGACCCTTTCCGTAGTTACCCACAGGATCCTCTTTACCTGCAATTACAAGGAGAGGCAGATTCTTCGGAATCTTGTCGATATTGTCACTCTTTTGGCATCTCTTAATCAGTTCAAATAAGGTTCTGAATCCGTTTACAGGGAATGTAAAGCCGCAAAGGGGATCGGCAATGTACTTGTCAACATTGGCTTCGTCCACGGAAAGCCAGTCCATAGCCGTTCTCTTGTTAGGTATTCTCTTTAAGTAGCTTCCGAAGGCCATTCCCTCCAAAAGCTTACTGATATGATTGTCTCCAAGGAAAAGCTTCTGAAGCCCTGCAACAGCCTTACCTCCCGCAAGGACAGCACCTGGCTGTTCTCCGGTACCCATGATTACCGCACATTCAATTCCCGTTCCGTATCTTATAACATAGTTTCTTACTATAAAGGAACCCATACTGTGTCCGAGAATGGCCACCGGAATTCCGGGATACTCTTCCTGGGTAAGCTTCTTAAGTCTGTGAACATCACGTACCACAACGGTAGCGGGGTCAACAGCCGCAAAATATCCGGGATTCTTATCCTCTCTAATGGATTTGCCGTGTCCCAGGTTGTCTATTCCGGTTACCAGAAATCCTCTGTCAGTGAAATAGTTGGCAAGGCCTTCATACCTTTCGATATACTCTGCCATTCCGTGCACCAGAACAAGAATGGCCTTTACGGATTCATCATCCGGAAGCCATCTTACGGCATGTACCTTTGAGTGATTGTCTCTTGATTCGAAGTAAAACTCTTTTTTCTTCATGAGCGTTTCCCTTCCCTTTTCATTTGAGCTTTTCTAACGTACATTCTGCTGTCTGCAATTCTGTATATCTCTTTGGCATTCATGCTTGGATACTCGCTTCTCTTGCAGTATCCGTAAGCAGCGCTTATATTGAGCATCGGCAGCTCTTCGTTTTTTAATTCAATCTCAGACTGAAGCTTCCATATAATGCTGTCCATATCTTTGTATTTAAGATCCGTAACTATGGCAGCAAATTCGTCTCCGCCCATTCTGGCAATCATTGAACTTCCGCCGAAGGTTTTCTTTAAACAATCCGCCATGGAAGTTATAAGAAGGTCTCCCATCTCATGCCCCAGGGTATCATTTATGTGCTTAAGTCCATTTACATCAACTGCAACCAGGGCAAAATCGTCAGGTTTCTCCTCCAGAGTCTTAAGGCAGTCGTCATAGCTTCTCCTGTTGGGAATTCCGGTAAGAGGGTCGGTATATGCAAGTTTTTGAAGGGCATCTGTCTTAATGGCTTCTTCTTTTGCCTTCTCGTTTTCCAGGTAGTAATCCCACACGAGGCAGATAACAAATACAATCGCACCCATACATGTTATGGACGAGAAATGTCTTTTGTTGGTTTCGATTCCCAACTTTTGGAAAAAGAATAAAACCACATCCGCCAAAGCAAAGACGGAAATGGAAACAATTCCCAAAAACAAAGCCTTCGACGTAAAAGTCTTATGTATCACATCATTGAGACAAATGGCAAGTATTCCCACCGTCTCCATTATTATCAATGCAAGCTGGCCCCAAATAGCTGCCGAAATATGAAGCTTGTCGGTAGCGTGGGCAATGGTAACCACTATAATGAAAAGAATCTGGGACACAACAAGAGACTTGTAGGTTGCTCTTATTGAAATTGTATCTCTGTTCTTTAAGTCGGTCCAAAAGTATATCAGGAAAAATAAGGGTGTAAAAAACAGCGAATAATACTCCATATAATTCTTAAAGAGCATATTATTCGTAAAGATATCCATAAGATGGTAACTGCACATTGACCACGTGGAAAGAGACAGGGCGAACCCTCCCACCGATGCAAGTCTTAAAGCTCCCTGTTTGGTCAGGTGCAAAACCAGCCCAAAAACAACCAGCCCAAGGCCAAGAACCATGAGAAACATGTTCATTGCCAGGAGTCTTCTGTTAACTGCTGCATAATTCACCATCATGGTTGTGGAATCATAGATGGTTGGTGCACGAAGAGATTTCGTGTCGACGGATTCGGAAGAAATATATCTGATTGCCAGTTTCTTTCCGGGATAATCATAGGGAAGGGCAAAATACAGGAAGCCATAGCCTATGAACTTATTATTTAACGTTCTTTCAACCCCGTATTCAAAGATTTCTTCTCCGTCTAAGAACACTTCAACGCTGCAGTGATTTGAATACAGGCGCATCATGGGGTTGGTAATTGTTTTGTTGGGAAGGGTCGTTGTAATAACAACGCTGTCCCCTCTCATTAAAGTATCAAACCTTTGCTCTGACAGTTTTACATCGGAATAGATTCCGTCCTTCGTCTCCATCTCCCAATGGTCAATCAGTTCAATGTTCTGGGTGTCCGCTTCTCTCCTTGAATCTGAAACAGCTGTCACTACATAACAAAAAAAGAGGATAACGAGCGCACTGACAGCCATCACAGTTTTAATTTTTTGTGATATTGTCTTCACGCCGTATCCTCCCTAATCTTTAATCCCTTATTAGCAGATCTCTGCGCCGGAGGGCATCTCCTTTTCCGGTGTCATCAATGACAGATTACCGTTTTCATCCTCCGCACACAAAAGCATCCCTTCAGATAAAACACCGGCAAGTGTTGCAGGCTTAAGGTTCACAAGAACCATAACCTTCTTACCTACCATTTCCTCGGGCTTGTAATAAGCCTTGATTCCGGAAACGATCTGTTTTACCTTGCTTCCGATTCGCACCTGTGAGCAAAGAAGCTTCTTTGAATTCTTTACTTCTTCACAGGCAATTATTTCTCCCACCTGAAATTGAAGTTTGTCAAAATCGCCATACTCAATTTCATCCTTTGACGGGATATCTATTCCCTTTTCATCTTCCCTGTTATCTTCAGTAACTCCTGCCTCGGCTTTCTGAATCTCAGCGATTCTTGCAGCTTCTGCGAGTACATCCTTTATATCAAGTCTTGCGAACAAAATCTCAGGTGTCTCAGTAACCTTTGTTCCGTTCTCCAAAAGCCCGAAGGTCGTAAGTGTATCAAAATCTCTGAGCTTAACGTTCAGCTGCTTGCATATCTTTTCGGCTGTTTCCGGAAGGAAAGGCCAAAGGAGGGCTGCGCCTATGCTGATGCTTTCACAAAGGTTATAAAGAACTGTTGCAAGTCTGTCCTTCTTTGCCTCGTCCTTTGCAAGAACCCAGGGCTCTGTTTCATCAATATACTTGTTGCATCTCTTAAACAGAGCAAATATTTCTGTGATGGCATCCGCCACATGCAAATCTTCCATCTTTTCAGAAACTCTGTTTCTTGTATCTGTTACAACAGCCTTAAGGTCTTCATCTACGGCATCTGTTACTTTCTTGTCCTCAACCACTCCGCCAAAATACTTGTTGCTCATGGAAATGGTTCTGTTAACCAGGTTTCCGAGAACGTTGGCAAGATCTGAGTTAACCCTCTCTGTCATAAGCTCCCAGGAAATGGAGCCGTCATTTTCAAAGGGCATCTCATGGATCATGAAGTATCTTACGGCATCAACTCCGAAGAACTTTGCCAAATCATCGGCGTAGATAACGTTGCCTTTGGATTTACTCATCTTTCCATCTCCGGCAAGAAGCCAGGGATGACCAAATACCTGCTTAGGTAGGGGCTCGCCCAATGCCATAAGGAAAATAGGCCAGTAAATGGTATGGAATCTTACTATATCCTTGCCGATAAGATGAAGGTCTGCGGGCCAGTACTTCTTGTACTGTTCAGAACTGTTGCCCTCTGCGTCATATCCTATTCCGGTAATGTAGTTCGTAAGGGCATCAAGCCATACATAAACCACGTGTTTCTCATCAAAAGTAACAGGTATTCCCCACTTGAAAGATGTTCTTGAAACACATAAATCCTGAAGTCCGGGAAGAAGGAAGTTGTTCATCATCTCGTTCTTTCTGGAAACAGGCTGTATAAACTCGGGATGAGTATTAATATGCTCAATCAGTCTGTCGGCATATTTGCTCATCTTGAAGAAATATGCTTCCTCTTTGGCAGGTTTAACCTCACGGCCACAGTCAGGGCACTTTCCGTCCACCAGCTGGGACTCTGTCCAGAAGGATTCACAGGGTGTACAGTAAAGGCCCTCGTAAGCTCCCTTATAAATATCTCCCTGATCATAAAGTCTCTTAAAAATCTTCTGAACCTGCTTCTCGTGATTGGTATCAGTCGTTCTTATGAACTTATCGTAAGAGCAGTTAAGGCAATCACAGATTCCCTTAATCTGTCCGGCAACATCATCAACGAATTCCTTGGGAGTAACGCCGGCTTCCGCTGCCTTTATCTCAACCTTCTGACCATGTTCATCGGTTCCGGTCTGGAAGAATACGTCGTATCCTTCTCTCCTCTTATATCTTGCAATACTGTCTGCCAAAACTATCTCATAGCTGTTACCTATATGAGGTTTACCAGATGTATAAGCTATGGCAGTAGTAATATAGTACTTTCCTTTATTCATTTTCTAACCTCTTATGCAATATTCTGTAACCTTTAGAATACCACACTTTACTGCATTCCTGCAAACTATTCGTGGTTTTCGAATACAGCCATAAAATCTTTTACATTTTTTGAAAGGTCGCCCTTAAAAATGGCAGACCCGGCAACCACAACATCCACTCCGGCGTCAAGAACCTTATAAACGTTATCAAGCTTTATTCCTCCGTCTACAGAAAGACGGATATCTCTGCCGGATTCGTCTATCAAAGCCCTGGCTTCCCTTATTTTGTCCGTAGCGGATTCCATGTATTTCTGACCTCCGAATCCAGGCTCCACGCCCATGATAAGAATCAGGTCAAGGCTGCCCATGTATGGCCTTAGGGTTTCTATGGGAGTTGCGGGTTTTACCGATAAGCCGGCTTTGATTCCCAAACTGTGAATCAGATCAATGGTTTCCTGTACGTGGTTACATGCTTCGGGATGGAAGGTGATTATATCTGCTCCGCATTCCACGAATTCTTTGATATATCTTTCTGGATCCTGCACCATAAGATGTACATCGAAGGTTTTCGTTGTCACTTTCCTTATGGTCTCAATTACGGGCATTCCGAAGGATATGGACGGGACAAAAGCCCCGTCCATGACATCTATGTGGATATATTCTGCTCCGGCAGCATCAACAGTTCTAATCTGTTCCCCCAGTATACTGAAATCTGCTGCCAAAATTGATGGTGAAAGTCTTCTTTTCATCTTCTCTCCCCCCGCTTTTACCCTAGGAAAGAAACTGCTCAACAGACTTAGCGATTCCATCAGCGTCCAAGCCGTACTTAGTTAAAAGTGCGCCGGCTGAACCGGATTCGCCGAATACATCATTGATACCAATCTTTTTAACCTTTGTAGGACACTCTTCGCTGAGAACGTCACAAACTGCGCTTCCCAGGCCTCCGATAACGGAATGCTCCTCAACAGTAACGACCTTGCCTGTCTTCTTGGCGGTCTTGATGATGAGATCCTTATCGATGGGCTTGATGGTGCAGATATTGATAACTTCAGCATCGATGCCCTTAGCCTTGAGGGCTTCAGCTGCCTTAAGAGACTGTTCAACGCACACACCTGTAGCGATGATGGATACGTCCTTACCCTCTTTCAAAACAGTTCCTTTTCCGATCTCAAACTTATAACCGGGGAAATCGTTTACAAGACCGCAGGCTGCACGGCCGAATCTTAAATAAACGGGGCCTTCATGCTCAGCAGCAGCCATAACTGCAGCCTTTGCCTCGATATCATCTGCGGGAACCATAACAACCATTCCGGGAATCTCGCGCATAAGAGCGATGTCCTCGTTACACTGGTGTGTTGCACCGTCTTCACCTACTGTGATTCCGGCATGGGTTGCACCGATCTTTACATTGAGCTTGGGGTAACCTATGGAGTTACGAACCTGCTCAAATGCTCTTCCGCTGGCAAACATAGCAAAAGAACTTGCAAAGGGAATCTTGCCTACTGTTGCAAGACCTGCAGCGATTCCCATCATGTTACACTCTGCTATTCCGCAGTCAATGAATCTGTCGGGATATGCTTTCTTGAAAGTACCTGTTTTGGTGGCTCCTGCCAAGTCCGCATCAAGTACTACTACATTTTCGTTCTTTGCGCCCAACTCAACAAGGGCGTTTCCGTAACTTTCACGGGTAGCGATTTTAACGTCTGACATTAGTTCTCACCTGCTTTCTTTAGAGTCTCGTCGATGGCTTCAAGGTCTTTCATAGCCTGTGCATACTCCTCATCGTTGGGAGCCTTTCCATGCCATCCGGCATTGTTCTCCATGAAAGATACGCCCTTACCTTTGATTGATTTAGCAATAATTGCGGTGGGCTGACCCTTTGTCTCACGTGCTTCCTTGAATGCTGCTCTGATTTCATCAAAGTTGTGTGCATCAATGTTGATTACGTGGAAGTTGAAAGCTTCGAACTTTTTGTCAATAGGATAAGGTGAGCAGACGTCTTCGATTTTACCGTCAATCTGCAAACCGTTGTTATCTACGATTACCACAAGGTTATCAAGTTTGCGATGGCCTGCAAACATTGCTGCCTCCCAAACCTGGCCTTCCTGGATTTCTCCGTCTCCGAGTAATGTGTAAACGCGGTAGTCTTTTTTGTCCATCTTTCCGCCAAGTGCCATGCCTACAGCTGCGGAAATTCCCTGTCCCAACGAACCTGATGACATATCTACTCCGGGAATATGCTTCATATCGGGATGTCCCTGAAGATAAGAACCAAGCTTTCTTAATGTAAGCAGATCCTCAACAGGGAAGTATCCTCTGTTAGCAAGTGTTGAATAGAGTCCGGGAGCGGTGTGGCCCTTGGAGAGTACGAATCTGTCCCTGTTCTCCATCTTGGGATTCTTAGGGTCGATGTTCATCTCCTCAAAATACAGAAATGTGAAAATATCAGCTGCTGACAATGATCCACCCGGATGACCGGCTTTCGCAGAATGTACAGCACTAACTATTCCCTTTCTGACTTCGTTGGCGTGTCTTTGAAGTTCAAGATTTGTCATTGCGATGTCGTGTCCTTTCATTGATTATTATATGATTATACCCTTATCTTACCACTGTTCCCCTCTTTATAATACGGGTAATATCCAAATTTTCATCCAAAAGAACCAAATTTGCAAGCTTTCCGACGGTTATGGAACCATAATTGTCGTAAATTCCAACTGACTTGGCAGAGTTGACTGCCGCACACTTGATGGCGCTTCCAAGGGAGATTCCTGCGGTTTTTACCACATAACGAACACAGTTCATAAGGTTCGTTACGCTTCCTGCAAGGTTTCCGCCCTCTGTAAGTGTGGCATAGGCGCCCTTGACAGTAACATCCTGACCCCCTAATGAATACTGTCCGTCCGGCTTTCCTGTTGCCATCATGGAATCGGAGATAAGAATGATTCTGTCATCTCCAAACAATTTGAAAGCTGCTCTTATGGCAGATTGGTGAATATGAACTCCGTCACAGATCATCTCGGCGTAAACATTCTCGTTCTCGGATGCCGCTCCGATAACGCCGGGAGCCCTGTGTGTAAGGGGATTCATGGCATTGTAAAGGTGTGTGACCTGAGTTGCACCATGGTCGAAAGCCGCCTTGGCCTCATCATAGTTTGCGCAGGTATGAGCCACGCTGATGCGCACCTCATCTTTAAGTTCATCGATGAACTCTAAGGCCCCGTCAAGTTCAGGTGCAATGTCGCAAAGCTTAAAGAGGCCCTTTGCCTCCTTCTGAAGTCTTCTGAACATATCAATATCGGGGTTCATTATATACTCGGGATTCTGGGCGCCCTTTTTCTCCATGCTGATGAAGGGGCCTTCCATGTTGATACCCACAAGATCTGCGCCGGCACCGTTCTCATGAGCTGCAGCCGCCCTTGCGATTTTGGTGAGCATCTCCTCGGAGAGAGTCATTGTTGCAGGGTTAATGGCGGTTACGCCGTTGGCAAGCTCATACTCTGCCATGGCCGAAATGGCTTCCTCTGTTCCGTCGCAGAAGTCATAACCCACGCATCCGTGGAAATGCACATCCGTAAGTCCCGGAATTGCGAAGCATCCGTTGCCGTCAATTACGGTTTCGTCACTTGTTGCCTCTGCGAATCGCTCGCCCTCAATAACAATTTCTCCCTGCTCAAAGCTTCCGTCTTCCCTAAAGATTTTTACATTTTTAACAATCATTCTAAAGTTCTCCCTTTATTGTATTTCCCTTTTACAATATAACGACAGAAAACGCCGGATATTCTCCGGCGTTTACGTTCAAACTTAGATATCTAATTCTGATAACGCCTCTTCATCTCCAACAATGGTTACGTCGGGATGCATCTGTAAAAGTGAAGCGGGTACATGAGGTGTAACAGGGCCTGTGAAGGCTTTCTTGACAATAGCAGCCTTATCCTTGCCGCTTACCACAACAAGAATCTTCTTGGCTGACATAATTGTACGAATGCCCATTGTATAAGCCTGTTTGGGAACATCGTCCATGGAAGCAAAGAATCTTGCATTTGCCTCAATGGTGCTCTGTGTAAGGTCCACACAGTGTGTGCCCTTCTTAAACTCCTCGGCGGGCTCGTTGAATCCGATATGTCCGTTGTGTCCGAGGCCAAGAAGCTGAAGGTCTACTCCGCCCACTGAACGAATAATATCATCATATCTTGCACATTCCTTTTCAGAGTCAGGCTCCATTCCGTTGGGAAGGTTTACGTTCTCTGAGTTAATGTTGATATGATCGAAGAAATTGGTATGCATGAAATACCAATAGCTCTGGTCGTTGTCCTTATCAAGTCCCTTGTACTCGTCAAGGTTTACACTTGTTACCTCGGAAAAATCCAAATCCCCTTTATTGTACCAGTCTATCAGCTGCTTGTAAGTTCCCACGGGTGTTGATCCTGTTGCAAGTCCCAGTACACAATCCGGCTTGAGGATAACCTGTGCGGAAATAATGTTGGCAGCTTTTCTGCTCATGTCATTGTAATCTTTTGTTTTGATAATTCTCATGATGATTCCTCCATGCTGATATTTGGTCGTTTCCGTCAGATGTCGTGCCACATCTGAATATAATTCCCTACGCTCTATAGTAGCAGACGAGGAATTTTATTTCAATGTATTATCTTGGCGTTTTTTGTATATTTAAGCTGTATTTTTGGTAAAAACGGCCTCTCTCCTTTACGTCGCACTCGTATTCAAAGCCAAGTTTTTTAAGGAGCCCATTCCCGGCCGTGTTACCTGCCTCGCTTAGGGCCATTATTCTTTCAAAGCTGTAATTTTCTTTAAAATAGTCGATTATGGCTGAGCAGGCCTCATAGGCCAGGCCTTGTCGGTGATAATCCTTCTCTAAGACATATCCTATTTCCGGTTCATCAAAGCCGTCTCTTACAGAGATTCCGGCTCTCCCGATTACCTTCCCCGTTTCCTTAAGCACCAGGGTCCACACTCCAAAGCCGTAAAAACCGTAAATTTCTCTGATATAGTTTTGCATGTAGTGCTTCTCATCTTCCGGGTCCTTAAACAGTTCTTCGGTGTAGTCGGTTATCCCCTCTTCAGCGTAAATTCTATAGAACTCATCCACGTCATCCACAGTGCTCTCCCTGATGATGAGCCTGTCTGTTTCAAGAATGGTTCTTGTGGCATGGGTAACTCGAAGATATGCATCAAGAATTTCTTTGGCATTGAAAGCTTCCCAGCCAAGAATTACATAATCAACTCCCCAGGGAATAAAACCATCCTTTGAGAAGAAAAGCACATTTCCCCTGGCCTTTGAAAAGCTTTCAAGATAGCTTTCCACATCGGTTATTACCAGGGCGCTCTTATCTAACATGTTGACGTCTATGATTTCGGGAGAATAGACGAATGAAAGGTCTGTCCCCTCTTTTTGAAGGTCATTCCTTAATAAGTCCACGTTCCACCTGTAGGTGTTTTCGTATAATTCCTTATTCTCAATATCCGTTACAAAATAAAGATTCTTAAGCATCTCTTCCTCCGCCCCTTATTTTATCATACAATCATCTTTACCGTTCCCCGGTTTTCGGATAGAATATATAAAGACATTCAGAAAGGAGAGTAAGCTATGGCTCAGAATCCAATAGTTACATTTACAATGGAAAACGGTGATGTCTTCAAGGCAGAGCTTTATCCCGATGTGGCTCCTCAGTCCGTTAACAATTTCATAAGTCTTATTAACAAGAATTTCTACGACGGATTGATTTTCCACAGAGTTATAAAAGGTTTCATGATTCAGGGAGGAGATCCCGAAGGAACAGGAATGGGTGGCCCCGGCTACTCAATCAAGGGTGAGTTTTCATCCAACGGTTTCAAGAATGACCTTAAGCATACAGAAGGCGTTCTTTCAATGGCAAGAAGCATGTTCCCTGATTCTGCAGGAAGCCAGTTCTTCGTAATGCACAAGACTTCACCTCACCTTGACGGTGACTACGCTGCCTTCGGTAAGGTTATTGAGGGAATGGAAGTTGTTAACGCCATTGCAGAAGTTGACACCGACTTCAGTGACAGACCCAGAACCCCTCAGGTTATGAAGACTGTTACAGTTGAAACATTTGGTGTTGATTATCCCGAACCCGAGAAGCTTTAAACTGCTTCTGAAATCAACGAAAACGGCTGTCCCATATGGACAGCCATTTTTTGTGCAAAATGTACAAATGCTACTTTGGTACTATCTGGCTTTTGTTAAAATGTTATCAAGTAACGCATGTCATTTATCTAAAACAAGCATTTTAATTGTGTCTTATTTTTGATTTCTACTTTTAGTTGCATATTGTTTTCAGACAATATAATGAGTATTTTGGCCTTCATGTTCATATTTTGTTCACAATTAGTTAAAGGAATTTTCAACAAATGATTATTCTTTAGACAAAAGTTGCCCGTATACTAACAGTATAAGATAAATCAATAACACACAGACAACATCCTAGCAAGTTTGCTTGATTAAATAACTTTTTCATAATAAATGCCGAGTAAGAATACTTACTCGGCATCCTCCCTGTCTGGGGGTATTTTTTATGGCCTGCAATCAAAACGCCTCGGTGGAAACCACCGAGGCGTTAATTGTTTCATATTAAGGTAATCAAGCCTTGCCGTCTGAACCAAGAACGTTGATGATCTTGTGAGCAACCATGTCCTTAACAGCCTGACGAGCGGGCTTTAAGTACTGACGAGGATCGAAGTGATCGGGATGCTCTGCAAAGTACTTTCTGATGTTACCTGTCATAGCAAGACGGATATCGGAGTCGATATTGATCTTACATACAGCAAGCTTAGCTGCCTTACGAAGCTGCTCTTCAGGAATACCTACAGCATCGGGCATCTTTCCGCCGTACTGGTTAACCATCTTAACGAATTCCTGAGGAACTGAAGATGAACCGTGAAGTACGATAGGGAATCCGGGAAGTCTCTTGATGCACTCCTCAAGAACGTCGAAACGAAGCGGAGGGGGAACAAGGATTCCGTCAGCATTTCTTGTGCACTGCTCGGGAGTGAACTTGTAAGCACCGTGAGATGTTCCGATAGCGATTGCAAGAGAGTCACAACCTGTTCTGTCAACGAACTCTTCAACCTCTTCAGGACGAGTGTAAGCTTCCTTACCAGCCTCAACCTGTACTTCATCCTCGATACCTGCAAGTGTACCAAGCTCAGCCTCTACTACAACGCCGTGTGCGTGTGCATACTCAACAACCTGCTTTGTTAAAGCGATGTTGTCCTCAAATGACTTTGAGGAAGCGTCGATCATAACAGATGTAAATCCACCGTCGATACAAGACTTACAAAGTTCAAATGTATCACCGTGATCCAAGTGTAATGCGATGGGGATTTCAGGGTTCTCAATTACAGCTGCCTCAACCAGCTTAACAAGGTAAGTGTGGTTAGCGTAAGCTCTTGCACCCTTGGATACCTGAAGGATAACAGGGCTCTTTAACTCGCCTGCTGCCTCTGTGATACCCTGTACGATTTCCATGTTGTTTACGTTGAATGCACCGATAGCGTATCCGCCATCATAAGCTTTAGCAAACATGTCTTTCGTGGTAACTAATGCCATTTTATGTACCTCCTATATTAGTATGAAATTTGTAGTTAACCCATTAGGGATATTATATCGCGATTCCGATTAACGGAATGCGGATATATTCTTATTAAGCAGTCTGTCCGCTAAGGAACTGTTCCAAATCTACAACAGCTTCCTTCTCGTCAGCACCGTCTGCTGAAACGGTTAATGTTTCACCATTATCCAAAACAAGACTCATCATACCCATGATGCTCTTGGCATTTACTCTCTTGTCGCCAATCTCAATATAGATTCTTGACTCATGCTGGCTGGCTCTCTGCACAAGAAGGGCAATGGGACGTGCATCAAGACCGTTTTCAAGATTAATGGTTACAGATTTTTTTGTCATAATTCTCCTCCTTGGGCCTTAGCCCCTTACCTTATCAGCAAGTTCAGAAAGCTTTCTGAGCCTGTGATTAACTCCGGATTTGCCAACCGGAACCGAAAGCATCTCACCCAATTCCTGAAGGGTAGCCTCCGGGTATTCCAATCGAACTTCCGCAACCTCCCTGAGTTTCTCCGGGAGATTCTTCAGTCCGTAGGTATCCCTAAGTAGATAAATGTCCTCCATCTGTCTGGACGAAGCATCCGCGGTCTTCTTGATGTTGGCCGTCTCGCAGTTAACTCTTCGGTTAACCGTATTTCTGACTTCCTTAAGAATCCTGGAGTTCTCAAAGCTCATCAGTGAAACATGAGCTTCCATAACATTCAGAAGTTCAACTATCGATGAACCTTCCTTTATATATACGACAAAATACTTCTTTCGCGTAATAATCTTAGCTTCTACGTCAAAGTCCCTTATAATGTCCTTAAGCTGCATGGCCTGCGCTTCATTCTCACACAAAAATTCCATGTGATAGCTCTTATCCGGATCGCTGACAGAACCTACGCTCAGAAAAACTCCCCTTAAAAATGCCCTTCGGCAACAGGAATTCTTAAGAAAAACAGGGTCCACGGGATCGGACAAATTGCCAAATTTCTCCGTCACCATGTCAGCTTCCGCCCCTCTAAGGGCCATAGCAGATTCTATATTAAAGGTTTTTTTCCACAATGTAAAGCCTTTTCTTAAAACGCAGGGATTATCGGATTTAAAGCCAATGATAAGTCCATCGTCCTCTGTTCTGCCAAAATATCCCGCAAAATGCATTATGGCCATAAGCTCTGCAAGGGCACAGTGACGGGGTCCGGGTATGTGTTTGGTAAGCTCTTCTTTAACATCTGTTGAGAAAGACATATGGCCTCCTAAAACTTTCCGAGTCTTATTACTTCCGGTTCCAATGTTACTCCAAAGGAATCCTTAACCCGTTTACTTACATCCTTTATCAGCTTATCAACGTCTGACGCACTGGCGTCTCCTTTGTTTATGACAAAACCACAGTGTTTCTCAGAAACCATGGCTCCGCCCACACTGTATCCCCTAAGGCCTGCATCCTCAATAAGCTTTCCTGCAAAATATCCTTCAGGTCTCTTAAATGTAGATCCGGCGCTGGGATACTCCAGGGGCTGTTTAGATTTCCTTCTTTCCTTAAGGTCTTCCATGGTGGCTTTTATTTCTTCCTTATTACCTTTGGAAAGTTTAAGCTTAACCTCAGTAACAATATATTCATTCTTTCTTACTACACTTGTCCTGTAGCCAAAGCCCATGTCTTCACAGGAGATTTCTTCGCTTTTACCATCTTTGGTAAGAACCCTGACACTTACGATTACATCCTTAAGTTCGCCGCCATATGCTCCGGCGTTCATTACCACTCCGCCGCCTATGGTTCCGGGAATTCCTGCTGCAAACTCAAAACCTGTAAGCTCGTTTTCCAAAGCAACGGAGCCAATCTTGGACATCAGTGCTCCTGCTTTGGCGATTATGGTTTCTCCCTCCACCTTTATATCAGTAAACAGACGCCTTGTCTCAAGGATTACTCCTCTGAAACCGTCATCGCTCACAAGAAGGTTGCTTCCGTTTCCTATTAAATATCTGGGAATACCCTCCCCGTCAAGGTAGTTAATGAGATCCTTAAGTTCTTTTTCTTTTTCAACAAAAATCAGGCAGTCGGAATTTCCGCCTACCTGAAATGTTGTATGCTTTTTTAGGGGTTCGTCATATAAAACATGACTTTCGGGAACCAAACGACTTATTGCTTCCTTTGTTTCCTTTGCAATCATAGAAAAGCTCCGTGTTTAGTTTGCTTTGTCCAGTACAAGTTTAGCTGCGCCATAGATTCCGGCATCGTTTCCAAGCTCTGCAAGGGCGAATTTGATGTCTCTTGCTGCAGGGAAAACGTTGTTGTTGTATGCGGGAATAATGTAATCAAAAAGCACAGGACCTGCCTTTGAAACGCCACCTCCGATAACAAATATCTGAGGGTTCATTACAGCTGCAACAATTGCAAGGCCGATACCTAAGCATCTTCCGAATTCCTTGGCAACATCGATTGCAACTTCATCTCCGGCCTTAACTGCGTCGAACACTGTCTTGGCGCTAAGCTCTGCATCTCTTAATACGCTGGGCTTCTCGTCTGCAACCAGACGTCTCTTTGAAAGTCTTACAACACCGGTTGCCGAAGCATACTGCTCAAGGCATCCTCTGTTACCGCATCCGCAAACACTTAACTCGCTGTCGTTTAAATGGATATGGCCGATTTCACCTGCTGCTCCGTTTGTTCCGGAAAGGATCTGGCCGTCAACGATGATACCACCGCCGACACCTGTTCCAAGGGTAACTGCAACCACGTTCTTGTAGCCGCGTCCGCCGCCTTGCCACATCTCGCCGAGGGCTGCAACGTTGGCATCATTGCCGGCCTCAACCTGTACACCAAGAATTCCTTCAAGCTTTTCCTTGATGGAGAACTCGCCCCAGCCAAGGTTAACTGCCTTGTGAATCATTCCGTTGTCATCTACGGGACCGGGTGCACCAAGTCCTACGCCGATAAGGTCATCTTTGGAGATGTTCTTCTCAGCCATCTTATCTTCTATTGACTTAGCTATATCGGGGAGAATTGCCTCTCCGCCGTTAGCTGTACGAGTGGGGATTTCCCACTTGTCAATTGCTTTTCCCTCTTTGTCGAACAGACCGATCTTAACGGTTGTTCCTCCCACATCTACACCAAAAACATAATTCTTCATTAAAACATTCCTCTTTCACTAATTAATCATCGTCGTCCCTGTTCCTGGAGAAGGACGCCTGTACTCTCTGGTAGAACTCTTTGGCTGCGTCGTAACCCATCTTCTTCTGTCTGTGGTTAACCGCAACTGTCTCACAGATAATAGCAAGGTTTCGGCCGGGTCTTATGGGAATGGTGTGGCAGACGATCTTGTTTCCAAGATACTCTGTGTACTCCTCCTCAAGACCAAGGCGGTCGTATTCCTTGTCTTTATTCCAATCCTCAAGCTTGATAACGATATCTATGCTCTGAGTTTCCTTGACGCTGGATACACCGAAAAGGGTCTTCACGTCCACAATACCGATACCTCTGAGCTCGATATAGTGCTTGGTAATCTCGGGAGCAGATCCGATTAAGGTATCATCCGATACCTTTCTGATTTCGACAACATCGTCGGTTACAAGACGGTGCCCACGTTTTATAAGCTCCAATGCTGCCTCGGACTTACCGATACCGCTCTCACCTGTAATAAGAACACCTTCACCATAAACGTCTACGAGTACGCCATGGATGGTGATACAGGGTGCAAGCTTTACATTAAGCCAACGAATTATCTCCGCCATAAATGCGGATGTAGCTTTCTTGGAAACAAGAACGGCTCTCTGATGCTTAAGGGCCACCTCTATAAACAAGGGGTCCGGTGTAAGCTCTCTGCAGAATACGATAGCAGGAATCTCATAGGAAAGAAGCTGTTCATAAACCTCTTTCTTTCTGTCCTCGGAAAGGCCCTGCATGTAGGTGTATTCCACAAATCCGATAACCTGAAGTCGTGTCTCTTCAAAGTGTTCAAAGTAACCTGCCATCTGAAGTGCGGGACGGTTGATATCCGGCTGAGTAATGCGAATCTTGTCCGCATTAATCTCGGGTGTCAGGTTGTCCAGTTTCATTTTCTCAATAATAGCTGATAATCGAACGCTGGCCATAGGATTCTCCTCTTTAGTATATTTTTGAAGCAACCTGCTTCAACTAAACATTTTATCACAGCCTAATTATGGCTACAAGTTCAAAAAGATATTGATACTTATTATAAATACTTGTATGATTTAAATTATTAAACTATCCTGACTACCAAGGAAATGAGGTATAACAATGAAATTTACAGAAGGATACTGGTTAAGAAGTGAAAGAGTTAAACCCTCCTACGCTGCTCAGGCATTTGAGGTAATTGAGATACCTAACGGTATGCGTATTCTGGCTCCGGAACGTCCCATCACATCCCGGGCGGATGCTTTGGATCTCACAGTTTTGCAGATGGATTTTGTATCTGCAGGTCACAATGATATTGCTGTGTCCATAACACACTACAAAGCCTACGAGAAGCACGAGCCCCGCTTTGTCCTTAATACAAAGCCGGAAGCCGTTAAATTAGAAATAAATGATGACGAAGCTGTAATGACGGCGGGAGATGTTACAGTCCGCGTCAATCGTAAGCAGTTCGGATATACATTTGAGGCAAAAGGACGTGTCCTCACATCCTCAGGTTTCAGAAATACCGGTTATATGCGCTGGGATGCAGTTCCTAACACTTTTAAGCCCGGTCCTCACTACTTTGAGCAAAAATACGAGCCCTACGTTCTTGCCGAGTTATCATTAAAGCCCGGTGAAACAGTATATGGCTTTGGCGAAAAATTCACACCTTTTGTGAAGAACGGCCAGACAGTCACCTGCTGGAACGAAGACGGCGGAACCGCCAGTGACGTATCCTACAAGTGCGTACCTTTTTATATTACAAGCGAAAACTACGGTATCTTCGTAGATCACAGCTCTGCCGTGGAATTTGAAGTGGCAAGCGAGAAAGTAGAGTACGTAAGTTTTTCCGTACAGGGTGAGGAGCTTCGCTATCACTTTATGTATGGTGAGACCCCTGCAGACATCCTCGATGTCTACACATCACTTACAGGTCGCCCCGCCCTTCCTCCTGCATGGAGTTTCGGACTATGGCTCTCCACAAGTTTCAAGCCCAAATACGACGAGGAAATCACTTCAGAACTTATCTCCGGAATGGAGAAGAGAAATATACCCTTCAGCGTTTTCCACTTCGACTGCTATTGGCTCAAAGGCCTTCGCTGGTGCGATTTTGTCTGGGATAAGGAGCAGTTTTCAGATGTTAAGGGAATGCTCTCCCGCTATCATGAGAGAGGCTTAAAGCTTTGCGCATGGATCAATCCTTATGTCAGCCAGTACGGCGAGACTTTTAACGAATTATGTAAAAAAGGCTACTTCCTCATGCGTGCCGATGGCAAGGGTGTTAAGCAGGTTGATAACTGGCAGCCCGGTTTGGCCGTTATGGACTTCACCAATCCCGACGCCAGAAAGTGGTTTGCTGACAGAATAAAAGAACTTTTGGATTTGGGAATCGATTGTATCAAGACCGACTTCGGTGAAAGAATTCCCACAGATGTTACATATTTCGACGGCTCAGACCCCACAGATATGCATAACATGTATTCCGTTTTCTATCAGGAAACAGTATTTAAGGCTATCGAAGAGGTTAAGGGCAAAGGAAATGCCGTTTTGTTTGCAAGAAGTGCCACAGCAGGATGTCAGCAGTTCCCCATCCATTGGGGCGGCGACTGCTTTGCAAGCTATCCTTCCATGGCAGAATCCCTTCGCGGAGGCTTATCACTGTCCGCCAGCGGATACGGCTTCTGGAGCCACGATATTTCGGGCTTCGAATCCACTGCAAAGCCTGACCTTTACAAACGTTGGGTTCAGTTCGGATTACTCAGCACCCAAAGCAGACTCCACGGTTCAGACACATATCGTGTTCCCTGGATTTTTGACGAGGAAAGCAACGACGTTGTAAGATCCTTCGTTAATCTTAAGTGCAGACTTATGCCTTATTTATATCGCATGGCGGTTATTTCCCACGAAAAGGGAACCCCTGTAATGCGCCCCATGTTTTTCTCCTTCCCGGGGGATCCCGCCTGCAAATATCTTGATTTGCAGTATATGCTCGGTGATTCGCTTCTGGTGGCTCCCATCTTTAACGAAGAGGGCCGTGGAGAATTCTATCTTCCCGAAGGCAAGTGGATGAACCTTTTGGATGATGAGATTCTCGAGGGTGGCAGATATTACAGCCGCACTTACGACTACATGCACCTTCCTCTTTTTGTTAAGGGCAACACCCTGCTTCCTGTGGGCAGTAACGCGGAAACTCCCGAGTACGATTACACAAAGGATCTGACCTTACGTTACTATCTCCCTGCAGCCAACAAGGAAGTGCAGATTGAGATTCCCGATCTCACAGGAAAGACAGTGCTTACAGCATCTGCAGTATATGATGGCAAGAGCGTCACAGTTACTCTTGATAAGTGTAACAATCCTGTCAATCTTGAAATTATCAAAGATTCAGGTGAAGTTATCAAAAAGACTCTGACTGATGCAAAAACAAGCGTAGAATTATAAACAAAAAAGGTAATGGTCATCCGGCCATTACCTTTTATTATTTGTGGAAAAACTCGTATACGCTTCTTGCCGCCTGTGGATTCATTTCAGGAATTGCCTCAAGTTCCTCTTCCGATGCGTTTCGCACATCCTCAATTGAAGCAAAAGTTCTCATGAGGGCCTTTCGCCTTGCAGGGCCGATTCCCGGAATCTCATCAAGGACAGATTTGGTCTGATTCTTGCTTCTTAAGGACCTGTGGAACTCAATTGCGAATCTGTGGGCTTCATCCTGAATTCTGGTAACCAGCTTAAAGCCTTCGGAATGGGTATCTATTGGCAGCTCTTTGTTATTAAAATAAATGCCTCTGGTTCTGTGGAAGTCATCCTTAACCATTCCGCATACGGGAATGTTCATCTTCAGTTCATCCAGGACCTTAAGACAGATATTCACCTGGCCTCTTCCGCCGTCCATAAGAATTAAATCCGGGAGGCTGGAAAAACCTGTGTTAATCTCCTCACCTGATTCCTCCTTACCTCGAAGCAGTCTTCTGGTAAGAACTTCATGCATGCAGGCATAGTCATCAGGGCCTGCAACCGTCTTAATCTTAAACTTTCTGTAGTCGCTTCTCTTGGGTTTACCTTTTTCGAAGACAACCATGGAGCCTACATTTTCGAAGCCGCTGGTGTTTGAAATATCAAAGGCTTCCATTCGGTTAAGCTTATCAAGTCCAAGAAGCTCCTGAATTTCCTTAACAGCTCCGATTGTTCGGCCTTCTTCTCTCTTTAATCGCTCCCTATCCTGATTAAGTACCAGCGCAGCGTTCTTTCTCGCCAGCTCCACCAGCTTCTCTTTGGAACCAATCTTAGGAACCTTGATGTATACCCTGGATTCCTTTCTGCCCGTTAACCATTCTTCAATAAGACCTGCCTCCTCCAGTTCCGTGGGAAGCATGATTTCTTTTGGAATGTAGGGTGTCCCTGCATAGAACTGTTTTACAAAATCTCCGAGGACATCGGCATCGGTTTCAGATGATGACACATGTGTCATATAGAAATGTTCTCTTCCGATGAGTTTTCCGTCCCTTACAAAGAACACCTGAACAACTGCCTCGTTATCCTGCTTGTCTCTTGCTATGGCGATAACGTCCTTGTCATCTCCGTCATGATCCGTAATCTTCTGCTTTTGGGTCACGGCCTTAACACTGTTAATAAGGTCTCTGTAAGTAGCCGCAGTCTCAAAGTCCAAAGCCTCTGAGGCTGCATTCATTTTGGCTTCCAGATCCTTTACGATGGAGGAATAATTGCCACCCAGGAAGTCGAGAACTTTATCGATATTTTCCCTGTACTCTTCCTCACTTACCTTACCGGTACAGGGTGCCATACACTGTCCTATATGATAATTCAGGCAGGGACGACCCTCAGGCTCCCCCGTAAGTTTCTTATTGCAGGTTCTTATCTTGTATGCCTTATTAAGAAGATCCAAAGTCTCCTTCACTGCATAGTTCGAGGTGAAGGGGCCAAAGTATCTGGACTTGTCCTTCTTCATTGTCCTTGAGGACTTTACTCTGGGGAATTTCTCTCCAAGAGTCACCATAATATAAGGGTAGGTCTTATCATCCTTAAGCATGGTGTTGTACTTTGGCTCATGCTCTTTAATCAGGTTATTCTCAAGCACCAAAGCTTCCAGTTCCGAATCCGTAATGATGTACTCGAATCTCTTAATCTGAGTAACCATCTTCTCAATTTTGGGCGACTTCTTATAACCCACCCTGAAGTATGAGTGGACGCGGTTAAATAAATCAACAGCCTTACCCACATAGATAATGGCATCCGACTTATCATGCATTATATATACTCCCGGAGTATGGGGGAGTTTTTTCAATTCTTCTTCAATGTCAAACATATATTAATAATACCCTATTCTCCGGGGAGAATATAGAGGCAATATTATGGCACACATAATCCTCTTGCATATAGAAAGCAGGCATACCGTTTCCGATATGCCTGCTCATTTGTTGTGGAAATGATTATTTAAGGACATGAAAAGCGTCATTATTTTTTTCATTCATGTCATTCGATATACTGCAGCCAAACATTATATATATCATATAGTCGTGTCTTGCATTTTTCTCGGCTTGATTTTCTTGAAGTATTAGTTAATATCAGATAAGGATCTAGATTCATTCGACCTTTGAAGCCTAATAATGTTGGCCGATTTACACTCACGTGGTTTTTTGGCTTAGTAAAGAACCCCCATATAATTTTATTAGCATTATTCCTAATCATTACTTCCGCAAAATAAATCGAAACATCCATACAGTACTTTAACGTATCTATGGACAAATCCTCGTCTTTTATATAGGGATGAACCCATTCTGGGGTTTCAGACAGCTCCTTTTCGTATTTTTCTTTACTTATCTTTTCAATTTTGATCTTGCCTTCGTACCAATCCCATAAAGGAATAAGCGATTCAGGAGTATAATCCAAGATGTCTTCTATGCCATCATTGCTCAACAGTTCCTTTAAGTATTCTATTCTCTTAGGTACCTCTCCTGTAAACCATTCAAAATGCTTTTTTGCCTCCCCTGGCGTCAATTTAGAAAAATCACTAATCCTAAATGGTGGAATCATCATCTTATAATTCGCATCAAACTTTTTAGTATAACTTTTAGCGAGAAAATCCGATAGCTTTTTAATCATTATTATACTCTCCTTGGATTCAAATACAGTATGTAACCTAATTTGAATTATAGTTTAGGAATTATTATATCTTCTTTATTATTGTTCTCTCCTTGGCAGAGTAACCCCGCCATGTAAATGGGGAGATAGGTGATTTTACCATCTTTTTCAATATTGTTTAGAGAAAGCACGAACGCTTCCTTTATGTTAAAGTTATCCATCAGATGATTTAGTGCGGCATGTTTTTTATAATCAGAGCCGGATTTCACTTCAATCGGGACAGCTGCATCATCACGTTCTATGATGAAATCTACCTCTCCAACATTCTTTTTCTTGAAGTAAAAAGGATTTCGTCCGGATGCATATATCTCCTGAGCTACAAAGTTCTCAAACAGAGCCCCGTTATTGATTTCTTTTTCAGAATTCATTTCCAAGAGCTCTTTCTTTACCGCCATGGGATAGCATGAGGTCAACAACCCAACATCGCTCAAAAAGAGTTTAAATACATTTGTTTCCTTGGACATCTCCAACGGGCTTTGAGGCGTTGAAACAATATAGGTTGGAATGGCAACAGCTGCATCCTTAAGCCAAAGAAAGCTTTCTTCATACCTGTCAAATTTTAACTCCTTATCCAAAACAGTAAAGACAAACTTGCGATTCTGCTTATTTAACTGGGAAGGTATATTGTCATATACAGATTTCACCTTTAGCTTCTTATTCTCAACCTCATATCTTGAGAAATCTGCTTTGTATTGGTTTATTATACTTTCCTGCTCCGTGTTAATTCTTTCCAAACTGCTGGTTTCGTTATAGACATTTATTACAGATGGCATCCCGCCTACAACAAGGTAGTAGTAAAATGCCTGCGTTAATTTATTATGAACCACATCATCCAAAGGAACTCTTCTTTTGTAGCATTCCTTCGCATGATCAAGCATTGTCTTGCTTATTCCGGAGTTAATTGCAAATTCCTCAAAGTTCATAGGCATCATCTGCCAGTCATCCACATATCCTACCGGGATTGAACGAATTCCCTTTAATTCAACCCCCAGATTTGAACCACTCAAAATATATCTGTATTTTCCTTCATCAACAAGGAATTTAATCTTTGTTACTATTTCCGGATATTTCTGTATTTCATCCAGGAATATAACTGACTCTTTCTCTGTTAACGGCATGTCTGAATACATAGCAAGCCTTGTGGAAATATCCGCCGAATTATCAAGCGTCTTAAGTGCAGCAAGGACATCCTGTCTTTCAACAAGGTTAAACTCACAATATGAAATGTTGTTTCTTTTTAGCATTTCCCTAATCAAATAGGTCTTTCCTACCTGCCTTGCGCCATATATCAGCAACGCTTTCTTGCTATTGTCTATCCAGTACTGTATACGTTCCTCGTATGTTCTATACATTCGGGCCTCCTAAGACAGCTTTTTTAGTCAATAATTCTACAACCATATAATAACCTATTTTTCGGCATTTTTCAAGTTTTTGCCCCGTTTTGCAAATGAAAAGGGGGTCATTTTGCCCCGAAATGCAAAAGAAAAACGGGGCATTTTGCCCCGTTTTGCAAATTTCTGTTTAGAGTTGTGTGTTTGAGAACCTTCCTACAGGAGCTTCGTTCTCGGCTCTAAGATCCTCCATGGACTTAGGTGCCTCCCATTTCTCTTCCTTGGGCTCCTCGGCTTTAGGCTCTTCAGGCTTGGGCTCTTCTAGCTTAGGGTCCTCAGACTTTTCTTCTGCCTTGGGTTCTTCGGCCTTTACCTCGTCAGCCTTAGGTTCCTCAGTCTTAGCCTCGTCTTCCTTCTTCTCCTCGGGCTCAGGGAGTCCCTTTGCCTCACGGAATATCTTCATGAATTCCTTACCGGTGATGGTCTCTTTCTCGATAAGGTATTCGGCAATCTTATCCATTACGTCGCGGTTCTCGGAAAGAAGCTTCTTGGCTTCCTCATAACATTCTTTGAGGATTCGCATTACTTCCTTGTCAACTTCCGCTGCAGTCACGTCCGCACAGTTAAGAGCTGCTCTGCCGTCAAGGTACTTGCTCTCTACTGTGGCAAGTCCGATAAGACCAAACTTCTTGCTCATACCGTACTGGGTAACCATGGACTTGGCAATATCTGTAGCCTTCTCAATATCATTTGATGCTCCGGAAGTTACCGTATCAAATACAATCTCCTCTGCAGCACGTCCACCGAGAAGTCCCACAATCATCTCGTGAAGTTCTTTCTCGGAGTTAAGATACTTCTCCTCCTCAGGTACATGCATTACGTATCCTAAGGCACCCATGGTTCTGGGAACGATGGTAATCTTCTGTACAGGCTCAGTGTTCTTCTGAAGGGCTGAAAGAAGAGCGTGGCCAACCTCATGGTAGGAAACAATCTTTCTCTCTTCCTTACTCATGATTCGATCCTTCTTCTCCTTACCTACGAGAACCTGCTCAACGGCTTCGAAGAGGTCTTTCTGAGTTACATACTCACGTTTATTCTTAACGGCATTGATTGCCGCCTCGTTAATCATGTTGGCAAGATCGGAACCTACGGCACCGCTGGTTGCAAGAGCGATTGCCTCAAGGTCAACGGTCTCATCCATCTTAACATCCTTGGCATGAACCTTAAGAATCTCCACACGTCCTTTAAGGTCGGGCTTATCAACGATAATTCGTCTGTCAAAACGTCCGGGACGAAGAAGAGCCTTGTCAAGAATCTCAGGTCTGTTGGTTGCTGCAAGGATTAAGACACCCTTTGTGGAATCGAAACCATCCATCTCAGAAAGGAGCTGGTTAAGAGTCTGCTCTCTTTCCTCGTTTCCTCCACCGTAACGGTTATCACGACTTCGTCCGATGGCATCAATCTCATCTATGAATACAATACAGGGAGCATTCTTACTTGCTTCCTTGAACAAATCTCTAACTCTGGAGGCACCGACTCCGACATACATCTCAATGAAGTCGGAACCTGTCAGTGAGAAGAAGGGTACATGTGCTTCACCGGCAACCGCTTTCGCAAGAAGTGTCTTACCTGTTCCGGGAGGGCCTACAAGAAGGGCTCCTTTAGGTATCTTGGCACCGATTCCCGCATACCTTCCGGGGTTATGCAAGAAATCCACCACCTCTACCAGTGACTCTTTTGCCTCGTCTTCTCCGGCAACATCCTTAAATGTAACGCCTGTTTCTTTTTGTACATAAACCTTTGCGGTGTTCTTGCCCACTCCCATTGGGCCGCCTGCTCCGCCAATCTTCTTGAAAAGGAAGCTCAGCACAATGAGCATTATAATTACAGGCAATACATATGTTATCAGTATCGAAAGCAAAACGCCTGAGTTATCGGAAATCTGTCTGTTAATCTCGACGTTGTGCTCCTTCAGGTAGGGAATCAGATTCTCGTCATCATCAACATAACCTGTGTAATATGTTTCTCCCGACTTGCCCATCATGTTTCCGTAAATATACCAATCGGGAAGGTTGTTTGATTGTTTGGCCTGGCCTGTGGTAAAGATAGTCAGACGACTCTTATCCACCGAGATCTCTACGCTCTCAACTTTGCCTTCCTCCACCATTGTCAGAAACTCGGTGTAGGAAATCTCCTGAGAAGAATCTCCGCTAAACAGTCTCATTATTATGCTTACCAGAAAGATGGTAAATAATATGGCAAGCATTATAAAGGAAAGGCTCGGCTTCCTGTTCTGATTGTTAGGACCCCCGTTTCCCCCCTGGTTGTTATTGTTTTCCATATAATTTCTCTCCTATGGGTAATCACGTTACCTTTATAATTATATGTTAGCGTTTACAGCCAAATCAATAAACTGTTTATAAACTTTTAAATAAAACTTTCTTAAACGTCGCAGGTCAAATGCATTCCAAGCTTCTTGAATACCTTCATATCAACGCTTGAAAGAACGCATGTGGAGTGAACCTCACATCCCTTAAGTTTGGGAAGCTGCTCTGAAGCAATCTTGGCAACATCGCTTATGGATGCGCTTACTGAAAGGGCAATCAGAATCTCATCAGTATGAAGTCTGGGGTTCTTGCTGCCCATATATTTGGTCTTAAGAGTCTGAATAGGTTCAATGGCCGTAGGTGTAACGACTTTGAGGTCTTTGGAGATCCCTGCTTCTTTTTTCAAAGCTTTAAGAAGCACTGCTGCCGCAGGTCCCAAAAGGTCCGTGGTCTTTCCTGTAAGAATTGTGCCGTCCTCCATCTCGATGGCAACTGCAGGCTTTCCTGTCTCTTCGGCACGCTTTCTTGCAGCTGCAACGGTCTTTCTGTCGTCCACAGAAATTCCGGCCTGATTCATAAGAAACTCAGCCTTATAAATCATCTCGTTGGTGAGAAGGCCTTTCTTCTTATCGATAAGAGCCTGTAAATATCTTCTGATAATCTCCTGATGAGATGCCTCAACGCAGATATCATCATCTATTATGCACTTTCCAACCATGTTAACGCCCATATCGGTTGGAGATTTGTATGGGCTTTTACCCATAATCTCTGTAAGGATTGCGTTAAGCACAGGAAAAATCTCAATATCTCTGTTGTAGTTAACTGTGGTCTCGCCGTAAGCTTCCAGGTGGAAGGGGTCAATCATGTTAACGTCATTAAGGTCGATGGTTGCCGCCTCGTACGCAAGGTTAACGGCATGTTTAAGAGGAAGGTTCCAAACGGGGAAGGTCTCGAACTTGGCGTAACCTGCCTTGATTCCTCTCTTGTGCTCATGGTAGAGCTGCGAAAGGCATGTAGCCATCTTGCCGCTTCCGGGACCGGGAGCTGTTACCACTACCAAAGGTCTTGTGGTCTTAATGTATTCGTTTCGTCCGTATCCTTCGTCTGAAACGATAAGGGGAACATTATTGGGATAACCGGGTATAGGATAGTGAAGATAAGACTCAATTCCAAGGTTCTTAAGTCTCTGACGATATTTGTCGACACTGGGCTGGCCGGCGTATTTGGTGATTACCACACCGCCTACATAAAAGCCCATGCTTTTGAAGATGTCAACCAGACGAAGCAGATCCTCGTCGTATGTGATTCCAAGATCACCTCTTACTTTGTTGGCCTCAATGGCGTCGGCGCCGATTACAAGAATCATCTCCGCCTGGTCCTGAAGCTTCATAAGCATCTTCAGTTTACTGTCCGGCTCAAATCCGGGGAGAACTCTTGATGCATGCAAGTCATCGTAAAGTTTCCCGCCGAATTCCAGGTAAAGCTTACCGCCGAACTCGTCTATCCTTTCTTTAATTCTCTCCGACTGCAATTTAAGATATTTGTCGTTGTCAAACCCGATTTTCATAGTTCCTCCGATATTACTAAAACTCTTTATAACTAATTAATTATATAATCTTTATTTCAAGATGTCATCCCACAAATCATCTGTTTCCCCTTCAAATCTGAACATTGTCTTCTCAAGTTCCTTAAGTCTTAAGGCAAAGCCTGCAGCAGCTTTTTGGCACTCGGGTATTCTGCAGGTCTCAAGGACATTGTCGAAACGCATAAGTTCTATCTCGATGGCTCTCTTCTGATATTCATTTCCTTCCTCGAATATCCTTAATGCTCTTTCGATAACGTACTTAACTTCAGGAAGCTCTCTGGGATCCTGTTTAAGCTCTTCCATATTCATTTTAAGCTTGTCCATATAATCTGAGTCTACGCCCATATTTGCCCCACGGCTTCTGTGAACGCTGGCCCCGTTTAATGGACAGTGAACATCTATGTCAAATATTCCGTTCAAATCATAGGAGAATCGCACGTCCACAAAGGCTTCACCCTTGGGAAGTCTGGGTACTCTGACACTAAAATTATCAAGCAGCAGATTCCTGGAAGCAATATGGTTCTCACCCTGATATATGTTAATCTCAATTTTGGACTGGTTGTCATGGACTGTATAATATCTGTGCATTCTGCTGACAGGTAACGTCTGGTTCTTCGGGATAATAACAGACATAACGTCACCAAGTATTTCAATACCCAAAGAGAAGGAACAGATATCTGTCATTACTATATCCTTAACCTCTTCTTTTCTCAGGTTAATTCCCGTAACAACTCCTGCTCCTTTACATATGGATACATCCCCTTCGGGATCCATATATACTTTTCCTCCAAAAAGACTGCTTACATAGGCTCTGACACAGGGCATCTTGGAGGAGCCACCTACCATAATCACGCCTGATATATCTTCGATATTCAGCATGGAATCGTTCATAAGCTTCTTAAGAACAACTGTGATTCTTTTGAAAATCGGCTCAGAAAGGTCAATCAGTTCCTGCTGTGTCAGGGAATATTCATATTCCTTATCCTCAATATTAACCTTAGCGCTCACCTCATCCGAGGAGGACAGAGCAATCTTAATATTCTCGGCAAAGGCAATGAAAACAGCCTGCTCTTTAAGATTCAGCGCGTTCCAGTCATGGCCGGTTTTATTACAGATATCTATGGCAATAGCCTCGTTAAAATCCTTGCCGCCAAGGCTGTTATCGCCGGAGATATTGCATATCTCCACCATATTGTCGAAGGCCTCAACAAGGGTAACGTCAAGAGTACCGCCACCAAAATCAAATACTATGAACCTTTCGTCCTCATCCATATTTCTTATATGATATGCTAGAGCTGCTGCGGAAGGTTCATTAACAAGCTGCGTTACCTTTATGCCGGCTTTCACTCCGGCCAGTCTTGTGGCTTCGCGTTGATGGTCATCAAAGTAGGCTGGAACACTGATTACAGCCTCCGTCACCTCTTCATTCAAATATTTCTCGGCATCGTTCACCAGTTTTCTGATAATTATTGCCGACAGTTCAATGGGAGAAACGCTGCCGCCGTCTTCACGTTTTAGCTTCACGTCTTTTCCCATGAGTCTTTTAAACTCTTTGAAAGTATTCTCGGGTTTGGTTATCAGCATTTCCTTTGCTGTTTTGCCAACATAGGTCTCTTTCCCGAAAGATACTACCGAAGGAGTAAGATACTCTCCAAACTCATTCGGAATGAGTTTAACCCCCTCATCTGTCCAAACACTTACAAGGCTGTTTGTTGTTCCCAAATCAATACCAACTATCATGCTCTTCCCCCAAAATCTTAGTTCCAAATACATTATGTATCGTATTTTTGATTCTCGCGCACAACGCATCCGGCCATCCTTTGTCATAAATCTTAAGCGAAAAAGGTCGTCCTATCTTCTGAACAATCTGCAATGTCCTCTTCCTTGAGCCCGGAAGGCCCGGAATAATTGTTGCTCTTGATATGTTTTCGAATTTAAGCATACCTATATCCAATGGACTCTTCATAATCAGGTAGTCATTCATGAAAAATACATTGCCGCCCACGGTTCTGTAACAGTAGCCTTCCAATATATTCCTTTTAAATGATGTCCTGTGTTTTGCCATTCTAAAGTAAATCACATAAACATGAAGCAGTACCAAAAATCCCTTGATAAAGGAAGCCATAAAAAGCAGAAATGTAGGAGCTATTATGATGATTACTCCCGCAAACGAAAGACAATATGGAATCATTTTCCCGGCGTCTTTAAATTCTCTCCCATAAATTGCCAGATTAGTGAATATGACAAAACAAATAATCCATATGATGCTATAGATAATCTGTTCCTTGAAATTGCGTTTTAGAGAATTTGTAAAATGAGGATTGGAACAAACCCTCACCCTACCGTCCGGATCCGGAAGCATCTTAGTCACCAGGGTAATCTTATCGAATTCAACTTCGCCAAGATAATGTGCTTCTGAATCCTTTAGGATGCATAAAAGGCTTGTATATCTGTAATGCTCAGGAGATAAAACTATTATCTCTTTTCCTGTGCAGTCTATTACCCTTAATTCATCATTCTTAGGGTTCAGGGTCCATCCAAGATCCTTCCACAGATACTTCTTAAAACCCTTTTTCAAATCTATCAAAATCCGGGAATCACACAGGAAATCCTTCTTGCACAAAAATTTCCCAAGCCCGTAGGGTGAGATATATCCTATGGAGAGGCGCAAATCCTTCTTCCCTGAGCACTCGCTGAAAAGGGCATAACAATCACCCTTTTTGCTTTTGTCTGTCAGTCGGCCTGCTTCCGACTTCATGGAAAGGAATCTGGAATAAACTCCGGTCCATTCTCCTGTTTTTCTTCCACAGATTATCGCTTTTTCAAAGACATCATATGCCTTGTACTCAAGCCCCGCTATATTGGAAATTATTTCCAAAAGCAAGTGAGTAAACTCCGGAGTAATCTCATCAGCATAAAAGCTGTGATTCCAGCCTTCAAAGATTAATTCGAAAGCCCTTGCCGTCTTGTATTTAGACGTTTTAAGGGACATAAGTTCACCCATTTGGGAAAAGAATGTGAGCATGATTCGCTGTCTTTCGGACAGGTTGTCATTCTCAGATTCCCTCCAAAATGATGTAAAGGGATTGTTTTCTTTTGCCTCATCAGAGAAGGGAGGAAAAAGATTCTCCTCTTCATAGGTCTCAGGCTCTTCTTCCGATGACTCCCGAATGTCTTTTTCTTCTGCTACTGTTTTCAGATCAGCCTGACTTATGGCTGCCTTGTAACACCTTCTCAGCTCCTGAAATTCTTCAGGGTGCTCCGAAGGGTGATATTTCTTGGCAGCCTCTGCATATGCTGCCTTAATTGCGTTTTTGTCGGTGGTGGGCTCTATCTCAAGCCACTGCCAGATTGATTTTGCCATTTTTACTCCCCTGCCCCATATTAATTATTTATTCGTCAGCCAAAAGATTTTGCAAAGAAACCCTTCAAGGTCATGTACAGAGATATAAGTGCAGCACCAAGAATCATTCCTGCCACAATATCCGTAAACCAGTGAACGCCACAGATAAGTCGTCCCACAACTGTAAGGGCAATAATTAATCCAAGAACAATCTTAATAATCATTGATGTCTTGATGTCCTTAATTCTGTTTGTCACCTCAATAATGGCTGTTCCAAGAACCACAATAATAAGCATTGTGTGGGATGAAGGGAATGATGCTTCAAGGCCTTCCTCCACATCCTGGATAATAGGACGATAGTTGATTACAAGTTTCTCAAAGAGAGCATAGAAAACTATTGTTGCCACATAGGTTGCTCCAAGAGCATATATGTCGGATTCAACTGCCTTAAGGCTCTTGCCCCTAATAAGCTGCATAAGACCGATAACACCGAAGAATGCCGCCACAAGGATTGCAACGATTCCGAAAACTTCCGTTAATTTGTACCAGAATTCATGTATTCCAATGGCATCTCTTACCGCACCGTTAACTGCAGCGAAGCCAACCTTGCTTCCTTCAGGTCCGATAGCTGCCACATCTACAGTCTTCACAAGGATTGTGAAGATGATAAATACAACAAATAAAAGTGCTGTATATATTGCGTTTAGTTTTGTTTCTCTGTTCATATAATAACCGCCTTTTAATCGTTTTTGCGGGATTTTTATCCCACAAAATATAATACAATATAATTCAATATAATTGAATATAATCCAATATAATCGAATATAAAACAATATAATTCAATATAATTCAATATAATTGGGGTTCGAAAAATATAATTCAATATAAAACAATATAATTTGATATAGAAAGCAACGGAAATCGAAAAAAAGCAAATCCCGTTGCTCAAAAAGCTTTAAAAAGGTAATCTTGGGCATCGGGAATTGAAAAGCAGGACAATCCCGTTGCCCACAAGATCATAAAAAGGCAATTTCAGGCATCGAGAATTGAAATACAGCAAATCCCGATTCCAAAAGACCTCCAAGGGCGAAAGCCCGAGGAGGTCTTGGTAATCAGTGGAAAACTATATACTCTCAAAAGAAAATCTGGCATATTTGTGATAATGCTCTCCTGCCTTAAGGGTAGCATTGGGGAAGTCGTCTCTGTTGGGAGAGTTGGGATAAAGACCGGGCTCAAATGCGAAGCCTTCGAATGCCTTGTACTCGCCGCTTAAGAACTTGCCGGTGTAGAACTGAACGCCGGGAGCATCAGCTTCAAGTGTCATCTTTACTCCGTCGTAGCTTACTTCACAAACCTTGTCGCCCTCACTCTTGTTAAGAACATAAGAATGATCGATGAAGCTCTTAATCTTTCTTGTCTTTCTGAAATCAAAGTACTCGTCAACAGGCTTAATCTCTGTAGGAATGCTCTCGTCATCTACAGCCACGTATTCATCAGCAAGGACCCTTGCCTCGTGATCTAAGATGCTGCCGCCACCGGCAAGGTTAAAATAAAGGTGAGTTGTGGGAGCATAAACCGTATCGGCATCGGTGTCGCCCTCAAAGTCAATCTTGAAAGCGTCATTCTCAACTGTATAAGTGAAAACAGCTGTTAAGTTTCCGGGATATCCGTTCTCGCCGTCGGGTGAGAAATAAGTGAACTTAACTGCGTTGTCGCCAATCTCTTCTGCCTTAAAGGTTCTCTTGTCAAAAGCGTTAGGACCGCCGTGAAGCTGGTTCTTCCCTTCGTTGGCGGGAAGAATATACTCCTTGCCGTTTAAGGTGAACTTTGCATCCTTGATTCTGTTGGCATATCTTCCAACGATTGCTCCGATGAATCCGTCACCGTTTAAATACTCATCTGCAGTCTTGTGGGTGAGGGCAAGTTCCTTACCCTTGAATTTGACGGAGATGCAGGTTGCACCCAGTGTTGTAACGGTTACTGCCAAATCACCCTTGGCAATTTCATACTTGTCGTAGTTACCGAATTTTTCTTTTGTAATCATAAGCTACCCCTTTGAATTCTGAATTGATGTTTACATCAAGAAATATTATAGCTTAAAAACAGGCTTGACAGCAACAGAATAATATTGTTAAATAACATTGTTACGTAACGTTGTTATCAAAAGGTGTGCCCATGAAAGAAAACATAGAATACGAGAAAAGAGACTTATTATTGGAGGCTGCCAAAGCCGAATTCATGGAAAAGGGTTACAATAAAGCCTCTCTGAGAAGCATATGCGCCAAGGCCGGAGTGACAACGGGTGCTCTGTATTTCTTCTTTAACAGCAAAGATGATTTGTTCTCTGCTTTGGTGGATCAGCCTCTTAAGGAGCTTAAGAACCTGATCCTGGAGCACTTCAAAGAGGACGCTGTTTATATGTCATCCTTGAAATCGCTGGACGAACTTGATCTTAACCACGATAAGGATACCGAAAGGTTTGTAGACTGCATCTACAAAAACTACGAAAGTTTTCTTTTGCTTCTGAATTCCTCAGAGAATACCATGTATGAAAATATCGTCAGTGAGTTTGTGGCTCTTTTAGAGAAACAGATACCTGTAATGCTTTCAAAGGCAAATGGTTATTCAATCGACGAATTCATGAGCCATTGGATGTCCCACATTACCATAGACGGTTATGTGAATGTCATAAAGCACGAGAGAAACAAGGCCAAAGCATTGCCAAAGCTTCAGGAGATAACCAATTATCTTGTGAGAGGGTGGTTACTCCTGGTTCTGAAAGAGAAATAAAAGCTATTACGCCGTCTGTTTAAAACAGGCGGCAAAAAAATAACAATTACATAACATTGTTATGTAAAATCAGGAAAGGTGAAACAGCTATGTATCTTGAAATCAAAGATGTGAAAAAGAGTTACGGTCAGGACGGAAGTTACATTCAGGTCCTTAAGGGTGTTAACACCGGGGTTGAAAAAGGCCAGATGTGTGTCATACAGGGAACCTCCGGCTCGGGTAAATCCACACTGCTAAACTGTATCGGAGGCTTGGATACCATGGACTCCGGTTCCGTGAAGGTAGACGGGGAAGAAATTTTTGGTATGAAAAACAAAGCTCTCTCCAACTATCGCCGTGACAACCTGGGATTCATTTTCCAGTTCTATAACCTGGTTCCAAACCTCTCCGTAAGAGAAAACATTCAGGTCTGTGAGTACCTGACAAAGGACCCTCTTGATATGGATGAGCTCCTTGAAACACTCGGTCTGACCGAGCATCAAAACAAGTTCCCGTCTCAGTTATCCGGCGGACAACAACAGCGCTGCGCTATAGCAAGAGCTCTTATCAAAAACCCGAAGCTTCTCCTTTGTGATGAACCTACGGGTGCTCTTGACTCAGCCACATCCAGAGATATTTTGATTTTGCTTGAAAAGATTAATGAAAAATACGGAACAACCATGTTAATAGTCACTCACAACAACTCCATCAAAAACATGGTTCACAAGGTCATTTATCTAAAGGACGGAATCGTGAAAAACGAGTATATGAACGAAACCAGAGTACCCGCGTGCGAACTGGAGGATCTGTAATGAACAGGATATTAAGAAAAAGGATTCCCAGGGAGATAAAGAATAACTTCTTCAGATATCTGGCGTTATTTCTTATGATTGTGCTTTGCATGTACATAATTACTTCAATGGTGGATGCTGCGGAAATCGTTATTCAGGGAACGGAAAACAACCAAAAAGAAAGCAGGCTTGAGGACGGACAGATTACCGTGTTCTCAAAGTTTACAGATTCGCAGTTAAGTGAGATTGCAGATAAAGGTGTAACCATAGAGCCCCACTTCAGCTTTGAAGTGACTCTTGAAGATGACTCGGTTCTTCGTGTATTTAAGAACCGCGAAAAGGTTGACCTTGTAACCCTGGACCGGGGCCAACAGGCAGAATCTGATAACGAAATTGTTCTGGAGAAAAGATATTGCGAGGAGCATGAAATCAATGTTGACGACACAGTTAAACTTGCAGGCAAAGCCTTTACTGTCACCGGCATCGGAAGCAGTGTGGATTACGATGCCCCTTTAAGGAAGTTTTCGGACACGGCAATTGACAGCAAGGTTTTCGGAACTGCCTTTGTTACTGAAGATAGTTATAACGATTTGAAATCCGGTGACGAAATCGGAACCGAAGACTTAACCTACGGCTTTATTCTTAATGACGCCATGTCATCTGATGATTTCAAGCAAATGGTTAAGGATTTCGATTTTGATTATAAGGCAGTTGATGACCCATACTACCAGGAAATCCTTGCCGACACTTACGGTAAGAAGGATGAAATAACAGATGGTATAAATGATCTTGTAGATGGCACAGACGAGTTAGTGGATGGTGTCAAAGAATTATATGACGGAACAAAGGAATTCAAAGAGGGACTTGAGCCATATAAGCCAATGTTGCCCGAAGCATACGAAGGCGCCAAAGAACTCTACGAGGGAGCCAAGGAATTAAGGGACGGTACTGACGAGTTAAAAGACGGCGTGGATGAATTAAAAGAAAAGTCCGACGAGATGCTTGATAAAGTATTCGACGAGTCACCGAATAACATTACCTCTTATATCTTAAGAGCCGACAACATGAGAATCGGCGGTGCCGCCGGTGACATCGAAATCAATAAATCCGTGGGACTTCTGGCCGGCATAATCGTAATCATTCTTTTCGCTTACGTTTTATCCGTTTTCGTCATTCATCAGATAAGTAACGAAAGCAGTGTTATCGGCGCGTTATACGCCATGGGCGTTCGGAAAAAGGATTTAATGAGGCATTATATCTTCCTCCCCACTCTGGTCTCCTTTATGGGCGGCCTTACCGGTGCGTTTATTGGTCTTAGCGGTTTCGGAAGCGGATGGCAAACCTCCGACTCCTATTCATACTATTCACTGCCGGAGTTTGACACTGTGATACCTGCGTATCTGATAATCTACGCGGTTATTATGCCTCCCATAGTTTCATTGATTGTTAATACCCTTGTAATCAACAAGAGTCTTTCAAGAACCGCCCTTTCTCTTATAAGAAACGAGCAAAAGGTAAGCAAGACCAAAGACATCCGACTGGGGAACATGAAATTCATGCCCATGTTCAAAATCAGGCAGATGTTAAGAGAAAGAAGAACAGCTGTTACCGTAATGGCGGGAATGATAATCTGCCTCATGATTTTCATGATGGGATTCAACTGCTATACCCTCTGTGACAGCGTGGGAAAGCTGTCCGTGGAAGATACGAAATACGAATATCTCTACACCTTTAAGTACCCTACCAAGGAGGTTCCAAAGGGCGGTGAGGCCTGCTACGTAGAGACCCTCAAGAAGGAAATGTTCGGATATACTCTGGACATATCCGTAATGGGTATCGATGACCACAATCCCTTCATTAATGCCAAGCCCATTAAGGGTAAAAACAAAATTATCGCCTCTGATGCTGTAACCACCAGATACAACCTTAGTGTAGGGGATAGCATCATTCTTTCCGATACGGCTAATGATATGGACTACGCTTTTACCATAGAAGAAATCGTCCCCTATTCTGTGGGGCTTACGGTGTTTATGGATATCGACAGCATGAGGGAGTTGTTCGGTGAAGAAGACGACTACTACAACGTGATTATGGCTGACCATAAGCTTGATATCGAGGAAGGAAGGCTGTACTCCACATCAACAAAGGCTGACGCCGAAAGGTCTTCCCATATTTTCGTGGATTTGATGAAGCCGTTATTTACAATGCTAATCTCCTGCTCGGCTGTGATTTTCTTCATAGTAATGTACCTGATGACCTCGGTTATGATTGACAGGGGAAACTTTGGAATATCTTTGTTTAAGATTTTTGGTTTTAATTCAAGGGAAGTTAAGAGGCTCTACCTGGACGGAAACAGAACTGTGGTGGCTGTCGGAGCTCTTGTCGGAATTCCTCTGGCCAAGGTAATAATTGATAAAATCTTTCCGATTTTCATACCCAACGTGGCGTGTTGTGTTCACTTGGAATATAATTGGTATATGTACATCGTAATTTTTGCTGCAATCATGGTTCTCTATCAGATTATCAGCGTTGCGATTACAGGCAAGTT
This sequence comes from uncultured Lachnospiraceae bacterium, assembly GCA_947167445.1. GTDB lineage: Bacteria > Bacillota > Clostridia > Lachnospirales > Lachnospiraceae > G11. The sequence continues at coordinate 39,342 of CAMVID010000011.1, forward strand.
GAACAAGATAACGCCTGCAGAGGTTCTTAAGAATCGGGAATAAACATGACCAAAAAAGAAAAAGTACAAATCATTATTGAAAGATTAAAAAGAGAGTACCCAAAAGCGGAGTGCTCTCTTAATTACGAAGATGCCTGGGTTTTGCTGGTGAGCGTAAGGCTTGCGGCTCAATGCACAGATGCCAGGGTTAACCAGATTATGCCGGGGCTTCTTGATAAGTACCCGACTGTTGAAGCTCTTGCAGATGCCCCTGTGGATAAAATTGAGGAAATTGTCCGCCCCTGTGGACTGGGCAACTCCAAAGCAAGGGACATCAAAGCCTGCATGACCATGCTTCGGGATGAGTATAACTCCATCGTCCCCGATACCATGGAGGAGCTTCTGAAACTCCCCGGAGTGGGAAGGAAAAGCGCCAACCTGGTTCTGGGTGATGTGTACGGGAAGCCTGCCATCGTCACAGATACCCACTGTATAAGGCTTTCCAACCGCCTTGGCCTTGTTAAAAATATCAAAGAACCCGGCAAGGTTGAAAAGGAGCTTTGGAAAATTGTTCCTCCCGAAGAAGGTAACGATTTATGTCATCGCTTCGTGCTTCACGGAAGGGATGTGTGTACCGCAAGGACCAATCCCTACTGCGATAAGTGTGTCTTAAACGACATTTGTCCCTCAAGTACGGTCAAATAGTTTAGTACATCCAGTATTCCTCATCTCCTATGGAAACGCAAAGCCAAAGATGCGAGTTTGCATCGGACGAATCCTTGTACAGGGATGCATAGGCGAAAAATTCTTCATCCTCTGCGGCTTTAAGCATTCCAACACCCCAAAGGCTTGTGGAACGCCATACGCCATTAAGGTACAGATCTCCGGCGGAGAGCCAGAAACGACCGTCGTCCTCATTCTCGCCGGCGCCCAAAAACTCGCAGCTTCCCTCAATTAGAACATCTGCTTCATCATCATAGAAGGGAAGATAAGTAACCTCTCCGGTAGTGGTGTTTTTCTTCATGTATCCCGTCCACCATCTGTCGGATATATTTTCATGGAAGACAACTTCCGTCATCTTCTTTAAATCCAGTGTGGAAGGATCGAAACCGTAATCATATCCCTCGTCATACTCGGGATACTCATAGGGTTGAATCTCTCCAAAAGTACAATCATTTGTCTCTATAATATTCCCCATGCTGTCTAAGCTTGTGGTTTCCTGATCCCCAAGAGTACACTTGTTGAGAACCACCTTGGTTTCGGAAGTGGGGCTATAAGAAAGCCATCCGGTATCTCTTAAGGTGCACTCGTTAAAAGTAAGTGTCCCCTTTCCCTTATGAAATTCAAAAGGACCATAATAGCAGTCTCTTATAACGCTGTTATTTACGTTTATGTCGGCGCAGCCGTTCCATAATCCAAGACCATATACACCGCAGCCATAGATATCCATGTTGTTGATTTCTACGTTTTTGCAGCCGTATAAATCAATAACGTTTCCGGTACATGTTCCGGTATCCGTATGGCCCATTGTCATATTCTCGACAGTTACATTCTTACACTTTTCAAAGTGCATAACTGCGGCATATCTTGGCATAACAACAATTTCTGTTTCCTTAAAGTTATCTCCGCCGCCGCTTATCTTTAAATCGTCGCAGTTTTTGATCCAAAGCTCACGGCCGTCAAATTCATCAACCAGTTCAAGATATTCATGAGCCTCGTTCCAGGCCTCGCCCTGCTCTTCCCAGATTTTATCAAGCTCAAGATTATACAACCCGGGCTCAATGGTTATCTTTGCACCGGGTTTAATTGCCTCCAAGAAATCCGCCACGTTATCAACGTGGATGCTGTCATCGGGAATGGGTGTAGGTTCCTCCGTGGGAGTGGGTGTTGGTGTCTCCTCAGCTTTCACTTCGGGAGTTTCCGTTACGGTCTCGGGCGCTGCGGTTTCGGGAGCTTCCTTGCCACCGCAACCTGCGAAAATAAAAGATGAAATCAAACAAGCTGCTACTAAACAATTGAATAAATGTTTACGGGAAATCATAGCGTTTGTCCTTTCGTATTTACATGTTTTGGTACCTTAATAATATCACAGCAGCCTCACATAAAACACCTCCCGATGTTAATCGGGAGGTGTCATGGTTCCAAGGCTTATATTACACGGTAACTTTTCCTGCGCAAATTGCTTTGCCGGACTTTCTGTCGAAGAGAAGGATGTTGTTGGAATCAATATCCACTTTCTTTGAGTCATTGATCTGGTAAAGGGTATTACCGAAATCAACGGCTGTAAGAAGGAAGTTTCCGACAGCGATCTTGATGGTGGATTCCATACCTGTGGGCATGGCACCGTAGATGATTCCGTCGAAGGCTCCGTTATCACGAATCTTGATACACTCGGGTCTGATTCCGAGAACAAAATCCTCATCTGTAATAACAGGTGCTTCCTTTAATGTGTAATCCTCTTCTTCCACAAGGCTGATGTGGTATTTGAATACCTCGTCCTTGTTTCCTTTTTCAACTGCTTTCTTGTCGGCCTTAATTGCCTCAAGTTCCTTTTCGGCTGCCTTCTCGGCCTCTGCTCTCTTTGCAAACCACTCGGTCATTGAAAGAGAATCATTGGGAGTGAACTTAATCTTCTTTCCGTCGAAGATCTCAAGGTCGAAGCTTCCGTCCTCACCCTGTTTGCCCTTTGCTTCAACAAAGTTGATTGAAGGGTTACCAACGAAGTCGGCAACGAAAAGGTTGTTGGGTCTGTTGTATACATCAAGGGGTGCGTCGTACTGCTGAAGTACACCGTTGTTGATAAGGCAGATCTTTGTAGCAAGAGTCATGGCTTCCATCTGATCGTGTGTAACGTATACGAAGGTGGAACCGGTCTCAAGGTGAAGTCTCTGAAGCTCATATCTCATCTCAAGACGAAGCTTTGCATCAAGGTTTGATAAAGGCTCATCCATGAAGAGTACCTGAGGTTCGGGAGCAAGAGTACGGGCAATAGCCACACGCTGCTGCTGTCCACCGGAAAGCTCTGCAGGATATCTGTCCATGAACATTCCAATCTTAACGATTCTTGATACACGACGCACGGAGAGGTCGATTTCTTCTTTGGAAAGCTTTCTTACCTCTCTTACCGGCTTTCCGTCTTTTAATACTTCAAAGTTCTCATTTAAGGATTCGTTCTTTGCAGCATGGTTCTTTGAGATGATTGCAAGCTGTGATTCAAGCTGTTTTCTCTTTTCCTCGCAGGCTGCAGTATCCTTAAGGCCAAATCCGTAAAGCTCCTTTGCACCGTACATTGAAAGTGTGTAGGCATCGATTATCTTAAGGTAAGCCTTACCGGCCTCTACCTTTCCTGTCTTATCCTTACACTCATCAATGAGTTTGAAATACTCCTTGGGATTCTTTAATGCCGCTACCTGAGCAGAAATCTTCTGAGCATCCAGATCCTTAACAGCCATCTCTTCTTTGATGTTGTTAAGACCAAAGGCAATGTTCTGGTACACGGTCATGTTGGGCCAGAGAGCGTAGTTCTGGAAAAGGAATCCCACTTTTCTCTTGTTGGGAGGAATGTTGATTCCCGCATCTGAATCATACACTACTCTGTCACCGATTTTGATCTGTCCGCTGGTGGGGGTCTCAAGACCGGCAATCATACGAAGTGTAGTTGTTTTACCACATCCCGAAGGTCCCAAGAGTGTAATAAAAGCATTATCTTCAATATCTAAGTTAAGGTTGTCTACTGCGTAGAATTTTCCCCAACGTTTTGTCACATTTGTAAGTTTAATTTCCGGCACGATTAGTTACCTCCAATTCCTTCGTCAAGGCTTGCGCCTGTAATCTTGTTGATTGCTGTGTTGAATACGAGAATAAGTACAATCAATATCAGGTTGATGGCACTTGAGAATGCGTACAATCCCATCTCATCAAAATAATCCAGCGTAGTTGATAAGATGAAGCCCTGTGTACAGAGTAAGAGGAACAGTGACAGTTCTCTTAAACATGTCATGAAGGGAAGCAGATATCCGCTGATGATTGAGGATTTCTGGATGGGGATTATAATCTTGAACATTCTCTTGAACCAAGGAATATCCTGAATAATCGCTGCCTCTTCGATTTCTCCCGAAAGCTGAAGCATTGAGTTTAATGCACTTCTGCTTGCGAAGGGAATGTATTTAATAACACCTGCTATAATCAGTAATGTGTATGTGTTAAAAAGGTTAATTTTCTCATTTGAGAAGAGTACGAAGAATGCGGCACCTACTGCCAGTGAAGGCATAAGGTAGGGAAGGAAGGCCATGTTGTTAACGTAGTTGGCCCACTTGCTTCTTCGATTCTTTGAAACTGCGTATCCGATAAGGGTTCCGATGGTACCTGCAATAAGTGCACAGGCAACGGCTACCTTAAGGGTTCCTCCAAGGGCTTTTCTTATCATGTCGTTAAACAGGATTCCTGCCTGGCCGTAAAGAGCGCTGGCAGCGTTACCCCTTGTAACCCACCACTTTGTGGTAAGGTTTGCAATGTTACCGGTGTAGAGGAAACTGTAGTCACCGGGGTTAGGTAAGAAGGTCTCAAATGCGAAGGAAACAATGGGGAAGATTGATGTGAAGAATGTAACTACGATGAAGATAATCGCAATCACATATTTACCAACCTTACCAAGGTTAATCTTGCTGATCTGACCTGATTTACCTGTAACTGTTGTGTATGATTTACGGCTCTTTAAGCTCATCTGGTTGATACCGAGAATGAGGATACCGAAGATCATCATTATAATTGCAAGGATACTTGCCTCACCTGTGTACTTGGAGTTCATTGACACGTACTTGGTGGAAAGGGTTGTAAGTCCAAGGTAGTGAGGAACCGGGTAACTTCCCATTGCGCTTCCGAACACCAGAAGTATGGTTGAGAGGATAGCCGGTTTTACCATGGGAAGAGTTACTCTGGTCATTATCTTCCACTTGGGTGTGTCAAGGATTGTTGCTGCCTCCTCCAGGTTGGCATCCATGTTCTTAAAGATTCCGCCTATCATGATGTAAGCAAAGGGCGCATAGTGAAGGCCCAGAACTATGGCACAGGGTAATAAGCCCTGGCACCACCAGATAGGTGCTCTGTAGTTAAAGAGTGAAGCAAGAAGTCCGTTTGAAGTACCGGTTACTTCGTTGGAGTTAAACATGTTCTGCCATACAACAGCCAATGTCCACTGAGGCATGATGTAAGGGAAAATGAATATGGAGCTTAAGTACTTCTTGCACTTTAAGTTGGTTCTTGTCACCAGGAAAGCAAAGAGTCCACCAAAGAGGATGGAGATAAGGCAGGTAAGAACCGCAAGCAATACGGTGTTTATAAGAGGTGTCCAAAGATTGGTTTTGGCAAGTTTACTTGTAAACAGATCCGTATAGTTTACGATGGAAAAGCCTTCTGTTTTCTTGGTGAGATAAGCATCGATCGTTCCTACATGGATTTTGAATGTATCCTGAACGATAGCAACGATTGGTGCCACCGTTGTGAAGGTAAGTACTATACCAAACAATAACAGGATGACATTCTGGGGCTTCATGAAATACGTCTTTATTCTGTTGAAAAAAACAGCAGACGAATCTACACTTTTCCCTTTCGCTGTTCTTGCTGTGTCGTCCATAAAGTTAATTCTCCTTAAAATGCTTCAAAGGCGTTTGACCGCCTTTGAAGCCTATGTTAGTGTACTAAGTTTGACGCTTGTTATTTATTCTGCTGAATACTTTGTAAGCATCTCAATCCAGCTACCTACTGTGAAGGAAACAGATGCGCAGTACTCGGGATCCTCAAGAACGAGTTCACCGGTTGTTGTCCACCAGTCATATCCTCTGTCGTTCTTGCACTCGTATACTACATTGCCGCTCTCATCGCAGCCACCCTTTGAGTGGTTGTATGTAGCTTCGATAGCTTTTGCAACTTCAGGGTTGGATGAGTAACCACCCATATCTTTACCCCATGCAGAGAAACCGTCCTCTGTACATGTCATGTAAGCGATGAATGCACATGCTGTCCAAGGCAAAGGTGAGTTGTCTGTTACGAATAAGTAATGGCAGTAACCATATCCGCCGATACCCTTGTAACCATCCTGGTAAGCAGCTACCTTGATGTTGTTAACTGATACGGAATCGGATTCCTCTACAGAACGAAGCTTGGAGTAAACAAGTAATCCTGCCTGATCTGTTGCAGAATCGGTAACAAGTGTGTTACAGATAGGGCCGTCATCTGTCTGAGCGTTGTAGCTCTCAACCCAGAGTTTGATCCATGCAAGTGCATATTTGCCGTCTGCGCCAAGGCCAAGGTCAGCTGCATCTGTAGCCATCTCGTCGATTGTGGGCTGGAAGTAAGCCTGCTTGTCAGCGGGAAGAGCTTCGAATGCTTCCTTAAGCCATGCTGCATACTTATCTTCTGTTAACATGTAAAGGAAGTTCTTACCAACGATCTCGGAATCGATGTCCATGTATAATGCATGAACGCCTTCATCAACGAAATCCCAGCAGTTTGTGTACTCTTTTGAACCTGTGCAGTTGTACTCGAATACTTTGTTAAGTGTCTGGAGAGGAAGGTATCCTTCGTAAGCATCTGCTGTTGTTCCGTTTGCCTCTGCCCACTCCTTGGGAATGAATGTATCAAGGATGCCTGTCTGAACCATCTTGGACTCAATCTGGTTACCATCCTGGATAAGGGTCATTGCAAATGTACCTTCGCCCTTAAGGGAGTCAGCTGTAAGCTGCTCGAAGATCTTGTTGTTCTTGGGCTGCTGCCACTCGAACTCCATTGTGTATGAAGGGTCGATTGACTGTAAATATTCAATAAATAAAGGAAGTGCTGATTTACCACGGGAAGAGTTACCTACGCCATAGAATGTAGCGCCGTTAGACTCTTCAATTGCCTTCTTGGCAAGTTCTTCCATTGTCATGCCTTCAGCTTCTTTGATGATCTGCTGAGTAGCTGTGAGGTTCTCGGGAACTTCTGCTTCCTCTACGGGAGCTGCTTCCTCTGTTGAAGCCTCTTCTGTCTTTGTCTCAGTTGCTGTGTTTGTTGATGCTGCAGGAGCCTCAGAACCACATGCTACAAGTCCCATAAGCATACAGCCTGCAAGCAAAACTGATAATACTTTCTTTTTCATTTTCTGTCCTCCTATTGGTTTTGTCCGATACCTTTCGGACTACACTTTGATTATATTAGTGATTTTGACGGCAAAAAACTGGACAAAACTGTTATTGTTTGTGAAATTCTGCGAAAGTGCATATGAGACCTTTAGAAATCCAAAGAAAAATATACAAAATCCACAATGTCCCTATCAGACATTGTGGATCTTATTCTGAAAATCTGAGGGGTTCAGACCCGTTATCTTCTTAAATACTGAGGAGAAATAGGTTATGTCCTTATAGCCCACCTTCTCGGCAACTTCATAAACCTTGTACCTTACATCCGAAAGGAGCTTCATGGCTGCCTTAATTCTGTATCTTGTAATGAAGGCATTTACCGTATAATCGGTTTCCGCTTTGAACACATGGGACAGATGCCCTTCGCTTATACCTATGCTCTCTGCCACGTCTTTGATTCCAAGATTCTCATCACCGTAGTGCTCGGCTATGTAGTTTAAGGCTTCTGCAACATATTTACTCTTATCACCCTTCTTCTCAATTATCTCATCCGAGAGAACATCCGACTCATGCATCTGTCTTAAGTTCTTTCTCTCTCTGGTGATCCTTGAGGTAATTCGTGTTATGGCCTTCTCAAGATCTCCGTCTTCAAAGGGCTTTAAAAGATAATCCGTTGCCGCTAACTTTATGGCCTGCCTTGCATATTCGAAGTCGGAATAGGCTGTAAGGAATATAACCGGAGTACTTATACCCGACTCCCGTAGCTTAGTCAACATCTCAAGGCCGTCCATCTTTGGCATCTTTATATCGCAAATTATTAAATCAGGCGTAAACTTTTTCACGGCTTCCAGACCCTCAAGTCCGTTTGCCGCTTCAGCTATAACTGTGCAGTTAAGGGACGCCCAGTCGGTTTCCATCACTATTCCCTGTCTGACTAATGTTTCATCATCAACAACGAGGACTTTGATCATTGTTTCTCTCCTTAGTTAAAGGTAGGGTAATAAGCACCTTCGTGCCTCCCTCATCAGGCTTACATGCCTTCAATCCGAAATTGTCTCCATAGTAAAGCCTTAATATGGTATCTACATTGAAAAATCCTATATGCCCTCTAAGCTTTTCTCTGTCTCTTGAGTTAAGCTTTTCAAGTATCTCTCCTTCGATACCGCATCCGTTATCCGTAACCTCTATCTTAAGATTACCCGATTCCGAATAGGCATTTACAAATATATGTCCTTTTTCCTGTTCCTTCAAGCCATGAATAAGAGCATTTTCAACAATGGGCTGAATAATCAGTTTTGGAATTATGCAATCCTCCAGCTCCATGGGAAGTTCTGCGTCAAAGGTGAAGTTTCCACCAAATCTTATCTGCTGAATCTCAACGTACTTTTCCACCATCTCCATCTCTTCCGCCAGAGTTATGAACTTTCTTTCGGAGATACTGAGGCGAAGTATCTGGGCAAGGTCCGCCGACATTTTGGCAAGATCCGGCACGTTGTTTGCCTTGGCCACCCACTTCATGGTGTCTAAGGTATTATATAGGAAGTGTGGATTAAGCTGCGCCTGCATCATTGCGATGTTGGAATCGTTGATTTCCTGCTGCTGCTTAACCTGAAGTTCCATATAGGTCTTAAGCTCATCCGTCATCTTGTCAAAGTCTTCCGAAAGCTGACCCAGTTCATCTATTCTGCTGCTGTGAACCGAAACATTCAAATCTCCGCCTTTAACCTTCTCCATGGCCTTGGAAAGCTTTATTATGGGAGAAGTCAGGTAGTCACTTATGATGTTTGCCACGAAGAAACAAAGGATAACAGAGAAAAGAATGATAACGGTCGTTACTCCCCACATGGTTCTTGTGATGTCATCCGTAAGTACCGGTTCCTTTCCCAAAACAAGGGTAAGGTTCGTATCTCCTATTCTTGAAAGGAAGAACTCAACCTCGTCATTCTCCTGTTTCAGGGGTTCTCCGTCAAACTGCCTCTGTCTTATAAGGGCCGCTAAGGCTTCTTCTTTACCTGTCCTTGTGCTGTACACATCCTCGTAAAATGAATCAAGAATTGCAATTCCATATGACTCGTCATAGGTTTTTGCAAGAATTTCTTCAACGTGAGATGAAAAAACATCTGTTACTACAAAACCCACACATTCATCTCCTGAGACGATGGCTCTGGCAATTTGAATGACAACTTTTTCATCATCACTCATTACTGCCTTCTTGATTATCCTTTCATCGGGATGAGCAAAGGAAACCTTCAAAATTCCCCAGTATGTGGGAATTGATTTGGAATAGCCTTCGGTTGATGTGGTGAATACAAGGTTTCCTTCAATATCGTAAATATTGAATCTCGCCACGTTCCTGGCATTCTCCGTAGCATCATAAAGAGCGGTGTAAGCCTTGTTCTTCTGCCAGCTGTCAGTCTCTGAAATTCCGCCCACTATCTTTTTGTTGCTTCTTATTGCAAGCTGAGTTTCGTCTATTAAGTTAAAGTATTGCTCCAAAGCCTCTGTAACCGAGGCAACCTGAGTTGCCGACGCAGCCTGGTAGTCACTTGCAAGCCTTGATTTGAAGACTTTGACCAAAAGAAGGCTTATGACTATTCCCGGAATCAGGGATACCAGAAAGAGTCCAAGGAACAATTCTCTTTTGAAGGATTTTCTGATGATCTTCTTCATATCATTGTTCCCCTGTAAGTTCATCCCAAAGGGAAAGAATCTTTTCTCTGTTTGCTATGGCATAATTCAGGTCGTATTCTATTTCTTTTACGTCTATGCTTTGTTTGAAATCTTTTCTTACGCTTTTCCTGTACAGTTCTTCCTCCAAAAGATGCTGTACGTCATCTCCCACGATAAACTCCATAAAGAGTTTTGCATTATCCTTGTGGGGCGCATCCTTAAATATAGCGCATCCGTCAGGAACAGTTGTGGTGCCGTCAACCGGGTAAATGATTCCCATGTCGGCTTTCTTGCCAAGCTGCTTTAAGGCAGTTTCTTCCAGAGTAATTCCGATGGGCTTTTTACCTGAGGCAACTGCGTCTATAATATCCCCGGAGCCTCCGTAAATATCTCCGTCAAGATTTTTGACAAATTTCCTTATTACTTCCTCATCCCCATACACAGCTTCCGTGGCCTGAATCAGAGTTACCAGGGCAGTATATGAGCTTCCGGACTGATTGGGATTGGCAAAGGCAATCTTTCCTTTCCAGCTTGAAGCCAGAAGTTCTGCCCAGGTTCTGGGCTTACCCGCCTGAATAACAAGCTTTTCATTATATATAAAGACAATGGGAAGCTTTGAGAAAACCGTGTAGGCATGTTCCGGAGAACCATAGGTATTGTCGAGATTTGCTTCCTGAGAAGTAACATATGGTTCAAAACAGTCCTTGTAAACTTCAAGACTGTCAACGCCGCCTCCAAACATTATGTCGGCATCGGCGCTGCCTTCCTCCGAAACCTTTGATAGAATCTCATTGGTTCCTCCCGTTACCACCTTTACCCATATGCCGCTTCTTTCCTCAAACTCCTTAATGATGGGCTCATAAATATTTGCCTTGTGGGAAGTATATATCACAAGCTTCTTATCCTCAGGCATGGCGGGTTCTTCACTAACCGCATTATATGCACAGCCCCCAAGTAATATGGAGGCTGAAAGAATGGCAATTATTCTTTTAAAGTTTGAAGTCATCGGGATTTTGATCATATTCCTACTGCGTGAATTATCTCGGGAAGGAGCTGTTTCTTACGGCTCATTACTCCCGGCATATCATATATTCCTTCTTCAAGATTGGCGTACTCCAAATGTTTATTGGCCCTGTGCCTTGTGCAAAGAAGTACGCTGTGTTCTTTCATAACATCAGTTATCATAAGAACTGCCCAGTCTAAGCCGTTCTTTGTTTTGACATTCTCAAGGCCCTTAAGATAAGCCGCTTTGTAATCGTCGATATCGTGAAGGGTTGTAACCTCGCACTGGCCGATTCCGATTCGAACTCCCGCCTCAGTATATTTCTTAAAGTCGGAAGAAATTGCGGCCTCTGGATCTCTGGTTTTGAGACCTTCCACATTTTTAAACATGGACAAGCCAAATTCCTGCAGATCCACTCCGCAGATTTTGGCTAAAGCATTTGCAGCGTCCACATCTTCAGGCGTAGTGGTGGGGCTTTTTAAGATCAACGTATCGCCGATAACTCCCGCAAGCAAGACCCTTGCGGTAACCTCATCAGGTCTTAATTCGTTTCTGATAAAAAGGCGATAAACTATGGTGCAGGTACTTCCCAAAGGCTCGGCATCAATAAATATAGGAAGAGATGTCTTCATGGCATCGAGCCTGTGGTGGTCTATAATCTCAACTACATTAGCAAACTCCAGACCCCTGATGCTTTGCTTCTGCTCATTATGGTCCACGAGAATCACGTTGTGCTTGGGGGCTTTCAGGAAACATCTTCTTGTTACGAATCCAACAAATCCGTTGTCATCATAAACAGCAAGTCCTCTCTTCTTGGAGATTGAAAGCTTTGTCTTGGCCTCCTCAAAGAAATCACTAACCTTCACCGGAGGTTCCTGCTCCGACATTATGTCTTTTATTGCGGGAATTTTCTCCACGTTACCCTTTGAAGAAATCTCATTCATGACCCAGGATGTAATATCATCGACTGAGAGAAGCCCGTAGAACTCGCCGTTTTTAAAAACAGGCATAACCGAAGGGTTGGTTTCCTCGTATATTTCTGCCACATCGTTTAAGGGCGCTTCGGCGTCAAGGGGAACCTCACTCTTAAGATATACATCTTCAACCTTTGGATATATGTCTCTCTTATAAGGAGGAATCTTGAAGTTTAAAGACTGAAGGATACTTTTTGTGGAGTTTGAAAGGTGTCCGCATCTTACGGGAATATAATTATTTTCCTTGTCAATCAGGTTCTTTAAAACCGCATAACCGTAAGCACTGCATACGCTGTCCAAGTCTGGATTCTGGTGACCCGTAATATAAATATCGCTCATTTTCTCCTCATGAAATCAAGCCTACCCTTGTGTACGCAAAAGTAGACTTGTTTAATTAATCGCTTTTATTTTTTTGCCTTGTCGGCCATAATAATCTTCTTCATTGCCTCAACAGCAACCTTTACGGACATGGATGTGTCCTCACTCATCTTCTGATCAAGGCCTGCTGCCTCACGCTCCTGATTCCATACTACATGGAAGCATGCCCCCGCACGGCACTTTCTTGCGTTGGCAATAACAAAGAGTGCAGCGGATTCCATCTCGGAAGCCTTTACTCCAAGTCTCTTCCAGGATTCCCACTTCTGCAAAAGGTCATAGTAAACGGGGCTTTCCTTAGGGGAGTGCTGACCGTAGAACGAATCCTTACACTGAACTATTCCGGAGTGGGTTGTGTTTCCAAGTTCAATGGATGCTTCCTTAAGAGCGATGGCAATATCAAGATCGGATACTGCAGGATACTCGATGGGCGCGTACTCAAGGCTTGTGTGTTCATATCTTATGGCGCCTGTGGCAACAACGATATCACCGGATTTAACATCCAGATCGATTCCTCCGCAGGTACCGGTTCTAATGAATGTATCGGAACCACACTTAACCAGCTCCTCCACAGCGATGGCAGTTGAAGGACCGCCAATTCCGTGGGAAATTGCCGTAACCTTCTCCCCGCACAAATATCCTGTATAGATGTTATATTCTCTGTTGTAAGCTACCTGCTTCGCGTCATCGAAAAGCTCGGCAATTGAGGGGATTCTTCCGGGATCTCCCGCCATAATAACATATTTTCCTACATCTCCTTCTTTGATCTGAAGGTGAAACTGTTTTTCCATTTCTTGCATATAGTTACCTCCCTAAATGCACCAGATATACAAATTATACCGCGAAACGCGGTTTTTTGCCACTTTAAGGCTTTTGCTTTTGAAGGATCGCTAGGATTACATCCAGCACTTCCTCGTTGTTATATATAAGAAGAGCCACGCTTGTTTTGGCTCTGCTTAAGCCATGAAAAAGATTCCTTACCCTGTAGTCCTCTTCGCCTTCCTTTTTATCCGTGGTCCTAAGGTATCCTTCCTTATCGTAGGTGAAGTTTTCATCCATGACCATCACCACCTTGTCAAATTCCTTGCAGGTGGCGGCAGATGTTTCCACCATATTTGAAACCCCGGTAAAAACTTCATCCTCTACGGACAGCTTCCTATCTCTTATAAACATGAAGCCTTCATCCTCAAAGTTTGTGAGAAGGTGCCTCAATTCATCAGTGTTCTCTGCATAAGCCACATTTACGGAAGGGTACTCTCTTCTGTGGATCCTGCCTCTTATACACATAACTCCCGAAATAAAGGAGGATAATTCACTGTTTACACGAATTTTGTTGGTAAGTCTGTGGCCGGCGTATCCCGGAAGGGCTTCGATCAGGGGAGCACCATAGGTTTTTCTCTCCTCAGGGGCTATTGAGTCCTCCAGATCATAGGAAAAGATAACCGGCGCCTTCCACTCCTCAGAAAAACCAAGAATATCTTCAAGCCTGTCCTTGGTAAGTCTGTGGCCTTCATCCACAAGAATGGCTGTGTATTCCCTCTTAACTTCTATCTTTTCATCCGGCTTGCAGTAATAGAAATCCACCCTCTTAAGGCGCATATCCAGTTCTTCAAGCTCCGCCTCATGGGAGCCAAAATGAAATACACAGACATACTCTTCCCAGGAAAGCTGCATTGCAAGATCGTAGAGAAGAATGGTTTTGCCGGTTCCGGGAAGACCGGTAAAGCCATGGTAGGTTACTTCGTCCTTATTCCTGTTGATGGATTTAATAATCAGCTTTTTGATGTCCCTTTGCTGGGAGGTGAGGAAATAGTCCTGTCTCAAGAACCTTGCAGGGTCCGTAAGGGGCGAGATCAGGTATCTGTCCTCCTTGAACAAATCCTCTATATCTCCTTCGTAGCAGTCAGTCTGGTTCTCCAGGTTTCTTGCCAGGTCCTCCCACTCGGTATCCACCAGCTTCTCACTTCTTGAAAGCCTTACAAGCCTGTCGGTGTTACTGAGGTAAAGGTAGGAGTACATATTCTTTCCAAGGGTGGAAAGATAGTATCTGTTTAGGGTCAGCTGCTTAAGTATGGCTTCATCGGAGACGTTTCCGCTTTTTAGTTCTATATTGATCACGCAGTCGTCATTTACTCTTAAAAGGTCAAACTCCTTCCCCAATTTGGGCATGGTAAAGGAATAAAAGAATGTGAGCTTGAACGCATCGGGCAGCACCTCTCCAAGTTTCTCGGAGAAGGTCTTCAGTCCCTCAATCTCCCATTCTTTTATGGTCAGATGTCTGCTCCTTCCTGACATCTGGCGCTCCATCAATCCCAAAAGCTCAGGGTTCTTCACTCTCGTCAGTGCGTAAATGTTGATCGGCTTCATATCAGTATTATACAACATTTTTCTCAAGGTACCAAAAAGGCACGGTGACGAATCACCGTGCCCTTAAACCTACCTAATAGTCTCTTATCTTATGAGAAGAGAATGTTGTTCATTACAGACTCAAGGTACTCCTGACGTCCTGAACCGGGATCGTTAGGCTTCTTGATGTCGCAAGCGTGTGCAGCAAGCTCTTCAAGAGTTGCTGTGTTGTTGCGGATCTTCTTACCGAGTTCTGTGTTAGAGAAGCTTGAGTATTTCTCCTTAACGAAGTTGTCAATTCTGCCATCCTCGATCATCTCAGCTGCCTTGATGAGGCCAAGTGCGAATGTATCCATACCAAGGATGAATGCGTGGAACATATCCTCAGGTGTGTTGGAAGGACGTCTGTTCTTGGAGTCAAAGTTGAATCCACCTGTTAATCCGCCGCCCTTAAGTACTTCGTACATAGCAAGAGTTGCATCGTATACGTTGAAGGGGAACTCATCTGTATCCCATCCAAGGAGCATATCGCCCTGGTTAGCATCTACAGAACCGAGCATGCCGTTTATAGCGGATACTCTTAACTCGTGCTGGAAGGTATGACCTGCAAGTGTAGCATGGTTAGCCTCGATGTTCATCTTGAAGTCCTTATCAAGACCGTACTGCTTTAAGAATCCGATAGCTGTTGCAGCATCGAAATCATACTGATGTTTCATGGGCTCCTTCGGCTTAGGCTCGATATAGAAGTCTCCCATGAAGCCTTTGCTTCTACCGTAGTTAACAGCCATTCTCATGAGCTGAGCGATGTTCTCCTGCTCGAACTTCATGTCTGTGTTGAGAAGTGTCTCGTAACCTTCACGGCCGCCCCAGAATACATATCCTCTACCACCAAGTTTGATGGTGATGTCGATAGCCTTCTTAACCTGAGCTGCTGCGAATGAGTAAACATCTACTGAGTTTGTGGAACCTGCACCGTTCATGAATCTGGGGTTACCAAACATGTTTGCTGTTCCCCATAAGCACTTGATGTTGGTGCCTTTGGTCTTCTCTAAGATGTAATCTGAAATCTCGTCAAGACGAGCGTTGGTAACATTGATATCTGTAGGATCTTCGGGAACAAGGTCTACATCATGGAAGCAGTAGTACTCGATACCAAGCTTCTTCATAAATTCGATACCTGCATCAACCTTAGCCTTAGCGTGCTCCATGGTTCCGGGAGCTG
The DNA here is from genome assembly GCA_947167445.1 of uncultured Lachnospiraceae bacterium. Taxonomy (GTDB): domain Bacteria; phylum Bacillota; class Clostridia; order Lachnospirales; family Lachnospiraceae; genus G11. Next base: position 55,026 of record CAMVID010000011.1, read on the forward strand.
CGCCGAAGGACTTGTCGGCTGTACCCTGACCAAACATATCTACGCCGGTAGCTCCAAGATTGTGCCACCATGCCATAGCGAAAGGAAGGTGCTCCTTCATCTTCTTACCCATGATAACTTTCTCGGGATCATAATATTTGAATGCGAAAGGATTCTTGCTGTCCTTGCCTTCGAACTTGATCTCAGGAATGTTCTTAAAAAACTCTGACATATAAAATACCTCCTTAAATTATTAAACCCGAATGGCTACTTGCTCGAGCACATTGGGCGTTTTTTGGCTTCTGTTACCTTTATAGCACAAAAAATATGAACTGTAAATGGGAAAAATGTAAATAATTATTGAATTTTAGTGCGGGTTTGTAGTACGATAAAGACAGATTTCGTGCACGAGCACGAGGAACCTTTGAAAATACGCGACTTGAGGAGGGTAAGTACATATGTTATACGTTGGAATCGACTTGGGAACATCTGCCGTTAAACTTTTACTTATGGATGAAATGGGTAAGATTCATAAAGTAGTTTCTAAAGACTACGAATTATATTTCCCTCATCCCGGCTGGTCAGAGCAGAAACCCGAAGACTGGTATTCCAGATCAATGGAAGGTTTGAAAGAGCTTCTTAGCGAATGCGACAAGAGCAAAGTTGCAGGAATAAGCTTCGGCGGACAGATGCACGGCCTTGTAATTCTTGATAAGGATGATAACGTTATTCGTCCCGCTATTCTTTGGAACGACGGACGTACCACGGAAGAGACCGATTATCTCAACAACACAATCGGCAAGGATAAGCTTTCCCAGTATACAGCAAATATTGCTTTTACCGGATTTACAGCACCCAAGATTTTATGGGTTAAGAACAAAGAGCCCGAAAACTTCAAGAAGATTGAGAAGATTATGCTTCCCAAGGACTATCTTGCATATAAGCTTTCAGGAGTACATTGCACAGACGTTTCCGATGCTTCAGGAATGCTTCTTTTCGATGTAAAGAACAGATGCTGGTCTAAGGAAATGATGGAGATCTGTGATGTTAAGGAATCACAGCTTGCAAAGATCTTCGAAAGCTATGAAGCAGTAGGAACCATTAAGCCCGACGTGGCAGCTGAACTTGGCCTTCCCACAACCGTTAAGATTGTTGCCGGTGCAGGCGACAACGCTGCAGCTGCAGTAGGAACAGGTACCGTTGGTGACGGAAGATGTAACATTTCCCTTGGAACAAGCGGAACAATCTTCATCTCATCCAAGACCTTCGGAGTTGACAGCTTCAACGCTCTTCACTCCTTTGCACACGCTGACGGAAGCTATCATCTCATGGGTTGTATGCTTTCAGCTGCATCCTGTAACAAGTGGTGGATGGAAGATATTCTTAAGACAACAAACTTTGCCGACGAGCAGAAGGCTATCACAAAGCTTGGTGAGAACCACGTATTCTTCCTTCCTTACCTTATGGGTGAGCGTTCTCCTCTTAACGATCCTTATGCAAGGGGAACATTTACCGGTATTACAATGGATACCACAAGAGAAGATATGACTCAGGCAATATTAGAGGGTGTGGCTTTTGCCCTCAGAGATTCATTTGAAGTTGCCAAATCTTTGGGAATCAAGATTGACAGAACCAAGATTTGCGGCGGTGGCGCAAAGAGTCCTCTTTGGAAGAAGATGATTGCAAACATTTTAGGAATCAAGGTAGATGTCATTGAAAGTGAAGAAGGTCCCGGATACGGCGGAGCAATGCTTGCTGCTGTAGCCTGCGGAGAGTTTAAGAGTGTTGAGGAAGCAGCCGAGAAACTGGTTAAGGTTGTTGACACTGTTGAACCCGATCCTGAACTTACCAAGAAGTATGATGAGTGCTACAACAAGTTTAAACAGATTTATCCCGCACTCAAGCCCATCTTCAAGGTTATCGGTTAATTGACTATACGACTCCTTTTGGAATAAGAATGAAAGAGACACGGTTTTTATTACCGTGCCTCTTTTATTTTGATGTTAAGTTCTGAATAGTAGTAGCTGTTAATCTCTTCGTCTTCATTTCCGCTTAGGTAATTGTACATAAGCTCAAGAGATTTGGATCCCTGCCATTTAGGCTCCTGACAGATTGTGGCGGTTACAATTCCTTTATCCAGCATATCCAATGTCGTGGAAACGGCATCATAGGTTATAACCTTTATGTCACGATCCTCCCCAAGCTCCTGTATGGCCTTACAGCCTCCGAAAACACCTGCGGCAGTGAAGTACAAACCGTTTATCTCCGGATGTTCCTTAAGCATCTTACTGACTATCTCATAACTCTTAAGGTCATCATCAAAATTCTCCTGTACATCCACAATTTTGAATCGCTTGTCAGAGGATAATTTGCTTCTGAAGCCCGCCTCTCTTCTGGAGTGACAAAGAATGTTTCTGTCGCCAAGAATTACGCCTATATTGGTTTCGCCATGAGTCATTAACTGCATTAAAGCACCGGCAGCTCTTCCGGAGTTATAATAGTCACTTCCCACGTAGGCTATTCTGTTAACATTCTCGGCGTCTGAATTTAAGGTGATAACAGGGATTCCGTCTTTTATAAGGGCGTTTAAGCGCTCACATACAAGGGTGTCGTTATAGGGGGTGATGATTATACCCTGAACCCCTTCGTTAAGGCATTCCCAGATAGCTGAAAGCTGGGCGGCGGTATTGTATGCCACACGCTTAATTATCACCGAGCATCCAAAGAATGCCAGCTCATCGGCCTTCTCATTTACGCCTTCGATAACCTGGTCAAAGAAGGCGTTCTTTCGGCTGAATACGATAATTCCTATAAGGAACTTATTCTTTTGTGCAGCCAGGGCCATGCCGACCTTATTGGGCTTATATCCAAGCTCCTCGGCTATCTTTCTGACCTTCTCGGCTGTTTCTTCGCTGACGCCCTCTCTGTTGTTGAGAACTCTGTCCACGGTTCCCCTGGACACTTCCGCCAGTCTGGCTATCTCCTTAATTGTTGTCATAAAACTTTCTCTCTTACACTAATCTGTCTTTTTGGCTGTATAATCCGAATAGCTCTTCCCGGTGTATTTCTTAAAACATCTTGAAAAATAGTTGGGATCCGGGATTCCCACCTCGGATGCGGTTTTAAACATTTTCACATTTTTCTGCGCAAGCTCAATGGCTTTCTTCATTCTAAGATCCGTCAGATACTCTACAAAGTTCATTCCCACATCCTGCTTGAACTTCCTTGAAAGGTAGCTGGAACTGAACCCGAATTCCGCGGCAACCTGGGTAAGGTTGATTCCGGAATCAGTGTAGTTATCCTCCACATACTTCTTGATCTGCTCCATGGAGTCGGTCTCGGAGTCAGCTTCCGCTTCGGAAGAACTCTTTTGTTCCTCCCAGTAGTCCTTCTCACCAAGAAGCTTTTCTCTTGCCCTGTTTAAGGTATTGTCTATCTCGGCCCTTACCATGGGCTTTAGCATGTACTCAAAAACCGGCATGCTCACGCATTTTCTGGCATATTCAAACTCGTCTATGGCCGTCATTATTATGATTATGAGGTTGGGATATCTGTCTGTGGCAATCTTGGTAAATTCAATGCCATCCATGAAAGGCATTGAGATATCTACGAAAACTATATCCGGTTTAAGATCGTCAATAATGTTAATGGCTTCGATTCCGCTGGCAGCTTCACCCACCACCTCCATGCCAAGCTCATCCCAGTTAACAAGGGCTTTAATAAGCTTTCTTGCTGTTTCCTCATCGTCAATGACCATGACTCTGAATTTTCTGTTCATACTCTTTTACTCCCCACTTCTGCTGTCTTTAATCATGAATTCAATCTCGGTATATTCCCCTACCTCACTGCGAATCCGAACCACATCCTCGGAATTGTTATAAATCCGGAGTCTCTCGATAGTTCCCCTAAGTCCGAAGCTTTTGGACATCTGACTTTCTGCGTCATCGCCCGAGTTTGCAAAAATACCTTCAATCTCCCCCTCTGTCATTCCCACACCTGTATCCCTTACTATCAGGTGCAGCATTCCATCCTTCATAAAGGAGCTTATCTTTATAAGACCCTTCTCTCCCTTCAATCGAATGCCGTGATAAATACTGTTCTCCACCAAAGGCTGCAAAATCAGCTTGGGAACAACCACAGTCTCGGTTTCCGGACTGATATCATACTCTGCATTTATTATATCTCCATATCTTAGCGCCTGCAGAGATAAATAGTCTTTTACAATGCTTATTTCTCTGGAAAGGGGAATTTCCCTTCCGCCCTTGCTTAAGAAGTTACGGTAAAAACTTCCCAGGGTCTCCAACGCGTCATGTACGTTGTCAGCTCCCGCATCAAGAGCAAGAAATCCTATTGTTTCTATGGAGTTATATAGGAAATGCGGCTTTATCTGTTCCTGAAGGACTCTCATCTCTGCCTTCTGAAGAGTTTTCTCCTGCTCAAGAAGGGTTTCGATAAGTTCGTTGACGTGGCCTATAAGGCTGTTGTAGTCGTCCTTCAGCTCATTCAGTTCGCCCGCGGGAATATGGGTCTCTATGGGCTTAAGCTCACCCGAGGCCTTGTTTCTCTCCATGGATTCCGAAAGCTGGGACACGGGATCTGTAATGTTTCTTGTGACGAAACCTCCCAGATAGGTCATCCCCACAAGGAATATAAGTAAAAGAACGCAAAGCATGAAAAGAATGCTGTAGGGAATACCCTGGGTTCCAAAGTTGCTTACCCGAAGGATAATGATGGGGGTATTTTCGACTTTTGCCCCGGATATCATTATCTTCTCACCGTTCTCTTTGATATCCTCGTGGTAAACAGAGGAGCTGTCAAATGAGCTTTCGTAGTATTTTAGAAGACTCCGGTTTCCCGCAAGATATGAGCCGTCCTCGCCTAAAATACATATATTGTCATAGCGAAGTTCGTTGAGCATAATATCAAGAACATTGGCTGAAATGTTCATGAGCATTACGCCCCTCTTCTTCTGATTGACGTTATCATATACGGTTCTGCCTATGGTGACAACCGGCTTGCCATCCTGCTTTGTGGCTATACCGTTGCTGTTAAGGGAGATGACTGCCTTACCCTTTTTATCCAGTATATCCTGCTTCCATTCGTCGGAAGACAGTTTATTGTAATCAAACTTGTATGTGAATCGGTTGGTCCTCGCCATTATCAGGTCATCCCTGATAACAATGACCGAATCCACTCCTCCGGTAACATTTAAAATATCCATGATTCCGTATCTGGCATCATTGATCATACCTATATCAACAGAGGTTCCGTCTGCTCTTAGAAACTTCACCAGGCGATCCTCCATCATGATAAGCCTGGACAATTCCATATAGCTTTCCAGCTCGGAATTAATGTTGCTTGAGAGGGTCTTTATGGTGTTTTCGGCCTCTCTTATCTCATATTCTTTCCTCTCCCTTTCGGTAATAATGTATATGGATACAAGGAAAGAAATAATAATCAAAATAAGAATCGTCAGTACTACCCTGTTGATTCTGGTTGAGAGGGTGTTATTCTTTTTCTTCTGTCTTCTTTCAGACCCTGATTTATTAACCATTTGTAACCCCACAGCTCAATTAAATTCTCATATTAAAGATAACATAAAAAACAGGTTTGGCAAACTGCCAAACCTGCGTGTTTTACATATTTTATTAACCCTTTACGGCACCGGCGATGAAGCTTTCCTGAATTCTCTTGCTTAAGAATACATAAACAAGAAGTGTAGGGAATGTTGCGATACAAAGTGCCGCTCCGATAGGTCCCCAGTTGGTGGTATGCTGACCCGAAAGGGCCTTGATACCTACCGGCAATGTTCTGTGCACCGAATCGGATATAAATACGTTTGCGAACATGAACTCGTTCCAGCACTGAAGGTATGAATAAACGCCGATGGTGGAAAGAGCAGGCTTCATAAGGGGTACGATAATCTTGAAGAATGTTCCCCAAAGTCCGCATCCGTCAATTCTTGCTGCCTCGTCCAAATCGTAGGGAATCTCAACCATGAAACCGGTACTGATGAGGATTGCCATTGCAAGAGTAAATGCTGCGTAAGGAATAATCAGCGAAGCGTAGGTATTTATACCGAATATTCCACCGATTACAGGCTTCTTAGCCACATTTGACAAAAGTACATATACAGGAACGATGGAAGCCTGAAGGGGAATTGTAAGTCCCAGCATGAAGAATGAGTTTGTGGTTGAACTCAGTTTCCATTTGATTCTTGTAATTGCATAGGTTGCCATCATTGCTGCAATAACCGTAATGGCTGTGGCAGCTACCGTAACCAGAACACTGTTTAAGAAATATAATCCCATGTTTCCCGTCTTCATGGCAGCGGCGTAGTTGGACCAAAGCCACTCATTGGGGAGACCGATTACGTTTTTACCAAAAATCTCTTCGTTTGATTTGAGAGAGAATGTGAACATAAAGTAAATCGGGAACAGATTTACAAATGCCCAGATTCCCAGGAAAACAAAGATCACAACCTTAACGGCAGGATTTGTTTTCTTTATTGTATATCGTTCCTCTTCGAACTGAATCTTCGAGGAATCGTTCTTTTTCGTTTTCTTGTTTGTATCTTCCATAACTAGTTGTCCTTCTCCTTAAATGCTGCACTAATTAACAGGGCAAATGCGAAACAAAGAACTATCAGCATAACCGAAATAGTACTTCCCATTCCGTATCTGTTTCTAAGGAAAAGCATGTTTTCCAGCAAGGTACTGGGTACCTCTGTTGTCTGGAAGGGTCCGCCCTCCGTCAGAATTCGTACCAAGTCGTATGTCTTCAAAGAACCTGTTACAGCGAAGATAACACTGACCTTGATGATAGGTTTAATAATAGGGATAACAACATATCTGTCTACCTGCCAGTTTGTTGCACCGTCAAGCATGGCCGCTTCTCGAAGATCCGGGTTAACACCTTTAACTCCGGCGTACATAAGAAGCATGTGGTAACCGACATACTGCCAGATTGTAGGCACCAGGATAGCACCCAGGGCATATCCTACTTCTCCGACCCACACGTGTTTCCAGCTTGATAAATTAAGAGCATCAAGCATTCTGTTCAAAAGGCCGTAGTCGGGATTGTATATTTTAAGCCACAACTGACCTATAACTACTGTAGAGATCAGCACCGGCATGAAATATACGGAGAGGAAAAATCTCTCACCTTTGATCTTCCTTCCAAGAAGGAGTGCAAGAAGCAGTGAAAGAGGTAGCTGAACAAATACAGAGAAGAAAGCCAGAATCATGGAGTTCTTCAACGCTACCATAAATTTGATGGAACCGTTCGTAAACAATTCCTTATAGTTTTTAAGCCCTATGAATGTTCCCTCAGAAAAGCCGTTCCAATCCTGCAAGCTTCTGTATATAGATACGGCAATGGGCGCAATCAGGACACTTATAAACAAAAGTAATGCAGGCAGAAGAAAAAGAAAGATTGTAACTCCCTTTTTCCAATTAGTTGCACTTTTATGATTCATAGTTTTGTTCTTAGCCATTTGTATAACCTTCCGAAATAAGTTGACCCTTCTGCCTCCCCTAAGGGAGGCTTATGAAGGGTCTGAACTGTCATTACATTTTAGTCTTTAGACTATCTGATGTCTGCAGCAAGTCCTGCGATGAAGCCTGCACCATCAACCTGGCAACCATAAACCTGGTCAACATATGAAAGGTATGTCTGAGCGTCATCAGCGTTCATAGCTGTATCACCAAAGAGAACGTAAGAATCTGCATTTGCACAGATCTCAGAAACAGCCTGTGTTAAGCCGTTAACTGAACTTGTGTCGCCGTAAGGGATCCAAGCGGGAAGTCCACAACCATCAAGGTAACCATAATGGCAGATGAGCTTACCAAGTTCCATAGCGTATGCAGCAGCCTTCTCAGCATTAGGTGAAGAAGCAGCTACAGCAAGTGTATCAGAAGGTCCACCAATAAGCTGGCCGAGTTTACCCTTTGCAGAATCAACAACGGGGAATTCAGCAACCTTTACCTTGGGGAAGAACTCTTCGTTTGCAGCGAAGTCAGCACAGTTCCATGTACCATTCATGTAGAATGCGTACTTACCAGCCATGAAGTTAGCCTTTACTTCGTCGTTTGTAAGACCAACACCTGCGGGATCGAAGTAACCGTTAGTAACGAGTTCCTGGAATGTATCAACTGCAGTAGCAACGCCTTCGTTGTTCCATGTAGCTTTTCCAAGGAAGATGTCGTTGAGTTCGTCAGCACCGATAGATTTCTCGATTACAGACTCAAGGTACTCAGTTACACACCATGTCTCTTTTCCTGCACAACCGAAAGGAATGATTCCTTTAGCCTTAAGGGCATCACAGCAAGCAAGGAAGTCTTCGTATGTTCCGGGAACATCATCGTAACCAACTTCTTTAAGAAGATCCATGTTAGCGAAGAGACCAACGATGTTCATTGTTGTAGGAACGCCGTAGTGCTTTCCGTCGTATGTTGTGTTACCAAGCATAACTTCAGGAAGCTCATCTTTCCAGTTCTGGTACTCGTCATCGAGGCAGTAAACCTTACCTGCTTCTACGAAGTCACCAAGGAATGCACATGACCATGTGAAGAAGATGTCAGGAAGTTCGTCAGCTGAAACAGCAGCTTTGATCTTGGTCTTGTAGGACTGGTTCTCAAATGCTTCCCAGTTGAAAGTAATGTCAGGATATGCAGCCTGCATATCAGCGATAGCAGCTTCATAAGCGTGACGGTTTGAGTCAGACTCTGTAGCGATACACCACATATCAAGTGTGATGGCATCAGAAGTTGTAGCCTCTGCTGTTGTATCAGCGGGAGCAGGAGCAGCTTCCTCAGTCTTGGTCTCAGCAGCGGGAGCTTCAGTTGTAGCTGCGGGAGCTTCTGTAGCACCACAAGCAACTAATGACAAAGCCATAGCGCCTGCTAAGAGAGTTGAAACTAAGCGTTTCATTTTCATAATAAAATACCTCCTTAAGAAATTTGTGTTAGGCAAATTGCCCTCTCTCTATCATTAAGCGGTTAATCGCTAATGACCTATTTTGCATCCTGTACCGGTACCATGGGCCAGGGATATTCGATGGTGAGCTCATCGCCTGATCTCTCGAAGTAGAGAATGGCGTCCTCTATGGGCTCGTCATACATAAGCTTGATTGAGTTATCAGCTTCGTTTACGGAATAATGTCCGGAGAAGAAATTGTCTTCGTTGAAAACTCCCTCGGCGGTGAATTCAAATACCCAGCCGTTATCCTGTTCCCAATGTCCTACTACTCCGTCCTCGGATCCCTCACCCTTTAACTTGTAGGTTGAGGTCTCATAAACTGTCATTCCGTCTTTTGTATCAAAATATCTTAAATCGGTTTCCACTCCGGAACTCGTCTTAAGATGAATGTATTTGTCATCTTTGGTGAAAGTGTAGCTCTCTTCTTTGTAAACAGCCTTGCCATTGTCCGAAAGAGCCAGAATCTCTTTCTCAGGTTCGTGGTTGTATGCCCATCTTTCTGTCTTGGCTCCGCATCCCATAAGGAACATTAAAGCAAGAACTATTGTCAGACAAGAAGTAACTACTCGTACTCTTTTCATTATTTTTGAGCCTTCTTTTCCTATATCAATTCAATTCGCTACCATCAATTTACAATATTTACTTAATCGATTGAATGTATATATTTTACTTTTTGTTAGCACTTTTTTTACTTCTTGTTCATAAATTTGACTTTTTTGTCCATTTCTTTGTGCAGGATGTCAAAAAGGCTCCGCCAAACCGGCGGAGCCTTTCAAAAATATTCGTTGTTTTTTATACTTCAAGTTCCAATTTCTTGTCTCCAACCGTGAAAATGTACTTTCCGGGGAGGAACTTTCTCGTACCGTCATCAAGAACGGTGGTTAAGCTGTGGCCTGTTATTTCAAGGCTCACTTTCTTGCTTTCACCCTTCTTAAGGGATACTCTCTTGAATGCACATAAGCTCTTGATGGGCTGGTTGTCGGCATCGATGCCCTTGTCGGAAGGACACTTGTCAACGTATGCAAGAACAACCTCATCTCCGTCATAATCGCCGGAGTTCTTAACTGTAACCTCAAGAGTCACGGCTGCTTTCTGAAGAGCCATGTAGTCGGAGTCATCCACACTTCCTGTTACTTTACCCGAAAGGTCATAGTCAAACTTAGTGTAGCTTAAGCCGTAGCCGAAAGGATAAAGAGCTTCACCCTTGTAGTATCTGTAGGTTCTGTTCTTCATTGAGTAGTCTGTGAACTCAGGCTGCTCACCATCCCTATAGAAGGTTATGGGAAGTTTTCCGGAAGGGTTAACCTTACCAAAGAGAACCTCTGCCAGAGCAGTTCCGCCGAATTCACCTGAATACCAGCAATCTACAATGGCATCTACATCTCCCTTTAAGAAGGAAAGGTCGATGGCTGAACCGGCATTAAGTACAACCACAATCTTCTTGCCATACTCTTTGGCTGTCTTGATTACATTGTTTGCAAGTCTTAACTGAGACTCGGGAAGATTAAGTGACATCTTATCTCCGGAAGCAAACATGTTTCCTGTATCACCCTCTTCTCCCTCAATCATTGCATCAAGACCAAGGCAGAGAATTGTAATATCAGAATTTCTGGTAACAGCAATGGCCTCAGCCATTCTGTCATCTTTCTTTGCAAGGTTACTGAAGGAATCCTGATAAAGGTGCGCACCGTCTGAGCAAAGAACTCTTGCCTTTGTTGCTGCCTTGATTCCCTCAAGGTTTGTTACATAGGTTGAAGCTGTTCCGAAGTAGTTACCCTCAAGAACGCTTCGAAGATTGGATGTGGGACCTACAACACCGATGGTCTTGTATTCGCCCTCCTTCAAAGGAAGCACACCGTTGTTCTCAAGAAGAACGATGGACTTTCTTGAAGCCTCAAGAGAAACTGCATTGTTCTCGGGAGTATCGTTTTCAAGATAAGAAATCTTATCGTAAACTGAGGTCTTCTTAACTGCTTCATCTTCGCTTCTGGGCAGAATTCCCAGCTTCATTCTGGTCTTCATAAGTCTTACGCAGGCTTCTCTCATCTGATCTTCTGTGATGAGTTTGTCCTTCAAAGCGCCCAGAATGCAAAGGTATGTATTTCCGCAGTTAAGGTCACAGCCTGCCTTTAAAGCCATGGCTGCAGACTCTGCGGGAGAATTGGTTATCTTGTGATTCTCATGGAAGTCTCTTATAGCCCAACAGTCGGAAACGAAGTGACCGTTAAAGCCCCATTTGCCACGAAGAAGTTTCTTTATAAGGGTTTCGGAACCACAGCAGGGCTCATCGTTGGTACGATTGTAAGCGCCCATGACTGCCTCAACCTTACCCTCTTTGACGGCAGCCTCAAAAGCGGGAAGATAGGTCTCCTCCATATCCTTTGCGCTTGCCTTGGCATTAAAGTGATGTCTCTCGCCCTCGGGACCTGAGTGAACCGCAAAGTGCTTAGCACAGGCGGCAACCTTTAAGGTGTCGCACTCGGGATAGTTCTCAAGGCCCTGAAGTCCCTTAATGAAAGCAACTCCCAGTCTTGATGTAAGATAAGGATCTTCACCATAGGTCTCGTGTCCTCTTCCCCACCTCTGATCTCTGAAGATGTTGATGTTGGGGGACCACATTGTAAGACCTTTGTAGATGTCCCTGTCTCCGATATCGGAGATTTCGTTGTATTTTGCACGCGCTTCTGTGGCGATTACCTGAGCAATCTTTGTAAGAAACTCGTCGTCAAACATAGCCGCAAGGGCAATTGCCTGAGGGAATACCGTGGCAACTCCCGCTCTGGCTACGCCGTGTAATGCTTCGTTCCACCAGTTATAAGCAGGAACGCCCAGCCTGTCAATTGCCTCAGCGTCATACTTGAGCTGCTTGGCAACTTCTTCAATAGTCATTTTGGACACAAGTTCTCTTGCATCCTGTTCAAGTTTAGACATGCTCTCCTCCTTCTTCTTAAGAGTACAGAAGTTTAGAAAACTCCCTGTACAATCTTTCCGCAACTGCCCGTTTGTTCTGAGGATGAAGTTCGTATCTGAAGCCCAGATCATATATGTCCACAAGGACGGAGTGTGGAATATCACGGGCTTTCTCCTGCGCAAGTCTCAGTTTGTCCCAGTTTCCACTGCCTCTTTCATCGTCCTCTTCCCCATAATAGGGAAGCTCCACGAAAGCCATCTTAAGTTGCGGATTATTAAAGCACTCTCTGATGGACGAAGCCATTAATCTCATCAGACTGTCGTACTCGTTATAGTACATTGTATTCGATTCGCCCTGATAAAACAACATTCCTTTTAGGCTCATTCTGCGAAGAGGATGAATCATGTTGTTGTACATTCCGCAGGGCCTGAACATGAAAAATGTTCCATCCGGGAAATTTTCCGCCTTATCGGGATTGGGGTTCACATTGACTCCCACCTTGAATTCATACTTGCCCACGAGGGGAATGAAGTGATCATCCAAAAGATCCACGTAGTAGGGCATTGCATCCACAAAGCCCCCCGCCCTTGCAAAAATCTTAATTCTCACAACCAGGGTATTCTGTTTCTTAAGAATCCCCGCCGGAATCGGATATCTTCTTGGAGGATAACGGTACTCGGTTCGCCCGATTTCCACGCCGTTTATGTAGGTTTCGTCCGCATCGATTATGGTTCCGAGAACCAGTCTTGCTTCCTTTCCCACATATTCATCCGGCACTTCGAATCTCTTAAGAACCCAGACGCTTCCCCTTAAATTCTCTAGGAATCCGTTCTCCTTAAGATTCTCCCATCTGCCGGGAACGCTTATATATTCAGGGGTTTCTCCCTCATCAAACAAGGTTGTTCTTTTTGTAAAATCAGCTTTTACTCCTATATCGCCCTCGTCGATTTTTTTAAGATGTTCTGCGGTTCTTCTCTCGTCTTCGGCGATTCTTGCTTTGACCTTCTCTTCATCTTTATCAAACTCGATAAGCTTCTTATAACTGAATTTTCCGTAGTGATTGGGAAATACCAAATCGTCAGTGTCAGGGTTCTCACCTCTTGCCACCGCTTCCTTAATAAGGCGCTCTCCCTCCTTTAGAAGCTTATCCTCAGGGATTAAGGCCTCAATCTGAATTCCTCCCACTGCAGTCTGAATAAGACCAACGGGAACTCCCTGATTCTTATTAACAAGTTCCGCAAAAAAGAAGCCTACTGCAGAGAAAGGATATAGATTCTCCTGTGTAGCCTTCTTCCAGGTTCCTTCGTAAATGTCCTCTGTGGGACCGTCAAATCTTGGAGTTTTGGGAACCTCGAAGTGTCTTATGAGTTCGTTGTGTATCTTCGACACTGTTTTTCTTTCCAGGTCGAGAGTCCTGCTTACAGGAATCTCCATGTTGGATTGGCCTGCAAGCAGGAACACGTCGCCCACACACACTTCATTAAGGACGATTCTTGACAAATCATCTTTAATTTCCAAAACATAGGGGCCTCCGGCTTTCATTTCCGGCAGCTGTAATTCAAATGAGCCATCATCCGAGGCAGTGCCCTGAACCTTCGCAAGTTCCTTTGTTCCGTCTGAAAGGGAAACTGTAACGTTACCCTTTGCTTCCTTACCCCAAATTATATTTGCGGTTTCTCTTTGGAGGACCATTCCCTCGGATATTAAGCTCGATAATTTCATTAGTAAAGCTCCCTGCCCTTTTCGTCTTCAATAAGGGTCTTTCTGTAAAAATATGAATTGATTACGTCACGCCACTCTTTTGAATGCTCTACCTGATGGGCAAGTCTGTCAGTTGCTCTCTTAAAGGCAGCGGGTTCAATCTTGCCCTCAAGCTCCTTCCAGAGTCTTGCCATCTCCTCCACATCCTCTGCGCCCTCAAAGTGAGTATCGTAGATGTGCTGGATTATGGTTTTGCCACTCTTTAATTTATAATCATAGGGCAATTTATGGAAAAAGAGAATAAGTTCATCGGGAGTGGTCTCAGGTTTCTCATAAAGTGATGCCCAGGGCTCGTTGTACTGGGTCGTGTAACCGGTACCTGTGGTGTTTCTCTCAAGGCCGATGGTCTTGCAGGTTGCCTTATGATAGGTGCCCCATCTGTCATACTCATATCCGTCAGGGTCGGGACCATAGTGTATTCCGGGCTTAACCATCCAGCCGATTCCAAGAGGCGCCGAGTATTTCTCGTAAGCGGGCCAGGACATCATAAGAATCTTTCTGATATTGGAAACCACCTGCTCATCATCACCGAAGGTAAGTTTAATCCATTCTTCAGCAATTTCTTCGGATGAAAGTTCAGGGTTAAATGCAAGTCTTCCGAAGCCGTAAAGGTTTGCTGCCGCCAGGTCATGCCCTGTCCAGTTTTCGTCGTTACCGGTGTTGGTAACTGCGCACATTCCGTTTAACTTATAGTCAAAGGTCTTGCCTGTCACAACGTCAACAACCTTTGAGTTGTCGGGCTTTTCGCCCTTTGCATAGGTCTCAAAATCAAGGACTTCCTTAAACCAGGGGATAAGGTAGCACACATGTCTTTGCTGGCCCGTGTACTCCTGGGCAATCTGGAACTCTATCATGGAGTTGGTCTTAGGCATCTTTCCAAAAAGAGCTGTAACAGGTTCTCTAATCTGGAAGTCCATGGGGCCGTTCTTAATCTGAAGAATAACATTGTCATCGAAAGCCCCGTCAAGGTCGTGGAAATAATCATAAGCCGCACGGGCTCTGTCGGTCTTTAAGTCTCTCCAATCCTGCTGACAGTTATAAACAAAGCAGCGCCAGATAAGGATTCCGCCGTGTTTCTTTATGGCCTTGGCAAGCATATTTGCGCCCTCAGCCTGATTTCTGCCGTAGGTGAAGGGGCCGGGTCTTCCCTCTGAATCAGCCTTCACAAGAAGTCCTCCAAGGTCCGGAATAACAGAGTAAATATAATCAATCTTTCTCTGCCACCAGTCGATAACCTTTGGATCTAAGGGATCTGCACTTGCCACGCTGTCATCCTCAATTGTGGCGGCATAGTTAATACTTAAGAACATCTTTACCCCGTAGGAGACGAAGAGATCATTAAGTTTTTTTACCTTATTAATGAATTTCTCATTAATTAAGTTGCAGGCCTCATCCTTTACGTTAACGTTGTTGATTACAACGCCGTTGTAGCCCAGGGAACAAAGGAATCTCGCGTAATCTCTCGTTCTCTCGTCTATGACAATGTCGTTGTCGACGAAGAAGAAGGAGTTTCCCGAATAGCCTCTCTCAATGGAGCCATCCATGTTATCCCAGTGATTAAGCATACGAAGCTTGCTTGCGGGATTCTCAAGGCTTTCAAACTTTGCGCCTTTGTTAAGTCTATAGAGGCTTATAAATCTAAATGTTCCATATATAAGGCCGGTTTCCGTTACAGCTTCAACTTTGCCCATTCCGGAGTCGAAGGAAACCTTGTAGCCTTCCTCGGAAATTTCAGGATTCTTAGAAATCTCAAGTTCAACCCTTAATCCGTCCATATATTTGCAGTTTCTAAGTTCAACAATGGCGTTATCAACCAAAGGGCTTCCTGACTCCAAAGCGTTTCCGAAAATATCAACTTTTACTTGTTTTGAATAATCAAGCCATAGCTTCGTGTACATATTTGTGTAATACCTTTCTTACTGAGCCGTTTCCGGCATTTAATTCCTCGAATATTTCAAGTATTCTGGTTCCAAGATTGTCTTCAAAGAGATCGTTTGCAAAAATCTCCTGCTTTCTAAGAACTTCCGAAGGCTCTAACTTTGTAAGCTCATCAAGCATGGGATCCGGGCTTAATTCAAATTTCTCACCCTTATCGTCAATTCCCTTTAAGTATCTTAAATATCCTGCAAGAACCAAAGGAATAAGAGTCAAATCATCCGTTGTAAGTTCGGGAGATTTCCTGTATCCCTTGATGGTCTCGCCGAATCTGATGGGAATCTTCTGAGACGTATCACAGGCAATTCGCTGAGGTGTGTCAGGCATAAAGGGATTGGGAAGTCTCTTTGTAAGCACCGCTTCAAGGAAGTCCTTGGGAGCAATAACCCCGGGATCAACCACTACCTTCATTCCTTCCTTATGACCCAAAAGGTTCACAAGATTACGCAAATCCTCATCATCCATCTCATCATGAATGGTCTTGTATCCAAGGAGACATCCAAAGATTGCCAGAGCTGTGTGGAGAGGATTAAGGCAGGTACAAACCTTCATCTTCTCGACTTTATCAACGGTTTCCCTGTCTGTGTAAATGACACCCACCTCATTAAGTGGAAGTTTTCCGTTAGGGAAGGAGTCCTCAATAACCAGGTACTCGGTCTCCTCGGCGTTTACAAAGGGTGCAACATAGGTTTTCTTCTCTGTGATAACCTGCTCCAGATCCTCTATTCCGTCCTTCTTTAAGTTCTCATAGACGGTTTCATCGGGTCTTGGAGTGATTTTGTCAATCATGGACCAGGGGAATGATACCTTCTTCGGGTCTCTTACGTAATCAGCAAAACCCTTGTCAGCTTTTCCGGCCTTTACCCAGCCTTCCACGTATGTGTTAACCGCATCAAAAAGTTTGTCTCCGTTGTGAGAACAGTTGTCCATGGAAACAAAAGCTATAGGTGCGGCACCGGACTTATATCTGTGGTGGAGAAGGGATACGATTTTGCCCATATAGCTTGTTGTGGAGTCAGGGCCTGCTTCGATATCGGCCTTAACACCGGGTAATAACTCTCCGGCGGGATTCTTAACCACATAACCCTTCTCGGTAATTGTAAATGAGCACATTTTGAGAGACTTGTTGGCAAAAACAGCTTCAAGCTTCTCAAACTCTGCCTTATTGTTTCTGTCCAGAACAAGGGAAGTAACAATGCTTCCGATTACCTTCTTCTCAATGGTTCCGTTGGCACGAAGAGTTACAAGAACAGATAAGTTGTCGTGAGGTTTGTACATTTTCTCCACTATCTCATAGTCAAAACCTTCGCATACAACAAGGCCGGTGTTCATTCTTCCGCTTTCCAGAAGGCGATCCATAAGGTTGCCCTGGAACGCACGGAAAATGTTCCCGGCTCCAAAGTGAATCCACTCAGGATTCTTATCAGTATTTGATTTTATGACGTTTCTGTCATATTTGGGAAGGAGATACCCTTTTTTTTCGTACTCCTTCCCGCAAGTTTTCAGTCCTTCATCAGTTAAAAACATTTTTCTACCTCTGAGATTTGCAGATTGCTTCCCATAAACCGTTAAGGTATGTTGCGCCTAAAGCTCTGTCGTACAGACCGTAGCCCGGCATTGCTACCTCATCCCAGATCATTCTTCCGTGATCGGGACGGATGGGTCCTTTGAAATCTATATCATAAAGGGCTTTCATAATCTCGTACATGTCGAAGCTTCCGTCAGATGAAAGATGAGCTGCTTCCTCAAAGTCATCATCAGAATTAAACTTCAGGTTTCTTACATGCGCGAAATGAATTCTGCCCTTTAATGCTCTGATCATTGTGGGAAGATCGTTCTTCCTGTTGGTTCCGTAGCTTCCTGCGCAGAAGGTAACACCGTTGTGAGGGTTGTCCACCATCTTCATCATTCTCTGAATGTTCTCGAGATTAATGATGATTCTGGGGAGTCCGAATACCGACCATGCGGGATCGTCGGGATGAATTGCCATATTGATATCGTACTTATCACACACAGGCATTATTCTCTCAAGGAAATACTTAAGGTTTGCGAATAATTTCTCGTCATCCACGTCCTTATACATTTCAAAAAGTTCCTTGATCTTAGCCATTCTCTCAGGCTCCCAGCCGGGAAGAATAGCTCCGTTTGCCTCGCCCTGGATTGACTCAAACATTGTCTCAGGGTTAAGAGCATCGATGGCCTTTTGAGTATAGGCAAGTACTGTTGAACCATCGGGGCGAACTCTGGCAAGCTCGGTTCTGGTCCAGTCAAAAACCGGCATGAAGTTATAGCAAACAAGATGAATATCTTCTTTGCCCAGATTCTCCAGGGTCTCAATATAGTTGTCGATATACTTATCCCTGTCGGGGGTTCCGACTTTAATGGCATCGTGAATGTTTACCGACTCTATACCGCTGATATGCAGCCCCGACGCACTAACCTCTTCCTTTAATGCATGTATGCGTTCTCTGCTCCATACTTCCCCGGGCTCCGTATCATAAAGCGTGGTGATAATACCGGTAACTCCCGGTATCTGTCTTATCTGCTTTAAGGTTACGGTATCGAATCCGGTTCCGAACCATCTTAATGTCATTTCCATCGTTAATTCTGCCTCCACTATTTTCTAGTGCTTTACAAATATGGGCGCACTCCAAAATTTCTCCATATTTCGAAGTGCGCCCCAATTCTTAAATCAAATTACCCTTTGGCAACCTATGAACTAAGGAAGCATATCAGAGTCACCGAAGTACTCTGCCCACTTCTCTGCACGCTCATCCATAATTGCCTGGCCACCTGCTGAGAGGTAATCAGCCATGTAGCTATCCCATACGGAATCGAAGTCTGCTTCAGAAGCTACTACAGCGTTATCGAACATCTCGTCTCTCTTAGCTGTAAGTGTATCACCAACTTCTGCTTCTGCAGAAATCTCACCAACGTTAACGTTCTTAGGATACATACCTTCTGCCTGAGCTGCTTTTGAAGCGCCGTCTACAAGCTCGGGATCCTGATCGCCGTAGCCGTATGCAAGTGAAAGAGCTGCTGTCTTCTCATCACCATACCATGTACCGTTACATGTAAGTGTGTAGTCGATGTTCTTACCGGAGTTCTGGATAGGATCACCTGTTGCTGCGATAAGCTGGATAGCGCCGCTCTCAAGAACCTCATGTGTAACACCTTCATCACCTGCCTGGAGGTATTTAAGTACCTCAGGGCTTGAAATGAAATCAAGATAGAGGAATGAAGCAAGAGGCTCATCGTTAGTTGAAGGGAAGAAGATCTTTCTGTCTGTTCCGAATGCGCTGTACATCCACTTGCTGTGTCCGCCGTTCTTATCCTCGAAGGGATCGATTGCTACGAACTTAGCGTCCTCACCAACGTTTCTTCTAAGGTTGGAGTTGATTGAATCTTCACCGTTTCTGAATACATAGTCCCAGTTATGCTCGAAGCAGCCTACATAACCTGCTTTGATCATATCATCCTCTGTTGAATCTCCGCTGGGATAAAGAGGGAAATCTTTCCAAAGAAGACCTTCATTATACCACTTGTTAAGAAGCTGAACTGCCTCTTTTGTTCCGTTCTGTGTTGCGTATCTGTCATCGAAGCCATTTACGTAACGCTCTTTATCAGTCATCTTAGGATCCTGGAAAGAAGCAATAAGGTTGGTTGCTCTCCAGCCTACATCGTAGCTGATTGAGAAAGGAACCATCTTGGAAGCGTCTGCGCCAAGGAGTTCACTTGCGTTATCCTTGAAAGCAACGAGCATGTCATGGAACTCCTCAGTTGTTGTAGGAGCCTTGAGGCCTAACTTGTCAAGCCAGTCCTGACGAACGAAAGTAACGCTCTTCTGTGTCTCTACACGACGACCTTCGATTGCCCAGAGGGAACCGGTCTTGGGATCCTTATCCCAGTAGATACCTTCTTCGCCGATGAAGTCCCAAAGGTTGGGAGTTACTGACTTAAACTCTTCTGCATAATCCTTAAGGTCTACAATACCGCCCATGTTAGCATATGTAAGAACTGTAGGATAGCTGTAAGTTACACAGATATCAGGAGCTGTTCCGCCTGCAAGAAGGTTGTTGATTTCCTCAACCTCTGTCCAACGGGGAACTGCAACGTACTCAACTTCTACGTTGTACTTATCAAGCATGCCCTTCTTGATGTAATCTGTGTACATGTTGTTTGTAGGATCTGTACCACCATCATTGTTACGATCATAAATCTCAACGGTGATGTGTCTTGTGTCGGCAAATTTGCCGTCAACGAGCTCTGCAAGAGCTCCGCTTTCTTCTACTGCTTCTTCTGCGGGAGCTGCTTCTTCTGTCTTGGTTTCAGAAGCTGTGTCAGCGGGTGCAGGTGCTGCAGTATCAGCTGAGTTACCACATGCTGCAAGAGAAATTGTCATTGCACATGCAAGTAAAACTGATAAAACTTTTTTCTTCATTTCATACCTCCCATTTAATATGTTTAGTTTTTATATCTGATCTTTCTTAGGTTAGAAAGAGTCATTCGTTATTATTCCTTAACTGCTCCAAGTGTTACTCCGTGGATGAAGTACTTCTGGAGGAAAGGATAGATACAAAGGATAGGAATCGTTGAGAACATTACGGTTGCCGCTTTCAGGGAATCGGAAAGTCCCGGTGTTGAGAATCCCTCCTGTGTTGCAACTTCTACTGAGTTAATATTGTTCAGTATGTTGTAAATCAGAAGCTGCAAGGGGTAATACTTCTTATCCTTCATGTACATCAACGCATCATAGTATCCATTCCAACGGCCTACTGCGTAGAACAGTGCAAGGGTTGCCATAACGGGCTTTGACAGAGGAACATATATTACCCAAAGGATCTTAAAGAAGCTTGCTCCGTCTATCTCTGCGGATTCTCTTAAGGAATCCGGTATACCGTAGAAGAAGCTTCTCATGATAATCATGTTGTAGACGCTTAAGCATCCGGGAACTATAAGTACCAAAGGATTATCAAGCAGGTGAAGCTTCTGCATCAGCAGATAGTTGGGAATTGTTCCTGCGTTGAAGAACATTGTTATTGTTATTAAGATGTTGATAAAGTGACGTCCTTTGAGCTTCTCAAAAATCAATGGATAAGCACAAAGTGTTGTCATTGTTAAGGACAGGATCGTGCAGACACCTGTCAAAAATGCTGTCCAGAAGAAGGATCTTAAATACTTTGGATCCTTAAGTACGGTCTTATAAGCTTCGAAGTTTATGCCCTTGGGAAGGAGATATACCTCATGCTTAATAAGATATTCCGTAGAGGAAAGTGATCTTGCCAACAGGTTAAACATTGGCAGCAAACACATAATCGCAACTATTGCACATAATATTACGAATCCCCAGTCACCGATACGTGATTTGGTGGAATGTATCATTCTGTTCTCTTCCATCATGCACCTCCTACCAAATACCACGCTCGCCCAGCTTACGCGACAGGAAGTTCGCACCAAGCAGGAAGATTACGTTTACTAATGACTGGAACAGTCCTACAGCTGTAGTCAATGAGAACTGAAGTCCCTTAATACCGACTTTATATACATAGGTTGCAAGAACCTCTGCAGCATCCATAACCAGTTTGTTCTGCATTGCGAAAGGTCTGTCGAAGCCGGATCCGATGATGTTTCCTAACGCCATGATGAGAAGAACAACGATTGTAGGTTTGATTCCCGGCAAAGTAATGTGCCACATCTTCTGGAATCTGCCTGCGCCGTCAACGCTGGCTGCCTCATAAAGCTCAGGGGATACGCCTGCAATAGCTGCCAGGTAAATGATTGAGTTCCATCCGAAGCTCTGCCAGATGCCAAGTCCTATATAGGTCTTAACCCATGTAGAGGAATTATTGAGGAAAGGAACCGACTCAAATCCCAACTTGTTTATAAGAAGATTCACGAAGCCGGTTGAAGGAGCAAAAAGCTGCAGTGCCAAACCATAGATGATGACCCATGAAAGGAAGTGAGGCATGTAGGTAATGGTCTGTACCGTCTTCTTAAATCTCTTAAGTCTGAGTTCGTTAAGAATCAGAGCAAAGATGATTGGTACCGGGAATCCGAAGATAAGGTCCTTCAGATTCAGGGTGATGGTGTTCTTTAAGGCTCTTATAAAGTCGTTGGACTTAAATGCCTTTATGAAGTACTCAAAGCCGTGGTTCTTGGCCCAGGGCATTTCCCAGATACTCTGAACGATACTGTATTTCTTAAATGCGATCATTACATACCACATGGGTAAGTACTTGAAAATGATCAGATACAGTAACGGCAGAAACAGCAGTGCATACAACTGCCAGTATCTCTTCAAATAGACTTTGTTGAAGGGGGTTTTGGCCCCTTTTACAGCTTTCTCTTTAGCCACTTTCGTATCTCCTTACTTAAAGTACTCAGGGTGTTCCTGTTTCATCTGAGCTTCATCAAGCTTGTATCTTCCCAAATGCTTTTCAACCAGGAAAACAGCGGTTTCCTTATCTCCTGCCTTAATGGCTTCAAGCATTTCTCTGTGATCTTTGACTATCTTTAAGTCCTTAACCGTCTCCACCGAAAGAGTTCTTACCCTGTCGAAGTGAAGCATCATTGTTGAGCTCATATCGTAGGTTGTCTCTTTGCCTGCTGCCTTGTAAATCAGGTAGTGGAACTGGTTATCTAACATGTATATTCTGTCCGCATCTTCCTTCTCAAGGTAGAATTCCTGAAGATGGACGTTCTCTTCTATCTCGTCTATAACATCTTTGGGAGCTATCTCGCAGGCAAGCTCGATAACCGCTTTATCAAGAATCTTTCTTACGAATCTGGACTCCTCAACCATGCTTGGATCTATCAGCGAAACATATGAACCTCTTTGAGGTAAAATCTCAATTATCCCCGCTTTAGCCAGGTCGATGATTGCCTCTCTTACCGGCGTTCTGCTGACTCCGAATTCCATTGCAATCTCATTCTCTGAAATCAGCGTTCCGGGCTTTAAATCAAGTGAAACGATGTTATCTCTAAGTACTCTAAATGCAAAATCTCTGGCTGTTTCTCGCGGTAGTCTTTCGGAAGTGTGCATTCTGTCTACTCTTTCAATTATTTATGGCGATTTTGTTAAATTTTTATCGCTGGTCTACTTGTATACTAGTCTATCTATGTTAAAATCTACCACTAACATGTTATTTTGTAAAGGGGTCTTTTGGCATTATGCCCAAAACACCGATAAACAAAAACGGGAAACGTCCCGAAATTTGAGCGTTTCCCGTCAACTAACATTTTTTATTTACTGTCTTTACAGCTGGATTGTCTCTCCACCCTTCACAAAATATGGTGTTCCGTTGTACTCAAACCACAAGTCTGTAACGGTGGGATTGTAGCAGGTTGTCATGTCTGTATTGAATCTCAGTTCATTAAAGGCATGAATATAATCATAGATTTCTATGTTGGTGGCATACCAGATATCATCCTTGCCTGAAACCTTCTTGGCAAACTCCTCGATGACTTTCCAGTTGTCATGCTCCTCAAACTCATATGCGTGGCCCCAAAGGTAGAACATCCAGGGACAGCCGCAGGGGTGATGAGATGTTACAAATTTATCCGCAAGTTCCATAAGGCGGGGATTGTCATGGTGGCAGGTGGCCTCAAGTCTAAGCCAGTCCTTCGGTAAATCAAAGCCCTCCGATGAGATAACGGTTCTTGAGTAAACAATACCTGCATTCTTGATTATCTCCACAACCTCATCATTAAAGGTTCCGTAAGGATAAGCCATTCCTCTGATAATCTGACCAAACTGCCGCTCGAGAGTCATCTTATCCTGAATTACTTCATAGGTGGCTCTGTTTACAGGAAGCTGTTCAAGGAAAGGATGGGTGTAACCATGTACCGCAACCTCCATTCCGTTCTGAACATAAAGTTTATCCACCTTGCTCTTTGGCATTCTTCTGTGAATCTGCCCTGCAGGATAAACCGTTTCCTCCTTGGCATAGCAGCCGCTGTTTAAGTTAAAGGTTCCCTTGAGCCCATACTTAACCATTATATCGATGAGCTTCTCGTCCTGTTCAACTCCGTCGTCGTAGCTTAATGTAAGTGTCTTGATCTTTCCACCGGGAAAGCGCAGGAATAAATTTGACATGATAAATCTCCCTTGTCTTATTTGCCTTCCCAGCCTTCAGGAAGGTATTTCTTTGTTGATTCTATCATATCGTCCACAAGTTTGAAAATCTCTTCCTTTGAAGCTCTTCCCTTTGTAAGAGGATCATTTAGAAAGGCTTCTCTTACCAGCTCTTTATCAAATGTAAATGCTGCTTCCAGTACTCTCTCATGGTTCTTAACATGGGGGATAATCAGCTCATAAATATTCTCTGGCAAAGGTCCTGCACTTACAGGTCTTATGGAATCTCTGTCAAAAATGGCGTTGGTTTCAACAACAGCGCTCTTGGGAAGATTGGGAATCTGACCTGCTGTGTTGGGAATATTAACGTTGCTTATTACTCTCTCAAGTCCGCACAAAGCCTTGATAAGAAGAATTCCTTCTTCTCCCGTAGGCTTAAGTTCAATCTCTTCCTCGAAGGAAGCAAGTCTTGCGGAACGCTCCAGTCTGTCCTTAAGATCTTTCTTTCTCCATTCCACACTTGTAAGTGCGAAATCCCAGCTTTCAACTGTCTCAGGGTCCTTAAGATAAGTGTCCCCGGGCATAAACTCAGCAAGGTGTCTGTCTCCGGCAGCTGCAATAAGACCGTACTTGTTAAACAGGTCAAACTTTACTCTGTGTTTGCAGACGAAGCACTTGTTGGCCCAATGCTCGGAGTCGCCGCCTTCCCAGCCTCTCTCAAAGTTGTTATCAATATATTTCTTATATATAGGGAATAAATCCAGTCCCTTATATGAAGCATAGTCAAACCAGGTAAAGTGATTTATACCGAGGACATTTATGTCAATGTCGTGTCTGTCCACAAGTTCATCAACATATCCCTCATATTTGAGTATTCTTCTTAAGAGATCCTGAGTTCCGAATACCTCATGGCAGCATCCGAAGGCTTTGATCTCAGGGAACACATGATAAAGGGTTTTCACACATAAGGACATGGGATTGGTGTAGTTGATTACCCAGGCCTTAGGTGAGTATCTCTTAATGGCTTCCGCTATCTCTGAGAACATGGGAAGTGTACGTAAGGCTCTGATTATCCCTCCGGGGCCTGCTGTATCACCCACTGACTGATAGATGCCAAGACGCTCCGGCATGTGTACATCCACTTCCATCTCGTCAAAGGTTCCGGGCAAAATGGAGATAACCACAAAGTCGGTTCCTTCCAAAGCACTCTTTAATGAGTCCTTTACTTCATATTTCCACTTACCTACAGCTTCTTTTCTTTCGCTTAAGTGGTTTCCGATAATTGCATTATTTTCTGCCGCATGTCTATCTATGTCATAAAGCCTGATGGTTCCTGAAAGCCTGTCCTCAAGGGCAAGGTCTGTCATAAATGTCCAGGCCCATCCTCTGGAGCCACCTCCTATATATGCTATCTGAACATCTTCGGCTTTATTGTTTACGTAGTGCATTTTTAATCCTCCGAAACTTATTTTCTATTGCATATTATACTAAAGGTAAAGTATAATATTCTTATATTATATTGGTTTATGTATAGTGTTTTCGAACGAAATTTACTTTTCTGTAAAGGAGATCACATATGCGTCAAACACTTTTTGAAGAGACTCTCGACGGCATTACCATCGACCGCGTAATTCGTGATTACGATTACAGTATGCCCACCAAGCATCTTCATGATGAATACGAAATATACTACCTGGTGGAGGGAGAGCGTTTTTACTTCATCGGCCAGAGAACCTATCATATTAAGAAGGGTGATCTGGTATTTATAAACAAGAACGTTATCCACAAGACCGGTATGGCTTCAAGCCCCTATCATGACCGAATCCTCATTGAGTTCAGCGAGGAGCCCTTTAAGAGCTTCTTCTCAACCTTCGGCGACATAGGACTGGCTTCTTTTTTTGACGAACATACCGGAGTCATGAGTTTGGATCCCAGGGAACAGTCCTACGTTGAGAACATCCTTCTTGGCATTCACTCCGAGATTCAACACAAGAAGGCCGGATATCGACTCAGTGTCATGAGTAAGCTTGCATCCCTTCTTATCTTTGCAATGCGCAGAAGCGACAGAAGTACCGTTACAACGGAAGCTGCTGCCGCAAGCCCCAAACATAAGAAGATCGACGACGTTGCGGACTACATCATTAATCACTGCACAGAGCCTCTGTCTCTCGAGTCGGTGGCGGATGCGTTTTTCATAAATAAGTGTTATCTGAGCCGAATCTTTAAGGAGATTACAAGCTTTACCGTGAATGAATACATTAACATCCACCGCATAAACAAGGCTCAGGAGCTTCTGACCTCAACAAGTCTGTCCATAACCGATATTGCAGAGCAGTGCGGATACGAAAGCCTTACTTACTTTGAAAAGGTCTTCAGAACATATAGAGAAATATCTCCCCTCAAATATCGAAACAAGTATCGTCAGAACAATCGCCGTCGTTCATCAAAGGGCGACGATGTAAGTAAGAACTAGAAAGGATATTTCATGATTCCTTCCGTTTCTACATACCACTTCTCGGTTGATTTAAGTGCGCTCATTGCAAGAAGCAGTGAGCCGTTTCCGGGAAGGTAGAGCGGAAGGTCTTTTCTTGTTCCCTGGACGTTGTTTCCGTTTACCGCATAGGTATTCTTTGAAGTCTTATACAAAAGCATGTCGAAGGCTTCGTCGTACATTCCAAGCTTGGCATAGGTCATTGCAAGGAAGGCAAAATCCCATCCCCACAGAGAGTCGAAATCCCAGGTTTCCTTCATCCTCTCCATCGATGCCTTAAGTACTTCCTCATTAACTTCAGCACCTACAAATCCACGGGCAAAAAGCATTGAGGGATGGTCCATATTCAGTTTGTCATAGGTTTCCTTAAATCCTTCGTAGGCTGACAAAAGGCCGTCTTCAACGGGGGCTTTTGCCATAAGACGGGCTACCTTCAGCCACTTCTCTTTTTTGACGGACAGCTTCTCCATCCATCTGTAGGCCGTCTCAAGGCCAAAGCTCCAGTATGCCAACTCAAAAGGAGGATTGAATATCTCTTCGGGATTCCCCTTCTCCTGTACGGAATATAAGGGAGCCTTAAGTACATATCTTTTGTTTTTCTCATCATACTCGGCAAAATCAGCCATAAACTCCGCTGTTTCAATGATGAGATTCTTGTATTTTTCCAAAAATTCCTCCTCTGAAATAAGAGGAACTTCTGCCCTGTGCTCAGAATATCTGGCTCTTCTTATAAGCTCCAGCATGTAAATCACATGGGGCTGTTGCCAGATTAATAAAGGCGCTATGGGGGAAGGTGCCTGGTCCGCAAGGTAGCTTGTCATTTTGGGCCATCTGGCGCCGGCATATCCGTTATCTTTAGCCAGTTTCTTTGCCGCTTTAAGGGAATTCATGTAGAATTCCAGGGATTTCTCAAGTAAGTCTCCCCTTCCGTATAAGGCCAGATATGCAGCATGAATCGGGTGCATTTCAAGATGAAATCTTCCGTACCAGCTGTTACAGGTAAGGCCTGTCTCCTGGGGAGGTAGTTTTCCTGTGCACTGTATGAATGTAAGATACATTGACAGGATTATTCTTCTTTGAAGCTCCGCCGCCCTCTTGTCCGGGGAGGAACTTACGTCTATCATGGCTCCCTTGTTCCAGAATGCATAGAAGCGCTTCTTGGACTGCTCGAGGGCCTGTCTGTAGCCGGTGGTCTTAGGTCCCCTCCTTTCATCTAAGAAAGATATGCAAAAAGACATGCTCTTCTTTCTTCCCTCGGGGATGGATAAGGTTACTTTATGGGTATCCGTCAGCTCAGCCTCCGCTTCACCGCAGATATAAACGTACTTTTCGACCTCATCCATTTTCCTTAAAAGGAGGAGTTCTGTCTTTTTGTCATCTTTGGGGATAGGCTGAACCAGGGTGGAATGCCTGTCCTCGCTTCCGAAGTCGGAACCTGTTTTGTCAGAGGATGCATAGGGAAACTCAGCTTCAATGGTTAGCCTGTCATTAAGAATTTCCGAATCAATTCTTATGGCTACGCTCATTCCGGAGCCTGCCACGGTTTCAACCTTTACCCTCTTTCCATCCAACTTGAATTTGCTTGTAAGAACTCCGGTGTAGAGATCCAGCGTCTGATTAATATCAGATAAATCTGCCGGAAGAATCTCTCTTCCGTCAAGTTTTAGACCCAGGCGAAGAAGATTGTATCTGTGGGGATTCTCCCTTAACCAGTTGTATTCCTCTTCGTTTCCCGTAAAGCATTTGACGGGATACCTCAGGGAGCGATTGCCCCTTTGGTATTCCGTCATCATTATATTTTCCGGCCCGTAAAAGCTCCCCTCTTTGTTCGGTGTCCGATGCCAGGCTTCTGTTGCCATTGTAAGCAAAGGACATTTATCGGAGTAAATATCGTAGAGAGTTTGCATACCTGTAACATCGGCCGTAAACGCAAAGCTCCCGTTACCGACCGTCAAAGGAGAGTCGGCTGCGATATTCTGTAAAACGGGATTAAATTGTCTAATCAGATTTTCTCTATGAATCATCTATCCTAGCCCTTCAGGCCGCTTGTGCTTATACCCTCAACCAGATATCTGTTAAAGAACAGGAATATAAGGAATACGGGAATCATGGATAATGTTGACATGGCAAACATAGGGCCGTAGTCGGTTTTACTTGTGGCGTCCGCAAAAAGCTTAACGGCTATTGATACCGTATACTTTTCAGGTTTTCCGAGGTATAACATGGGACCCATATAATCATCCCATTTCCAGTAAAACTGTATGATGATTGTGGAGATCAGCGCAGGTTTTAACAGAGGGAAAACAACTCTTGTAAAAACCGAGTACTTGCTGCATCCGTCAATGATTGCCGCTTCGTCCAGCTCTCTGGGAATGCCTGCCATAAACTGCATCATAAGGTAGATGAAGAATGCGGCTCCAAAGAAATGAGGCACTGTAAGGGGAAGGATTGTTCCAACCCATCCGATTCGGTTGTAGATAAGATACTGAGGTATCATTACAACCTGACCGGGCAAAAGCATTGTGCCGATCATTACCATGAATATGAGCTTACGTCCCCTGTACTTACATCTTGCAAGTGAGTAAGCAATAACTGCGGAACTAAGCACCGTTCCCAGGGTGGCAACTATTGTGATAATAAGTGAGTTCTTAAAATATGTTGTAAAAGTTACGTGTCCGAATCCTCTCCATCCGGTGGCGAAATTCTCCCATCTCCATTCAGGAGGTATCAGGCTTAATGAGCCGCTGAGTATTTCGGGATTATTCTTCAGGGAGCCGGAAATCATCCATAACACAGGATAAATCATTATAAGTCCCAGTCCGGCTATGAACACGTGATATATAACTGTAGCTATCGTTTTCTTAACCTTCATACTC
Source organism: uncultured Lachnospiraceae bacterium (assembly GCA_947167445.1). Taxonomy (GTDB): domain Bacteria; phylum Bacillota; class Clostridia; order Lachnospirales; family Lachnospiraceae; genus G11. The sequence goes on from CAMVID010000011.1 coordinate 84,032, forward strand.
CTGCTCCTAACTGTCTGCTTCGTTAAATACCCAGTGCTTGGAAGTCTTGAATACTATTGCTGTGACAGTACCCATAACTACAAGCATTACCCAGCTCATGGCGCTGGCGTATCCCATGTTTCTGCTCTGGATACCCTGCTTGTACAGGTACAGTGCATAGTACATTGTGGCATCGTTAGGTCCGCCGCCTGTTATTACAAAGGCCTGGGTGAATACCATGAAACTTGAAATAAGCTGCATAATAAGGTTAAAAAGGATTACCGGTGAAAGGCAGGGCATTGTTATCTTCCAGAATTTCTGCCATCCGTTGGCTCCGTCAATTTCCGCCGCCTCATAGTAACTTGTGGGAATCTCTTTCAGTCCCGCAGCGAAGATCAGCATTGAAGAACCAAACTGCCATGCAGTCATAATGATTATGGGCCACTTGGCTGTGGACATGTTTCCGAACCAGTTAACCGTATCTATGCCAAGTTTGCTGAGGTTGGTGTTAATAAGACCGTTCCTTGCAAACAATTCTTTCCAAACCAAGGCTACCGCAACGCTTCCGCCGATAAGTGAGGGAAGGTAATAAAGTGAGCGGTAGAAGCTTACCATCTTGCTGGGTCTGGTAAGCAAAAATGCAATAAAAAGTGCAAATGCCAGTTTCAAGGGAACCGAGAGGGCAACATACTGAAAAGTTACCTTCAGGGAATTAAGAAAACGCTCGTCTTTAAAAAGATTGATGTAGTTGGCAAATCCAATCCATTTTTCCTCATTGATCAAGTCGAAATTGGTACATGAATAGTACAGTGAACTTAACATGGGGATAATGGTAAATGCCAGGAATCCGATAATGAAAGGAGAAGCAAAAATATAACCCACCGTGTTGTCGTTATAGATAAAGCGATTCCAGGGAGATCTTCCACTTTCAATCCTGTCTGTTTTTGCTCTGCTCATAAAAAACCTCTTCGATTAATAGCAAGTTATCATCAATCTCGCCGCTCCCGGAGGACAATTAATTCCGGTGAACGGCGAGTTGTGATATGCTTTCAGGAAATTAGAACTGTGATGCAGCGAAATCGTATACTGCCTGTGCAGCTTCTTCTGCTGTCATCTCTTTGTAGATAACCTTGTCGAGATAGTACTTGTACTGCTCTTTAACAGCATCTACGCACTCAGGGCTTGAAGGGTTAACTGTCTCGCCGCCTGTGTCGAATGAACCTACAAGGTCAACGTAATCGTATACAGCCTTCTCTGTGTCTGTAAGTTCTGCTGCAAGAGCCTCACGTACTGCGGTGAAAGTAGGGATTCCACGCTCAGCAAGGAGAATCTTGTTTGCATCTACGCTGCTCTGGAAGAACTCGATGAACTTAGCAGCTTCTTCAGGATATTTGGAATCCTGTGATACACAAAGCATCTGTGAAGACTGAATTGATACGCCTGCAGGGCCGTCAGCTTTCTTACGAGGAGGGTTGATGAGCTTAAGCTCTCTTCCTGCTGCTTCGCTAAGTGCTACGAACTGGTTGGAAGCTACCCATGTCATTGCTGCCTCACCTGTAACTACGAAATCCTGCTCGATATCTGCGATTTCGTTACAAGCACCGGGATCAGGGAATGCACCTGCATCCACAAGGTCTGCTCTCATCTGCATGTAATCTGCAAGCATCTTAGGATCGTCAAATCCCATTCCGTCGTTTGTCTTGTTGAAGAAACCGATTCCGAAGCCTTCCTGGTTGATTCCCATGGAAGCGCCTGCCTGCCAGTCATCAAACTTTGATGAACCGTAAATACCAAGTTTCTCATGAATTGTAAGACATGCATTCTTGAAGTCATCCCATGTCCAGTTCTCTGTAGGCTCAGCTACGCCTGCCTGCTTGAAGAGTTCAGGATCATATGCGATACCGTAGGTGTTAACACCGCTGCAAAGACCTACCTGATTTCCCTTCTCGTCTGCTGCGATACGAAGGAATGCATCGTTTGTACCTGATACATCGATTGTTCCGTCAGCGATGAAATCGTTGAGTGTGTAGATCTTGCTCTGGTATGTGGGGAAGTTACTTCCGAGCTGGAAGATATCCCATACATCATTAGATGCTACCAAGGTTGCAAGTTTGTTGAAGTATCCATCGAAATCCATGGGTTCGTACTCGATGGTTACGTAAGGGTGAAGAGACTCGTAAAGCTCGATAACAGCAACAGTTCTGTCATGTCTGGTCTGTGAACCCCACCAAGCCATTCTCAATGTGATAGGCTCATGCTCTTCTTCTGCTGCTTCCGCTTCAGGAGCTTCTGTGGGCTCAGCGGTTGTATCAACGCTAGCAGTCTCTGTTGATGTTGTGGTCTCGGCGGTTGTGTTGCTTCCACAAGCTGCAAGGCCAAACACCATTGCTGCAGATAAAACTACAGCCAAAATTTGCTTCATTTTCATAAGTGAATCTCCCTTCTATATGATGTGACTTTAGTATAGAATTGACATCCTCTTTAAGTCAATATTTGCGGAAAAACTCGCAAAAATCTTGCCTAAATTTGTCGTTTTCAATCATAATTTACCTTTTTCTGTTGACCTATTGTTTCTGATAAGTAAATATACTTCGTTTTTCTCGTTCAAACAAGCTATATTTACCAAAAAGGCCCCTCTCTGAGGGCAGAGAAGGGCCTTTGATTTTTATATGTCCTTGTCAATTTTGAAGAAAACAGGACGCTCTTTTAAATCAATGTTAGGTGAATGCAGGGTCACCATAAGGTTCCCTGACAGGTCTTTAAAAAGCATACCGTGCCCACCATTTTCACCAAAAATCAGTTCAGGATCCTGGACCCAAGGTCCTTCAATGGTATTACTCTTGCTATGAGCCATGGCAAGAGCATATCCTCCCTCACAAAAGCTGGACCAAAGCATGGTTAACTCATCCTTGCTGTTCCTGTGAAGGAAGGGTCCGTCCGTTACATAATTGCCGTTTCTTATGTCTTTAATCCAGGGTGCTTCCGAGGCTCTGAACAAAAGCTTGGGGGTTCCGACGCTTTTGCTTAAGTCCGGGCTTAACTCCAGGGCACATATTTCCCCGTCGGTTACCTGTACCCACTCATGGCAGAATACGATATAGGGCTTATTTCCGTCAGATTTCTCAATGTATAGAGTTCCGTCCAGACATTCCCAGTCTCTTGGTGTAACAGGTCCGTCAGAGTGAACCTTAAAGGGGCCTAGAGGGCTTTCAGCCCTAAGGATCTGGGTTCCCCTGCAGACTCCGTCCGCCTTAAAGGAAGCAAACATGTAGAATGCTCCCTTGTACTCATGTACCTCAGGGGCCCAGTAATTCTTGTCAGACCAGAATCCCTCAGGCGGTGTAAATACCTCTATAGGGCCTTCGAAGTTTTCAAGATCTGTACTTACGTAGCAGTCAAGGCCTGTTCCCTTGCCCCAGCACTCCGGTCCTCTTGTTCCGTACATGTAGTATTTTCCCTCGTGTACAAGGACAAAAGGGTCTCTGATGTTTATGTCTTCTCTTTTAATCATGTTTATCCCGCCTAATATTCTGAATTATTACGTTGTTTAGTATAAATTATACTACTATTTAGCTTCTTTTGTCGAAGTGAAATAAAAATATGCGCATACTGCACCTCCAACAATTATGATACCTATAACTACCCATATCCATAAGGATGAATTTGTCTCAGATACTTCGGGCGCTGCAGCCAAAGCCGCCTCTTTCTCTTCTATCTTTGTGGTTTCTTCCGTTGTTTCAGTCTTTTCTTCAACTGAATCAGATAATGCTGCCTGTCCGTTTTCTATCTCTGTTACTTCTGCAGGTTCCTCGTTAACCTCATCTTCTATCACTGCAGCTACCGCAGGTGCAGGGTTTGCAAGAGGTGCTGTAACCGGGATGTTTGGAACAACAGTAACAATGGGAACTGCCACAGGTGCAGCTGTTGTTGTTGATGCGCTGCTTCCGGATTCGCCTGACCCTGATGAAGCTGAAGGAGTTGATCCTCCCTGTGAGGTCTGGCCGCTTGAGGGATTTATAACAGGGAATGAGTAGTAATACCAGCCATCTCTGCCGTTTACTCCGCCGGTTCCGCCTGTAATTGTGTTAAATCCTCCCCAGTAGTAATCATAGGGACTTTCAGTCTGATTGTTTGAAATATTGAGACTGAAAGGATCTGTGCTTAAGTAGTTGGCGGTTGCCTCACTCATGGCCGTTCCAAAGAAGAAGTAGTTAAGGTACTCTGCAGAACGGTCTCTCTGGGCTGTATCACTTCCGTGAGGATCTCCTGTTTTGAGGCTTCGCAAATTATACTTAATCAAATCACTTGATACAAGTCCAAGATTTCTGTATACACTTCCTGCTATCTCTGCTCCAAGACAGTCAGAAGTACATCCGTCGTTATAGTCGTTAACCGTGTTCTCAATGATAATGGCTCTTGGTGCCAGGGTTGCAATAAGGTCGTTCTGGTCGTAAGGAAGTCTGGTTCCATATCCATAAGCCCCATCCTCGAACTCATAGAAATGTCCGGGTGTAAGGAAGTGACGGAAGAGTTCTGTCTCACGCACTCTGTTATGTCTTATGGAGTTGGCCATAACCTCAGTTCCCCATGCAACCTGCTCTGAATCCACCTTGGGGTTTGTATAGTCTGTTCCGGTCCAGTCATATTCCTGGCCTCTGTATACATATCTCCAGGGTGAAGGGCCTGTGGCGCCTGCAGCACCGGGAATACATACATCTATTCTGTCATCAAATACTGCTGAAACAAAGGCGTACTTACCATTGATCGAGAAACCTGTTACAGCAAGCTTATCTACAGCCAAATCTGCTGTGGCTTTGTTTATGCTCTCGTCTTCCGAAGCGTCTATCATCTCTAAAGCATCGATTACGACTGAAGCCGCCCAAGCCGAAGCCATTTCGTTACTTACTTCATTAAGAGCTTCCTCCCCGTTACGGCTATAGGGATAGAGTTCATAGAAGGTGCCTGTTCTCTTATTCCATGCATAGTCATTGGTTCTGGTATCGCTTACAACTGAAGGAACTTTAATCAGGGCAATTCCCGCATTTGTGTATGAAGCAATATCTCCGTCAAAGCTCAAAACTATTGGAAGTTTCTCCTCTGCATGGCCACTGGCTTCAATCTGCGCGTCCGTGGGCATATTAACATCAAAGCTGATGTCCTTACTTCTGTCTCCTACAGTTACTGTAACGGTTATACTTACTGCCGAAGAGGTATAAGTACCATCCTCAACATATTTCCTCTGGGAGTTACTCCATCTGTACTTCGTTTCCCCTGCTTTATGGGCTTCCGCCTTCTTAACAGTCAGGCTGTCATACTCAGGTTTGTATCCGTACTCATAGAACTGAGCCAGGTCAAGTATCTCCTGTCTTCTTTCTTCCCACTCTTCTGCATTTGTTACAACTCTGTCTGTTCCAAAGAACTTATAGGTGTTGGGGAGAGTATTCTGTTTTTCCAGATCGGCAGGATCGGGATATCTTGTATCTGCCCATCTTAAGCCTGCGAAGGCTTCCTCTAAAAGTTCTGCCACCCTTATGGTGTTAGCCTTGTCTTTTACAGTGCTGTTTATAACAATCTGTGCCTGAAGAACCGCCTCATCCAGTGCCTTCCGGGACTCCTCTGTATATACGCCTTTCTGGAAGGATGCGGAATTGATGAAATCAAGAATCTTGGTGATTCTGTATTCGCTGTATGCGAATTCGTCATCTTCCTCTTTGCCCACAAGGGTTACCACGCCCCAGTCTACTGACTTGGCGTGTTCATGGTCAAAATCGGTGTAGAGGCTGTCCTGATCATGGCTCCAGAAAATGTTTGCACTTTTCTTTAAAGCTAATATAGGTGTCTTTTCATCTATAAACTCAGGCTCTTCATTTTCCGGCTCATCCTCTGCTTCTTCCTCGTCCTGCTCTTCAGGTTCTTCAGAATCAACATCATCCAGAACTACGTTTGAAGTCTCTGTGAAGGAATCCTCTTCCTGCTGTTTTGATTCCTCAGTTTCTTCGGTTACGTCCTCTTCAGATTTCTCAGTTTCCTCCTCGGCTTCTTCCTCGGTTACGTCCTCTTCAGAATCTTCTGATTCCTCGGATTCTTCCTCAGTAGATTCATCCTCAGACTCCTCGGATTCTTCTTCGTCCTCTTCCTTCTCTTCCTCCTCTGATTCCGTAGTTTCTTCTGCTTCAGGTTCAGGAGCTACGTATTTGGGGTTAGGAACTTTTTCAATTTTATAATCCGTAACTACGTTGTTAACATCATTAATCTTTAAATCCAATCCAATCTGGGTTCCGTTCTGTGGATTTACACCCTCAATCTGAAGTCCGACTTCGATGTTATAACCAATCTGGGTTCCGTCTGCGTCCAGAATCGGAGCTGCAGCATAGCCCTTAATTATGTTCATATACTCAGGATGACTAGGGTCTCCCAAGGGGCTTCCAAGGGAAGGAATGTTGGAACTTGAATACCAATATCCCTGACCTAAAGCATCCACAACAATGATTCCAGCTGTATCGGTTTCATAGGTGGTTCGATCGTTAAAAAGGTCCACTGCAATGGCTACACTGTCGCAGGTTTCCTTTGTCGATGTCATCGGAATAGAATAGCCGTTCCAGTTCCAATATGTGGTTACACTTTCTCCTGCCACAGCAGGATTACTTACCCCACCTTTTGTGGTGTTCTCACTTGTCATCACACAGTCATCATAGACACTGATTCCAAGATAGAGAACCGGACCATCCCAAAGAGTTCTCAGCTCTCCATAGGTTTGATTTCCGGGTTCAAGTCCATAACCATCCTGATTCTTAAAATTATCAATTCTTGAAACATTGGCTGCATTGTAGGCGTCCTCAAGGGAACCGTCAATCTGAATTGATTCGGAAGTAAACTTTGCTTCGGTGCTTTCGTATGGGTATGCTACGGCATCATAGTCACCGTAATACTCCACCATATTACTTCCCTTTAAGGTTTGGAAATCACTCGCAGCGACAGCTTTGAGTGGTGTGGCAACTGTGGACAGGGCAAGCATTCCTGCCCCTGCTGCCGACAGAATTCGTAGAAACTTTCTCTTCATTTGTAACCTCCCTTTAATAGTGTGTAAATAGAAAAATGTATACCTCCACTGTCTGAGTAGAAGTATACATTTTACTAACATGCCAGTCTATATCCTTCGAAATTGTCACAAATAATTCTATTAAAAGGGTGTGTTTCAAACAAAATTTACTTAAGGAATTTTTCAGGCAATACTATATTGAAGTCTCTTGCCAGATCTCTGAACCCCTCAGGAGATATGGTCTGTCTCCTTCTATCGGTCATGGAAAGAATCTTCACAAGAACCTCCGAAGCCTTCTCAACCGTGTGCATAAGTCCGAAGGTAAGGTCGAAATCTTCCCCTGAAGCAAATAATCCATGATGAGCCCATACTGCCACATCATATTCCTTCATCTTCTCAACTGTTGCAAGTGCAATATCTCTGCCTCCGGGAACCATCCAGGGCACTACTCCCACACCTGAGGGGAAAATAACAGGACACTCTGTCATGGTCTCCCAAAGTTCTCTTGTAAACACCTTATCCTCCAGGGGCAAAACAAATGTAAGGGCAATAAGGTTCACGGGATGAGCATGGTAAATCACTCTGTATTTTCCATCGGTGGAAAGCTTCTTAACCTCATGATTCATAAGGTGAGTGGGAAGCTCACTTGTGGGTCTTGCATTATTCTTAAGGCCCCACAAAACCTTGTAGTTTTCACCCTTATCATCAACACTGATAATTCCGATATTGCTTTCGGGATCTGCCTTTACATTGGCAAAGTATTTGCCGGAGCCTGTCACAAGGAAGCATTCACCTGCAAGATTCGGCACTGTGGTTCCAATAGGTTTCCACTCTCCGAGACCATTAAGTTCCTCTTTTACACTTTCAACTTCCTCATGCTTAATTCTATAGGACAGATTTCCGCCGTTTCTTTCATGCCAGCCCATTGAATAGCCGTCATCGCACATTTTGCAGAAGTCCTTAACAAACTTTGCTTCAAGCACCTTCATATTAATTTCCTCTCTTTAACAACACTTCTTTTTCATACTTATCAACTTCTCCGAAGAGTTCCAGATCTGCTGCCACGCCGTTCTTCTCGCAGTAGTAGTTCCAGATGTCTCCGAAGGGAAGCATTTTCATTGCCTCGTTGGTTGACATAAGTTCTGTGAATCTATTCTCATCCTGGAGAGTCTTAAGTTTTGACCAGGGAGTCAGCATAGCCATAAGAAGGGCTTTCTCAAGACTTCTTAAGCCCACTGCCCAGGCTGAGATTCTGTTGATGCTTGCGTCAAAGAAATCCAATGCAATATAAACTCTTTCAAGGGCGTCGCATCTGACTATCTCCTTGGCAATCTCCTTGGTTTCGTCATCAAGAATTACCACGTGGTCCGAATCCCATCTGACGCCCCTTGTGATGTGAAGGGCGATTTCAGGGAAATACACAAGAAGTGCGGGAATCTTGTCCGATACCACCTCTGTGGGATGATAGTGTCCGTTATCCATCAAAGGAAGGCAGCCCTTGTGAGTGGCGGCAAACATAAGGGTAAACTCTGCACTTCCTGCGGTGTATGACTCCACACCGATTCCAAAAACCTTTGACTCCACGGTAACCTTAACAAGTTCAGGGTCAAAGGGCTCCTTTAAGATTTCTTCAATGGATTCCTTATATCTGAGTCTGGGACCCATTCTGTCAGCGGGAACGTCCTTGTAGCCGTCTCCAATCCAGATGTTCATTACGCAGGGAATCCCCGTCTCCTTTGCGAAAAACTCCGAGATTCTAATGCAGGCTTTGCCATGATTAATCCAGAATTTCCGAACCTCAGGGTCAGGGCTTGAAAGAGTCAGGCCATCCTTTGCCATGGGGTGTGAGAAAAACGTGGGATTAAAGTCCACGCCCATGTTATGCTTCTTGGCAAACTCTGCCCATTTCTTGAAATGTTTAGGCTCAATCTTATCTCTGTCTACAAACTCCCCGTCCTCGAAAACAGCATAGCTGGCATGGAGATTCAGCTTCTTTTTACCGGGACATAAGGACATGGCCTTCTCCATATCCTGCATCAGCTCCTCAGGAGTTCTTGCCTTGCCGGGATAGTTTCCTGTTGTCTGAATTCCACCGGTCAAGGGCCCGTCCTGGTCGAAGCCCGTTACATCATCACCCTGCCAGCAGTGCAGGCTCACGGGGACTTTCTCCAGTTTCTCTATGGCTTTATCTACATCAATTCCAAGTTCTTCAAATACTTTTTTTGATTCCGAATATCTTTCTTTTACAGTCATCTTTGTCCTTTCTTTAAAGGGTTACTCCCTGCTTGAAAATAGCCAGGTCGGAATAACCCGAAACTTCACTCTTAACTCTCTCTCCGTTTGCGATTCTTATAACCATGGAATACAGCTCCTCTGCCAGCTCTGCTTTCTCCTTATCCTCCAAAAGGGAGCCGCAGTTAAAGTCTATCCAGTTTTGCTTCTTAAGATACAGAGGGGTGTTGGTTGATATCTTTACGGTAGGAACCGGACATGCAAAGGGCGTTCCTCTTCCTGTGGTAAAAAGCACAATCTGCGCATCAGCCGAAGCCAAAGCCGTAGCCGCCACCAGATCGTTTCCGGGGGCAGACAGAAGGTTAAGGCCCTTCTCTTTGACTTTTTCTCCGTAGTTTAATACGTCCACCACCGTAGAAGTGCCGGCTTTCTGTGTACACCCAAGGGACTTGTCCTCAAGGGTTGATATTCCTCCCGCCTTATTTCCGGGGGAGGGATTCTCGTAAATGGTCTGGCCGTGGGCTCTGAAGTAGTCCTTGAAATCCTTGATAAGCTTCACAGTTTTGTCAAAGGTCTCCTTGTCTTTAGCTCGATTCATAAGAATGGTCTCAGCCCCAAACATCTCAGGAACCTCCGTAAGAATCGTAGTCCCCTCCTTGCCTGTGAGAATGTCAGAGAATGCTCCAACCACAGGATTGGCTGTGATTCCCGACAGTCCATCCGAACCGCCGCATTTAAGTCCCACCGTCAGTTTGGATACGCTTTGCTTTGTCCGCTTATCCTTGCTGCACTTTAGGGCCAGCTCCTTCACAAGCTTAATGCCCTCTTCAACTTCGTCTTCCGCTTCCTGGCACACAAGGAATCTAACCCTGTCCTCATCAATATCCTTAAGATATTCCTTCAAAACAGGTATGTTGGAGTTCTCGCAGCCAAGTCCAAGAACCAGCACGCCTCCTGCATTGGGATGTTTAATCAGATCTGCAAGGATGGTTCTTGTGTTCTCCTGGTCATCTCCAAGCTGGGAGCATCCGTAAGGATGTGAAAATGCCACAATCTCATCTACTCCCTCTCCCACCAGATTCCTGCAGGAATTCGCAATCTCTCTCGCCACGGCTGTCACACAGCCCACAGTGGGAATTATCCAAATATTATTCCTTATACCCACCTTGCCGTTCTTTCTTTCGTAACCAAGGAAATAATCGGGAAGGCCCTGCACCTCGGTCTTTCCGGTTGCCACAGGATTATATGTATATTCCTCGTCCTCACCCAAAGCAGTTTTCAGATTGTGAACATGAACATGCTCGCCCTTTCCTATTTCGCAGGTGGCTTTTCCTATGGGGTAACCGTATTTGATAACATCGCCCCCTGTCGGAATATCTTTTATGGCAACTTTGTGGCCCCTGTCCACGTCGGAAAGGACCTCTATTTCCTCGTCCTCCACTTTAAGGAGCCTGCCCTTCTTTAATTCCGTCAAAGCAACTACCACATTGTCCGCTTCGTTTATTCTTATATAATCAGCCATATGTCGCCTCTTCTTAATTCAAAACCGCCTTGTAAGCTTCCGCCATTCCCTTTTCTTCAATCAGGTTATAGTATTCTTCCACAAGAGGAATCATATCCGTCAGATCCTTCTGCCAGTAGTCCTCTCTCTTAAGTATCTCTGAAACAGATGCTGTCTTCATAAACTTCATGATTTCCTCACCGTCATTAGCCTTATCGGTTCTGTAGAAGGCAATAAGTGCAGCCATCGAGAAGGTGAGCGCTTTCGGATATTTTCCAAACTTTTCTTTATACTCCAGAATTGTGGGCAGCACCCTTACCTGGAACTTTGATACGGAGTTTAACGCGATGGAAAGAAGCTGATGCTTGATGAAGGGATTGGAGAATCTCTCCAGAACAGCATTACCAAAGTCAATATCCGTCTGAGTATTTCCAAGAGTAGGGATAATCTCATCAAAAATACATTTCTTCAAGAAGGCTGATACAGTCTCATCCTTAAGGCACTCTCCCACGGTGGTAAGTCCGTAAAGATATGCACCAAGCACCATGGAGGTGTGGCCTCCGTTAAGGATACGTACCTTTCTTCTCTTGTAAGGCTTCACGTCATCGGTCCACACAATGTTGTAGCCCGCCTTGTTAAAGGGAAGCTCGTCCTCGTGGTGACCCCCTATTACCCAAAGGTGGAAAATCTCCGCAGTATCAAGGAGGTTATCTCTGTAACCAATTTCCTCCCAGAGCTTTTCAGCCTCATCCTTCGGGTAGCCCGTAACAATTCTGTCCACCAATGTATTGCAAAAATCATTTTCCTCATTTATCCAACGAACGAAATCATCCCCAAGCTTCCAAAGCTCTGCGTACTTTAATACGCACTTCTTGAGATTGTCACCGTTGTCATCTATAAGCTCACAAGGAAGCAGAATAAAACCAGACAAGCCCAATGTAAACCTCTTATAAAGAAGCTGGGTAAGTTTTGCGGGATAGGACTTGGCCGGTTTATCCTCAAGTTTTTCAGTGCCCAGATACTCAATTCCCGCCTCCGTGGTGTTGGAAACAATGAATCTGAAATCCGGGTTCTCAGCCAGTTTCATATACTCATCATTTTCTGTATATGGGTTAACGCATCTTGATATAACGTCTATGTGTGTTCTCTCGTTTACAACCTCTCCCTTTTCGATTCCACGAAGATAGAGATTGTACTCACAGTTTTGCTGCATAAGCATGTCGCACATGCCTTTTTCAATGGGCTGCACAATTACAACCTTTCCTTCCCAAACCCCTTTCTCATTTAGCTTGTATAGGAAGTAATCAACGAATCCTCGTAAAAATCCGCCCTCTCCGAACTGAATAACTCTTTCTTTTGCCATGATTTTTCCTCCTTTATTCCGGCAAGTACTCTTTTATGTCAAAGGATTTATATACACATTCCCTGGCTTCATTTAAATCCGAAAACTCTTTGGCCCTCAGCATCTGAGCCATTGCATTTCCTATGGCTGTTGCCTCACCGGGACCGGCATATACCTTTTTCCCGGAAAGCTTCGCCGTCAGGCGATTGAGATA
>CAMVID010000012.1:0-88062 GCA_947167445.1 uncultured Lachnospiraceae bacterium
GCCCATTCCTGTTTAATATCGCAAAGAGCTACTGTGTAGCCGTCAATCTGTGCGAATGCTTTTGCTATGCCCTGGCCCATTGTGCCGGCACCGATAATACCAACCTTCATTTGTTTTCCTCCTATGATTTATTATTAACGGTTTTTGAAAGGTACAACCTTTAATTTTTTCTCTTTATCCTTCTCAAGGAAGTTGCCCATACCAGCCTGCTGATCCTCTGTCTCGAAGCAGTCACCGAAGAGCTTCTCCTCGATTACGATTGCCTTGTCCATATCTACCTGAAGGCCATCGTTAATTGCCTTCTTGGAGTTACGAACAGCGATGGGAGCCTGTGCTGCAATGCCTGCTGCCATCTTCTCTGCTGCTGCCATGAGGGCATCTTTTGCAGATACTGTAACTTCACCTGCCTCATTAACTTCAGCTGATACAACCTGGTTAACAAGACCGATTCTGTAAGCTTCTGCCGCTTTGATATTTCTTGCTGTGTAGATTAACTGCTTAGCCATTCCGGGGCTAACAAGTCTTGCAAGTCTCTGGGTTCCGCCGAATCCGGGAGTAATTCCAAGACCAACCTCAGGCTGACCGAATACTGCGTTATCAGAACAGATTCTGATGTCACAGCTCATGGAAATCTCACATCCGCCGCCAAGTGCAAAGCCGTTAACTGCTGCAATTACGGGGATGGGGAATGTCTCAATCTTACGGAATACATCGTTTCCTTTCTTACCGAAAGCCTCTGCCTCCTTCTTTGTAAGTGTGCTCATCTCTCCGATGTCAGCACCTGCAACGAAGGACTTCTCGCCTGCGCCTGTTAAGATCAGGCAGCGAACATTATCAAGATCGACTGCGTCGAATGTCTTCTCAAGTTCCTCCAACACCTGTGAGTTAAGTGCATTAAGGGCTTTCTCTCTGTTGATGGTGATGATGCCCACTGCACCCTTTTGTTCGTATAAAACAAACTCCATATTTTTCTCCTTTCTCTAAACGCACCAATATCCGAACAGCCATAAGCCGTTCGGATACGGTTATTTACTAAGTATTTAAATTAGTCTCTCTTAACGATGGTTGCACATCCCATACCGCCGCCGATACAAAGTGTAGCAAGACCGGTCTTGGCATCCTTTGCTTCCATCTCATGGAGAAGTGTTACAAGGATACGTGCTCCTGAAGCTCCTACGGGGTGACCGAGAGCAATTGCACCACCGTTGGGGTTAAGCTGCTTGTCAACATCGATTCCGAGGTCCTTACCAACTGCTACAGACTGTGCAGCGAATGCCTCGTTAGCCTCGATGATATCGAAGTCTTCAATCTTCATGTCAGCCTTAGCCATAGCCTTACGTGTTGCTGCTACAGGTCCGATACCCATGATTGTGGGATCAACACCTGCAAGAGCGCCAGCTACGAATGTAGCCATGGGCTTAACGCCAAGTTCTTTAGCCTTCTCCTCAGACATAACAACGATAGCTGCTGCACCGTCGTTGATACCTGATGCGTTACCTGCTGTAACTACGCCGTCTGCGTTAAGAGGACGAAGCTTAGCAAGTGCCTCGATGGTAGAACCTGCTCTGGGGCCTTCATCTGTATCGAAGATAACTGTTTCTTTTTTCTTCTTTATTTCTACAGGAACAATCTCTTTCTTGAATGCGCCGTTCTCGATAGCTGCACAAGCCTTCTGCTGGCTCTTAAGTGCGAACTCATCAAGTTCTTCTCTTGTAAGATTCCACTGCTTAGCAACATTGTCAGCAGTTGTAATCATGTGATAGTCGTTGAATGCATCCCAAAGTGCATCCTTAACCATGGTATCAACAAGTGCACCCTGGCTCTGGCTGGGCCATGTCATTCTGTAGCCGTAACGAGCATTGGGAAGTGCGAAGGGAGCCATTGACATGTTCTCCATACCACCTGCGATAACTACATCTGCATCACCTGCCATAATCATCTGAGCTGCCTGGTTAACACAGTTAAGACCTGAACCGCAGACAACGTTTGTGGTTACAGCGGGTACCTCAATGGGAAGTCCTGCCTTAATAGAAGCCTGACGAGCCACGTTCTGACCCTGTCCTGCCTGGATTACGCATCCCATATATACGTGTTCTACATCTGTAGGTTTGATACCTGCTCTGTTAATTGCTTCCTTGATAACGATTGCACCGAGTTCTGCGGCGGGAATAGTTGAAAGTGATCCGCCCATGGTGCCGATTGCAGTACGGCAAGCGCCTGCCAAAACGACCTTCTTAGACATTGTTTTCCTCCATTTGTTGTTGATTTAAAGTGACATAAAAACATTGTTATTTTTTTATCAACAGTCTGTCATGATTTTAACATACTTACGTCTTTTTGGCAATGGATTCTTAGCTTTTATCTATAAAAAACTTCTCCTAACATCAAGTCTTTCTTGAAGTCTCTTATATTTGTATTCTTGTCAATGAACACTGCCTCTATACCCATAGCAGCTGCCCAGTCACCCATCTGCTCAGCGGTGATGTCATAGGAGAATGCTGTATGGTGAGCTCCGCCTGCAAGAAGCCAAGCTTCCGTACCTGTGTAGAAATCAGGCTGAGGAGTCCAGAAGTTAATAGCTGTGGGAAGCTTGGGAAGAGGCTTCTCAACCTTCTTACACTCAACATCCTGGATGATGAGACGGAATCTGTTGCCAAGGTCAATAAGTGATGTTGCAATACCTGCACCGGTCTTGGACTGGAATACGAGTCTTGCGGGATCTTCTCTGTCACCCATTGAAAGGGGCTGGCACTTGATCTGGATGGGACCGTCTGAAATGGAAGGACAAACCTCAAGCATGTGAGCCTGGATAATTCCCTCTTTGCCCTTTACAAGGTTGTATGTGTAGTCCTCAAGCATTGATGAACCCTTTGCGTCCTTCATGCCGGCGCTCATGATCTTCATAAGGCGAACCATGGCTGCAACCTTCCAGTCACCCTCTGCACCAAAGCCATAGCCCTTCTCCATAAGTCTCTGAATTGCAAGACCGGGAAGCTGCTTAAGTGCGCCAAGGTCTCCAAAGTGTGTAACGATTGCCTGATAGTTCTTCTCCTTTAAGAATCTCTCGAAACCGATCTCAATCTGAGCCTGAACTGCAACATGCTTCTTGAATTCCTCAGGGTCTCTGCCCTCAAGGCAAATATCGTACTTGCTGTAATACTCATCAACCAAAGCGTTGGTATCTGATGCGGAAACTGCTGCAACCGCCTCAGCGATCTCGTTAACGGGATAAGCATCAATCTCCCAGCCAAACTTAAGCTGAGCTTCAACCTTATCACCTTCTGTAACTGCTACGTTTCTCATGTTGTCTGCAACACGGCATACTCTGATGTGGCTTGACTCCATGATACCGATGGCTGTACGCATCCAGGAAGCTATCTTCTTCTGAACTTCAGAATCCTTCCAGAAACCTACAACAACCTTTCTCTCGATTCTCATTCTTGAAAGGATATGAGCATACTCTCTGTCACCGTGAGCAGCCTGGTTCTCATTCATGAAATCCATATCCATTGTTGCATAAGGAATCTCTTCATTGTACTGAGTATGGAGATGAAGGAGAGGCTTTCTGAACTCCTGAAGTCCAAGAATCCAGCTCTTTGCAGGAGAGAATGTGTGCATCCATGTGATAACGCCCGCACAGTTGGGATCGTTATTGGCCTCGTTAAAGGTCTTTCTGATAAGTTCATTTGTAATAAGGGTAGGCTTCCAGACGATTTCGAAAGGAAGTACTCCGGACTTGTTAAGCCCTTCTACCATTTCCTTTGAGTGAGCCGCTACATGTGCGAGGCACTCATCTCCGTATAAATCCTGTGATCCGGTACAAAACCAGAACTGATATTTTTTCATCTCAGACATTAATTTTTCCTCCTAGAAAAATACACTATTGTTAAATACTAATTGCTTTACAGATATCCTTTTGTGCAGGGATTGCCTTCACATAGGTCTCAATATACTTGTCAAAACCTGCAACATCTTCGGGATCGGGTTTCATTACAGTTCCTGTCTGTCCTCCGAATACCTTGTCGGAAAGGAACTTGTCAAGAGCCTCGCCATCGGCCTTGTTTACCATATAGGAAGCAAGAACCGCCATTCCCCAGGGGCCGCCTTCTCCTGCTGTCTCCATAACGGCAACGGGGGTATTCATTGCAGCCGCAAGAATTCCCTGGCCCACGCCCTTAGTCTTAAACAGACCGCCGTGTCCGTAGATTGTGTCGGCTTTTACCTGCTCCTCCTTAAAGAGGATGTCGCATCCGATCTTAAGGGTTGCAAGGGATGCGTAAAGATGTGTTCTCATGAAGTTTGCAAGATTCATGTCCGCATCGGGCTTTCTTGCAAACATGGGTCTGCCTTCGTCAGTGCCGATTACGGGTTCTCCGGAAAGTGTGTTAAAAGCCACAAGTCCTCCGCAGTCCTTCTCACCTTTCAGTGCGTTGGTGTAGAGCTTTCCGTAAATGTCGTTAAGGCTTATGTTCATTCCGAACATGTCGGAGAACTCCTTAAAGAGACCAATCCAGGCATTTAAGTCCGAAGTACAGTTGTTGCAGTGAACCATGGCAACCGCAGGTCCTGCGGGGGTGGTAACAAGGTCGATTTCCTCGTGTACCTTTTTAAGGTCCTTTTCAAGAACAACCATTGCAAAAACGCTGGTGCCCGCAGATACGTTACCTGTTCTTACCGCAACGGAATTGGTTGCAGTCATGCCGGTGCCTGCATCGCCTTCGGGAGGTGCAAGAGGAATACCTGCCTCAAGGTTTCCTGAAGGATCCAGCTTCTTTGCGCCTTCTGCCGTAAGGGTTCCTGCCGCTTCACCTGCCACAAGAACCTTGGGAAGAATCTTTCTGATATCCCAGGGATACTTCTTTACTCTGTCAAGGGATGCAAACTTGTCAAGCATCTCCTGATTATAATTACAAATTGATGAATCGATGGGGAACATTCCTGATGCCTCTCCGATTCCCATAACCTTCTCACCTGTCATCTGCCAGTGAATGTAACCTGCAAGGGTGGTGAGATAATCGATGTTTTTAACGTGATCCTCATCATTAAGAATCGCCTGATACAAATGAGCTATGCTCCAGCGCTGAGGGATGTTGAAGTTTAAGCACTTGGTCAGCTCCTTGGCTGCAGGACCCGTGATGGTATTTCTCCAGGTTCTGAAGGGTGCAAGAAGCTTGCCGGACTTGTCAAATGCCATGTAACCGTGCATCATGCCCGAGAAACCAATTGCCGCAAGTTTCTTAATCTCTACGCCGTATTTCTCCAAAACGTCCTTTCTGAGATTGGCATAACAATCTGTAAGTCCGCCCCAGATGTCATCCAAAGAATATGTCCAGACACCACCTTCAAGGCGGTTCTCCCATTCATGGTCACCCGATGCAATGGGGTTGTGATTCTCGTCAATAAGGACCCCCTTAATTCTGGTAGAGCCGAATTCTATGCCAAGAACAGCTCTTCCGCTCTCGATACATTGTTTAGCGTTACCCATAATATCCTCCTAATATTTATATTGAAAACACAAAGAAGCCTCTTATACTTGTTGGGAGTACATTACCACTTGTTGTTGGGACAGTGGCTTATTTTCGCCAGAGCTCTAAGCTCCACGTAGCAACCGCAGGAAGCGCAAGTACCCGCATTTAGTTTCTCGCATTCCTTACATATGGAAAGGCGGCTTTCGTACTTCGCCTCATCCACCCGGTCGTTTTTCTTGATGGCTTCTTTGTATTTGTCAATCATGGCCATGTCCGCTTCAGCCATTTCTCGAAGCAGACATCTTTTGCAAATTTGATTCTGCATTTCCTATATTGTTACCTCAAGGTGAAGCTTGCCCTTCTTAATCTTGGGGTTAATGTAAAATTTCACCTATCGCTCTTCCTTTTTATTTATTTCATTATTTAGTGAAGTAATTCAGTTCTCAGGGAGCCTAATTTCTAATTTACTAGTTTTTGCGTAAAAAGGCAACATCAAATGTATTTTTTTCGTTTGACACCCCAGGGTTGCCACTATATAATCTTAAGTATTGAGTGAAGTATTAAATTTTTGAATTAAATATTTAATCAGAAAATTCAAACTTTTAAAGCATATTCCACTATAGAAAGGTTTTACGATGCTGTATCTTAAGTCCCTTCCCGATGCGCAGGAAGTATTCAAAGCCCTCTCTGCTCCCATGCGTCTGCAGATTATGAGGCTTATCACCGAGAATGAGAATATGAGTATGAACGATCTGGCTGAGACACTTAATCTCACCAACAGCGCCATAACCATGCATGTGGCCAAGCTTGAAGCCGCAGGTCTCGTATCTGTACAGACAACTCCCGGCAAGAGGGGCATAATGAAAATTGTACGTCCCAAGCACGAAAGGCTTATTGTGGACCTTTTAAGTTCCAAAGATTCCGGTAAGAAAAGCTGTTACACCGATGAAATCTCCATCGGTCATTACACCGGCATAGAAGTTCACCCCACCTGCGGTCTGTCCACAAAGGACGCCATCATAGGTGATCTGGACAATCCCAAAGTATTTTCCTATCCCGAAAGATTCAAGGCCGATGTCCTCTGGATTGATCACGGCTTTGTAACCTATAACTTTCCCAACAGACTTCGCCCCGGACAGATTCCCGTGGAATTACAGATTTCATTTGAGATTTCCTCGGAATGTCCAAGCTTTAACGACGATTATCCCAGTGATATCTACTTCGATATAAACGGGAAACCCCTTGGAAAGTGGATAAGTCCCGGAGACTTCGGAAGCAGAAGGGGAATGATTTCTCCCGGCTGGTGGCCGGATTTCCTTAATCAGTATGGTCTTCTCAAGACCCTTATCATTAACGATAACGGTACCTTCATGGACGGAACCTACATGCTTTCGAAGACCACCATTTCAGATTTGAACATCGATTACAACTCCGATATCAATTTCACCTTCAGGGTTCCGACGGACACTGCCAACTGCGGCGGTCTTACGCTTTTCGGTGCATCATTCGGAGACTACAGCCAGAGCATTCAGGTTAAACTTTACTATAATGAAACATCACCTGAAAATAACTAGGAAGAGGAGAGAAAAATGTTAGAAGAATTAAAGAAAAAAGTGTATGAAGCAAACATTTTACTTCCCAAGTACGGTCTCGTTACCTTTACCTGGGGAAATGTAAGTGCAATCGACAGAGAGTCAGGACTCTTTGTTATCAAACCCAGCGGAGTTGAGTACGACGAAATGACTCCCGACGACATGGTAGTTATGAATCTTGAAGGAAACAGAGTAGAGGGAAAATACAAACCTTCATCCGACACACCTACCCATGTGGAAATCTACAAGGCATTCAAAGATGTGGGCGGTGTTGTACACACCCATTCATCCTTCGCCACCAGCTGGGCTCAGGCAGGCAGAGGAATCCCCTGCTACGGCACTACCCACGCAGATTACTTCTACGGCGAAATTCCCTGTGTAAGATGCCTTACCAAGGAAGAAATCGATGAAGCCTACGAGAAGAACACCGGTGTACTCATCGTAAATGAATTCAACCGCACGAAAAAGGACCCCGTTGCAGTTCCCGCAGTTCTCTGCAAGAATCATGGAGTATTCGCATGGGGCAAGGATGCTCACGAAGCAGTCCACAATGCAGTTGTCACCGAAGAAGTTGCCAAGATGGCCTTCCGCTGCGAGTTAATCAATCCCGAAGTAAAGCCTGCACCCCAGGAGCTTCAGGATAAGCACTACTTCAGAAAGCATGGTGCCAACGCCTACTACGGTCAAAACTAATCATACAAAAAAGAGGTTCCGAGCCTATGGCTCGGAGCCTCTTTTCATTAGTAGCAACTTATTTGTCGGGTTCAATCAGTCCATAGGTATTACCTTTTCTCTTGTAAACCACGTTGGTCTGATCTGTTTCTGCGTTGATGAAAACGAAGAAGTCATGTCCCAAAAGTTCCATCTGGATACATGCATCCTCAGGATACATGGGCTTGATGTCGAACTTCTTGGTACGAACAATCTTGATTTCCTCCTCGTCCATGTAATCGTGATCCAGATAAGCGTCTGTAAAGAATGCTGCGTTCTGATGCTTATCAACGATCTTATTCTTATAACGTTTGAGCTGTCTCTCTATAATCTCTTCAACAAGGTCAATGGAGACATACATATCACTGCTGCTTTGTTCTGAACGGATAATATTGCCTTTGACGGGGATGGTAACCTCGATTTTCTGCCTCTCCTTCTCTACGCTTAAAGTAACGTGAATTTCTGTGTCTTCCGAAAAATACTTTTCCAACTTGCCGATCTTACGCTCCACAGCGTCCCTCAGACCGGGTGTGACCTCGATGTTTCTTCCAATAATAACAAACTTCATATACATCACCCTTTCGGTTTTATATTGTATAAGCATTATAGCATGTTACGCACACATTTTTCAACAATTCTGGCGTATTTTATAAAAGTTTAAGAATTTATAAATGTCAATCCGATTTACGATTTTTACGCCATTTTTATCAATTTTATTAGAACTAAACAAAACAATTGTTCACACAAGTTTCCATAAAATCGGTATCCCCAGGCTAACTATTGGTATGTGGATAATGTGTATAACTTAGTGTATAAATCCTTTTTGCCTAAAATAGGCATATTTTTATGTGGATAACTCCTTTGAAAAAAAATTACATATTTCTTTAAAATATACTGGTTTTTTGGTCTTTTGGTAATCTTGCACAAAGGTAGTACCTAATTACCAAAAGATAGTTCCCGCAATTGAGCGACAACAAAACAGGCGGTATGTTTTCCACAGGGAGACACAAAAATAAGGCCGTGGATATTCCACGGCCTTAAAAATATCTTTTGGGTATATTAGAATACTCTTCTTACTGTGATGGGCTGACGGTAGTCGGCAGGGCCAACCTTGATTCCACCCTTAGGTGTAGAAGCATGTACAATCTGGTTATTGCCCATATACAAAGCAACGTGGCCTGAATAAACGACAATATCACCGGGCTGTGCATTGGCAAGTCCACCCTCAACCTCAGAACCAACTGTTGAGTAAGCACTTGAAGCTCTGGGAAGGCTGATGCCGAAGTTAGCATATACAAGCATTGTAAATCCTGAACAGTCAGTACCTTCTGTAAGGCTGTTACCTCCGTGTACGTAAGGATTACCTACGAACTGTAATGCAAATGCGATAACATCTGAGCCGAGACTTCCGTCTCCTGTGTAGCTTACGCTGGGAGCTGTGTATGCAGGTGCGGAGTTTCCGTTTGCAGCCATGGCTGCTGCAGCTGCCTGTCTTGCTGCCTGGCGCTCTGCCTGCTCTCTCAATACTCTCTTACGTTCTTCTTCAATTGATTCCGCTTTGACAAATTTGGTGGTCAGATCTACGCAATCGGCTGCGATATATCCTGCGCCTTCCTCGATATCAATCTTAACCCACTTGGTATCCTCGTCGAGAACAAGAAGCTGTTCTCCCGAGGGGAAGAGGCAAACCTCTTCAGAATCGGCATCGGGCTCTGCGTGAACCTTAACCGTATTCTCCTTAACAATGGCGAGTCTCTTACCAACCTTCTTGGCAAGGTCTACAGCATCTGTACCTGTAACACAATACTCACCTTTAACGTATCCTGTAACGGTACCTGATTTAATGAGGTACCACCCATTCTCTTCTCCGAGGAACTCTCCCACTGAATCGTCATAGAGCTTACCTACAACATTTCCTTCTATGGAAGCTTTATCCCTGATGTTTACGTACTGGTCAACCTGAGCGATAACCAGATTCTTGAAGCCCTCTTCTTCAGAAACAATCTTGTCTGACTCGGCGACTTTCGCTCCGTCAATTGCTTTAAGGTCTAAAGGATCGATTGTCTCCTCAATCTCAACCTTATTTTCGGCACTCTTCATGGATTCAAGTGACTTACCGTTGGAAATGGTAAGGTTGATTCCTCCTGAAGGAAGTACCTTGTTAAGTCCTGAAGCCTCGGCGCTCATATTGAAAGAAGAAAACGCAACTGCTGCAAGGAGCAGACCTGATGCGGTTTTCAATAATTGCTTTTTCATATACTCTCCTGTGATGCTTTTCGGATTCATTTGTTACAAATTTGTTACAACCCTATTAAATATATCACCTGAGAGCACCTTTGTCAAATTTACAGAGAAATATAGTTAAAGGCACTTGTGGCCGCATTTGCGCCATCTGCGACTGCTGTTATAACCTGACGCAGCTGTTTCTTACGGCAGTCTCCTGCAGCGTAGATTCCGGGTGCGCTTGTTGCACAGGTTTCATCCGCAAGAATGTAACCTGCGGGATCCATCTTAACTATATCCTTGAAAAGTTCGGTATCCGGATGAATTCCAACTGCGATGAATACGGCGTCGGTATCAAGTTCTTTGATATCGCCGGTTTTGACATCCTTAATAACAAACTTCTTGACGGCGTCCTCGCCTTTGATTTCCACGGGAACATGGCTCCACAAAACCTCCACATTGGGAAGGGCAAGGAGAGAATCCTGCAGGGACTTGGCTGCTCTTAATTCGTCTCTTCTGTGAATAAGGTAGACCTTGCTGCAGCCTTTTGCCAGGAAAATAGCATCCTCAACAGCCACGTCTCCGCCGCCCACAACGCAGGCAACTCTGTTTCTGAAGAATGCGCCGTCGCAGGTAGCACAGTATGAAACTCCCATTCCTGTAAGTTCCTCTTCACCGGGTACCCCAAGAAGTGCGTGGTGGGCACCTGTGGCAAGAATTACTGTTTTGGTTTCGTATTCGTTCTTGTCGGTTTTCACAATCTTGACGCTTCCGCTGTCGGCTACGCTCTTAACCTCCTCCTCAACAAAGGGAGCTTCAAGCTTCTCTGCGTGAGCCCTGAAGGTCTCACCCATGTCCCATCCGCTGATTCCCGGAAGTCCAAGATAATTGTCTACTTCATATGTGTTAAGAATCTGGCCGCCGCTGACAGGCTGCTTCTCGATAACAAGGATGTTCATTCCTGCTCTCTTACCGTAAACTGCTGCTGAAAGGCCTGCGGGGCCTGAACCGATTATTATGCAATCGTACATAGTGTGTCTCCTTTCTACTTTACGTATGCTTTGAGTCCGTTGTAAATGTCGTCGGGGTCCGGAGGACAGCCCTTAATCGTGTGATTAAACAATCTTGTGCAGTTTCCCACTCCCAATTCACCGGTTTTGCCTCTATAGCCCTGACCGATGCACACCTTCTCACCAAGCTTCTCAAGGAGCCCTTCATCTTCCAGTCGCATGAATGCTTCTATCAGGCTTTCATAGCAGGCTGAACAGGTATCCACTTCGGTGGCCTTATCCTTAAGCTTCAATAATCCATATCTTTTTGGCAAAATCTCATCCTTCTCAGCTTCACCTGAGCCTATGGTTTTCATCTTAAGTTTGGAAAGATCCGAGGAACCTACTCCCAGTTTCTCCGAAAGGCCGATATAGGGAACATCCTCTAACTCATATCCCATGAGTCTGCAGACGTAGGAGTCCACCAGAACCGGATCCCTTGCCACCATAACGCAATCCGTGACATATGGATTACCGCCGCCTTCACTGTCCAAATCACCACATATGTGATCAATAACAATAAAATCCTGCTTGATTACGCTGTTAAGAATGGCGATGGGTTCGTGAAGTCCCAGGGTATGGAAGCGCCTCTTCTCGGCATTTGTAATGAGGCCCTTCATATTCTTTAAGGCGCAGGTTATGTTGGTCTGGCAATGTCCCTTCAAAACCGGAACATTAATAAGGAAGTCAACATCCTGTAAGCATTTGACCACTTTGACCTTCAAATCGCCTTCGCCGGCTTCAAAGAAAGACTCCTTCTGAGTATCCACCAGCTCAATTCCATAGTTTGAAGATAAGGTGTTGTAGCCGCAGTACTCGAAAGCCTCCTCGGTCTTATCTCCAATCCATGAGCCTTCGATTATCTTTATATTCTTCTTGCCGTTCTCATGAAGATACTCGATTATGCCTGCAACGACCTCCGGGTGCGTAGTTGCACCGAAGTCTGCCGGCACCGGCTCAACAAGATTAGGCTTAATGCCAATCCTTGCATTTTCAGGAATAAGGGAAGCCAGGTCCGCCTCAATAAGAAGGCTCTTGGTCATCTCCTTGTAGTCTTTGCCATAAATTCTGTAGATTTCGTTCTTATCCATAGTCCGAATCACTCCTATGTGTATCATAACAAAAAGAAGGCAGGTTTGTTAACCTGCCTTCAATATATTTTATAAAATTTTTATACTTATGTGCAATTTGGGCCTGTCCCCATTTTGCACCTACATATTTGCGAATGCCTGGGTAAGATCATCAATCAAATCCTGAGGATCTTCAAGGCCGCAGGAAAGTCTGATAAGTCCTGCGGGGATTCCTGCATCACGAAGCTGTTCGTCTGTAAGCTGACGGTGTGTAGATGTGGCAGGATTCAAGCAGCAGCTTCTTGCATCGGCAACGTGTGTCTCGATGGCAATAAGCTTAAGTCCCTTCATGAAGGCTTCTGCTGCAGGTCTTCCTCCCTTAAGCTCAAAGGATACTACGCCGCATCCTCCCTTAGGAAGATACTTCTTTGCTCTCTCGTAGTACTTGTCTGTGGGAAGTCCTGAATATGTAACTGTCTCTACCTCGGGGCGAGCCTTAAGGAATTCTGCTATCGCCTGTCCGTTGGCTGCGTGGCGAGCCATTCTTACATGAAGTGACTCAAGTCCAAGGTTAAGATAGAAAGCATTCTGAGGGCTCTGGATGCATCCCAGATCTCTCATAAGCTGTGCTGTACACTTGGTGATGAAAGCACCTTCCTTGCCAAATTTCTCGGCATAGGTGATTCCGTGATAGGATTCATCGGGTGTGCAAAGTCCGGGGAATTTGTCTGCATGAGCCATCCAGTCGAACTTGCCTGAATCTACGATAACACCGCCGACTCCAACGCCGTGACCATCCATGTACTTTGTGGTTGAATGGGTAACAATATCACATCCCCACTCAATGGGTCTGCAGTGAACGGGAGTTGCAAAGGTGTTGTCCATAACAAGGGGTACCCCATGAGCATGGGCAACTTTCGCAAAAAGTTCAATATCCAAAACAGTGAGGGCCGGGTTTGCTATGGTCTCACCGAAAACTGCCTTGGTGTTAGGCTTGAATGCTGCGTTTAACTCTTCCTCTGTGGCATCGGGAGACACGAAGGTTACCTCAATACCCATCTTGGGAAGCGTTACGGCAAAAAGGTTAAAGGTTCCGCCATAAATGGATGATGAGCAGACAAAATGTCCGCCATTCTCACAAAGGCAGAAGATTGCAAAGAAGTTTGCTGCCTGACCGGATGATGTAAGCATTGCTGCAGTTCCGCCTTCCATGTCGGCAATCTTTGCTGCTACGAAGTCATTGGTGGGATTCTGGAGTCTGGTGTAGAAATATCCTGAAGCTTCCAAATCAAAAAGCTTACCCATGTCTTCGCTGGTATCATATTTAAAAGTGGTGGACTGAATAATGGGAATCTGTCTGGGTTCTCCGTTGCCGGGTCTGTATCCGGACTGCACGCACTTTGTATCGATTCTGAAATCACTCATAGATAACACCTCCGTAAACGTTCAAGAGATATTATATACTATCCTTTTACGGTTTACCACATTAAAATGTCGGTTCTCCATACAAAAAAACTATTCTACTCCAAGGAGCATCCTATCGTTATCCAAAGCCTCTCCGGAAATCTCTTTAAATCTCTGAAGAAGGTCTGCCACAGTCATATTGGCTCTCTCTTCTCCGGATACGTCAAGAATGATCCGACCCTTGTTCATCATGATGGTTCTGTTTCCAAGCTGAAGGGCAGACTGCATGTTATGGGTTATCATAAGGCATGCCAGCTTCTCTCTCTCAACCACTTCTCTGGTAATCTTAAGAACCTTGTCAGCAGCCGCAGGGTCAAGGGCCGCTGTATGCTCATCAAGAAGAAGTAGGCTTGGGGGATTAATGGTGGCCATAAGAAGGGTTACCGCCTGTCTCTGACCTCCCGAAAGAAGTCCCATGGGCTGTTTCATTCTGTCCTCAAGTCCCATTCCAAGTTCTTTAAGCATATCTTTAAACTCTTCCCTCTGGGCGTGGCTGATTCTTGAAAGCCAGCCTCCTCTTCCTGCTGCCAGGGTTAAGTTTTCTTCTATAGTCATGCCTGCCGCTGTTCCTCTTAAGGGATCCTGGAAAAGTCTTCCAATCTTAATGGCCCTTAAGTGCTCCGGCATAAGCGTAATGTCCGTATCATCAAGTACAATGCGTCCGCTGTCGGTAATGAAATCACCGGCAATGGCGTTAAATAAAGTTGATTTGCCGGCTCCGTTGGCGCCGATAACGGTTATGAAGTCACCGTCCTTAACTTCTAAGCTTAAGTTGTCGATAGCAAGCTTTGCGTTGACGGTTCCGGGATTAAATGTCTTTGAAATATTACTGATTCTAAGCATTATCTTTCCTCCCCATTTGTACCAACCTTGCGAAGGGCCATTCTTCTCTTAAGGAGAGGAAGCTGTCTTTTAAGGTAAGGTGTGCTGATTGCTATAATTACAATTACAGAGGAAACCAGCTTAAGCATATAAGCGGGCATATTAAATCTCAATGCCACCGTATAAACCAGTCTGAAGATAAAAGCACCGATTACCGCACCGATGGCCTTTCTGGTGATTCCGCCTCTTGGAATGATTACGCCGCCAATAAGCAATGAGGCAAGGGCAATTGTAACCATGCCTGAACCTATGTCGATGTTAACCGACTTCTGGCTCTGGGCAAGAAGACATCCGCTTAAGGCTGTGAAGGCATTTGCAATACAAAGGCCCACGATTGTGGTAAATGCGGGGTTAATTGAAGATGATTTTACCATGTCAGGATTGTTGCCTGTTGCTCTGATGGCAAGACCCAGTCTGGTTTTAAGAAAGAATGAAAGGAAAACCAAAACTATGAGGACTGCCAAGGCTGCAATGATTAATTTGTAGCTTCCTGCCAGGAATGTTCCCTCAAGTTTCTCCTTTAATATAGAAAAAACAGTATCCGTCTTGTTCATATTAAGAAGGGACGAATTGCCCATAATAGCGATGTTGACGGAATACCATGCCGTATTGACGATAATACCTGCAAGAAGGCTTTCCACACCCATCTTGGTCTGAAGGAAAGCAACTATAAGACCTGAAAGCATTCCGGCCAGGATGGCTGCAGGTATGGAAAGAAAAGGATGACCGGATATGGCAACCACAGCTCCCACCGTAGCTCCCATGGTAAAGCAGCCGTCGGTGGAAAGGTCGCAGACATTAAGCATTGAATAGCTTAAGTACAAAGCCAACACTGTAAGAGCTGAGAACAGTCCCAGTTCAAGAGCAGTTTGCAAAAGTGGTACCATATCCGAAAAATTCATTTTAAGTCTCCTAAATCTGTAGTTTATTCAAAGCTCTCTGCTGTCTGAATCTCTTCAACCTTTGTGCAGAAGGGCTCGAATGTTTTCTTAACTTCGTCGAAAGACAAACCAATTTTATCACAAATATCTGTATTTACGGTAGCTGTTCCGTTATCAAATGTCTTAACGGGTGTTGAAGCGGGATCTGCTCCGTTAAGAAGAATGTCAGCTACCATGTTTGCTGTCTCAACACCAAGGTTAGCGTAGTCAACACCGTATCCAAGGAATGCACCGTTAAGTGCGAAGGAGTCTGCACCTGCATAGTGAAGAATTCCTGCATCGGCAAGCTTCTCATAGATGGAAAGCTCAGCTGTCATAATTGTGTTGTCTGAAGGAGTGAAGATTGCCTCTACTCCGTCAGCGATGAAAGCGTCAACTGCAAGGGAAACCTCATCTACGTTTGTACCTGTGTGTTCAATGTACTCTACACCCTTGCCATCAAGGTATTCCTTAGCCTGAGCGATTGCTGTGGTAGAAGCGTCCTGTCCTACATCGTAGAGAAGGCCGACTTTTGCAATATCAGGGTTCTGTGCAAAGATAAGGTTCATAACTGCGTTGGTGTCAAGGTAATCGGATGTACCTGTAATGTTTGCTCCGGGAGCCTCCATGGACTCTACAAGGCCTACACCCAAAGGATCTGAAACTGCTGCGAATACAACGGGAGTCTTTGAATCCTCAGTTGCTGCCTGCATGCTCATTGCAACGGGTGTTGCTACACCAACCATAAGGTCAACGTTGTCTGCCTGGAAGTTGGCAATAATCTGTGAAAGAACGTTTGAGTCTGCGTTACAGTTGTCATATTTGATCTCGAACTTAACGTTCTTCTCAGCTTCGATTTCACCGAGACGATTCTCGATGTTGCTTACAATCTGGTTAAGGGAAGCGTCATCTACGAAGTTACAGATACCTACGGTAAAAGTCTGTGCCTCTGTGTCAGCAGCTTCGGTTTCTGTATTCTGTGCTTCTGTTTCTGCTGTTGCTTCTACAGCGTCGTTGTTTGCGGTCTCTGTCTTGGTTGTGGCCTCGCCACATGCGCTAAGACCAAGTACCATTGTCATTGCAGTAAGAATTGCTACCAGTTTCTTTTTCATAAATTTTCCTCTTTCTGCGCCCCTTGGCGACTTTTTAAGTGTTTTCCCCGGGACAAGTAGTTTGTTTAGAATACAAAAAGACCTATCCCTGCAGTTATCTGCTGGGACAGGTCGTATTATCTACCTGCGGTGCCACCCGGCTTGGTGTTATAAACACCCACTTAATGCATACTGTCATATGCTAAACTTTGTTTACGAAGGTTTCCTCTCCGTCTTCCATACTCTGCTTACGCATTTCCGGTCGCCCTCTGAAGTCCATTCGGCCAAGCGCTTAATACTGCAATTCCACCATCTGCAGCTCTCTGTAAAAAAGTGGGCTTCGCTTACTCACTCTTCATCATTGGTTTAAAGAGAAATTACCACAGGTTAAACTGTGATGTCAAGTATTTTTTTATTGTCCTTGTTCTTTCAGGCTTTGCTTTACGAAGTCGATGGTATAAGTTCCGTAATCGTAGTAAGATATACCGTCCCATCCCATGAACGTTACGTTGGTAGCCATGCAATCGCCCAAATCATAGAAGGTATAGTAGGTTTGATAACCACCTGATTCATTGGCATTGTATCCGTACTTTCCAATGAATGTTCCGCCAATAAACATACTTTCCTCAGATCTTTCGGCATTAGCTTCAACTGCCACCAGTCCCATGTCCTGTACCAAAGATGAAATCACGCTGTTGATATCCTTGGCATAGAATAAATCCGAGCTGCCACTGTTTTCCTGGGTCTGTGCGCTACCTGAAGCAGGTGCTTCGGCAGGTTTGGTCTCATTGGCTGAAGCGGTTTTTTCCTCCGGTGCTTTTCCGGTCAAAGCCGCATATTTATCACTGAACTGTTCTGCGTAGGGCGCCAGCATAATACCGTCGGGATTCTGTACAACGACATGTAAAGAGTAGGAATTTCCCTCTTCCTTATCATGCCAGGTCAGCAAGCTAAGATAGAAGTCATCTCCCAAATCCGCAAGATATGACTTGGCCTGAGATTCCTCATCTCCCCAGGCAGCCAGCCTTTCATCATTTTCTTTCTTCCATTCAGGCTTTTTAGCTCCGGACAAATTCAAATATTCATCCCCTGTAGCCTGAACTCTGGCATCATAGATTAAATTGTCCTTTGATACCTCCATCTCAACCATGGGGATGTCAGGATTTCCGCCTTCCTCGGAACCATCCTCCAACATATACCAGGAAATAAGTTTAAAGCCTTCCGGCACTACCAAAGAATTGGGAACAAGTTCCTTTGCCTCTTCCTCGGTACATTCCTTCCAGTTTACTTTTTTCTTCTCCTCAGTTTCCTGCTTTTCCTCGGTAACAGGCTTTTCTTCCGGGGCTTTTGTTACCTGTGCTTTGGGCTGTTCCGCCGCCGGTGCCTCCGCCGCGGGTGCATTTGCTCCACATCCCGCAAGTGAAATTGCTGCAGCCAGAACTCCTGCAAAAATCAGGCTTTTCTTGTTAGCCACACTATTTCGAATCATCTTCGAAACCTCCCTATGAATTTTATAAAAGTACTATATTATTTCAAGAAGCCGGCTGATATGGTCGATTATGTGCTCTGCCCCGGTGTTTTCCAGTTCAGCTCTTTTGGAGATTCCGTAAGTAACGGCGCATGTGTGAATTCCCGCGCCCTGACCCATACGTATGTCAAAAGCAGTGTCACCTACAACTATGGCGTCCTCGGGATCGATATTCAAATCTTTAAGAGTTACAAGAACAGGTTCGGGATCGGGCTTATGATTCTTTGTATCATCAGCTCCCAAACAATAGTCAAAATATTCGGTCATTCCCCAGCTTTTCAGGAATTCTTTTAAGGAGGAGTTGTTTCTGGAACTTGCGATGGAACACTTTATTCCTTTTCTTTTAAGTTCCTCCAAAACTTCCCTTATTCCGTCAAAAACTGTGGGCGGATATTTTTCCTTTGATTCAGCAAAGGTATCTCTTGACACCTCCACGCACTTATTAATGGCCTCCTCTGAAAGCTCCGGAAACAATAGTCTGTATCCGTCTGCTGCAGGAAGGCCAATAACTGATGCGCATTCGTCATCACTTTTCACCGGAAGTCCAAGTCTCTTCATCATTTCCTGCTTGGAAACAACAATGGATTTTCTGGTGTCCGCAATGGTTCCGTCAAAATCAAATATTACAAGTTTAATGCTCACTTCTTCAAAACCTCGTTCATGCTGCCGACTCTGTAGCCCTTCATGTCCAGGGTTACATACTGGTAGCCGATCTTTTTCAATTCCTCGTAGATTTCATTTCGAAGTTCATCCTTCGAAATCCTCTCAATATCGTACGACGGAACTTCAATTCTTGCAAGGTTTCCGTGAACTCTTACTCTCTCTTCTCTAAAGCCCTTGTCGATAAGGAACTGTTCGGCTCTATCCACCATCTTAAGCTTCTCCTCGGTGATTTCCTCACCGTAGACAAAGCGGGATGCCAGGCAGGCATATGAGGGCTTATCCCAGGTAGGAAGCCCCATTTCCTTTGATATGGCTCTGATATCGGCCTTGGTCAGATTCGCTTCTCTCAAGGGGCTCTTTACCTTAAGTTCAGCCACGGCTTCAAGGCCTGGGCGGTAGTCGCCAAGATCATCCATGTTGGAGCCCTCGGCCACGTATCTTATTCCTCGCTCCGCCGCGATTTTCTTAATCTCATCAAAAATATCGTGCTTACAGTAATAGCAGCGTCTGGGATCATTGTTCCTGACCTTTTCTTCCCTTAAAGGGTCAGTTTCCACAAGTTCAAGAACAATGCCTCTTTCCTTGCAGAACTTCTTTGCTTCCTCCACTTCCCTCTCGGGAACAAAGGAGTTAACCTCCGTCACCGCAATGGCCATGTCTCCAAGGACCTCATGGGCAACGGTAATCAAAAGGGTGGAATCCACTCCACCTGAAAAACCCACGGCCAAAGAGCCGAGGGTTTTGATATAGTCTTTTAGTTTGTTTAATTTAAGTTCTGTTTCTTTTTCTAACATGGTAAAACCTTAATATCCTATTTTTGCGAGAACCTCGTCAAGAAGTCTGGCGTTTGTAAGGGAGAAATCCTCAGTAATATATGGCTTCTCCTGTCCGAGAATTGCTCTCGTAAGCTGACTTACCTCAAGGCAATAGTTGTTGCTTACATTGACCTTTCTTATAATCTCCCTGCCTTCAGAAACCACCTTATAGCTTACTTCGCCGGACTGATTATACTCCACATCGGAGCGGATAAAGCCCTTATCCCCGTGAATGAAAAGTCTGTCATAGCGATGGTGGGTATCAACTCCCAGGTTCATCCCCACATTGAATGTAGCTCTGATTCCATCTTCAAATTCTATCATGGTCTGAGCCAGCTCATCAACTCCGTTATCGGAAAAATAAGCATCAGCCATAAGATTCGCAATTCCGTCCCTATAGCCCTTATTAGATGCTGCATTTAAGATGGTAAGAATCATGGTTGAACAATAGCAGCCCACATCGTAAACCGCTCCGCCGCCCTGTTCCTTATAAAGGCGCACGTTCTCGGAGTAGTTCTGGGTATGGAACGCGGTGTCAATGAAATCCACCTTACCGATAAGGCCTGATTTAATGTCATCTGTAAGAGATTTAATGTACTCATTATGAAGGTATGCATAGGCCTCCATAAGATAAACATTATTCTCTTTGGCTGCCTTAAACATCTCCTCTGCTTCCTTGGCATTCATAGCCATGGGCTTTTCAACCAGCACATGCTTTCCTGCCTTCAAAGCCTTAATGGCCCACTCGGCATGGAGATGGTTGGGCAAGGGAACATAAACCGCCTGAACTTCAGGGTCATTTAAAAGGTTCTCATAGCCCACATAGAATTTTTCAAAGCCAAATTCTTCTTTATATCTTCTGGCTTTCTCTTCATTACGTCCCGCTACTGCGTAGAGTTCGCAGTCTTTTGCCAAAAGCATACCGGGAATTGTACATCCCTTCGCTATGCCCGCGGTTCCAAGTACGCCCCATTTAACGCTCATAGAACACCTCCCAAACTATTTGGCTGCCTTAAATATGGCAAGCATATCCTCTTCCTTAAGGAACCTGGCTGAGCCCTTGCCGCCGTTAACGCCAACAGCGCACTTATGAGCCATCACAGCCATGTCTTCCTCAGTTACATTAACGCCCAGTTCTCTTAAGTTCGTGGGCATCTTAATCTCGCGGTAAAAATCTTCAACCGCTTCTATACCCTTAAGGGCGATTTCTTCGTCAGTTCCCACTTCAGGAACATCCATAACCTTAATTGCAAATCTCTTGAATCTGGGGAGGCAATCCTTGTACACATATCTTGCCCAGCTGCCCCAGATAGCTGCCAGACCTGCACCATGAGCCACGTCATATAAACCGCCAAGCTCATGTTCAAGCTTGTGAGTCATCCAGTCTCCGCCGTCACTTCCGCAGCCTGTAAGACCGTTGTGTGCAAGGCTTCCTGCCCACATAACTTCTGCTCTGGCGTCATAATTCTTAGGATCCTTCACAAGGATCTTAGCGTTCTCTTTCACGGTACGAAGGAGTCCCTCTGCCAGGGAATCTGTAAGTTCCATATGTCCGCCGTTTGAGAAATAACGCTCCATTGTATGCATCATGATATCGGTACAGCCGCAGGCCGTCTGATAATCAGGCAGAGTCATTGTAAGCTCGGGATTCATGATGGCGAATTTCGCTCTTCCGAAATCAGAACTGTAGCCTCTCTTAACGAGGCCCTCTTCCTTTGTAATAACGGAGGAATCACTCATTTCACTTCCCGTTGCGGCAATGGTAAGGATTACACCAAGAGGAAGGCAGCCTTTGGCCTGTCTCTTGTAATCGTAGAAATCCCATACATCGCCTTCGTTAAATACGCCGTAGCCAATGGCTTTGGCAGAGTCAATGGCACTTCCGCCGCCAACTGCCAGAAGGAAATCCACGTTCTCTTTCTTACAAAGCTCAATGCCCTCACGCACAAGGCCAAGTCTTGGATTTGGAACTGCTCCGCCTAAGGAAACATAGGAAATTCCGGCTTCATCCAGGGTGTCCGTAACCTTCTTCATAAGGCCGCTTCTTATTACGCTTCCGCCGCCGTAATGAATAAGAACCTTCTTTCCGCCAAACTCCTTTATAAGCTCGGCAACCTTAGATTCTGTACCTTTGCCGAAAATAACCTTTGTCGGTGTGTAATACTTAAAATCAAACATATTTGACCCCTCCTTATGTGGTTTCATTTAAATACCCAAGTACCTTTATAGTATATTGCGTCAAATATATCGTCAAGTACAATCCTGCTTTTGAAATGCGCAGAAAATGCTTATGAATTAAGCAAAAACGCAATTGCTCCGTGGGCGGGAAGTTTAACTGTAAGCTTGTGGGTGTTGCTGACTTTTTCCCCTGTCCAAAGGTCTCTTCCGGATACCGGATCATATATCTCAAGGTCGGTGAGAGGGAATGTAATTTCATTTTCCTTCTCGCCTGCGTTAAACACTGCAACGTACCAGCCACCGTCATCGCAGACAGCCACCCAGAGAATCATCTCAACGCCGTTAATCTCTTTTCTCCAAATCTGGTGAGAATGACGGGCCTTCTTATTCATTCCGATGATATCTTCGTTGGTGAGAAGCTTTAAAGTTTCATCGTCAAGCTTGGTCATCTCGGCACCAATCATGAGAGGAGATCTGAAGATGCTCCAAAGAGTCATCATGGTTTTCTCTTCGTCAAAAGAGAATGCGGTGCGATTGTCAGGTGAATAGTCCTGCTTGATTGCGCCTATGGGAAGCATGTCCGCATCGGGCCAATGACCTGCACCACAATGTCCTGCCCAGCGCTCACATCTTTCAAACATGGCATAGAGAAGATCCCATTCATCCCAGAAATCATCTGTAATACGCCACATATTTGCGGTCTGTTTGTAAAGCTCAGACTTCTCAGGAAGAGCAGGTCCGGGAGAAAGAGAAAGAATCATGTCTCTTCCGCAGCTCTTTAAAGCATTGCTGAGCATAATAAGTTCGCTTTCCTCATGAGGAAGCTCTCTTGCTATATCATCGCATTTAACAAAGTCCACACCCCACTCGGCGTAAAGCTTAAAGATGCTTTCGTAATATTCCTTTGCCCCTTCTTTTTCAGGGTTCACACCATACATATCAGTATTCCATGCACAGATGCTTGCTGTCTTGGCAATTTCACGAGCGGTATGCTTGCTTCCAAGGATTGCCGTGTTTCTGTGAACTGCCTGTCTCGGAATTCCTCTCATAATATGAATTCCGAATTTAAGCCCTAAAGAGTGTACATACTCTGCCAAAGGTGCAAAGCCCTTTCCGCCTGCTGATGAGGGGAA
This sequence comes from uncultured Lachnospiraceae bacterium, assembly GCA_947167445.1. GTDB lineage: Bacteria > Bacillota > Clostridia > Lachnospirales > Lachnospiraceae > G11. The sequence continues at coordinate 22,788 of CAMVID010000012.1, forward strand.
TCTCTCAGGTGCCGGTATAAGTCTTGAATACTCGTCCATGCAAAGTTCCGTGAAGGGATCATACTCGTGGGTCTTTGCATTTGGCGCGCTCCACTGAATGTCCACAACCACGTACTCCCAACCATACTGCTTAAGATTCTTAGCCATGTATTCCGCATTGGCTCTTACAATGTCTTCAGTTACAGCTGCACCGTAGCAGTCCCAGCTGTTCCATCCCATAGGGGGTGTTAATTTGTTCATGTGTTTATACCTCTTTTAAATCTTCAGATGATACTTCTTCAATCATTTTAGTAAAGACAGTGTTTAATTCCACTGCTCTCATTGTTCTGATAGGCTGATCCTCAAATAATTGTACCTTCTCATTTCCCATATGTTTGTAACTCCCTTCCAAATATCTATAGCTTATTGTAGCAAACATTTGTTCTGTTTTCAATGGGATTATAAACAAACTTTTGAAAAAAACAATACTTGTTTGTTCAAGGTGGACAAACAAGTATTGATGTTCTTTTTTAATTAATTAAACAGTCATTACATATACCTGGCAAGGATTCCATTCATCCCACAAGGTTGGGAAGACCTCAAATTCCTTGAATCCAAGTGAAAGGTAGAAACGATTGGTTGCATCGTACTCGTCGTATCTTCCCATTTGTACTGTTTTTACCTGAAGGAAAGAATATCCTTTTTTCTTGGCCTCCTCTTTGGCCATTTCGAAAAGTTTCCTTCCGATTCCTTTTCTGTGATACTCCTTCAAAATGCCCATAACATAGAGTTCTAACGTGTCTTTCCCTGTCTCCTTTAAGCTGATAAATCCAACGGGTTTGTCATTGTCATAGGCGGCATAAAATGGATATGCTGAACTCTCCTCAATATATTCTTCCCTGGCCTCCGGAATCCCAAACCACTCGGGAAGAGCTTCCAAAACTAATCTGGAAATCCTCTTTTTCTCTTTGAGTTCAAGTGTTTCTAAAACTTGCACTGCATCCGATTTTACTGAATCTAGCATTTTCAATCCTCCGATTATTTATTGGAGGGTCAAATCTCGTGGGCCCTCCATACACGATTGTTTTTCATGTTAATTCCTCCTTTCCTCATTGATATCTAATCAAAAGCAGAACTGCAATGCATATAATAATCCTAGCATTGTTACTCCGCATTTGGTTCCATTGTTCTTTATTTACTTCCCCACCAACATGTCTGAATACCGCTTCCGCCCTAACTCTCCAAAGTCCAGCTCAGCTTTTTCATAGTCATGAATTAACATACCTTCCACACCTGCTTCACATTCCTCACAGACTACTCCCGAGGAATCAGTAAAAAGAGTGGGGGCTGTTTGAAAAGGTTTCACCGCATTTACTGAGAGAATCGGCGTCACATTTTCAACTGCCCTGGTAATCAGGTGGCTCCGTATCATCTGATATCTGTCCTTGTCCTCGCTATCGGAAACGTCATAAAGAATGACGATATTTAAATCCGTTTCGTCCCTATACAGTTCTCTGAAGTATTCCGGGAATCGAACTTCATAGCAGATTCTTACTCCTACTTTCATATCTCCGATGGTAAAAACACCATCTTCCACGCCTGCAGCAAAGTTCTCTTCATCCCACCCATAAAGAGCTCTTTTTCCATACCAACGCATTGGATTCTCAGGAGTCAGGAAATACGCCCTGTTATAATAATTTGGCGCAACATATAAAACCGTGCCAACAATGATAGAAAGGCCGAATTCATCGCTCAAAGCCTGCAGTTCTTTCAATGCTCCTTCAACCTTTACGGAATCAATATCCGAAGCACTGGGAATGTCACGGGGCGGATATCCCGATAAAGCACATTCAGGGAAAACAAGAAGATCGACTTTTTTCTCCTTGGCTGTCTTTATAGCTTTTTTAATTATTTCTAAGTTACTATCGATATCACCTGATACCTCAAACTGATAAGCAGCTACCCTCATTTATTCTACTCGATATTCAAAATCAATTAAAGTCATCTTTTCATTAACAGGATGTTCTTCTCCGACCTGGATGAATCCGCATTTCTTGTACAGATGTACATTCCCGGCTTCCTGTTTTATGGTGTCCAGTTTCCAACACTTTACTTCAGGGTACATCTCAAAGGCTTTCATAATAGCCATATATCCAATTCCCTGATTCTGGTATTCAGGAAGAATAAACAAAGGGCTTATGAAAGATACCTTCTTTTCTTCCGGGTCATTATGGCCAAGATTTATTGCTCCGACTCTGGCGCCATCCTTTACGATGAAGAAATACTTTCTATTAGGTCTTTCAGCTCGGAGCTTTATTCGCTCCAAAGTTTCAATTGCGGGTGAGCCTTCATCATGGTACTTGTCATAAAGTGGCATAAAGCTCTTTATCTGCATTTGGTGTAACTGAGGTAACTCATCCTCTCTGACCTCTTCGAGTTTAATTCTGCTCATAAGTTCAGATTTACTCTTATCTGCAAGATTAAACCTCTCCTTAATCATTCTTGCCACCTCCTGAGGTTCCAAATTGGTATTGTCAATCTTTATGTAATTCTTGAAAGGGATTTCTCCCTCCTTGCTCACTAGACGATACTTGGTTTCCTCCCTAATCATACGCTCGGTTGACAGAACCACATCTCTCTTTGAAGCCTTATTCTTTAAACGGTTTTCAGTCTTGTTTCTCACTATACGTACAGCCTGATCTGCAACAAGTTCCACGTAATAAACTGTTCCTCCCGTGGCCTCAAACTTGTCTGCTACGCCTTTCACGTAGTCCCAATCTGACTGCATATCAAATGCCCACATGTATGTGAATATCATGCCTGCATATTCTGTCTTCATAAACTCGTCAAAGATGTCTTCACGAAGTCTGTTTATTACCGGCGGATTAAACCTGCCAAATATTTCGATGACAGGCTCAATCATCATGTGATTGTGAAACAACCTGTAATCAGTAATCTTCATAAGTTCCTGTCCGACTGTCATTTTCCCGACAGCCCCACTGCCGATAAGTAAAACCAAATTCATCTCTCTTACCTCCAAGTATACAAAAAAGCCTTATCAAACACATCGCTTGATAAGGCCTTTAAATACTATTTATGTCCCTTCTAGTCCGAAGTTTCCGGCTAACATGACCTCATCAAGTATGCAAAATAAGACCCCTGAATGTAATAATACACGGGCTTATAAATAAGCATATTTATTTTGAGATTACGCTCATTCATGCCATTGTCCTTCCCTAAACATTGAAAAGTTATGTTTGAGTATAAATGGAACAAGAACTCTTGTCAACCAAAAACGCATAAATGCGGTTACTGTGACTAAGGGTCTGAAATCCTTGCATAAGGTCACAGAAAAAAGAAAGAGACTGTGACTAAACCACTTCATGTACCATGTCTTAGATACTTATTTTCTTATTTTTCGAGGAGAATATGGTCTTATGTGATAAAAAAGCGCCAAAAAGCGTGACCTAACCTGGTATGAACACAGTCCTTAGTCACAGATACCCAAATTTTGATCATATTTCAAACGCCTTTTTTATTCTATGGCGCCAAAAGCGCAGAATAATTCATTCCTGCTTGTTTATATGGTATCTGCCATGTAAAGGCTGTCAACCCTGCGAAGCACCGCTTTGCGGCTTTGGGGTTGACTGCCTTCTCATGGCAGATAAAATCGTCATCAAGCAGGAACGAATTAATGAGTTTATAATCACTTTTCATTATTGAACAATTGTAATAATATCCGACAGAATATAGTGGAATGTAGGATATGACGTTTTTTCATTCTCGATATAGCCTGTGTTAAGGTTGCAGGTGTCTGAAGGATTGTTGGGGTCAGTGCCCGTGTAATCACCCTTAAATACGAAGTCTCCGTTTCCCTTCTTAAAATGCTCAATTGCGCTGTTCATGGCTTCCTCGGTTCCCGGGGCGGCAACCTGTAGATTCAGGTCAACCATCTCAACCCAGCCCTTTTCGAAGCCGGCAGAAACATCTGTGCCGTGGATACGGCCGCTAACTACCTTCTCAATCTTTCGATTTGCCATGAGAGCTGTGGCGGCGCCAAGCACATAGGGTTCCCAGCAAACTCTGGAAGTCACAAGGGATGCCCCCGGAGCCACCTCAGACATACTCTGGTTATAGCCCACGAAGTAAACGGGCTTTGTTTCAATGGCCTCCTCACAGGCAATGGCAGGACCTATTGTGTCGGTGTGCTGCGAAATAATAACACAGCCCGCATCTATAAGCTTCTGAGCGGAACTCTTCTCCTGGGCGTAACTGCTCCAGGTGTTCGTATAGCAAACCTGCATTGTGGCAGTGGGAACAATCGACCTTACCCCAAGCAAAAATGCCGTATATCCCGAGATAACTTCAGAGGTGGGAAAGGCTGCAACATAACCCACCAAAGCCTGATCTTCCGTGATAAGTCCCTCTTTGATCATCTCATCTATCTTCATGCCGGCAACAATGCCGCTTACATATCTTCCCTGATAGGCCTCGCCCTTGAATGTATGGTAATTATCGGGAACATTCTGATTACTCATGTCCATATATGAGGTCTGGCAGAATTCCACATCCGGATATTCCGCCGCAAGCTTTACCACAAGTTCGCTGTAACCGTTGAAGAATATAACGTCGCAGCCCTTGTCCACGAAATCCCTTAAGGGTTCTTCCATCTCGTCATCAAGTACATTACTTGCGGTAAAAATCTCAACCTTTTCTCCGTATTTCTTCTCAAGGGCATCCTTGGCCAGGGAGAAATTGTAGGTGTACGGAGTACTCTCATCGTTATCATAAATAAAACCCACCGTCAGGCTGTCTCGCCCACCTGTAAGATTGAGAAGCCTGAAACAAAGAATAAGCAGGCCGAGTATCACGACACTTGTAAGTGCTGTAACTAAATAAACACGTTTCATACGTCGGCTCCTTTCTCCCCTGAAGAATCTTCCTTGCCTTGTTTCATCTGCGCTTCCTGAATCTTCTTATCCTCTTCTACACGGCGGGCCAGCTCCTTATCATGGTCCGCTCCCATGCCGTGTATCTCCTGACTCTTTTGTGCATAGATTTTTTCAAGGTCGATTACGCCCTTATCAACCAGGCGAAGGAAAGCATCCACCGCATCGGGATCAAACTGGGTGCCTCGTCCTCGCTTTATTTCATTAATGACATAGTCATTATCCATGTGATTACGGTATACACGGTTGGAGGTCATGGCATCAAAGGCATCTGCCACACTGATTATCCTGCCATAAAGAGGAATCTCTTCGCCCTTAAGGCCGTCGGGATAACCCTTGCCGTCATACCTCTCATGGTGGTATCTGGTTCCGTCCCAGACATGCTCTACCAATGTGAAGTCCTTAAGAATCTCGGCGCCACTGATAACATGGGATTTCATCTTTGCATATTCGGCATCGTCAAGTCTTCCCACCTTGTTAAGGACTCCGTCAGGAATTGCTATCTTGCCGATATCGTGCATCTGGGCCGCCTTTTTAAGGTTTGCGAGTTCCTTATCTTTCCTCCATCCCTTAAAGCAGTCCATTTCCCTTGCTATAAGCTCGGAATACTCTGCCACACGGCTTGAATGCTGGCTGGTACGCACATCCTTGGCATCCACCGCGTTTGCGATAGCCATTACGGTTTCGTTGGCCATATTGATCTTTATCTGCTGGCGGTTAATCTGTCTTTGGACTATCATCCAGGTAAACCAGATCAAAAACAGGGATAAGAGAAGCAGCATGTAAATGATAAATCCGGGTTGTTCGTAGATTTCTCCCTCTTTTACCAGATCAAACTTTCTCTCCTCAAGCACCTTGTCCCCGGCGCTGTCAAAGATAGCCAGATGGAATTTATACTTGCCCGCAGGCAGATTGACATAAATGATATTGTTAAGTGAGTTCTGGTGAACAATGGTCCACTGTGTATCGTAGCCCTCAAGGAAATAGCCTACATAAGGTTCCTGAATGGTGTAGTTTAAGATCTCCGGCGCAAGCTCCACACGGTTCACGCCCTGACCCACTGTTATGGTTTCGGTTTTCAGGGGCGGCTGCGCTACTCCGTCAAGTTTTACGGACGCCAGCTGCATACGGTATGAACGAACATCGCTGTTGTATTTTTCAACATCAATAATATAAGCGCCGGTATCGCAAGGAAGGAACAACTCTCCGTTTCCGTTGTAATAGTTCCAGGAATTGGCTGTAAGAGATGTTCCAAGACCCCTCTTGGCGTCCAAAAGTTCCCAGGCAATCTCGCCGCCTGTCACCAAATCATCACGTGCCACCACGTAAATGCCGGCGCTGGACATAACAAAAAGAGTATCCTCGTCCTTGACCCAGATATCATAGTTGTTAAAATACGGGAATTTGTCCAAAACGCTTACGCTGCCATCCGGCTCCAGGAAACATAAGCTGTTGCTGGTTACTATAAATACACCGTCGGATTTGGGATCTTTGATGGTTCTTAAAATAACCCCGCTGCTAAGACCGTCCTCACGGGTGATCATATCCGCTATCTCACCATTCTTCAAAACGGCAATGCCGTCACCGTCAGTACCCGCGAGAATAGTGCCGTCACTTTGCTCCGTCAGGGTAAGGATCATGGAGTTCACCAGGCCATCCTCGTTTCGAATGGTGCGCTCCACCTTGTGATTTTTGATATAACTGATTCCGGAATCTCCGGCGGCAAGTATTGTTCCGTCCGAAAGACCTGTTACAATTCTGGCACGGTTTCCGAAGCTTCCGTTATCAGCGTTATAATTCCATACCTCTCCGTTTTCGGCAAATTCCATAAGTCCGTTGCCATAGGTGCAGACCCAAAGATGATCGTCAGCATCCACATACATGCACCTGATACGCTTCCCATCCAGCTCTTCGGTAAAGGAGTTTTCAATCTCCCTTCGGCAGGCTTTGTCCACAACGTCAAGGCCCTTATCCGTACCGATATAATAGCTGTTCTTCCAGGAAACTATCGTATTAACGACCTGACGTTCCATGCCTATGGAGCCATAAACATCCTTGAAAGGAGATTTCGACAATCGAAGAAGTCCAAGCCTTGAAGACGTGAACCACAGATTTCCCTGGTAGTCACAGAGCATGTTATCAATTGAATTGTTGAATTCATTGGTGTTAATCCGGTGATAACCGCCCTCATCCAAATATGATATTCCACTGTCGGAGGTTATAAACAGTGTTCCGTCGTCCAGATAATTAAGGCTGTTTATATTATTGGCTTCCTGACAGGTCATTACCCTGACCTGATTGAAATCCTCACCCGAAATATCGTAGCAATAAATCTCATTGGTGGAGGTTCCCACCATAAGGGTTCCGTCCGGAGCAAAAGCACAGCAGTTAAACATCTCAGAACCGTCGGGCAGTTGTAATTTACTGAGGATATCTCCACCCTTCATGAGGAATAGACGCCCGTCGTTTGTAACTGCTGCCACATGGCCATTTTCGTCGGCGGTAATGCTTTCCGTATAATTGACCTCAGGCAGGGTATTCACTGCTTTAAGTCCGTTATTCATGACGATAATCTGCATGCTTGAGGTGGTTCCTACATAGTAAAAACCGTCAGTTCCTCTGATAATGCTTCGAACTGAGTTTGAGGGAAGTCCACTTGAGGAATCAAGAACATTTACAATCTCCTCGCGGATTGTTATGGAAAGGCCGTTGTCATTTGTGCCTATCCACATACGTCCCTCTTCGTCCACATATAAGCAGTTGACGTTTTTGACAGATTCATAATCATCTATCCAGCGAAACTCTTTGCCGTTGTATCTGTAGAGACCGGCATAGGTTCCTATCCACAAAACGCCGTCGTTGGTCTGTGCTATATCGTTGGCCTCGCCGCAGGGAAGGCCGTTATTGCTGCTGTATACGTTCTGGACATAATCATTGTAATCGTTGGATTCTGAAAGACCTGCTGCCTGAGATTTAATAGGCGCAGAAAGGACAAGCAGGGACGCCAGCGCCAGGATGATTGCCGATGACGCTGTATTGCCCTGCATAAAAGTTTTATTTCTTGCACGTTTCTTGGAAATTTGACGAATTAGAATTACCACATAAACTGTGGCAATAGTGAGTACCTTGTCTGCGAACTCGATGGCCAGCTGCCCCAAAATTGCGCTGATGGCCACAGGCCACCCCTTATCAAGCAGATAGTCTATAAGTCCGTCTCCCCACTTATTTCCCGTGTAGCCCTTAGAAAAGATAAAGTTTATGGGCACTGACACAACCAGTGCCGTAAGAACAGCCAAAGAAGCGGCTTTCATGAAACCGTAGAACTGGTCGAACCACTGTCGTTTTGCTGCCATACCCACTATAATTCCAAGAGCGATACTGGTAATGGAATATGCAGCCGAAAGGCTGTTGACCATGCTATAGGCAAGGTTCCCGACAAGACCTACTATTGCTCCGCACACCGGACCTGCTACATAGGCGCACAAAGCCGTTCCGAATGAATCGGCCCAAATAGGGAGCTCAAGCCGAACCGACAGAAGTTTTCCGCCTACATTCATTAATATGCACATTGCAATAAAAAGAATTATCTTCCGGGTTCTCCAGGTTTTCATCGCATATACCTCCCGTATATGTTATGTCCTTCTTTTTACTGTATCAATGTACCCTTATAACGCCCCTACGTTGTTATTATATCCCCTGGAATTCCCGTATTCAATATACTCTTATGCCTTATTCTTTTGTGTTGCTGACTATGTTGTAATAAACATTGGAAGTCACCTTGTAAACCACTGCGTAGAACACAGCAAACAAAAGATAGCTTATTACTGTTGTCGTTATAAACAATCCCTTATCGAAAAGCCCGAAAAGGTTCAAAATCTTTCCTATCATGGGGAAGGCAAACGCCAGATGAACCCCCGCAAAGAGAAGCGGTATAAAGAATACCACAAGAAGCTGTGAGTTAATGTTTTTCCTGATCTCTTTAGCGGTCATTCCCACCTTTCTCATGACTTCGAAACGCTTGCTGTCCTCATAACCTTCAGAAATCTGCTTATAGTAAATGATAAGCACTGCTGCGAAACCAAACACCACACTTAATATAACTCCGATGAAGAACATGCTTCCGTTAAAGGCCATGATTTCGGCACTTTCGTACTCTCTCTCATCAAAATACAAGTAAGATTTGTCCGCAATCTCAGGGTCATTTACCATAGCCTCACTGACAGCTGCTTTTACTTCCTTCGCGTAGTCGAGTTTACTCATGGAAGAGTTTAGAAGGTCAAAATCATAGTGCCACTCGTAGTTATAATAGGCTCCCTCTTCCTCATTTAAGACCTGGCTTATGCTGTCTGAAACCCGGATAAAATCAGGAACCACAACAATCATTTGGGGAAGTACGCTGCTCACATAACTGCTTATAAAGAATTCATCTTCTCCTGCATCCACAAGTTTGTAGCTTTCAGTTAAACTTCCCACTGTCAGTTCCACTGTTTCATAGTCCATATCCAGTGATGAAAAAACCATTGCCTCTCCATCAACTAATGAAACATTTTTTCCAGTATACATATTGTAGGAAGAAACAGGAACTATGTAGAGATCTCTCAGTTTTTCAAAATCAGTAATTTCCGGGAAGTCACTGAAAAAGCAAAGCTTATTATCCTGCACAATGCAGCTGGCTTCCCAATAACACATATCTACAACCGTTTTGGTTTCCGCACCGTTTTGTTCTCTGAAATCGTCAAAAACCTTTCTAAGATTATTGAGTCTTTCCTCATCAAGCCCCTTGCTCTCCTCGAATTTAACAACAAAGTTAATGTCTGCAGGATATCTGGCATCAATCATATCCTTTGTTCCAAACCACAGACTGAATGCCGACGAAATCATAACAAGAATCATTGTGGCAATGATGGCTATGGAAGCAAGTCCCGCACCGTTTCTCTTCATGCGGTAAACCATTGAGGAAACAGAAACAAAATGTCTGGGATTATAATAGTATTTCTTGTTCTTCTGAAGTATGCGGCATAAAAGCACGCTTCCTGCAATCATCAGAAGATATGTCGCAATAATAACCAAAATCACTGCCAGGAAGAACCAGAGTAATGCAGAAACAGGGTCCCCAATGGATACGGCAATATAATATGCAATACCAAGAATCACAGCTCCAAGAATTCCAAGAAGCCAGTTGGCTTTGGGCACCTTTTCACCTGCTTTATCACTCTTAAGAAGTGAAACTGCACTGTTGCGGCAGATTTTTATTACGGATGAAAGCCAGATAAGTGCGAAAATAGCCACATAAAAGAGCACTGTGAGCGCCACACAAAAAGGCTCCACTCTAAAGCTGTAGTTGGTATCGGCTCCGATGGTCTTTATTAGGCCGGTCTCGGCAAGTTTCGAGAGAACTATGCCCACCAGAATTCCAAAAAATATAGAAATTGCCGATGTAATAATGGTTTCCAGTGTAATGATTCTGACAAGATTGCTCTTGTTCATTCCAAGTACATTGTAAAGTCCGAACTCTCCCGCTCTTCTCCTTAACAGAAACCAGTTGGTGTAATAAAGAAAGATTACCGAGAATACAGCTATTACCACGCATCCTAAGGTCATTACAAGGCAGGTTGTGTCCGCACCTCTCGGCAAAAGCGAAGTAGTATTTGGAGAGGCTAGAAAACTAAGTATATAAAACATCGAAATCATACAAATGCAGGTCAGTATATAAGGAAATACCATTCTTTTGTTTTTCCTTATACCATCCCAGGCAAGTTTGGGATAAAAGAATGTTTTCATTATCTGTTACCTCCCTGGGTCAAAAGGGTAAGGGTTTCTGTAATCTTCTGATAGAAGTTGTCATTGGTGCCTTCGCCTCTGTAAATCTGATGGAAGACCTCGCCGTCCTTGATGAAAAGCACACGGCTTGCGCAGCTGGCAGCCTTGGCGGAATGGGTAACCATAAGAATGGTCTGTCCCATGGAATTAACATCCACAAAAAGTCTTAAAAGCTCGTCTGAAGCTCTGGAATCAAGGGCTCCCGTAGGCTCATCCGCAAGAATAATCTTGGGGTCAGTAATAAGGGCTCTTGCAACTGCAGCTCTCTGCTTCTGACCGCCGGATACCTCATAGGGATACTTCTTAAGGAGTTCCGAAATGCCAAGTCTTGCAGCAATTGGTGTAAGCTTGCTTCTCATGCTCTTATAGCTTTTTCCTGCAAGAACAAGGGGAAGGAAAATGTTATCCTCAATGGAAAAGGTATCCAAAAGGTTAAACTCCTGGAAAACGAATCCTAAGTTGTCACGTCTGAAGGTGGCAATCTTTTTCTCGGAAATACCCGAAAGATCCATATCCTTCAACATCACTTTTCCCGCTGTGGCCTTATCAAGCGCAGCGAGAATATTTAGAAGGGTAGTTTTTCCGGAACCGGATTCACCCATGATTGCCACAAACTCCCCTTCTTCAACTTCAAAGCTCACATCTTTAAGGGCTTCTACCTCCTGCCCGCCAAAACGTGTCTTGTATATTTTCTTTAGATTTTTAACTTCAAGTAAACTCATTTATTCAAACCTCCATTTTCTTTTCAGTTTGATTTTAAATAAATAAGCCGATTCATTCCATTGAATCGACTTACAATCCGCTCAAAAAACTTACATTTTCGTCACAATCGGATTTACTCTATAAGACTCTTCTTTGTTTCAAGGTTAATCTTTATCTTTGTTCCAACCCCCGGCTTTGATTCAGCGCTTATTTCATGATGGAGATTCCTGCAGATTCTGCTGCAAAGGTAGAGACCTATGCCACTGGCTTTTTTATCTGCTCTTCCCCTGACTCCCGTATAGCTTCTCTCAAAAATACGGGGCAGGTCTTCAGGAGAAATACCCATTCCCGTATCCTCAATACAAAGAGTCAAAGGTTCCTCCACATATATGGAAATTTCTCCCTGCTTTGTATATTTGAGTGCATTTGAAAGAACCTGCTCAATCACAAATGACAGCCACTTTTCATCTGTCAGCACCCTCTTTCCTACGGGCTCATAGTTAAGCTTGAGCTTTCGAAGTATAAAGTCGCCGGCCAGTTTCTTCACCGCTTCTCCTATTATTACGTCCAGGTCGTATTCCCTGAAAATATAGTCACTTCCGGAGCCTTCCAGCCTTAAGTAGGTAAGTACCATTTCCACATAACGTTCAATCCGCCCAAGTTCCGAAAGAAGATTCCTTGACAATTCACTGTCCTCTCTCTGAAGCCTTAGTCTCATTGAGGCAATGGGGGTCTTAATCTGATGAGCCCAGAGGGTGTAATAATCCATCAGTTCAACAGAATCTTCCTTTGCCTCATCCATAACCATACGTTTCTCTTTCGCAAGATTCGTTATAATCTCGAGATAATCCTCCTCAAGCTGGGTATGAGGCTTTGAGGCATACTCCAAAAGTTCCGCCGCAGTGTTACCAAGCTCTGTTATTTCCTTATGTCTTCTATAGAAACCGTAGTATCTGAAAGATAAATATGTAATCCCCATCAAAACGCAGAGAATGATAGGATAAGTCACGGCTTCCACAGGAAGGTCAAACAAATTAAAGGACACCACAAGCATTGCAAAAAATCCAAGAAAAATCGCAACTCCGCCGCTTATGCTTTTCAAAAATGAAATAAACAGTTTCATGGCCTACCCCACTGTATAACCCACACCGGATTTGGTTGTGATAAAATCGTCAAGTCCTACGTTTTCAAGCTTCTTTCTGAGTCTTCCCACGTTTACCGTAAGAGTATTTTCATCCACGAAAGCTCCGCTCTCCCAAAGGGCTTCCATAAGCTTCTCGCGGCTCACAATCTTTCCTTTATTCTGCATCAGCGTATAAAGCAGACGGTACTCGTTCTTTGTAAGCTCTATTCTGTTGTCTTCGTAGGTAAGGGTATTGTCCTCGGTGTTTAGCAGCGCTCCGCCATGCTCAATTATGGGTGTTGGCAAGCCAAAGTCGTAAGTTCTTCTAAGGAGAGCCTGCACTTTTGCCGTAAGAACATTCTGATCAAAGGGCTTTGCGATAAAATCGTCTGCCCCCATATTAACCGCCATTACTATATTCATATTGTCCGAAGCGGAGGAAACAACGATTACTGGAACCGATGAGACCTTCCTTATCTCGCTGCACCAATGGTATCCGCTCATGAAGGGCAGGGAAATGTCCATAAGTACAAGATTGGGCTGAAAATCTGCAAATTCTCCCATCACGTTGTGAAAGTCGGAAACAGTTTTCGCCTCCATATTCCACTGCTTCATCTGCTCCGCTATTCCCTCGGCTATTCCCATGTCATCTTCCACTATCAAAATTCTGTAATCCATATAAAAAAATCCTCTAGGAGTAATTCTACCATTAATCCTAGAGGATTTTGCTTATAAAAGTTTAATTTTTCCTTAATAGCGATTATCTCTTTGAGAACTTTTTCACTGCCTTAAGTGCCTTGTTTTGAGCATTTGTAAGGCGAGTTGCTGTTTACCTGCTGCGTACGGTAGAAAACTCAGGGCTACTGTATGCGGCTGGTGGCAACACTTTCAAACTGCAATTAGCTACTGTTGCGAAAAATGATTCTTGGCAATCTCTGAAACTGCAATTCTTTTTTTGTAAAGCGTGTAGGTCTGATACAGTATCAGTACATCAATGGCTATGGATAGCAGTGAATTAACCGATTTGTGTTCAAACGTCAGTAGATTCTCTACCATTGGAAGGTTATATTGTTTCGGCATTGTTGTCAAAAAATATAGAAGTCGCACCGAATAACATACTCCCAAAACTGAAACCGCAGAGATTATAAAGAACCAGAGTTTTTTGTTTTGTCCGCGCATAAAGAAGAAATACCCGGCTATTGCACCGACAACACACGGAAGCATATCCATTAAGCCTAAAGATACAGTTATTGTCCAAGTCTTGAATGCGATACAAGTGTAAATATTCACTAAACATGCAGCCAAATAGTAAGCCACAAGAACGATTCCCATTCTCTTCGGTGATAATGCTTCGCTCAAAGCGTTAACAAGCCCATACATAAAAGCTGTTATCGATATAGCTATTTCAAAGAATCTGAGTAACACTCCTTGTGTATTGCCATCACTAAATTGAACGCTGATAGCAGTATTAATTCCAACCATTAAATAAGTTAAAACAACTGCTGCATACAGAACTATCATAATATTATTCACCAATTTATTTTCAACTACAGGATTTCTCTCTACTACTTTCGTCATTTCTTTTCCGGATAAAAGGTCGTCAAGGCTCACTTCCAGAATCTGAGATATTTTCTTTGTAGTCAATAAATCCGGATAACGATCTCCGCACTCCCATCGGGAAACAGACTGTCTCGTTACATATAATTGTTCCGCCAAGGATTGCTGAGTCATCCCTTTTGCTTCTCTCGCTCTTCTAAGTTGTTCGCCGAATTCAACCATATCAAATCCGCTCCTTCCTTATTTGTTTTTATCTGCAGATTTGACTTTAGTATCTCTTACAGCTGTAAATAATACAAGCACCGGCTTAAAAAAACATGTCACCACTATGGTGCATCCCCATAAGAAAGCATTTTGCGAAATCTGATCTATACGAGACAAAAAAGACCCGGTACAATGTACCGAGTCTTCTGAAATCTGCAATGCAGATTGATTATCTCTTTGAGAACTGAGGTGCGCGTCTTGCGGCTTTGAGACCGTATTTCTTTCTCTCTTTCATACGAGGGTCTCTTGTAAGGTAGCCGGCCTTCTTAAGAACAGGTCTGAACTCTTCATCTGCCTGAAGAAGTGCTCTTGCGATACCATGACGGATAGCACCGGCCTGACCTGTGTATCCACCACCCTTAACGTTTACAAGAACATCAAACTTCTCGAGGTTCTCTGTAGCTGCAAGGGGCTGACGAACGATAACCTTAAGAGTCTCAAGACCAAAGTACTCGTCAATGCCTCTCTTGTTGATTGTGATGTTTCCCTTACCGGGAACTAAATATACTCTTGCAACAGAAGATTTTCTTCTTCCTGTGCCGTAAAATTTCTCTTTTGCTTTAGCTCTAGCCATTTTCTAATCCTCCCTCGCCTTAAAATGTCAATGTCTCAGGCTTCTGTGCTGCATGAGGATGCTCAGCGCCTGCGTATACGTGAAGCTTTGTGAACATTTCTCTTCCTAAAGGTCCCTTGGGAAGCATGCCCTTAACTGCAAGTTCAATAACCTGCTCAGGCTTCTTAGCCATCATCTCACGAAGAGTTGTCTCTTTCATACCTCCAACGTAGTCAGAGTGATGATAGTAAATCTTCTGATCAAGCTTCTTACCTGTAACCTTAACGTTAGCTGCGTTAGTAACGATTACATAATCGCCTGTATCAAGGTGAGGTGTGAAGATAGCTTTGTTCTTACCTCTTAAAATCTTTGCAACTTCTGCAGAAAGACGACCAAGTGTCATTCCGGTTGCATCTACTACATACCATTTTCTATCGATTGTAGCCGGGCTGGCCATAAATGTTTTCATGTATTTACCTCCGTAAAGAATAAATCAAACTGATTCAGGTCACGCTTAAGATTAAATGCAGATGTCCGGGCTACATTTCCTATCTTAAAATGCCCTGTAGTAATGTGGGTTCTGCCGATTCTAACGGGGCATTGTTAAAAAAGGGCAAAATACCGCCACACCGAGATATTATATGCTATCGGTGTGGCGGTGTCAATAATTTTTTTAATTATCTTGCTTTTGTTGCAATTTCTTCGCTTATCTTCTTGATAAACTCTTCGAGTTTCATAGCTTCGGTATCCTGGCAGTCACGTTTTCTTACGCTTACAGTGCCGTCCTCAGCTTCCTTGGGTCCGATTACAAGCATGTAGGGAACACGGTCTTCCTGTTGAGCCTCACGAATCTTGTAGCCAACCTTCTCATTTCTGTCATCAAGAGTTGTACGAATATTTGCCTGTTCCAAAGCCTCGTTAACCTTGGCAGCATAATCGTTTGTCTTCTCGCTGACAGGAATAACCTTAACCTGCAAAGGAGCAAGCCATGTAGGGAATTTACCCTTGGTCTCCTCAATGATGTAAGCCATAAATCTGTCAAGGGAACCAAGAATAGCTCTGTGAAGAACAACAGGCGTCTTCTCTGTGCTGTCCTTGTCGATATACTTAAGGTTAAACTTGGCAGGTAAGCAGAAGTCAAGCTGACAGGTTGAAAGCGTGTACTCTGCACCTACTGCAGGCTTAACGTTAACGTCAAGCTTGGGACCGTAGAAAGCAGCCTCACCGATTTCCTCTGTGTACTCGATTCCAATATCGTTAAGGACCTGACGGAGGGCATCCTCTGCCTTGTTCCACATTTCGTCATCGGGATGATACTTCTCTGTATCCTCGGGGTCTCTCAAGGAAAGAACGCATCTATAATCTGTGATTCCGAAATCCTTATATACATCAAAGATTAAGTCTGCAACCTTCTTAACCTCATCCTTGATCTGGTCGGGAGTAACAAAAAGGTGAGCATCATTCTGGCAGAAATGTCTGCCTCTCTCAATACCCTTAAGAGTTCCGCTGGACTCAAATCTGAAGTCGTGAGCAATCTCACCGATTCTTATGGGCAGCTCACGATAGCTGTGAGGCTTGTTAGCATAAATCATCATGTGGTGAGGGCAGTTCATGGGACGAAGTACGAAGCTCTCTCCCTCAACTTCCATTGCAGGGAACATGTTTGCTTTATAATGTGCCCAGTGTCCGCTGGTCTCATAAAGCTGAACTGTACCTACGCAGGGAGTCATAACGTGCTGGTAGCCAAGCTTAAGCTCTTTTGCCTTAATGTAATTCTCAAGTTCCTGCCAAACTGTATAACCCTTGGGAAGGAACATGGGAAGACCCTTACCGATGAGGTCATCTGTCATGAAAAGACCCATCTCTTTACCAATCTTACGATGGTCTCTTGCCTTTGCTTCCTCAAGCTCCTTCTCATACTGAGCAAGTTCCTCAGCTGTAGCAAAAGCCACACCGTTAATACGTGTAAGCATCTTGTTCTTGGCATCGTTCTTCCAGTAAGCGCCGCTTAAACCGGTAAGCTTAAATGCCTTCAAAGCCTTTGTGTATGTAATATGAGGGCCTACGCACATATCAACATAATCGCCCTGCTGGTAAAAAGTAATCCTCGCATCTTCAGGCAAATCCCCGATATGCTCTTCCTTATATACAGCGCCTCTGTCGTGAACAAACTTAACAGCCTCGTCTCTGGGAAGCTCAAAGGTCTTAAAAGGAAGGTTCTCCTTTGTAATCTTCTTCATCTCTTCTTCTATTTTAATAAGATCCTCGTCGGAGAGTTTGGTATCTCCGAGGTCTACATCATAATAGAAGCCTCTCTCTGTGGCAGGGCCGTATGCAAACTGTGCGCCGGGATAAAGGCGCTCAACGGCCTGAGCCATAATATGTGCTGCAGAATGTCTTAAGACATGAGTTACTTCTTCTTCGGGACATTCAGCAACGTTTCCGTCGTTGTAAATAACTTTCATTTTCTTCTCCTTTCTGTTCTAAAAACCAGTGTGGGGATAAAAAAAGCGCCCCAACACACCTGTTGTGCATGGGACGTATAATCTACGCGGTTCCACCTATGCTTGCTACCAAATCGGTAACCACTCATTGCCCTGTAACGAAGGGATACGGACCTTATTGGGGTCACTCGGAGGTGGTATTCACTTACTTTTCACACAGGCTGCTCTCACCAAATGCAGTCCTCTCTGGGAATGAGCATGTAAGCTACTGTCCTCGTCAACGTTTTATCGCTTCTTATTATGGTACAAATATAGGGGATGTGTCAACACCCCCTTTGATTTTCTAAACAATTTTATTTACTGTTTTCTCCATAGTCTCCCTCTTAATCAGTCATACATCTGTGAGTAATCGGAATAATCCATTCCCTGAATCTCGTACTCACCGTCGTTATAAACAAGATAAAAACCTATAACTCTTCCCGTCTTGCCAAAGACTTCTATCTCGCAGTAAATTGCTTTCTCATCTTCATAATCCTTGATAAGGGAGTTCCAAATCATAAGATCCGACTCCATTTCATCGTAGGTCCACCAGTTGGAAAGCCAGTCCTCATCAACGTCAAGATCCATTGCGAAATCATATTTCTTTATCTCTATGGGCATAACGGAATTCACTGTCTTTCCATAGTTGACATGAATAGTCTTAGCTCCGTTCTCGCCATTGTCAAAAGGAAGCTTTACTTCCTTATATTCTTCTTTCTTCTTATCGTAGTCAAAGAGCCACATGTCACCAAACATCATGGGATCAGTGCTGGTGTCGTAGGTCATGTTAATAAGAAGCTCAAGGTCTTTGTCACCGTCCAGATCCTCAGACTGAATATGCGGGAATCCCGTATTCCAGCACTGAGGAATCTCAAGCTTTGTATCATTGCCAAACTCTATAGTATAGAAAGCAAGCTGGTTCTCAGCATCACACTTTCTGTATAATCTGTCGTTCTTGCCGTCACCGTCAAAGTCTCTGTCAACAAACTCTTCTGCCCAGAGATAATCGGAAGCTTCATCAACATAGCCTTCATACTCCCAAAGCCAGAATGGAGACTTATCAACTTCCTGATCTTCCTTGGATTCTTCCATCTCCGGCTCCTCAGTAGGCCCCGCTGTAGGCTCCGGTGTGGGAGTCGCCGTCGGGGTGGGAGTTGCCTGAACCTCTTCGAATACTTTTGCTTCCTCTGTTTCCTGCTTGTCGGTAGTTCCACAGGCAGATAAAGTCCAAGCCAATAATACAATTAGTGCTAATAATGATTTCTTTTTCATTTATTCCTCTTCTCTCCCATCAAAACAAAGCTATTTCATCTGTCCTTTGAATGCCTTAGCGAGTTATGTAAACTTGTTTTTCTTGCTTTTGTACCTAAAGCGCGCTTAAACCCCCGATTTAGGTACAGGGAATTGGGCTCAATTTCGAAATGTGAAGCTAAAAAGCATAATAAATTGCGGAAAACGTTAAATTTATCCGCTTTCTTGCCACGCAAAAGCAAGACTCGCTGTGTTATGTCAACCATTCTTGTACCTAAGGCAGGCCAAAACTCCAGATTTAGGTACAGAATCCCCAAATCAAGCATCCCGAAGGCGCTCAAAAGACCCAAAAATGCTCAAGACGCTCCCCAAACTCCGCCAAAGAAAAGAACAAGTGCAGGCGCCGCCCCTTACTCCTCATACCCCACAAGCACCAGTCCGCAGGCGGGGGCGGTGGGGCCGGCGGCCTCACGGTTCTTTGCTTCAAGGGCTTCGCCCACCCAGGCCGCCGGCTTTCTTCCCATGCCGACCTCCATTAAGGTGCCGGCAATGATTCTGACCATGTTATACAAGAAGCCGCTGCCTGTAACGGAGATAATAATCTCCGGTCCATGCTTAATGACACTTATGTCATATATCGTTCTGACTTTTGAGTCACTTTGAGCATTTACACTACACATAGATGTAAAGTCATGTTCACCCACAAGATACTGTGCTGCCTCATTCATCTTCTCCACATCAAGCTCATGATAGGTGAAGTGGCTGTAGAGACGCCTTACAGGAGAAGGAAACTCGTCCGAATATATATGATATTCATATCTTTTCTTCATGCCGGTCTTCCTTGGATGAAAGTCAAGAGGCACCTCACGAGATCCCACAATCCTTATATCTTCGGGCAATCTGGCGTTTAATGCGTATGAAAACTTCTCTGCTGGCATCTGCATTTCTGTATCAAAAACAGCAAGGTTACCAAGAGCATGCACACCTGTATCAGTTCTGCTTGCTCCGATAACCCTGATCTCTTCATTAACCAAATCGGTCAATGCCTTATTTAATTCCGCTTCGATGGTGTTGGCGTTATCCTGAGCCTGCCAGCCATGATAATTTGTTCCATCGTAAGCCACCGTAAGAAGTACTCTCTTCATACTACCAGACAAATCCTCCAACAGGGATTCCAAACTTGCCGACTATAATAACAGCTGCTATATAAACAACCAGAATGCCGTAGGCAATTCCGTCTCTCTTTCTGTATTTCAAAGGTTTCATCTTGGTACGGTGCTCACCGCCGCGATAACATCTTGCTTCCATTGCAAGTGCAAGATCGTTTGCTCTTCTGAAGGCGGATATAAACAAAGGAACCAGCAAGGGAACCATAGCCTTGGCTCTCTTAATAAGTCCGCCGCTTTCAAAGTCCGCTCCTCTTGCAATCTGCGCCTTCATTATCTTGTCAGTCTCCTCAAGAAGAATGGGAATGAATCTTAAGGCAATGGACATCATCATGGAGATTTCATGAACCGGAACCTTAATTTTCTTAAGAGGTGACATGACGCTTTCCATTCCGTCCGTCAAGTTGTTGGGTGTGGTGGTTAACGTCATAATTGATGAACCTAGAATTAACAACGAAAGCCTAAGTGCCATCATAAGCGCCATTCTTATGCCTTCTACCGTTATGGTCACCTTCCAAAATGACACTACTGTCGTTCCTGTTGTGAATAATAAATTGCAAACAACCGTTATAATAAGAAGAAAAACAATGGTCTTCATACCCTTGACAATGAACTTAAAGGGCACGGTGGAAAGCTTAACACAAATTGCCAGGAACAAAATGGCTACAAGATAGCCAAGGAAATAATCCGACAAAAACAAGGACACCACAAAAGCCACAGTTCCCAAAAGTTTAACTCTGGGGTCCAGCCTGTGGATTACAGAATCGGATTGATAATATTGTCCAAGGGTAATATCTCGTAACATCTATTTCCGGCCTTTCAATGCCTTCACTATCTCGTCCGCCGCTTCATTAACCGTGGTAACTTCACAGTTAACCTTTAAACCGGCGTCATTTAATGCATGCATAATATATGTAACCTGGGGCGCTGCAAGTCCAACTGCCTCAAGCTCCTTGTAATTCTTAAACACTTCAGAGGGCACATCATCATACATGACACGTCCCTTATTCATAACCACGATGCGGTCCACGTAGTTGGCCACGTCCTCCATACTGTGGGAAACCAGCACTACAGTCATTCCCGTGGTACGGCGAAGCTCAGATATCTTATCAAGAAGCTCGTCCCTTCCCTTGGGGTCAAGGCCTGCCGTAGGTTCATCAAGAACCAGCACCTCGGGACTCATGGCAAGAACACCTGCAATGGCGACTCTTCTCTTCTGCCCTCCTGACAGATCAAAGGGTGACTGGTAGAAATACTCATCCTCAATTCCCACCATCTTTAAGGCTTCGTAAGCCTTCAGCTGAATCTTCTTGTCGTCCCATCCAAGGTTCTTTGGTCCGAAACATACGTCGGTAAAAACGTCAACTTCGAATAACTGGTGCTCAGGGTACTGGAACACAAGTCCAACCTTGCTTCTTAATTCTTTTTTGTTGTAGTCACTGTCGTATATGTCCTCACCATTATAGTAAATGGTGCCGCTTGTGGCCTTCATTAGCCCGTTCAGATGCTGAACCAGCGTTGATTTGCCGGAACCCGTATGCCCGATAAGTCCGATAAACTCGCCGTCATTAATAACAAGATTAATGTCATCCAGCGCCTTTACAGGCATGTTGGTGTCGGCGTCATATACGTAAGATACATGATCTAAAATAATCGACATAATATCACCTTAAGTGAAAAACTATAATCCGAGAGCCTTAACAAGCTCTTCCTTTGTAAGAATTCCGTCGGGAAGCTTAACCCCACGTTTCTTAAGTTCGTAGGCAAGAAGTGTAACCTGTGGAACATCAAGTCTCAAGGCCTTTAATTCATCAACCTTTGAGAAAACTTCCCTTGGGGTTCCCTCCATGGCTATCTTTCCCTTTTCCATGACAAAAACCTTATCCGCGTGAATAATCTCTTCCATATAATGAGTGATGAGAATAACTGTGATTCCCTCCACATCGTTTAAGGCCCTGGCTGCTCTTATAACCTCTTTTCGTCCGTTGGGATCAAGCATTGCTGTGGGCTCATCAAACACGATGCACTTAGGGTGCATTGCAAGAACTCCCGCAATGGAAACCCTCTGTTTCTGACCTCCGGATAAATGGTTGGGGGATTTCTTTCTGAATTCATACATTCCCACAGCCTTAAGGCTCTCTTCCACTCTCTGCCAGATTTCCTCCGTGGGAACTCCCATGTTCTCCGGTCCAAAACCCACGTCCTCCTCAACCACCTGACCTATTATCTGGTTGTCGGGATTCTGGAAAACCATTCCGGCCTCTTGGCGGATATTCCAGACATTGGCTTCATCAGCCGTATCCATTCCGTCCACCCAGACCGTTCCTTCGGTGGGATGAAGAATAGCGTTGATGTGCTTGGCAAAAGTAGACTTGCCTGAACCATTGTGCCCAAGAATAGCAATGAACTGGCCTTCCTTAATATCAAGGCTTACATTGTCGATGGCGGTGGTTATGCCGTCCACGTTGCCTTCTTCATCTCGTCTTATATATTCAAATGTCAGATCTTTAGCTTTTACTATGCTCATAATATGACCTTTTCCCGGAAACACTTAACTACATTATTTTACTCGATATCAAAGACTTTTACAATGACCCTAACTGAATACGACAAACACCTCCCCGGGGGTTGGGGAGGTGCCTGTCAAACCAATGAGAGAGGACATGAGAAAAAGTATGTCATTCCTTTATTGCGCCCGCTGATACACTGCTGATGATGTATTTCGAAAATGCGATAAAAACAAGCAAAATCGGGATAATCGAAATTGCAACCGAGAGGTAAATGGCTCCCTGGTTTGAATTAATATGGTTGGAAGCCTTTAGGGTTGCCATCATAACGGGCAAGGTCATTTTGTCAGTTTTATTAATGAGGATCATGGGTAAGAGATAACTGTTCCAGTTTCCGATGAAAGCCATGATTCCCATGGTTGCCACAGCCGGTGCCACGATGGGTGTCACTATTTTGTGGAAAGAGTAAATCTCGCTGGCTCCGTCAATTCTCGCTGCCTCAATAAGAGACTTTGGAAGGGAGCTTAAGATGTACTGTCTTAGGAAAAATACTGTTCCGGGAGCCGCAATGGCCGGAATAATAAGGGGTATATATGAGTTAACCAGGTGAAGTTTGGTGCACAACTGATAGAAACCAATCAGTGAAAGCTGTCCCGGAATCATCATAAATGCAAGGATTGCACCGAATATTACCTTGTTTCCTTTAAACTCATAAAATGCCAGTCCATATGCCGTAAGTGTTGAAAAGTATGCGCATAAAAGTGTTGCGGGCACCGAAACAAGAACTGAGTTCCAGATACCTTTGAAAAGGTTAAAGTAGTCAAAAACCGTTTCCCAGTTTTCCTTTAAGGCATTTCCGGGAATAAAAGTGAAACCTGAAACTATGTCTGCGCCTGTTCTTGTGGCGTTAATCATCATTAACGCGAAGGGGAGCATACAGGTTAAGGCAAGAAGGACAAGCAAAAAATACAGGATTCCTTTTTTAATCTTGAAAGCCATTTACTTATCCCCCTTTCCCCTGAATAGTTTAAGCTCAACCACAGAAACCGTAAGGATTATAAGGAAGAGCACATAAGCCACTGCCGATGCGTATCCAACCTGAGTTGTTCCTGTTGTGAAACCGAATTTATACAGATACATCATTACCGTCTGAACCGAACCGTATGCACTTGATGCGGTTTCGATCATAAGGAAGGGCAGATCGAACATCTGGAGACCACCGATAAGAGAGGTGATGGCCACGTACATCATAATGGGTTTGATGAGAGGTAATGTGATTTTGCCAAATATAGTCCAACGACCGGCGCCGTCTATGGCAGCCGCCTCGAAGTAATCTCTGTTAATACTCTGAACTCCCGCCATAAGCATTAAGAAGGAGTTTCCAAACCACATCCAGGACTGAATCACCGCAACGGTGTAGCCTGCTGTGGCGGAGCTTCCGATCCAGTTAACCGGATTATATCTTGCTCCGAACAAGTCATAAATTGATTTGATAATTATGTTAAAAGTACCGTATCTCCAATCAAGCAAAGTGGAGAAGAGGAATGCAATTGATGTTGCCGCAATGATATTGGGCAGATAATAAATTATTCTGAAAACCGGCAGGCCTCTCATTTTGTACTTTACATCCGAAAATACCATCATGAGAAGGAAAGCCAGGCCTAACTGCAGAACGATGTTAACTATCCAGATCCTTACCGTGTTCCATAAAGCGATCCAGAAGAATTTGTCTGAAAGAACACGGATATAGTTCTTGAAACCGATAATGTCCGCATCACCCACAACCTTAAGGTTGGTGAAGCTTAGGTATAATGTCCTTAACACAGGATAAATACTGAAAATACAGAAAACTATCACGAAGGGAGCCACGAAGGCATAGCCCCAGTTGTTGTAAGCTGTAACTTTAGATTTTTTCTTTGTCATAAAAGGTGCCTCCCTGGGGAGTCAAACTGCCACCGGGACATAATCCCGGTGACAATTGACACTTAAGAAGATATTCTATCTTTCGATGATCATATCAGGATATGTGGACTGAACGAGATCATAGAAATCGTTGATTGCAGTCTCTTTATCCTTCTCGCCTGTCTTAATGGCTCCGATTGCCTGTCCCCAGGCATCATTGATAGCCTTGTCGTACTGAGTTACCTTTGAGTAGTCAATACCCTTAGCCTGCTCAAGCCAGAAAGCGTAAAGTTTCTCTCCGCCGTATACAGCGTTCTCATCGTTTGCATGCTTCTCAAGAGCTGAAATCAGGGATACTGTATCACCTTCGGAAACTTCAATCCACCAGTCAGCCGTCTCTTCGTTTAATGTACAGAACTTAATGAAGTCCCAAGCTGTCTCTTTTCTCTCAGAGTTGGCTGAGATACCGATGAATGTACCGCCACCGAAACCGTATGCGGGACCTGCACAAACACCCCAAAGTCCGGATGTTTCCTTAACGTTGTCTCTCATTGTGAGAACGCCCCATGAGGGAAGTCCGAATGCAAATACTTCTGTTCTCTCAAGATCCTTTGTAGCTTCCTCGAAGGACTCAGCATCCCAAACGTTTACTGAATCGTCTTCGTAGTTCTGAATCTCAGCAGTAAGGATGGGAACGGAACCTGCCATAGCCTGATACCAGGGTGTTGACCACTGGTTAGCGTAAGCTGTAAGGTCTCCCTGATAGAGGTCAACTACAAGGTCCATGTATTTCTCTCTTGCTTCATCAACGTTAAGCTTTCCGTCGATAACCCATGCTGAGTCACCTGAGAAGTAGTTGATTTCGGAGTCAGATGAGAAAATTCTGTAACCTGCTGCCTTTAATGTCTTAGCTGTCTCAAGAATTGTAGGATAATCCTTGAAGAGCTTTCCGATTTCATCGGGATCGTCTGTACCGAATACGGTCTTTGCAATGTCTCTTCTGTAGTAGATACCTGCAGGAGTAATCTGATAAGAGATTGCTCTCTGGATACCGTCAGCGTCTTTACCGACTTCCCAAACGTAGTCAACGATCTGGCCTTCATAGTCTTTAGCGCCAAGCTCGTCAAGGTTTGCGAAGAAACCTGCGTCATACATATCACCGAGCATCTGAGGCTCACCAACGATGATATCGGGTTCTTTCTCGCCACCAACCAAAGCTGTCTGAACCTTTGTAGGATAGTTGGCAGGCTCGATAACAACAACTTCTGTCTCTACACCTGTCTGTTCCTTGTATCTTTCAGCAAACTGCTCCAGATCCTGTGCCAAAGTCCAGATAACCAGCTTGTCATCAAGTCCAGTAGCTGTAGCCCCATCCGCAGTACTAACCTCTGCACTTTCGCCTGATGTACTTCCTGTTGTGGAAGCTTTGCTTCCGTTGTCTGTTCCGCCACATGCAACAAGACCTAATGTCATTGCACCGGCAAGAAGAACTGAAAGTAACTTTTTAGTCTTCATAAAAAAATCCTCCTATAATGTTGAACCAACTTTTTGTCTGTTGATGGTTTCATTATAGGAGGACAAAAATCCCTGAAAAATTATATAAATTTTAAAAAGGTGTTATTTTTTTAGTCTATATTGCCGGTGATTTTGATGGTGTTAATCTTGATGCCACCCTGACCGAAATAGAGCTTCACAGCGTTGTATTTATTGCCAAACCACCCGATTTCTCTGGTGATTACAATCTTTTCGCCGTTAGTATTCCTTAAGGTTTCGGTACCGAAATTGATGCCGTTAGCATAGAAGGTTATGGGAACCTGTGCCAGATCAGAAGCCTCCACCGAAAGCTCCATGGTAAGCTTGTGATTGCACTGATTCTCAGCCTCTATTCCTATAAGGAAGGACTTTCCTCTGGCGGTATTTATATCACTTCCGTCAATTGTAAGGCAGTTATTAACCATGGGTCTGTACTCAAGGTTGAATGCCTCCTTGTCTTCCTCATCAAGGCTTTCCATGGCCTCCTTCTCTTCATCGGAGATTCTGCCAAGGCTCCTGTCCATAACGGGGGAGCGCATTACGACTTTAAGAATTCTTGCTGCGCTTTCCTCCAATTTACCTCTTGTGAGGAGACCCTTCTCCATATATTCCTTGAGATTGTCCACATCCTCGTTGGCAACTGCGTCCCTTATTACCATATATACATCGTTTCCGGCAATAACCATATCCGCAAGGTCGTTTACTGAAGGGTCCTTTCCTTCGCTGTTTACGCGAGCCCACCAGTCAGTCATAACCATGCCGTCAAAGCCCCATTCCTTCTTTAGAATTGAGGTGTCAAGTTCATAGTTTCCGGCACACCATACGCCGTTAAGTACGCCGTATCCCGTCATTATAAGGTAAGCACCGCCCTCTTTCACCGCAAGTTCAAAGGTCTTTAAGTAGATTTCCCTTAAGGCTCTCTCTGAAACAACTGAGTCCACGGTATGTCTGCACTTCTCTTGGTTGTTTCCGGCAAAGTGTTTTATGGTTCCGGTTACACCGTACTTGGCCATTCCACGAAGCTGAGCGGCTGCGATTTTGCCTGTAAGAAGAGGGTCCTCTGAGAAATACTCAAAGTTTCTTCCGTTTAAAGGGTTTCTGTGAATATTGATGCCCGGGCCTAAAAGAGAGTCGATTCTGTTCTTTCTTAATTCTCTTCCTTCCCACTCATAAAGTTTCTCATTTAATTCATCATCGAAGGTTGAGGCAAGGCAGGTTCCGTTTGGCATAGCAAAAGCCTTGGTTCCGCAATCCATTCTGATACCGCTGGGGCCGTCAGCCACACATGCGGTGGGAATTCCAAAACTGACAAGTCTGTCGCTTACTCCGCCGAAGGCTGCTGCCGTACCGGGAGTAACTCTTGCCGAACACATTCCCTCACCGCGTACCAGGCAGCGTAAATCCTCATCTGTCAGCTGTCCAAGGAAGGTGCTCAAAGCGACACGTCTGTCATAAACATCCGAAAGCTTATATCCGAAGTCTCCCGTGTACTCATAGGAGCTTACGTTGGTCTGAGATTCCTTAACCCTTGGCTCGTAAGTCCTTGTGGGTACATCCTCGTACT
This sequence comes from uncultured Lachnospiraceae bacterium, assembly GCA_947167445.1. GTDB lineage: Bacteria > Bacillota > Clostridia > Lachnospirales > Lachnospiraceae > G11. The sequence goes on from CAMVID010000012.1 coordinate 50,141, forward strand.
CTTCTATATAGTTGCCACCGCCGATGGGCTTTGGCTTAATTCTCTTAAATTCTCTCAAAGGTGCCAGTGCCGAGTCCACCTTCTTGATTACCACGTCACGCTCAACGTTAAACTCGCCTATCTGAGCAGCGCTTCTTACGTTGTCGCCGGCATAAACTATATATGTTCCGGCCTCATAAAGGTAGGAGAAACGGTATCCGGTAGCTCCGGAGTCATCATAGCTTGCCCAGGTTTCATCTGATATTCTGAAGGATACGGTCTCAGAGTTTCCGGGCTTTATCTCCTTTGTTTTCTTATATCCGATAAGAACCCTGGCAGATTTGCCAAGCTTACCCTGAGGTGCCTTAATAAAGAGCATAACAAGGCTCTTTCCCGGTACATCACCTGTGTTTGTGACGGTGACCTCAGCCTCCAGCTTATCGTGGAGAAAAAAGCATTTTTCATCCGACTGGGTAAAGGTGGTATAACTTAAGCCGTAACCGAAGGGGTAAAGTACCTTCTCCTTGGCAAAGGTCTCAAAATATCTGTAACCAACATAGATATCCTCAGCGTAGAGATTTACTTTTTCACCGGAGAAATTCTTTGTGCTGGGATATGCCTCAAGGCTTTCGGCTATGGTGTCCGTCAGATGGCCGCAGGGATTGACTCTGCCCATAAGTACGTCGCAAACCGCATTTCCGCCTTCCTGGCCACCCTGCCAAACGTACATTACGCCTGAGGGATTGTACTTTTTAACCCAGGACATGTCAAAAATGCTTCCTGAATTAAGAAGCACAATTACTTTATCAAAGGATTCACAGACCTTCGCAATCATTTCCTCCTCAAGATCTGAAAGGAGATATCCGCCCTTGCCTGCAGGAGTGTCCTTATCTTCTCCCGCAAGACGGCCGATTATGATTATGGCCTTGTCATTTCTCTTTCTTGCTGCCTTAAGTATTTCATCGTCGATAGGCATCTCCTCCTGGCTTGAAGGCTCGGTAGCCCATCCGTTTCCGGCGTCGAAAAGGTGCTCGGAAACCCATGCCCTGTATACCTCAAGCACTTCCTTATCAACGGTAATGTCCTTCTCATCAAGAAGGGCATCCAGGATGCTCACCACATATCTGGTGTTTACAAGTCCCCCCGAACCCGTGCCGCTCTTATAGTAATTAAGCTGATCACGTCCGAAAACTGCCACCTTCTCGCCCTTCTTAAGGGGAAGAACCCTGCCTTCGTTTTCCAAAAGCACAGCTCCTTCGGCAGCGGCCTTTCTTGCCACACGAGCGTATTCATCCCAGTCTATAATGTATTTGTTCATGTTTCCTCCCGAAACTTTAGTTTGTTCAGTTAATACAATAAAGTCACCTTAACATATCATATTAGTTCAGGTGACTTTATACAAGTAATTTTATATTTACTTCGGTGTCATTTTTTTATCTTTGCATATTTTTCCTGTATTCGGAGGGGGACACACCAAATTCGTTCTTAAATATCTTCATGAAATGCTTCTCGTTATCATATCCAACACACTGGCTTATCTCGATGACCTTCATATCCGTCTCCGCCAGCATTCTCTTGGCTTCATCCATTCGAAGGTTCTTCAGGTAATTCACGAAATTCATGCCCGTGTACTGCTTAAAGGAAAAGGAAAACAGCGAATAGTTCATGGAAATGTAATTTGATACCACAGCCATGTTAATATCGGAGTTATAATTCTCCTTAATATAAGCAAGAGCCTGCTGCATCTTCCTGTCGCTTTGCTTGGTATCGTCCCTGTTTCCGATGTTCTCGTTAAGCTTAAGAATCCAGTTCATGAAGGCATCCCTGTACTCGATAATTGAAGGATACAAAAGGGTATGTCTGAACATCTGAAGCTCCATATAGTCTTCTTCCGTCAGGGATGTACGGTATGTCCGTCCCGCATCCTCAATGAAGCGCTCCTGGGCCGCCTCAAAATGCTCCTCCTTAATCTGCCTTCTCTCCACACTTATAAAGAATCTGTCCCACTGGGCAATGAGTTCATCGGTCTTTCCGGTGCCAATAAGCTGAAGTCTCTTGCTCATGGCCGCATCCTCAATATAGGCTGCTGCCTGCTTGATAAGCACCTCCGGAACCCTGGCCTCTTCATCACCGTAGATATGGCTTTTTACCATGCAAAAGGCAGCTCTTCTGGCTTCGCAGGCCTGCATATATGCTTCCCTCAGATTCTCGATGCCCTTGTTGGGACGGCTTATTCCAAGGTAGCACTCCTCAAACTCGCTTGTGAGGAACCCGTCAAACTTCTCTCTTTCTATGATAAAAACGTCAGAATCTCCAACTCCGGGAATAAATATAATTTCCTCATCCTCCGGTGCTCTTCTGTCGTTTTTCCTGCAACCACAGCACACCACATACTCGCCGCCGAAGAACTCTCCGTCATATTTGGCCTTAAGGGTCTCGATTTCCTCTTTGGACTCGGGCTCATTGGTGAGAAGATACTTGATCTGCTGCCTTCCGATGTCCTGCTCAGTCTTCTGCTTCTTGCTGTTATCCGCAAGCTCTGCCTCAATCTTTGTAAGAATCGAGCATATTTTATCCCTGTCCACGGGCTTTAAAATGTACTCTCTTACGCCGTTTCTCATCATCTCGACTGCGTAGGAAAAATCGTCATATCCCGATATTGCCACAATTATAGGCTTGTTTTCCAGAGTATTAATTTCCTTTACAAGCTCGATGCCGTCCATCTTTGGCATTCTTATATCCGTAAAAAGCACATCGATATTTCTGCTCTTTACTATTTCAAGAGCCTCTTCACCGTTGCCGCACTCCAATATCTCTTCGATTTCCACACCGCTTCTTTTGGCTATGGTGCAGATACCCCGGCGTATCATTTTTTCATCTTCAACTACAAGAAGTGTCTTCATAATTATCCCTCGCTTTTTCTGTAAGGTACGCGAATCGAAACCTTTGTATAACAGTCCTTGGCGGCAGAAATTGTCATTCCGTATTCCTCGCCAAAGGTCATCTTGATTCTCTTTTGCACGTTGTGTAAGCCGATTCCGTTGCTCTTTTCTTTAACCTCGGTAAGCTCTCCCTTAACAAGAAGGTTAAGCTTCTCAAGCTCCTCGGCACTCATGCCCTGTCCGGAATCCGTAACCTCAACTATGGCATCCTTGCCATCGGTGGTAGCCTTTATGTAGATTGTGCTGTCCACTCCAAGAGGCTCTATGCCGTGCAGTATGGCGTTCTCTACTATGGGCTGTAAGGACATCTTCGGAATCTGCTGCTCCATCAGATTCTCAGGCACATTGACCGAAAGATTTACGGTAAAGTCATATCTTAAGTTAATGAGAGCAATGTAGTTTTTGATATATTCAAGCTCATCCTCCACAGATACATTGCCGGATACCCAGCGCATGCTGTATCGAAGGAGCTTCCCAAGGGAAGTGATGGAGTCGGATATCTCATATTCCTCATCAATCTCTGCCATCATCTTTATGGATTCCAAGACGTTATAAATGAAATGAGCATTAATCTGATTCTGCAAAGCTCTGATCTCGGAATCCTTAACCATTACCTCACGGCCTATGTTTTCCTTCATGAGGTTCTCAATCCTGTCAAGCATAGTGTTAAGCTGGGTTCCAAGCTCTCCCATCTCGTCATTGCCGGGATTCTCGACTCTCACGGAAAGATTGCCGTGGCCCACCTCACGCATACTCTTAAGAATGGAGTAGAACTGCCTTAACATGGCCTGAACGATTCTGTTTATGAAGAAGGATATGGCGATGAGAAGAATTATCATCATGACGATGAAAACAGACCTCATGCCGTAAATATGCTCAATCTCCCCTGTAATATCCTTTACAAATACCAGGCTTCCCCCCAGTTCCTTTCTGTAAAGAACTGTGGTTACCAGCTTCTCGCTGTGGCCCTTGTGATAATCCACGGATTCTCCGGCCTTCTTCCACCTCTCAAAGGACTCCCGTATTATCACCACCTGCTCATCCGACAAATCCCCTGCGGAATAAATATTGCCGTCATCGGCTATAAATACGTTCCACTCGCTGTCATTATTTTCAAACAGGCTTGGAAAAAGCGTACTCATCTTCACTGACGCCTCAACGATTCCTATTTCTCCCGCTCTGTAGTCACTCATGGGAGTTACAAGGCAGGCCAAAGAATCCTCAGTGTTAGTAAGAAGAGCAGAAAATGCCATATCCGTCACGCCAAAGTGCCACCCGTCACGGTTAACATCGCTTCTCCAGCCAAGATTCAGGCTTCTCTTGTTCTTATAGAGAATCTGCATCATCTCCTGGACGTTGTCCCCGGCAGCAAAAATTCTCACGGAGTAAAGGAGAGGGTTGTTGGATACCAGACGTTCAAGGTTTCTGATGTCGGTGTTTTTGAAAGCAACCAATTCCTCGTTTGTAAGCTCATCCCCCATCTTAGCCCTTACAAGTACTTCCTTCATCTCCTCATCGCTTAGAAAAAACTGGGTTGCCATATTAATGGAGTTAATGCAGTTGTTAATGTTGCTGACGCTTTGCTCCCGCCTGTACTCCATGTTGGCCTTGTTGGTTTCAACGGCGTTTTGCTCGATATTGTAAAAAAGCACACCTGCAAAAATGGCAATGGGAATCATGATTGCAATGATAATCACAACCGTAAACTTGATATTCAGTTTTAGACCTCTGAAAATCTCCCGTATCTTCATTCTTAATCCAGTCCGAGTTTGTGCTTGTTAATGTTCATCTGTCTTGTTTCTTCATTGTGAACGGCTATGTAGCCCATCTGTTCACGCTCATTAAGGTACTCTTCAACTATTCTGTCGAAGTCCTCATCGCTTTCTGCAAGGATTAACTTCCTTAAGGTGTCGCTCCAAAGCTTCTTCATCCTTGCATAGGCTTCCCCCATCTTGCTGGTTTCCACCATCATTACCTCGTACTGTCCAAGGTACTTGGTGTAGGGGTAGGTCCACTCAGCTAACTGCTTTAAGGGCTCTTCCATCTCAGGCATCCAGTCTAACTGCATAACCGTGTCCTGAAGCATCCAGTAGGTATCGTCTGCGGCGTACTTGGCGTCGTAGGCCTGTCTGTCGGTATTAAGAAGCTCCCTTACCTCATCCTTAAGAACCGCCTTGCCGTCCACCATGTCGTAGGTTACGCCCTCCACTCCAAGGCTCACCAGTTTCTGGCCGTGCTCTGACATGAGATATTCCATGAATCTTATGGCCCTCTCAGGGTCCTTACAGTTCTTTGAAATCATGGTTACTGTCCAGCCCGCAATTCCTGCTGTGGATAAAACCGGCGGATCTCCTGCCTCGTTTCTTGGGCCGTCTACCGCCATATATATGGAGTCGGGGTCCTTGGCGTATAGAAGCTTTTGCTGATCCGCCAGGTCCGTTCTTTGATATATCAGGCAAAAATACCTTCCCTCCGCTATCTTTTCACTTATCTGTGTTCTCTGATCCACGAAGGTATCGGCTGTTACATATCCTTCCTCGTTAAGCTTTCTTATTACCTTAAGCCAATCCAGATACTCAGGGTCTGTGTTCCTGTCGTAGAACTCTCTGCTTTTTTCATGAGGAATGGAAAGGAAATTCTGGAGATACTGGTCAAAGGAAGCGCATCCGCTGTCGTCAAAGGGTGTACCTCCGATGGGAATCAGGGGCTCACCATTGACCTCCGGGCACTTTTCTACCGCATCCTTTATTGCGTTATAGAAGCCTTCCTTGGTGGTCATATCGGGACTTCCTATGGCCTCGTAAATATCCTTTCGTACAAGGAAAGTAAGGTTGGCAGCTATATTCTCATGACTTTCCACGTCTTTTGGAGTGTAGAAGGAATTGGGGTAACAGTATATGTCACCGTCCTCCTGCTTATACCAGCGAACCACGTCCTCGTTGGCGTAGTCAAAGAAGTTGGTGTTGTACTCTTCCGCCAGGTCGTTAAGGGAATAAACCATGCCCTTGTTAATCATCTCCTCCACCTGAGGCTCCCACCAGCCAAGGGTGATGATATCAGGCAGGGAATCCGAGGCAATAAGGGCATTCAGCTTCTCATCCTCACTTCCCACAGGAGCAATAAAGTTAACGCTGACGCCGGTCTCGTCTGTTATGGTGTCAGAAACCAGATTGCCGCCCCATCTTGTAACAAACCAGCTGTAATTAATGTACCAATCAAGGGTTATGGGGGCTTTGGTTTCGTTGTTGACCTCTTTATCAGTTTTTTCGTCTGCGGTGCCGCATGCGCCCAAAATGAGGCTTAAAAGCAATGCCGCGGCTATAGATCCTATTCTTCTTATCCTCATAATCAAATCACCTCAAAAATGGTGTCATTTTTTTAGTTGATTTCAATGTAACATAAGAAAAAGACACCTTCAATAACTCCCGTGCTATTGTTAGTGTCATTATTTTAGAAAAGGTGTGATTTTTTTAGTTTTGTGCTGTTCTTGAAGTCTGAATGCTTCTTTGATATGATTTTTACATGAACAACTTAGACAGAGACAAGATTATCAAAGCTTTAGTAACTATATTCGGAATTATCCTTTTGGTTACCGTAGCAGCCAAAATATTATTTAAGACCGGTGACACCTTGGATGTCTACGCGGAGAACAACACTGAGGTGGCTTACGCCACTCAAGTTCCCACCGAGACTCCAACTCCCACCCCTGAGGCCACTCCCGCCCCCACCAAGGCTCCGGAGCCCTCAAAGGCCACCAACTCAAACGGCACCCCGCTTTTATCAAACGGCGCCACCATCGAAGGCCGCTTCGAGCCCCACGACGGCTTCTACTGCGAACTTATCTCAGACAAGTTCACGGACCACTATGACCCCAACCACTACATGTTCTTACATGTTTACTATTATGATTTCGACCAAAACGTCAAGGACGGAGAACTGATTTGTGAGGCAAAAGATGCGGAACGTTTTCTTAACACATTCTATGCATTTTATGAAGCAAAGTATTCAATCCGCAAGATAGTTCTCCTTGACTCGTATAATTATGACGAGGAAGCAGCAAACGCTGATGGAAACACCTACATCAATTCCGAGGGAGTGCTGGTAATGCCCACTGCATCTCCTTCTGTTTCATCATCAGATCTTACAGATGAATAAGGCATAATATATTTGTTTTCAAGGGTACTCTGAGGCACTCGTTACTTAGCGAGGTCCCTCACGAGCTTAGTAACGCAAGTAGCCGAAGGTAGCGAAAGCGTGCCCGGAAAGCAAATATATTATGCCTTATTCATCGTCAACGAAGCAAAAGAACTTCAACAGGAAATAACAAAAAACCGCAGGCATGTAACCTGCGGTTTCGTACTTTGTCGTATTATACGAGCTCGAGAACAACTTCCATTGCTCCGTCACCCTTACGCTGACCAATCTTAACGATTCTTGTGTATCCACCCTTACGTGATGCATACTTTGTGCCATACTCATCAAAGAGCTTAGCAACGAGGTCAACTTCCTTAGTTCCTTTCTTTCTGCCTGCTGCAGCTGTAGGAACCTCAGTTACAGGGTAAAGAACCTTCATCATCTGGTGACGAGCGTGAAGTCTTGAAGGCTGATCCTTCTTGATTTCCTTCTCAACAGAGTCAAACTTGGTAACCTTCTTACCGTCAACTACCTCTTTAACTCTCTTGCCGTCCTTATCCTTAACGGGCACCTTAGCGGTAACCTTAACGAGATCGAAGTTGTCCTTCTCCTTAACGCCGAGAGCGATAAGACCTTCAACAATCTTCTGAACCTCTTTAGCTCTTGCTTCTGTGGTAACAATCTTACCGTGCTGAAGAAGTGCTGTAACCTGGCTTCTAAGAAGTGCCTTTCTCTGATCTGATGTTCTACCGAGTTTTCTGTACTTTGCCATTTTGTTTTCTCCTTTTCATGGTACATCCGGCCACGCCCTTTGGTCTTACTTACCGAATGCAGTTAATAGTCCATTTAAGAGTAACCGGGGACAAACACTTTGGAATTACTGTCCTTCGGATATCTTTAGTAAATTATTCGTCACCTGCTGTGAGCTGAAGGCCTAACTCTTTAAGCTTAGCAAGAACTTCCTCAAGGGACTTCTTACCAAGGTTACGAACCTTCATCATATCATCTGATGACTTGTTTGTAAGTTCTTCAACCGTGTTGATACCGGCTCTCTTTAAGCAGTTGTAAGAACGAACTGAAAGCTCGAGCTCATCAATGCTCATCTCAAGAACCTTCTCCTTATCATCGTCTGCCTTCTCAACAAGTACGTCTGTTGACTTAGCTGTCTCTGAAAGGTCGATGAAGAGGCTTAAGTGCTCGCTGAGAACCTTAGCTGCAAGGCTAACTGCCTCGTCGGGAGCAAGGGTTCCGTTGGTGCGAACATCAAGTGTAAGCTTGTCATAATCTGTGATCTGGCCTACACGGGTATTCTCTACGGTTACGTTAACTCTTTCTACGGGTGTATAGATAGAATCGATAGCGATTACACCAATAGGAAGATCGTCATGCTTATTCTTGTCTGCGCTTACATATCCACGGCCCTTGGTGATTGTAAGTTCCATGTAAAGCTTTGTATCCTTACCACCGCAGCAGGTAGCAATAACCTGGTCGGGAGTAAGAATCTCGATATCGGAGTCAACCTGAATATCGCTTGCCTTAACAACACCTTCGCCTGTGAATTCAATAAATGCAGTCTTGGGCTCATTTGTCTCTGAATTGTTGCGGATAGCAACCTTCTTGATGTTCATGATAATCTCAGTAACATCCTCTTTAACTCCGGGGATGGATGAGAACTCATGGAGTACGCCATCAATCTTAACCTGGCTTACTGCTGCACCGGGTAACGATGAGAGCATAATTCTTCTTAATGAGTTACCAAGTGTAATACCATAACCTCTCTCAAGGGGTTCAACAACAAACTTGCCACATTTCTTATCATCGGAGATCTCAACAACCTCGATGCTGGGTCTTTCAAAATCAAACACTGCAAATGCCCTCCTTCGCGAACGTTATTATGATTGAATAATGCAATCTTCTTATTATTTGGAATACAACTCGACGATAAGCATTTCGTCTACAGGAACGTCAATCATCTCTCTTGTGGGAAGATTCTTGATAGTGCCCTTGAAGTTCTCCAAATCAACGTCCATCCATTCGGGTACGAGTCTGCCGCCTGTAATCTCAGCGATCTCTTTATAACGGTTAAGGCCCTTAGCCTTCTCTGTAAGTTCGATTACATCGCCTGCCTTGCAAAGGTATGAAGGAATGTTTACCTTCTTGCCGTTTACAAGAACGTGCTTGTGACCAACGATCTGTCTGGCCTCTCTACGTGTTCTTGCGAAGCCCATTCTGAAGACGATGCTGTCGAGTCTGGACTCCAGCATAACCATAAGGTTCTCACCAGTCTGGCCTTTCATTCTATCAGCCTTGTCGTAGTAGTTACGGAAAGGCTTCTCAAGTACGCCATAAATGAATTTAGCTTTCTGCTTCTCACGGAGCTGAAGACCGTACTCACTGATCTTCTTTCCACTGTGAAGTAATGTTCTATTGGACTTCTTGTCATAGCCTAAATATGAAGGCTCAAGACCTAAAGCTCTACATCTCTTTAAAACCGGAACTCTGTTAACTGCCATTTTAAAATTTTCCTTTCTGATATTGTTTACAGTGCCAAAGGCACTTTCATCCAACGTGTTTTAAGAATTTTAATAAATAAGTAAAGATACCTGATTATACACGACGTCTCTTGGGAGGACGGCATCCATTGTGAGGAACGGGAGTTACGTCACGGATTGATGTAACCTCAAGTCCTGCAGCCTGAAGTGCTCTGATTGCTGCCTCACGTCCTGATCCGGGTCCCTTTACAAATACATCTACATACTTAAGGCCATGTACGAGAGCAGCCTTTGTAGCTGTCTCAGATGCCATCTGTGCTGCATAGGGAGTAGATTTCCTTGAACCTCTAAAACCAAGACCACCTGCACTTGCCCAGCTTAATGCATTACCTTCGTTATCTGTAAGGGTAACGATTGTATTGTTGAATGAAGCCTGGATATGTGCCTGTCCACGTTCAACGTTTTTCTTTACACGCTTTTTTGTTACTTTTTTTGCAACTTTAGCCATTTAAACTAACCTACTTTCTCCATTAAAAATTATTGTTTATTATTTCTTCTTGTTTGCAACTGTACGCTTGGGTCCCTTACGGGTTCTAGCGTTATTCTTGGTGTTCTGACCACGAACAGGAAGGCCTACACGATGACGTTTGCCACGGTAGCATCCAATCTCCTGAAGTCTCTTGATGTTGAGAGCTGTCTCACGGCGAAGGTCACCTTCTACCATCATTGTCTCATCGATAACTTCACTGATTCTCTTTACTTCCTCGTCTGTTAACTCTCTAACACGAGTGTCAGGGTTAACTTTAGCTGCTGCTAAAATTTTGTTAGAGCTTGCTCTACCGATACCATAAATATAGGTAAGGCCGATCTCTACACGCTTCTCTCTGGGTAAATCTACACCTGAAATACGAGCCATTTACGTTTCCTCCGTTAAATAATAATGATACTAATTGATTGAGGCACATCTCGTGCCCAATTGGCTTTTCGCCAATCTTTCCGATTTACAAAACAAAGTCGGTATCAAGAAGTAATCTCCACGTAAGCTCACTATCTATATTCGAATAGACAAGAACTCACTTAATTCCTTCAAAAATACTGTAGGAATCGGTGATTATCCTTGTCTCTGTTTGTGCTTAGGATTCTCGCAGATAATTCTGATCTTTCCTTTGCGCTTGATAACTTTGCACTTCTCGCAAATCGGTTTTACTGATGATCTAACCTTCACGTTAAACCCTCCTTTCAAAAAAGACCGTTTTACATTATAGCACGCGAGTTTCTATAATGCAAGAACTAATTTATTTATCTCTCCAAATGATTCTTCCCTTGGAAAGGTCATAAGGAGACAGTTCCATAGTTACTTTATCACCGGGTAAAATACGGATAAAGTTCTGTCTGAGTCTTCCGCTGATGTGAGCCATAACGATGTGTCCGTTCTCAAGCTCAACCTTGAACATAGTATTGGGAAGCTTTTCAACAACAACGCCTTCAATTTCAATTACGTCAGATTTTGACATGCAGTCCTCCTGTGATAATATCTGTTTGCCTTAACAACTGTTTCTTCTATATATAATGATTAGTAAAGTGTAAGTATCTCGGGTTCACCCTCTGTTATAAGGATGGTGTTCTCATAGTGGGCTGAGTAAGATCCGTCCTCAGTTACAACTGTCCAATCATCATCGAGCCAGCATACATCCGCACGTCCCATATTGATCATGGGTTCAACTGCCAGTGTCATGCCGGGCTCCAAAAGAATACCTTTTTTCTTCTGGCGGAAGTTTGGAATCTGTGGATCCTCATGAAGATGAGTACCGATTCCGTGTCCAACCAGCTCTCTTACAATTCCGTATCCGAAGGGGGTTACATAATCATCGATTGCATTGGAGATATCATAAAGATGATTTCCTGCCTTTGCAAACTTGATTCCTTCGAAGAAGCTCTGCTTGGTTACATCCATAAGTTTCTGAGCTTCAGGGGAAATCTCTCCTACAGCGTGAGTTCTTGCTGCATCTGAATGATAACCCTTGTAGATTAATCCGGCGTCAAGTGAAACTATGTCGCCTTCCTGTAAGATTCTGTGCTTTGAGGGAATTCCATGCACAACTTCGTCATTAACCGATACGCATATGGAAGCTGGAAAGCCGTTATAGTCTTTGAAGTTGGGTATGCAGCCCAAATCGCGTATCATCTTTTCGCCCTCTTTATCAATCTCCCATGTGGAAATTCCGGGGCGAACCATCTCGCCGAGTGCTTTGTGGACCTGCGCCAACAACCTGCAGGATTCTCTCATTAATTCGATTTCTCTTGCTGACTTAATAGAAACAGACATTTCCTTACCTCCTTAGCCGAGGATAGCCTTGATGGCGTTAAATACATCCATCATATCCACGGTACCGTCTACAGTTTTGAGGATATTCCTTTCAGAATAGAAATCAATTAAAGGCTGTGTTTGCTTGTGATATACATCGAGTCTGTTCTTAACTGTCTCGGGCTTATCGTCATCTCTAAGCACAAGAGGTTCTCCGCAGACATCGCAGATTCCTTCTTTTTTGGGGGGAACATGTTCAATGTGGTATGTAGCACCGCACTTAAGACATGCTCTTCTTCCTGACATTCTCTTGATGATGTTCTCATCGGGAACATTTACGTCGATTGCATAATCAATCTTATCGTTAAGCTTGTTCAAAGCATCTTCTAAAACCTCTGCCTGAGGAATAGTTCTGGGGAAACCGTCAAGTACGTAGCCGTTCTTGCAGTCATCCTTTGCTACTCTGTCAAGAAGGATCTTAACAGTAAGCTCATCGGGAACAAGTAAACCTTTGTCCATGTATCCCTTAGCTTCTTTACCAAGCTCTGTCCCTTCCTTGATGTTGGCACGGAAGATATCTCCTGTTGATACATGGGGAATACCATATTCCTTGGCAATCATCTTTGCCTGTGTGCCTTTTCCTGCGCCGGGAGCGCCAAGCATTATAATCTTCATATTTATGTCTCCTCCAAAAAAGCTCTTCAAAATCTTGTATGAAAAATCCCTTAAATGAATCTCTCATATAAAACCTTGAAAAAACGCGCAAAGCCTCCGGAGAGAAAATCTCTCCGGAAGACATTATATGTGCGTTATTAATCGTTCAAGAATCCCTTGTAGTTACGTACAAGCATCTGGCTCTCAAGCTGATTGATTGTCTCAAGGATTACGCTAACGATAATGATTAAGCTTGTTCCACCGAATGAAACTGAAGCTCCGAAAAGTCCCTGGAATACATAAGGAAGGATTCCTATAAATGTAAGTCCTACAGCACCGATGAAGATGATGTAGCCAAGGATTCTGTTAAGGTAATCGCTGGTGGGCTTACCGGGTCTGATGCCGGGAATGAATCCGCCCTGCTTCTTCATGTTATTTGAAACTTCCATAGGATTGAAGGTAATGGAAGTATAGAAATATGCGAAGAAGATAACCAATACTACATAGAGAAGCAAACCAAGTGTATAGTACCAGGTTGACTCTGTAAACTTAAACCAGTTGCCGGAGTTAAGGAATGCCAAGATTCTTGCCCACACACCGGTTCCCGAATAACCAACCAAAGAGCTGATAATGATAGGGAACTGCATAATGGATGAAGCAAAGATAATGGGGATAACTCCTGCGGTGTTAACCTTCAAGGGGATGCTTGAGGTGTTTCCGCCAACCATCTTGCGGCCCTGTACCTTTTTAGCATACTGTACGGGGATCTTACGGATTGCTCTGTCAAGAAGGATGATGAACAATACCATGCCAACGATAATTGCAAGAATTATGATGGCAGCAAGAGTAGCTGTTGCAAAAGGTTTACCCTTAACAAACTGATTAAACAGTCCTGTCAAATCCTGAGGCATACGTGAAATGATGTTGATAACAAGGACGATTGATATACCGTTTCCGATACCGTTCTCTGTAATCTGCTCACCAATCCACATAAGGAATGCACTACCTGCGGTAAGAGCGATAACTACTGTGACAACGCTTAATGCGTTGTAAGGCACAAGAAGTCCGCTGCCACCGAATCCGATAGCCATTGCGCTTGCCTGTAAAAGTGCAAGACCTACAGTGACGTAACGGGTGATGGACGCAATTTTCTTACGTCCGTCCTCGCCGTCTCTCTGCAACTCCTCAAGTTTTGGAATAGCAATTGTTAAGAGCTGCATGATAATTGATGATGTAATATAGGGTGTAATGTTAAGTGCCAAAATTGACATGCTTAAGAATGAACCACCCGTAAATGCATCAAACAGGTTAAAAGCATCTCCTGTCTGCTGTGAAAACCAATTTGCGAAATAGTTTCTGTCTACACCGGGCACGGGAAGCTGTGAACCAATACGTATTACAACCAGCATTGCAAAGGTAAACAGAATTTTATTTCTGATCTCTTTAATCTTGAATGCGTTTTTGAGTGTTGTAAGCATTTACTTTACCTCAGCTGTTCCACCAAGTGCCTCAATCTTCTCTTTTGCAGATGCACTGAATGCATTTGCAGTAACATTAAGCTTCTTGGTAAGTTCTCCGTTTCCAAGTATCTTTACGCCGTCACGAGGGTTCTTAACGATACCCTTTTCGATGAGAGTCTCAACTGTAACGGTAGAACCATCCTCGAATGCTTCCAGCGCTTCTAAGTTAATTGCAACAATATTTACTGTGTTACGGTTCTTGAATCCTCTCTTGGGGAGACGTCTGTATAAAGGCATCTGACCACCTTCGAAACCGATTCTGGGAGCACCTGAACGTGCCTTCTGACCTTTGTGGCCCTTACCGGCAGTCTTACCGTTTCCTGAACCGTGTCCGCGACCTCTTCTGAAGTTGTCGCTGTGTTTGGAGCCCTCAGCGGGTCTTAAATTCGATAATTCCATGTCTCCTCCTCCTTTATACTTCTTCAACTTTTACTAAATGTTGAATCTGCTGAATCTGTCCTCTTGATGCAGCATTATCGGGAACGATAATGGATTTATTTAATTTACGAAGTCCCATGGACTCGGCAATCTTTTTATGCTTCGGAACTGCACCGATGGTAGATTTAACCAAAGTGATTTTAATTTTCTTCTCAGCCATTTTATTTTCTCCTTTCTCAAAGACTTAATCCCTTGTGGGAATTAAGCCAATACCTCGTCAACGGATTTTCCACGGTTACGAGCTACTTCTTCAGGAGTCTTTAAAGCGCTTAAGCCTGCGATTGTTGCAAGAACAACATTCTGCTTATTGTTGGAGCCAAGAGATTTGGTACGAATGTTCTTGATACCTACAAGCTCACAAACAATACGTGCAGGACCACCTGCGATGATACCGGTACCTTCGGGAGCTCTCTTTAACAAAACGTTAGCTGAGCCATACTTACCGATGTAATCGTGTGTGATGGACTTATTCTCATCTAATGCTACTGTTACAATGTTCTTCATTGCGTCTTCTTTTCCCTTACGAATTGCTTCGGGAATTTCTACAGCCTTGCCAAGTCCTGCTCCAACGTGTCCGTTCTCATCACCAACAACTACCAAAGCTGTGAATCTCATGTTACGTCCACCCTTAACGGTCTTTGTAACTCTCTTGATGGTAACGACCTTGTCGCTTAACTCTAACTGGCTAGGATCTATGATAGTATGTTTCATATTCTATGTCTTCCTTTCCTAGAATTGTAAGCCAGCTTCTCTGGCTGCATCTGCTAATGCTGCTACCTTACCCTGATAAATGAAACCGCCACGGTCGAATACAACCTCTTTGATTCCTTTTTCAAGTGCTCTCTTAGCGATAACAGTGCCTAAGTATGCTGCTGCATCAACGTTATTTGTCTTCTCTAACTCTGCCTTAACATCCTTCTCAACGGTGGATGCTGCAACGATTGTATTTCCAACAGTATCGTCGATAATTTGAGCATACATATGATTATTACTTCTGAACACAGCAAGACGAGGTCTCTCAGCGGTGCCGCTAAAACGGTTACGAAGTCTTGCGTGCTTTTTAACACGAATATTCTGTCTTGATTCTTTATTAACCATTTTACACTCTCCTTATCTACTTCTTACCGGTCTTACCAACTTTACGTCTGATTGTCTCATCGGCATACTTGATACCCTTACCCTTGTAAGGCTCAGGTCTTCTCTTGTCTCTGATCTCAGCTGCAAACTGGCCAACTTTTTCTTTGTCAATTCCCTTAACTGTGATGTTGTTACCATCAACCACAGTCTCGATTCCATCAGGATCGTTCATCTCAACGGGATGTGAGAAACCAAGGTTAAGAACGAGCTTCTTGCCCTGCTTAGCGGCCTTGTAACCAACACCGTTTACCTCGAGTTTCTTCTCATAGCCCTCGGTAACACCGATTACCATGTTGTTGATAAGAGTTCTTGTCAATCCATGTAAGGATTTCATTCTCTTTAAGTCATTAGGTCTTGAAACTACTACGTCTGCACCTTCAACCTTAACTTCCATCTCAGGTGCAAGAACTCTCTCAAGAGTTCCCTTGGGACCTTTAACAGTCACTTTGTTATTTTCTGCAATATCAACAGTAACACCTGCAGGTATTGCGATTGGCATTCTTCCTATACGTGACATGCCCGTACCTCCTATGAATATAGTGAATTAATAATTACCAAACGAAAGCAAGAACCTCGCCGCCAACTTCAAGCTGACGAGCTTTCTTGTCTGTGATAACACCCTGGTTTGTGGAAATGATAGCAACGCCTAAGCCACCAAGTACTCTGGGAAGCTCATCCTTGCCGGCATATACACGAAGACCGGGCTTTGAAATTCTCTTGATTCCGGAGATAATCTTGTCATTCTTGTCTACACCATACTTAAGTGTGATGTGGATTGTCTTGAATGCACCGTCATCTACGAGATCATATTTTTTGATGTAACCTTCTTCAAGAAGAATATCAGCAATTGCTATCTTCATCTTGGAAGCAGGAACGTCTACTGTATCATGTTTTGCAGTGTTTGCATTACGGATTCTTGTAAGCATATCTGCAATGGGATCGCTCATTGTCATTTGAATTGCCTCCTTTCTTCCTTACCAACTTGCTTTCTTAACGCCGGGTATCTGACCCTTGTATGCCAATTCACGGAAGCAAATTCTGCAGATTCCGTATTTCTTTAATGTAGCATGTGGACGACCACAAATTTTGCAGCGGCTATATGCTCTTGTGGAGAATTTAGGCTTACGCTGCTGTTTTAATTTCATTGCTGTCTTAGCCATGAATTAATTTCCTCCTATTTCTCAAACGGCATGTTGAACATTGTTAATAACTCGCGTGCTTCTTCATCGGTCTTAGCTGTGGTAACGAAGATGATGTCCATACCTCTTACCTTATCTACCTTATCGTACTCGATCTCGGGGAAGATGATCTGCTCCTTAATACCAAGAGAGTAGTTACCTCTTCCATCGAAAGAGTTGGGGTTAACGCCTCTGAA
Organism: uncultured Lachnospiraceae bacterium; assembly: GCA_947167445.1. Classification (GTDB taxonomy): domain Bacteria; phylum Bacillota; class Clostridia; order Lachnospirales; family Lachnospiraceae; genus G11. The sequence continues at coordinate 67,117 of CAMVID010000012.1, forward strand.
GTCACGTACACGAGGAAGTGCGAGATTTACGAGTCTGTCAAGGAACTCGTACATCTTCTCACCGCGGAGGGTGGTCTTACATCCGATTGCCATACCTTCACGAATCTTGAAGTTAGCAACGGACTTTTTAGCCTTTGTTAAAATAGCCTTCTGACCTGTGATGGTCTCCATATCCTTAACTGCGGATTCAAGAACCTTTGCATTCTCCTTAGCTTCGCCAACACCCATGTTAACCACGATCTTGTCAAGCTTGGGAACCTGCATGATGTTCTTGTAACCGAACTTCTTCATCATTGCATCAACGATTTCATTCTTATACTGATCTTTAAGTCTGCTCACTATAACAACCTCCTTTCCCGTACTAGTCAATTACGTCGCCGGTTGTCTTAGCGAAACGTACTTTTTTATCTTTTTCCATCTTGAAGCCTACACGTGTTACTTTACCTTTGTGAAGGTACATAACGTTGGAGATGTCAAGAGGAGCTTCTTTCTGAACGATACCACCGTTCTGGTTTGCTGCTGAGGGCTTCTCATGCTTTGTGATCATGTTAACGCCTTCTACAACTACCTTTCCGTTCTTAGGATCAACGGAAATGACCTTGCCTTCTTTGTCTTTGTCTTTGCCGGCGATAACCTTAACAGTGTCGCCTTTCTTGATCTTCATTGTTGACATATCGGCACCTCCTTATAATACTTCCGGAGCAAGTGATACGATCTTCATGAACTGCTTATCACGAAGCTCTCTTGCTACGGGTCCAAAAATACGTGTTCCTCTCGGAGTCTTGTCATCCTTGATAATAACTGCTGCGTTCTCGTCGAACTTGATGTAGGAACCGTCTTTACGACGAGCACCCTTAACAGTACGAACAACAACTGCCTTTACTACGTCACCTTTTTTGACAACACCGCCGGGTGTTGCATCTTTAACGGTAGCAACGATGACATCGCCGATATTTGCATATCTTCTTGTAGAGCCGCCCATAACGCGGATGCAAAGGATTTCCTTAGCACCTGTATTATCAGCAACTTTAAGTCTTGTTTCCTGCTGAATCATGCTATTTCTCCTTCCAAATAAGACTATTTTGCCTTCTCGATAATCTCAACAAGTCTCCATCTCTTATCCTTTGATAAAGGTCTTGTCTCCATTACCTTGACGGTATCACCGATGTTACATTCGTTGTTCTCATCATGAGCCTTAAGTGTGTAAGTTCTCTTTACGATCTTGCCGTAGAGAGGGTGCTTAACGTGGTCTTCGATGGCAACAACGATGGTCTTATCCATTTTATTACTGGTAACTTTACCTGTACGTGTTTTTCTAAGATTTCTTTCTTCCACGATTGTTTCTCCTTTCTAAGCCACGCGCGACCTAAGCTTTAGCCTTAGCGCTTAACACTGTCTCGATACGAGCGATGTTCTTGCGAACCTCTTTGATACGAGCTGTGTTGTCCAACTGGTTGGTTGCGTTCTGGAATCTTAAATTGAAAAGCTCCTTCTTAGCATCTGTTAACTCTTTTGCTAAATCCTGGGCTGTCTTCTTCTGTAACTCTGCAACATACTGATTAGTTTTCATCCGATACACCGCCTTCCAGATCTGCCTTAGAAACGATCTTACATTTGCAGGGAAGCTTATGCATAGCAAGACGTAATGCTTCTCTTGCGTCCGCTTCGGGAACACCTGCGATTTCAAACATTACACGTCCGGGCTTAACAACTGCTACCCAATATTCAACAGTACCTTTACCGGAACCCATACGGGTTTCTGCCGGTTTTGCAGTAACGGGCTTGTCAGGGAAAATCTTAATCCAAACCTGACCTGCACGCTTTGTATAACGAGTGAGGGCAACACGGGCTGCCTCAATCTGATTTGATTTAACCCACGCCGGTTCTGTAGCAACAAGACCAAATTCACCATAGCTGATTACGTTACCACGTAATGCTTTACCTCTCATGGTGCCACGGAACTGTTTACGACGCTTTACTCTTTTGGGCATTAACATTATTTGTCTCCCCCTTCCTTAGTAGCATTAGCTTTGGTGGGAAGTACCTCTCCTTTGTAAATCCAGACTTTAACGCCTACTTTACCATAGGTGGTATCTGCCTCAGCAAAACCATAGTCAATATCTGCACGAAGTGTCTGAAGAGGAATTGTACCCTCGTTGTAGAACTCAGCACGAGCGATATCTGCTCCACCGAGACGTCCTGAACAACAGGTTTTAATTCCAAGAGCTCCTGACTTCATTGTTCTGCCCATGCAGGACTTCATAGCACGACGGAAGGAAACACGGTTCTCCAACTGCTGTGCGATGTTCTCTGCAACAAGCTGAGCATCACGATCGGGTCTCTTGATTTCCTTGATGTCAACAAGAACTTTCTTGCCTGTCATCTTGGATAATTCCTGCTTTGTGATTTCGATTTCAGCACCGCCCTTACCGATAACTACGCCGGGCTTTGCTGTATGAATAACAACTTTTACTCTGTCGGAAGCACGCTCGATTTCAATCTTGCTGATTCCGGCAGCATATAATTTCTTCTTAAGGTATTTTCTGATCTCGAAGTCCTCTACAAGGAAATCAGAGAACTCAGCATCAGCATACCATCTGGAATCCCAATCCTTAATAACACCGACTCTTAAGCCGTGAGGATTAACTTTCTGTCCCATAGATTAACTAAGCTCCTTTCTATCTCTCATCAAGTACAACGGTGATGTGGCTCATTCTCTTCTCAATTCTGTAAGCACGGCCCTGTGCTCTGGGCTGTACTCTCTTCATTGTAGGTCCTTTGTTTGCAAAGCACTCTGCAACATAGAGATTGTCCTTGTTCATACCGTTATTGTTTTCTGCGTTTGCGATAGCTGACTCTAACAATTTCTTGATGATGCTTGAAGCATATCTGGGATTGTAAGTAAGGATAGCTAAAGCGCTATTTACGTCTTTGCCGCGGATTGCGTCAAGGACGAAGCATGCCTTCTGAACAGACACTCTCGCATAAGATAACTTAGCTGAAGGTCTGGTATCTTTATTAGCATTTCTTTCTCTCTTGATTTGGCTTCTATGTCCTTTTGCCATGATCTAAACCTCCTTCTACTAATTTACCTTTGACTTCTTTTCGTCCTTACCGTGACCTCTGTAGGTTCTGGTAGCAACGAACTCGCCGAGTTTGTGTCCAACCATATCTTCGGTTACATATACGGGTACATGCTTTCTTCCGTCGTGTACAGCGATTGTATGTCCAACGAATGAAGGGAAAATCGTGGAACGACGGGACCATGTCTTGATAACCTGCTTCTGACCTGCTGCGTTCATAGCATCTACTTTCTTAAGGAGATGAGCGTCAGCAAAGGGTCCTTTTTTAATTGATCTAGCCATTTTTTTCCTCCTGAAAATTTAGCGAAATTTACAATTACTTAATTGCTTTACCGTCACGACGTCTTACGATAAGCTTATCGGAATGTTTCTTCTTACGAGTCTTCAAACCGAGAGCGGGCTTACCCCAAGGAGTGCAAGGACCGGGACGTCCGATACTTGTCTTACCTTCACCACCACCATGAGGGTGATCGTTAGGGTTCATAACGGAACCGCGAACAGTAGGACGGATACCCATGTGACGAACTCTACCTGCCTTACCATAGTTGATAAGGTTGTGGTCGCCATTACCGATAACACCGATAGATGCACGGCAGATGATGGGAACCATTCTCATTTCGCCGGAGGGAAGTCTTAAGGTTGCATACTTGCCTTCCTTAGCCATCAGCTGTGCGCTGTTACCTGCGGAACGAACAAGCTGTCCACCCTTACCGGGATATAACTCAATGTTGTGTACCTGAGCACCGACAGGAATCTCTGAAAGAGGTAAGCAGTTGCCGATTCTAACCTCGGCGTCTGCACCGTTCATGATCTTCATTCCTTCTTTTAATCCCTCGGGTGCGAGGATATATGCCTTCTCGCCATCTGCATAGCAGATAAGAGCGATGTTAGCTGTTCTGTTAGGATCGTATTCGATACCTACTACCTTTGCGGGGATACCATCTTTATTTCTCTTGAAATCGATGATTCTGTATTTACGTCTTGATCCACCGCCGTGGTGTCTTACAGTGATTTTACCCTGATTGTTACGACCAGCGCTCTTCTTAAGAGATGAAAGAAGGCTCTTCTCAGGAGTGCTCTTTGTAATCTCAGAGAAATCTGAACCGGTCATATTTCTTCTGGAGGGTGTATAGGGATTGTATGTCTTAATTCCCATGATTCAAAATCTCCTTTTCTTTATTTGCGCGAACAAACCGAAGTTCTTACTTCGAGCAGCCACACGATTTAGCTGTGAGGTTTGTCGCATACGTTATTAGCTGCTTCTTGATTTTACAGACCTGCGAAGATCTCGATGTCCTTGCTGTCTGCTGTCAACTTAACGATGGCCTTTTTGGTCTTAGCTGTCTTACCAACTACCATGCCACGTCTTTTGTTCTTACCGTCGTTATTCATTGTGTTAACGCTCTCAACCTTGGTTCCGGCGAACATCTTCTCAACGGCTTCCTTAATCTGAGACTTGTTAGCCTCGGGATTTACAAGGAATGTGTACTTCTTATCGCCCATCTGATTCATGCTCTTCTCTGTTACAACGGGCTTAAGGATTACGTCATAGTATTTAAGATCTGCCATTATGCGTACACCTCCTCAATCTTTGCAACAGCATCCTTGGTGAGTACCAATGTGCCTGCGTTCATTACATCGTAAGCATTAATGCTGTCATATACTGCTGTGTTTACTTTCTCAAGGTTCTTAGCAGATGCGATTACGTTTGTGTCGTTGTCTGCAAGAACTACGAGACCCTTCTCAACCTTTAAGTTGCTCATTACTTCAGCGAACTTCTTGGTCTTGATCTCGTCAAGCTCAAGCTTGTCAAGAACGATGAGCTTCTCGTTTGCTACGGAATTTGTAAGAGCGGACTTAAGAGCTGCTCTCTTTTCCTTCTTGTTCATTTTAACCGTGTAATCTCTGGGAACGGGTGCGAATACAACTCCGCCGCCTGTCCACTGAGGAGAACGGGTTGAACCCTGTCTTGCATGACCGGTACCCTTCTGTCTCCAAGGTTTTCTTCCGCCACCGGAAACTTCAGAACGAGTCTTAGCTTTCTGTGTTCCCTGACGATTGTTTGCAAGCTGTCCAACCACTGCCAAGTGTACAAGGTGCTCGTTGATTTCAACACCGAATACAGCATCGTTTAAATCCATGGTTCCGACTTTCTTGCCTTCCATATTATAAACAGCTACGTTTGCCATTTGTCAGTTCCTCCTTTCGCGTGTCCCATTAAGCTTCAACCTTAACGGTCTCTTTGATTGTTACTAAAGCTTTCTTAGGTCCGGGTACAGCGCCCTTAACAAGGAGAAGGTTCTTCTCAGCATCTACTCTTACTACTTCAAGATTCTGAACTGTAACCTTTACGCAACCCATGTGACCGGGCATACCTTTGCCCTTGAAGACACGGCTGGGAGATGAACATGCACCATTTGAACCCTGATGACGATGGAACTTGGAACCGTGAGCCATGGGTCCTCTGTGCTGTCCGAATCTCTTAATAGCGCCCTGGTATCCTTTACCTTTGGAAATAGCAGTTGCATCAACCTTATCTCCTGCAGCAAAGATATCAGCTTTGATCTCGTCGCCCAAATTGTAATCTTCAGTATTCTCGAACTTGAATTCTCTAACGAATCTCTTACCTGTTACGCCGGCTTTCTTGAAGTGTCCCATCTCAGCCTTGTTAACGCCATGTCTGTGAACAAGCTCCTTGCCGCCGTCAGCGTACATTTCCTTCTTATCAACAAATCCAACCTGAACTGCTTTGTATCCGTCGTTCTCTTCTGTCTTAATCTGTGTTACAACACAAGGACCAGCAGAAAGAACAGTTACAGGAATTAATGTTCCGTCTTCATTGAAGATCTGTGTCATTCCGACTTTTGTTGCCAAAATCGCTTTTTTCATTTTTTACCTCCTTGATTTCTACATAGCGGAACACATCCGGGGTGTTCATCTGTACGTAGAGGTTTGTTTACATTGTTTCTTATTAATATGAAGAATTATTTGTTCTTCATCTTGATGTCGATGTTAACACCGGCAGGCATCTCAAGACGCTGTAATGCTTCAACTGTCTTGGGTGTAGGTGTGATGATATCGATGAGTCTCTTGTGAGTTCTCTGCTCGAACTGCTCACGGCTGTCTTTGTACTTATGTACAGCACGAAGAATTGTAACTACTTCCTTCTTAGTAGGAAGGGGTACGGGACCGCTTACCTGTGATCCGTTCTTCTTTACAGTCTCGATGATTTTCTTTGCAGATGCATCAACTAACTGATGATCATACGCCTTTAATGTGATTCTCATTACCTGAGTTGCCATAAAAAAAGTCGCCTCCTTTTCGCACTTTTGTTACTTAGTACGACAAGCGGTGACTGTACACTCTCCCGTGTGTGTCCTATTTATTCACATTCCGAAATCCCGGATTTCATCCTGTAAATTCAAGAGGATTTTCACACGTCGTTTCTACTGTTTTGTAGACATTTCTTTGGTACAGTGACCTGTCGTCAGTTTCCTAACTTGACATTCGCTCCACGGAAAACCGGCCATATAAAGGCCGCAACCTCGCGCTTCATAGCTATCATGTCACAGCAAAAGATAGTATAACCCATAGTTTTGGGCCTTGCAAGTCTTTTTTTAAGATTTTGCAAAAAAGATTGTATTTTTTTTAGTACAATCTAGAAATACTCCATAATCATCAAAGGCTTCTTGTAGAATACCTTTGCAAGATGCGATTTGTCACATTTTACATCAACTTTCTCAAGGAAGTCAATCCTGTCAGTCTCAAGACAGCCTGTAATAAGGCGGGAGAAATCTGATATGGACATTGCAACATCATAGTCCAAAGCGTCAGCAGATACATTAACTGCCTTTCCGTCTTTAAAGGTAACCTTAAAGATTCGGTTGTTTTCTTCTATTATATTATCCGAAACCTTGATTCGAATTTCTCCGTCCCCTTTATACTTTGCCATCTCAAGGACCTTCTTAACGCTCACTATTCTTCCCATTCCGCGAAGTGCCACAGATACTTCTCCGGCTCCCAAAGACCACTCCGGGAAGAAATCTCTTATATACCAATCATCAGGAAGAACGAATCTGATTGCAGGATGGTCGCTGGCAAAGCTTTTGGCAAGATTCATCAGTCCTTTAAAGCCTTCCACATCGGCACAGATTATTCTCTGGCAGTTTAATACTCTGTCGGAATCTATGTTAAATCTCATATATCCCTTTGGTGTTCCGGCTTCATCCCTATATATATAGGTATAAACAATATCTTTAAAGGGGGATGACTCTGTAATAAAGCCGTACTCATAGTCACGGTTTATTATCATCATGTTGTACTTCTTTTCCCACACGGAATGAAGAGCCTTAATATCATCGAGGTGATTGTCTGATGGCTCAGAAAGTACACAGTGACCCTTTACATCAAAGTTTGGAATAAAGGAAAGGTTAATCTTATATACATAAGCTTCCACCCCAAGTTCATATCCAAACTTCCTGTAATATGCAGTTGAGAAAGGATAAAGATAAGAGAACTCATGACCTGCCTTGAAGCTGTCTTTCAAAAACACCTTCATGCACTCTCTGATTCCGCCTCTTCTTCTGTACTGAGGAAGGGTTGCCACTCCGCCTACACCGTCTACGGCAACTTCATTGCCATCGAAGTTACCAAGCATAGGGCTAATAATGAAGGAACTCATCATAGTCTTATCGTCATCCTCAAAGGCAGCATATCTTTCCTGCCAGAAGATGGCTTCCCTGCTGTCCGGATTAGCCTTAACCTCCTCGATTACCTCCCGGGGAGTCTTGTCATTGTCATATTTGCTTTCAAATGACACTGAAAACAGTTCATCAACTCTCTTAAACTCTTCTTCTCTTATTTTTCTGGCTATCATTTAAATACCTCATCATCTTATGATATAGAGATTCGGGCGGTCGTGGGGGACCGCCCGAATCCAAAAGGAGTAGTATAGAACTTGTAAACTTAATTATTTGCTCTTGAAGAACTCGTCGAGCTGTCTGTTAGCTTCATCAACGATCTTCTGCATTCCTGCTCCGTCAAGTCTCTCTAACATCTCGTCAAGCATTCCGTCTTTAGCTGAACCCATGTAAAGAGCTGTTGAGTACTCTTCAACAATTGACTTACAAGCTGCAACCTCTGTCTCTACAGGATCTGTATCAAAGGTAAATCCTGTTGTAGGAAGCATGTGTGAAGCACCATAGTACTCTTTGAATCTCTCAACGTAGCCAACACCTTCACCTTCCTGAGGGGGAAGAATTGTGATGTTACCCATACCGTTTCTCCAAGGAGTGTAATCTGCTCTCTTGTCTGTGAATACTACGCATCCGTCATCGTTAAGTGTATAATGAACCCCTTCTACACCATACTCAAGTAATGTCATAAGATAAGGATCAGTATTCAAAAGGTTAAGGAACATCATTGCTCTCTCAGGGTTCTTAGATGCTGTTGAGATAGCCATCATAGCACCACGGGATGATACTGTATCAATGTAAGGATCTTCGCAGGGAACGAACTGAACTTCAATTCCACGCTCCTGGGAAGCCTGTGCTTCGTAGCCGTATGCATAAGACTGAACACCGATTAAGTATGAGCCTTCAAGCTGGTGAGCTGTACGTGTTTCCTGTGAAGTCTGAGAGTTAGCACACTCAGGATCAACATAACCTGCTGCATAGTACTTTCTCATCTGCTCTGCAAATGTTCTGAACTCATCAGTAGCGAACTTGTTCTGAAGAACGTTGCCGTACTTGGCAAGAGGCTCTGAAGGGTTCTCAGGGTTGAAGTAGTAGGAAAGAAGACCATTGTCGTCAATAGCTGCTACTCTGTTTACACAACGCTCGATAACGCTTGTCTCAGGAAGAAGAGGGAAGAAGTTAGCGCCTTCGCCCTGCTTAACTGTCTCAAAGAGCTCACCGAACTGATCGAAAGATCTGTTCTTAACATCATCAATTGTGTAACCGTATTTCTCAAGAAGAGTTACGTTTACGTCCCAGCAGTACTGGTTAGCAATATCCTTGTAACCGGGAACTGCGTATACACCATATCCTGAAGCACCTTCAACGTTAGCACCGTCAACCAATACATCAGGAATTAAACCAAGAAGGTCGGGAGCATATTTCTCAAGAAGGTTATTCTCAGGATCGTCAAGACGTACATAGTAACCGTCCTTAGCGTACTGTGAATACTCATTTGTTGTCCATGAACATGTGAAGTAGATATCTACATCATCGCCTGACTGTAATGAAAGTGAAGCACCCTCATCGAAGTCACCCCATGTACCCCAGATGGGTTCAAGGGTCATGTTAAGTTTCTCACCAAGGTACTCGTTAACTGCTGCCATAACTTCTGTGTCATCACTTACGTTAGAGCCTTCGAGATACCACTTGATTGTAACGTGCTCTGCCAACTCATCTTCAGCGGGAGCAGCTGTATCTGTGGATGAAGCTGTCTCTGTAGATGAAGATTCTGTTGTGGAGCTTGTGTCTGTACTGCTTGTACCGCTGTTTCCGCCGCAGGCTGAAAGCATTGTAGCCATCATTGCAACTGAAAGCACAAGTGCAAGAGCTTTCTTTTTCATAGTAAATCCTCCTTATGAAGTGTGTGTGTATGTAAGCACCCCCCAAAGCGGGCGTTCTTACCGTTAATTGGTTACTAGCCTTTGATTGATCCTACTGTCAGACCGGAGATGATGTATCTCTGGAAGAAGGGATATGCAAAGGTAATAGGTACAACAATCATTACTACAAGAACCATCTTAAGGGACTGGGCAGGAAGGTTAACTGCTGCCTTAACTGCTTCAGCTCCCAGGGATGCGGAGTTTTGTGACAGGAACTGTACATCTCTTTGCATCTTGATGAGAAGATACTGAAGAGGAATGTACTCCTTTGCGTCACGAACGTAAATCATTGCTGTGAACCAGTCGTTCCAGTAAGCAAGTGCATTGAAAAGAGCTATTGTAGCGATACCGGGTTTTGCAATAGGAACAACAATCTTAAACAGGGTGTTGTACTCACCGGACCCGTCTATAGCCGCCGACTCTATGAGCTCCGTAGGCACCGAACTCTGGAAGAAGGTTCTCATGATTACTATGTTAAAGGGACTGAACAACAGAGGCACTATCAATGCTGCATAGTTATCATGAAGTCCCAGTAACTGCTTGCTTACTGCGTATGTGGGAGCAAGGCCGCCGCCGAACATCATTGTAAAGAAGCTTATGAACATGAAGAAGTTTCTGTACTTGAAATCCGGTCTGAAGAGTGCGTATGAATAAAGAACACACATAAGCACTGAGCAGATGGTACCCACAACTGTAATGAAGAAGCTGTTGAAATATGATCTCCAGAGCTGAGCTCCCATCTTCATTACGTATTGATATCCTTCCACACTCCATTCCTTCGGTATGAAAGAGTATCCAATCTGTCTTATGCTCTCTTCTGATGTGAAGGAGATAATCACCACGAATACAAAGGGGATTATGCAAAACAGGCAGAAGAGAATCATTATTATATGAATTACCGTTTCCGCCGGAACACTTACGGCGTTTATACGGCGTTTCCTCCTTTTAAGGGAAACTGCTGTTGTTTCACTCATCTAAATTACCTCCTAGAACAGTGAGCTTTCTTCGTCTATCTTCTTGGTTATGGTATTCGCCAGCATGATACATACGAATCCCAAAACGTTCTGGGTCAGACCTGCCGCTGCCGACATACTCAGGTCGTTGGTGGACATCAATGCCGAGTATACATATGTATCAATAACCTGTGTAACCGATGTAAGAAGACCTGATGCCATGGGAATGTTGTAGAACAAACCGAAGTCTGCATTGAAGATCTTACCTACATCCATGATGATCAGTATTACGATCATTGTCTTCAAGTGAGGTAATGTAACGTATTTAATTTGCTGCCACTTGCTTGCTCCGTCAATGGAAGCTGCCTCGTAAAGGCTTGAGTCGATTCCTGTGATGGCTGATAAGTACAGCACACATCCGTATCCGACTCCCTTCCACATTCTGGCTCCTATAAGGATGAAGGGCCATGGCTTCTTGTAGTTGTACCAGTCTATTATCTGGTCCGCCGGAACACCCTTTGCCTTCTGCATGTTAGGGATAAGTCCGTTTGTGGGAGCAAGGAATGCATAAAGGAAATAGCTTGCTACTACCCATGACATGAAGTAAGGGAAAAACATCAATGTCTGGTAAGTCTTTGCTACGAACTTGTTTGTTACTTCGTTAAGCATTATTGCAAATGCCACTCCGAAGAATAATCCCAGAATAATGAAGATCAGGTTGTATCCGATGGTGTTTCGAATCATTATCCAGGCGTTACCGGAAGCAACTATAAATTTGAATTTTGCGAAGCCCACCCACTTACTGTGAATAATGTTTTGCAGCAATGTTGGGTTTTTGGGGTATACTTTATAATCCTTAAATGCTAAAATGATACCGAACATTGGAAGGTATCTTAATAGCAACAGCCATATGGCACCCGGGAGAACCATGGTGGTCAGCATTAAGGTTTTCTTACGTCTTGCGGATTTCTTTTTGGCCAAATCCGTTTTGACATTAACAGCAGCCGTAGACATACAAGCTCCTCCTATCTCTCTCTTTAAACCCATTGTAGAAAATTATGGCTGTGGAAAGAATTGTTGATTTTGTTATTTTTTGACTTTTCTTGGCGTCTTTTTTGTCTTTTCTTGTTCAAGATGCCAAATAAATACAAAAGAGGTTATTATGTGGATTGCAAATAATTGGAAAGACTATGAAGTAATAGACACCGGAGACGGTGAGAAGCTGGAGCGTTGGGGCAAGTATCTTCTTGTGAGACCGGACCCCCAGGTGATCTGGAAGAGCGAACACAAGAATCCCGGCTGGAAAAAGAAAAACGGCCACTACCATCGTTCTGCCAAGGGCGGCGGTGAGTGGGAGTTCTTTGACCTTCCCGAGGAGTGGAAAATAAGCTACCGCGACCTGACCTTCCGCCTTAAGCCCTTTTCCTTTAAACACACGGGTTTATTCCCTGAGCAGGCCGTTAACTGGGATTGGTTTTCTTCTATTATAAAGGAGGAATCAAAAAAGAACCCTGAACGTCAGCTGAAGGTTCTTAACTTATTCGCATACACAGGCGGCGCCACCTTAGCAGCCGCAAAGGCCGGTGCAGCCGTTACCCACGTTGATGCTTCCAAGGGCATGGTTATGTGGGCCAAGGAGAATGCCGTTGAAAGCGGCCTTTCAGACGCTCCCATCAGATGGCTTGTGGACGACTGCCAGAAGTTTGTCGAAAGAGAAATCCGCCGCGGCAACAAATACGACGGCATAATAATGGATCCTCCCTCCTACGGAAGAGGACCCAAAGGTGAAATCTGGAAAATCGAAGATAATGTGTATCCTTTCATTGAGCTTGCAAGCAAACTCCTGAGCAAGGATTCCGCATTCTTCCTGATTAACTCATATACCACAGGACTTCAACCCGCAGTATTAACATATATGTTGTCCAAAGTACTTGTTCCAAAGTTCGGTGGCAAGGTTGAGTCAAGCGAAATCGGCCTCCCCGTTACAGAGACAGGCCTTGTACTCCCTTGCGGCGCCAGCGGACGTTGGAGCCGATAGTCAAGACTAAAGCAATTTACGCAGAAGGCGCATACATATTTTCCCCCTGGGCACGTTTTCACTACCTTCGGCTACTTACGTTACTAAGCTCGAAAAAACCTCGCTAAGTAACGAGTGCCTCAGAGTACCCTGGGGAAAAATATGTATGCGCCTTCTGCTTTCTTCTTAATCAGATTTCTCAGCCCAGTTTAGAGGACTTGGAGCCTCCCAGAACATCCATGTTAAGGATGTTGGTGTCGAAAGCGTAGGTAATGTTGCTCTCTTCCCTTGCTCTCTTAAGTCCCAGCTCAATCATTCTGTTGAGAAGTTCCTTGTAGGGCACACCCACAGGCTCCCAAAGATAGAATGCCAGAGAACCGGGAATCGTATTAATCTCATTAAAGTAAATGTGGCCGTTGTCCTCATCAAGCATGAAGTCGATTCGGGCAACGCCGTTGCAACCCAAAGTCTTAAAGGACTTGACTGCCAGGCTCCTGATCTGCTCACGAAGTTCAGAAGGAATCTCAGCGGGAACCTTACGTGCCACGCTTGCCATACCGGAGGACTTGCCGCCTTTTGCATTGCTTACATACTTATCCTCGTAGCTTAAGATATCCTCACTGTGCATAGGCTCTTCGCACTCGGAAGCCTCGGCCTCGTTCTCATCACCGAGAACCGAACAGTTAATCTCTCTTAAATATGTAATAGCATGCTCGATGATGATTCTTCTTGAATAGGAAAAAGCGTCATCAATCTTCTTTATCAGCTCTTCTCTTGACTTAGCCACACCGATACCTACGGAGGATCCGAGATTGACAGGTTTTACAATCACGGGATAACCCATGCGCTGCTCGCTTCTTTCGATGATTGCATTGATGTCCTCGTAATCCTTTAAAGTATAGATGAGGCTGTCGAGAACAGGAACTTCGTTCTCTTTTAACACAAGTTTCTGCGCGTACTTATCCATTCCGATGGCTGATGCGGTTACATCACAGCCCACGAAGGGTGCACCTATGGTCTTAATGAAGCCCTGAAGAGTTCCGTCTTCAACATTGGTTCCGTGAACAATGGGGAACACAATATCAAACTCAATCTTCGTTTCCTTCTTGAAGGCTTTCTTCTTCATAGATACAAGATAAAATCTTCCATCCTCTCTGATCATGTTTACAAGTTCAGATGATGCGAGAAGTCCGGGGATATCCTTATATCTTTTGATATCTCCGATGCCCTCTCCCACATACATGTCGTTAGCCTTGGTCATGTAAACGGGAATGATATCATACTTCTCGGTATCCATGCTCATTATTGCCTGTATTGCAGAGATTACTGATACCTCATGCTCTACACTCTTACCACCAAATAAAACTGCTACTCTGGTTTTCATAGTTCATACCATCCTTATCGATAATTATCGGGTAAATCATTCTCCAATAATATATATTTACGGCGAGAGTCCTTAATGGAGTACGCCATTTTCATTGCTTCTTCAAGTTTGTCGAAGGTGATACACTTATCCTCCGGGAATCCCTCGGACAAAACCCCTTCTCTAATTGGTGCCGAATGTTCTCTTCCTATTAAGAAGATATAGTCGCAGCATGCCGCGGCGTAGGTGCCAAACTTAAAGTTATATTCCTTCTCCTTATCTCCCAATTCTACCATACCGGGAGTTACAAGAATTCTTAATCCGTCAAAATCTCTTAAGGTCTCCACCGCCATCTTTGAGCCAACGGGGTTGGAGTTGTAGGCATCATCGATAATGGAGACGTTGCCGTTTTCCTTTATCTGCATTCGATGCTCAACGCTTTGAATTCGCCTTACGGGAACTATTAATTTCTTAAGCTCAATTCCCAGCGTGTTGGCGCAGGCAATGGCGCCCACAATATTAACCACGTTCTGAGATCCAAGAAGTCTTGTGGTAAATCTCTCCGATTCTCCGTTAGGGGCATGAACCGTAAATTCACTTCCCATGGAAGAAACCTTTATATCCGACGCATAATAGCCGCCGGGTTCAGAGCATTTTGCCAGTTCTTCAGGATTCGAACAGTAGAAGATTCTGTTCTTGTACCCTTCTGACTGCTTCCTGATATATTCGTTGTCACCGTTTAAGAAAAGAAGTCCATCGGAAGGCAGTGCATCCGCCAGCTCGAACTTGGTCTTCATTATATTCTCGATTGTATAAAAGGTCTCCAGATGCTGAGGGCCTATAGATGTAATAATTGCGTGGTCCGGCTTAACAATATCTGTATCTTCCTTAATATCCCCCACATGCCTTGCTCCCATCTCACATACGAATATCTCGTGGGTTGGTTTAAGGGAGGAGCGGATGGTTTTGACAATTCCCATGGGAGTGTTATAACTCTCGGGAGTAACCAAAACATTGAAGTAATCCTTAAGGAGGGTCTGTAGGTAGAACTTTACGCTGGTTTTGCCAAAGCTTCCTGTGATGCCGATGACCTTTAGACCCGGTACGGATTTAAGGCGGCGCTTGGCATCGTTAATGTAATAGCGGTTCACGCACCACTCCATGGGCTTGTTTACGATGTTGGTAATCACAGGCATTATAATCTGAAGGCCTGTGAAAAGCACAAGCATCGGATAGAGAAACTGAAAATCCACAAGGATGCAGGGCAGTGCGATCAACACAGCGGTCAATATTATGTTAACCACCACCAGTCTCTTTACTCTTGCTGTGAAAACCAGCTTCTTCTTCGTATTGTGCTTACGCCAGAAGTTATACTGCATAATAGTAAGTCCAAGGAAAATGAGAATAATAATCTCAAGTCCGGGGACAAACATGAAGATACGAAGAACTCCGAGGGGAAGCATCAAAAGCAAAAGCCACTGTCTCCCGATTCCCGGAGCCATGCGTTTAATGTGCTCAAGGTTCTTGTAGCCGTTAAGCTGGAACATGTGAAGGTTGTATCTGAATCCCAGATACATGGCTGTAAGTGCCACCAGCACGAAGAACACGGCGTATATAATTAATAGTATGTTTACGATTGAATTCATCTTATCAGCAATTCTTAAGGTATGTAGTCAGTATCGAATTAAAAAGGGGCGCGTTCTCAAGGAAGCTGTAGTGTCCGGCGCCTTCTATTACCGCAAGGCCTGCATTCGGAATCATCTCCTCCATAATGTGGGCATCCCCTATGGGAGTTGCGGTATCCTTGTCTCCCCAGATTAAAAGTGTATCCTTATTTATTTTGGAAAGACCATCTGTCAGATCCTCATTAACCGCCTTCACAAGGACCTGCTTCATCATGGGTGAAGCGGCGCGGTAATCCGCTGAGCCCTGCTGCCCCTTCCAGTAATCAATCATATCCGGGAAAAGAGCATGTATGGGTTTGGAAAGAAGGATAGTCTTTAGAATCTTATATCTTCTTATCTTTCTTAGCTGCTTGGGGGAGCGCTTAGGCATAATCCCCGCAGCATCGTTTAGGATAACTCTTTCTATTTCGAAGGGCAAATTATCTCTTCCGAAAAGTTTGATGATAACCCTGCCTCCAAAGGAGTGACCGTAGAGGACTGCGTTTTTAACATTAATAGCCTTCATGAAGGCAACAAAAAAATCCGTATAGCCGTCCACATCCCAGGGTGCCTTAGGCTCGTCGCTTCCACCGAAGCCGGGGAAATCAAACTGAACCACCTTGTATGGTGAGCCTTCCATTCCAAGTACAGTGCGGGCTACGGAATCATAAATGTTACAGTCCGTTCCCCAGCCCTGAAGGATAACAAAGGTCTTCTCACCTTCACCCGTTATTTTGTAATTGATGTTTAGATCGTCTATCCGAATTTCCATGCTTCCCATTATAACACAACTTGGGCATAGGATACAGTATTACTACTGTTTCTTAAGTCTGACTCCGATTCCCCAGACAGTATCAATATATTCCTTGCCTGTGGCCTCGAAAAGTTTCTTCCTGATATTGCTGATGTGGACGTTTATGGTCTTGTCCTCACCGATGTAGTACTCATCCCAGGCAAGCTCGAAAAGCTCCTGCTTTGAATAAATCTTCTCAGGATATTTAATAAGAAGTCCGATAAGATTGTACTCATGCTTGGTGAGAGATATGGGAGTATCTCCCGCATAAAGGGTTTTGTTTGAAGGATCAAACTTCAAGTCCTCAAATACGAGGACGTCATCATCCGCCTTGGCGACGCTTCCACCTGAGCTCTTCTTAAGCTGAAGCTCGATTCTTGCCAGAACCTCCCTTACATCAAAGGGCTTTGTGATATAGTCGTCGGCGCCGTTTCCAAGAAGGTTAACCTTGCCGTCTATATCGGTCTTGGCAGAAATAACGATGACAGGCACATTGGACTTCTCCCTTATTTTGGCAAGAATCTGTTCCCCGGGCATTCCGGGAAGCATTAAATCCAAAAGGATTAAGTCATAGTCCTCCTGTCCGAAGTAAAGGAAACCCTCAGGGCCTGAGTATGCTGCCTTTACCTGGTAGCCTGCGCCCCCAAGAATTTCCTGTAAAAGACTGTTAATCTCATCATTGTCTTCGATTATAAGTATATTTCCCTTAGCCATTTATTATTTTCCCTCTTTATATCTTTGATGCTTTAAGTACAATTGTGATTCTGAATGTATCGTCCCCAATGCATAGGGCATTTATGCTGCCCCCCATCTTCTCCGTAAACTCCTTGGCAATACAAAGGCCAAGGCCTGTACCATTGGCACTTCTTGCGGGGTCGGCTCTGTAGGTTCTCTCGAATACGTCGTTAGGGTTCTCCGGAAGTTTCTCCTCTGTCTTATTCTCAAATATGATTGTTACCTTCTCCGGAAAAGCCGCCAATCTCACCCTGAAATCACCGCTTCCATGGGTAAGAGCATTCTTAATGATATTCTGAAATACTCGCTTTAATGTGGCCTCTTCCGCATAGGCGATTACGTCTTTTTCCGGGAAATCCAGCTTTACGGAGCCAAGCTTCTTCTCAATGTCGTCGTAATAGAGAAACAGAGACTCGGTTACGCACCTTGAAATGTTGCAGCTTTCTATGGAAGGCTTACGGTCATCGCTTGTTGATGCGGAGTATACGAAGAACTCCTCAAGCATGGCAGTAAACTCATCAAGTCTTCCCCGGATGATTCGTACATACTCTGCCCTCTTCTCAGGATCCTCGGTTTCGTTTAGAAGCTGGAAGTATCCCGATATGGAGGTTATGGGAGTTCTTATATCATGGGAGACATTGGCAATCATCTGTTTCCATGCGTTTTCCTTGGCGGTGTAGGCCGCTTTCTCCTGCCTTTTCTCCCTTATGAATTCATTCAGTTCCCTTTGAAGCTTGCCAAAGGGCCCCTGAATATAATCAAGCCAGATATCGGTTCCCGACTCTTCACTCCTGTGAACGCGAAGCTGGCGACAGATTGAGTTAATCTGTCGCCTGTACATTACAATTGTGAAAATCAATACCAGACATAGTCCGGCCAAAGCCAGGATAATTATTTTAGTCATGGGATAATTATACTACATCTTTTCGGCGATACAAAATCATTCCCGCAGCAAGATAAACTGCCATACCCATCATGGCAACAATAAGTGCACACGGTGTTCCGGCGTTTTGGTCCACGGGGGAGATCATTCCCGATCTGTAGGCCAGCATATGCTGAGTTATTTCATATTTTTCCACAAAGGTTTCGGAAAAGATTCCAACTTCCACAAGTCCCATCTCCAAAAGCTGTACAATTTTCCCAACCAGGCCAAGAGCCGTGAAAATGACTACGATCACTGCCACAACTTCCCTTCTTATAAGCTCATAAATGGCAAGAGCAAATATCCCGAAGGCTGTTGAAAGCATGAGCTGCACTCCAAAGTAGCGCCCAAATCCCGCAATATCTCCAAAGGGAACATTGTATGCCAGGGAATTTGCTATAAAAATGCCTGCAAGTATTGCCACCATGCAAAGGAAATTGTAGAACAGGACAGGAACTGCTTTGGCTGCGAAAACAGAAACGCGTTCCCTCTTTCTTACCGTCAGATTCTTGACAAAGCCCTGCCTTCGTTCCGTGTCACTGTAGATTACGGCATATATTCCCGAAATCATTGTCATAACGCTTCCCAGTATTCCCGCAAATATCTCCGCAATTGTGATATCGGGACCGGATTCCGACTGCATGCTCAGTTCCAAGCCATTTTCTTCATCCACCTTTTCCATGGTATATAACTCTTGTCCGTTTTCATCCACTGTTTTTGTGACCTGAACACTTTCATCCGTAGCAAGTTCTATGACAACAGCAGATACAAATACCGAGCAAAGCATGATCACAATCAGGGATATGTAAGTCTTCTCCCTTAAAAATCTGTATAAATTCATTCTTATGAGATTTAGCATTTCTAATTTCCTCCGTTCCCAATGCAAGAAAGATAGTAGTTCTCCAGTGAAGAACCGATTACGTGGATACCGTTAATGTCCACGCCGTGCTGTACAAGCATTCTGTTTATGGCAGGCACCTTGGACCGGTTGCCGTAAAGATGAATCTTGTCGGCCTCAACAACCTCGAAGTCCTTAATATCATTCTCTTCAAGAATTGATGATGCAAGGTCGGTGTTTTCCGTGATTATTTCTATCTTTTCTTCACATTCGGCTTTAAGCTTCTCTTCGGTAAGTTCCTTAATCAGTTTGCCGTGGTTTATAATACCGAATACATTGGCAACCTTGCTTAACTCCTCCAAAATGTGGCTTGAAATCATGATTGTCATACCGCGTTCCGTACTGAGCTTTATAATAAGTTCTCTGACTTCAGTAATTCCCTGAGGATCAAGTCCGTTGATGGGCTCATCAAGGATAAGGAAATCCGGATGCCCTATAAGTGCAAGGCCGATTCCAAGTCTCTGTTTCATTCCAAGGGAGTAGTTCTTGGTTTTTTTCCTCTTATCGTTCTCAAGGCCTACAATGTTAAGGATGTCAAAAATCGACTTCTTGTCGTATACGCCCATAGCCAAAGCTTTAAGCTTCATATTATCGAAAGCATTTAAGTTTCCGATGATTCCCGGAGCCTCAATCAAAGCGCCGATTCTTCTTTCTCTGTCCTTATCGGAAAAAAGTTTGATTTCTCCTTCTGTGGGGCTTGCAAAACCTGCTATCATTTTCATGATTGTTGTTTTGCCGGCTCCGTTGGGACCAATCAGTCCATATATCTCACCCTTCTTAATGTGAAGATTTACATGATCAACTACAGCTCTTCCCCCGTACTTTTTGGTAAGTACATTTGTCTCTAATAAAAAGTCTTTCATAAAATTTAAGTTCCCTCCGTTTCTACTTGGTAGTATAGGTCAGGAACTTAAAATAATCGCAAAGGGATTATAAAGAAAATATAAAAAACTCCCGAGGAGTCCTCGGGAGTTTAATTACATATTGGGTTGGGCTGTTCGCTCTAAATTACTCGATGATTGTAGCAACTCTTCCTGAACCTACTGTTCTACCACCCTCACGGATAGCGAATGTAAGACCCTGCTCCATAGCGATAGGATGGATGAGCTCGATTGTCATCTCTACGTTATCACCAGGCATGCACATCTCTGTGCCGGCGGGAAGGTTACATACACCTGTAACGTCAGTTGTTCTGAAGTAGAACTGAGGACGATAGTTGTTGAAGAAAGGTGTGTGACGTCCACCCTCGTCCTTAGTAAGAACGTAAACCTGAGCTGTGAACTTTGTGTGGCACTTTACTGAACCGGGCTTAACAAGAACCTGACCTCTTTCGATCTCAGTTCTAGCGATACCACGAAGAAGTGCACCAATGTTATCACCAGCTTCACCGTAATCAAGAAGCTTTCTGAACATCTCGATACCGGTAACAACTGTCTTCTTGATCTCTTCCTTGATACCAACGATTTCAACTTCCTCGTTGAGCTTGATTGTACCACGCTCAACTCTACCGGTTGCAACAGTACCACGACCTGTGATTGTGAATACGTCCTCAACAGGCATAAGGAAAGGCTGATCTGTAGCACGTACAGGATCAGGGATATATGTATCAACAGTGTTCATGAGTTCCATGATCTTGTCGCCCCACTCACCGTTGGGATCCTCAAGAGCCTTAAGAGCTGAACCTCTGATGATAGGACAACCTTTGAAGTCATACTCCTCAAGCTGCTCTGTGATCTCCATCTCTACGAGGTCAAGGAGCTCTTCATCGTCAACCATATCACACTTGTTCATGAATACAACGATGTAAGGAACACCTACCTGACGAGAAAGAAGGATGTGCTCTTTGGTCTGAGCCATAACACCGTCAGTAGCAGCAACAACGAGGATAGCACCATCCATCTG
>CAMVID010000013.1:0-86210 GCA_947167445.1 uncultured Lachnospiraceae bacterium
GCCCAAACTGCACACGAAGCGTGCAATTTGGGCCTGTCCCCATTCTGCACATCCTCTAAATTCACAACTAGAAATGCTACGGCGTCAGCCGTAGCATTTCTAGTTGTGAATTATCTCTTTCAAAAGCTTATCGAACTCGTTGTTTTCTTCGTCGAATTTCTTGTTCTGGGACTCGTCGCTCCTTGCCCTCTCCTGAAAGTCTTTATATATGGGATACATGCGGAACGCTTCCCGATACTCCATCAATACGCCACTCATAACTTATCCTCCTTGATATACGAGACCGGTTCCTTGGTTACATGTTGCTACATTTTGATTACATTTTATATATCGGACACAACATGTAGTATCTTAACCCCTATTTTTGAAAAAATCATGATGTTTTTTTCATAATATTTCAAGGAGAATTATTCAGTTTTTTATGCATCTTGCATAAGCTTGGCTGTATTGGTAATTATCATCTTCGCCAGGTTCTTGCCCTCGGCGGCAAGGCCTGCGATAAACCTTCCATATAATACAAGGGTCTCGTCGGAGTAGGTTGAAAGTTCTCCCCTAAGATAGGTCTCGTAGGAGGTGTTGTACTCCGTATCCTCCGAGGTGTGGATGGAGCGAGCATTCGAAGCGGCATCGGGAAACTCTTTAGCAAAATCCTCCATCATTCCCACCTGAATCTGCACGATGGACTCGATTATGGCCTTCTTCTCATCACTTATGGGTGGAAAGCTGTCCTTGATCTCATTCCATCTTTCGGGAGCGGTGCTTTCCTCCATGCGGCCGTATTTCTCGGCAATCAGGTTCCACCCCGCCGCATTGGCCGCCTTAAAATCAGCGATATAGCTTTCAAGCATCTCTTCGGTCCAGGTCATGTACTGGCTCTTTCGCATAATCTCGAAGGTGGTCCAGTTGTCCTGGCAGTCGGCCCTTCCGCCCTCATTATGGGCTTTGTCAAAAGCCACCCACTCCAACCTTACGATGGTGTTCACAAGGTCCGCCTTTGTATCAGCCCCTGAAATCACGTCATGGTGGGCCAGATAAGAGTCATTTAATTCGGAAAGCCCCAGCTTTTTCAGCTTTCCTACTATATCTAATGCAATTTCTTCGATCAGCTTTTTATTTCCGGTAAAATCGTTAAGGTTCTCCGATATCTTCTCAAGGTTACCTTTAATGAAGACATCCTGCTTCTCCATGCCCTTTGAAAGCCACTTATAAATGGGAGCATACTGCCTGTTTAAAAGGTACACAAGTTTCATGGTGTGCTCTATGAAACTTCCTAGGCAAAGAGCCGCCGAAACCTTATCTCCTCTTTCCGACACACGCTCGTAATTGTACTGCCCGTACTGGGAAACCTTTGCAAGCTCTGTTGCTATCTTCTTTCTCCAGACTGTGTCGGGGTAGTAGTTAAGGAGAATATTTCTGATTTTGCTAAATTCTCCATAAGAGTCAGTGAAGACCTCTCCGTTTGTGGCCTTGTTAAGGTTACAGTCCTCCAGTGCCATCCAAATGTGGTTCTCCACGTAGTTGATATCCCCGCGCTCATCCCTTATGTCCATGCCAAGGACCTTGGCGTACCATTCAGTTATTTCAAAAACGCCTACTCTCCTCCCCGCCTCTCGGGTGGTGAGTCTGGCATATCCTTTGTATCTTACGGGAAGCTCCTCGTATGCTGCCTGGAGCTCCTCTCCGATTTCGTCATATATGGGGCCCGGAAGCCACATCTGAAATCCCGGTCCAAAGTCGTGGTCTGTTGAGGCGTCATCATCATAGCCCAAGCATTCTGAGCCTTCTCCGCAAAGTCCAACCGCAATCAAATCTTTGTAGAGGGGGAATTTTGCCTCAATCATGGGCTTTCCGTATTCTTCGTAAAAAGCCTTCGAAAGCTCCAATCCCTTTATGCCCCTGTACTCTTCACCCTTCTCGGCGGCCTCCTTCTTTCTGGCCTCCATGGCCTTCTCGGACGCCTGATGAAGGTTTGCAAGGGTTATGTCATAGGCCTGTGAATAGCCTGTGTTTTTCCTGATTTCCTTAAGGGCTCTCTCGTAATACTCGGCAGATTCCTCGTATTCGCCGGTGACGTACTTGGCCTCAGCCATTGCAGAAAGGGCTGCCCCATAGTGATAATCCGGCTCAGGCTTTGAGTCGAATATCTTGAAAGCCTCCGTAAGATTGTCCATGGCCTCGCCGTACTCGCCGTTCTTTAATAAAGACATGGCAAGATTGGTATGGCTTATGGCAACTTTAATATCCTCGCCCGGTTGCGATAATGCGAGAGACAGCGCTTTTCTTAAGGTGCCTGATGCACTCTCGAAATCCCCCATCTCCTGGAAAAGGAGGGCAAGGTTGTTGTAAAGAGGCGCATAAGAAAAATCCGTGGGCTCCAGATTCTCGTCGTAAATACGAAGAGTCTCATTGTAATAGGCCATGGATTCCTGTAAAAGTCCTGCAGCTCTGCAGGCGTTGGCAATATTTAGAAGGCAGGTGGCATAGGAAACCGTGCCGTTAAGCCCTGCCTCTTCCAAGGTTATAAGAAGGTCTCTGCAGGCAGTTATGGACTTGGCGTAGTCGCTAATCTCCCTGTTGAAACCGATTATTTCATTATATAAGGTAATTGCGCTTGAGGTATCCCCCTCCGCCTTAGCTTCGGCCAACTTCTCGTCAAGGAAATTGTTGATGGCTTCGAAATCATGGGTGGCCTCAAGGGCATCGTATTCGGCAAGAACTTTTGCAATATCCATACTGCTATCCTCCTTGCTATGATTATACACCATTTACGTCTCTCCGATAGTATCCATGAAGGCCACGGGGAAGCTGCCTACTCCACCGGCTTCCTTGGCGGCTATTCTTCCTGCAAAGTTGAACAGGTCAACGCCCTTTTTTAAGCCCTCCCAGCGGTCCTCGAAGGATGCGATAACCGTTGCAAGGAAGGCTGCCTGCAGGCATCCGCCTCCTGATAATCTGGTAAAAATCCTGCCTCCTCCGGGCTTCTCTACCACCTGGTCTTTCCAAACCAGCCGATCCATCTTGCCTCCCACAAGAATCATGGCCCCGGTTCTTTCAGAAAGTGCCATCAGTTCCTCATCCGTCAGGGAAATTCTCGATGTTTCGGCGCCGTTGTAAACCACACGTCTATTACAAAGGGAGCCTATCTCACCCACGTTACCTCTGATGCAGGTGATTCCTCCGATAAGAAGAAGTTCGTTTACAAGGTTACGCCTGAAGCCTGAGGCACCCACTCCCACAGGGTCCAAAATCACAGGGATTCCCCTCTGTGAGGCAAGTCTGAGAGCTCGCTTCATAAGTTCCGCCTTCTCCATGGTAGGCATTCCTATATCAAGATAAAGTCCGTCCGCAAGATTTAAGATCTCATCGATTTCCTCAGATGATTCCGAGCAAATAACACATCCTCCCGCTGCCAGGATGATGTTGGTACATATCTCTCGAGACACATCGTTGGTTATCATGTAAATTAATGGACGTTTGTTTCTTACCTGATTCATACACTCCCCTTTAAGGCAGTAAAAAAGGAACGTTCAATTGCGAATTGAGCGTCCCATTAAATACATAATTATCTGCCCCTCACCAAATTTAATTATGCGCAAAATATGGTGAAAGTGCAAGAAAATTTTACATTATTTTGTGTTTTTTATTACTGTATAACCAAACGGTTTAAGTTCGTCTCCCGAAAGGTTCTTGCTTAAAATCACATCGCCCTTGAAATCAGGGATTCTGGCGGCATCTTTTCCGTTTATAAATACCCTGATGCTCTCGTTTCCGAAATTTCTCTCAAAGCCGTACAGACCATCCTTTGCAATAACGGTTCTGAAGTTTCCGTGGCCGAAGGCTTTGTTGTCGTTTCTTAAGGCCAGAAGTTTCTTATAGATTTCAAAAAGAGGATGCTTATCCTCAAAAATCATGGGCCTTCTGTACTCGGGCTCAGTGATGCCTGTAAGTCCCTGTTCATCCCCATAGAAGATGCTTGGCATTCCGGGGAATGTCAGAAGTAAAAGCACCGCCTGTTCCATCTTGTCAAGATTCTCGTCACACACCGAATAGAATCTGCTGACATCATGGCTGTCAAGAAGGTTAAGCTGTGAGTAGGCTGCCTGTCTGGGATAGCGCAAAAGCATGTTCTCGATTCTTGTGGCAAACTCTTCAGTGTCTATGGATTCTTTCGCGATATACTGCATTAAATAACGCCTGAAATCATAATTCATGGCCCCTTCCATCATGTGGCCGTTTACATAGTGTGAAGCGTTCTCCCAGATTTCCCCGAGGACTATCGCTTCCTTTTTCACAGACTTAACCGCATCCCTGAATGCCCGTAAAAACGCATCATCTACTTCGTTAGCAACGTCAAGCCTCCATCCGTCCACATCAAACTTTTCAATCCAGTATTTTCCAACCTTGCAGAAATAATCCTTTAGGAATGGATTAGCGGTATTGGTTTTTGGCATATGAGCCACATATGCAAAGCAGGTATACTGCGGCATTTCATGGTGCCCTGGGAATTTGGGATTGTCACTTCCAAGTTCGTAGTAGCAGTCAAAGTACTGAGAGGCTTTGCCTTTTTCCAAAACATCCTTAAAGAACTCGTGCTCGCTTGAGGTGTGGTTGAATACACCGTCAATCAGCACCTTCATACCCATGGAATGAGCCTTGTCCACCATCTCCTTAAAGTCTTCATCTGTGCCCCTGCAGGGATCCACGTGGAAATAGTCAATGAGGTCGTATTTGTGGTAGCAGCCCGCCACAAAGAAGGGATTGAGGTACACCACATTAAAGCCAAGGCCCTTGATATAATCAAGGTTTGCGGTGATGCCCTTAATGGTTCCTCCAAGGTTCGAGCGACAGGTAATGCCCTTGTAGTCGGCCTCCGTCGGCTCCCCGCTTATGTGTCTTGCACCGTCGGCGAAGCTGTCGGGGAAAATGTTATAGACAACGGCATCCTTAACCCACTCCGGAACCTCCATGCGATCAACCCTTAAATTAAAGGCAAACTGGAAGTAGTCCGGGCGCTCCGCATCCCATTCCTCCGAGAAGCAGTCCCCGTAATAATACACGGTCTCGGCGCCGTCATTAAGCTCAAAATAATAGGCGATTCTCTCGAAGTCGGTCTTTAAGGTAATCTCATACCAGTCGTAATATTTATTTGTAAAAATCCGCTCCATCTCCCTTATGTCAAAGGTAAACTTTGGCGTCATTGTAGCTCTGTCGGCAAATCCGAACTTTACATATTTAAGGTCATCCTTTGCGGTACGCAAGCGAAAAGCGTATTCATTCTCACTTATCGCAAAGGCATATTCGCTTAGGGGTCTGTGGAAAATCGCAGCTTTATTCATGGTCATTCATCCTTCCTGTTAAAACGTTTACACGCCCTTAATTCGATTAAACCATTGCATTTATTAAAAGTCAATGGTTTTTGCGAAAACGTTTTCCTTTTCTTTCGCGGTTGCAGTTACTACGAGATGTGGTATTATGTTTAGTGTGCCTAAAATCCGCTTTGACGGGTTTTGCACGAAAGGAAATCATATGAAAAAAGTATTTGTTGTGGGATGCGGTCGATGGGGAACTTTCATCGCCTGGTATCTCGATAAAATCGGCCATGACGTTAAACTCTACGGCAGAGAAAGCTCTGAGAACATGAAGGAGCTTATGGCCACAAGAAAAAATAAATACATGGAAATACCTGAAAGCCTTGCTCTCACCACTTCCATAGAGGGCGCAAAGGACGCGGATTACATTATAATTTCCGTTGGTTCCCAGTCTCTTTCGGCTGTGGTTAAGCAGCTCGACGAAACAGGACTTAAGGACAAGATAGTTGTTCTTTGCATGAAGGGAATTGAGATTGATACAGGCAGGCGCCTTTCACAGATTGCTTCCGGCGGCCTTGACGTAAGCAACGAAGTGGCTGTCTGGCTGGGGCCCGGACATGTACAGGAATTCTACAGAGGAGTTCCCAACTGCATGGTTATCGATTCCACCAATGAAGCGGTGAAAGATGAGATTATAAAGGCTTTTTCCAGCGATCTGATTCGCTTCTACTACGGAACTGACTTAATAGGAAACGAAATCGGCGCAGCCGCCAAGAACGTGGTGGGTATTGCAGCCGGAATCCTTGAAGGCCTTGATCTTGCGTCCCTTAAGGGAGCTTTGATGGCGAGATGTACCAGAGAGATTTCAAGACTTATTGTTGCTATGGGAGGTAAGGAAAGCACCGTTTACGGACTGTGTCACCTGGGAGATTACGAAGCAACTCTCTTCTCTCCTCACAGCCACAACTTAACCTTTGGAAAATGCGTGGTTACAGGGGAACCTTACACTGATCTTGCTGAGGGTTACTACACAGTTCTGGCATTAAGAAAACTCGCCAAATCCTACGGCGTTGAGCTTCCGATTTGCGAGTCCGTTTATCAGGTTCTTTATGAAAATAAAGATGCCAAGGAAATGATCAATGAAATGTTTGAGAGAAGTCTCAAGACGGAATTTGCCTGAAATAGCTTGATTTCAAATTTAATAACAAATGTTATCGGCGTGTTAAATCCAGATTTAACACGCCGTTTTCCTTTATTTTACGAGCATTATGCCGGTCAGCATACTCTGGCGAATGGGATTGTCTCTTCTCCATGAGCAAAGGTCGTCACTTTCCTTTGTGCAGGGACAGGAATCGAAGAAGTTCTCCTCCTTCACCCCAGCCTGCATAACTGCGGCCTTTATGGCACTCGATAAATCGAGATTTAATTTTTTATCATCCTTTTTTGTGAGAAAACCGGCTATTTCTGCCTCTTCAAACAGCCCTTTAAAGTCTTCCCTTAACTCTTCCCCCACCTCGTAGCAATTGCCGCAAATATGGGGGCCTAATGCCACCATCATGTCCTCAGGTTTGCTTCCATACTCTTTTTCCATGAGTTTTATGGCCTTAACAGCAATCTGTTTGGCGGTTCCTCTCCATCCTGAGTGAACCATTCCTATGGCGGGTGTCACCGGGTCAAGTATGTACACCGGAACGCAATCAGCTTCCACAGTACAAAGCATCAGTCCCTTCTCATCTGTAATCATTCCATCACAATCTTCCGTCTCATTTGGCCTTGTAACCATCTCCCCGGCGTGCTTTTTCGTAACAATCTTAACCTTATCCGTGTGGGACTGGTACACTCTTGTAAGGTCTTCGGGCTTTATTCCGCCTCCAAGCTCCTTCGTAAGCCACTCGAAATTCTCGGGGCCTCCTTCCCCATCAAATCTCCAGACATGCCGTTCTTTTGTTGTATACACTGTTCGAACCAGCCCTGTCCGCTCCAGCTCCGGAATTGAAAATATCATCTCTTGCTCCTTTATGTGCAATTTGGGCCTGTCCCCAAATTGCACGGTGCAGGTTGGGGACAGGCCCCAAATTGCACATTTCTGTATTTGAATCCGAGGCTTGATATTTTGCTAAGACAGACTTTATCGAGCCGTCGGTACTTAGGTGCTGTATTTTAGCACCTTATGTACCGCTACGTGCGAGATCTAAGTGCAAACGTGTCTGTCGTGCAAAATATCAAGCCTCGGATGAAAAATCGCTCTACTTCGAGTTCTTGCGAATTATGGAAATCGGTATTACGGATATAGCTGCCACAATTGCGGCTGCCATGAACAGGCTGTAGGGCGGCACGAAGTCGCTGCCGTTTAAGCCCATGGCATCAAGACCAAGAATAAGTGAAATAATGGGGCCGATAATCATGGGAATAAGCACTGTGAAGCACATTCTTACTCCCTGGAATCTGCCCTGGCTGCCCTCGGGAATCAGATCCTGGAAGTTGGCATTGAAAGCGCCTATAAGGGATAAAATGCCTCCCATCATAACGATTCCGCCGATGAAAAGTACCGCTGTTCTGACACCGCCATCAAGAAACTGAAGACTAAAGAATGAAAGGATTCCAACCACAGTCATAATAAGCAAAGGATAATAGAATCCCTTTCTGCCGTGCTTATCAAACATGAATCCGAATACGCCGGTAACAATGGCGGAACCTACAATAATCACTGCCATGGGGATAACGAATCCGTCTCCCAGTCCAAGAGTAACTATGAGGAAATTAATCAAATATGAGAAAAACGTCTGCTGCGCAATACCGATAAGACATGCAGCAAGAAGCGTAATATACAAAAGTCTGTTGTTCTTAACTGTCTCGGCTCTGAATCCGTAGAAGGTGTCACCCACAAGGTTTTCGGTGTCGGCCTTCTTGATGTCCTTAGCATCTTTTAATGTGAAAAGAGCCAGAATTCCGGCAATCATGGGGATAATACCGATTACAATAAAGAACATTGAATTGCTTTCGTTAGCTGAGTTATATAGGCTTCCAAGGCCCACAAATACAATAACCACTGCGATGACAGGCAATATTGAAAGGATTCCGTTTAACTTACCTCTGTTGGTGTCATCTGTGTTGTCCGCAACCCATGCGTTGAAAGCTGCATCATTTGATGTAGAACCTGCAAAGGTCATAACACAGTCAAACAATACTATCAAAACAGCCACAAGCATTAATGAACCTGCCTCCGCCTTCATGGGAAGAAACGCAAACAGCATGATTGTTATGCCCCAGAATATGTAACCGAAGGCGATGAAGGGTTTCCTCTTTCCCACTCTGTCAGACCATGCACCGGCAAAAATCGTCGTCGCCGTAGCTGCAATGGCCGATAGAATAACCATCCATGTTGTAACCCAGTAGGACATGTCGCTTCGACCGGAGTTTGCGAAAACATCCTGCGCGAAAGTGGCGAAATACATGTTTTCCACTATCCATGCGATTTGTCCGATAAGGCCGAAGAATATGGCCGCGAACCAGATTTTGCCCCCCAGGGGTGTTGATTTTTTCATTTCATTTTCCCTCCTATACCGATGATGTGCAATTTGGGGACAGGCCCCAATCTGCACGTCCATCGGATGTGCAGATCGGGGCCTGTCCCCAAATTGCACATCACTTAAGTTTCTTTGATATTTTAAGCATTGCGTCCTTATTTACCTTGCACACCTTCCTGTCGTAGGTGTAAAAGCCGTTGGTCTCATCCTCCACATCGGAAACCTGTGTGTAGATGTTGCCGCAAAGGCCCTTAGCTATGTAGGGCAGGACCTCGTCCTCGTAGAGCTTGATGATGGCCTCAGAAAGCTCATCCTCGTCGGTGAAGGTTCTGTATCCATAGTTGTCATTCTTGTTGTAATAGTGGCCCTCCACTCTAAGGGAATACCCTCCCATCTCGCTGACAATTATGGGCTTATCACTCTTAATGGGCTTAATCGGCTTAAAATAGCAGTGGATACTCTCCACATCGCTCTTCTTCTGCTTAAACCATCCGGATGTTGAATCAATGATTCTGGTGTGATCCCACTCGCAGAACTTGTCGTACATGTAATCCGAGTCGAACTGTCCCCAGCCCTCATTGAAAATAGTGTAATAAAGCACACAGGGGTGGTTGTAGAGATGCTCCACAATCCCCTTTGAATGGGCTTTAAAAATCTTCCTGGTCTCAGAATTCTTATGTCTGTTCTTGTCGCTTATATGCCCCTTAAATATGGTAGGAAGGGCCGTATCCCTGATAAAGCTGTAGGGCGCATTGTTGACCATATCCTGGAAAACCACCATTCCAAGCCTGTCGCAGGCCTCATAGAAGCACTCCGGCTCCACCTTGATATGTTTTCTTAAGGTGTTAAAGCCAAGCTCCTTCATCTTCAGGATATCTCCCTCGAAGCCCGTCTCATTGTTGGGCAGGAATATACCCTGGGGATAATAGCCCTGATCCAGAACTCCATGGAAAAAATACGGTCTCCCATTTAAACAGATCCTTTTGTATCCGTCAATTTCTCTGATATCAATAACCCTGAGGCCAAAATACGAGGTAATCATGTCCTCGCCGCTTTTGATGCGGACAGAGTAGAGATTTGGCTTCTCGGGGCTCCAGACTTTGGGGTCATCTATGTCGATAACAAATTCAGGAGATTCAAAGGTTTTTTCCAGAATAAGGTTACCGTCCGCAGGATATTCGGCATCGTAAACCTTCACGTCGTACCTGCCGGTGCCGCCCTCAATCTCAAGCTTCGCATCCGTAAGGGAGGGGGTGATTCGAAGGGATTTGATGTAATCCTTCGGAACGCTCTCAAGCCACACACTGCCCCAGATTCCGGACACCGGGGTATACCACATGCCACCGGGAGTCTTGGTCTGCTTGCCGTAGGGGTAGTCGGTGGAGGTCTCGTCCTTCACCTTAACCTTCAGTTCATGTACCCCGGCTCCAAAGCGCGTTATGTCAATGGTAAAAGGCAGATATCCACCGGTGTGGCTTCCAACTTCCTCGCCATCCACATAAACCCTGGCCTTATTATCCACCGCGCCAAAATGAAGGAGCACCTTATCCTTGATAAAATCCTCCGGTATCTCAAATTTACGCCTGTAGGTGTAGCGGGTGGTGTCATCCCCCTTAAAGCCCGAAAGTTCCGATTCCAAAGGAAAGGGCACCAGAACCCCGTCGCTCCACCTGCCGTTTAGGCATATGAAGGAGTCCCTTTTTAGCTGCGGGCGCGGATAGGAGGAGAAAGGGATCTCTTCCACCTTCTCCTCCATTTTGAGCCTGAAATATTCTCTTTTTTTGTTCTTGAAAAACATAGTGTTCATACAATTAATTATACTACAAAACGTAGCAATCATAGCGAATAACTTTTCCTGAAACGGAATGGGACGGGGTCATACCCGCAAGATAAGGTCCTTTGGCGGGGCGCTTCACCACAATTTTCTTTGGGGAGGCGGCACGGGCGGCCATAAACATTTCCTCCTCGTCGGCGCAGGGACTTTCAAGGAGCTGCAGAAGCTGAAACTTCTTCTTTATTAAACCCGACTTCTTCCTCTCCGGAAACATGGGATCAAGATATATAACATCAAAGCCCTTCTCAGGCTTCATAAGCTCTCTGCTGTCACCTGAAACTATGTTAATCCTTTCCGCAACACCCTTAAGCCTCTCGTCCTTTAGCGCCCTGTCATGGGCATCCTTTAAAAGGGCGGCGATGGTCTCATTTCTTTCGCATGCCATTACGGTAAAACCTGCAGCCGCTAAAATAAGAGAATCCTCACCAAAACCGGCAGTGGCATCAAGCACTTTAAGAGGCGCAGCATGCCCCTTTATTCTTACCGCTTTGATAAGGATTTCATGTTCAAGGTTACTTTGCTTAAGGCGGGACAGGTCCGAAGTCCAGTCCGCCGTTAAGGTAAGGTCCCCTTTTCTTAAAAGGAGAAAATCTCCGTTTTTTTCGAGATGTAATTCATCACAGTTCATATTTTCTGACTTCACAGTTCTTGGGCCTCGGTCTCCACTTAATGCCTCTGAATTTGTGTTCCAAAACGCCGCACAGAGCCCTTATAATGCCGCCGTGGCATACAATCAGCACATTTTCGTAGTCCTTCTTTTTGAGGTCCTCGAAGAAGGATTTGGATCTTGTGACCATGGATTTAATGTTTTCCACGTTCTTAGGTGCGGGAATAATCTCCGGAAGCACCCAGTAAGCCGTCATCCAGGGGCCAAGACCTCTGTAGGATTTAAGCTCATAGGGGCCAAAGCTCACCTCAATGATCCTCTCATCAAGAATAAGGTCCTCTTCAGGCAGGCCGCTTATGATGGATGCGGTCTGTTTGGCTCTTTTAAGGGGGCTTGAAATAACCGCATCAAACTTGATATCTTTAAGTTTATCCCTGGTTTCATGGGCCTGGGCGATGCCAACCTCAGACAGGGGCTCATCCACCCGTCCCTGCATCACTTCATCCTTATTTAGTCTGGTTTCGCCGTGTCTTGTAATGTAAATGTTCATACAGATATTCTATAACAGGTCAAGTAACGCCTGCAAACCTCCTCGCTCATAAACGCCTTTATAATAGGCAACCTCTTCCTTTATGATCTCATCGATCACCCGCATTCCGAGAAGCTCCACCGGGGCTTTGTCATCTGTCATCAGGTATTCTCCCGGCTCATAGGCCTCTAGATCAAGGCTCACCCTGGCCATCATTAACTCCAGCTCCTCTTCGCATCTTCCAAGGCCAAGATTAATGTTTTCCTCAAATACCGAAAGCATTTCGGGGTTGTTGGAAGCAAAAAGCTCTCTGTTGGTGGATCCTGACACCTCCACTGTATAAACTTCCGAAAAAGCATGGGATATGGTATCCGCAAGATACTGGTTGATATTTCCCTCGCTCTGGCCCCGCATATTCATGTTAACAACCATGACGCCGTCGTCCTTAAGGTGATCTTTTACCAGTGTAAAAAATTCAATCGAGGACATCTGGAAGGGAATTGTTATATCCTGATAGGCATCCACCATGATAACATCGTACTTTGTGTCAATGGCGTTAAGATAGGCCCTTCCGTCGTAGGTAGTAACCGGCACATCCTTCGGCAGGTCGAAATACTCCACTGCAAGGTCCGTAATTTTCTGATCTATCTCCACGCCCTCGATGTTACAGTTGTCAAAATATCTCTCACACTGGGTGGCAAAGGTTCCGGAACCGTTTCCGAGGACCAGAATATCCAGATTATCCTTCTCATTGACACCACTCATGTAAGGCGCCGCCATGGCGTAGTCGTAGTACATTCCCGTCATGCCCTTATCCTTAAGATAAACCGACTGGACTCCAAACAAAACGTTGGTGGAAAGTACCACCTCCCGGCTGTTTTCGTATACCTGTAAGTAGTTGTAAATTGACTCACCTTCAAAGGTCAGATCCGTCTGCCAGAAAGCAAAGCTTCCGTTATGGCCAAGAATGCAGCAGACGATAAAGAGCACAATGCTTACAGGTACCTTCTTGGCCTCCTTAAAATTTATCTTGGAGCTTACAAAATAGATAATGCAAAGTATCAGAAGAATTCCTGCAAAAATCAGGAATGTAATGCTTGTTCCCACCGCAGGAATGCTTATAAAAGTGGGCACAAAGGTTCCGATGATACTTCCTATTGTGTTAAAAGCGTTAAGTTTCCCAACTACACTTCCCGAGTCATCAAGACTGTCAACTGAGAATTTAACCAGGGAAGGGGTTACCGTTCCCAAAAGGAATAGAGGGAAAACAAAGATAATCATGCAGGCAATAAACGCAGCAATTATAAGGAAGTTGCTGTTAACCGCAAGAATCAGTACCCCCGAGATTCCAAGGATTATATATTTGCCCACCACAGGAATTGCCGCAATCCATATGGCCGCAATAAGGATCCGACCGTAAAGTTTGTCGGGATTGGGATCCTTGTCCGCTTTTTTACCACCATATAAATTACCCAGGGCCATTGCAATCATGATGGTTCCTATGATAATGGTCCAGACAATCTGTGATGAACTAAAATAAGGAGCAAGTAAGCGACTTGCCCCTAATTCTACTGCCATAACCGACATGCCTGCGAAGAATTCCGTCAGGTACAGGTACAGCTTATTTTTCAAAATTTTTCTTTCCATTATGGGTGCCTCTTATTCAGTATAACTTTATTTAGAATTATACCGAATATCCCTCATTGGCGCAATTCTTAACCTCCAAATAAAGCAGTCCCGCCATAATAGCCTGAGCGATCACCATGAAGCCTGCCACATAGATGCTTCCAAGCTTGACTCCGATAACCAGCGCCGCACCTGCTTCAACAAGTGAAAAAGTGAAGTACGATTTTGAGTCATAAAGCCATGCAAAGGGGAAAAGATGTGCCGCAAAAACTATAGCGTAGATCATTACCATTTTTTCCGGTGCCTCGGCGTAGGCCCACATAACAATCAGTATGTAGATCATCTGGGTCAAAGTGAGCTTGAAGCCCAGATTTGAAAGAGGATTGCCTGATTTATCTCTTATTTTTGTTCCAAGCATCCTCGAAAACATAATTGCCAAAGGCATAAGAAGGCATGAGCAGCAAAATGTGCTGAAGTTCTTTTCGGTGAGACCCGGCACAAGGTACTGTACCGCAAGGATAGCTCCCCAGACAATCACCGATGCCATCATAAAGGGAAGGCCCTTTTTCTGGGTAATTATGTTTGCTTTCTTTAATTCGTAGAAATCTCTTGTATTTGTGTTATTTACACTCTCCTGTGCTGTCATTTTTCCGTTCCTCCTGATATTTCATCAATTGGAAGGTATACTCTTCACCCTTCTTCTTACAGAGGGTTTTGTCAATAATAATGCATACGCTGTAGAAGAAAAGAACAATTCCTGCGAATATAAGCCAGTAGCTTAAGGCTCCTTTTCCTTCAAAGAATCCTCCCAGGTAAAAACCAAATATCTCCGCCGGGATAAAGACTATCAATGCAAAGTTAAGTCTGAAAATGAAGGATTTGTCTCTTATAAAGGCATCCGAGAAGAATACGATGAAACAAATGACTCCCACAAAACTTATGAAAAATGCACCCAAAAGGGATGTGAGCTTTATGGCCACCGCGCCTGTGAAAAAACCGCTTAGCATTATAAGAATCACAAGCCAGGCGAAGCACAAAGCCAGGCCGTTTCTAAAGAGAACAAAGGCTTTCTTCCAATCTGCTTTTCTCATGCTTCTCCTCCTATCAATTCCTTGAAGGCTTTCACGTAGCGCCTTGATATTGTCACAACTTCTCCGGTTTCCAGAGTAGCAAGAATGTTTCTTGTAATTTCGGGCTTTAAGGCCTTGATTGCATTCACATTTACTATCACTGACTTGGAACACCTGAAGAAATCCTTCTTATTAAGTGTATCTTCCAGTTCGTAGAGTTTCCTTTCTGCCTCCAGAACGTTGTCTTTGGTGTACATGAACGTTCTGTTATCAACTGATTCAAAGTAAAGAACATCTCTGGCGTTAACATACATGGTTTCGCCGTCGCTCTTTCCTTTAAGCTTGGAGTCGAAATCAGTTATGTGGCGTTCCAGGCGCTTAACCTCCGAAGTGGCCTCCTTACAGGTGATTTCCACCGTAGTCTCGGTAACTGCATTATTTTCGGTAATGTATACCTTCATGTTAAGTTTCCTCGTCTTTTCAAACATGTTTGTCTTGACACTTTTTATTTTACACATGTTTACCCGCTTGGCAATGGGGTCGGGGGTAAGCGGTACAAAATCATAAAGCAAGTGGCCAAAAAGGCATAAAAAGCCGGGGCAGCGCCCCGGCTTTGTCCTCACTTGATATATACCCTCTCCCACTCAGTTCCGGGATTCTCCCATACAGCTGTATAGAAAATCGTATCATACTCGAGCTGGTTAGGGTTTTCGGAGTTGTAAGAAACTCGATGACAAAATCTTGGTACACGATTAAACTTGGTAACTGCCAAATAATCAGTCAACGAAAATGTGCCAAAAAGAAGAAGAGCACATCCTGCTACAGCCGCCAGGCGCACCAATATTCTGTTTGTCTTATCCTTTAATGCACAGAAAACTCCTATGAGAAGGAATATGCTTCCAAGGAACGAATATATGCTTCCCCAGCTGCTATCATTAGGGAAAATAGCCAATGCCGAAAGAATTACAAACAAGCCAAATATAATAAGCAGGCCGCTTATCATCTTCCGTTTTCCCTTCTTGACTTCATTCTTACTATACTCTGCCATCTTAACGGCAGTGTCTCTTGTTTCATCATTCATATTCTCGCTTTTCCTTTCTCCGTTTATTATTTCAGGAATACTTACGCCATAGAAATCAGCTATTTCAACAAGCATACCAATGTCCGGCATGTTGCAGCCTGTCTCCCACCTGGAAATTGTCTTATTGGAAACGCTAAGCTTCTCTGCCAGGCTTTCCTGAGTCAATTCTTTTTCAGTTCTTAGTTCTTTTAAGAACCTGCCAATCTTAACCTGATCCATGTTGGCCCTCCTTTCACTGAAATAATAAAAAAACACGGAGATTTCTTACAGGACATAAAGCGAGAATGTCTGTATTTCCATTATAAATCAATTTCTATATATTCAGAATACCAATTTTCAACACCGCGGGAAGAGCGCAAAAAAGCCGGGGCGGTACAATACCGCCCCGGCCTTAAAAGCCTTAGGCTACGTATATCTTACAGTTTGAAGAAGTCAATAGCCTCGGTCATATCCTTATTGGTATCGCTCATTTCCGTAGCGGAATGAAGGGTATCGGTACAAGCTTCTGTTACTGTCTGACAGGAAGCGGCAACTTCCTCAGCGGAAGCACCAAGCTCCTCGGAGATAGCACCAAGTTCGCTGGTGGAATTGGTGAGCTCTCTCTTAAGTTCTTCAAGCTTGCCGGCCATCTCTTCAATGGTCTGAATCTCATTGATTGCATCCTCAACGGATCCTGAAAGAACATTGAATTTCTCTCTTGCATCCTCAATATCGGACTGCTCTTTGCTTACTACCTCGTAAACTCTGTTGGAAATATCAACTGTGCCGTTTGAAAGAGCGATGACATTGTCGATGATCTCCTTGATTTCTCCTGCAGACTCTGCGGAGGAATCAGCAAGGGTACGAATTTCTTCAGCAACTACCGCGAAGCCTCTGCCCGCTTCACCTGCTCTTGCAGCCTCAATGGAAGCATTAAGTGAAAGGAGGTTGGTCTGGGAAGCGATGGACTCGATAGCCTGTACAGCGCTGCCGATCTTCTCGATTGCTGCGTTGGTCTCGCTGATCTTATCGCTGATATTTCGCATAGCCTCAACGGATTCATTAGCTCCGTCGTATACAGACTTCATGCAGTAGGAAGCGTCATTGTTGGCGTTCTTAATGTTCTGTGAAGCCTCGAAGAGGTTACGAACGTTGGTGTTAAGAGTTTCAATGTCGTTTCCAAGTTCAACTGCCTGCTCAGCCATGGTCTGTGCATTCTCTGCAACGGACTGTGAGGTTGTTGCAACTTCGTTGATGGCGTTGTTAATCTGAGATACGGATTCAACGTTATGTGAGGTCTTCTCATCTACGCTTGTGATTGCTTCACTAAGCATATTTGCCGAACTCTTAACCGCACCCATTGAGGAATTAAGAGCTCCTCTCAAGGTCTTAAATGCAGTGATAATACTTAATGTCTCATTTATCGAAGACTTGGCATCGGTGTCCA
The DNA here is from genome assembly GCA_947167445.1 of uncultured Lachnospiraceae bacterium. Lineage (GTDB taxonomy): Bacteria > Bacillota > Clostridia > Lachnospirales > Lachnospiraceae > G11. Next base: position 17,010 of record CAMVID010000013.1, read on the forward strand.
CGGTAACATCACCGGTACTAAGCTGTGTAATAGCTTCTGAAACCTTGGTAAGAGGTGTGGAAATCTTTCTCTCAACAAGAACTGCAAGTGTAGCAAATACTACAACTGCAATGATACAGAATACAAGAGTACTCTTCTTTGTGGCATTAACACCGGCCATAACATCAGTCTCGTCTGCTGTAAGAACTGCAATGTAGTTCTCATTCTCACCTATATAGTATGCAGCGTACTTATTTGCGCCCTTAAATACATAGGTAATGCAGGCAGGTTCAGGATGCTCACCGTTTCCGATTCTTGCAACCAGTTCCTTAACTGCCGCATTCTCGACGGGATTACCGATCTTCTCGGGAGTGGGGTGATAAAGCATTATACCTTCTCTGTCAACAAAGTAGATATAAGCGGTTTTTAATCCAAGGGATGAAACATCAGAAATTCTTGCAGCCACGTCATTAACATATGTTGCTCCGCCTACAAATCCGATGGGCTTGCCGTTAACAACTACAGGATAGTACATGGACTGAACCAGGTTTCCTGATGCAGGTGATGTGATAATGCCTGTGTTAAATACGCCGTCAGGTGCATTAAGCATTGAATTCTGGAGGGACGTAAGGCTGTCACCTTCTCTTAAAACCTTACCGATTACGGCTTCTGTCTCATGTGTAAGAACCTTGGTCTCCCATGTGGCGAGATAAAGTCCTTCCCAGCCTTCAAGCTTTGCAAAAAATTCATTTGTATACTTGTTAGCCTCTGCAACTATAGCTGCGTCATCGGGATTCTGCAGCGCTTTGATTACAATGGGGGCAGTTGCAAAGCCCTGTAATGTTCTCTTGGCATTCTCAGTAGTGTAGTCAAAAGAATTACCGGTTTGGGTTATGATCGTTACAAGAGAATTACCGGTGTTCTTGTTCATTTCTGAACTGGTCTTGCTGATAAGAGCGACAGCAAGAAAGATTGTGGAAAAGAGCATGGGAAGCATGGCAAATAAAATAAGTGTTACACGAAGACTTAATTTACCATTGCCCTTTACCTTTGTTTTGGGGTTGGGTTTAGTTTTGGATTTCTTTTCTGGCATAATAAATTCCTCCTGAATAGTTTGCCAAAATATTTGCACCTTTATATTATACCACTTTATTTTGTAAAATTTTAGTAAATTTACTCCATTATTCTATTTTTATTTAACAAACTTATAAAAAGTATAAAAAAAGAGCTTCTCAAATCATCTTGAGAAGCCTTTTTGCGAAATTTTATTTCATAATGCAATCTTTAAATCAACCCTGCTTGCCTGTGGACTGTCTGATCATATCTTCAACTACGATATCATAGATTTCCCCTAAAGTATTACAATACTCCAAAATTTTCCAGGGTTCGTTGGTGTGGAAATGAATCTTGATAAGATCCTCGTCACCTGCTGCAATAAGGCTGTTGCCCTCAAAATGCTCGGTGATATAATCTGCGATTTCATCCTCATCCAAATCCTCATCCCTTCTGTCAATCAGAAGCTGTGTGTCATAACGATAGGCGAACTGATCGTCTTCCGCATCAATGCTTACAAAATCTGCCATTTATACTACCTCCATTTATAATTAATCTTTTTTTCTTTCGTCTGTCATATAGAAAACAGCCAGAAGTCCGGGGCCTGTGTGGGCTCCGATAACAACGCCCAGGTTGTTTATAGATATCTCTTTTATTGTAGGATAGGTTGCCAGAAGCTGGTCTCTTACGAATTTCGCATCCTCAAGGCAATCTGCATGGTTGATTCTTATGATCATTCCGTCGGGATTCTTAATATCGCTCATAACTCCCGCAATGATCTCTGAAAGAGCTTTCTTTCGTCCCCTTGCCTTACTTAATGCCACAAGAGCACCTTCGTTGTCCACATATAAAACGGGCTTAATGGAAAGAAGGGTTCCGATCAGTGCGGATGCATTTGAAACTCGTCCGCCTCTCTTAAGCCATGTCAGATCATCCACGGTAAAACGGTGAGCAATCTTAAGCTTGTTTTCCTCAATCCAATCAAGGACAGCCTGCATGGATTCGCCGGCTTCGTAGAGTTCTATGGTTTTTTCTACCAAAAGGCCAAGGCCACCGGAAACGCAACGTGTGTCAACGTTGATGATCCTTCTTTCGGGGTACTCTTTCTTAAGCTCCTCAATTGCCTCGTTGCAAAATCTGTAGGAAGCTGAAAGAACCCACGACATATCAAGGAATATTACATCCTTTCCCTGCTTGATAAGACCCTCAAAGAATTCCTTGTAGGTGAACATGTTGATTGCGGAAGTAGTGAGAATTTCGCCGTTTCTCATTCTCTTGTAAACTGCGTCTCTTGTGGAGTCCAGGCAATCATCCTCATAAGACTCGTCACCAATCACATAGCTGTAGCTGATGAAGGGAATCTTATGGCCCTCAAGGTATTCTCTCGTGCGATCGGCGGTTGAAGCGGTCGCAACAATATAGTTCTGTTCCATGCTGATTTATACCTCCAAGTTATCATATAACAACTCAAGTCCTAGAATAACATACTTCGGGAAATGTGACAAACCGTAGAAATATAAAAACGTGACAGTCGGGGTCAGTCCCCAACTGTCACATCTAAGATGCTATTTCAGGAAGGTGCTAAGAAGTCCGCGGCCTAAAGCTGCGCCTAAGTTGCCTCCAAGCTTCTTACCGAAGGTGCCTCCCACTTTCTTGCCTAAGGAGTTGCCAAGTTCACGGCCCACCGTGCCGATAACTGTGCTTCCCACACCCTTGATTGCAGATTTCTTTCTTCTTGCATCAGCAGCTTCCTCACGCTCCTTGGCTTTGGCTGCTGCCGCCTCTTCTCTTGCCTTGGCTTTCTCGGCTGCAATGGCTTCCTTCTCGGCTGCCTTTGCGGCTGCTGCCTCTTCCTTAAGGCGGGCCTTCTCCTCTTCAGCTTCCTTGGCAAGTCTTTCTCTCTCTGCCTCGATGTCCTTTGCATGTCTGCATAAGAACTCGTAAGCGGAGTCTCTGTCAATGGCCTCGGCATAGTGGATGTAAAGGTCGCTGGCCTTGATCTTGCTCTGTCTTACATTCTCGTCGAGAGCATCCATCTGGCTCTGAGGAGGAAGAATCTTGGTTCTCTGAACCATGGTGGGTGTACCCTTCTCATCGAGAACGGATACCAGAGCCTCACCTGTTCCAAGTTCCATCAATGTATCATATGTGTCAAAATCAGGATTTGCTCTGTATGCGTCTGCCGCTGCCTTCGCCGCCTTCTGCTCAGCGGGTGTGTAGGCACGGAGTGCGTGCTGAATCTTGTTTCCAAGCTGGCTTAAGATGCCATCGGGAACATCTGAAGGTTTCTGGGTAACAAAGTAGATACCAACGCCCTTTGAACGGATGAGTTTAACAACCTGCTCAATCTTCTGCTTTAAGTTCTTGGGAGCATCATCGAAAAGAAGATGTGCCTCATCAAAGAAGAAGATCATTCTGGGCTTCTCAAGGTCTCCGACCTCAGGAAGAGTCTCAAAAAGCTCGGACATCATCCAAAGTAAGAATGTGGCATACATTGTAGGATTGTTTATGAGCTTACGGCAGTCGAGAATCTGAATCATTCCCTTGCCGTTCATGTCTGTCTTGATCCAGTCCTTAATATCAAGGGCGGGCTCACCGAAGAATAACTCCGCTCCCTCAGACTCCAGAGCCACAATGTTTCTTGTGATGGTGGCTACTGACTGCTTGTTGATATTTCCGTACTTCATTGAGTACTCTGCCGCATTCTCTGCCACATACTGAAGCATGGAGCGCAAATCCTTGGTGTCGATGAGAAGCATGTTCTCATCATCCGCAATCTTAAATACTATTGTAAGTATGTCAGTCTGGGTATCATTTAAATCCATGATTCTGCCAAGAAGCAAAGGCCCCATCTCTGAAATCGTTGTTCTTAAGGGCAGACCATATTCGCCGTAAACGTCCCAATACTCTGTGGGGAATGCGCGATAGTCGAATCCTTCCGCTGCAAGTCCCATTGCATCTATTCTCTTCTGAACATTCTCATTGGGTGTTCCTGCGTTACACATTCCTGCCAGATCGCCCTTCACGTCAGCAAAGAACACAGGCACGCCACAATCTGAAAATGACTCGGCCAAAACCTTTAATGAAACAGTCTTACCTGTACCGGTGGCACCGGCAATAAGGCCGTGACGATTGGCCATCTTAGGGTAGATATAAACCTTCTCATCCCCGGATTTACCTATAAAAATCTTTCCATCCTGAAACATACTTTCCTCCCTATAATAATTATTCTTCTCTTGAGACGTCGGTAAAAACGTCCGCTTCTCCATTATAGCACGATAACGGGCAACTGTCTTGCCCGTTATCCTTTATAATTACTCGTCTTGACTTGTCTTTTGTGCCAGAGCCTTCAGCTCTGCTCTTACATCCTCCACAGTGTTTGCAACAATGTTTGTGGAGGCTGAAATCTCTTCGGTGGAGGCCGCCAGATTCTGGATTCTGGTGTTTACATTTTCTACAATCTCCAGCAAATCTTTTGTCTCCCTTATAATTCCTTCCATGGCGTTCTGGATATTTATATTTGCCTCGCCACTGTTTTCGGCCGTCTCCTTGGAGTCTGCAGCCAGATGATTGATTTCGCTTGCTACAACCGCGAAGCCCTTACCCGCATCTCCGGCTCTGGCCGCCTCTATGGAAGCATTCAGAGCTAACAGGTTGGTCTGGTTGGCGATATCAACGACTTTTTCATTATTGGACTTAAGTTCATCCAGATGCTTTGTGATAATATCGATGGATTCGTTAAGTCTTGTACAGAAGTCCGTAACATTTGACATCTCACCGGATACAGCGGAGCTTTCCTCTGCGTTTTCGGTGTTGCCCTTAAGCACGCCCTCAATGGATTCACGCAGCTCTTCGAAGTTTCTCTCAATGTCATTAACGGTGTCAATGATGTCGCTCTTCTGTCTTCCAAGGACTTCTCTCTCGTGCTCAACCATATCCTGAGCCTCAATCTTCTCAGCCTCAACCAGGTCTTTAAGGTAGTGAACACAGTTATCTTTATGGTTGAATCCGTTGAAGATTGCTGTAGCCATATCCTTACAGGTATCATAACCGCAGCATGAACAGTTAATCTTTCTGGACTCGGCATCATTCTTGTTCATGTCCCTATAGATTCTGTCAAGCTCAGCTTCCGAAGGAATGCTGTATGCAGCGCTCTTTGATTTATCTGTGTATTTTCTTATGTAATCTTCAAGATTAAGATTTGCAAACTGCTTGTTTAATGCAGCGAGACGTTTCTCAGGAGTAAGCTTTCTGGACCAGGCGCTCTTCTTATCCTCCTTCTTAACGCTTTCCTGAATCTTATGAACCGCATAAAGAGGATCGTCGGTATCGGTAATCTTGGGATCAGTTCCTGTTCCGCTGATACAGCCGTGTTCGCAGTTTAAGGCGTCAATGAAGAGGAAGGGGGTTTTACCAAGTTTAATTCTGTCTTTGTTGGCTTCAAGGAAGTGGTACATCTTCTTCTCGCCCTCTATCTGACGAATGAAAACTTCGTTGCCAAGGAGCCAGTAAACGTTCTCCTTCAAACCGCCGGGCATGGGATAGATGGAACCTAAGCCATATTCTATTTCATCATTTACGGGTGCGCCGAAGAGATTGTTCTTTGACATGTATTCCATGAGGTGCTTGAAGGTTACGTTGTAGCTTACGTAGCCGTGATTGTTGGGGTCGTCAATCTCCATTTTCTTGGCAATGCAGGGGCTTATGAACGCCAGCTTCTCCTGGACCTTCATTTCCTTCTTGGCATAAATTGCCGCACACATCATGGGACTTTGTACAGGGAAAAGTTTCGGCAGAAGATCGGGAATATATCTTTCGATGTAACCAACCACTGCAGGACAGGGCTGAGAAATACCACCCAGATAATTGTGAGTCTGAATATATTTGATGTAGGCCCAGGTGGTTATATCTGCGCCGAATGAAACACTGATAATACGATTTACGCCAAGTTTCTTAAGGCCACCCAATGCCTTCTCGTACTCGACGGGGTAATCGGCTTTGAAAGCAGGAGCAATAAGTATGGAAATCTTCTCGCCCTTTTTAAGATCGGCGAAGAACCTTTCGGTGTCATCCCTGAACTCTCTTGCTCCATGCTCACACGCATCGAAACAAGCGCCGCAGGCAATACACTTGTCGGGGTCAACTTCGATCCGAGATTTGCCGGTCTCATCAGGCTCCGTGGAAATACATGCGCCCATGGCACTGCAGACACGAATACATTTGTTGCAGCCGACACAATTCTCATTAGTGTAAACAAGCGATTCCTTAACCATACCCATAAACGTTCCTCCTGATTCATTGCTTAGATTATTTTAGAAAAAATAGAGTGCTTATCGTCTATTGTATGCTCAATTCATTCAAATTTCAAGTCTTTTCTGATTATATTTTACACAATATAAAAAAGGTGCAGTTTGGGACTGTCCCCAACCTGCACCTTTAATCTATGGTATGGTTTATTTCAAGGCTTCCTTCAGTACTTCGAGGTTTTCCTCCATTACTGAAAGGTAAGTTCTTCCGGCCCGGTAATCCTTGGTGGATGTGGCCTGGAGAGAATCAAGTGTAAGAATTGCCTGATTCTTATCTGTTGTGTTGTCCTTTATGGTGTTGGCAAGCTTATCGTTGTCACCTTCTATCTTAAGAATGGCGGGAAGTTTAAGCTCGTCCACCTTCTCGGAAAGAAATACAACGGTTTCAAAGCTTGCTTCGGTCTCTGCAGAACATCCTGCAAAAGCTGCAAAGTAATTTAAATTATAATCGTCAACAAGATATCTGAAGGGGAAGCGGTCTCCGAAAAGAATGGTGTCCTTTGATCCATTCTTAACTGCTTCAGCATATTTTGCATCCAGTTCATCAAGCTTATCTTCGTACGCCTTAAGGTTTGCCTCGTATGCATCCTTGTTCTCGGGGGAAACCTTCTCTAATGCCACAGCAATCTCGGCGCATAATGTTTTAGCGTTTCTGAGGGAAAGCCAGACGTGTTCGTCTTTTTCTTCTTCGTGTTCTTCATCACCGTCATGGTCAGCATCTTCATCCTCTCCATCTTCGTGTTCATCTTCACCTTCCATGCCCTCCACGATTTCCTCGTTCTTAACTGAGTCTCCCAGAACCTCCAGCATGTTAATAACCACCATGTCCTTATTAACTGCCTGGTTAAGTACATCCTCAACCCACTCATCGGACTCACCGCCTACATAGATGAAAACGTCACAGGCAGCAATCTTTGAAATGTCTTCCGCCGTGGGCTGATAGCTGTGAAGGTCCACGCCATTGTCAAGAAGCAGGGTTACGTCTGTATTCTCTGCCTTGTCTCCAAGAATAGTCATTACCCAGTCGTATGCGGGGAAAATTGTTGCGATAACCTTTATCTTCCCATTTCCTTCCGAACCTGCATTTGATGCCTCGGCATCACTTCTGCCGGAGCACGCCATAAGTCCTGTACATGCCAGGATTGCGGCTACTGCAATCGCCAATATTCTTTTCATTGTAAAATCTCCTCCTCCACTTTTGCAAATCTGTTGCAAACATTTGCAACACAATTGCATATTATAGACGTGGTCATTTCCTTTGTCAATAGGATTTGCAAAATTGTTGCAAATATTTATTTGTACCTATTTTACTACTGTGCTATATTAGTATTTGGGTGAAAATATATGAAAATTACTTATAAGACCAAAGCAAGAGAGATTATAATTTCATACCTTAAAGCTAATTCCAACAAGCGCTTCACAGCCAGGGAAATCTACGACTATGTCACAGCAAACGCCGACGGGATTAACAGAACCACCATATACCGAAATCTGGACAGGCTTTGCGAGCAGGGTGATCTTGCCAAATTCAAGGAGCCCAATCAGGATGCCTGGTATTTCCAGTATTCCGATGACCACAAGCACTGCAACTCTCACATGCACGCCCAGTGTTCCGAGTGCGGCAGGATTTTCCATCTGGAAAGTGACTTCGTGGAAGATTTCGAGAAGAAGCTGCAGGATTCCTACGGCCTTAATGTCAGCGCTTCAAAGACCATAATCATTGGCGTATGCGACGATTGTAATAAGAAGGATTGATTTGGATTATGGCTTTATCTTTATCAGAACTTACCAAATATAAGAATATAGTTATTCAGTGTCACGACAACCCGGATGCGGACGCCCTTGCCAGCGGCTTTGCCCTTAAATGGTTTTTGCAAAACCGCGGTATCTCTGCTCGCTTCATTTACGGCGGGAAATTCGCAATCAAGAAGGCCAACCTGGCCCTCATGAAAGAGGTCCTGGGAATCGATGTGGAGTTTGTGAAAAAGCTTGATGAAACTCCGGAACTTCTTATCACCGTTGACTGCTGTTACGGCGAAAGCAATGTAACAAAATTTGAGGCACAAAAAATTGCAGTCATCGATCATCACAGAGTTTTCGGCTCTGTTCCGGAATTAAGCGATGTCAGAAGCAACTACGGCTCCTGCTCCACCATCATCTATGAACTTCTTTCAAAGGAAGGGGTGGACATCAACGACGATGAGAACGTGGCCACCGCTCTCTACTACGGCCTTATGACCGACACAGGTAATTTCTCCGAAATATTCCACCCGGCCGATAAGGACTTACGAGATTTTGCTGCTTTTAACAGCGCTGATATTATATTATTCAAAAATTCCAATCTCTCCAGAGAGGAGCTTGGCATAGCAGGCGACGCCTTAAACAATGCCAAATATAACGACGAACACAGCTACGGCCTCATCGAAGCCGCTCCCTGCGACCCCAACATTTTAGGTGTCATCAGCGACATGCTTCTTGAGGTCAACACCATAGATACCTGCGTGGTTTACAGCATTCTTCCCTTTGGCGTCAAGTTCTCCGTAAGAAGCTGCGTCAGAGAGGTTAAGGCCGGTGAGCTGGCGGGCTATATTGCCGAGGGCTTAGGCGGAGGCGGCGGCCACATTTTCAAGGCCGGCGGCTTCCTTAATAAAGAGCTTTTGGAGCAGGCGGGCATCAGATATAAGAGGCATAAGCTGGCGGAGTTTATTACTTATAAGATAAACAGATATTTTGCTGAATCAGAGATTATATATGCCGGCGAGCACGAGGAAGACATTTCTTCCATGGCTCATTATGTTAAGAAGGAAATTCCCGTGGGCTATGTAAAGGCCACTTCCTTTGCCCTTCCCGGAAGAAATATTACCGTCAGAACTCTGGAGGGTGACGTTGATATTTCCGTCCAGGATGACGTTTACATTATCATTGGAGTGGACGGCGAGATTTATCCTATTAATAAGGCCAAATTTGACGCGTCCTACAAAGTTTCCGATGCGCCCTACGTTTTCCCCGGAGAATATCCTCCCGCAGCTGTTGATGTGAAGACGGGGGAACGTATAGAGCTTCTTCCCTTTGCCTCAAGCTGCATTGCTTCCGCAAAGGACGGCGGAATCTACGCAAGGGTTTTGGACCACAGAGTCAAGGTCTTCACCAAGTGGGATCCGGACAAGTATTACCTTGGAGTTCCCGGCGACTATCTTGCAGTCCGAGCTGACGATAATAAGGACGTGTATATAATTGCCAAAGATATATTCGGAAAGACATATGAGGAGTATAAATGAGGTACGATGCGTTTATAAGCTACAGGCATTCCCCTCTTGATATGGAGATTGCCAAGAAGGTGCACACCGCCCTTGAAACCTACAAGGTTCCGAAATCGGTGAAGGCCAAAATAGAAAAGAAAAAAATCACCAGGGTTTTCAGAGATCAGGAGGAGCTTCCCATCGGAAGCAACCTAAGCGACAACATCTCGGAAGCCCTTTCTTCATCTGAGAAGCTGATTGTCATCTGCTCCCCCAGAACCCCTGAATCCGAGTGGGTGGGGAAGGAAATTGACACTTTTATCAAAATGCACGGAAGAGACAACGTGCTGGCGGTTCTAATAGAAGGCGAACCCGACGAAAGCTTCCCTCCCGCACTTTTAACGGACGGAAACGGTAATAACGTGGAGCCTTTGGCCGCTGACATAAGAGGCGAAACCAAAAAGGAGCGAAACACCAAGTTTAAGACAGAAATCTTAAGGCTCATCGCTCCCATTCTCGGCTGCTCTTATGATGATTTGAAGCAGCGCCACAGAGAAAGAATTATAAAAAGGACCATCTCTCTTGTTTCCGCAGGTGCTTTGGTTGTTGCAATCGCAGGTGCAGCTTTTGGTATCTACAATGCAAAAGTTGCGGAGCGAATGGAAAAGCTTGCCAACGAAAAGGCAGCTTTGGCTGATGAGAAGACCAAGCTTGCCGATGAGGTAACCGCTGAGTATTTTGAGAAGCAGAAGAACCAGTCAAGGTTTTTGGCTAAGGAGGCCCTGCAGCTTTTATCAGAAGGAAAAAGACAGGATGCCTATCTTGTGGCAAAGGAGGCTTTGCCGGATTCGAACTTTTATCCGGATGGCATCGCCAAAGAAAGGCCCTTCGTTCCCGAGGCAGAGTATGCTTTAAGTGAAATCATGCATACCTACGACATTGGCTACGCCATGGCCTTTGACAGAACCCTCAGTCACAGGCTTTCTCTTGAAGATATGGAGATCAGCACAGACGGCGCCTTCCTAACCACCAAGGACTTTGGAAGCAATGTCTGTGTATGGGACACCAAGAACTGGCAGCAAAAGGTTCTGATTCCCCCCACGGTGGGCGACGACAACTATCTTGAGGAAGTGCAATATGCCAACTCCGACGGCACCGGAGTTTATTTGGTGTGCGACAGAGCCTTCCAGAAATACGGATATGACGGAAAGCTTATTTACTCCACACCCACCACGAACTATATCAAGAGTGGCTGGACGGATTCAGACATGGGCCTTGGTTTTTGCGTGGCAAACGATACTGTGGACGCCATCGATCTTTCAACCGGAAAAATATCCTTTACCCTGACTCTTCCGGAGGATCAGGTTTTTTACTCAAAACCCAGAACCTCTCCTGACGGAAAGTACTTCCTATGCACCACCCACGATGAAAAGAAAGATGTAACCTCCATAGGATTCTTCTCCATCTCGGAGAAAAATGGACAAAGAGTAGCCCTTTCCATGGATTCAGTTCTGGAATATTGTTATACCCCCGCAGGCAACATTGCAGTTCTTAGCTGTAACGACGATTTCATAACAGAGGGTGTAAAGAGCTTCTATCTGGATCTTATTGATCCCACTTTAGGCAAGGTGGTCTGGAGCAAGGAAGTTCCAAATCTCATCAAAAGGATTACCACCTTCGATTCCAATATGAAGGCAAGACAGTATACCGACGAGGCAGGGGTTGATACAAGACAGATTGTTTTGACCATAGAAAGCAACGCTTTTTGCTACGATGAATTGACAGGAGACGTAATCTCCTCCCTGAATCTTCCTTCAGATGCCGTATCCCTTAACTTAAGAAGCGACAATCAATACGGATTCGTTGGATATGTAAACGGAAATTTAGATACAATCGATTTTACCGACGGAAGTATTATCTCTGACAATGCCATATCCACCAACCTTCCCATCAGGGATCTTATCATCGCCAACCACATGGTTATGATAAGGGCCGCTTCATCATCAGACATCTACCTGTTGAAATACCACGAAAGCCCCAATGTGAGCGTAATTACCGACGATGCAAGGGGCGAATACATAAGAAGCGCCTCAAGAAGGGGCGACTGGTTCGTCACGGATGATTCCGGCACCTACCGCTTCCGTGACCTGGACGGCAAGCTTCTCTACACCCACGAAGCGTATGATTCCTATGCTTCCGGGGAATCCTTCTTCGGAAACAACTATGTCATTTGGGAGAAAGACAGACTTTGGATTATCGACACCGAAAAATGGACCTCCGAGGAAATCCTCTACAGCGATATGGGACTTGAGGGGGATGAGGCTTATTTTGATATTCTAAGCAGCGACGACGGACGATACAACGTCCTTAGACGTTCAAGGAATGTGGCCGTACTCGACCTTGAAAAAAGAGAATTTATCGGTCAGGCTGAATTTGACGGCATCATCGGAAATGCAGAAATTTCGCCCAACGGCGATTTCGTATACATCACACTTCCCGGGAAAAACCTTATAAACGTCAGGGTTTCCGATATGTCCATGGAAGAGTACGATAACGAGAACCTTAGGGCCCTTTCGGATTTGAGCCACCTGCAGTATTTAAGGCTGTCTCACGACGGCACAAAGATTGCCATGGCCTGCAAGGACGGGGTACTTCGAGTCATTAACACAGCTAACGGCCGCATCGAGGATGAACTGCCCTTCTATTCGAAACTGAAGTGCGGCATATTCTTCACGGATGACGATCGTTTCCTGATTTACCAGGGTGACGATCTTAAGGTAAAAATCTATGATCTCCGAAACAAAAACCTCGTTAACTCTTTCGACGCAGGTTCAAACATAAGCTACTATGTAGCTGACGCCAGCGGTCATCTGGCCCTCTGCGACGGCTACTGTATCTACCTTCTGGGCGAAACGATGGCTGATCCCCAAAGGCCTGCAACCTTCGGACTTCTTGCAACGCCTGAGAATGCCTCAATCTACGTTCCCTTGGAGAACGGCGGCGGCTACTTCCTTATGAAGCGGGGCTACACCATCTACAAGGCACCCTACAAGGATTACATGGCGCTTCTTGATGACGCCATTTACGAATTCCCCGGGGCCGAGCTTACGCCCCAGGACCGCGTCAAGTACAACCTGGACTAATGTGCAGGTTGGGTGCAGGTTGGGGACAGGCCCAAATTGCACGGTGCAGAATGGGGACAGGCCCAAATTGCACATTGTCGCACAAAAAGGTGCCGACTCATATGTCTCGAGACACGCTCTCGCTCCGCTTCAGGCGTAGCCCTACTAAGCTCGTGAGAAACCTCGCTAAGTAGGAACGCCTTTCGAAGGGTCTCTATGACATATGAGTCGGCACCTTTTTTGTGCTCGGAAATGCAAAGTGCAGTCGCCTCCCTGCACATACTCCAGGCTTAGGCAAAAGAATCGGTGGGTTGATGTTTTACTAAGGTAGACTTTATCGAGCCGTCGGTACTTAGGTGCTGTCCTTTAGCACCTTATGTACCGCTACGTGCGAGATCTAAGTGCAAACGTGTCTACCGTGTAAAATATCAACCCGCCGATGAAACTTTGTGCGACACAATGTGCAATTTGGGCCTGTCCCCATTCTGCACCTATTTGCGCAAGAGGGCCATGATCCGGTCGTAATTTTCGGGGTGGTGGGGGAAGGTGCAGCCTGAGCAGACCTTGATGCGCTTGCCGTTCTTGTCCTTGAAGGTGGGGTTGCCGGGGCAGGATTCAAGGTGGTAGAGGGGGCAGTAGCAAAAGAGACAGTTCAAGTCCCCGTCCATTTGGTGGCAGGGATAGTATTCGCAGTCTTTATTAGCGAAGAATTTACTTGAGTTGCTCATCAAACATCACCTCTTTCAGCGTTTCGATGAATGTAACGTTATCTTTATGGTTCTTGACTGCGATTCTGTAAAAGCCCTTAAAAAGCCCCGGATAATCGCTGCAGTCTCTGATAAGAATTCCTCTGTTAAGGAGGCCTTCGTAAAGGCCTTCAGGGCCCTTAAACATAATAAAGCAAGTGTTGCTTTTGAAAATCATAAGTCCCAAATTCATAAGGCTTCTTTGTAAAAAATCACGTTCTCTCTGTATGAGCTCAAGGCTTTCTCTTACGAAATCTCCGCCTCGAAGAACATCGATTCCGGCCTTCATGGCTTCCTCTGCCACAACAGAAATATTCCACTCGGGAAGCTGTCTGTTTACGGCTTCCACATTTTGGGGAGTTGCCAACAGGTATCCCGCTCTTATTCCCGGAATTGCCAGGAACTTGGTGAAGGAGCGGATAATGTAGAGGTTGTCGTATTTTTCTATAAGAGAATTAATCTCGGCTTCGGGGAAAATCTCGGAGTTGTCCGAAAGAAGATAAAAGCTCTGATCCAAGATGACCTTGCAGCCGTTTTCTTTCGCCTTGTTAAGAAGTGAAATCAAAACGTCCGTCTCAACGTTTAAACCTGTGGGATTGGCAGGGTCGCAGATAATGATTAAATCAGGCCTCGTTGTTATGACCTCAAGCTCGTCCTCAGCAAGTTTAAAGCCCCGGGCTTCCTTGAGAATCACCCTGTGAACGTTGCAGTTCACCGCATCAAGGGCATGGGTATAGCCTGTGAAAGCGGGCTCGAAAATCAGAGCAGTCTTTGGATTGATGGCCCTTACGGTGGCGGTAATAAGTTCCGATGCGCCGGACCCGAAGGTTATGGTTTCGGCGGAAATTCCGAACATGTTTTGAAGACCCGACAGAAGGTCCTCGTGGAGGATGTCGGGATAAACATCGCTTCTTTTGATGGATTCCTGCATGGCTTCAAGAACCTCTTTGGGGGTCCCCAAGGGGTTCAGGTTAACCGAGAAATCCATATTTACTTTGTTTCTGTAGATGTCTCCGCCGTGGTTCATGTATTTAAACTCCGTAGGTGCAATTTGGGCCTGTCCCCATTCTGCACCGTGCAATTTGGGCCTGTCCCTAAATTGCACATAATGCGGTTAATATGATAACGAAGGCTACAGCCTCCGTGGCAAGCATAAGCCTGTTGGCTCTTCGGATGTCAGCGGGCTCGGTCTTTCTTGTTTCGTCGCCGATGGTGGGCTTGTGGACCATTACGCCCTTATACAGGTGGTCGCCTCCAAGGAGAAGTCCCAGGGCTCCGGCGCAGACGCTTTCCGTCTGGGCGGAATTTGGGGATTTGTGGTTAAGCCTGTCCCGGCGCCAGATTCGCGCCGCTGCCCGCGGGTTATAGGTCTTATCAAAAAGGCTAAGTATAAAAGTTCCGACTATCATAAAGATTGCGCTCAGTCTTGCCGGAATGAAATTAAAAAAATCATCCGCTTTGGCTGCGAATCTTCCGAAGTTCTCGTACTTTTCGTTCTTATATCCGATCATGGAATCCATGGTGTTTACGGCTTTGTAAAGCATGCCAAGAATGGGGCCTCCAAGGGCCGAATAAATCAGGGGCGCAATAACGCCGTCGGAGGTGTTTTCCGCCACGGTTTCCACTGCTGCCTTGGCAACTTCCTCGCCGTCTAAGGGTGCAGTATCACGTCCAACTATCATTGATAGGGCATAGCGGGCCTTGTCCAAATCCCCTTTATCAAGCTCCTTTGTCACAGCCATGCTTTCCTTATATAAGCTCTTGGCCGCAAGGATATAGCAAGTAAGTATCGCCTCAACCAAGATTCCGATGTACGGGTGTATGGCGTAGGCACCGATGGTAACTGCCGCCGTGAGGGCCACGGTTATTGTAACCACCAGGGACCAAAGGAGAGTTCCCCTGGTTTTTTCAAGAGAAGGATTCCTGTCGGACTTTCCGGAAACGTCCCCAAGAAGGCGCTTCTCAAGCTTCGCTATCAGATTTCCGATGGCGCGGATGGGGTGGGGAAAATTATGGGGATCTCCGATAATCAGGTCGAGGATTGTCCCCGTAATCAATGCCAGTGTATGAAAGAAGATGTATTTCGCCATCTTTGTTCTCCAGTTCAATGCGGTATCCGCACAGATTATTCACCATAAAATCGTACTTGTCTTTGCCCGTCAAAACGCTCATGGCCGCCATTATGGTGCCGCCGTGGCAGACTATGGCCAGGGTTTCGTCTTCGGTGGATTGGCCCACCGCCTCCTTAAGTCCCTCAAAGATTCTTTTGGCAAAACCCTCATAGGTCTCCGCCTCCGGAATGGGGTCCTTGCCGCCGGAGTCCACCCAGACCTGAAATTCCGGGGTTCCGTTTAACTCCTCGTAGGTTTTGCCCTCAAAGAGGCCGAAGTCCATTTCCTTTAAATTGTCTATTTTGGTAAAATCGTCGCGGTTCTCCCCAAAGAGGATTCCTGCGGTCTCTAACGCCCTCTTTAATGGGCTTACGCAGATTCTGAAATTTCCATCGTATGGAGCAAAGATTTCATCGTAGGTTTTCTTTGCCTCCCGCGCCACCTTTATTCCTTCTTCACACAGACTCTCGTCTGTTCGTCCGCCACTGTAGCGCTTCTCGGCATTGCCCGGGGTCTGCCCGTGGCGAATCAGATATACCGTCTTCATTATTTTTCTCCTATAGATGTGCAGTTTGGGGACAGGCCCAGATTGCACGCTTCGTGTGCAATCTGGGCCTGTCCCCAAACTGCACATCCGCCCCCAAACTGCACATCATATCCAAGTCATCGCTGCAAGCACTGCCGCAGCCAGCATTTCGCCGGTGCACAGGAAGTACCCGGCGGTGTCGCCGGTTACCCCGCCGAATTCCTTGTAGGCTTTGTAGCGGTAGTAGATTGTATAGAGGGTAAAGGTCAAAAGCACCGCCAGCCCTTTAATAAGATTCATGAAAAGAACAATGATTTCCAGCACAATAAGGGTGAATATCAAAAAGATTATGATACCCTTCTGCTCTTTTCTGGTCTCCTCATAAAGCATGCCGTCCTTCTTTGCCTTCTTAAGAAGAAGGGATGTAAGGCCGCTTAAGCACCTTCCCACTGCAAAAATTGAAGCGAAAATAAGAATTGTCTTATTGTCGCACTTATCACTTAATAAAATGGCGGTTACCGAAGCACCAAAAATAAGCAATATCCTCACGAGCCCCAAAACCGCAAATGCCCCGATGTGGGGATCCTTCAGTATCTCCAGCTTCTTCTCCATTGGGGCATAGGACCTTAAGGCATCCTCCGTGTCCATGAACCCGTCAAGATGAAAGCCTCCGGTAATAATTAAAGGTGCCAGAATGGTTAACATAACACGTACTGCCACAGGGACACCCATCATGAAGGCCGGCACATTAATAAGCCAGATAACGGCTCCGATGGCCACGCCAACAAAGGGGAAAAACGTAAGGCTATGTGCCATGTCGTCTTCCTTCCAGATAAACCGCGGCATGGGAATTTTGCTGTATAGGGAAAATGAAACCGCAAACCACCTGAATATGCTCAATTTTCCACCTCAGTGTCTTCGTCTCTAAGGTCATATACCTTGTCGGCAAAATCCATAAGTTTCTCATTTACTCCGTCAAGGAGCTTTACAAAAAGCCTGGTGGAATTGTCATAGCCCGGGGCATCCTTGTCGTACTCACTTGTAACCATCACAAGGTTGTGGGCCTGATTCGCCAGGGCAACTATATCTCCGTAAACGCTCTCCACAAAGGTCTCAATATCCGGGTTCCCAACCTGACATAGCTTTGTCCTTGCTGGATTTTCGTGCATTTCGTTTCCCACAAGGTTGGAAACACACTCCAAAAGCACCGTGGCGCTGCCGATATCCATAACCTCTCCCTCAAGGTCCCAGATATCATATCCCTTCTCCACGGTAATAAATCCCTTGCCTGCTCTGGCTTTGCGGTGTCTCTCCACCCTCATGCTTCCCTCGTCATCAAAGACCTCCATGGTGGCAAGGTAATACCTGATTGAGTCTCCGGTGTTCATAGCCAGCTCTTCGGCCAATGCGGATTTCCCTGAGTTCTTTCTTCCGATTACCAAAATATTCATTTTCTGAACCTCTCGTACTGTTTGATGGTAGTTTCGTTAAAAGCAACACCGCCTGAAAACAGTGACATAACCATGTCAAGAAGCGGGAAAAGCATAATGGCGCCGGTGCCCTCACCAAGGGCTAAGTCAGCGTCTATAACCGGTTTCAGCCCCAGGCGGTTCATGATTTCTTCCGCGCCCTTTTCTCTGCCTTTATGGGATGCAATCATGAAATCCTTGCAGCCCTTAACAATTCCCTCCGCAGTAAAGGCAGCCACTGCGCTGATAAAACCGTCTATGACAATGGGAATTCCAAGCATTGCTCCGCCGATGTAAACTCCCACAAGGCCTGCGATATCAAGACCTCCAAACTTTCTTAGAGCCTCGAAAACATTGGTAGCTCCCCTAATTCCCTTTTTGTCTTTATCATCAAGATGAAACTTTAAAGTTTCCTCTATCACTTCAATCTTATGCTCAAGGCCCTCATCCGTAAGCCCTGCTCCCCTGCCCGTAACTGCGGCGGGTTCAAGCCCCGTCAGGGCGCATAGAAGAGCAGTTGCCGTGGTTGTGTTGCCGATTCCCATTTCACCGGTTGCAATAATCTCGAACTTCTTGTCTCTGCAAAGCTTAACCATTTCAATTCCGGCTTCAATGGCCTTAAGGCACTCTTCCACCGACATTGCAGGCCCCTTTAGAATATCCCCGGTGCCCTTTCTCACCTTCTTATCGATGACTCCCTTTGGGGTGCCCTCGCAGTTGATTCCCACATCCACGGTAAAAATCTCCAAAGGATAGTGCTTCGCCATCATGCCAACGGAGCTCTCCTTTCGCCCCATGAGGGCGGCCACATCCCTTGTGACGCTTTGGTCCGTCTGTGATACTCCCTCTAAGACCACCCCGTTGTCGGCACACATAATTACCAGTGCCTTCTTTGAGAGGTCCGGGCACATGTCAGCCTTGGCGGCGGCGATTTTGCACACCAGATCCTCGAAATCTCCGAGGCCGTCGATAGGTTTGGCTATGGCGTCCCACCGGCTTCTTGCAGCCTCGGCGGCCTGCACATCCGGCGTGTTAATCTTAATGGAAGTAAGCTCTTTAATCGTCATCTTTTAATCCCCATTATTTCGTAGATGTAGTCCATATCCAGGGCTGCCCGCAGCTGCTCCGCCAGCAAATCGTACTGGGTCTCCCTGAAAGCTTTATAATCCATTGTAACTTCAAAGCCCGTAACGGCTTCAAGAATCTCTTTCCTGTCAAAGAATCCGTGAATGTAAGTGCCATACACGTTTCCTTTGCAAAAACCCGTCCTCTCCGAAGTAAACTCAGTCAAATCCTCGTAAGGAGTGGTGGTGCCCATGTGAATCTCATAGCCTTCCACAGGTTTGCCTTTAAGGCCCTCAAACTTTCCTGCGGCGCCTGAAATCACACCTTCAAAATTCGTCCTGGTTTTCTCCTTCCCAAGAACCGTATCCACAGGTAAAAGCCTAAGCCCCTCCTCAAATCCTCCACTCTCGACTCCTTGTGGGTCTTCAATTCTTCTTCCAAGCATCTGATACCCGCCACAGATACCAAAGATGGGTGTGTTGTCATGGAGAACTTTGGTTTTTACCAAATCGGCAAGGCCGTTATCCTTGATGGCTCTTAAATCTTCCAGAGTATTTTTGGAGCCGGGAATAATGATTATGTCAGGATTCCCCAGTTCAGAAGGGGTCTTCACGTATCTTACAGACACCCCCTTAAGCTGCTCAAAGGTGTCAAAATCCGTGAAGTTTGATATATGATTAAGTCTTATAATTGCAATATCAAAATCTTTAATTTGGTTTACATAAAATCTGTCCGACAAAGAATCCTCGTCGTCGAGTTTTACGTCCATGTAGGGAACCACGCCTACAACCTTGGTCTTCCCCCGATCCTCCAGAATCTTCACCCCGTCCTCAAACAAGCGGGCGTCCCCTCGGAATTTGTTGACGATAAGCCCCTTCACCAGGTCTCTCTCGTCCTTTTCAAGTAAATCAAGGGTACCGAGAAGCTGAGGGAAAATGCCGCCTCTGTCGATGTCACCCACAAGAAGCACCAGGGCGTCAATCATCTTGGCAAGCCCCATGTTTACGATGTCGTCCTTTTTGAGGTTTAGTTCAACGGGAGAACCGGCCCCTTCTACTACTATGATATCATAGTTTTCCGCCAGTTTATCGTAGGCTTTCTTAATTTCCGGAATGAAATCCTTCTTGCGTTTAAAGTAGTCCATGGCCTTCATGTTTCCAAGGACTTCGCCGTTAAGAATGACCTGGGAGCCCATGTCGCTTGTGGGCTTTAAAAGGATTGGATTCATGCATGCAAGGGGCTTTGTTCCCGCGCACTCCGCCTGCATGACCTGAGCCCTTCCCATTTCAAGGCCTTCCTCCGTAACAAAGGAATTAAGGGCCATGTTCTGGGATTTAAAGGGGGCCACCCTGAAACCATCTTCGGCAAAAATCCTGCAAAGCCCTGCGGCAATGACGGATTTCCCGGCGTTTGACATGGTGCCCTGAATCATTATGTTTTTAGTTTTCATATCTTTTCTGGATATATTCATAGACGTCAAAATCGTAGGTTTCCTTCAAAACCTCCGAAGCCAGGATTTCGGAGCGCGGTGCTTCGCCGATGATTCGGCCTTCCTTAATAAAGATACCTCTGTCGGATAATCGAAGGGCCAATGAAATATCGTGATAAACTCCAACCAGCGTGTTTCCGGGAGTCTTCCTCCACTCGTCAAGGTACTCGGAAAGCTCAGATACCACCTTTAGATCCAGGTGGTTGGTGGGTTCATCAAGAAACAGAATATTTGATTCCTGGGCGAAGGTGCGGGCCAAAAATACGCGCTGCAGCTCGCCTCCGGATAAAGAGCCGATCTGTCTGTCGGAAAGCTTCTCCATGCCAACCTTTCTAAGGGCTTCCTCGGCGATGGCCACGTCCTTGTCGGAGGGTTTACCAAAGAAATGGGGCATGTGAAGATAGCGACCGAGAATTACGGTTTCCAAAACAGAGTATGAAAAATAAACCTGGGAGAGCTGGGTCATAAAGGCCACATTCCCGGCTATTTCTTTTCTGGTCATCTTTGAAACATCCTGCCCGTTAATAAGAACCTGTCCGGAATAGGGGATAATGCCTATGACGGCCTTAAGTAGGGTGGATTTGCCGGAGCCGTTACTGCCAAGAATGCAGACGCTCTCTCCGGTTTCAATTGAAAGATTTATGTCCTTTATTACAGGGTGCTTCATGGTTTTGTCGTATGAAGCCTGAAGATTGTTGCATACTATGGCTTTACTCATGTCACACCTTCTTTCTGCCCCCAAGGTACACCCATAGGAAGAAGGGTGCCCCCACCAGGGCTGTAATGGCACCTACAGGGATTTCCCTGGGAGCCAGAACCGTTCTTGCAAGAAGGTCCGCAAGAGCCATAAAGCCGCCCCCCAGAAAGGCAGACATGGGTATCAGCATCCCATGGGAGGAGCCGAAGATTTTCCTTGCTATATGGGGAACGGTGAGATCTATAAAACCGATTATTCCCGTAAAACAGACGCTGGCACCCGTAAGCATGGAGGAGAGAAGGAGAAGTATGAATTTTACCTTCTTGGTATCAACACCCATGGCAAGGGCCTGCTCTTCACCGAAGTTAAGCAGATCCATATCTCTGTGAAAAGCCAAAACCGCTATCATGCCCACTATAAAAAAGCCCATCAGAAGGGCCACATGAATCCATTTCCTGCCGGAGAAGGTACCCATGGTCCAAAGGGTCAGTCTTTGAATGTGCTGTGAAAAGTAAGCCGAAAGCATGGTAAGAATGGCGTTAACAAACAAGGATAACACCATACCAAAGAGAATAATCGTGTGATTTCGTAAGTTACTGTCCAGTCTGGACGAGAAAAATATAACAATAAGAACTGTTGCAAGGCCGAAGGCGAATCCGGTTATGGGCAACAGGAAAAGGCCTAAAACGGGGATTGAAATCTCCGTAACAATAATAATGGCTGCACCCAAAGATGCGCCGCTTGATACGCCTAAGGTGTAAGAGGAGGCCAGGGGATTTTGCAAAAGCGACTGCATTACCGCGCCGCTTATGGAAAGCATGGCTCCCACCGCAAAGGCAGAAAAAACTCTGGGCATTCTTATGTCCCAGACTATGGAAATTGTGGAGTCGATTATGTCGCCTCCTATTGGGATATTAAAGAGTTTATTTCCGATAATTGCCACAATATCACCGGGGCGCACAGATACACTGCCCGCCCCGATGCTTATGATTATGGAAAAAACTACAAATGCTGCAACTAAAGCTATCTTAGTAGATATTCCGATTTTTCTCATAAAATATTATGCTGCGTCCTTTAATGCTTCCTCGAAGTACTCGGGATAGATAAGTCTTGCAATCTCAACCATAACGTCTACAACGTGCTGGTTGGGCTGGTTAACCTTGTCTGCGTCAAGCATGTAAACAGCGCCGTCCTTGATAGCCTGGACGTTCTCCCATCCCTTCATGCCAAGTATAACATTGATAGCGTCGGGAGTGTACATGTCAGCTGAAAGAATAACCTGAGGATCTGAAGCGATGGCGAACTCCTCTGAAAGAGCGGGCCACTGACCTTCCTGATCTGCTGCTACGTTTACAAGACCGCAAATCTCAAGCATCTCGTTGATGTATGTGCCCTGGCCTGCAGAGTAGATTGTAGGATAATCAGCTGAAGGTGTGAAAAGCTCGAAAAGAACGGTCTTCTTCTCATCTTCGGGAATTGTTGCTGCGATTTCCTTGATTTCATCGATGTTTGACTCCATCAGATTAACAAGTTCTTCCATTTCTCTTTCCATGCCTACGCACTGTCCGATGAACATAAGGTCCTCTTCGATGGCTTCGATTGAAGTGGCGCTTGGGATATCTGCTACGCAGATTCCTGCGTCACGAACTGATGCAAAAGCGTCAACTCCGTCCTTTGAGCTCATGCCTGATGTAAACACGATGTCGGGGTTAAGAGCAACGATCTGCTCCTGATCGGGAGCCATCATGTCAAAGTAAACCACATCATCCTTAAGCTCTGAGCCATAGGAAGCCTGTGAGTTAGTGTCGGAAGCTACGATTTTGTCAGCAAGACCCATGTCGATGAGGGTTCTTGTGATTGAAGGAGCCATGGAAATGATGGTGTTAACTTCTGCGGGAAGTGTGATATCGTTTCCGCTTCTGTCCTTTGTTACAGCTTCTGTTTCAGCTTCTGCTTCCTCTGCGGGAGCTTCTGTGGGTTCTGCTGCCGTTTCCTCTGTTGCAGTCTCTTCTACTGCTTCTGTTGTCTCTGTTGCTGCGGGAGCTTCGTTACCGCAGGCCATGAGAGCTGATGCACTGAGTACAAGTGCAAGCATTGATGCGATGATTCTTTTTTTCATCTTTTTATCTCCTCTTATATATTTATTAATCCCATTGGAAAGAACCGATGAGCGCACAAAAAAACTCACCCCGGGGTAATCGGAATGAGTTAATGGCATACACAAAAGACAGGGTAGCATCTGCATGCCCTGTTAGTGCAGTACGGCCAATTACTCGTGACCCGGATTATTAATCCTGTACCGGTCATGTGGCAGGTTTCCCGGCTCGCGCATCAACACGTCCCATCTGCCTTCCCAAGGCTTCGCCTCAGTGACTCCGATCTTTCTATCGGACGGATGGATCCGCTCCTCGCTTACGGTGACGAGTTCGCACAGGTTTCACACCTGTTTCCCTTTTAACCCTTGTGGATATACAGAATGGGCCGACGTGCAGTTTGGGGACAGTCCCCGATTTGCACGTCCCTCGGATGTGCAGATCGGGGACTGTCCCCAAACTGCACATCGGCCCATTCTGGATACCCCGCAGGCACCATATACCTTTCTATATGAAATCGTTAGCATTGTAACATAAAGGACGGGCTTGCACAAGTGTGCAAGCCCGTCCGTGGCACAGTTATTTGGGGGAGTACAAATTCGGGGCGGACCCGAAATTGCACCTGGTTAACCATTGTATTCTGCAAAAGGAATATACTTCTGTTTATCGTATGTATAAGCTGCTATAGCCTGGCGAGCTTCTTCCTCGCTTACTTCCTTGGCATCATCGGCCCAGGCTTCAGTATCAGAGGAGAACCATCCCCAATCGGTCTGGGCTTCATCCCTGTAGCCGGTGAAGTAGGACTCTCTTACCTTAAGTTCCTTACCGTCAAAATCATAGTAAGTATAACATGAGTAAGCAGCTCCGCCTGATCCCTCATTGGCGATAGCGCCGTTTTCACAGATATAGTATCTGTTTCTGGCCCAGCCGTCAACCACCTGGGTCATCTTTCCGTCTACCATGGTGAAAACATCATAAACGATGCCGTCCCAGACATCATCCTCGGCAACCTCTTTAAGGTTCATTCCGAAAATCAGCTCATCAATGCCATCACCGTTTAAATCCTTGATAATATATCCGGGAATGTCATTGTCGCCAATCATCATGTACACATCTGCAAGAGCAAAACCGTTCATCACAGGTTCCTCAAGGCCCTTCTCCAAGCCTGCCTTCATATCGCCGATCATCTTGTAGTAATCGGCATAGGCTTCTTCCGGTGCCCCATTATCTGTGTTTGCATTCTCTGATTCCGGAATCTCGGCTTCAGGTGCAAGCTCTGTGGGTCTTGCCTCGGCCGCAGGAGTTTCTGCAATGGCAGGTTCCTCTGCAGGCTTCGCCTCGGCTTTATTTATGCCGCAGGCTGTAAGTGAAAGTGCCGCTAAGAGCACTACGGGTAAAAATCTTTTCTTCATATTTACTCCCTCCATGTCAGCCATTATAGCACCCTAAACCAAAAGATATATGGGAGGATTTTTTTAAGATTTTATTAATCCCTATTATATTAATCCTTCTAAGCGTCGTAGTGGAATTCTTTTTCTTCGCCTTCAACGCTATAATACAATATCTTATTGTCTCTGTCCAAGGACTCGAACTCGCCGCCGTGAAGTTCAGAATATCTGTCATCCTTAGCAGAGAAATCCACATTAAGGTTCTCGTGATCGTAATAGTACATTATGGGATCCATCTGGTCACCGAAATCAAGTTCCCTGTCAGCTTCAGTCATCATAAAGAAGGTCAAATCAGGGTTTCCGTTCTCATTAAGTCCCCATGTAGGATCAACGAAATATCCGACTCCGTCCAAGGTTACATAGCTCCATGCATGACCTTCGCCAACATGGCCTTCATATTTCATGGATTCCACACCACACTGCAACAGCAGGTAACTGTAAACTGCGCTAAGATCGTCGCAAATGCCGGTTTTATCATTAAATGTTCTGTAGGTTCCGTAGGTTCCCCTGGGGATATCGAACATTTTCTCCAGATCGTTGTCTTCGTATTCCTGCCAGTCGTAGGTGTAATTGTCCACCATGTACTCGTAAAGAGCGATGCACTTCTCGAAATCGGTGTAGGTTTTGTCTACGTTCTCACGAAGGATGTCCTCCACCATCTTCTCAAAATCTGCCTGTTTCTGAAGGAATTCCTCCTTGGGGATGTCGTAGGTAAAATGCCCCACTCCGTCGGAATATCCGTCAAGGAAGTCCCCTGAAATGGTAAATCTTGCCACAGGAAAAAGATCATCCAAGGGGCCGCCGCTAAAGCACCACTCATACACATCGCGGTTGGCGCATTTAAAACTGTCTTCTCCGGCTCTTAAAGCATCAACAAGGTTAAGAAAAGCCTCCATTTCCTCTTCTCCGTATGCATCACGGAGTTTCCGGGGATAAGCATGGGGATTAAATTTGTAATAGAGGTCGTCCTCCGGCTCTTCTGTGACTGCCACTGTTACATCCGGGGCCTCAGTCTCCGTATCGGTTGCCTCGTTTACATCCTCAACAATTGCCACAGCAGACCCTTCATCTACCTTGGCTTCCTCACCAGGTTGTTTGTTGCCGCAGGCGGTCAACAATACGCTGCATACTAAAACAGCCAAAATCGTTTTCTTTTTCATAAAAAAACACCCTTTCATTATTTACTCCTCGTCCTTATGTGCAATTTGGGGACAGGCCCAACTTGCACGGTGCAGGTTGGGGACAGGCCCCAACTTGCACCTCTCAAGACATGCCTATTATAAAGATAAAAAAAGTAAAATAATGATAGGGTTTTCTTTAAGATTTCTTTAATCTATTTATTTTTGGCAAAAAAGGTTACCAGCACCGCTCCGGGGCCTGCGTGAGTGCCCACCGCAGTTCCTATCTGCACAATCTCGATCTCCCCGGGGGCCGCGTTTACAAGGTTTGCGTTGTCCTCCATGTACTCAAGAAGCTTGCTCTTATCCGTTCCGGAATAGCCCGTTGCGTAAGGCATGGTAAAATCGATTCCCCCTACTTCCCTGACTTTCTGGTCAAGAAATACGTGGCTTTGCTTGCTTCCTCTGGCCTTGCCGATGGAAATCAGCTTTCCGTCCTCCAGGGTAAGAATGGGCTTTATGTTAAGAAGTCCACCTGCAATGGCTACGGTCTTGGAAATTCTGCCTCCCTTGTGAAGATACTTAAGGGTATCAACTGAGGCAAAAACCGCAATGCGCTTCTTCTCTTTCTCAAGGATATCAACTATCTCTGCTCTTGATTTGCCCTCATCAATCAGCTGCTTGCAGCGAACCACCAAAAGCTTCAGGGGTGCAGTAACAAGACCGGTCTCAATGACGGATATATTGTCGAACTCATCCGCCGCAGTAACAGCGCTCTGGTAAGTTCCCGAAAGTCCTGCAGAAATAGGAAGAACAATGGCTTCATCTCCCGCTTCCTTAACCTTCTCGTATTCATCAATAAAAATCTGTGGGGGAATTAAACTGGTAGAGGGCATCACCTCGGATGTCTCCAGTTTCTCAAAGAATTCGTTTTTAGTAAGGTCAATTCCATCCCTGTAAGTGACCCCTTCAATAGTCACATTCATGGGAATGACGGTAACCCCTTCAAGTTCATTCTGCTCGATATCCGACGCAGAATCCGTGATAATCCTTATACTCATTGTTTGCTTCTCTCCTCTTGGCCTTTGCCGAAAAGACCGATGTGCAGTTTGGGGACAGGCCCCGATCTGCACGCCCTTCGGATGTGCAAATCGGGGCCTGTCCCCAAATTGCACATTATTTCAGTTTATGGGATAGTGCAATTGCAAAGGCCCCGGGCCCAATGTGACATCCAACGGAAAGTGAAAGAGGAGCCGCATACACCTTATCAATCCAGGGGAATGCTTCCTTCACTTCTTCCTCAAACCCTGCTATGGCATCCTCGCTTCCTGTATAAGCAAGGTCGATGTCCACCTCATGGGCTTCCATTCCTCCAAATCTGTTCTCAATGTCCTTGATTGCAGACTTAATCATAATCTTTCTTGCCTGAGCGATGGTTCTTACTGTGGCAAAAGCGTCTAATTTCTCACCTTGAATCTGAAGGACCGGCTTAATCTTAAGGAGCGTGCCGATAGCCGCAGCTGCGGGAGTGATTCGTCCGCCTCTCTTAAGGTAGGTCAAAGTATCAAGGGTAATATATATGCTGGCATCAAGGCCTGTTCTCTCTAAGATTTCACGGATTTCAGCCGCATTCTTGCCTTCCTCTGCCAGGCGCAATGCATCAAGGCATGAACGGCGAAGAGTAACTGAAATTCTCTGGTTATCAACAACCTCAACCTTCCCATCGTAATCCAATGAGAGGGCTCTGGCGCTGGAGCAGCTGCCGGAAAGGCCGCTTGACATGGGAATATAAACAATCTGATCATATTCCTTAAGAAGCTCATCCCACTTCTTGCCCACGTACTCAAGGCTGGGCTGGGAAGTGCTGATGGCAGTCTTCTCATCTATTCTTTCATAGAACTCCTCCTGGGTCATGTTGACCTCCTCGAAGAATTCCTGATCTTCTATATAAAAAGGCATGGGAATAACATATAAGCCAAGTTCCTTGGCTTCCTTAGGAGTTATTCCGCTGTTTGAGTCCGTAAGGACTGCTATCTTGCTCATAATAATCCCTTTCTCATGTACCATGAAAAATCACACTTCTATAATCATGCCTTAAATAAAAGAAAGTGTCAACCTGTGCTTTATTAAGAATGAATAAAGATTTAAGGCAAAAAAAATCCCTCCGAAGCCGGAGGGATTGAAGAATCGGTTAATTGCCAATCTGTACCTTGCCTTCAAGAAAATCTCTTAGTTTTCCATCCACCTTGGTCTCTTTTCCGTTAATCAGAATCTCAAATGGCTTCTCATTGTTTGCATTTAAAGCCGAGCGGTTAGCCGCCAGCATATAAGCATACTCATCCGCCTGTGAATGAGATTCAAAATAAGCACATCTGTTGCCCATTGTTTTGTCGGATGTAATCCAGTATTCCTCCACCAAAACAATGCTGGGATACAACTGGTTAATCTTCATGAACTTCTCCATGTTATCCTGACGAACAAGTTTGTATTCCTTATTTAATGTAGATAATTCCATATTTATATAACCCTCCATATTGCTATTGGATCTAACCCACTACAATTATACAACCACTGAGGATTACTGACAAGAAATCAAATATGCGCAGGCGGAGAAGTCGCCGTCAAGGGCTCCAAAGCTTGCGATAGCCTTTGTGGGAAGTTCCAAGGCTGCCTCGTCCCCTTTAAACTTATGAATTACCACAAGTTTTCTACCCTCATACTCTCTCTCCACTATCTGGTGGCCCACAGGGGCGTTATAGCTTGTGGCTGTGCACTCGATTCGTGTAGTCTTTCCGTACTTTATAATATCTGCCGCCTTCCTGTAGAAGGTCATGGCTTCATCCACAACAGCCATCTGCTCATTGGTAAAATCATAGATATCTCCGCTCAGGCACATCCTTCCCAGGAAGGTAGCCGCAAGAGAATAATGAAGCCTGTTAACGTCATCTCCTGCTCTGAGCACCGACCAGATCTGGCTTTGGCAGGGTGGCATGATTCTGTGAACATTGGCAGCAATAATCGGAATTGCCACTGTCTCATGGGCATCCGAAAAGCTGGCCTGGCTGGCAAGTTCAAGCATTGAATAAACAAGCCTGTGGCCGCCGCTTGAGCATATTTCTATAACGATACCGGGAATCTCTTCCCTGATTCGTCTTATGAAATTTCTTGTGGCTTCAACTTTTCTGTACAAAGCTTCACCTAAGCTGTCGCCGCCATCGCATCCAACACCTATGGTGTCATTGTAGTCAATCTTTATGTATCCGAATCCCCCATCCTTTAAGGTTCCGATAACATCTTTAGCAAGATGTTCCAAAACCAGAGGATTCTCCATATCAAGAAATCTTCGATCCCCTACCGTCAGAGGATATCCGTCCTTCTTTAACAGTAAATCCGTCTTATCATAATATTTGCAGTGAGGTCCTATGGTTTCCATTTCAAACCAGAGTCCCGGAATCATACCTTTGGATCTGATATAATCCGCAGCTCCCTTAAGGCCCTCAGGGAATCTGTCAGCGTTAACCTCCCAGTTTCCCACACTTTCAACCCAGTCATCCGGAAGGCCATACCATCCCGCGTCTATAACAAGGTACTTGATTTCTTTGCCGGCTAGTTTGTCTGCCAGACGCTTTATATTTGCGGCATCAGGATTTCCCCAGCTGGTGCAATATTCATTGAAAATAATGCCCATGTCGCTATCTACGGGAGAAATATCAAGATGCCAGGCCTTAACAAGCCTGTCGCACACCTCTTCAAGGGAATTCCCCCGGGCTATCAAAGCATCAGGAGTAACAAACCTTTCTCCCGGCGCCACCTTTTTCATCCACCCGCCAAAATCTCTGTCAGCTATGCCTCCGGTAATCTCAAGCTCTGTAGTTTCTCTGCAGATTAACTCCATTTGCCAGGAAGCTGCATTTCCCATAAGAATTCCTGTAAACTCCCCGGTTTCGGAATTTTCAACTGCAAGAAACGGAAAGAACTTCCTCACAGGCATGGAGCCCACAGTGCCGAATTTCTCACATCTTACTCCGTGACCGCTCCAGGATTTCTCCAGATGCAAATCCTCTATTGTTTCCACTCTAAGTTTTCCTTCTGCGCTCCAGAAGGATTGAAGTCTGTAGATTCTGTGGGTTTTTACCCCCTTAAGAGCAAAGGAGGAGAGAAGTTCCAAAGTCACCTCGGAATCTGAGTTATTCTGAAATTCAGTATGGACCCTCGTGGCCTCCGTATCGGCCTCGGAAACCACATAGATTACATGGCCCAGGCCGTCCTCAAAGCTCCCGTCGCCACTTTCTTTAAACCTTCTTACGCTGTCGCTTCCCGCCATGGTCAGTCCATTTGAGAAGCCACCGCAGTAGCCGTCACCCAAAAACTTTACTTCAAATCCAAACTCCATATATACCTCCATTATGTGCAATTTGGGCCTGTCCCCAAGTTGCACCGTGCAGTTTGGGCCTGTCCCCATTTTGCACCGTGCAGGTTGGGGACAGGCCCCAATTGCACATCAGCAGAACTTCATGATGATCGGGATTGTCAACACAGCCGCCAGCGTGGTAAGAATAATCCCTGCGGATATTGTGTCGTCCCTGACCCCAAGCTGCTTGGCCATCATAAGGGGAAGATTGGCGGAGGGCATGGCCAAAAGCACCGCCACCGTCTTAATAATCAGTTCATTCCCTATGAAGGGCTTCAATATCATTATAATAAGAATCGGCACCAGAATCTGCCTCAAAATCACAAATATATAAAGTCTCCACCGGCCGAAAACCTCCCTTGGAACCATCTTCGCCACAGACACTCCAAGCACTGCCATGGAAAGGAAGGTGGTGCAGCTTCCAACGTGGGAAAGAACCGCCCCCACAGCCTCAGGCACCTTTAAATTCATAATATAAACAACAATGGTCACAATTCCCATAACCGTACCGGAATTGATCGCCTTTCTTAGCCCAAAACCGCGGGAGTCCAACGTGCTCACGGAAGTCCCGGCTCCCGAAGCAGCCACTTTTCTAAGTACCCCCGCCCCATATGTATAGGCAATCAAATTAAAAACAATACCGCATATGGACACGAATATCAAAGAACTCGTGCCCAAAACTGCGGCACAGAAAGGGATTCCGATGAATCCCACATTATTGAAGGTGGCCAGCATCCTGTAAGAATATCTGTCCTCCTTCGGCACACCGATTAAGGCAGGAAGCACAAGTCCCACCATAATCAGAACCCCATATACAAATGCAAAGCAGGCAAAAGCCACCCCAATCTCCTCTATACCCACCTTGCTCTCATCCTTCAAGGCGGCGCACAAAAGAGTTATGGGGTTTGTTATGTTAACCACTATCCACGAAAGCTGCTTCGATGTTTCATCCGACAGATGCCCTCTTTTATATAGGAAGAAACCCACCATAATAAGAGCAAAAATAATAAGCATCTGCTCCACAACAATCAGATTTCCCATCAGTGTCCCAGTCTCTTCCAGAAGCAATCCTTGCACTTATAGCAGTTCTCTCCCACTCTGTCTGCGGGATATTTACCGGGAAGTCCCATCTTACGTCTTATATCCACAAGCTTTTTTATTTCCTCGGGAGTAAATTCCTTGGGTCCCCCAAGAACCTCAGATTTGTAAAGAAGCTCCGCATAAAACTCCAGGGACTCCATCTTCATGTAAGCACTCATCAGGTCCACTGACCAGGTGAGGGCGCCGTGATTCTCAAGAAGGAGAGAGTCGAAGTCATTGAGGTAGGGCTCAATGGCATCGGGAATCTCCATGGTTGAGGGCGTTCCGTAGGGAGTCAGGGGAACACAGCCGAGAGCAATAACAGCCTCGGGCATCATGGGAATGTTAAGAGGCCTTCCCGCAATGGCAAAACTTGTGGCAAAATTTGGATGGGCATGAACCACCGAACCCACATCGGGTCTAAGCTTATAAACCCTCATGTGCATTTTCACTTCGCTGGAGGGCCTGAATCCCTCGTTAGCCTCCAAAACATTGCCATTCTCATCTACCTTACAGATGAACTCAGGGGTCATAAAGCCCTTGGAAACCCCCGTAGGTGTGCACAGAAACTCATGGTCATTAAGCTTGACAGAAATATTTCCGTCGTTGGCCGCCACCATGTTCCTTCCATAAATTCGTCTTCCTATATCACAAATCTGTTCCTTAATCTCCTGTTCGTTAAGAGCCATAGTTTTCTCCTTGTTTATCAGGGTTTGAATTCCTTCACTTCGAAAGAACGAAGAATACACTCTTTGGCTTTGGTAAAATCTTCAAGTTCTCCCATTCTTATCATCTGGGCCAGAATATTGCCTGTGGCAGTAGCCTCAGAAGGTCCCGCAACCACCGTGCATCCTGTGGCTTTGGCCGTAAGTTCGTTAAGATATCCGGCATTGGATCCGCCGCCGATAATATTAATCTTTTCGTACTTTCTTCCGGTAACCTTCTCAATGAGTTTAAGCTTCTTCCCATAGCAATCCGCCAGAGAATTATAAATAACCGCCGCAAGTTCATAAACCGTATCCGGCACATCCTGGCCGGTTTGATAGCAGTATTCCTTTACGGCCTCTGCCATGTTTTCGGGAGCAAGGAAAACTGAATCCTGGCAGTCCACCAGACTCTTTATTTCCTCCATGGCTGCCTTCTTGCAAAGCTCGTCGTAACTTAAGTCAGGGGCCAGCTCGTTTCTCACGGACTGAATCATCCAAAGGCCCATAATATTGGTAAGATATGTGGTTTTGCCTCCATATCCGCCCTCATTTGTAATGTCCGCTTCCATGCTTTCAGGAGAACAATTCGGTTTGTCCAAAAGTACTCCCATCAAAGACCAGGTGCCGGACGAAATATAAAGAGCCTTATCATCCTCTGACGGCATGGCAAGCACTGCGCTGGCCGTATCATGCGAGCAGGGCAGAATCACCTGACAGTCATATCCCACCATCTCTCTAACCGAGGGAAGCAGACCTCCAAGTATGGTTCCCGGCATCTTAATCTCCCCGAAAATTCCTTTAGGGTAGCCAAGGGCCTCAATCAGATCCATATCCCACTTATGAGTAGAGGGATTCAGCAGACCTGAAGTTGTGGCCTCAGTATATTCATTGGTTTTTACCCCGGATAAAAGAAAATGAAAATAATCGGGTATCATTAGAAGGCTCCCCGCCCGCTTCAACAAATCGGGCTCGGAAACCTTCAAAGACATAAGTTGAAAAATCGTATTATAAATTGCTTTCTGGATGCCGGTCCTGGCGTAGAGTTCCTCCTCGGAAATCACCCTGTAGACCGCCTCATCCATGCCTGTGGTTCTGCGGTCTCTGTAGCCCACCGCATCACCTAAAATGTTGTCAGATTCATCAATGAGAACGAAGTCGACGCCCCAGGTATCAACCCCGATGCTTACGGGAATCTTTCCGATTTCCTTACACTTCTTCATTCCTTTTATGATTTCGTCAAAGAGTCTTTTCGTATCCCAGACAAGGGACCCCTTCGACTCAGTCATTCCGTTTGAGAATCTGTAAACTTCCTCCAAAACCATTCTGCCGTCTTCAAGATGCCCCAGAAGGTGTCGACCTCCCGAGGCACCGATATCAACGGCGAGGTAATAATTTTCCTTCATTTAAAAAAGCCCCAATATCTTATTCCTGAATGTGGAATGCAGTTTCTCGTATGTTGTGTAGTTAATGTTGGTGTCCTTAAACTTGGCATTCCAAGCATCCCTGACCCCATCGCAGATCTTTCCTGCGAACTCGTCTTCAGTCAGTAATATTGCCGGGAAAACGTAGTAGATCATGAAGAAATTCATGTCCGCCTGCTTCCTTCCGCTGATTTTACCCTTTTTGTTAAAAGCGTCAAAAACTCCGTCTGCGAAAGCCCTTCCCACCTCCGAAACGGCCTCATCCTTATTATCCGAGTCCTTCACAAAGCCAACCATCTCATCAATGAAATGGCCCTGTTCCTCTCTGAATCTTTTCATATTGGCCTCGTAGGACAGCTTTTTAAGCTTTCTCATCATGAGTTCCATGTCGGTAAAAATCAGTTCAATATTCTGAAGCATAGACTAGATTACAACCCCTTTTCTAAGAATAATGTTTGCGTAAATTGCTGTTTCTGTGGTCTGAATAATAACCGCAGCCTTCTCTCTTGTCTGGTCGTAGAACTTCCACTTGTTAATCTCTTTGAAAGCCTTGGCGCCCCTCTCATCGTACTTTGAAACGATTTTCTTATACTCGTCCCAGATAGGTGTGGCAACCTTGCCCACGTCTCCGGGTTCCAAAGCCATAAGGGTGCAGGGCGCGTCTTCCTCTCCCAATGCATTTGGATATGTATCCAAAGGGAAAAGTTTAAGTATTGCATCAAGGACTTCGGGAACCCCCATTCCGTCAGCTCTGATTACTTTCTTACCCATTGTAGAACCGGGGAAATTACCGTCGGCAATAACGAGTTCGTCCGTGTGGCCCATCTCGTCAAGTACCTTAAGTAACTCCGGTGAAATCTGTGTAGGAATACCTTTTAACATCTTGTCCTCCGAATATGAGTTATCTTTTTTAGGGGGGAAAGGGACCGGTAGTCCGGTCCCCCTCCTAGAAATATGGTTTTATCTGCTCGTACTCTATAAAAGATTAGTCATAAAGGTTGGGAGCGATGTCTGCAGCGTCCATGTTGGAGTTGTCATACCAGTAACCGTCTGTAGCGATATCAGAAACTGTCTCGCCGTTAGCGATCTTGTAAAGGGTCTGAACAGTTGTCTTACCCATTGCAAGAGGAGACTGGGTAACAGCACCGAACATCTTGCCGTCTTTGATAGCCTGCTTAATAACTGTACCTGCATCGAAACCTGCTGCAAGGATAGTTGTGCCTGCTTCTGTACCAAGTTTTCCAAGGTTCTCGTTAGCTGAAAGGATACCCTCTGCTGCTACCTGGTTTGAACCAAAGATTCCTAATACGTCTGACTTGTTCATGATAGCTGATGCCTCTGTTGCGCAAAGCTCAACAGTTGTCTGTGCAGGAACTGCAACCTCGATGATGATATCTGCTGATGCCTCATCGCCTTTGTCCTTTGCACCGTTTACATAGAATTCGTTACCAACTACTGCAACCTTCTTGCCGTCTGCTGTTGCAAGTTCTGTGAATCTGTCGATGAATCCAAGACCACGCTGTGTGATTGACTCGGAAGTTGACTCCTGGTTAACCTCACCGATTCTTACGGGAGCTGATGCAGAAGCGATAGAATCCTTAAGAGCTGCGTAAAGGTTGTCAGCTGCAGTTGCGCCTGCGCCGTAGTTGTCTGTTGCAATTGTTGAAAGTACTGAGCCTTCGGGAGCATCAGGGCAGCCTGAGTCGAAACATACTACAGGGATGCCTGCGTCTTTAGCCATCTGAAGAGCGTCTAAGCATGCACTCTGGTCACATGCTGCAAGACCGATTCCGTCAGGTGCGCCGTTGATGTAGTTTGTAAGCATGTTAACCTGATCTGCGATATCAGACTCTGCGTTAGGTCCGTTACACTCAACCTTAACACCGAGTTCTTCTGCTGCCTGGTTTACACCTGTAACTGCTGCCTGCCAATATGATGACTGGAAGCTCTTTACAACGATCTTGAAATTAAGTTCCCCACCCGCTTCAGTTGTCTCTGTTGATGCTGCAGGAGCTGCTGCCTCTTCTGTCTTTGCAGGAGCAGGCTCAGAAGTTGTAGTAGATGCTGCCTGTCCGCCGCAACCTACTAAAAGAGTAGCTACCATTGCTGCACTAAGAATTGTTGACAATACTTTCTTTTTCATTTTTTTCCTCCTTTAGAAAAAATAGACCTTTTCTTTATATGAACTGCTTTGCAGTACACATCATTTTCTGCTTTCTTTACGTTTCTTTATAATGTCTACCATTACTGATCCGATGAGAACCACGCCGGTAACAATCTGCTGCCAGTTAGCCTGAAGCCCGATGAAGGGAAGGCCGGTTTTGAGAAGACAGATTACGAATACACCGATTAAGGTTCCTATGATGGATCCGGCTCCGCCTGTTGCCGATACACCGCCGATGATTGCGCCACCAATGGCCTCTAACTCAAATCCTGCTCCGGTTCCCGGAAGTACTGTTGCAAAAACTGCCGAGTAAGCTATGGAAGCCAGTGCTGCGAAGAATCCCGAAATCACGTAAGCCATTATGTGATAGAACTTAACGTTGATTCCCGAAAGGATTGCCGCCTCCTTGTTACTTCCGATGGCAATGGTGTAACGTCCTATCTTCGTGTGATTCAGAACAAAGTGCATCAGTATGGCCAAAAGAAGAACCCATACAAATCCCAGTGGAATTTTCGTGTCACCTATTGTCAGCTTGAATATACTTCGAAACCAGCTGCCGGGCTGACCTGTTGTGGGCCATGAAATACCAAAGTTGTTGGAACAGATGGACCCGAGTCCTCTGGTAATCATGCAGGTACAAAGAGTTGCCAGGAAAGGTGGTAATCCCATTACACCGATAAGGATTCCGTTTATAAGACCGATGATGATACCAAAGAGCAGTGAAACAACCATTGCTGCTCCGGTGGGCCAGCCTTTGTGTACAATCAGGTAGCCTCCTGCCAGTGAGTAACACACAAGTCCCGTACCGATTGAAAGATCAACTCCCCCTGTAATAAGCGGGAAGGAAACTCCGATTGCCATAAGGACAATGTAGTAGGAGTAATCCATGATGGTCAGGATTGTCGTATACTTTCTGAAATCAGGGCTTGCCACACAGAAGAAACCCAAAAGTGCAATTACGACTATGAATACAATTACTTCCTGCTTAAGAAGCTTTGCAGGTATTTTTCTATTTCCCATGTTTCCCTCCTAATTGATGTCCCTTGTGGCCAGATTCATAATCTTTTCCTGTGTGGTGTCTTCGATACGAAGTTCACCGGTCTTCTTGCCTTCACACATAACCACAATACGGTCACTCATTCTTAATATTTCTGTCATTTCAGAGGAAATCATTATTATTGATTTACCCTCGGCTGCCAGCTTGTTCATGAGCTTGTAAATCTCATTTTTGGCACCTACATCAATACCTCTGGTGGGTTCGTCAAAAATCAGGATGTCGCAATTCTTGCAGAGCCACTTGGCAATAACAACCTTCTGCTGGTTACCTCCGGAAAGATTAACCACAAGCTGATCTACACTTGGAGTCTTGGTGGAAAGGGAATCGACAAACTCCTTTGCCACTTTCTTCTCTTTCTTCTTGTCTATGAAAATACCCTTCATATAGTTGCCAAGGTCGGCCATGGTGGTATTCTCTGCAATGGTCTTCTGAACCACGATTCCGAATCTCTTGCGGTCTTCCGAAAGATATCCGATTCCTGCTTTAACAGCATCTTCGGGACTGTTAATAACAGTCTTCTTGCCGTTAACAAAAATCTCTCCGCTCTCCTTGGGGTCGGCTCCGAAGATTGCTCTGGCAGTCTCCGTACGTCCCGCACCCATAAGTCCTGAGAATCCGAGGATTTCACCCTTTCTGAGCTCGAAACTCACATCCTGAACCATTCTTCCGGCATTCAGATGATCCACTCTTAATACCACAGGAGCATCTTCGGAAACTCTGCTCTTTGTCTTTGGCTCCTCGTAGATTATTCGACCTACCATCATGTTGATGATGTCGTCCTTGGTGGATTCCTCAGTTACAAGTGTTCCCACATAGCATCCGTCTCTCATTACCGTTACTCTGTCGGTAATGACCTTAATCTCATCCATTCTGTGGGAGATGTAGACGATTGCCATCTGCTGTTTTCTTAAATCTCTTATAATCTTGAACAGATCCTCGATTTCAGATTCCGTGAGGGCTGCGGTAGGCTCATCGAAAATGATGACCTTTGCATCGTGGGAAATTGCTTTTGCAATCTCACACATCTGCTGCTTACCTACCGTCAGATCGCTCATGGTGGCTGTCGGGTCTATGTTGATGTTTAATTTTTCAAAAAGCTTTGCCGCTTCTTCATTCATCTTCTTATCGTCGATGCGGATTCCCTTTTTGAACTCGCGTCCGATGAAGATGTTCTGGGCTACCGTCAGGTGGCCCACCATGTTAAGTTCCTGATGAACGATAACCACGCCCGCATCCTGTGCCTCTCTGGCACCGTGGAACTCAACCTCTTTTCCCTCAAATACTATGCTTCCGGAATCCTTGGTGTAGATTCCTGTAAGCACCTTCATAAGAGTTGACTTTCCGGCTCCGTTCTCGCCCATAAGTGCATGTACTTCTCCGCGCTTGACATCGAAGCTTACCTTATTTAAGGCATGAACTCCGGGAAACCTCTTATCGATATCTATCATCTGCAGGATTACTTCGCCCATTTCATACCCCTCCTTTTAGTTCTTTCTTCGTCTCGCCATTACGTCGGCATAAACCGCAACAATAACGATCAGACCGGTAATTATGAGCTGGTAGTCCTTGGTGAATCCAAGAGCAAGTATTCCCTCCTGCAAAAGTGCAATGATGAATACGCCGATTACTGTTCCTCCTATGGAGGCCAGACCGCCTGCCATGGATGTTCCACCCATTACGCATCCGGCAATGGCTTCGTTGTTGTACTGGTCGCCGTAGCCGGGCTGAACTGTGGTATAGGCACCTACGAAGTAGATTGCTGCTATTCCTACCAATACTCCGCAGATTGCGTATGCAAGCATCTCCCACTTCTTGGTATCTACACCGGAAAGTCTTACTGCCTCTCTGTTGCTTCCGAGGCTTAAGATGTATCTTCCCGCTTTGGTGTGGTTAAGAATTATGGAGCAGATTGCCGCAACCACAAGAAATACGATTATTCCCACAGGGAACTTTCCAACTTTGACTAAGGATCTGAACCATCCACCCTTTGCCGCCTGGGGCCAGCTTACGGATTGTGTTTTGGTAAAAACAGAAGCCACCCCCTTGGCTATGTTCATGCTTGCCATGGATACGATGAAAGGGGGAACCTTCCAGTAAGCAACCAGATATCCGTTCATCATTCCGAAAAGGAGTCCCACAATCAGGCTTATAATCAGGGATGGTAACATTGGAACCCCAAGGCTTGTAAGGGAATAACCCGAAACAAGCGCACAGCAAAACATTACAGGACCTATGGAGAAATCAATTCCTCCGGTGGCGATGACAAAGGTTACACCCAGGGATAAGAATCCCAAAAAGTATACGTAGTTCAGGGCACTCATAATACGAGGCATTCCTGCAAAGTTTTCCACCATAAGGCTTAAAATCAGGTACATCAAAACAAGTACGCACGCCAGAACTATACGGTTAAATCCAAGTTTTTTGATTATTGGATTCTCTTTAATCTTCTTAATTAAGTCCAAAGTGTTCTCCCCCTAACTAGCAATAAAACGCGTCACTTATCATGTAATTAAGCTTTGTGGCGTAATTGTAATCTTCAACGAGATGCACCACACAGTCCTCCACCAGTTCCTTGGGATCCGTTGTAAGGATTCCGTCACGAACCTTTATGTACTGAAGGGGCATGTACTCTCGTAACATTCCCAAAGGAATCACCACCTTCGACATGTTGTCGAAAAGCTTCCCGATTGCCTCCTGCATTTCAGGCTGTGCGAAGTAGTATCTGCATCTGTCTGAAAAGCTGTATTTTCTCTTAATGGCAAGTTCTGATTCGTTACCGTGGTAATGCTTCTTCCAGTTTCCCGGATTCTTAAGCATTGTCTCTTCCATAACCTCAATGAAGTGTGCCTGCTTTTCTTCCGGAACCAGTATTTTCTCCATCATTGAAAGAGCGAAAAGTCCTTCTCTTAATGAGAATGTAAGAGCCGGGCCAACCTTTAAGATTGCGATTCCGTCCTCCACCATTTCCTTAAGACATTCAGGTGGCTGATAGTCTGTGGAATGTCCCTCCAAAACCACGTTGTCGTATTTCTTCATGGCTTCCACAAGATTGGCTGCGTTGGTTCTGTTGTAGTGAAAAACGTCTGCATCTCCGAACTCAACTCCGGGCTGAACGACGATTCCTATGATGTTATCAAAAGCATCGTTAAGTCCTCTCTTCTCGAACTGCTCCTTATATACCGCCAGAGTCTTCTCAACTGCCTCGGGCTTTGTTACGCTGATTGAATCCTCAGCTTCCTGAGCACCTCCGGGAATGGGAACCTCGCTTCCGATAATAAAAGCAGGTCTCACTTCCTCAGGATTCTTCTTTAAAAGTTCCTGATAAGCTTCCTCACAGGCCTCATAAAGAATCGCTCCTCTTCTTGCGATAGTCTCATCGCTTAACATTTCGTCTGTGGGGTCATCTGCCACTCTCATGCTGGTATCAAGGTGAATCTTCTTGAATCCCGCAAGGACAAATAACTTAACCAGTTCTATTGACTTCTCCATGGCTTCCTTCTCAGGCTCATTCTGCCATGTGAGAGGTCCCAGATGATCGCCTCCGAGAATTATTCTTTCTCTGGGAAAACCGATACCATCTGCAATTCTGTAAACAAAATCTCTGTAATCGGCAGGTTTCATTCCCGTGTAACCGCCGAACTGATTAACCTGATTGGCCGTAGCCTCAACAAGTACATAATCATCAAATCTCATTGCCTGCTTAAGGCACGCCTCGAT
This sequence comes from uncultured Lachnospiraceae bacterium, assembly GCA_947167445.1. GTDB lineage: Bacteria > Bacillota > Clostridia > Lachnospirales > Lachnospiraceae > G11. The sequence goes on from CAMVID010000013.1 coordinate 57,028, forward strand.
AACCAGATCCGAAGCTGTGCAGAAGGAAGGAATACCGGCGTATTTCATTCCTCTTTTTCTCTTTGCAAGCATTTCCCTCATTGCATCCATTACCCAATAACCTCCTGTGAACCTTCTTAATTACTTGGCATCGGGACAGTCAACAATGAATCCGTCCTCATCCCAAAGATCATGCCAGTCATCAGCACCGGGCCATAAGAATACCTGGCCCTTAACCAGTCGGTTATTCTTCTCAAGGGTTGCAATGATTGCCATTTCCTCATCTGTAAGAGGCTCTGTCTGAGTTGCCTCAAGGTTTGATGTGTATTCCATCTCATGTACTGAGAAGGGAATGGGAATCTGTCCTCTCTGCATTGCCCACTTAAGACAGATAATTGCGGGGTGAACTCCGTGCTTCTCGGCGATGGCCTTAAACTCGGGAACCTGCATATCCGCAATGTCTGTAGCTTCCATGTCACGCTCAGGTCTCTGGGGAGAGCCAAGAGGCATGAAGCCTACGGGCTGAATCTTGTGAGCCACCAGCCAGTCAAAGAGTTCCTGCTGCTGGAAGCAGGGATGAAGCTCCATCTCACAAGCCACAGGCATAATCTCGAACTTGTCGATTACCTGCTCCAACTTGGGAATTGTCATATTTGAAATTCCGATATGTCTGATAAGTCCTTTTCTTACAAGGTCTTCACACTGTCTGTAGGTATCCATGAACTCTGCAACCGAGAAGGGCTTTGAGTCAGGATTTCTTGAATCAACATCACAATGAGGTGCATGATAGTTGGGGAAAGGCCAGTGAATGAAGAAAAGGTCAATGTAATCGCACTGTAAATCCAAAATGGACTTGCGACATGACTTCTCAACTTCTCTGTGCATATCATTCCAAACCTTGGTCATGATATACATGTCTTTTCTGTCTACTACTCCCTCGTCAAAAGCTGCCTTGAAAACCTGACCAATCTGGTCTTCGTTTCCGTAGCATGCTGCACAGTCAAACATTCTATAGCCTGCTCTGATTGCTCCCGCCACTGCGTTTGAAACCTGCTCTGCGGTGAATCTGTCAGATCCGAATGTTCCCATTCCGATGCAGGGAACCTTATCTCCGTTATAAAGTGTTATCTGTGGAACCTTTTTAGGATCAACTGCCATTTCTTTTTCTCCTCCGTTATGCTTCGCTGTCTATCAAAATCTTTCCCTTTACGGTCCCGGGTGTCTTGAACATCTCAAAGGCCGTGTCAATTTTAGAAAGGGGGATTTTCTTGAAAATAAATGAGTCGTCAAACTTCAACTCCCCGGTCTTAAAGTAATAAGCCGCCAGCTGCCACTCATCTCCCGGGAAGGGTGCCGAGTAACTCATCCATGAACCCGTCAGAATAAATTCCTTTCGGTTCATGTTCTCCCACTCTTCAACCGTGAAGGACAAATCCTTTGTGGGAGTTCCTATAAAGCAAACCTGAGCCTTATTGGCTGCAAGCTTAAATGCCATCTTCATGGTTATTGTGTTTCCGGCGGTCTCATATACGTAATCGAATCCTCTTCCGCCTGTGATCTCCTTAACCTGATCCATGAAGTCAGGCTTTGAAGAATTAACTCCATAGTCGCATCCAAGTCTCTTGGCAAGATCAAGTCTCTCGTCCAGGATGTCAAAAACCGTCACGCTCTTGGCTCCGAAAATCTTTGCCCACTGGGCTGTCATAAGACCTATGGTTCCGCCGCCTAAGATTGCCACATTCTTTCCGCCCTTGTAATCAACTCTTCTGAGGCCGTGAAGTGCAACTGTGGCAGGCTCGAAAAATGCGCCCTTCTCAAAACTTACTTCATCGTCAAACTTAACTGCGTTCTTCTCGGGAACACACACATACTCTGCAAAGCTTCCGAATTCTCTGGAACCTATGAAGCTGTAATGCTTGCAGAGGCTGTAATTACCCTTCTGGCAGTCCTCACACTTCATACAGGGAACCAAAGGAATTCCTGCAACCCTGTCTCCAACCTTTAAGCTGGTTACTCCTTCTCCGACCTCCGCTACGGTTCCGGAAAACTCATGTCCCAAAACGTTCGGGAAATAGTGGCAGGCATCTCCGTTTACTCTTGGGATGTCCGATCCGCAAATACCTGTGTACTTTACCTTGACAACAACCTTTCCGGGTAAAACCTCAGGCTTCTCAATCTCCTCGTAACGAATGTCATTCTTTGCGTGTACTACACCGGCTTTCATAACTGCTCCTCTTTTCTTTAAGAATTTTTGAATGTGTCCTTAAGGTCCTCATAGAGTCTTAAGTACAATTCCATGTATTTCTTATATTCCTCATGATTTGTAAGGTTTGGTTCCTGAACCCTCGTTATCTCGATGGTGGAATCAACCGCCTGCTTGTAGTCTTTGTAAAGTCCCGAACCCACTCCGGCAAGCAATGCCGCTCCAAGGGTTGTGGCTGTATCTGATGCGGGAACCTGAATTCTTCGTCCCGTAACATCCGCTTTAATCTGAGTCCAAAGGATTGAGTTTGCCGAACCGCCCATGGCGTTTAAGGTTCCAATCTGGGCTCCTGTTTCCAACGCAGTCATAAGATTATGCTGTAAGGAAAAAGCCACGCCCTCCAAAATCGCTCTTACCATGTGGGCTCTTGTCTTGTCGAAGGACAATCCGTAAAAGACTCCCTTTGCATCCGGATCCCAGATTGGGGATCTCTCTCCTGCCATGTATGGAAGGAAGATCACCCCGCCGGATCCCGGTGCTATATCTTCGGCGCCCCTTGTGAGCTCATCAAAGCTCATCCCTTCACCGAATTCCTGTCTGAACCACTTAAGGGTTCCACCTCCTCCGACGGTACCGCCCTGAAGAAGCCATCTGTCCGGTACAACGTGGGGGCTTAATATCAATTTCTTATGTGCGAGAGCATGATCCGTGCAGATGCTCATGCCCCCTGCCTGACCGCCCTGTTCCTGTGTCTGTCCGACTTCATAAACTCCCGCTCCAAGAGTTCCGCAAGCCGCATCAAGTCCACCCGCTACCACAGGTGTGCCTCCCGCAAGGCCTGTAAGCGATGCGGCCTGGGCAGAAATCTCTCCGACGATGTCGTCACACTTAAACAAGGGAGGTATTCTATCAAGTTCAAGTCCCAGATCCTCAGCCAGCTCTTCGTTATAGCAAAGATTCTTCATGTCAAAGAAGTGAATTCCGTATCCCTGACTCAAATCCTGGCTGAAGCAGCCCGTGAGCTTGTAGACGATATAACTGTTTGACTGTAAAAAATAAGCCGCTTTCTTGTATATTTCCGGCTTGTGCACCTTGAACCAAAGAAGCTTCGGTGTGGAGTAGGAAGGAAGGAAATCGTTACCTGAAATTTCAAAAATTCTGTCCTCTCCGACTAAACGTTTCGCTCTATCGCAAATTTCTCTGGCTCTGGTGTCCATCCAGATAGGTGTGCGATCCAGGACATTTCCGTCAATATCAACGGGAATTGCCGACCAGCTTTGCCCGTCCACTCCGATGGCTGCAATTTCGTCAGCCGAGAATTTCTTCATGTCCAGAATTTCCCGTATTGCCGCGCATATTGCGTCCCACCATTCGTTCGGATCCTGTTCCGCCCATCCGGGGTTCGGGTAGTAAACTTTGTATTCTTTGTTGGTCTGGGCGATAACTTTGCCCTTTATATCAAACACAGCCACCTTACAGGCTGAGGTTCCGATGTCTATTCCCATCAGGAGATTTTTACTCATTTTTGCTCCTCTAGAGCGAAACGTTTCGCTCTGCTGTCAAAAAAAATTGGGGGCCTTGGACCCCGTCCTATTTGCACTATATCCTACAGGGGTTATAAACGTCAATACATATTTTGCAAAATTTAGTTTTTTGGCAGTAATTCACAAAATTGAGTGGCAAAATTTTGTTAGTATTTTTAGAGTTCTTTGATGGAATTTCCGGCTACAAGTGTGGTTGAAAGAGCAATCTCCATGGGCGATTCCTTCTCATTGGACTCTATTCTTCTAAGCAGAAGTTCCACAGCCTTCTCTCCCAGATCCTGCATGGGCTGGGCAATGGTGTAAACCTGAGGCTGAAGCACATGGAAGAAGAGCTGATCATCGAATCCCAAAAGAGAAATGTCATCGGGAGATTTGAATCCCATTTCATTCATGGCAAGCATTCCGCCCAGAGTAATCTCGTAGTTACTCATGAACACGGCTGTAGGGCGGTCCTCAAGAGAAAGGAGCTGCTTCATTCCGTTATAACCGCTCTCTATTGAATGTCTGCCTCTTACCTGATACTCCTCAGGCACTTCAAGTCCCGCGTCCTTCATGGCGTCCATGAATCCGTTGTAACGCTCTCTACCTGTATATTCACGTTCCGAAGCAATAACCGCAATCTTCTTGTGATTCCTGCTAAAGAACTCCTTCATGGCATAGTATACTGATTTTCTGTTGTCTATTCTTACGCAGTCGTACTGAGCATCTGAAAGAGAACGGTCCAAAAGAACGATGGGAATTCCTGCATTCTTTGCGGGAATGAGGAATTCTCCCGTTGTGGCAATAGGCAGAACGATAATTCCGTCCACCTTCTTGTTAATCAGATATTTAAGGTTCTCCTTCTCCAGTTCTTCATCATCGCAGGAATCCACAATAAGCATTCCATAGCCCTTTCTTCTTAAGGCTGTGCTTACGTGATGGAGAATCATTCCGGAGAAAGGGCTCTCTACGCTGTAAACGAGAATGCCCACAGTTCTTGTTCTGTTGGTAACCAGACCTCTTGCCAGCTCATTAACTTCATAGTGCAGCTCTTTGATGGCAGCCTCAATCTTCACCTTATTCTCGGGAAGCACATTGCCTCCGTTTAAATACTTTGAGATTGTTGCCAAAGAAAGGCCTGTACGTTCTTTTATATCTACTATCGTTGCCGGCATAGTCCAAAGTCCCTTTCGCAAAAGCCTCACCTTGGTGAAGCGTTTTGTTTATTGTAGCAGATTAGCAAGGGGTCTTCAACTACCTCACGGTCTTGTAGAGAGGACCATATGCCGCGCAAGCCCTGTAATCCTGGCCTTCCTTGTCACTTCCGAAGGCGTTCCAGGCTGCAGGACGGAAGATGTCATCCAAAGGAACATTATGCATGCAGACAGGTATTCTTAACATGGATGCCATGGTAATAAGATCTGCACCAATATGTCCGCAGCTGATTGCTCCGTGGTTGGCTCCCCAGTTGTTCATTACATCATATGCACTCTTAAAGGGCGAGCCTGCCAGTCCATCGGTTCTTGGTGCGAACCAGGTGCAGGGCCAGGTATAGTCTGTTCTCTTCCAAAGCACATCCGATACCTCATCAGGAAGATTAACGGTCCATCCTTCAACAATCTGAAGAACAGGGCCCAGATTCTTTATGAGGTTAAGTCTTATCATGGTTGCAGGCATTTCTGCTCTTGTGAGGAATCTTGCGGAATATCCCGCTCCTCTGAAGTAACCGTTGTCCGCAGGGCACCACTGCGTGGCATTCATCATGATTTCCATATCTTTTTCGGTTACGTCATACCACTCTTTCATTACGGCATTGCCGTTTTCATCCTTCACTTCACCGCAGGCATCGAGACAGCAGGCACCGGAATTGATAAGATGAATAAATCCGTCGGCCTCCTTTGCATGTCCCTCAATTTCATATCCCGTAACTCTCTTTACCGCATCGCCGCTCCAGTATGTTCTTACGTCTGCAAACATCTGGGCACGATTGGTGAGAAGCTTCATAAACATCATGCCGGCACCGTTTAAGGTGTCGTTTTCTGTGGCGAGGATGAAGGGCTCTCTCACACCGTTCCAGTCAAAGGAAGTGTTAAGAATCGCCTCGGGGAAATCACAGTTGGGCCAATGGTCCGTCCACTGACGCTGACCCTGGAAGCCACCGCAGATTGCGTTGTGACCTACGGCTTCCTCCTCACAGCCTTCGGGAAGGTTAGGATTACCCTGATACAGATCCTCGATGATAACTGCCATCTTTGCAGTAAACTCCCAGTCCTTCTCCTTTTGCTCGTCACTCTTTTTGACGAAGTCAGGATTCTTGTCAAAGCCCTGCTTTGCATACTTCTTTATCCAGGCCAAAGCCTTCTGATACTCCGCCTCGTTGTAAATATGTTCATCCATTCTTCTAAGGATTTCCACTTCATCAACGGACTCAACTCTCATTCCGAGATACTCCTCAAAGAAGTCCTGATTAATGATGGAACCGCCGATTCCCATACACTGAGAGCCGATCTGAAGATAGGACTTATCCCTCATGGTAGCTGCAGCCACAGCTGCTCTTGCAAATCTTAACAGCTTGGTGCGAACATCCGAAGGAATCTCCATGTCGTCCGCATCCTTAACATCCTTTCCGTAAATTCCGAAAGCGGGAAGTCCCTTTTGGGCGTAGGTGGCAAGGACACTTGCAAGATATACTGCCCCGGGACGTTCTGTGGCGTTAAGTCCCCATACGCCCTTTATGGTAAGGGGGTTCATGTCCATGGTTTCAGAGCCGTAGCACCAGCAGGGCGTAACGCTTAGAGTAATTGCAACGCCCTCTTTTCTGAACTTGGCCTCACAGGCTGCAGACTCGGCAACACGGCCTATGGTTGTGTCCGCAATAATAACCTTTACAGGTTCTCCGTTTGAATATTTAAGATTCTCCTCAAACAGTTTCTTGGCGGAGCGGGCCATGTTCATGGTCTGTTCCTCCAGGGATTCACGAACCTTCAAAGGTCCTCTTCTTCCGTCTATGATTGGTCTTATACCTATAACAGGATAGTCTCCGATATATCTGTTTGCAGCCATAATAAACCTCCTTGATATTTGTGGTATTATCATGATATTATCTGACTTAGGAAGAGAATCAAAGGGAAATAGTTTGAAAAAATATAACGATATTCACCTTTTTTCATTTATGTATTGCAACGAGGGGTAACTTGAAATATATAGATTATAAAGAGAAAAGGACTCAGGGAACCTTTAATTTCCCAATAGCATATTACCATCAGACCAGCCTTTCTCCCCGCTATCACATGACCTATCACTGGCATCCTCACTGCGAGATAATGAGGATAATATCCGGTTCTTTCAATCTTACTCTGGATGATGAAACCGAGACTTATAAGGCCGGAGATGTGATTTTTATCTCATCAGGTGTGCTTCACGGCGGAGAACCAAATGACTGTGTTTATGACTGCATTGTCTTTGATCTTGAGATGCTGCTTAAGGATAATCACGCCTGTGCTTCCGTAATAAGAAGCATATCTGCAGGCAAGATAAAGGTGGATACCCTTTTATCACAAAAATGTGACAAAATTCTCCCCATCGCTAAAGACCTTTCAGATGTGCTCTCAAGGAAGAAACCCGGTTTTGAGTTTATGACCCAGGGACTTTTGTATCTCCTTTTGGGAACCATAATGGAGGCGCGGTTATACAAAGAAAGTGCATACGATGTGGGCTCCGTCGACAGACTAAACTCACTGAAGAGCGTCCTTTCATATATATCAGGTTCATATCAGAATGTCATAAGCCTTGAGGAGCTGGCGGGACTTGCCGGAATGAATCCCAAATACTTCTGCCGGTATTTTAAGAATATGACAGGGCGAACCCCCATAGATTATCTGAATTATTTCAGGATAGAAAGTGCCTGCGAAATGCTTTCCACAAAGAACATTTCCATCAAGGAAACAGCCATATCCTGTGGCTTCTCCGATGAAAGCTATTTCGTCAAGACCTTTAAGAAATATAAAAACACCACACCAAAACAGTATACAAAAAAGGAATTTTGAGTTAAAATGTACCCTAGAGCGAAACGTTTTGCGCTAATAGCAATTTTATCGGTGCTTTTAGTCGCGCAATCAGGCTGTATAAGCGAGAATCCAAAGAGCGAAACCGTTTGTCCTTTTAGTCCTCTCACCTTCGAATCAAAAGTAGAAGACATGGTTTTTACCGAGGGAGAGTCCTACGAGACATACGATTCCATATACAAAGGAACCACCTACACCTATCCCAAGGATTATCTGGGATACCCCGGGGATGTTAAGTACATGTTCGACGGGGAGGGAAACCTTTGCAATATTTCATGGGCTTACACCAAAGGCGATGCAGATTCCGTCAAGGAAGTTTACGAAGCCGTTCTTAAGGATACGGAGAGTATCCGCGGTGAGGGAATCAGGGACGACGGCATCGGCAACTACTGCACCATGTGGAAGGGAGGCGCCGGAAGCGTTGTTTTAAGCGGCGTTCTGACCTCTGACGTGACGGTTATGCAGATAGCCTACATGAGCCCCGATGTTTCTAAACAAACCAAATAAGGAGGTTTTATATGGCTTTTGTAACAAGCGAGCAGATGCTCCTTAAAGCAGACAAGGAAGGCTACGCAGTGGGCGCCTTCAATGTAGAGAATATGGAAATGGTTATGGCAGTAATTAAGGCATGCGAGGAATTAAGTGCCCCTGCCATTCTTCAGACAACCCCTTCAACAGTTAAATATGCAGGACTTGACATGTACCTTGCAAACGTGGCCGAAGCAGCAAAGAAGGCCAGCGTTCCCATTGCCCTGCACCTTGATCACGGCGACAGCTTCGAGCTTGCAATGCAGGCCTTAAGAACCGGCTACACTTCCATAATGATTGACGGTTCAAAGCTTCCCTTCGAGGAGAATATCGCCCTCTCCAAAGCCGTTGCAGACGCCTGCAGACCCTCAGGAATTCCCGTTGAGGCAGAGCTTGGCAAGGTAGGCGGCAAGGAAGATGACATGAACTGCGACGATCCCGGATACACGGATCCCGCCGACGCCAAAAGATTTGTGGAAGAAACAGGAATCTCCTCTCTTGCGGTTGCCATCGGAACTGCCCACGGAATATATAAGGGGGAACCCAAGCTTGATTTTGACAGGCTTTCAGAAATAAGAAAGGTTGTGAACATTCCCCTCGTTCTTCACGGCGCCTCCGGTGTTCCCGATGAGTCCGTAAGGGAATGCATCAGACGAGGAATCAGCAAGGTCAATTTCGCCACAGAACTTCGTATCGCTTACTCAGACGGAATCAAGTCCTTCCTCAAAGATAATCCCGACGCTTTCGACCCCAAGAAATATTGCAAAGTTGGAATGGATAAGGTTACCGAGCTGGTTAAGAACAAAATCAAAGTCTGCGGTAGCAACGGCAAGGCTTAGTGCCAGTTGGGGACAGGCCCAAATTGCACGGTGCAAAGTGGGGACAGGCCCAAATTGCACATCGTCGCACATAAAAGTCGAGCGCCACTTTGCTAAAAAGAATCGGTGGGTTGATGTTTTACTAAGGTAGACTTTATCGAGCCGTCGGTACTTAGGTGCTGTTCTTTAGCACCTTATGTACCGCTACGTGCGAGATCTAAGTGCAAACGGGTCTACCGTGTAAAATATCAACCCACCGATTCTTTTTGCGAATAGATGGTGAAATTTGGGGCCTGTCCCGGATTGTCAACAGATGTCTCAATTGTTGCCTATAGGCATCGAGAAATAACCAAATCCTGATTTCGATGCTCAAAACGGCCGAAAAGTGGGATTTCAAGCATCGGGATTGAAGAATAGACTAATCTCGGGGCCCGTGAAGTGAAAAATACGCAATTTCGGGCATCGAGAAATACGGATGAGGCAAATCCCGATGCCGTAAGCCGAAAGTAATAGACCCAAACCTAAAAGGGGCTCCGGACGGAGCCCCTTCACCTCTATAGTTTGCCGCCGGAGGTGGCAATGCCTTCAATGAACTGCTTCTGGAAGATGATGTAGATAACAATCATGGGGACGCAGGAAATAAGCGCAGCCATCATAAGCTCCGGATATTTCTGCTGGTACTGTCCGTTCATCTTTGCAAGGGCACTGGCAAGGGTTGTTGCCCTGTTATCGGGGCAGACAATCATGGGCCACATCAGATCCTTGTAGGCGAACACTGCCGTAAAGATTCCGAGAGCCACCATTGCCGACTTGGTAAGAGGCGCCATTACATAGAGAAAGGTCTTAGGGATATTGCATCCGTCAAGTCTGGCTGCCTCCTCCAAATCTTTGGGTAATTGCATAAACGCCTGTCGGAGAAGGAAGGTTCCGAAGGCGGTTACAAGGCCCGGGAATAACAGTCCGAAAAGGGTGTTTGTCATGTGTAGTTTACTAACCATTACGTACTGGGGGATAATGAAAATCTGCACAGGAATCATCATCTGAAGAAGGACGACTCCGAACATGATATTCTTGCCCTTAAACTCGAGTCTTGCGAAAGCGTATCCACTTAATGTGGCTGTAAGAACAGCACAGAGGATACGAAGTGCAATCATTCCGAGGGTGTTGGCGTAGAGTCGTACGAAGTCCATGGCTTTGACTACGTTACTGAAGTTCTGGGTCTGCCATACTGCCGGAACGATTACAAAAGGGTCAATTTGGGTGGTTTCAGCCGTGGTTTTAAATGCCGTAAGAAACATCCAGACAAAGGGCACTATCATAATGATTGAAACCAGAATAAGTATTAAATATATAACTGCCTGTGATATTGTTTTCTTCATTTACAGCACCCCCTACTCGTAATGAACCCACTTCTTCTGTCCAACGAGCTGGAATACAGTGAGAACCATAATCACAGCCAGAAGCACAACCACAACGGTTGCGCCGTAGCCCTTCTTGCTTTGCTCGAAGGAGTACTTGTAGAAGAGGTAAACCAAAGATTCCGTCTTCTTCCAGGCAGGGTTGTTAAGGTCGATCATCATATAAATAAGGTCGAAAACCTGCATGGCCGCAATAATTCTCGTTACAAGAACGAAGAATATTGTGGGCGAAATCAAGGGCACTGTTATATTGATAAGCTGGCGCCATCCGTTTGCTCCGTCAAGAGCTGCTGCCTCGTAGTAGTCTCTGGGAACCTCCTGAAGGCCTGCCAGGAAAAGCACCATATTGTATCCGAGAACTGACCATATACCGATTACGGCAATGGAGAAAATTGCTATGTCAGGGTTTGAAATCCAATTGACCTTGATTCCGAACACGTTGTTGATAAGGCCGAAATTGGAATTGTAAAGCCATTTCCAAACCATGGCGATTGCTGCAGGCGCAACAACCATAGGAAGGAAGAAAAGGGTTCTGAAAACGCTTCTTCCCTTTAGTTTCTTATTAAGAACTACCGCCAGAAGGAGGGCAATTACAATTGAAAAAGGGACCTCCACCAAGGCATATTTAGCTGTATTCCACAAAGCCTGCCAAACCTCGGTATCCCCCATAACTTTCTTATAATTCGCCATTCCGACGAAAATGTTGCCCTTTCCGAAGTCACCTGTTTTATAAAAGCTTTGCCTTATTGTGTCAATCATGGGATAGATGTTCAAAACAAAAAGTCCGAGCATTGTCGGAAGAATAAACACCCATCCCCACACAAATTCACTGATTTGTCTGGATGAAGCTCTCTTCTTCACTGGGATTCTCCTTTTCAAATCTAATCTACATGTAAAAATAAGGGCGCGACCGAGGAGCATATCCAGGGTCGCACCCTCTTAATTATCATAACATTTAAGAACGATTCAGAGATATATTATTCTTCAGCAAGGTCTGCATTCATCTCTTCTGCGATTTCCTTACAAACCTCATCTACAGGTCTTGCGCCTGTCCATGCATCCTGAAGCTTCTCAATCATCATATCTTCCCAAACTGTGGTATCTCTTGAGTAAGGTCTGAATACGAGCTTAGCGTCAAGCATCTTCATGTGGCCGTTAAGGTCGAACATTGAAACGCTGTTAACCCATGCATCAGATGTTCCTTCGTAAGCTGACATTGTAACACCAAGTTCTGCCTGCTTAAGCTGACCTTCCTTGGAGCAAAGGTGCTCGATAAGAGACCATGCTGCGTCAAGGTTCTTGCCGTTAGCTGCTGCTGCCCAACCAAGTCCGTTGTAGATTGATACACGGTCTGAAGGATCATTGGTGTAAGGAAGAACCGCTACATCACAGTTTGCTGCTGCGTACTCGTTGTCACGGTATCCTGCAAGCATCCATGAACCGTTGATGGACATTGCAACCTTGCCTGCGCAAAGGAGCTCGTTGGGAGCTGTCTCAGAAACAGTTGCAAGATCGGGACATGAACCCTCAGCTACCATATCGGTGAAAAGCTTAACTGCTTCGATGGACTTGGGATCATCCATACCGGATTTCTTCTTGTCATCGCTGATTACATATCCACCCATTGAATAGATGGTGTTGTAGTAACCTTCCTGGTTGTTGCCGGGAGCGATTGCATATCCCCAATGGTTCTCGTTGGTGAGCTTCTTAGCGTTCTCTTTGAAGTCTGCCCATGTCCATGTGTCATCGGGATAAGGAACACCCATCTCATCGAAGATGGTCTTGTTGTACCAAAGAGCGATGGTATCAATATCCTTGGGAACTGCGTACTGCTTACCGTTTGACTGGTAAAGATTTACAATACCCTGATAGTAGTTGTTAAGATCAATCTTGTCGCTTGCTGCGATTCTGTCAGTAAGGTCAAGGAGAAGATCGTTCTCCATGTACTTCTGAGCTACGTTAGAGTGCATCCAGAATACATCGGGAAGCTCGCCGCCTGTAGCGCCTGCCTCAAGAAGTGTCCAGTAGTTGTTCCAGTCTACAACCTGAATTGTAGCCTTAACGCCTGACTGTGCGCTCCACTCGTCAACGATCTGCTGAAGTCCGGGTCTCTGGCCTTCATCCCAGATAGTAACGGTAAGCTCGCCTTCTACGCTGCTTCCGATGCTTGTGGGCTCTGATTCCTCAACTGTTGCTGCAGGCTCTTCCTTGGGAGCAGGTTCTGCAGCTGCAGGCTCGGATGTTGATGCAGTGTTGCCTCCGCAAGCAATCACTGAAAGAGCCGTTACAGCACTTAACAATACAGCTAAAATTTTCTTTTTCATAAATTGTAACCTCCTAGTTTGAATCGGTTTCCCTCCGCGCTGATTGCACCTTAATCATAAGCAATCAGCCCATATCTGCATATGGTATTTCGTGTAGTTTTGATGTCATTTTGTGACTTCAGTTTCGCTTATACTTCTTCAATAATCGTGACGAAAGAGTCGTAATCCTTGGAAATTGTAAAGCCTCTGTCGTAGAATTCCGAAAGAGTTATTCCCATATTCATAAGCTCATCGCCGTAGTATGTTTTGCCCTCCATCCGATACTCTTTATCAGGATCAAGACCGGCAAGTTTTAGGAATCCGGGAAGTGCATTTACGTTGGATCTCAAACAATAGAATCCCACAACAGCCTTCTTCTTATCCTCTGATACCACCATCCATGCTGCCTGGTCATTCTCGAAGGGCGATCTGAGTCTGTAGAAATCTCCAAACTGAATCAGCGCTCTGTTTTCCTTCATGAACTCAACCTGCTTTTTGACAAGTTCGAATTCCTCATCGGAAATCTCATTAAGATCAAGCTCGTAACCAAAGGTGCCAAAGTAAGCAACGTTGGCTCTGATATCAAGAGGAGTCGTCCTTCCTGTCTGCTGATTGGGCACCGCCGAAACGTGAGACCCAATGGAAACAATGGGATATCCAAAGCTTGTTCCGTACTGGATTCTTATTCTGTCAATGGCATCGGAGTTGTCTGAGCACCAGGCCTGAGGCGCATAATAAAGCATTCCTGCGTCGAACCTGTTGCCTCCCGATGAGCATGATTCAAACAAAATATCAGGGAAGGCCTTTATAAGTCTGGAATAAAGGCTGTAGACTCCAAGGACGTACTTGTGCGCCACCATGCCCTGTCTCTCTGCAGGGGTATCAACGCTGAACACCTCGGTGAGAGCTCTGTTCATGTCCCACTTGATGTAGTCTATCTTGGAACCCTTGATCACCTTATGGAGCATTCCGTAAATGTAATCCACCACTTCTTCTCTGGAGAAATCCAGCACCAGCTGATGTCTTCCGAGAGAGGATTTCCTGCCGGGAACAGAAAGCACCCAGTCGGGGTGGCGTCTGTAGAGATTACTGTTGGGATTAACCATCTCAGGCTCAATCCAGAATCCGAATTTAAGGCCTAAAGTATTGATTTTACGAGACAATCCCGCCATGCCCTGAGGGAGCTTCTTGGGATTTTCCACCCAGTCACCAAGGCCCGCAAAGTCATCGTTTCTCTCTCCGAACCATCCGTCGTCAAGGACGAAAAGTTCGATTCCGGCATCCTTTGCCTTGGAAGCTATTTTAAGAATGCTCTCCTCCGTGAAGTCCATATATGTGGCTTCCCAGTTGTTATTAAGAATAGGTCTGGGGGTGTTCTTCCACTTCCCTCTGACCAAATGATTGTTGTATAGCTTGTGATAGGTCTGGCTAAGGTCGTTAAGTCCTCTGTCCGTCATGGCAATAACCACTTCCGGAGTCTCAAAGCACTCGTCCTTTTCCAATGGCCAGCAGAATCTGTCAGGGTTAATACCCATAACAAATCTCAGTCTTCCATGGGTACTTCCGTCGGCCAGGGCAATAAAGTTGCCGCTGTATACGAAGGAAAAACCGATGGCCTCTCCCATAAAATCATCTGTTCCCGGTCGCTTCAAAATTACAAAGGGATTCTGGTTGGCACTTGAGGCACCACGCCTTGAATCGATGTAAGTTACGCCGGTTGAAAGTTTCTTGATCTCAGGGATTCTCTCCCTTGCCCAGGCTCCGGAGAACTGCATCCATTCGTAGTTCTGGTCCGGAAAATCAAGGCATGCGGAAAGGGCTCTTGTTAATTTAACCTTGGAATTACCCACATTCTTAAATTTGGCATGTCTCGCAACAACCGGATAGCCTTCGAAAATGGTGTAGTACAAAACCAGTTCCATTCCCGCCAGTGTATCTGCGAGGGTAACCTCCAGAGTCATGGCTTCCGTCTTGTCGGCATAGGTTGCGGGCAGCCCTTTGATTTCCTTTTTCCCTTGGGAAATTCTATGGCTTTTGTATACGAAATTACTGATTCTTGAGCCGTTGGCCATCTCAACTTCAAAGGCCTGAGCGCCAAAATCCGTGGTTCCGAAGGAAGGATATTCCTGGCAGTTAAGCTCCATTGAATAGCTTTCTGTATCGGCATCCACCACCACATTAGGCATTCCCATACGGAAAAGGACATAGGAGAAATCGGCTCTGTCATGGATTCTTTTTCCAAAGTACAGATTGGCAAGTTCCCCACTTGGAGCGACTCCTATGATATAGCTGAGCCTGTCATTATATAAATGAAACTGCTCCGATGTCTTATTCCATACAATGTTCATTAATAAAACCCTTTCAAAAACAAAAGTTAATCTGAAAATGCAATCAGTCTAGAGTATCTTCAGTATAGCCAAATTTCACCTTTACACTAATGGCAGCATTTGATTTTTTGATGTCAAAATGTGACTGAATTCTCATTTTAGTAGTGCAATTATTACGCAACATGATAGAATACAGTTGTAGCATTGGTTCATTATATTGGGGAGAGATTACATATGCCACAAGAATTAGGTCTGGAAGGATGCGATTTCTGCAAATTCGTCAACTACGAAGATTCAGACGATTTTTACCTGTATGAAATGGGGACCTGCAAATGCAAGCCCCTCTATTCCTATACCCATCTGGTGAAGAACCGCATCATCATTCATTTCGTATTAAACGGTAAGGGAATCCTTAAGATTAACGGCAAGACGTATGACGTGGGCCCTCACCAGGTCTTTCTTATTCCATCAGACACCAAAACTTTCTATCAGGCGGACAAGGATGACCCCTGGGAATACGCATGGTTTCACATCGGCGGCCCGAAGATTCCTCTGATTCTCAAGGAGGCCGGACTCACGCCATCAAACCCTGTGTACACTCCCATGGCCTGCGCCGACAAGATTGAGACTCTGGTCTGGGACATAATGGAAAACAACTCCAGGCAGTACTACTGCATCGGCACCCTCTACCAGATTTTGGGCTACATGATAGAGAATTCCAAAGCAAAACAAGATGACACCTTCGACGATTCGCTTCTCTACGTCAAAAATGTCATCTCGTATATACAGTTGAAATATACAGAGCCTGTTAAAATCGAAAAGATCGCAGCTTCTCTCGGACTTAACAGAAGCTATCTCACCAGGCTTTTTAAGGAAGCCACCGGGTATTCGCCTCAGGAATACCTTCTGACCTATCGAATGAAGATGGCCATGAAAATGCTTTCGGAGAACGTCCTGAGCATTTCCGAGATTGCCACAGCCGTGGGCTATGGCGACACCTTCACCTTCTCCAAGGCCTTCAAGCGCCACTTCGGGAAGTCCCCTTCGGAATACAGGGGCACCGACTACAGCATGGCTCCCGGCATGACCGGGCGGTGATGTGCTCCAATCTAGATTCTTAACATAATCACGGAGTGTGCGGGAAGTTTCACTTTGAGGAGATCCCCCTCAACTTCGTATCCATCAAAGTCCTTCTCAGTGACCACCTCGGGCTGTCCGAATTCATTGTGGTCGCTGACATTTGCAGAGCTAACTATCTTCGCTTCTGAGATGTGCAATTTGGGGCCTGTCCCCATTTTGCACGGTGCAATTTGGGGCCTGTCCCCAAATTGCACATCGGCGCAAACCTGCACATCAAGATCTACGGCGTCGTCCTTGCTTAGGTTGCTTATGGTAAGGGTCAGGACGCCGTCTTTAATTGAGGCGGAAGCTGAGACTGCAGGAACTCTTGCGTCATCAGGTCCGATTTCCTTATTATCTATGAAATATGAAGAAACAAGTTCGCCGCCCTTATGTCCCTTGTACATTTTGAATACGTAGAAGGTAGGTGTTTTTACCATATCTTTACCCTCGGTAAGGATAACAGACTGGAGAACGTTAACCATCTGGGCGATGTTTGCCATGCGGACTCTCTTGCAGTGTTTGTTGAAAATGTCGAGAGTTACGCCGGCAATCAGGGCGTCACGCATGGTGTTTTGCTGGAACAAAAATCCGGGATTTGTGCCCTTCATAACGTCGTACCAGCCGCCCCACTCGTCTACGCAAAGGCCGATTTTGCCCTCGCGGTCGTACTGGTCAAGTACAGCCTCGTTCTTCTCAATAATGGTTTCCATGAAACGGGCTTTACTTAAGGACTGATACCACAAGCCCTCGGCATCGTCAACCGCATCTCCCTTGTGCTCCCAGGTGTCCGGAACCACATAGTGATGAAGAGTAAGATAATCCATAAAACCATGAGTCCCGGCGGGGGCATCCTCATAGCAGGCCTCAAGAACAGTCTTGGTCCACTTGGTATCTGAGGTGCCTGGACCCACACAAATCTTCTGGATGGGATTCTTTGAGTCATAGTTTCTAAGGAAGGTCTGGGTATGGCGATAAAGATCCGCATAGTAGGCAGGTCTCATGTTTCCGCCACAGCCCCAGGATTCATTTCCCACTGCGAAATAGTCAATCTTCCAGGGCTCCTCTCTGCCGTTGGCCTTACGAAGCTCTGTCATGGGGGATATACCTGTGCCTGTCATATATTCAACCCACTCAGACATTTCCCTGGGGGAACCTGTTCCCAGATTTCCGTTTATATAGGCTTTGCAGCCCAAAAGCTCACACAAACGAAGGAACTCGTGGGTACCGAAGCTGTTGTCCTCGGTGACTCCACCCCAGTTTGTGTTAACCATCTTTTTTCTTTTTTCTTTGGGACCGATGCCGTCCATCCAGTGGTACTCGTCGGCAAAGCAGCCGCCGGGCCAGCGAAGAACCGGCACTTCAATCTCTCTTAACGCTTCCAATACATCATTTCTTATTCCGTCGGTGTTTGGAATATCGGAGTCCTCACCGACATATAATCCCTCGTAAATACCCCTTCCCAGATGCTCACTGAAATGTCCGTAGAGCTCCGGGTTTATAACGCCCTCTCTCTTGTTTGCGTCAATAATAAGTTTCATCAGCCTTTAACTCCTCCTAAGGTTATGCCCTTTACAAAGTATTTTTGAACAAAGGGATAAATCACGATAATGGGCAATATACCCACCGTGGCCATAGCCATTCTTACCGAAGCAAGAGGAATGGCATTAAGTCCAACATTGGCGTTTTGGACGTTACTGCTTGACTGGGACAAAAACTGGATGTTCTGCATCATTCTGTTAAGAAGGTTCTGCACAGAGTAAAGCTCGGTTCTTTTGGTGATGTAAATGTAACCGTTCATCCAGTCGTTCCAGTAACCCATACCTGCAAAAAGCGCAATTGTAGCCATGATAGGCTTTGAGAGCGGCACAACCACGCTTAAAAATGTTCTGACTTCTCCAGCTCCATCCATGTACGCGGCATCAAGAATTTCATCGGGAATGCTTGAACAGAAATAGGATTTCATCAGCATTACGTTGAATCCGTTCATAAGAAGTCCCGGGATCAGCAAAGCCCAGAAGGTATTCTTCAGATTCAGAATCGATGAATATACCATGTACGTAGGAACCAAGCCACCGTTAAAGAGCATGGAGAAGACCACAAGGAAAGTTATTACACCTCTTCCCGGCAACTCCTTCTTGGAAATTGCATAAGCCAGGAGAGTAGTTATACACAGTGCACATGCGGTACCCACTGCCGTCAAAACAATGGAGATGCCGTATGCCCTGATTACCGAGTTTCCGGTTTTGAAAATATACTCGTATGCGTAGAGGGACCATTTTTCAGGAAAATAGGAGTAACCGTTGGCAATCAGGACATCGTTGTCGGTAAATGACGACGTCAGCATCAGTATCATTGGTAAAATCGCCAGTAGCGACAATATGACTAAAATCACATGGGAAACAATTTGAAATAGTTTATCGCTTCTCATATCTCCTCCTTAGAACAAAGCACTTTCGGGCTCAATTTTTCTGACCGCCAGGTTGGCCGCAAGTATCAGAACAAAGCCAACCAGAGACTGATAGAGACCTGCGGCCGATGCCATTGGCATGTCGCCGAGCTCCAAAAGTCCTCTGTAAACGTAGGTGTCGATGGTGTTTGTCACCGCAAACAGCGCACCCTGGTTCTGAGGCACCTGGTAGAAAAGCCCGAAGTCGGAATAGAAAATTCTTCCCACCGCCAAAAGGGTCATCATGATAACCGTAGGCTTCAAAAGAGGAATTGTGATTTTGGTAATCTGCTTCCATTTACTGCAGCCGTCGATAGCCGCCGACTCGTAAATTCCACGGTCAATGCCGAGGATTGTGGAAATGTAAATAATGGAGTTGTAGCCAATAACCTTCCAGGCCATAACAAAAGTAAGGATAAAGGGCCAATACTTCTTCTCCATATAAAAGAAAACGGGTTCTTTCCCCAGAGCTTTAAGCACAATGTTGTTGATGAAACCATTGTCGTTAGAGAGATAACCGAATACCAGGTAGCTTACGATTACCATTGAAATCATGAACGGTAAAAGGATGAGACACTGGTAAACCTTCTTAAGTTTTGATGTCATCTCCGCCAGCATGATTGCAACAAACACAGCCAGTACAGTGTTGACTATGATAAATACAACGTTATAAAGGATTGTGTTTCTTGTAATAATGAACGCATCATTGGTTTTGAAAAGATACTTAAAGTTCTTGAAGCCCACAAACTTGGAGCCGAAAATACCCTGTTTTGCGTTATATTTCTTGAAGGCCAGAACGAGACCCGGCAGGGGCATATAATTGTTCACGAAAAGATATATAAGCCCCGGAAGTGCCATTATATATATAGGGAAAAACCGCTTAAGTCTCCTCTTTAAGCTCTTCTTGTTATTTTCTTTGGTTATTGCTTTGTCCATTTTTTCTCCCCACGTTACCCCCGAATGGGAGCCGGGTTACCCCTGCTCCCACCGAGAAGTATCATGATAATACGTGATTAGTTGATTCCTGCTGATTTTGCCCACTCATCAAGAGCTGCCTGCTTAGCTGCCATGTACTCCTCAAGGCCTGCTGCATAAAGGGCATCGTTTAATTCCTTAATACCTGTCTCAGGATCCACGAAACCGTAGATAACTTTGCCTGAGTACTCTTCGTATGCGTTCTTAAGAGCTGTGAATTCAGCTGCGTAATCACTGTTGTCCCAGGTGAATCCGAGAGCTTTGGATTTTACAGGGCAGTTATCATTGAACTTTGCTGTCTGCTCGCCAACGTCTACGGGATCACCTTCCCAAACGTGTGCTGCGTACTGGTTGGGCATCATCCAAAGAACGTTGGGGAAGTACTCGGAGTTCTGAGAATCAACGCCGGGACCCCAGTTGATTGTTGTGTCGTCGTTAACAACGTACTCAACGCCTTCCTCACCCCAGCAAACAAGGTTTGCAACTACGGGATCACAGTATAAAGCTTCAAGAACCTGCATTGCTGCAATGGGATCCTCTGTAGCCTGGTTCATGCACCAGGGGAAAGAAGAAACTGCTGAAGAGCTCATGAAGGGCTCGCCTACATCAAATACTGTCATGGGACGGCCGCACTCGTTAGAGATCTGGTTCTGGTAAGCGGGCTTACCGCAAGCCATCATAGCCATGAATGAACCTGTCTTAATTCTTGCAGATGCGCCGGTCTTGTCTGTCATGGCGTCACCTGAAATGTAACCTGCCTGATTCCATCTGTAGAATCTGTCGCACCAATCCTTGAATACATCTGACTCGTAAACGTTCTCTACCTTAAGGCTGTTAGCGGAGTCAAGAAGTGTTCCGTAGTAGTCGCCGCCGATGTTATCAACACAGCTTCCCTGGGTAAGCATGTTGTCCTGTGTTGAGTAAACTGTCTTGTCAGGGAATGCTTCATGAATCTTAGCGAAGATGTCATCGATATCATCCCATGTGCACTTTACGTATCCAAGATCATCCTTGGCAAAAGCGTCTACATCTACGCCTGCGCCCTCAAGGTACTCTGTACCGATACATATAGCTGCTGTCTGGATTGCGTAATCCTTAATAGGTGGAACACCGTAAAGTGTGCCGCCAACACGGCAAGCGTCGAAGTAATCTGCTCTTACAAGATCCTTAAGACCTGCGCCGTAGTTGTCAAGAAGTCCGTCTTCCTCAAGGTCTGCGCAGTAACCGTTGTTTACGCATGTCATGTAGCCGGGGCCACATGTTGAGAAAAGGTCAACCTGCTCTCCTGATGAAAGCATAAGCTTAATGTCATCTGAGTATGCAGCGGAGTCAATGATTAAGAGCTCTACGTCAACACCAAGTGTCTCTCTTGTGTGCTCTGAAATCTTCTCATTGATTCTTTCGATTCCTGCGGGAGCTCCTGTCCAGTCGAAGAAAGATACTACGATCTTCTCGTACTCGCCTGAAGCTTCTGCTGCTGCTTTTCTGTCTGCAATAGCCTGCTCTGCGAGGCTCGCATCAGTTGTTTCCTCTGCTGCAGCTGCTGTGTCGTCTGCTGCTGCGGTTTCGGTTGTTTCAGTCTGCTTGCTGTCTGTGGATGCTGCACCTGTGTTGCTTGATCCGCAACCTACGAACAGGGTAGCAACCATAGCTGCTGTTAAAACTGTAGCTAATAGTCTTTTCATTACATCCTCCTTATTAGATGAAAGCGTTCCAGGTAAAATCGGTAAAACGTTTTACCTTACGAAATGATTATATTTCAGTGGTTGGTTTTAGTCAATATGAGATTATTGCACAAATTTGAAATGCTTGTTTTGGATGTATTTCACAAATCAGTCCTAAAAACGGTCTTTTTTTAGAAAAACGTTTGACCTTTTCACACAAGTCGCATAAAATGTATTAAAATAGGCTTAGAGGGTGTTTTTTCAAGCAAAATCACTAGATCAAGGAGCTGAAATGGAACAAAGAACCGGAGCACCGAGGATAAAAGATATCGCAAATGCGTGTGGTGTATCGATTTCCACGGTTTCTAATGTATTAAACGGGAAAAGTAATAAAGTAAGCGAAGAAATCGCTAAGAAAATAAGAGATGAAGTGGAAAGAACCGGGTATCGTCCCAGCTCTCTTGCAAGGAATCTCCGGGCCACTTCAACAAAGACCATCGGCGTCATCGCCGAGGACCTTATAGAGTTCTCCACTCCTGCCATCGTGGAGGGAATAATGAAGAGCTGCGAGGAGAAAGGCTACAATGTAGTTATTGAGAACATGCGGCTTTTTGGCAGATGGAAAAGAGAATGGCTTCGGGACGAAGCCCTGCTTAACAAGACCTTAAGCGACGTTTTGCCCAAGATGGATTCATTGAATCTTGACGGCCTTATTTATGTAGGAAGCCACGAACACACGGTTCACAATCTTGTGTCCGCCAGAGGGCTTCCCATTGTTATGGCCTATGCCGTAGCAGTCGACAGACAGATTCCAACCTTCCGCCTGGATGATATCACCGGCGGATATGACGTTATAAAGTATCTGGTATCCAAGGGACACAGAAAGATCGGTGTTCTTGCGGGCGAAATCGACAACACCCACACCATCAACCGAATCCTTGGTGTCCAGAAGGCCATGTTTGAGGAGAAGATTTTCTTCGATCCCGCCCTTGTAAAATACAATGACTGGACCAAGGACGGTGGCTACAAGGGAATGAACGCCCTGCTTGACGAGGACATCACCGCAGTATTCTGCATGTCCGACATGATTGCCTCAGGTGCCTATGCGGCCCTCCTCGAAAAAGGAATCATGCCCGGCAAGGACATCTCCGTCATGGGCTACGATAACCAGGATACCTCAAGGACTCTCACGCCGGAGCTTACCACCATGGCCCTTCCCCTTCAGGAAATCGGCAGCGGTGCAGCCAAGGCCCTCATCGGGCTTCTTGAGAATCCCGGCTCCAGCCCCGTAGACATCGCCGACATCCGCATCAAGAGCGCACTCATCGAGCGCGCCTCCGTCCGCACCATCTAGGTGCAGGTTGGGGACAGGCCCAAATTGCACCGTGCAGGTTGGGGACAGGCCCAAAGTTGCACATAAGTTCATCGGCGGATTAATATTTTGCACGACAGACACGTTTGCACTTAGATCTCGCACGTAGCGGTACATAAGGTGCTAAAATACAGCACCTAAGTACCGACGGCTCGATAAAGTCTGTCTTAGCAAAATATTAATCCGCCGATTATTTTGCGAAAAAATGCCCGAAAAATAAAATGTGCAGGTTGGGGCCTGTCCCAAACCTGCACATTTTTTAGAATCTAAGCAGTACTACCGAATGGGCGGGAAGCTTCACGGTTACCGCGTCGCCCTTGACCTCGTAGGAGGTGAAGTCCTTTTCCGTGACCTTCTCGGCCTGGCCGAAATCATTGAAATCGGCAATGTTTGTTGCGTTTACTATCTTTGCTTCAGATACTTTGTGGGAGGTAAAGTTGTCTATCTGAATATCCAGTTCTACTGCTTCATCCTTATTTAAGTTACTGATTGTAAGAGTCAGCGCCCCATCCTTTACGGAAGCGGAGGCGGAAACGGCGGGGACGTGATAGTCCTTGGGGCCGATTTCCGGGTTGCCCTCGAAGTATGAGGAGACAAGTTCGCCGCCCTTATGGCTCTTGTACATTTTGAATACGTAGAAAGTAGGTGTTTTTACCATCTTGGAGCCCTCAGTCAGCACAACCGCCTGAAGGACATTGACCATCTGGGCGATGTTTGCCATGCGGACTCTCTTGCAGTGCTTGTTGAAAATATCAAGGCTCACGCCGGCAATCAAAGCATCTCGCATGGTGCTTTGCTGATACAGGAAGCCGGGGTTTGTGCCCTTTTGAACGTCGTACCAGCCACCCCACTCGTCAACGCAGAGGCCAATCTCGCCTTCGCTGTCGTACTGATCAAGGAGTGCCTCGTTCTTCTCAATGAGATCCTCGATGAAGCGGGCTTTGTGAAGGGACTGATACCAGAGACTCTCGGCATCATCCACCGCGTCTCCCTTGTGATCCCATCCATCAGGGAACACATAATGGTGAAGGGTGAAGTAATCCATGAAACCGTGGGAACCTTTGGGGGCATCCTCGAAGCAAGCCTCAAGGACTTTTTTGGTCCAGAATTCAACCTGATCGGTACCGGGACCCACACAGATTTTCTTGATGGGATTCTTGGTATCATAATTTCTTAAGAAGGTTTGAGTATGTCGATACAAATCCGCGTAATAAGCGGGTCTCATGTTACCGCCACACCCCCAGTTCTCATTTCCCACTGCAAAATAGTCAATCTTCCAGGGCTCTTCCCTTCCGTTTGCCTTTCTCAAATCGGTCATGGGGGACACGCCTGTGCCCGTCATATATTCAACCCACTCCGACATTTCCCTGGCAGAACCCGTTCCAAGATTGCCATTGATATAAGCTTTACATCCAAGCAACTCGCAGAGGCGTAAGAACTCGTGGGTTCCGAAGCTGTTATCCTCGGTTACGCCTCCCCAGTTGGTGTTAACCATTTTCTTTCTCTTTTCTTTGGGGCCGATGCCGTCCATCCAGTGATACTCGTCGGCAAAACAGCCGCCGGGCCAGCGAAGAACCGGAACCTCGATCTCCTTTAAAGCTTCAAGCACATCATTTCTGATGCCGTCAGTGTTTGGAATCTCAGAATCCTCGCCGACATAAATTCCCTCGTATATTCCTCTTCCAAGGTGCTCACTGAAATGTCCGTAGATATCAGGATTAATAAACCCCTCTTTTTTACTTGCGTCTATGAATAATTTCATCAGATTGCTCCTCCATTAAAGCTCGGCCCTTGCATCCTCTCCGGAAGCGAAGGGTCCGGGAATAACAACTGCGCCACGGTGATTTCCGGCGTAATCGCAGTCAAAAGTAATGGGAGTTCCGTCAGGATTCTCATACTTCTGTCCCGGCTCAAAGGCCTTGCCCAAAGTGTCGGTTGAAATCATATCAACCTTAAAGTCCTTAAGCACCTCGTAGATATTGGTGTCAAGGTAAAAACCGCCGTCTCTCTCAACCACGTCAACGTGAACCTTTGAGGCATCGTCGAAGAAAGCATTTTTCTCCTTCTTGTAGCCCTTTGCGCCCTCGAAATATGCGTTTCCGTCAATCCATACGGGAAGATGTGCAAAGTGAGCCGACTCATGCTTCATCATGTTGGGATATTCGGCATCCATGTCAAACTGCGGTATCCATTCTTCATAAGTGGGATAGTCGTCAAAGCAGTAGGTTCCCACTTTTCTGTTCTCCGTAAAGTCTCTGGAGGGGTCAGCGTCATGCTTAACCACCCAGTCCTCGGAGGGCCACTTCTGAATGAAGATGTTGTTGTAGATTCGGTCATCTCCGTGAAGAATGGTCATAAAGCCCATAACCTCGGTTCTGTGAGGCATATGGTAAGGTGTATATCTCCAGGTGGTTCCCTCTCCCACATAGGTAAATGAACCTGCGCACAGGTTGTGAATCATGGCTACGCCCTGTGTGGCAATTCGAAGGGAAACATCCGAAAGGAGAATGTTGTTGTCAATAAGTGTGGGGCCATGGCTTACCTCCACGAAAATATCCTGGCAGGTCATGCCGCCATCCAGCTGCTTGGCAAAACCCGGCCTCTCATTATCGTGCAAAAGGTTCTGGGTAATTCTTGTTCCCTGAGCCTCCCAGTCGCACCAGATGCCCATTGTGCAGTGATGTATGTGATTTCTCCTCATCACAACATCGATTGCCGCATGCATTTTGATTCCCGCAATCTCAGCGCCACCAAGCTCCATCATGTTGTTGATGTGGTGGATGTGGTTGTCCTCAATAATGCTGAAAACGCCGCCCATACGTCCGATGATTCCGCCCTGCTCGCAGTGGTGGATGTTGTTTCGGCGAATTATATGGCCTCCGATTTTCTCCTTAAGCCAGCCGTAATACTGGCCGCGGCATACGGAATCACGCTCCATCTGAGTGGGGCTCTTAACATGCTTTGTTGTGTAAAAATTACTGTTCTCCGGATCGAAGTAACGGCCAACGCATATGCCTGCGCACTTACTTCCCCAGATTTCACAGTCTTCGATTATCCAGCCTTTGCTCCAGTGAGGGCCTATCATTCCGTCCTGATAAGCTGCGGGAGGAGCCCAGGTTGTGGCAGCTTTGTTGATATTAAAGCCGCTTACTGTAATGAAGCCCACGCCTTCTTCCCCCGGCATAAAGCATTCACGTCTTACGGTAATCTCCACCTTTTCCTTATTTGGATCTGCTCCCATAAAGTTGGCATAGAATACCGTTTCATCTTTCTCTTTATCCTGTGTGGCAAACCACTTTCTCCTGGAACTTTCAGGGTCCCATGAGCAGTCGTAGATTTTACCCTCAATGCACTCTTCAACACTCAGAGCTTCGTAGAGGGCTTCATCGTTAATCCATACACAGCCCGTGTGCTTGTTTGGTGTGGCAAAATACCAGTCACCGTAAACCAGGGTGGTGTAAGGGTTGTAGCCGCCAAAGATGCTGTTCTTTACTCTGACTGTCCAGACGTCGCCTTCGTATCTGGTCCAGCCTGTAACTGCCTCGGCGCCGGTGATTATGGCCCCAAGAGGCTTCTCGCTTCTATATGTAATGCGTTCTTCCTCGGTTCCTGCGTTAACGGGATTTACATATTCCCTGTAGGTTCCGGGAGCTACAATAATCTCATCGCCGGCCTTGGCAATGGCTGCTGCCTCATTGATTCTTCTAAAGGGCAGAGCCTTGGTTCCGTTACCGTCATGTGGCGCATTAACATCAACATAAATAATCATAAATACCCTCCAACTTTATAAAACAAACCAATCAGCCCTTAACAGCTCCGGCCATCATACCTTTAACCAGCTTGTCCTGGAAAATGATGAACAGAATAATCATGGGCAGAACCGAAAGTGTCAAAACCGACATATTAATCGGAATATTCAGTGAGTGTTCACCCTTGAACTGTCCCAGTGCCAGAGGCAGAGTCTTCTGGTTGGGGGAGTTGAGGAATGTATTGGCAAAAGCGAATTCGTTCCACATTGAAACTCCGTTGTAGATTGCAAGAGTTGACAATCCTGATTTGGAAAGGGGAAGTATCATTCTGAAGAAATTCTGGTAGCGGTTGCAGCCGTCAATTTCTGCAGACTCCTCTATCTCCTTGGGTATTGTTTTCATAAATGCAGTCAGAATGAAAACTGACATAGGAAGCGCGAATGCAACGTAAGGTCCTATCAAAGACCAGTAGGAATCATAAAGTCCCACTGCAGTCGTAAGCTTGAATACAGGAATCAATGTTACGTGCATGGGAACGGACATCATTGCCACTATTCCCGCATATATGAAAGGATTCAGTTTGAATTTCATTCTTGAAAGCGGATAAGCTGCAAATGCCGAAATAACCAGCATAAGCACAAGCGAAACGCCTACTACTATCACGCTTCGAAGGAAATATCCGAAGAATCCGTGGGTAACAACCTCAATATAGTTCTCAATAATCCACGGGTCCGGAAGATGGAATACGCCCTGCTGCAGCATGTCGAACTGCTTACGGAAAGAGTTCATTATCATGAAGAAGAAAGGTGTAAGGGTAAGTGCAAGCCAGATAAGTGCCAGGATAATGGCAAAGGTCCAAGCTATCCTTGATTTAATTTTCTCCTTGCGGTAATCAACTTCCTTAGTCTGTCCCATGGTGTTTGTCTTATTATTGTCTGTCATATCAATAGTCCTCCTTAACCTTGAATACTTTGTTAAAGAGAAGCGCTATAGCCGTAATTAAAATGAACATTCCCGCTGCAACCGTGGAGCCGTATCCCATATTGAACTGCTGGAAGGACAGCTTGTACATGTAGGTTGCCATAAGTTCTGTGGTACCCGCAGGTCCACCCTGGGTCATGTTCCAGATCATATCAAAATACTTAAGTGATCCGATAAGCGACATTGTGCATGCCGTCTTGAAAATCGGTCCGAGAAGAGGTATCGCAATGTGACGAATATACTGTCCTCTCGTTGCGCCATCTATAATGGCTGCCTCATAAATGGTTGTGTCAATATTTCCGTATCCGGCAATAAAGTAAACCATATAAAAGGGAGTGAACTGCCATGCCATAACACCGATTATGGTGTAGAGAGCATTGGGTGCAGTTCCCAAAAGGTCAACTGTGGTTCTCTGGCCCTTAATCAAAGTAGCCAAAGAAGAAATCAGACCGCCGTTGGTTGCCAGTGCATATACAAATAAGAATGCGATTGCAACCGAGCTCATGAGATATGGTAGAAACCATATGATTTTAAAAATATTAAATTTCTTGCCTCCGGCATCAAGGAATGTTGCCAGAGCCATGCCAATGGGAATCTGCAACAGAATAGAGAAAACCATTACTATGAGATTGTGTTTGAAGGATTTCCAAAACATCTCATCTTTAATAAGTTCCTTCCAGTTGTCGATTCCTATGAAAATCCTGTCGGCTGAAATACCGTTCCATTTGAATCCGCTGATAGCAAACGTATCGAATACGGGATACACTATAAAAACAGCTATAAGTACCAGCGCCGGTAGCAGGAATACTGTTGCCGCCTTGGCCGTGCTTCTGGCTCTGGCCTTGGCGAGCCCTACATTACTACCCTTCTCCATTTCGTTCCTCCTGAAAAACTGCCCGCAGGAAACATAGCTCCTGCGGGCAGCGGTTTCTAAATCCAGCCGCAGCTTAGATTACTAATCGTTACAAATTGATTATACACTATTCAGCCAGTGCTTTCTGCATTGCTGCATCCTGCTCTTCGCCGATCTCTTCAGGTGTCTTCTCAAGACCAAAGAGTTCTGTCATGCAGTTCTTGTGTACTTCTGTAACAGAAGCGGGAAGGTACTGATCGTACCAGAGCTGAACGTTTGAAGCATTGAAGAATACGTCGATGCAGTACTTGTTGTTAGGATCGTCAATGTTCTCGTTGAAGCCCTTGATTGAAGGAACTGTTCCTGCTGCTACCTGTGCTGCATTGTAGGTATCATCGTTGAAGTACTGAGTTGCAAGTACGAAGCATGCATCAAGCTTATCCTGGTCAACGGAACCGTCTTCCTTGAAGCAGTTGAATGTCATACCCATACCGATTGCTGTACCGATTTCTACGTTCTGGGGAACGCCTGCTGCCTTAGCTTCTGAATCCTCAGGGAAACGGAATACGCCGATGTTCTCGTTGTACCACTCTTCGTTATCAGCCTTGATACCGCCAACCTGCCACTGACCGTGAAGCATCATTGCTGCAGATCCGTCATAAAGAAGTGCTCTGTCCTGGTTGTCATCTGCTGAAAGTGAGTTAACGCCATCAGGGAAGTAACCCTTCTTAACCCAATCCTGGATCTTCTCGCCGGCATAGATAAATGCAGGGCTTGTGAAGGTACCGCCGTTCTCCTGGGTGTAAGCTGCATCGAACTCAGCATTTCCTGAGTGACGAGCTACAAGGTACATGTAGT
>CAMVID010000014.1:0-83131 GCA_947167445.1 uncultured Lachnospiraceae bacterium
GAACAATTTTTAGGAATTGTTTCAGGGTTGCATTGTTGTTCATTTGTCAAGGTACTGCGTCTTAAGCGGTGTCCCGCTCGCGACAATGACTACTATATCACCCTCAAATAATAATGTCAACAATAATTTTCACTTTTTTTGAAAAAATTTTCAAAACCGGCCGGGTGTGTCAAAAAAGCCCCGAAAATCGGGGCTTTTTTAAATCAAGATGTTTAAATTGTGTGTTCAAAATAACAAATTATTGGGTTAATCAAGTCGAGTTGTCGCAATTTTTGACTCACTTTGAATAGAAACCCCTACAGAAGAAATATCCGAGGATAAAACTTCATCTATTTGCGCTATCAGTACAAGAGATTCTGATTGTCCGCTTGCCAAAGTCCCTTTGAATGTACCAAGGTCATTAAGAAGCAGTGACTGTTCAGCAAATTTGGTATTGCCACCGTTAACAGAAATAAGGAATGTTGCATTGGTGGCCATCATATCAATGTCCTTTGTCTCACCACTTACGTTGGTAAGATCAAAGTTTAAGACCAAAAGGTCCTTGCCTGTTGCCGCAGGCACTGAGAAGTATAATCCCTCTCCCGCTTCAGGATAAGAGTCCGGATGAACTTCATATCCCGTATATCTTATATTGACTCCATCCAGTCCCAAAAACTCCTCCACATACACAGGAGCAGTTGTGCCGGTTCCGGTTGCATTGTCAACCGTAGGCGTATTCTCAAGGGCCTGTTTCTTCTCTTCTTTTTCTTTTTCCTTTAGAGCCTTGGACTGTCTGGCGTATACTTCGGCATTAACCTTGTTATCCGCAAGAGTCTTTAACCTTGTCAGTTCCGCCTCCAGCTCCTTGTCGCTTAAGAGTCTGTTCTTATGATGGGAATCATACTTCATAAGAATTCCCACTGCATACTGAGAGACCTCCTGTCTTTCCTCTTCAGTTAATGTAGGCATAGGATCCAGATCACATCCTGCAAAGGAAAATGCAAAGACAAGAGTTGCAACCAATATTTTGACAGGTAAAAATGATTTCTTCTTCATTTATATATCCCTTCAAAAAATGATTAATAGCAAATTAAGTATATCATACCGATTCTTTCATCACAAGAAAGTCAGAGTAACTCTCCTTTAATGCCTTGGAACAATTGGCTTTTACAAAAATACAGTCATCCCTGTACTCCGACTCGATTATGCGTCCTTTATTTCGCATAACGTTAAGGGCACTTCCCATGGAATAAGGAAGATAAAACTCGCACTCCTCATAATCTGAATACAGCTTCTCGCAAATGGCATTGGTAAGTCTTTCGATATCCCCTTTGTTTTTGGCGCTTATATATAAGGAATCATCGCTGTCTTTATATATGCCAGGTTTCTTATCGCATTTGTTATATACATATATGGTAGGAATACCGCCGGCACCGATTTCATTAAGGGTCTCTTTGGTAACATTAATGTGCTGCTTAAAGTTCTCATCCGAGAAATCCACAACATGCAAAAGAAGATCCGCCTGCAATACTTCCGACAAAGTAGATTTAAAGGCTTCAACCAGCCCGTGGGGCAATTTATGTATGAAGCCGACAGTATCTGACAGGAAAAAATCTTCCTTATCTTTAATACTGATCTTCCTTACAGATGTATCCAGTGTTGCAAAAAGCATATCCTTCTCAAATACCTTTTTATCCTTAGCTTCACCGAAGCAATCTACCATACTGTTTAATATAGTAGATTTACCTGCGTTGGTGTAACCAACGAGAGCCACCTGTCTTATACTGTCATTCTGTCTTTTCTTTCTCTGGGTCTCTTTATCCTTGGATACTTCTTTTAATTCTTTTCTCAAAACAGAAATGCGATGTTCAATGGCACGTCTGTCCAGCTCTATCTTCTTTTCACCGGCACCCTTGTTACTTCTGGATCCGGATCCGCCGCCCTGTCTTCCAAGGTTCGTTCTCATTCCGGCAAGTCTAGGGAGCATATACTTAAGTCTTGCACTTTCAACCTGGAGCTTTGCCTCGTTGCTGCCGGCCCTTCTGTTAAAGATTTCAAGTATTAATCCAGTCCTGTCCATAACGGCAAGTCCAAGTTCATCCTGCAGATTCTTCATCTGCATGGGGCTTAGGGTATTGTCAAAAATTACCGTTTCAGCCTCCATATCTCTTGCAAACTCTTTAAGGAACTCAACCTTGCCTGCTCCCATGCATGTTGCTTTATTTATTTCCGAAACCGTTTGGGTGACAGCACCCATGACTTCCATGTCACAGGCCTTGGCCAGATCCTCCAGCTCTTCAAGGGAGAGCTCGAAGTTTTCGTCCTCGCCTGTATCAACTCCTGCAAGAACAACTTTCTCTAATGTTCTGTCTTCATTAACTATCAAATTCTGTTATCTTCCTTCCGAACCGTTAATGCACTGAAGTTCAAAGTAGAACTCCACGGCATTTTCATAATTAATCACACCGTAGGGCTTATCCATGGCCTCCATTATGGCCTTTACTATTGATAGCCCAACGCCACTGCCACCATACTCTCTGGTTCTTGCTTTGTCAACCTTATAAAACTTCTCCCAAATATGGGGCAGGCTGTCCTCGGGAATGGGGTCTCCGGAGTTGACAACGGAAATCCTTACATTTCCGTTCATAAGCCTTGCAGCTTTTATTTCTATTTTCTTATCATATTTCGAATGATTTACCGCATTGGTAAAATAGTTGGCTAGAACCTCCTCTGTCATGAACTCATCTGCCAGAACAACGCAGGGCTCAGTACAGTTATTAATTACCTTTATGCCGTTTTGTTCCACAAGCACATCGGTTTTGACAAGATAGTTCCTTATCAGTTCAGAAAGATCGAATTCCACGGGATTAAGAATATCGGCCCCGTTCTCCAGTTCATTCAGGTTAAGAAGTTTCTTAACCATTTCATTCATCTTCGAGGCTTCGTCAATAATTACGTCACAGTATGTATTCCTGCTTTCCTCATCCTCATTGACATTTTCCTTTAAACCTTCGGCATAACCCTGAATCAATGCTATGGGAGTTTTCAGTTCATGAGTGACATTTGAAAGGAACTCCCGGCGCATCTCGTCGATCTTCTCTTTTTCTTCAATGTCCTTCTTTAATTCGGTAATGGTTCTCTCCAGAGTGGCTGACATCTTATTAATGTTTTCTCCGAGAGTAGAAATTTCGTTTTTACCCTCTCCTTCATACTTGGCGGTGAAATCCAGATTGGTCATCCTTTCGGAGATATCTGTAAGATTCCTTATGGGGCCCGTAATTTTACCGGTGGCAAAATAGATAATCAATCCTCCGAGAATCGCAGTCAAAAGACCGGTTATGGCCAGGAATCTGTTGGCGGTATTTACGCTCTCCTTAATACTCTCCACAGAACTTCGAAGCATAAAGAAATGCTCCGTATCAAACATGCCCCACATCTGAAGATAATTAAGTTCCGATCTGGCATCGGGCACATTCTGGAGAATATAGTACTCAGTTTTATCCTCATTCTCGTAAATCTCAATCTCTTCTTCCGGATGCCTTTGCTCAAATATGCTCTGGTACAAAACAGACTGCATGAACTCCTTCTCAGCGCCAACGCAGATGGTAATTCTGGAATCCATATCCATAACCAGGAGGCTTAAATTATACTTGATGCAGATGGCATTTAAATCTCTGCCAAAAGCGTCTGTTTCCAAATCCCCATCCTTGGCCGCTTCTTTTAAGGCATCATAGGCTTCGTGGATTGCTTTAATCTTCCTGG
This sequence comes from uncultured Lachnospiraceae bacterium, assembly GCA_947167445.1. Classification (GTDB taxonomy): domain Bacteria; phylum Bacillota; class Clostridia; order Lachnospirales; family Lachnospiraceae; genus G11. The sequence continues at coordinate 3,742 of CAMVID010000014.1, forward strand.
ATATATAGTATTTTTCAAGATAAAAAGAGTTGATGATAAAGCACAACAAGATTGTGCCAAACATCAACCCTATAAATATTCCGGCAAACTGCCTCTTTATTGAATGTTTCAAAATCTAGCCTCGATTCAGGCCGCCAAAATCAATATCCATGGCGACTATAAAATCATAATCGGGAAAAGTCTCCTTTAAATCATGAAGTATCCCTTCATAAACTGCATTTCTACTGGGGGCATCAAAGCTCACCACCACATCGAAACGCATATATTTCTCTTCCTCATCAAGGTAAAAGCCATGCATCTGAAGAACATATTCCTGAGCAAGGACTACTTTTTTAACCTTTTCCTTGATAGCGATTATTCGTTCGTCACCGGTATTATATGAATATACTCCTACTGCAGTAAGCAGCACATTATACTTTGTGTATATTTCAGTTGTAATGTCTCTGGTAAGCTTATCAAGCTTCTCAGCAGACAGGGTGTCAGGAACTTCGATATGTACAGAACCGTTATATGTATCCGGACCATAGTTGTGAAGCACCAGATCATAGGCCCCGGAAACCTCCGGGAAAGCTGCAATGCTTTTCTTGATATTTGTGATAAGGGAGATTTCACCGGGTTCGCCAAGAATCTCCGAAATGGTCTCCCTAATCATATCAGCGCCGGACTTGATAATTACGAGGGATATAATGGCACCAAGCCATGCTTCCAAAGAAACGTCCGTGAAGATGAAAATCAAAGCTGCGATAATGGTTCCGGTGGAAATAACCGCATCAAGCAGTGCATCCTTACCGGAATTTATAAGAGAGTCCGAATTAACCTGCTCTCCTTTGCCCTTAACGTATTTCCCAAGAAAAATCTTTACAAACACAGCTGCAAAAACTATCACAAGGGATGCCGTAGAATAATCCGGTGTGGTTGGATTAATGATTTTCTTAACCGATTCTGTAAAGGATGTTATTCCGGCATAGAGAACAATCAGTGAAATAATCATGGCACTCAGATACTCAATTCTGCCATATCCAAATGGATGCTTTCTGTCCGGTTCCTTCGATGCAAGCTTTGCTCCGATTATGGAGATGAGGGAGCTTAGGGCGTCTGAAGTGTTGTTTACCGCATCCATAACAATTGCAATGGACCCTGATACCAATCCTATTACCGCCTTAAAACCGGCAAGCAAAAGATTGACGATTATCCCGATGATACCCGTTTGGACAATTATCTTCTCTCTTGCCTTCTCGTTTCCGGCAAACTCATTAACACTCATTTGTTATCCCCGTCCTGATTCTCCAGCATTTTATATAGAATTCTATACAAATCTGTTGCATCTTTCTTATTGAGGGGTGTAACCGTTTCCGCAATCTTATAGGGAATATCCTTGCACTTTTCCTTGAGAGCTTCTCCTTCAGGTGTAAGTGAAATCCGAGTTACTCTTTCATCCTCTTTAAGACGTGTTCTCTTGACGTAACCTTTATCGGCCATCTTCTTAAGAAGAGGTGTCAATGTGCCTTCATCAAGGAATAGCTTCTTTCCGAGTTCACCTACTGTTGAACTGCCTTCCTCCCACAGCACAAGGAAAACGATGTATTGGGTATATGTTAATCCCAAAGGCTTAAGGAAGGGTGTATAGGAGTTCACAATCTTCCTGGAGCATGCATATAAGGGAAAGCAAAGCTGAATTTTAAGTCTCAGTTGTTCGTAGGTTTCTGCCATTTCTTCCTCCAAAAATCATTTTCTGTTACTCTATTATACTACAATAATGACTCAACGCACTTACTAACTTCGGACATTTTCATGCTGGGCTCGAAGCGGGCAACTACGTTTCCTTTTCTGTCCACAACAAACTTGGTAAAGTTCCACTTGATATCGGGATTGCTCTTGTAATCCTTGTCGATCTTCTTAAGCATTGCACTCATGGCAAGAGCTGTGGGGCCCTTTCCGAAACCTTCAAATCCCTTCTCGTCCTTGAGGAATCTGAATAAGGGCAATTCATTCTCGCCGTTAACGTCAGACTTCTTCATCTGAGGGAATTTTGTATTGTACTTCAGACTGCAGAATTCATGAATTTCTTCATCTGTTCCGGGGGTCTGACCTGCAAACTGATTACAGGGAACATCTACTATTTCAAATCCTCTGTCATGAAACTTCTCGTACATTTCTTCAAGATCTTTATAATGAGGAGTAAAGCCACAGCCGGTGGCTGTATTAACAACCAATACAACCTTTCCTTCAAAATCCTTCATTGATACTTCTGATCCATCGGGTGCTAAAACACTATAATCATAGAAACTCATATTAATCCTCCTTTAGTCTGGTTGATGTTTTGAATTTTGTCAAATTATATTTTATCAAATATATCCCAAATGTCAAGCATCAAATTTATAACCCATTCCCCATATGGTACTTATGAGATTTCCCTTCTCTCCCAACTTGCTTCGAAGCTTTTTAACGTGGGTATCAATGGTTCTGGCATCGCCGAAATAATCATAGTTCCACACATTGTTAAGAATCTTCTCCCTGGAAAGGGCAATCCCTTTGTTGGCCATAAAGAATGTTAAAAGTTCAAATTCCTTATAGCTTAATTCCACTTCCTCACCATCCACCGTGACGGTATGGGCAGATTTGTCTACAACGATGCCTCCCAGTTCAAATTTCTCATCTTCCCCATCTCCTGAGGTTCTTCTAAGAATCGCTGCGATTCTTGCCACCAGTATCTTTGGGCTGAAGGGCTTTGAAATATATTCATCAACTCCCAGGTTAAATCCAAGAAGTTCATCTCGCTCTTCTGACTTTGCAGTAAGCATAATAATCGGGACTTTTGAGTTACTTCTGATTTCTTTGCAGACTTCCCAGCCGTCAAGCTTCGGCATCATCACATCCAAAACTATAAGGTCGGTATCACTGTTGGCATAAAAAACATCCAATGCCTCCTGACCGTCTCCGGCTTCCAAAACAGTATAACCGTCTTTCACAAGGAAATCCTTAACCAGTTTTCTCATTCTGGATTCATCATCTACAACCAATATCTTTTTATTGTTCAAAATAAATCCACCTTCTTATATCAGTTTCGTATAAGTTCAAGTTCTTTCTCTTTAATGGCTTTTTCTCTGTCATTAAGTTCCTGTTCCCATGCAGAGTATCTGTTTTGAATGGCTGTCTCATAATTTAAAATGTTGGGATTGTCACTCTTAATGGTAATCACAAACATAACTATAACGGCAACCAGAAGAACCACATTCATTATAAGAGATATTTTGTGATTTGTACGAAGCTTCTCCTGCTTTTGTTTAAACATCTCGTTCTGCTTTTCGGACACAGTCTGAGGCCTGAGTCTTTGATCAAAGCTGGCCTGCACAAAAACCGGAAGCAATTCGTCAGGGTTGGCTCCGCCCTTAATCAGAGCATTATAAAGGTCCTGCATAAACGCAAGCCCGATGGGCGTTCTGAACAAACGCTCCTTATTGGACTTCTCATACAGGGCTTTAACCTTATCAAATGAGCTCATATCCATATGTGACTTGATATAAGCCACCTGCTTCTTTTCCTTCGCCGCTCTTTCAGCGTCTTCTTTTGTGACAAAAACAAATGCATCTACTTGAAATTCTTTATTCATAACTCTCCCTTATATCTTTTGTTAAGTAATAAGCGCCGCTTATAAAGCGGCGCCTCATGACTACTTTGCTGTAAAACCTTTCACAATCTTCTCAATTTTGTTGGCATCGAATGGTTTCGGCAAGAACATGTCTGCTCCGCTTTCCAACGCTTTCTTCTGGATGGCAAGATTATTATGTGCAGAACATATTACAATCTTTATGTCCGGGTATTTAGCCTTCAGAGAACTGGTTATCTCAATTCCGTTCTGATTGGGCATTACCACATCCATAAATACCACCTGGGGTGCAAATTTTTCTATTTTATCCAACATCTCTGCGCCGTCGGCAGCCTGCATGACCTCGTATCCATCTTCCAGCAGTATATCTTCAATTAATTCGCGCATATAAACTGAATCATCTACAACCATTATCCTGGCTTTGTCTTTCATGGTCTCCTCCCTGATACACTTATACACTTATACACTTTGGAATATTATACATCAATTCATGCTTAAAGTAAACAATTTTCTAATAATTTGATTATTTACTACAATCCCATGCATTTCTTCATGGTGGAAAGCATTTCGTCTATATCGATGGGCTTTGAGATGTGGCCGTTCATGCCCATATTCATGGTTTCCTTCCTGTCCTCGTCAAAGGCATTAGCCGTCATGGCAACAATGGGAATATATGCAACCGCAGGATCTTCCAATTCCCTTATCTTTGTAGTCGCCGTATATCCATCCATAACAGGCATTTGAATGTCCATAAGAACCAGGTCAAACTCTCCGGGCTTGGCATCTGCCATACGGTTCACAGCTTCCTGACCGTTTACGACGCTCTCAACCTGAATACCCACTTCACTCAGAATTGCTTCGGCAATTTCCCTGTTAAGCTCATTGTCCTCAACCAAAAGAACTTTCTTTCCGGTAAAGTCGTAATTCTCCTCCGGTTCGTCAGTCTTTAACTCTTCTTCCTTCTCTGCCGTCTTAATAACAAGTCTTATGGTTATCTTGGTTCCGACGTTAACTTCACTCCACACATCGATTTCGCCGTCAACCATATCAATAATCTTCTTAACGATTGCCATTCCAAGGCCTGTGCCCTGAATACCGCTAAGGGTTGCACTTCTTTCTCTTGAGAAAGAATCAAAGATCTGCTCTTTGAATTCCTTGCTCATACCGATACCATTGTCCTGCACCACCAACTCATATTTGGCAAAGCCCTCTTTGATAAGGGGATACTGCCTGATTGTCAGTGAAACAGTTCCACCCATTGGGGTATATTTAAAGGCATTACTTACAATATTAATTACTACCTGTTTTGCTCTTAATTCATCGCAGTATACATAATCGTTTGTAATCTCATCATAGTTTACAAAGAAGTTAATCTGTTTCTTCTCTGCCTCGTTTGCAAACATATCTCTGATGCTTTCAGCCAGGCCCTTTACAGAGGTAGCCACATGGTTAAACTTAACCTTTCCGCTTTCGATACTGGACATGTCAAGGATATCGTTAATAAGGTTAAGCAGATCTTTGCCCGAAAGGATGATTTTGCTTAAGCACTCTTCAAGTCTTGCCTTGTCATCCATTTCCTTTTTGGCAATATCGGCAAAGCCCAGGATGGCATTCATGGGAGTCCTTATATCGTGAGACATGTTATTAAGGAACACACTTTTTGCCTTATTTGCGGACTCAGCCATGGCCAAAGCCTCTTCCAGCTTCTTCTTGGCATCCTGTTCCTTACTTAAAAGATCCTGAATGCTTCTTATGGTGAGGAATGCAGAAACCGGAATACTTCCCTGCTTCTCCTGAATAATAAACGTGGCACTCTGCCATTCTCTTTCTTCTTCTCCGATACGTACACTGTATTTACACTCTACGCTGTCGTGACTCATGAGCTCGATTCTTGCTCTGTTTAAGTCAAAAAACTGCGTAATCTCACCTATGTTATTTTCGTCCTCGGGAATGCTGTCTATTCTGTCCTTGCTTATGGTCTCGTAATTGTACTCAAACCTGTCAGACACATAGGTGGGATAAATCATGTTGATGGAACGTTCTCTGAACTGAATAAAGTAAATTTCCCTGTATGAATAGAGGATGCTTGAAAGGGCCTGTTCAATAATGCCTCTTTCTTTTTCTCCCTTTTCAATAATGAATTTTTCTCTTTCATATGTGGTGATGTATGTATACATCAAAAGCTCTGCCAGAGTTGTGCCCACGCAAAGAGCCGGTATCGAACCAAGCCAGGCCTGAAATGCGCTTCCAAGCAGAGGAACCGTCAAAAAAACTATTGCCTTCTTGATACGCTTCTTAATCAGATTGTCCTTAATCTTTGCATAGTTGATTATTCCCCTTACAACAACATAAAACTCATAGAAATATCCGCAGCAAGCCTGAATAAAGTGCAGATTGCCCCTGTGATAGTTAAGATTCTCATCAATATAGAACAAGGATCCTGTCCATACATTGGTAATGGTTAGAATTATGATAATAAATGCGGGGATGTGGATCAGAAGATTTTTCCATCTCTTATGGAAAAAATCTTTGTTGCCAAAATACAGACTTTCGGAAATGTAGTACCAGCCCAGCCCCACAAAGCCTGAGAAAAAGAAATATAAGAAATTGGAAGTATAAATAAGATTATATGTCCTTGGAATGACTCCATTGTCAGCAAGTGCCCAAACCGAGTCAGCAGAGAACATAATAAAGCAAAAAAAGGTAAGTAAAGCCAAAACGTATTTATCAACTTTGCTTTCGCCGGAGAAAAATACGCTTATGGCTATAATTGCCATTATTACAATACATATGAAGTTAACTTCTGAATAGAGAATTCCTATCATTACTGTTTTGTAGTCTTGGCAGTCTTTTCCGTTTTGGTGAAAATAAATCTGTCTACAGGTACGCCCATCTTAAGGGATTTCTCCAACAGGTATTCACCTGCCGAGTATTTCTTTGAAACAGTATTCATTGAGGCCTTTAACGCCGCCGAATAAATAAGGCCTATAATAATCGCTAAAACAAAAGCAATGGTCTCTCCCTTTGCGGAAAAGCCTCTGTATGCGCCGAGGAAATAGGCAAGTACAGAAAGAATGGCAAAGGCAATCAAAGTTCCGATACACAAGTACTTAAATTTCTTTCCCCTATCCACGGGAAGACTTCCAACCATCTTTCCGGATTGTCCGTTAATACCGAAGGAATAAACCTTTCCCTCGTAGCTTGTGGACATAAGCCAGACGGGAAGCATGGCGTACTCTGCCTTTGTGTTTGAAAGCTGAATGCTCTCAGCCTTCTCTATAACCTCCTTATAGTCCTTGACCGCCTCACGCATCTTGGATTTAAAGGTGTTCTTCACTCTCTCGTTGGCTCTGGGTACCGCATCCTTCTGGTCAACATCATATTTATCAGCCAGATATCCGCTGAAATATGCAGCGTCATATTCTACCGCTTTGGTAAAATCGTAAGGTTCTAAGGAATCCATTGTGTTGTCATCCATTCTCGTGGCAGCATCAACAGGAATCCTCTCGAAATCCATTTCACCCTTTCGAACTACCGTATAATGATCTTTCTTAACATAACGATAGTTGGCATCTTCACTTCTCTCTTCCTTAACCGCATCATAGGTAACAAAGCCGTTTGCATGGCAGGAAAAAAGCCAGAAGGGAACGTAAAGGCCTGTAATCTCTTCCAGTCTGTTTCTGTCAGTAAATGATTTGGGTAAAAGTTTCTTGCCCTTGGTAAATGAAAGAAGCGAGTCTATCGCCTGTCTTTTATCAATAGAAAAAGGCACCACCAAATCAGGGCGATAGAATCCCTCAAAAGACTGAGGGATGACAGCCGGATTGCCGCAATAAGGGCATTCCGTAGCAGCGGTGTTCTCATCTGCAGCCATTTCGGCACCGCAGTTAGGGCATTTATAACCCTTCACCTTACCGTTCTCATCATTAATCACCTGCTGATTAGCAGTGCTCCATACCATGTTAGATTCACTTGAATGGGCAAGCTCAGCCTCCTCGGCTGCCTTGGCCTGCTCCATTGTAAAATGAGCTTCGCAATGCTCACAAACGAGTTCCCCGGCTTTACCGTTAAACGGTAAATTAGCCCCACAACAAGGGCATTTGAAATTCAATACATCTGCCATAGCCAAAAACCTTCCCCAATCATTATTAGTGGAGTAGACGGGAGTCGAACCCGTGTCCAAAAACCCATTCCCTGTCCTTCTACTATCATAGTTTGTTATCTTGGGCAAGCCCCATTCCCTTAAATATGAGGAAACAAACACCCTCATATTCTTGGTAGCTTCATAATACGCCCGTATACGCAAAGCTTAACATACGTCGTTTCCTACAGAGTCGATGCCCGGTTCTTAATGTGTAGGTGCACTAAGGCGGACAAAGCTGCTTAGGCAGCTAATGCTAATTTATTATCAGCGTTTAGTTTAGGTTTGCGATTTGACGCATCGCCTGCGGATAGCTTCTCCAGCTGCAAGATCCCTGTCGAAACCATGACTACCCCATATTTAGTTATAATAAAATTATATATCACAAGAAGATGTGAGTCAACAAAGCTAATTATCCGAGATTTCTGATTTTAAATTCCTTCTGTGCCTCTCTTAACTGGTCCTTCTTGGCGATATCAGCTCTCTTATCGTAGAGTTTCTTACCTTTAGCCAGGCCTATTTCAACTTTGGCTCTTCCGTCTTTAAAGTAAACCTGAAGAGGAATTAAGGTTACACCCTGTTCGGCAACCTTTGCGCCAAGTTTGTTTATCTCATACTTGTGCATCAAAAGCTTCTTGGGTCTCATGGCATCCACGTTGAAAATGTTACCCTGTTCATAGGGGCTTATATGCATGCCGTAAACCCATACCTCACCCTTCTCAATTCGTATGAAAGATTCCTTTACCGAGCACTTTCCGAGGCGAAGACTCTTCACCTCCGTGCCGTGAAGTTCAATGCCACACTCATATTTCTCTTCGATAAAATAATCATGATAGGCCTTCTTGTTGTTTGCAACAAGTTTCATTCCCTGTTCTTTCATCTATCTGTCCAAATACCTTTCCCAGTCGACTTCTTCACCTTCCCTTACGGGAACAAAGTCTATGGTTCTTTGTTTAACATCAACATCCAAAAGCTTTACGCTGATTTCCTCTCCCAGTCTGTATTTCTTGCCTGTGCTTTCACCTATCATCTCATAGGTCTGCTCATTGTAGTAGAAGTAATCTCCCACAAGCTTCGAAATATGAATCAGCCCCTCAACGGAATTGGGAAGTTCCACATATATTCCCCATTTGGTGATACCGCTTATGACGCCGTCAAATGTCTGGCCAATGAAGCCTTCCATATATTCAACCTTCTTAAGCTTCTCAGCTTCACGTTCTGCCTCATCTGCTCTTCTTTCATACTCCGAACAAAGCTTGGCAACGCCGGGGAGAATGTCTCTGTAATGGTCCATCTTCTCAGAATTCAGCCTTCCCCTCAAGGAATCCTTAATTATACGGTGAATCTGAAGATCGGGATATCTTCTTATAGGAGACGTGAAATGTGTGTAATACTTAAAAGCAAGTCCGAAATGTCCGTCGCAAGAATCGGAATACTTTGCTCTTTGCATGCTTCTTAATGTAAGCTTGCTGATAAGGGTCTCCTCGGGAGTACCCTCCACAGACTTAAGAAGTTTCTGTATTTCCTTGGGATGAATACTCTTCCCTATTGTATCACTATTCCTGCCTGACTTCTTAAGGAAATAGCCAAAGTTCCTTATAAAGGTGGCCAGCTTCTCCATCTTCTCAGGCTCCGGAGCTCCGTGAACTCTGTAAAGGAAGGGGGCCTCCTGCCAGTAAAAATGCTCCGCCACAGTTGTGTTGGCTGCCAGCATGAAATCCTCAATTAGTCTCGTGGCATCATTTCTGATGTAGGGTTCAATGGAAACAGGAATCCCGGCTGCATTGAGCTTAATCTTGCTTTCGGGCAAATCAAAGTCCACAGAACCTTCCTGTCCTCTCTTAGCTCTGAGTAATTCGGCCGTGTCCTTCATGAGAAACAGCATTTTTTTCAAATGTCTTAAATCTCTGACTGTGGCCTTATCCTTATCAAAAAGCTTTTGGACCTGATTGTAGGTAAGTCGCCTGTTTATGTTGATAACGCTCTCTTCAATACTGTGAGAAACGATATTTCCTTCTTTGTCGATTTCCATGAAGCAGGTTAAGGCAAGTCTGTCTTCCCCTGCATTAAGGGAACACATTCCGTTTGATAACGCAAAGGGAAGCATGGGAATAACCCTGTCCAAAAGATAAACACTGGTACCTCTCTTTAAAGCTTCCTTATCAAGGGCTGACCCTTCCTGAACATAGTTGGCAACATCCGCAATGTGGACGCCCAGTCTCACGTGACCCTTTCTAAGTTTTTCAAGGCTAACTGCATCATCAAAATCCTTGGTGTCCTCACCGTCTATGGTCACCATGGTAATCTTTCTTAAATCAGACCTTCCTGCCATATCGGCAAGGCTCACTTCGCTCGCTACCTTCTCTGCCTGCTTAAGAACCTTTCCGGGAAATTCCGTAGGAATATCAAGTCCCTTGGCAATAGCGAGAATATCAACACCGGGTTCATCTATGTGTCCAAGGACCTCGGTGATTGCACCCTCCGGATTACTTTTCTTTCCGTCGCCATAATTAATTATGGTTGCAACGACCTTTGAGCCGTCTTCAGCTCCTTTTGAGTTCTCCTTAGCTATAAATACGTCAAAGGGGATTTTCTTATCATCGCAGCTCACGAACCCATAATTCTTGGATTTCTCAAAGGTACCAACAACCTGCTTGATTCCTCGTTCAATGACTCTGACCACTTCAGCTTCGGGTCTTCCGCCCTTCTTGCTTCTAAGATACCTGATTTCAACCGTGTCCTTATGTATGGCTCCGTTAACCCTGGATTCACTGATGTGGAAATCCTGGTCGAAACCCTCTACAGTAACAAAGCCAAAGCCACCCTCGGTACCGCAGAAAGTTCCCACGAAGGAATTAAGGAGCTCCTGCTCTTTGCTGACTTTTTTATTCTTATTCTTTTTCTCTTTAGTTTCTTTCTTCTTACCCATATCTGAATTATAGCAAAAAAATGACCACTCTTGCTTGAAGAGTGGTCAAATAAATGCAATCAATTAAAATCTTGAAATGTTAAGTACTGCAGCCAAAACCATAAACAAAACTGCCAAAACCTTGGTGATCTTAACAAGTGCGCCCTCCATGGAACGGCCCTTGTTCTTACCCCAGTATGTCTCTGCAGCACCGCTGATAGCTCCTAAGCCTGCTGACTTTCCTTCCTGCATTAAAACCAAAACTATTAAAGCAAGACAAACAATTATGAAAACTATTGTCAATATTAATCTTAAAACTTCCATTGGATAAACCTCCTAATGCGTCACACAAAAGACAGTTTAGCATAAATACAAAGGTATTGCAACAATTAATTATTGTACAGATGACATGCAACTGTATGTCCGTTGCCCATATCCTTAACCTCAGGGACTTTGTTCTTACAAATCTCCATACACTGTGAACATCTTGTATGGAACTTACAGCCGCTGGGCGGGTTTGCAGGTGAAGGAATGTCTCCCTCAAGAAGAATTCTGTTCATCTTTACATCCGGATCTGCAATGGGAACTGCAGAGAACAAAGCTTTTGTATAAGGATGTAAAGGATTTGCAAAAATATCTTCAGTAGAGCCGTTCTCAACCATTGATCCAAGGTACATAACACCGATGGTATCGGAAATATGCTGAACAACAGAAAGGTCATGAGAAATGAACAAGTATGTAAGATTTCTCTTCTCCTGCAGTTCTTCCATGAGGTTGATTATCTGCGCCTGGATAGAAACATCAAGTGCGGAAACAGGCTCATCACAAACAATAAACTTAGGATTGAGGGCCAAAGCTCTTGCAATACAGATTCTCTGTCTCTGTCCGCCTGAGAACTCGTGAGGATATCTGTCGATATAGTAAGGACGAAGACCACAGTCCTCCATAATCTTAAGAACATAATCACGATACTCACTTGCGGGTACGATTCCGTGCTCTCTTACTGCCTCACCTATAATCTCACCTACAGGCATTCTGGGATCCAGTGATGAAAAGGGATCCTGGAATATCATCTGCATGGAAGGGCGGGCTTTTCTGAGCTCTTCTCTCTTAAGCTTTGTCATATCCATTCCGTTAATGGATATCTGACCCTCGGTAGGCTCAATCAATCTTAAAAGAGTACGTCCAAGTGTTGACTTACCACATCCTGACTCACCTACGAGTCCGAAGGTTTCACCCTCTTTAATTCTGATGTCAACACCGTCAACAGCTCTGACATGTCCTATGGTCTTCTGAAGAAGACCGGATTTTATGGGGAAATACTTTTTAACGCCCTTGGCGTCAACTACATAATTTACATCACTCATTTTAGTTTTCCCCCTTTACTTCATTTTCACGAAGGTAACAGCTTACCTTATGTGTCTCACTAAGGGAGATTAATTCGGGATATTTACCCTCACACTTCTCAACACACATCTCGCATCTGTTCTTGAAGTAACAATGCTCAGGCAGATTGATAGGGTTAGGTACGTTACCGGGAATGGAGTAAAGTCTTTCAACCTGTTCGCCAAGCATGGGCTTTGACTTCATAAGGCCGATTGTATAAGGGTGTGAAGGGTGATGGAAAATATCATCCGCAGTACCCTGCTCCACAACACGTCCGGCATACATAACAACAACGTAATCTGCCATCTCTGCTACCACACCAAGGTCATGGGTGATAAGCATAATGGATGCGTTGATTTTATCTTTTAATTCTCTGAGAAGGTCAAGAATCTGGGCCTGAATTGTAACATCAAGGGCTGTGGTGGGCTCATCGGCAATAATAAGCTGAGGATTACATGAAAGAGCCATGGCAATAACCACACGCTGTCTCATACCACCGGAAAGCTCATGAGGATATAAATCAAGCATTCCGTCTCTCTTGATTCCTACCATTTCAAGAGTCTCTAAAGCTCTTGCTTCAACATCCTTCTTCTTCATGTCAGGATTGTGAAGAGCGATACACTCCATCAACTGGTCACCGATGGTAAATACAGGGTTAAGAGTGGTCATTGGCTCCTGGAAAATCATGGAAATCTCATTACCACGAATCTTCTCATATTCCTTTATGGGAAGTTTGGTAAGATCAACCGCTCTGTTCTTTGAAATCTGGTTAAATCTTATTGAGCCGCCTGCCACCTGACCTGTAGGGCCCTGTAAAAGTCCCATTACAGAAAGGGATGTAACCGACTTTCCGCATCCGGACTCTCCTACTACACCGATGGTCTTACCTCTTTTGATGTCGAAGGTTACACCGTCGACAGCCTTAACTGTTCCCACATCGGTGTAGAAATATGTCTTAAGGTTATCGAACTCAATGATGTTGTCATTGTCATTCATCTTTGTAACATATTCTGATTCGGGAGCTCTTTTTCTTCTCTGATTCTTGTTATATTCTTTATACTTCTTAGCGTTAAATTTCTTAATCTCTTTTAAACGCTTCTTTTGTTCTTTAGCAGTCATGCGCGTCACCTACCTTTTCATCCTGGGATCGAATGCGTCACGCATACCGTCACCGATAAAGTTGAATGCAAGAACAGTTAAAAGGATAAGAATTCCGGGAGGTGCCCAAATATTGGGATAGTTCTTCAGAATAATTGAATCCGTAACTGTATTTGCCATATTACCCCATGAAGCATAAGGCCATGCAATACCTACACCCAGGTATGAAAGAACCGATTCATAAAGAATAACAGATCCTACGTCCATGGTTGCAATAAGGATAATGATAGGCATTGTATTGGGAACAAGGTGCTTGAAAATCTTACGGGAAGTTTTGATACCTGTAGATTCTGCAGCCTGCATATATTCCATTTCTCTTAATGAGAGAATCTGCGCTCTTACGTTTCTTGCTACACCTGCCCAGTCAAGGATACCCATGACAATCATAATAAAGTAAATCTTATACTGGGGAGAGATGTTGTATCCTACGAAAAGTGAAGAAAGGATCAACATAATAGGTATAAATGGCAGCGAATAGAACACCTCAACCAGTCGCATTATAACCATGTCAACGGCGCCTCCATAGTAGCCGGCCAATCCACCTAAAATAATACCCAAAATAAGCTCGATAATAACTACAACAAAACCTACGGTAAGGGAAATACGTCCGCCGTACATAAGACGGGTAAATACGTCTCTTCCGTCAGGGTCTGTTCCAAGCCAGTGTGCCTCAGATATGGGAGCCTTAACGTTGATTCCCATCTGGGACATATCAAGCTCCTCCTGCATACGGTGTTCTTCACCCGTAGCCATATCTTTATAGAAGATCTCATACTCACCATAAGGAGTAATGAAAGGTCCGATAATACAGAAAAGAGCCATAACGATAATAATGGCAACACCTACACATGCAAGCTTGTTTCTGAAGAATCTCTTTGCAACAAGCTGACCGGGGGTCATAATAACCTGATTCTTTTCAAATTCATCCTGTTCTTGCAGGTTCTTTTTTAATAATTCTTTATTGTCTTCCATAATGCACCTCCTAATATCTTACACGGGGGTCAACGACCGCATAAAGAATATCCGAAACAAGGGTTCCGATTAAAGTCAACACTGCAATAAACATATTAAATCCCATAAGGTAAGGGATATCACCGTTATATACGGCATCAAGCGCTACTCTTCCGAGACCTTCCAGAGAGAAGATACCCTCTGTAATAACGGCACCGGAGAAAAGTCCGGGAATCATACCACCAACCATGGTTACGATAGGAATCAAGGTGTTACGGAAAGCATGCTTACCGATAACCTTTCTCTCAGGTAATCCTTTGGCTCTTGCGGTACGGACATAATCTGCGCTCAATACTTCCAACATATTTGTTCTTACATAACGGAGAAGTCCTCCGATACCTGTAATAACAAATACGATAATAGGCAAAGTAAAGTGCTTAGCATAATCTAAGAATAAATCAAATCCCTGGTAATTGGCTCTGGCTGTAACCATACCTGAAATTGGTAAAATGCCAAGTCCTATGGACAACCATCTTCTGAGCACCGATGCAAAGAAGAAAGAAGGAAGTGAAATACCCAAAATTGCAATTGCGACAATAGAATAATCAGTAAGTGAATACTGCTTTCTTGCGGCAATAATACCAAGAGGTATAGCAAGCGCAATCTCTAATACCATGGAGATAAATGCCAATGCAAACGTAGGCGCCATATAATTCTTTATAACTTCGACAACAGGTTTTTGGTACTTAAAGGATGTTCCAAGGTCACCATGTAAAGCATCCCTAAGCCAGGAAATGTATCCTTCTAAAATGCCCTTGTCCAAGCCGTAAAGCTCTCTCATTCTCTCCTGCATTTCCGGAGTAATATTAGGATTTCCTCCGGTAACATTGGCTACATAATCACCGGGAACAGATCTTGCGATACTGTATAGCAAAATAGATACAAGGAAAAGCACTATAAAGCTTACAACTACTCGCTTAATAATATACTGTCTCATAAAAGCCCCATTTCTAATCCGATATTCCTGTTTTGTATAACATTTCAGGGATTTATATAATTATTAATTTCCCCTATAACACAAAATATCAGCGGAAAATGCCTTGGTTTCCCAAGGCATCTCCCACTGAAATATATCAGAATTAATATACTGATTTTAGTTCATCTGTAACTTCTCAATCTGAGATGCGTAGTTATAGTATGTTGTTGTTCTCTCAGGGAGTGTATCGATGTTGAGAGTTGTAGCGTTGTAGATCTCCATGTTCTTTCTCTGGTATACAGGCATGTAGATAGCTGCATCCATGATAAGGTCAAGTTCTTCTGCAACTAAAGCTGCTCTCTCATCGAAATCTACAGTCTGAAGAATCTTAGCCTGAAGAGCATCGATTTCGTCGCTGTAGTAGTGCTGGTAGTTAGAACCACCCTTGCTGCCGAACATCTGAGTGTTGTCACAGTCTGTAGCATTACCCCAAGCCATTACCCACATGTCGAGCTCGCCGCCCTGAACCATGTCTGTAAGAACTGAGAACTGAAGATCGTTAACAACAAGTTCTGCACCCATGTCAGCCATATCATTAGCCATCTGAGTAAGGATAGGTGTTGAAGGGTGAGATGAAGCATCACCGATACCAACCTTGATTACTAACTGCTTGCCATCCTTAACAAGCTTACCATCTTTCTGCTCGTAACCTGCTTCCTTGAAGTACTCAAGAGCCTTAGCAGGATCATATGAGTAGTAAGGCTTTGCATCATGAGGATACTCAGCAACGGTAGGTGTCATAGGACGCTCGATAACCTCAGCAAGGTCACCATAGTAAGACTTAACAGCAGGCTCTCTGTTCATTAAGCACATTAAGCCCTTACGTACGTTGATGTCAGGAACGTTCTCAGCATTGATGCCGATGTAACCATAACCCGGGTTATCAACAAGTGAGTAAGATGCCTTGTCAGCATTCTCTTCCATCTGAGCGACAACTTCAAGTGAAGCTGAAGGATCAGTAATATCGATATCACCGTTTAAGATAAGGTCAACCTTTGTGTTCTCGTCAACTGCCTGGAACTTAAGGTTGGGAATCTGAGGTGCACCCTTGAAGTAGTTAGGGTTAGCTGCAAGAGTAACAATATTGTTCTCATAGCTTACAAATGTGTAAGGACCTGAACCAAGAGGAGCATTGTTAAGAGCCTTAACAGCTGTCAAATCACCCTTCTTGAAATCCTTGCCATAGTAGTGCTTAGGAATGAGAGGCTGCCAAGCAACGAGCTTGTCGCCTGAAATGTTTGCTGAATTAAATGTAACGGTACATGTAAGGTCATCAACCTTCTTGATACCTGTGATTTCGTTTACATCTGAAAGTTCAATAGCCTCTGAGTAAGAAGCATCAAGTAAATCAAAGAGTGAAGAACCTGCTGACTCTGTGTTTGAAAGGCTTAAAAGGTCTCCGCCGTAAGCTTCAACCATAGCATTGAAGAAATCCTCTGCTGTGCCGCCTTCAGCAACTTCGAAGCCCCAAGCTCCTGCTGCTGTTGAAACATCGTTAGCGTCAGCTGCATAACCTGCATCTACACAGTAATCAACGATTTCCTGAGCGAATGCTGCACCTGCTGTAGGAAGGTCTTCCTCGAAGAACTTCTTCTGAGTTGCTTCATCCCACTTGGAGAAATCTGTGTTCTCTGCGCCTGCGTTCATCATGCACTTCCAAAGGGGAGCTGCTGAATCAACGTAGTCAGCCATACCCTCGATATCAAGGGTACCAAATGTTGAAGATCCATCGTATGTAGGATCTGCGAATACATAGTAAGTGAAAAGTAAATCGTCGATGGTTACAGGCTCTCCGTCAGAGAACTTAAGACCATCCTGAAGGGTAACGGTGTAAACATACTTGCCGCCCTCTTCCTTAACTTCAACATGACCTGCGTTGTCTACAAGCTTTCCGTCGGGATCAAGCACACATACGCTTGTGAAAATCATGTCGTTAACCTGTGAATCATAAGCTGATGATGAGAATAAAGGATCGAATACACCATCAAATACCTGAGTACCGACTACAAGAGTATCATAGGTTCCGGGAGCAGTTACTGTCTCGGCTGCAGCTTCGGTAGTCTCAGTTGTTTCACTGCTATCAGTTGTTGTGGTAGCAGCTGCCTCTTTATTACCACAGCCTACAAGTAATGTAGCGCACATAGCAACACAAAGAAGCACTGATAAAAATGCCTTTTTCATATTTTTCCTCCTTAGAAAAGTATATAACTTTAACAGTTTGCTATTATACTGTATCGAAGCATGATTGTCAAGAATTTCACTAAAAAAGCGTCGGACCAAAAATCCGACGCTTTAAGGCAAATAGAGATTACTTTTTAATAAGTAATGACTTTCCTGTCATCTCTGCAGGCTGTTCTTCACCCATAATCTCAATAATTGTAGGAATGATATCTGCGAGGCATCCGTTCTCTCTTAGGCCGTAGCCTTCCTTGTAGTTAACAAGGATAAAGGGAACAGGGTTTGTGGTATGAGCTGTGTAGGGCTCTCCTGTCTCATAGTCGATTAACTGCTCGCAGTTACCGTGGTCGGCGCAGATGAACATGGTTCCGTCCACTTCCTTAAGGGCCTCAACTGCCTTGCCGACGCACTCATCAACAGTCTCAACAGCCTTGATAGCTGCCTCAAGCACACCTGTATGGCCAACCATATCAGGATTTGCAAAGTTGATGATAATAACGTCATACTTGCCGGAACGAATTGCATCTGTAAGCTTATCGCAAACTTCATAAGCACTCATCTCGGGTTTAAGGTCATATGTGGCAACCTTGGGAGAATTAACAAGAATTCTGTCTTCACCCTCGTTGGGCTTCTCAATACCGCCATTGAAGAAGAATGTAACATGAGCGTACTTCTCTGTTTCTGCAATACGTGCCTGCTTCATTCCCTTTGCAGCAAGCCATTCGCCGAAGGTATTTGTGATGGAAATCTTTTTAAATGCTACTTCCTTATTTAAGATAAGGGGATCATAATCTGAGAAGCAGACATATGTGGTCTTAATTCTTGCTCCTCTTTCAAACTTGTCAAACTCATCATCGCAGAAGCAGTGAGTAATCTCACGAGCTCTGTCGGGTCTGAAGTTGAAGAAAATGATGGAGTCGCCGTCCTTAATGGTTGCTACAGGCTTTCCGTTTTCCATTACAACAGTGGGCTTAACAAACTCATCAGTCTCATCCTTATCATAAGACTGCTGAATTGCAGTAATTGCATCGGGAGCTGTAACGCCCTCGCCCTTTGTAAGGGCATTGTAAGCAAGCTCTACTCTGTTGTAGTTGTTATCTCTGTCCATAGCGTAGTAACGTCCGCTGACTGTAGCTATTTTACCAACGCCAATCTTCTTCATTTCTGCCTCAAGTTCCTCAGCATAGCCCTTGCCGCCTGTGGGAGGTGTGTCTCTTCCGTCAAGGAAGCAATGAACAAACACCTTGTCAAGGCCGTGTCTCTTGGCAAGCTCAAGTAATGCGTAAAGATGTGTGTTGTGGCTGTGTACGCCGCCGTCTGAAAGAAGTCCGTACATGTGAAGAGAGGAATTATTCTTCTTACAGTTGTTTACGGCATCAAGAAGGGCTTCATTCTCAAAGAAAACGCCATCCTGAATCTCTTTGGTGATTCTGGTAAGCTCCTGATAAACAATTCTTCCTGCACCCATGTTAAGGTGACCTACTTCAGAGTTACCCATCTGTCCCTCGGGAAGGCCTACTGCCATTCCGCTGGCATTGCCTTTGACAAAGGGGCATGTCTTCATAAGATTGTCGATGACGGGAGTGTTGGCCTGGGCAACAGCATTTGCCTCAGTTTTCTCATTGAGTCCGAAACCATCGAGAATCATAAGTACTTTGGTTTTTTTGCTCATATATGTACCTCGCTATATAGAAATTAATTAACTGTTATATATTTAACAATTTTGAATTATATCAGTTTTGTTACCCTCAGGCAACCTATATTTTATTCATTTTGGCTACTGTTGGATTCTACTGCCTCGTAATAACTTCTTACCAGTCCGGATATTGTCTTGGTGTCCTGATAAAGGGAGTACATCTCCTTGTCATTGTAGTTGGCAAGGCTTCCCGTAACGGAAATAATCTTTCCGGTATCATCATCAAAGTAGATGAATATGGACGTTCCGTCTTCAGAATAATAAAAGTCAATTGTCCAGGCAATGAAGGCCTGCTCCGGTTCCGAGGAGTTGATATACATAAGGGGCTCCAAGCGAATTTCGTAAGGTCCCGAAATATAAGAAGGTCCCAAATCCACATCTATCTCATCAACTGTATCAACGTCGGCATAGCCTGTCTCGTCGTCGGCTGCCTTAAGTCCCAGCTCCACGCCGTAATCTCTCAGGGGCGTTGTAATCTCCAGTTCCTTAATTCTCATAAAAAGCGGATCGTCCTCATAATATGAGCATATGTCATCAATTTCTCCCGCTGCTATTGAACAGATCTGGTTTGCGGAATATTTCTCGCCCTTCTCAAGGAAGATGGAGGTAATTGTTCCGTCGTAGCTGTTGGCAAAATCTATTTTCTCATCAAGAGTAAGAGGTGATGAGTTTGTATAAATCGTACTGTTAAATGAAGCAAGATTTGCGGGTTCCACAGAAACATTTTCAACTTCCTTGGCAAGTTCCGAGTCCTGAACTCTGAAGAAAAGCTGGGGGATGAAGAAGCATACCAAAAGGAGTTCAACTACTGCCAAACCAACGATTGCTGTCTGCGTTTTATTCATCTTCGTTTTCCTCCTCTTCTTCAGTTATTTCTTTTCCTTTAAGAGTAAGGATAATCTTTGTACCCTCTCCGACTTTACTTTCAAATTCTATGGTGCCTCCAAGCTGCTCCATAATCTGTTTGCAAAGCGCAAGTCCAAGTCCGGCACCGCCCTGCTTTCTTGCTCTGGACTTATCTACCATGTAGAAAGCTTCGGTGATTTTACCAAGTTCTTCTTCGGGAATACCGGTACCTTCATCTATAATGGAAATAATGTATTTATCCCCTTCAAGCTTACCGAGGATATCTACCTTCTTTCGACCGGCTGACTCATTTGCTTTTCGGGCGTTATCAGCAGCGTTAAAGATAACTGACTTAATAAGATCGGTGTCAGCTATAATGATTCCCGGTTCAAAATCGACATTAAGCTCCATTCCGGTGCTGTCCATAAGGGGAGTAAGAGCTCCGCAAACGTTGTCACCAAGATACTGGGCATCCACATCCTTAAGAACCATCTCCTGCTGCTTGGTCACCTGCATTTCAAGAAGTTTAAAGGACATGCCTTCAAGTCTCTTGCCCTCAGTGTAGATGTAGTTTGCAGCCTTAAATATTTCCTCTTCGTCAAGTTTCTTGGATCGTAAAGTATCCGCGTATCCGATTATTGAGGTAAGGGGAGTCTTCAGCTCGTGTGCGAAGTTGCCAACGAAATCCTCCTGCCTTCTTACCGCATCGTTAAGCTCTTCAAAGTTCTTCTCCAGTGTATCAGCCATGCTGTCTATATCCATGGCAAGTTCGCCAATCTCATCATAGCCTTCAAGATTGGCTCTCACAGAGAAGTTGCCCTCCGATATTTCATCTGCCACCCTTGAGATCTTAAACAAGG
This sequence comes from uncultured Lachnospiraceae bacterium, assembly GCA_947167445.1. Taxonomy (GTDB): domain Bacteria; phylum Bacillota; class Clostridia; order Lachnospirales; family Lachnospiraceae; genus G11. The sequence goes on from CAMVID010000014.1 coordinate 24,509, forward strand.
GCTTGGCAAGATAGTAGGCGATAAGGTATGAAACGCCTGCTGTCAGAACCATAATACCGCCCATAATCCTGTAGAAAATTGCCAGCTGATTGGTACGGCTTTCAAATATATCAGAAATATCTCTAATGATATTGAGATAATACTTTCCGTTGTCTGAATTGATGTAAGATCTGGTCATAAGGAGATACTTGTCATCCTGTGTATAGAGAAATACACCGGTATCACCGATACCCTCTTCCTTGTTGTATGCCAGGATTCCATCCTTCTTCATGGAATAGCTCTGATAGAGATCGGACTTCTCCTTATTCTGGATGCAGAAATAGAAGTTTTTTCTGGCGCTGGTATCATCGAGATCCTTAACCACCTGTCTCCATACATCGTCAGTTACGTTCTTGGAAAGATGAGAAAGAACCATAATGAGGGTATTCTGCATGATTTCATGCTCCTCGGTGGCAATCTCAACCTCTTTGTCGTATGTAACGCGAAAGGCGGAAGTAATCATCATACTTCCGCTTAAGCAATATGCCAAAGTAACCGATGCCATAGTCCAAATAAAAAGTTTCCACTTAAACTTCATCAGTGTCCTCCAACCGATATCCTACTTTATAAACAGGGACGATTCTCTTCTCCCATCCCAGTTTCTTACGCATTCTCTGAACATGTAAATCTACTGTTCTGCTGTCTCCGGTGTATTCACCGCCCCATACCTTCTCAAAAATCTTCTCTCTGAAAAGAGCGATATTCTTGTTCTGAAGGAAAAGAATAAGTATCTCATACTCCTTCATGGTAAGGGAAATGTTGTTTCCGTTCTGTGTGACGGTATGTGCCTCTGTATCGACAACCACATCGGCAAATTCAAGTTTGGTTTCGTTCTTGTTATAGCGCCTTAAAACCGTTTCTACTCTTGCAAGGAGTTCCACTATATCAAAGGGCTTTGTAAGATAGTCATCTGCGCCCAATTTAAGGCCCTTTACCCTGTCCTTTACGTCTGCCTTGGCTGTAACAAAAATTACCGGAGTCTCATACTCCTTAAGATAGTCAAGAAGTTCGTATCCGTCACATCCGGGAAGCATGATATCAAGGAGAACCAGATCATATCTTTTCTCCTCAATCAAATCTGCTGCTTCGAAGCCGTCATTAACCTTCTCACACTTGTAACCGGCATCGGTAAGACTCATGTAAATAAGATCAGCGATTGCCTTCTCATCCTCAACAATTAGTATTCTGGCTGCCATAGTTAACCCCTCCCTATGCTGTTTCGTTCATCTTTGCAAGCTTGGCTGCCTGGTCGGCTGCAATACATGCATCGATTATTTCCTGTATATCCCCGTTCATTATCTTATCAAGCTTATATAAAGTAAGATTGATTCTGTGATCTGTAACTCTTCCCTGAGGGAAGTTGTAGGTTCTGATCTTCTCAGATCTGTCACCGGTTCCCACCTGGCTTCTTCTAAGTTCTGCTTCCGCATCATGAGCCTTCTGCTGCTCAATGTCATAAAGCTTAGCCCTAAGGAGAGCGAAAGCCTTGGCCTTGTTCTGCAACTGGCTCTTTTCAGTCTGTGAGTATACCACAATTCCGGTGGGATAATGGGTAAGTCTCACGGCAGAGTCGGTTGTATTGACACACTGACCACCGTTTCCGGAAGCTCTCATTACATCGATACGAATATCTTTCTCGTCGATAACAACATCAACGTCTTCAGCCTCAGGCATAACGGCAACCGTAATGGTGGATGTATGAATTCGTCCGCCGGACTCAGTCTCGGGAACACGCTGCACACGGTGAACTCCGCTTTCATACTTCATCTTGGAATAAGCGCCGTTACCGCTGATCATGAATGTTACTTCCTTCATGCCTCCGATTCCGATCTCGTCACAGCTTACAAGTTCAACCTTCCATCTCTGGCTCTCTGCGTAGTGTGTGTACATACGATAGATCTCGGCAGCAAATAAAGCTGACTCATCTCCGCCTGCACCTGCTCTGATTTCCACGATAACGTTCTTATCATCGTTAGGGTCCTTGGGAAGAAGGAGAATCTTAAGCTCATCCTCAAGCTCTGCCACTCTCTTCTTGGCATCGCTTAAGGTTTCCTTGATCATGTCTCTCATTTCTTCGTCAGACTCTTCATCAAGCATCGCAAGTGAGTCTTCAATATCCTGATTGCACTTCTTATATTCTTTATATGCCTCTACAATGGGAGTCAGATCGCTCTGCTCCTTCATGAGAGATTTGAATCTCTCCCTGTTGTTTACAACATCAGGCTCGGCAAGTTCCTGTATTATCTCTTCAAATCTTCTAAGTAAATCATCTAATTTATCAAACATGGAAATCTCCTCATTTCAAAATCGGCATGGTTCCTTTGACAACTCTGTCCATCCCGGCATAGTCCTTAATAATCTCTACACCGGCAAATCCTTTGTTCTTAAGAAGTTCACTGACCCGCTCTCCCTGATCGTAGCCTATCTCAAAAACCACTGAGCCGCCGGGCTTTAAAAACTCCTCTAATCTTTCCACTATTCTTTCATAAAACCACAAGCCATCATTTTTGCCATCTAAAGCAATAATCGGCTCATATTTTGAAACCTCCGGCATAAGAGTCGGAATAATGTCCGTGGCTATATAGGGAGGGTTTGAAAGGATTAAGTCAAACTTTCCCTCAACTTTATCAAACAAATTGCTTTCCACAAAGGAATACCTGGTATCATCTTCCTTATCTTTAAGAATGGCGTCGGCATTTTCTTTTGCAATCTCCAAAGCCTTGGGAGAAATGTCCACTCCCACGCCCTCGCAATCATTCGAATAATTAAGAACACTTATAAGAATGCACCCGGAACCTGTGCACATATCAAGAATTCTGTCCCTGTCCATCCGGATTTTCAAGGCTTCTTCAACCAGAGTTTCGGTGTCTGCCCGGGGAATCAGAACGTTACTGTTTACCTTAAAATCAAGACCCATAAAAGGAGCGATTTCCGTAATATGCTGAAGGGGAATCCTCGCTTCCCTTCTTTCTATCATATTGGTAAAAACCGCATACTCCTCATCTGAAACTTCTCTTTCAGGGTGAGAATAAAGTGTGGCAGCATCAGTACTGCAAGCCTTTTCCAATAGAAGTCTTGCGTCGAGATTTGCCTCTTCTATTCCCGAAAGAGCAAGTCTTTCTGACCCGGCTTTTATGGCTTCGTCGTAACGCATTTAGGGTTCCTCTGCCTGTAAATCTTCCTCATTTTCATAAGGCTCTTCATATTCCACTGTTTCTTCAGGCTCTTCTTCCACCTCGAAGTTCTCCCTAAGGAAAGCTCTCCAGTCAAATACAGCCTCTACGGATTTGATTGCAACCTCAATCATCTCCTCATCGGGCTCCTTTGTTGTAATCTTCTGGAACAAAAGACCGGGAGCGGAAAGGATATTCATGAGAATATTGTCGGTTTTGCCTGCAAGCCTGATAATCTCGTAAGAAATGCCTGCAATTACGGGGATGAGCAAGAGTCTATAAATAACCTTTAAAAGCATATTGTCTGTTCTGATAAAGAAGAAAAGAACAATGCTTATAACAAGGATAAACACAATAAAACTTGTGCCGCATCTCTTATGAAGTCTGGAGCTCTTCTTAACATTGTGTACGTTAAGGTTATGGCCGTGCTCAAGGCAGTTAATGCACTTATGCTCGGCTCCGTGATATCTGTAGAGCCTCTTAATGTCTTTCATGCAGCTTATAATGCTGACATAGCCCACAAATATAACAATTCGGATAACGCCCTCGATAATTGCCATCAGAGAGTCGTTTCTTATATATGTGGAAATAAAATTGGAAAGGTAGAAAGGCAAAAGGAGGAACAAGCCCACTGCGAGAGCTATGGCAGCCACAGTGGTGAATCCCATGAGGATTCCCTCTTCCTTTCCTTTGCTGATTTTGTTGATTTCCTTATCTGCTTCGGTTTCCTTCTTGTCCCCTTCCTCGTAGAAAGAAGCTGAATATGACAGCGTCTTCATTCCGAGAACCAGGGAATTGATAAAGTTAAAAATTCCTCTGAAGAAGGGAATCTTCGAAATTGTTATTCCGTTTCCGACTCCGGTAAAAGCTTCAACATCTACAGCAATCTCTCCGTCGGGCTTTCTTACCGCAACGGCATATTTATCTTTATTTTTCATCATGACGCCTTCAAGTACTGCCTGGCCGCCAATTCCTGAAAACACTTTTTTCTTTCTTCTGCTCATTTTAACCACCCTTTTTATATATATTGTGATATTATACAACCTTTTTCGTGAAGTGAAAAAAGGTTGAGATTACGAAAGATAACCTCAACCTTTGATAACTCATATTCTTGTACAAAACTAGTTAGCTGTACCGTACTTCTTATTGAACTTATCAATACGTCCATCAGTTCTTGCAGACTTCTGCTGTCCTGTATAGAATGAGTGGCACTTGGAACAAACCTCTACGTGGATTTCCTTGCTAGTAGAACCTGTTACGAATGTATTGCCACAGTTGCAAGTAACTGTTGCCTGATAGTACTCAGGATGAATTCCTTCTTTCATGTTTTCACCTCGCCATATATAGAAAATTATTAGTTATGTTCTCATCCGCTACTGCCTGCTCACACAAACAGCATGAGTATTGTAGCATGAAAGAAAAACTTGTGCAAGTACTTTTTTAATAGTCGAAGTGAGTCTTGGAAACTCTCATGATAAACTCCTGATTGTTTCTTGTATCCTTAATCAGTCTGATAACCTGATTAACGGACTCATCAGGCTTATTACCGCAGAAGGCATTACGAAGCTTGTTCATTGCCTGCTGTTCTTCGGGAGAAAGGAGAAGGTCCTCTCTTCTGGTGCTTGATTTGGGAATATCGATTGCAGGGAAGATTCTCTTCTCGGAAAGCTTTCTGTCAAGAACCAGTTCCATGTTACCTGTTCCCTTAAATTCCTCATATACAACATCATCCATACGGCTTCCGGTCTCAACAAGAGCTGTTGCAAGAATTGTAAGGCTTCCTGCTTCTCTTGTATTACGGGCAGCTCCGTAGAACTTCTTGGGCATGTGAAGGGCCAAAGGATCAAGACCACCTGAAAGGGTACGTCCGCTGGGCGGAACAACCAGGTTGTAGGCTCTTGTAAGTCTTGTGATACTGTCAATCAGTACAACGACATCTCTGCCGTGCTCAACAAGTCTCTTACTTCTCTCCATTACCATCTCGGAAACTCTCTTGTGATGCTCAGGAAGTTCATCAAAGGTAGAGTAAATAACTTCCACATTTGGACCTGTAATTGCTTCCTTAATATCGGTAACCTCCTCAGGACGCTCATCAATCAGAAGAATGATAAGGTGAATGTTGGGGTCACTGGCCTTAAGAGATTTGGCAACTTCCTTAAGTATGGTTGTCTTACCTGCCTTGGGAGGAGATACAATCATTCCTCTCTGTCCTTTACCGATGGGGCTGAACAGATCCATAATCCTCATGGAAATATCGCAGCCGGGTCTTTCAAGCTTAATTCTCTTATCGGGGAATGTAGGTGTAAGGTCCTCAAAGTTAGGACGTGACATTACCTTTTCCAAAGGATAGCCATTGACACTCTTAATATATAAAAGTGCCGAGAACTTCTCATTGGAACTTCTGACCTTGGTGTTACCCACAACAATATCACCGGTTCTTAATCTGCACTTTCTAATCTGTCCGGGAGCAACATAAACATCCTCATTACCGGGCATATAATTCTCGCTTCTGATGAAGCCGTATCCGTCAGGCATAACCTCTAAGATACCGTTTGCTTCAATTCCGCTGTCCAGTTCAGGTGAGTACTCATTTATTCCGGTCTCATCCTTCTCTGCCTCCTCCGTTGCCGCAGGAGCTTTCTTTTTGTTTGTAACCACTACTGTTTTAGGTTCTGCAGGTTTACCCTGAAACTGCTTTGCAGCTTCCTTTTCATCCTCGGTAGCCTCGTGGCTCTTCAGATCCTCCTCTTTGTCAATCTCATCCTGTCTAAGCATAGCCTCTACCAAATCCGCTTTCTTCATAGATGAAGATATGGCGATTCCCCTGGCATGACAAAGGTCCTTCAAAACTGCAACTGACAAAGACTCGTATTTTTCTTTCATTCCCATTTTATCCTCCTATATAAATAAACCAAAATGGAACAACTCGGTGAATCCCGAAGTGAATTAACGATAAACTCTAGTAAAGATATTTCTTTCTTGAAGTTGTACAGTCGTTATTATAATATAAAAAAAAATAATAATCTACATCTTTTTTATATTTAAGAAATAATTTATAATTTATCACAGTAAAAAATACAGATGAAGGCGGTCTAACATGGATAATTCAGAATTGGCTTTAAAGTTACACGAAGAATGGAAAGGCAAAATTGAGACAGTTGCCAAGTCCAAGGTTAAATCAAGAGAGGATCTTGCCCTTGCATACACTCCCGGCGTAGCCGAGCCTTGCAAGGTCATTGCAAAGGACAAGGAAGCTGCTTACAAATACACCATCAAGTCCAACACTATCGCTGTTGTTTCTGACGGAAGCGCAGTTTTGGGCCTCGGAAACATCGGACCTTATGCCGCTATGCCCGTAATGGAAGGCAAAGCTGTTCTCTTTAAAGAATTCGGCGGTGTAAACGCTGTTCCCATTTGTCTTGACACACAGGATACAGAGGAAATCATCAAAGCTGTAACCTATCTTGCCCCCGGATTCGGCGGTATCAACCTGGAGGATATCTCCGCTCCCAGATGTTTCGAAATAGAAACAAGACTTAAAGAGATTCTGGATATCCCTGTTTTTCATGATGATCAGCACGGAACTGCCATTGTTGTTCTCGCAGGTATCATCAACGCTTTAAAGATAGTCAAGAAGGAAAAGGAAGCATGCAAAATTGTTGTAAACGGTGCCGGAGCTGCCGGAATCGCCATAACAAAGCTTCTTTTAAACTATGGATTTAAGAACATTCTCCTCTGTGACCGTACAGGTATCATCTACAGAGGTCGCGAAGGATTAAACTGGGCAAAAGAAGAAATTGCCAATACCACAAACCCCGGCAACGAAAAGGGTGACCTTGCCGCAGGTCTTGTGGGAGCCGACATTTTTATCGGTGTTTCCGCTCCCGGTGTAGTTACTGCCGATATGGTTAAGACCATGAACAAGGATGCCATTATTTTTGCAATGGCTAATCCCGTTCCCGAAATTATGCCCGACGTAGCCAAGGCTGCAGGCGCAAGAATTATCGGTACCGGTCGCAGCGATTTCCCCAACCAGATTAACAACGTGGTTGCATTCCCCGGTATTTTCAAAGGTGCTTTGGAAGGACGTGCGAGACAGATTACCGAGGAGATGAAGATGGCTGCCGCTCTTGCAATCGCTTCACTTGTTTCAGATGATGAATTAAACGAAGACAACATTATGCCCGAGCCCTTTAATCCCAAAGTTGCTGAGGCTGTATCCGAAGCAGTTAAAGCAAAGATTGTCAGAGGTTAAAGATGGCTTCCAAACCCGCAGCACTAGATACATTATATAAACTAATTGTCCTTTATATGCTTAATAAGGCCGAAGAGCCTTTGACAAAGGTTCAGATAAGCGATTTCATCCAGGATAACAATCTTACGGATTACCTTACAGTCCAGACCACCTTCAGTGAACTGATTGAAGATAATCTGGTGGAGTCCACCGCCTCAGGCAAGAGAACCTATTTGTCCATAACTCCCGAAGGGAGACAGACCGTCTCCTTCTTCGAGAAAAGGATTAATAAGGATATCCGAAATGATATCATTAATTATCTGAACACCAATGCCATTACCATCAGAGATGAAAACTCCGTAAAGGGCAGTTATTATAAGACCACCACGGGCCACTACGAATCAAGTCTCGTGGTAAGAGAAAGGAACGAAGACATTGTGAAAATCACCCTCTCCGTTCCCGATGAAGCCACAGCCAAATCAATTTGTGATAACTGGGCCGAGAAAAGCTCTGAAATATACTCAAATATAGTAAAGAACTTATTTTAGGTGCAGAATGGGGACAGGCCCCATTCTGCACCTACTCTTCCGCCTCTTTCTTCAGCTTCTTGAAATGCTCTCTTATCTTCACTTCATAACCGTTTCCGCTGGGCTTATAAAACTCCTTGCCGTCAAGTTCATAGGGAAGATACTGCTGTTTCACATAATTGTTCTTATAATCATGTGCGTATTTATACCCTGTTCCGCGTCCCAATTTCTCACTTCCTTTGTAATGTGCATCCTGAAGATGTGGCGGAATCGGAAGATTTCCGCTTCTTTGAACCTCATCATTTGCGTCAAAAATCGCCATGCAGGCAGCGTTACTCTTTGGAGCACAGGCAATGTAAGAGGCTGCCTGACTAAGAATAATCTGAGATTCAGGCATTCCGACTCTCTCAACCGCCTGGGCTGCGCTGGTAGCCACCACCAAAGCCATGGGATCCGCATTTCCAACATCCTCGCTGGCACAAATCATCATCCTTCTTGCAATAAACTTAACATCCTCTCCTGCCAGAAGCATCCTTGACAGATAATATACCGCAGCGTCGGGATCGGACCCTCTCATACTCTTAATGAAGGCAGAAATGGTGTCATAATGATTGTCACCATTCTTGTCGTAGCTCATCTTTTTACGCTGAATACATTCCTGAGCCACATCCAAAGTAATATGTATAATTCCATCTTCCGATCTGTCTGTGGTAGTAACGCCAATCTCTATGGCGTTAAGGGCATGTCTTGCATCCCCTCCGGACAGATCAGCCAAAAACTCCAAAGCCTCATCGCTTATGTCAGCCTTAAAGGATCCAAGCCCCTTCTCACTGTCATAAACCGCTCTCTTAATGAGTTCCTTAATATCATCCTTCTCCAGAGGCTTAAGTTCAAAGATAATGGACCTTGAAAGCAAAGCGCCGTTAACCTCAAAATATGGGTTCTCCGTTGTGGCGCCTATGAGGGTAATGGTTCCGTCTTCAACAAAGGGAAGCAAATAGTCCTGCTGACCCTTGTTAAATCTGTGTATCTCATCAATGAAAAGAATTGTCTTCTTTCCGTACATTCCAAGAGTTTCCTTGGCCTTGTTAACCACATCCTCCATATCCTTCTTGCCGGCTATGGTGGCGTTAATCTGAGTAAACTCAGACTGGGTGGTGTTGGCAATAACCTTGGCTATGGTAGTCTTTCCCGTTCCGGGAGGGCCATAGAGAATAATGGAGCTAAGCTTATCGGCTTTAATTGCGCGATATAAAAGCTTATCCTTCCCAAGGATATGCTGCTGTCCAACCACCTCGTCAATGGTCGTGGGACGAAGTCTCGCGGCCAAAGGTGTCTCGTTCTTTGTATTTAAGCTTCTTGAATACTCAAATAAATCCATCAGAAATCTACCTGTCTCATAAATAAATCGTCAAATCCTTCTTCCAATGCAGATTCAATGGGCACAAAGGATTCTCTGAAATCTTTCAGTTCTTTTTCTACTTTATCATAAATCAGGCTTCCACGCAAACATGTGTTCCCGGATGCGTAAGTCTTCTCTTTCAGTTCCTTTGGAATAAGCCCAATCGACGCCGCATCATCCACATTCAGATAAAATCCAAATCCCCCGGCTATGGACACGTTAGTTATATCTTTATAATCAAATCCCGATTTCTTCAAAAGGATTTGTATTCCCGTAGCTACCGCCGCTTTTGCCAGCTGAATATCCCGTATGTCCTTTTGGGTAATGGGGGCGCTTTCATCAAGAAGGAGCCCGGTTCTGTCAACTTTGCCTTCTTTCAGAAGAACTGCCAAGGCAGATATTCCCTCACTTCCCACTCCTGCATCTGTGGAAAAAGCACTGCCTGCTGCGCAGGCCGTACAATAAATTTTCTCCCCTGTACAAAGGGCCAGCTCTGCGTTGGTTCCAAGATCCACAAACAGCCGGCCTTTGCTCTTGGAATTTACGGGAAGAATGCCTTCACTTATGAGGCCGGCAGATATATCGGCACCCACAAAGGCCGAAATTCCCGGAAGCAAAGTAAAAGTCACATCCTTATATGTAATCTTTCTTTCATCCAAAAATACCGGTGTAAAGGGATAGGCTCCAAGTCCGCTTGCGTCTTCTCCCGCAAGCACATGAAGCATTATGGTATTTCCGCCTATATAAACGGGAACATCCTTTAGTGTCGCCCCGTCGGACACTTCCTTCAGGCCTTCGTACAGGAACTCACACAGCTCATTAGATATAACATCCCTGCCAAGTCTCTTTGCGGCATCAATCCTTGATATCACATCCGAGCCGTATTTAATCTGAGGATTGTCCGCTTTATAAAGTCTCTCCTTCTTTTGCTTTGAATCCCAGTAGCTAAATGCCACCGTTGAAGTCCCAAGATCTATGGCTACAACGTCTCTTTCAGGCATAAGGCTCTCTTCTATTGCCTTCGATTTGGTTACTATTTCCGTTTTGTTTCCAAATAAGATACTTACCCTGGCAGAGGGCTTTGGATTGGTTCTGCAGGCCAGCCTTACTCCATCTCTAAGTTCATCCGGAGTAAGAAGTTTTCTTTCTATGGCATCGGGCAAAGGGGCGTTTGACTCAAATCTGACCTTACATCTGCCACACTTGGCTCCATAATTTCCGCCGCAGATGGAGAAAGAATATCCGTTATCCTTAAGGTAATCCCGCACACACGCAAAAAAGGGCAGCCCTCCGTCATAAACGAAGGGAACACCCTTTTTAGAATTCCTGTCTGAATTGTTGTTATACGAATTTGTTGGCATCGGCGTCATAGTGGTAGTCAATGGCTGCCAGGCTTTCTTCAAGCTCCGCCCTGTCAACATCCAAATCATCGCATAAGTCGTCTAGGCTCTTGTAGAAGTCTCTTAACTTAAGATTTATGAAACTAAGTCTCATAACAGGATCAACAGGCAGCATAATTATCCTCTCAAAGCCACAAGTTCACCATCCTTCTCATCAATGCTGATGACATCTCCGGTATGAACTTTATCTTCCAGTATCAGTTTAGCTGCCGAAGTCTCTACATGCTTTTGGATAAATCTCTTAAGAGGTCTTGCTCCGTAAATGGGATCATAAGCCTCGTTAACGATATATTCCTTAGCCTTGTCAGTAAGAGCCACAGATAATTCCTTGTCCGCAAGTCTTCTGTTTATATCTTCGACAACCAAGTTAATGATACCACCAATGTTGTCCTTGCTCAACGGCTTAAACATGATTATCTCATCAAGTCTGTTAAGGAATTCGGGTCTGAAGTGATTACGCAAATCTCCTTCAACCTGTTTTCTTGCCTCCTCCGAGATATTGCCTTCGGAATCGATTCCGTCCAAAAGATAACCTGCACCGATATTGCTGGTCATAATGAGGATAGTATTTTTGAAATCAACGGTTCTGCCCTGAGAGTCGGTGATACGTCCGTCATCGAGAACCTGTAAAAGCACATTAAATACATCAGGATGTGCCTTCTCAATCTCATCAAACAAAACAACCGAGTAGGGTTTGCGTCTTACAGCCTCAGTCAGCTGACCGCCCTCATCATATCCAACGTATCCGGGAGGTGCTCCGATAAGTCTGGATACGGAGAACTTCTCCATATATTCACTCATGTCGATTCGAACCATGTTGTTCTCATCGTCAAAAAGTGCCTGAGCCAAAGTTTTGGCAAGTTCTGTTTTTCCCACACCGGTAGGACCTAAGAACATGAAGGAACCGATGGGTTTGCCGGGATCTTTAACCCCTGCTTTGGACCTTATAATGGCCTCAGTAACCTTCTCTACAGCCTCATCCTGGCCGATTACTCTTTCATGGAGAACCTGATCCAGATGAAGCGTTTTATTTCTCTCACTTTCCGTTAATTTGGATACGGGTATTCCGGTCCATCTGGAGATAATTCTTGTGATTTCATCCTCGGAAACGCACTCATGAACCAGAGAATTTTCTTTCTTACCGGACTCATTTTCAAGAGTTTCCAAAGTTTTCTTTAAATCAGGCAGTTTGCCGTAGCTTAATTCTGCCGCCTTCTCATAATCACCGTTTCTCTGAGCAATCTGAATCTGGCTGTTAACCTCGTCAATTTCCTCCCTGATTTTGGAAATTCTGTTGACGCTTTCCTTCTCGTTATCCCACTGTGCTTTCTTTCCGGAAAAATCTTCTTTGAGCTCAGCAAGCTCCTTCCTTAAGATTTCAAGCCGCTCTGCGCTTAAGTGGTCTGTCTCCTTCTTAAGGGCCGTCTCCTCGATTTCAAGCTGCATGATTTTTCTTTGCATCTCATCAAGTTCAGTAGGCATGGAATCAAGTTCAGTCTTAATAAGAGCGCAGGCTTCATCCACCAGGTCAATGGCCTTATCCGGAAGGAATCTGTCTGTTATATATCTGTTTGATAATGTGGCGGCGCTTACCAGAGCATTATCCATGATCTTTACGCCATGATATACCTCGTATCTGTCCTTGATACCTCTGAGAATCGAGATGGTATCCTCAACCGTAGGCTCATCAACCATAACAGGCTGGAAACGTCTCTCAAGGGCCGCATCCTTCTCGATATACTTTCTGTACTCATCAAGGGTTGTGGCACCGATACAGTGAAGCTCACCTCTGGCAAGCATGGGTTTAAGCATGTTGCCGGCATCGAGACTTCCGTCGGTTTTACCTGCTCCCACTATGGTATGTAATTCATCAATGAAAAGAATTATCTGTCCGTCAGAGTTCTTCACATCTTCAAGAACTGCCTTAAGTCTTTCCTCAAACTCACCTCTGTACTTGGCTCCGGCCACAAGAGCACCCATATCAAGGGAGAATATCTTCTTATCCTTAAGGTTGCCGGGAACATCGCCCCTTACAATTCTTTGAGCCAGGCCTTCAACAACTGCCGTCTTACCGACACCGGGTTCACCTATAAGCACAGGGTTATTCTTGGTCTTTCTGGAAAGAATTCTTATAACATTTCGGATCTCCGAATCTCGTCCTATTACGGGATCAAGCTTCTCTCTTCTTGCCTTGTCAACCAGTTCCTGACCATATTTCTCAAGAGTATCATAAGTAGCTTCGGGGTTATCGGAATTAACTGTCTGATTGCCTCTTACGGTCGAAAGAGCCGCAAGAAATCTCTCAGTTGTAATTCCATATTCCTTAAAGCACTCCTTCATGGTCTTGCTGGGATGCTTAATCATGCAAAGGAAAAGGTGCTCCACGCTTACGTAGGAGTCTCCCATTCTCTTGGCCTCATCCTCGGCTTCCACAAGGACCCTGTTAAGGTCCTGTCCCATTCGAAGTTCGCCACCCTGAACCTTAACTCTTTTCTCAAGCATTTCTCTGACGTGGTTAACAAAGTGCTCCGTGTTAATCTCCATCTTCTCAATAAGTTTAAGAATCAGGCTGTCTTCCACGGTGAGCAGCGCATACAAAAGGTGCTCCTGCTCAATCTCCTGGTTTCCGTACTCATATGCCAGTTTCTCCGTCATGTTGACGGCTTCCATACTTTTTTGTGTAAATTTCGATATATTCATAAACTCACCCCCTTATTTCTTCTTGGGTTTTATCTTTGTTCTATATCAACTATAACACAGATTTTCTTGTTGTCAATAGGTACAAATATGGCGGATGTGCAATTTGGGGACAGTCCCATTTTGCACATAAAATGTGCGAAATGGGACTGTCCCCAAACTGCACGTCCGGCACTATACCGACCAATTTATTTTTCCTTAAACAAAACCTTCAGCAATATAGGCGTTGCCACCGAGCTTATCAGTATCAAAAGAATTACCGGAGCAAAATATACGGATTCAATAAGGCCCACGGACAATCCCTTCTGGGCCACAATCAGGGCGACCTCTCCTCTTGTCATCATACCGACACCGATTCTTAATCTGTCTTTTCCTCTGAATCCAAGAAGGGCAGAAACGCCGCCACATCCCACGATCTTTGCAATCAATGCAACGGCTACAAAGCAAAGTGAGAAAATAAGAATCTCCGGTGTGAGGCCGCTGATATCTGTTTTAAGTCCTACGGATGCGAAGAAAACGGGGCCGAATAACATATATGAGCTGATGTCGATTTTTCTTGATACATAACCTGCATCCTGAATAGAGCAAAGGATTACGCCTGCAATATATGCGCCTGTGATATCTGCGATTCCAAAGTGCGCCTCAGCAATATAAGCCATGGCAAAGCAGAACGCAAGGCTTACGATAGGTACCCTTTGAGTGTGAGGGTATCTGTTGTCGAACCATTTCATTATCTTGTATCCCACGAAGGCAACAACTGCGGAGAATACAATGAATAATCCTGTCTTGGCAAAAACGCCTCCGATATTTCCGGTGGAGGTTCCGGCACTTACAACGCAGGTAAGAACCAGGATACCGATAACGTCATCTATGATAGCCGCACTTACAATAGTGGTCCCCACGAAGGTGTTTATTTTGCCAAGTTCCTGCAAGGTTGCAACCGTAATGGAAACGCTTGTGGCGGTCATAATTGTTCCTATAAATAATGCTTTATAGAAGTGCTCACTGCCAACAGCAGAGAATCCGTAAAAGCAGGAATAGAGTAATGTTCCACCAACAAGAGGAACGAACACACCGGCACAGGCAATGGCAAAGGCCTTCGCTCCCGCCTTCTTAAGATCCTGCAAGTTGGTTCCAAGACCCGTACCAAACATCAGAAGAACAACACCAATTTCTGCTGTCTTTGAAATATAATCGGTAAGCTGAACCCAGTTTAAAACACAGGGTCCAATCAAAAGTCCTGCCAGAATCTCGCCCACAACCTGGGGCATCTTGCACTTTCTGGCAATGAGTCCGAAAAACTTTGCAAATATAACTATTAATGCTAAATCTCTGAATACGCTGTAAGCTGCTTCCATTTAATAATCGCTTCCTTCTTCAATAAACTCTCTCTACGCCGAATACAGATTATAGCACCCTTTTCCCAAAAAAGAAAGTCCTGCAAAACAGGACTTTCCCCTTATTAGTCAACAGCCTTTGTAGCAACCACTTCAACACCGGTTCCCGCCACGTTTTCAATGATAACATCGCCTATGGCAACAGGTGCCTTTGCAACTGCCTTGTTAATATCCTTCATCACATCAAATATCTTTGATTTGGGAATATCGGACTTTGTTTTTACAGAGGTAAAATCTTTTGAACCTCCTTGGACCCTTACTGTTGAAGTAACGATTCTTGTGGGGTTTGTAACCTCTTTCTCAGCGTAGATACGCCCTTTTTCACAGGTGTTTCCCGTTATGCTCTTTACTTCGCCATTCTCCAGTTCAACAGTTATCTGACAACCCAGAGGACAGCCGATACAGGTAAGTTCTCTTTTCTCCATAGCCACTATCACTCCTTTTCAATCTTTACGGTGATTGTCTCAAGATTAGGGTAAGCCGCAAGCTGATCCTTCTTCAAGATAACCTGTTCCATTTCACCGGGTGCCATTACATTTTTCTTTCTGTGCTGAACTCTCTCATCATTAAGATATACGCTAATGAAGGAATCTTTAAATACAGCTCCGACTCTGAATCTGACCGTAAGAATATCTTCCATGTTCTCAACGCAGATATGTCTGGGAACCGTATATCTCGCACCGTCAACCGCATTAATCTTTATATCTTTTCCGGCGTCCTTTAATTCACCCTTAACAAACTTGGCCGCATTTGCTCCCGCCTTGGTAGCCTCCTCAGAAACGTAGTCAACCAGGTCATGTACATGAAGCACATTTCCCGCTGCGAATACGCCGGGGATGCTGGTTTCAAGGCTTTCGTTAACCACAGGTCCGCTTGTTACGGGATCAATCTCAACACCGGCATTTCTTGAAAGCTCATTCTCCGGAATAAGGCCTACGGAAAGAAGCAGTGTATCACACTCATAATCCTCTTCGGTTCCGGGGATGGGTTTGCCTTTGCCGTCAACCTCTGCAATGGTTATGCCTTCAAGTCTCTCCTTACCTCTTATATCCACAACAGTGTGGCTTAACTTAAGAGGAATATCAAAGTCATTAAGGCACTGAACGATATTTCTCTTTAATCCGCCTGAATAAGGCATTAACTCAGCAACAACCTGTACCTTGGCGCCTTCCAGCGTAAGTCTTCTTGCCATAATAAGACCGATATCACCGGATCCAAGAATTACAACCTTTTTACCGGGCATATAGCCTTCCATATTCACAAGTCGCTGTGCCGTACCTGCTGAGAAAATACCTGCCGGACGGTAGCCCGGTATATTAAGAGCTCCTCTTGATCTCTCACGGCATCCCATGCAAAGAACGATGGATTTGGCCTGAATCTCAAACATTCCGTCCTCACGATTCATGGCGGTTACAACCTTATCCTTTGAGATGTCCATAACCATTGTTCCAAGCTTATACTCGATACCAAGTTTTAGAACTTCGTCAATAAAACGTCCGGCATACTCGGGACCTGTAAGTTCTTCTTTAAAAGTATGAAGTCCAAATCCGTTATGTATGCACTGGTTTAAAATACCACCAAGTTCCTTGTCTCTTTCGAGAATAAGAATATTGTCAATTCCATTCTTCTTGGCGGATGCTGCTGCTGCAAGACCGGCAGGGCCACCGCCTACAATTACTACATCTACTGTTCTCATAGTGGTTCCCTCCTATTCCTTAGTACGTCCTACAACAATCTTTGAGTTTCCGCCGGACTTGGTAATTTCTTCCTGAGGAATTCCAAGCTCCCTCTCGATGATCTCCATGGTCCTGGGTGAGCAGAATCCCGCCTGGCATCTTCCCATGCCCGCTCTTGTTCTTCTCTTTACACCGTCAAGGCTTCTTGCAGGTATAATTCTGTGAAGCGCATCGATAATCTCACCTTCGGTAACACTCTCACATCGGCAGATAATATTTCCGTATGCGGGATTCTCCTTAATGAGTTTGTTTCTTTCTTCTATGGACAAATCAGCAGGATTAAGGATTCCTTTTCTCTTTGAAATCCAGTTCTCCTTCTTCTCAAGATTCATAAGGCCCTTAAGAATGTCTGCAACCATCTCACCTATGGCAGGTGATGATGAAAGGCCGGGAGACTCTATGCCTGCGCAGTCTATAAACTGTTTTGCATCCTCCACTTCCTCAATAATAAATTCATGTCCCGCTTCATGGGCACGAAGTCCTGCAAAGCTTGTGATGACCTGTCTTATGGGAAGGGCTTTAACTGTAGCTCCTGCCTTGCTGATTAAATCATCAAGTCCTTCTCTTGTGGTTGCGGTGGATTCTTTGTCATCAATATCAATGGCCGTAGGACCCACAATAAGGTTTCCGTGAATTGTGGGAGAAACCAGAACACCTTTGCCCATCTTTGAAGGCTGAGGGAATATGGTCCTTGAAACATAATTACCCACTGTCTTATCAAGGAGGCAATAATCTCCCCTTCTTGCAACGATTGTAAGCTTCTTTGCACTTACCATATTGTGAATCTTGTCAGCATAAACTCCGGCGGCATTTACTACATATTTAGTCTCTATATCGCCCTTGTTGGTCTTAAGAACGTAGTATCCGTCCTTCTTCTCAATGTCTGTAACTTCCGTATCAAACTGGAATCTGACACCGTTTTCTGCTGCGTTCTCCGCCAAAGCGATAGTCAGGTTAAAGGGACACACAATACCGCTGGTAGGAGCATATAAAGCACCTTCCACATTATCACTAAGGTTAGGCTCCATCTTAAGAACCTCTTCCTTTGATAAAATCTTCAGTTCCTTCACTCCATTCGCAATGCCACGGTCATATAAATCTTTAAGTCCCGGAAGGTCTTCCTTGTGCATGCAAACAACCAAAGCTCCGTTCCTCCTGAAGGGAATGTCCAGATCTTTAGCCAGTTCATCCATCATCTCGTTTCCCCTGACGTTTAGTTTTGCCATGAGGGAACCCTTTGCAGCATCAAAGCCTGCGTGGATAATTGCACTGTTTGCCTTTGATGTTCCGCAGCACACGTCCTCACACTTATCAATTACCAGAACATCTGCTTTGTACCTTGACAGTTCTCTGGCCACCGCACAGCCAGATACACCGGCACCGATTACAACGATGTCTTTCATTCTATCGCTCTCCTTTTCTTTTCTATAAAACGATTCTTTGCCCTTTCTTTAAAAGAAAGGGTCAGACAATAAGCCGGCATTCTCTGCCTGCTAATTGCCTGACTCATCTCTCGCGCAATAACTATTTAATTAGTTAATCACATTATATCACAAATTACATATGGAAGAAAGGAACAACCTTCCAAAGTAAACCTGCGCAAAGTGCACCAAGCAAAGGACCAACTACAGGAATCCATGAATAACCCCAGTTGTTGTCGCCCTTACGCCATACAGCGTGAGCAATACGAGGGGAAAGGTCTCTTGCAGGGTTCATTGCGTATCCTGTCAAACCACCGAATGACATACCGCAGGCCATGATGATTCCGAATACTGCGAAGTTGGGAAGTGCATATGCGCCGGGGATTGCAAGAATTGCAAATACCAGAACAAATGTAGCAACAGCTTCCTGGAATACGTTTCTGGGAGCGTTGGGGATTGAAGGAGCTGTACAGTAGCAACCAAGAGTTGAACCGCCCTCTTTCTCTGTTGCATCAAGGTGATCCTTGTAAGCAATTGAAAGAATGGAAGCGCCTACGAAGCCGCCTAACATCTGAGCAACAATATATCCCGGAACCTGAGCCCAGGCAAAGTTTCCTACTACTGCAAGAGCAATTGTAAGAACAGGGTTAAAGCTTGCTCCTGAATATCCAAACATGAATGCAGGAACCATAACTGCGAGGCCCCATCCGATTGTGATATAAACAGAATTGCTTCCCTTAAATCCGGACTTGTTTAATGTTGCACTCATACATACGCCATCGCCCAAAAGAACGAGCATAGCTGTTCCTATAAACTCACATAAATAAGCTTGCATAAATTAATACCCCCTAATTATTAATATGTAGTCGTCTTATTCTTCTTTTGCCCAGCCAAATGAACACTTAACTGCTTTCTTCCATCCCTTAATATGCTCTTCTCTGTCAGCAGCACTCATTTCAGGTTTGAAGATTCTGTCAAATGCCCAGTTCTTCTTAACATCATCCTTGCTTGACCAGTAACCGACTGCCAAACCTGCAAGGTATGCAGCACCCATAGCTGTTGTCTCAACGCAAACGGGACGGTTAACAGGTGCACCGATAATGTCTGCCTGGAACTGCATTAAGAAGTTGTTGGCACATGCGCCACCGTCAACCTTCAAAGCAGAAAGGTTAATTCCGGAGTCAGCCTGCATAGCTGCGGTAACGTCAGCTACCTGATATGCCAAGGACTCAAGGGTTGCACGGATAATGTGATTCTTGTTAACACCACGGGTTAAGCCTACAATACATCCTCTTGCATACTGATCCCAGTAAGGTGCACCAAGTCCTGTGAAAGCAGGTACAACATAACATCCGTTAGTATCTTTAACCTTACCTGCAAAGTACTCAGAATCAGGTGATGTCTCGATTACCTTTAACTCATCACGTAACCACTGAATAGCTGCGCCTGCTACGAATACTGAACCTTCCAATGCGTACTCAACTTTTCCGTCAAGTCCCCATGCGATTGTGGTAACAAGTCCATTCTTGGAGTAAACAGGCTTCTCACCTGTGTTCATAAGCAAGAAGCAACCTGTACCATAGGTGTTCTTAGCTTCACCTGCTGTGTAACAGGTCTGTCCGAACAAAGCAGCCTGCTGGTCACCTGCAGCACCTGCGATCTTAATGGGTGCTCCGAATAACTCAGGATCTGTCTCGCCGTAAACACAGCTTGAAGGTTTGGGTGTAGGAAGCATGCTCTCAGGAATGTTAAGCTCCTGAAGAATTTCCTTATCCCATGTAAGCTCTTTGATATTGAAGAGCATTGTTCTGGAAGCGTTTGAGTAATCAATTACATGAACTTTACCCTTTGTAAGTTTCCAGATAAGCCAGGAATCAACGGTACCGAATAACAACTTGCCGGCTTCAGCTTTCGCTCTGGCCCCCTCAACGTTATCAAGTAACCATTTTACCTTTGTTCCTGAGAAGTAAGCATCGATAACGAGACCTGTTTTCTCACGGAATTTGTCTGTCAGACCCTTATCCTTTAAGGAATCACAATACTCTGAGGTACGTCTGCACTGCCATACAATTGCATGATGGATAGGCTCTCCTGTTTCCTTATCCCAAACAATTGTGGTCTCACGCTGATTGGTGATACCAATGGCAGCAATGTCAGCAGCTATAGCCCCAACTTTCTTCATGGCGTCTACACAAACCCCATACTGTGTAGCCCAGATTTCATTTGCATCATGCTCAACCCACCCCGGCTTAGGGAAATACTGAGTAAACTCTTTCTGAGCTACAGAGCACATTTCACCCTTTTCATTGAACAGGATACATCTGTTGCTTGTTGTGCCGGCATCAATAGCCATTACATACTTTGCCATTTACTATTCCTCCTTCTCTATTATTCAAAGCCACCATGGCTTAGAATCACATAAACCAAACATCGGGGCTGGTCGC
Source organism: uncultured Lachnospiraceae bacterium (assembly GCA_947167445.1). Taxonomy (GTDB): domain Bacteria; phylum Bacillota; class Clostridia; order Lachnospirales; family Lachnospiraceae; genus G11. Next base: position 44,979 of record CAMVID010000014.1, read on the forward strand.
CGAAATGGCGACCGCACCGTTTTTCAGCGCCGTCATAACATCTTTCTTATCTGCGATAAGCCCCCCCGCTATGACCGGCACTTTACTGATTTTGTTGACCTTCTTTATAATGTTTGGCATTATCCCCGGCAGGATTTCAATAACATCGGGCTGAATCTGATCTACCTGCTTTTCAATGTTGGATAAAGCCATTGAGTCAACAACAAAATATCTCAGTACTGTATATAATCCAATTTGCTTGGCGTATTTAATCAAATTTATCTTTGTGGTAATAATACCGTCGGCATGAGTAAAGTTCTTAATGTAATCAAGAACTATTTCTTTACCTGTAAAGCCGCTGACCAGGTCCATATGAACCATGGCAATTTTCCCGGCATCCTTAACCTTCTTAACAATCTCCTGGAGAGAACACACGTCGCCGAAAAGAATAAAGATAACCTGAATATCCGAGTCAAGACAGCTATCAAGCCCTTCCATATCCTTAACGGCGGCGATAATCGGCGTATCCGCCAATATCTCTCTGAAAGGTGTCCTCTTTTGCATCATAAAAGCCCTCCCTTAGGGTAAGTTTTGTGGTTTTTGGGGCAAAAAAAAAGCATTCTAACAGTGCGCATTTCTCATGCGGTGTAGCCATGCTCTCTTCTCCTAGGCGTTTTATGAAGCTTCATTTTTAACACAAGTAGATATTAGCATACGTTTGTGCGTTTTGCAACACATTTTGCCTAAAATTAAGAAGTTTTTATTCAAATTTACAACAAACCCCATAATAGCGCTTACCTTTATTGCTTTAACGAGATAAAATCTGTACAATATGCAGGTATGATTTTGGATATATTGTATAAAATCACATATGAACAAAGGGACGAACAATAAGTTCGTCCCTTTGCCAAGCAAACAAATCATTATATTGAAAAGGAATATCTCGTAGGTCTTTCGCCTACTCCCTTAGTATAGTTAGCCGCGGCTAACTTGTCAATACCTTTTTTAATATTTTTTTTATGTTATAATAACATTGTTATCACTTCAAACGGAGGGTATTTATTATGCAAGAATCTGGGGAAATGTATTTGGAAACAATACTGACATTGTCCGAGAATAATTCCTATGTCAGATCCATTGATGTTGCCGATGCCATGAGCTTTTCCAAGCCTTCGGTCAGTCGCGCAATGTCCAAGCTTAAAGCTGATAATTACATATCAATTGACAAGAATGGTTTTATCACTCTTACGGATTCCGGAAGGGCTATTGCCGAGAAGATTTATGAACGCCACACCGTAATTTCAAAGCTTCTGATGTCCATTGGGGTGGATGAGGAAACCGCCACGGCGGATGCATGTCGAATCGAACATGTAATAAGCGACAAGACCTTTGCTGCTGTAAAGAAAGCCATTAAGAAATAAAACTAAGGGCATCCATCGGATGCCCTTTTATTTTTTTACTTTACTTTTATTAATCTGTATCCTTCAGGAGTTTCAAAAACGCTCTCTCCCAATCCCGCAATGAGTTCATGGTTTACAGTGTAGTTCTCCAATTCAGTTGGACCTACAAAGATGTAATTAATATCATATTTCTTGAGAGTCGCTATCTTCGTTTCCACATCGCTTCCCTCGTAAAAATCCCTGACCTCCTCTGTCCTTGCCCCCACAGGGTCGTAGCTGTTCTGCCACAGCCATTCATGAACCGGCCAGCCTTCAACTGTAGGCACTCCGGTAAAGGATGACAGACGGTTTGTATCTTTATAGTCTCCCCCCACCGCTTCAATTATTCTTATGTTCTTTCTGTCATCATTTAAAAGGATCTCGCAGGCTTCCTTTATAGCACTCTTTTCCGGATTTGCATCTGATAAAGTTGTACTAAGAACAGAAATACCTCTTTCAAAATCTTTGTTATTATAGAGCCACACCTTACCTGATGTGAAGGTATAGGACGAAAGAATAATAATCAGTATGGAAAGAAAGGCAGTGCCCCTCCACTTTTTCCCATTGATCAGTTTTGAAAGCAATAGTCCGAATACCATTCCAAAGAGGATATATGCCTGATAGGTAAGCTTAAACATGGTGTTGAATCTGGCATAATCATCACCATATATATCTTTCACATAAATCACTTCAGGAACCAGCACAAGTCCAATGGCGCACAGTGTTATTGCTATTATGGTCAGATCACTTCTCGTCAGCTTTTTCAGAGAGAACTTTTTCTCTGCCATAATCCATAAAACAAGAATAACGGAAGCCACAAAAGGCATAGCCCACAGAATAACCATCTTGTAAAACAGGGTATGTCTTTCGGCCATATAAATACCCGAAATCATCTTATTAAACTGCAGAGTGAAAGGAAGGGTTCCAAGGTAAGCTATTGCATAAATGACAGCTCCCTTTAAAAGAACCATTGCAAAGGTTAATATCTTAACTCCATGGGCAGATAGCTCCGTAAACAGAATTACCCCTCCCGCTATAACATAATAAATGGGGAAATCCCAGAAATTGGAGCCTCTGAAAAGTCCAAGAAGAAGGCCCATAATTATAATGTGACCGTTTATAAAATGTCTGTACCCTTTTTCTTTGGACATGTCTCTTAAGGCGTAGTCAATAAGTATGGCAAGAAAAGGAAGAGTCCACAGCATATTTACGAGATGGGCATGTAAATCGCCAAGAATCATGGTGTAACCCGGAAATTCATGCTTACCGAAATCTTCCACTTCGGGATTCGCTCCTATATAAACCGTAGAATCCGGGAACCAGTAATCCTTTACGTCCACGGAAACCTTGGGGATCTTCTTAATCAGTTTAATGAATACACCAAAAATCAGATAGTGTCCGTTTCCCGCAAGGACACTGCACATGGCACCGGCTACTCCACCCGCATATGCAGAAACCTTGCTGCCCTTTCTGACAAGAATCAATGATGAAACAATCTCAAAGATCATAAGTAAGGACACGGCAAAAAGTGTGCAAAGCATAAAATTATAGCCGTAACCCGGATCAACAAAGGAAAGCCTCGAAAGATAAACCGATGCTGAAAGGCCTAAGAAATAATAGTTAAGCTTTTCTCCTGCAAACCAGAAGTCCTCCGGCCATGCACTCTCCTGCCTGTAAATGGATTGCATGATTCCAAAATCCATGTACTTCTCAGTCTGTCCGTCTATTCCTCCTCTGTAGCTTTTTGCCCAAACCGCAAAAAGGAAAAGGATTACAAATGCCATAAATCCAAGGAAAAATCTTATAAGTTCTTCTTTGCTCCAAATATTAGCAAAAGTCTCTTTGTCCCTAAAGAAACTGTATAAGTTAAGCGAAAGCGCAAGAATTAAAAAGGCTGAAACCATAGTTATGGTTCCAAAAGGCAGCCCGGTTACCTCACATACAAACCAGGCAAGAAGAAAGGACAGACCACTTCCGATTCCAAATGAAAGTCCGAAGCCTCCGTCCACATATTTTAGCTCAGTTCTTTTAAACGCCGGGCGCATAAAAAGCGCCACGGCAAGAACCATAATAATCCATTTAACAGTAGCAAACATCCATCAATCCCCGTAAAGCAGGTAAGGTTCCCTCTGCTTACCAAAATCGGCAATCCCTCGGGCCCAGGTGGCCTTTATTTCTTCCGAAGTCATGCCGGATATAATACACTTTCTAAGCTCATCCGAGCCGCTTAAGTAATCTATCCAATATTTTCCCGCTTTGTCCGGATTTCCGAAGAAATCCGCTTCGTTCCCGGTACTTATATAATCGTTGTAAGCATCAATAAGATAATCAAGGCATATTCCCTCGGAGATTATCTCATCCTCGCTCTTATTTCTTAAATCCTTGCCGTAGCAAACCTGCCCCTCATATAAAGGAGATGCCGCCCCCTCCATGGATACGGGAGTAAAGGTAAAATCATTTCCTTCTACACCCTCAAGATAGGGGCTTCCATAAACTTCGAAGGGAAAATCCGTCCCTCTCCCCACGGTAACAACCGTATTCTCAAAATAGCAGGTTGAGGGGTAAAGATATATGGCCTTCATGGATTTGAGATTAGGGGAAGGATTCTTAAGAAGGCTGTATCTGGTGGAATGAGAATAATTCTCACAGGGCACCACAGAAAGATCCAGGCTGTCCTTTCCTGTGGAAAGCCATCCTTCACCGTTTATCATAAGTGCCAGTTCTCCCAGTGTCATTCCGTGAACTGTTGGAATCGGAAGTAATCCAACTCCGGACTTATAATCGTCCTTAAGGATTCCGCCGTCAACATATGAACCGTTGGGATTGGGCCTGTCAAGGATAACCACGCTTTTCCCCTTTTCGGCACAGGCCTCCATAAGATAGTACATGGTTATATAGTAGGTGTAATACCGAAGTCCCACATCCTGAATATCAACCACCAGCACATCAAAGGTGCTCATGCTTTCATCATCGGGATAATGACCGTTTCCATACAGGGACAGAATCGGCACTCCGGTCTTTGAATCCACAGAATCATCTACTCCGGCTCCGGCATCAGCATTTCCCCTGAAGCCATGCTCAGGAGAAAAAATCGCTTTTACCTCCAACCCCTCTTCAATCAGGGCATCAAGAATATGTCCCTTGCTCTCATCATCCCCGACTATTCCGGACTGGTTGGAAAACAGTGCCACTCTCTTTCCTTCCAGATAGGGAAGATAGATTTCCGGTCTGTCATCTCCAAGAATCACCGTTGCAGGTTCAGTAATCTCTTCTTCAGGCGCAGGTTCCGTCTCCTGTTGGGGCTCCTTTGGAGAAGTGGAAGGTTTTACCTCAACCTCCTCCCAGACTTTCTCCGTGGCTTCCGACTCAGGTTTATCCTTAGACGATGAGCTGCACCCTGAAAGAAGAAGCAATGAACATATTAAAATACAAGATATAAATGATTTGGTAAATCTCTTCATTAATGTTTAGTGGGCCACAATAGCTTTCTTAGGGCACTTCTCCATACAAGCTTCACAGCCTACACACTTGGAATAATCGATAGATGCATGGAAATCCGCAACTGAAATCGCATCAGATCCGCAGTTCTTAACACAGATTCCACAGCCGATACATCCCACAGAGCAAGCCTTCATGGTAACGGGGCCCTTATCCTTTGAGCTACAGGCCACAGTAACAGGTGCTGAGTAGGGAATCAATTCAATCAGATTCTTGGGGCAGGCTGCAACGCACTTTCCGCAGGCCTTACATGCGTCCTTGTCAACAACTGCCACACCGTTTACCACATGAATGGCATCAAAAGGACATTCCTTCACGCAGCTGCCGAATCCCAGACATCCGCTGTTGCAGGATTTGGGTCCGCCATTGGGAACAAAGGAAAGCATTCTGCAGTCTTCGATACCATAATAATCGTAGTCCTGTCCGGCTTTCTCACAGTCACCCTGACACTTTACAAAGGCAACCATTCTCTCACCGGCTTCAGCTTCCACACCCATAACCTTTGCGATTCTGTCAGCTACAGGCTGACCGCCTACAGGACACTGGTTAACAGGTGCTTCACCCTTGGCAATTGCGGCAGCAAGTCCGGAGCATCCGGGATAGCCGCATCCACCACAGTTATTACCGGGAAGAATGCCTAATATGGCTTCTTCCTTCTCATCAACTTTAACCTTAAACCAAATGGCTGCCACACCAAGGAATACTCCTACAAATATTCCTACGGCTCCAACCATTCCGGCGGCTTTAAGTATACCCATTAAAATATCCATAAGCCACCTCCTACAAAAGTCCTGAGAATCCACAGAAGGCAATGGCCATCAAACCTGCTGTTAACAGTACATGAGGCATTCCCTTGAAGGGACCCGGAATATGATTTCTTTCCATCTTCTCTCTTAAACCCGCAAGAATAACGATGGCGATAGTAAATCCGATGGCGGTACCAAGACCGTTTACGATTCCTGCAAGGATACCGTACTTATACTGAACATTGTTTAAAGCCACGCCCAGTACTGCACAGTTTGTGGTAATAAGAGGAAGATATACACCCAAAGCCTTGTAAAGGGGAGGAACAAATTTCTTTAAGAACATCTCAACAAACTGAACCAAAGCCGCAATTACAAGAATAAATACGATGGTACTTAAATATTCGATTCCGAATTTCACCAGGAGGAATTTATAAATCACTCCCGTAACCGCACTGGACAGGGTAATAACAAAGATTACCGAAACTCCCATTCCAAGTGCCGTATCTGTCTTCTTGGATACTCCAAGGAAAGGACACAGTCCCAAAAACTGGCTGAGTACAACGTTGCTCACAAGGGATGTGCTAATCATTAATATCAATAAATCTTTAATCTGTAACATTATTCATCCCCCTCCTTATCCAAGTCTATTATTTCAAAATCGTCTGTCTCTACAACTTCTTCAACGATTTCCACCGTCTCGTTTTCGGTCTCCACGATCATTTCTTCTCGTCTGTAGGAACATCCCATTTCGCCGCATGCACTGCAATCACTTGCACAGCCACTTCCCAGGGCGTCAACGTTAATGATCTTGCTCTTCTTGCCCTTGGACTCGTAATGATTCTTGATTGCATTCTGAGCTGCGGTAAGAGCCGCAAGAACAAAGAAAGCACCTGGAGCCATAACAAAGATTCCGATTGGTGTAAAGCTTTCAGGCATTACTGTATTTCCAAATACCGCTCCGCTTCCCAAAAGTTCTCTTACTGCACCGATTATGGTAAGTGCCAGGGTAAAACCAAGGCCCATTCCGATGCCGTCGAAGAATGAAGGAATCACAGGGTTCTTTGAAGCGTATGCCTCGGCTCTTCCAAGGATAATACAGTTAACAACAATAAGAGGAATATAGATTCCAAGGCTCGCATATAAAGAAGGCAAATATCCCTGAATAAGAAGCTGTACCATTGTAACAAATGAAGCGATTACAACGATAAACGCAGGTATTCTTACCTTGTCGGGGATAATGTTTCTCAATGCGGAAATAATGGCATTACTTAAAGCCAAAACCACCGCTGTGGAAAGACCCATTCCAAGTCCGTTGATTGCTGATGTGGTTACTGCCAGTGTGGGACACATACCAAGCATCAGTACGAAGGTGGGATTTTCTCGAATAATACCGTTAAATAAACGTTCACCTATCTTATTCATTTACTCCACCTCCTTTAATTCCTGCGAGAAGAAGTATAATCCGCCGTTAACGGCATTGGTTACCGCATTGGTGGTAATTGTTGCTCCGCTTATGGCATCAATCTGATTATCCATAACCGCACCGGATTTGGTATACTCAAACTTCTCAACATTTTTATTAAAGAACTGAGGTTTCAGAACTTCATCCGCTCTCATACCAAGACCTGCAGTCTCGGAAATATCAAGGATGGAGATTCCATTGAGAGTTCCGTCGTTTTTGATACCCATTGTAAACTTAATGTCTCCGCCGTAACCCTCTGAGGATGTAACGGTCAAAACGTAACCTATGGGGTTGCCGTTTCCGTCAAGTGCACACCTTATTGTATCGCTGAGTGTTACTTTGCCATATCCTCCGGCTGCAATAACAGAGTTGGCTTTCTCAAGGTCATAATCATAGTCTTCAAAAGATGTTGCACCTGCAAACACTTCCTTGCAGGCATTCTGTAATGCCAGCTCTTCCTGATATCTGATGGGTTCCTTCGTAACCGAATATACAAGGCCCAAAAGGATTCCGGCTATCAATGTAATTGCAACCAGAATTCCGGCATCGTGAAGAAGATTTTGTAAGTCGCTTCTCTTATTCATGCTTCTTACCTCCTACTCCAAACGCCCTGGGCATGGTCCATTTCTCAATCAAAGGAACAAGCAGGTTGCTTAATATAATCGCATAGGAAACACCCTCTGCAGAAGGTCCGAAAATTCTGAATATGCCTGTAAGGATACCAAGAATAATTCCATATACATACTGGCCCTTTACGGTTACAGGGCGTGTAACGTAATCTGTGGCCATGAAAAATGCTCCCAGCATAAGTCCGCCGCCTGAAAGCTGTGCCGCAATATATGCAGGATTGAATCCATAGCCTCCAAAGATTACAACAAAGATTACGAAAGTAACAATGTATGACCCCGGAATTCTAAGGTCTATAACTCCGGTTGCAAGCAAAATGCAGGCACCGATCACAATGGCGATTACGCTGGTTTCACCAATGGTACCGCCGGTTCGTCCGATTACCATATCAAGGATGTTAACCTCTGCGCCGCTCTTAAGTAAGGCCAAAGGTGTTGCACCCGAATATGCGTCACAGTTAAAGTTGGTCATGATTGCGGGGAAGGAAATAACAAGAAAACATCTTGCGCCCAAAGCAGGGTTCATGAAGTTCTCTCCAAGTCCCCCAAAGAGACATTTAACAACAAGAATCGCAAAAATGCCTCCAAGGATTCCAATCCACCAGGGTGCTCCCACGGGAAGGTTAAGTCCCAAAAGCATTCCGGTTACAACCGCTGACAAATCAGAAACTGTCTGTTTCTTTTTGATAATAAGATTAAAAACAAATTCTGTAAGCACGCAGGCTGCTACAGTTATAAGCACGTGTACGGCAGCCATAATGCCGAAATTATAAATTCCAAATCCGAAAGCAGGAAGCAAAGCCACAACTACAAGAAGCATAATGGAACTTGTAGATTCCTTTGACCTGACATGGGGATTGGATGATACTTTCATCATGCTCATGTCTTCTCCTCCTACTTCTTTTTCTTTGCCAGGCAAATCTTACGCATGGACTTAATAGCCTGGGTCAATGGTCTCTTGGCGGGACAGATGAAACTGCAGCATCCGCATTCGCAGCATTCCATTCCGTTATTCTTTATGAAGGCTTCCTCATCACCGTTCTCCGCAAATTCAGCAAGGAACTTGGGAACGACGTTTCCGGGGCAGGCCTCAACACATCGTCCGCAGTTGATGCAGGCTGTAGGCTCCATCTCGGACACATCATCCTTTGTCAGAGCCAAAAGTGCACTGGCTGTCTTAGTTGTAGGAAGGTCTAAATCGAATATTCCAAATCCCATCATGGGACCACCGGATACAATCTTAACAGGCTCTGTTTTAAAACCACCGGCCTCTTCGATAAGTTCGCTGTAATTGGTTCCTATGTGCACCTTAAAGTTTCTGGGATCTGCCACCGCATCACCTGTTACGGTAACAATCCTTTCCATCAAAGGCTTGCCTTCCAAAACTGCAGCTCTGATAGCAACAACGGTATCAACGTTATCAACAACGCAGCCTGCATCTGCAGGAAGCATTTTGGAGTTGATGCTTCGTCCTGTGGTTGCATAAATAAGCTGACGCTCAGCGCCCTGAGGATATTTGGTCTTAAGGGCTTTAACTGAGATTAAGGGGTCTGATTTTACAATGGCTTTAAGCTTTCTTATGGCTTCGGGTTTATTGTCCTCCACCGCAAGAATTCCGTGGGCATTGTCAAAGAGACGTAACATAACTCTCAGTCCTTCAACAACCTTCTCAGGCTCCTCAATCATTCTTCTGTAGTCACTGGTAAGGTAAGGTTCACACTCTGCACAGTTGACTATACAGTAATCGATAGCATCGGGGTCCTTGGGGGAAAGCTTGATAAACGTAGGAAATCCTGCGCCGCCCATTCCGACAACTCCGGCCTTTTTCACCCTCTCAATAATCTCTTCTTTTGAATAGTCATCCAGGTCCTTTCCTGCATCGTATTCAACTTCTTCGTACAATCCGTCATTCTCAATGACGATACTGTTTATTAAATCTCCTGTAACCACCCTTCTGGGTTCAATACATTTCACAGTGCCTGAAACAGATGAATAAATGGGTGCAGAAACAAAGCCGCTTGCTTCGGCTATCATCTGGCCCCTTAACACTCTGTCGCCTTTGGCTACTATGGGGGTTGCGGGTGCACCTATATGCTGTGAAACCGGATATACCAAATCGCCCTTGGGCAGAACCTCTCTTATGGGTTTGTCCTTGGACAAGGCTTTACCGTCATAGGGGTGAATGCCGCCTTTAAATGTAAGTCTTGCCATAGATATTCCTCTTTCTTAAATAGTCAAACATCTTTTTTATTATACCCCATTTATGGTATAATAAAAACACTTAGCGACTGAATTTAGGAAGGATTTTCTATAATGAAAAAAAGGGTAATATTTCTTAGTGACTACAAATTAAGCTATCCTGTTGAGAAGATAGCTGACCCTAAGGATATCCTTTTTGTCGACATCGAAACAACCGGATTTACAGCCAAAGGTTCTGCTTTATACCTCATCGGCTGTGTATGGAATAACGGCAAAGGTTACGTAATAACCCAGTTTATGGCCGATACATATGAGTCGGAAAAGGATGTACTTTCTGCTTTCTTTACTTTCTCATCTTCATTTAAGGTATTGGTACACTTTAACGGAAACAATTTTGATATTCCGTTCTTAAAAGAAAAAGCAAAACAATATAAAATGGAAAACGCTCTTGAGCGCCTTGAAGGAGTCGATCTGTACAGGCGGATCAATCCCTACAAGTCCATGCTTAAGCTTCCGAACTGTAAACAGAAAACCATCGAAAAGTTCCTGGGAATACACAGGGAAGACCCCTACAGCGGCGGCGATTTAATCGGTGTTTACCATGCATATGTAAAGGATCACGATCCTGCCAAGGAGAACGATCTCTTCCTTCATAACAGAGATGACCTTTTGGGAATGCTGGCTATTCTCCCCATGTTAAACTATTTCGATTTGTTTGCAGGTCCTCTTACAGTTGTGGCTGCCCAGGCCAACACCTACACCAACGTTCACGGAGAGGAATGCAAGGAACTTGTTATGACTGCAAAGATTCCTTCGGACATTCCCACACCCATTAGCGGTTCCGGAAAGGGCTGCTACTTCTCAGCCAAGAACGGTGAGGTTGTTATCAAAGTGCCCATTGTGGAGAAAGAGCTTAAATACTTCTACTCCAATTATAAGGATTACTACTATCTTCCCGATGAAGACGTGGCTCTTCACAAGTCTGTTGCCAGCTTCGTTGATAAGGCCCATAGAACTCCTGCAAAGGCTTCCAATTGTTACACAAGAAGAGTTTCCACTTACATACCCGAATGGGAGCCCATAATCACTCCCTTCTTCAAGGAGGATTACCTTTCGAAGGACATGTATTTCGAATTAACGGATGAAATTAAAAAGAACAGGGAACTGTTCTCCGGATATGCCACCCACATCTTAACCTACATCGGATTGGGTCAGGGTCAGGCATAAAGACATAAAAACAGCGGTGCGATTCATTTGAATCACACCACTTTATTATTTGATTTACTTCTCGGGCTTCACATAGAAGAAAGAACTTTGTCTGTCGAATCCCAATTCCTTATGGTTGATAATCTGCTCGGTACTTCCGATGAAGAGATAACCTCCGGGAACAAGGGCCTGGCAGAACTTCTTAAATACCTCATCCTTGGCTTCCTCTGTGAAGTAGATAAGAACGTTACGGCAAACAATCAGGTGATAGTTTGTAGGATATGTATCTCTTAAAAGGTTGTGCTCCTTAAACTCTACACGAGACTTAATCTCATCAGATATCTGATAGGATGTACCAATCTTCGTGAAATACTTATCCTTGAATTCCTTGGGAAGTCCGGCAAGGCTCTTCTCATTATAGAGGCCAACCTTTGCCTTTCCGATAACCGTCTTATCCAAGTCTGTGGCAAAAATCTTAATCTTGTTAAGAGGCATGAACTTTGAGAGCACCATAACCAATGTGTAGGGCTCATCACCTGTGGAACAGGCCGCACTCCAAATCTTAAGGTTCTCACCATATTTCTTAATCAGCGCAGGAAGAACATTTTTCTCTAACAGTTGCCACTGGTCAGGGTTACGATAGAATTCAGACACGTTAATGGTTATGTAGTTGATGAACTCATCAAACATATCCTTATTGGTCTTAAGACATTCTACGTACTTGTCATACCCCTTGACACCGTTCTTGGCAATCAGCGCGTCGATACGACGCTTCATCTGTTTCTCTTTGTAAGAGTTCAAATCTATTTTAGTAAGATCATAAACAGCCTTAACCAAATACTCGTAATCAAAAGCCATAACAAATCCTCCTCGCAGAAAATCAATTATTTAAAGCTTTAGTTCTCTTCTTTAGCTTCCTCTGCCTCTGCAGCAATAACTGCATCGATGTCTACAGAAACTTCATCTGCATCATCCTCTTCCTTAGCTTCTTCCTTTTCGGGCTCGGGAGCTAAAAGAGCCTTGATGCTTAAGCTGATCTTCTTGTCAGCCTCGTTGAAGTCAACAATCTTAGCTGTTACTTCATCGCCGAGTTTCAATACATCTGAAGGTTTGTCAATATGATCTTTGGAAATCTGTGAAACATGAAGAAGTGCGTCAACGCCTTCCTTAATTTCAACGAATGCACCGAAATCTGTCATTCTTGCAACTTTACCGGTTACAACGTTGCCGACAGCATATTCTTTAGCTGCATCCTTCCAAGGGTTAGCATCATCAAACTTGCATGAAAGAGCAATCTTGGTTCCGGAGATCTCCTTGATGAAGACTTTAACTTCATCGCCAACCTTGAATACCTTCTTGGGATTCTCAACTCTTCCCCAGCTCATCTCTGAGATGTGAAGGAGTCCGTCTGCTCCGCCAAGATCTATAAATGCACCGAAATCGGTTACATTCTTAACTGTACCGGTAACAACGTCACCGACTTTAATCTTCTCGAATAAAGCCTTCTGAGCCTCTTCTCTCTTAGCTGTAAGAAGCTGTCTTCTGTCGCCGATGTATCTTCTTCTTTTGGGATTGTATTCGCTTACTACGAACTCAATCTCCTGTCCCGCATACTTGGAAAGATCCTTCTCGTATGTGTCTGATACAAGGCTTGCGGGGATAAAGATTCTTACCTCATCCACTACTACGCTTAAGCCGCCCTCAAGTACCTGAGCAACTGTAGCCTTAAGTACTTCGTGATTCTCAAATGCTTCTTTGATTCTCTCACTTCCCTGATCAGCAATGAGACGCTTGTATGTAAGAAGAACCTGTCCCTCACCGTCGTTAACCTTAACGACTTTAACAGTGATAGGATCGTCTTTCTTAACAACGGTGGTCAAGTCGATGCTTGAATCGTTGCTGTACTCGTTCTTGGGAAGAATACCGTCAGCTTTGTATCCAATGTTAACGATAATCTCGTCGGGTTTAACATCGATGACTTTACCTTCAACTACCTCTCCTGCATGTATTGTTTTGAATGATTCCTCAAGCATTTGTTCAAAAGTTAATTCTGACATAATTTTGAACCTCCTCAATGATTTTGTTTGGGGTCGAGGCCCCTGCAGTAATTCCCACCAGCCGAACTGATTTAGGTAGTTCTAAATGCAAGTCATCCAGTGTTTGAATAAAATATGTGTGCACGCATTTCTTGCGACATATCTCAAATAACTTTTTCGTGTTAGAGCTGTTCATCCCCCCGATGACAATCATTGCATCAGCTTCGGTTGCCAATTCCTCAGCTGCCAATTGTCTATCTTCCGTCGCATTACATATAGTGTTCACAACAATAACATTGTACCCTTTTTTCTGAATAATTTCAACTATATGTTGAAATTTCTCGGCTTGAAAAGTCGTTTGTGAAACTATACAGATTTTTCTTCCGGATTCATTTGCGTAGGATTCAGCCTCTTCCTCGCTTTCTACGACGGTTGCGCCATTCTCGCACCATCCCACGATTCCAAGAACTTCCGGGTGCCCGGCATTGCCCACAATCACAATGTCTGCGCCGTTTTTGCTCTCTTTTGATACCGTATTGTGTATACGTTTTACAAAGGGACATGTGGCATCTATAATTTCAAGTCCCTTTTCCTCCAAAGCGTCATACACCGCTTTCGAGACTCCGTGGGCTCTGATAACCACACTGCCCTCATTTAACTTAGCAATATCATCAATTGATTCAATTATTTCGACACCTTTTTTCTCAAGGTCCGACACAACGGTTTCGTTGTGAATAATCGGTCCGTAGGTATATATCTTTTTGCCCTGATCAAGAAGAGAATAGGCCTTTTCAACCGCTCTCTCAACTCCAAAGCAATAACCTAAGGACTTAGCCAACTTAACTTCCACTAAGCTCTTCCGCCCTTCTCGTGCGCTATATCTTCAATGGTCTTGCACACTTCATCAATGTTCATGTATGAGGTATCAACAAGAATAGCATCCTGTGCCTGTCTAAGGGGAGAATTCTCCCTTGTCATATCTCTCTTGTCTCTCTCAATAATGTCCTTTTCGATCGCATCGATATCTGGATTCTCGCCTTTAGCCACCAGCTCGTCGAAACGTCTCTTGGCCCTCACCGCGCTGCTGGCGGTCAGGAAGATTTTAACATTTGCTTTGGGCAAAACCACGGTTCCTATATCCCTGCCATCCATGATGACATCTGCAGTTTCCGCTAATTTTTGCTGAAGCTCCACAAGTTTGGTTCGAACAGCGGCAAAAACACTGCACTTTGAAGCCATATTTCCCACTTCCTCTGTGCGAAGCCTTCCGGTTACATTCTCACCGTTAAGATAAACCTGCTGTTCACCGTTCTCGTATTTAATTGTTATGTCCGCATTCTTGCACTCTGCGCTTATGGCTGCTTCATCATCACCTGATATATTGTTGTTTAAAAGATGAATACCCATGGCGCGGTACATTGCGCCGGTATCAACATAGATAAGGCCTTCATCCTTTGCTATTTTCTTAGCGATTGTACTTTTTCCTGCTCCTGCAGGTCCATCGATTGCAATACTGTATCCCATATATTTCTCCTAACATGATTCTCCGGCAAGATGGCCTGTTGACCACGCAATCTGAAGGTTATACCCTCCCGTCTGCGCATCCACGTCCAAAACCTCGCCTGCGAAAAACAAATTCTTAACTTTCTTTGATTCCATTGTGTGAGGGTTAATTTCTTTCACGTCTATTCCGCCCTGGGTAATGACCGCTTCGTTGAAATCACCGGTCTTATACACCGTAAGTGGAAGATTCTTAATGAGCTTAACAAATGAAAGTCTTTCTTCCCTTGTTATCTCATGAACCTTTTTCTCACCCTTAATCCCCGACAGTCTAACCATAACAGGAATTAGTTTTCCGGGGAACAGCCCTCCAACAGCATTGGCGAAATTCTTGTTTCTGTTTTCTTCAAACTCTCTGACAAGTCTTTTATCAAGAGTTTCCTCATCAAGGGCAGGTTTTAGATCAATTGTAAGATTGGCTTCTCTGCCTCTGAATTTCTTCACGTAATAACAGCTGGCGGTAAGAATCAGGGGGCCGCTTACACCGAAATGTGTAAAAAGCATTTCTCCAAAGCCGTTATATATATTCTTCCCCGTAGCCTTATCCTTCAAGTCAACGGAAACATTTTTAAGGCTTAGGCCCATCAGTTCCGAAGGCCACTTTTCCTTTGTTTCAAAGGCCACCAGAGAAGGTGCTGTGGGAATGATTTTCATACCGAATTTCTCGGCAAATCTGTAGCCGTCACCTGTGGAGCCTGTGGAGGGATAGGACAATCCTCCCGTAGCCACAATCACCTTCCTTGCGGTCAGTTTGGTCTTATCCTTTAGCTTGACTCCCGTGGCAACACAGTTACCCTCTTCGTCGGTTTCACTTAATATATCAATAACTTCCGTGTTGAATCTTATTTCAACGTCCTTATCCTTTAAGGCAGTTACCATTGCCTTAATTATGTCGGATGAATGGTCAGAAACAGGGAAAACTCTCTCTCCTCTTTCAACCTTTAACTTACATCCGTAACTTTCGATAAGACTCATAACCTCAGTGGCAGGAAATCCGTAGATACTGCTATAGAGGAATTTTTCATTGGAAATAACATGGGAAAAGAATTCCGTAACATCACAGGCATTGGTGACATTGCATCTGCCCTTTCCCGTAATGTAAATCTTCTTTCCCGCCTTTTCATTTTTCTCAAGAACTATGGTCTTTAATCCCGATGAAGCGGCAGTATAGGCCGCCATCATTCCGGCTGCGCCACAGCCTATAACGCAAACATCATAAATCACCGGCATCTTCCTTCTTTAGAGGGTAATTCAGCATAGGCTCCTCATCGATGAAATCAATTTCATCATTAAGGTAAACCTGATAGTTGTTCCAGGTCTGTTCAAGCATTGTAAGGCTCTTTTTGACCTCGTCGGGACACTTTAGGCAAAGCTCTACAACAAGAGCGTTTATAAGGCTTAAAGGAGCAACTAAAGAGTCAACGATTGAAACCATGTCGCTTCTTGCAAAAAGGTTGCAGCTTGAGTACAGATTCATAGGCGAATGCTGTGAATCTGTGATGGCAATAACCTTTGCATTACGGTCGTTTGCAAATTCCATGGCCTTTAAAGTACGCATGGAATATCTGGGGAAACTGATACCGATAAAGGCATCCTTTGAGTCGATTCTTATCATCTGTTCAAAGGTTTCCGTAACACTTGTGGTGTTAAGGAGGTACACGTTTCCTCGAATCATATTCAGATAGAAATGCAGAAAGCTTGCCAAAGGTTCGCAGCTTCTGATTCCCATAATATAAACATTCTTGGCGTTAAGAATGATATCTACCGCCATGGTAAAAGCTTCGGTATCCAGATTAACGATGGTGTCCTGGATTTTCTCAATATCCGCGTTAAGAACGCTGGTTAAGACCTCAGACTGACTTCTTCCCGCATATTTAACGCCGATTCTCTGAACAGAGTTAAGCTGTCCTTTAACCCAGTCTTCAAGAGCTTTCTGAAACTGAGGATAACCCTCATATCCGATTCCCGCAGCGAATCTCACAACAGTGGACTCACTGATGTCCAGTTCGCTTCCAAGTTTGGCAGCCGTCATGAAAACTGCCTGATCATAATGGTCTGTGATATATCCCGCAATCCTTTTGTGGCTCTTACTCATGGTGGGATACATCTGTTTTATTCTTGTGATAATATCTGTATTTATATCCATAAAATCTTCCTTAAAATCTATAAGTTAGCGGCAAAGCTGTTGTAGGATTCCTCCAATAGTTTTCCTGTCTCCTCAAGGCTTAAATCATAATCTCCCTTTAAGCTCATGCAGGCAGCACCATGGATAAAAATCCACATACGCATAAACATATCCTGGGGCTTGGAGCATCCAAGATTCTTAGCCGCGTTAATCTCCCTTATTACATTGCCCTCAGTGCCGTTAAGCACCTCATATAAGGACTTACCTACTCCCACATCCTCAACAAAAAGAAGAAGGAAAAGGTTTTTATACTTCATTGCAAAGGAAATGTAAGCCATGCCCAAATCCACAAAGGGCGTACCGCTTTTCTTTTCAAAGTCGCGATAAAACTCCTCAAAGCACTCGCATGCCTTGCCGTAAACTGCAGTCCATAACTCCTCCATGTTTTTGTAGACCCTGAAAATAGGCTGAGTCGAACATCCGGCTTTGGCAGCCACCTTTCTTGCGGTGACATTTCTGATGCCCTCTTCTTTTGCCATTTCAAAGCCGGTGTTTAAAATGTCATTGATTGTGATTGACTCTTTTCTAGCCATAATTTACCTCCTGATTCCCCGTACCTAAATTTCATTATAACACTTGTTATTTTACAGGAATTTCATTATGACCGTCAACCACTAGATATTGTGGTAAGGCGCAAAAATCGGGGGTCAAAGCCCCCGATTCCAAATATTTGTTATTAATCTCTCTCAACGATGGCTGCGCATCCCATGCCGCCGCCTACGCAAAGGGTTGCAAGGCCCTTCTTGGCGTCTCTCTTCTCCATCTCGTGAAGAAGGGTAACAAGGATTCTGGTACCTGAACATCCAACAGGGTGTCCCAGAGCAATTGCACCGCCGTTAACGTTTAATTTGTCCATATCAAAGCCAAGGTCATGTCCCACTGCAACTGACTGAGCTGCAAAAGCCTCATTTGCCTCAATAAGGTCGAAGTCCTCAATCTTATATCCTGTCTTAGCCATAACCTTTCTTGTGGCTGCTACAGGGCCGATTCCCATGATTCTGGGCTCAACACCGGCAAGTTCACCGCCAATCCATGTTCCCATGGGCTTAACACCAAGCTCTTTAGCCTTCTCTTCGCTCATTACGATAATAGCTGCAGCCGCATCGTTGATACCTGATGAGTTTGCTGCGGTAACCATTCCGTCGGGCTTGAATGCAGGCTTAAGTCCGCTGATGTTCTCCTTGGTTACTCCCTTTCTGGGGCCTTCATCTGTATCAAAGATAATTGTCTCTTTTTTCTTCTTAACCTCTACAGGAACTATCTCATCCTTGAACTTGCCCTCTGCAATGGCCTTCTCAGCCTTCTGCTGGCTCCATGCAGCGAACTCGTCAAGCTGTTCTCTTGTAAGTCCCCACTGCTCGCAGATATTCTCGGCTGTGATACCCATGTGAAATCCTCCGAATGCATCTGTAAGAGCGTCTCTTATCATTGCATCATCCATCTTTGCAGCGCCCATTCTGTAACCGAAACGGGCATCATAAAGAAGGTAAGGTGCCTTACTCATGTTCTCCATACCGCCGGCAACGATGATGTCTGCATCGCCCGAGGCGATAAGCTTTGCTGCCAGGTTCACACAGTGAAGTCCTGAACCGCAAAGTACGTTAATGGTTGTTGCGGGTACCTCTACAGGGATGCCAGCGTTTACAGCTGCCTGTCTCGCAGGGTTCTGTCCCAGACCTGCCTGAATAACGCATCCCATATAAACCTCATCAACCTGCTCAGGTTTGATGCCTGCTCTCTTCATTGCCTCTTTGACTACTATTGTTCCAAGATCAGGTGCGGGGATTCCGCTTAATGTACCTCCCATTGTTCCTATAGCAGTACGGCAAGCGCCCGCAAGTACTACTTTTCTGTTCATATTATAATCCTCCTTTTGGTTTGTTTTTTATCGCTTCAGTAACCATGTTTCTGGCCTCGGAAAGGCTCACTTTCTTCTCCCTTGCTATCCAGGCAAGATCCTCGTACTCGTACTTCGCATTATTCGTGCCATACCCTTCCGATTTCTTAAGTCTCACCTGTCCCATGGGAGTATCAAATGCTTCGGTGGTTCGATTCAGTATGTATCTGTTGTAGGTTTTCTCCCTGATTCCAAGGGTGGACGTGTATTTGAACATTCCCGCAATCAGATTATCCTTGTCATTTTCATTGCAAAGGACATGAATCTCGGTTCCCGGTCTGTTCTTCTTCATATAAATTGATATGGTAAAAACGTCAAGTGCTCCCATTGTGAGAAGATTCTCGCAGGCGAAACCCACTTCTTCTCCCGTCATGTCATCCACATCGCAGACAAGCTCGTTCACGGTTTCACCCACAAATTCATCCGATGTTGCCTTCTTAATTGACATATATCTCTTCTGTCTTTTTTCCGATGTGGGAACGTACTCTTCTCCATAGAACATTCTGACGCAGTTGGCTCTCTCAAAATCCTTTTTCCCCAGGCCATAACCTATAGCCTCGGAGGTCATGACAGGCATATCATCATACTCATCCACAAAGTTCTTAAGGAGAGCTGCTCCGGTAGGTGTGCAAAGCTCACCCTTTATCTCAGAACCATAGTTGGGAATCCCCGACAACAGTACTGCTGTAGCCGGTGCAGGTACCGGCAGAATTCCGTGAGCGCATTTAACCTGGCCCGAGCCCACATTTACAGGTGAAGCCACAACCTTTTCGGGCTTAAGTTTTTTGAGCATATAGCAAAATGCAGTGATATCCGCAATGGCATCCAGATCTCCAACCTCATGGAAATGGATCATCTCCACAACCTGGCCGTGTACCTTGCTCTCCGCGCCCGCAATCAGCTTATATACATTAAGGACTTCGTTCTTAACGTCAGTTTCAAGTTTAAGTCCGTTTATTATCTTTTCAACTCTTTCAAGGGTCCTGCCATGATGATGGTGATGATGCTCGTGATCATGGTCATGCTCCTCGCCTTCTTCCTCGTCATATACCGTGACTACGAATTGGCTTCCCTTAATGCCGCACTTCTCCGCACCTTTTCTTTTGTAAATAACCCCCGGAACCCCTATTGCATTAAGTTCATTTATAGTCCCGGGAATATCAGGCATAAGCTCCAATAATGCTCCTGAAAGCATGTCGCCCGCAGCACCCATTCCGCAATCAATGTAGAGTGTTTTCATACCCTTCATCTCCTTGTCTTACTTTATATGATTAATCATTGAGGCAAAGTAACCTGCCCCAAAGCCATTGTCAATATTTTCAACCGCAACACCGCTTGCACAGGAATTTAGCATTGATAAAAGTGCAGACAAGCCCTCAAAGCTTGCTCCATACCCAACACTTGTGGGTACGGCAATAACAGGACAGTCAGCAAGGCCTCCTATAACGCTGGCCAAAGCCCCTTCCATTCCTGCCACAGCAATAATGACTGTGGCACTCATTATTTCATCCATATGGTCAAGTAAGCGATGTAATCCGGCTACACCCACATCATAGAGTCTGACCACTTCATTTCCCAAAGCCTCGGCAGTAATTGCAGCCTCCTCTGAAACAGGCATATCGCTGGTTCCGCCTGTGGCAACAACAATCTTGCCTCTTCCGCTTGGCTTTGGCTTCTCTCCAACTATTCCTATTCTTGAGACGGGATCATAATCAAGTTTAACCTCTGAAGAAACCTCGGCTGCTTTTTCAGGATCCATTCTGGTAATAAGAATTGTTTTGTTGCCGTTGTCTCTAAGGCTCTTTGCAATTCCTATTATCTGTTCTGCGCTCTTTCCGGCACCATATATAACTTCGGTTACACCCTGTCTGGCCTTTCTGTGAAGGTCCACCTTTGCATATCCAAGATCCTCATAGGGCTCCTTCTTAATCAATAAAAGGGCGTCATCTACGGATATATCTCCATTATTCAGTTTTTCAAGTACTGTTCTGATTTCTGTATTCATAAGTGCTTTCATTATAACACAAAAATACCCCTCACAAATGTGAGGGGTAAATTAATAACTTATTAAACGGGGTATGCACCGTTCTTTGTATCTGCGATAGATACGTCAACCTTCTCCTGCTGAGCCTGACGATACTTGAAGAAGTCCATAGCAACCTGAGGGAAGAGTGCGTATGAAAGTACGTCCTCATCCTGCTGCTTGTACTGCTTCATCTCTGACTCAAGCTGAGCAAGCTCGGGCTTGTCGTGGCCAGTAGCCTCTGCGGAACGAGCTGTTGATCTCTTCTCACCGGGAATAACCTTGTTGATTACTTCCTCGTTCATAGGCTTAACAGTCTGACCGTAGTTACCTCTTAAGAGATCCTTGAACTCACCTGTAGCCATCTTGTATCTCTCACCCATGAGTACGTTGAAGATAGCCTGTGTACCAACGATCTGTGATGAAGGTGTAACAAGAGGGGGCTCACCGCAGTCCTTACGAACTCTGGGGATTTCCTCAAGTACTTCCTGATACTTGTCTTCTGCGTTCTGCTCTTTAAGCTGAGATACCATGTTTGAAAGCATACCACCGGGTACCTGGTACAGAAGAGTCTTGATGTTTACGCCGAGCACCTTTGTGCTCATTAAGCCGCTCTCGATGCACTCTTCTCTGTAAGGTCTCCAGTAATCGGCAATCTCTGCAAGAAGGTTCTGGTCATAACCTGTGTCATAGGGAGTTCCCTTGAAGGTCTCAACCATAACCTCTGTAGCGGGCTGTGAAGTACCGAGTGCAAAAGGTGAAATTGCACAGTCGATAACGTCAACACCTGCCTCAACTGCCTTAAGGTATGTCATTGAAGCTACACCTGAAGTGTAGTGAGTATGTAACTGGATAGGAAGGTTTGTGTTCTCCTTCATAGCCTTGATAAGCTGCTCTGCCTTGTAAGGTACAAGTAAGCCTGCCATATCCTTGATACAGATGGAATCAGCACCCATCTCCTCGATCTTCTTAGCCATGTCTGCCCAGTACTCTAAGGTATAAGCATCACCAAGTGTATAGGAAAGTGCAACCTGAGCTGCGCCTCTTCCTTCCTGCTTCTTGATCTTGTTTGTTGCATCAACTGCAGCCTGTAAGTTACGAAGGTCATTTAAGCAGTCGAAAATTCTGATGATATCGATACCGTTTGCGATCGATTTCTCAACGAAAGCGTAAACCACATCATCTGCATAAGGTCTGTAACCTAAGATGTTCTGTCCTCTGAAGAGCATCTGAAGTTTTGTGTTCTTAAATCCGTCTCTGAGCTTTCTTAATCTCTCCCAGGGATCTTCCTTTAAGAATCTTAAAGAAGCGTCGAATGTTGCACCACCCCAGCACTCTACTGCGGCATATCCGACTTTATCCATTTTGTCAACGATGGGAAGCATCTTCTCGGTAGGCATTCTTGTTGCAATCAGGGACTGATGTGCATCACGAAGAACGGTTTCCATGATTCCAATCGGTTTCTTAACCTGTTCTGACATTTCCTATATCCTCCATATTTTATGAAACAAGTAAAATTCGTTTATATCTTCGATTTAGAATACTCCAAAGATAGCCATGAATGTTCCGGCTGCAACTGCAGTACCGATAACGCCGGCTACGTTGGGACCCATAGCATGCATGAGAAGGAAGTTTGTAGGGTCTGCCTCTGCACCTACCTTCTGAGATACACGAGCTGCCATAGGAACGGCAGATACACCTGCAGAACCGATCAAAGGATTAACCTTTCCGCGGGTAAGCAGGCACATCAGTTTACCGAAGAGTACACCTGCCATCGTACCGAAAGCAAATGCAATAAGACCAAGAATAACGATCTTGATTGTATCAAGGTTAAGGAAAGCTTCGGCTGATGTGGTAGCTCCTACGGATGTACCAAGCAAAATAACTACGATATACATCATTGCGTTTGATGCTGTCTCTGTAAGCTGACGAACAACGCCGGACTCTCTGAAGAGGTTACCAAGCATAAGCATACCAACCAAAGGAGCGGTTGTGGGAAGAATCAAACAAACAACAACGGTAACAACGATAGGGAAAAGAACCTTCTCAAGTTTGGAAACAGGGCGAAGCTGCTCCATCTTGATCTTTCTTTCTCTCTCTGTTGTGAAAAGCTTCATAATAGGGGGCTGGATAATAGGAACCAGTGACATGTAGGAATAAGCTGCAACTGCGATAGGTCCAAGTAAGCCGGTCTGTCCAAGTTTTCCTGCAAGGAAAATGGATGTAGGGCCGTCTGCACCACCGATGATTGAAATAGCTGCAGCTGCCTTGTCGTTGAATCCCATGAACATTGCTCCGAAGTAAGCGGCAAAGATACCGAACTGTGCGGAAGCACCCAAAAGGAAGCTCTTGGGGTTAGCAATGAGGGGACCGAAGTCTGTCATTGCACCTACACCCATGAAAATGAGTGAAGGAAGGATGGAAAACTCATCCAGAATATAGAAATAATACAGTAAGCCGCCTACGCCGCTATCCGAATCAGCTGCATGAAGCATAATGTCGGGATAGATGTTTACGAGGAGCATACCGAATGCTATCGGAAGTAAAAGCAAAGGCTCAAATTCCTTGGCGATAGCAAGATAAAGGAATACAAAGGCAACCAGAATCATAATAAAGTTACCGACTGTCAAGTTAAAGAAGGCAGTCTGATGAATCAGGTTACTCAT
Source organism: uncultured Lachnospiraceae bacterium (assembly GCA_947167445.1). GTDB lineage: Bacteria > Bacillota > Clostridia > Lachnospirales > Lachnospiraceae > G11. The sequence continues at coordinate 68,501 of CAMVID010000014.1, forward strand.
TGTGTTTACAATATAATCCATTTGCTGACCTCCTGTTGAATTTTGATGATTATACTCACCAATTAATTAGATTAGTTCATTGTAGCGAGAACTGCACCTGCTTCAACAGAATCGCCAACTGCAACGTCGATAGATGCCACTGTTCCGTCCTGAGGAGCGACAACAGGAATCTCCATCTTCATTGCCTCTACGATAACTACAGCGTCACCGGCCTTAACTGCCTGACCAACGCTGGCTTCAATCTTGAATACTTTACCTGCAGCACCTGCTTTGATCTGAACACTGCCTGCGCCTGCTGCTTTGGGAGCTGCTGCGGGAGCTGCCTTGGGTGCTGCCTTGGGAGCTGCGGGAGCTTTAACTGCTGCAGCTGCGCCATTAGCCTCTTCTACTGTTACATCATATACGTTGCCATTTACGGTAATGGTATAATTCTTCATTTTATAATCCTCCATATAATATGTTATCGTGCACGTCTGATGGAACGAACTACGAAACCGTCTGTGCTTACAGCACCTTCGCTGGCTGCGATAGCTGCAGAAATAACTGCCACAAGTTCCAAATCATCGGTAAGGTTCTCTGCAACGGGAGCGCTAACGGCTGCAGGTGCAGGAGCCTTGTCATTATTTTTAGCTTTAGCGGCTTTCTTCTTCTCAATTACTGCAAAGATATTGAAGCAGTAAATAATAGCCATGATAAGAATAAGCACGATGAAAACGGTACCCATACCAAGTAATGTATTAAGGCCTGCCTTCTCACCGATTTCAGCTGATGTCATATCAGCATTGATAGAAACTGTATCTACCGATAAGAAACGCTTGGTTGAGAAAATGACCTCAATCGATCCGTTCTTCTTTTCGCAGACTACAGGAACTGTAACTGTAATTGTGGATTTATCTCTCTTTACAGTAACGTTTTCCTTGTCATAAGACTGAACGGCGCCCATCTTCTTGCCGGCATCCTGGAAAGATCTGATGGCACTCTTTACGCCTTCTCCGTCGAAAGATAAGGTGTCATATCCGGCCTGCTGAGCAACGCCCATGAACTGAGTTTCTGTAATATATGCAGCCTCAGCAATTGTGAAATTGTCGATAAACTGCTGAGCGATCTCGTTGTCCATGAATGTTGTTGCATAATAAGGAGCGATATAATCAACTGCAAGCTTCTCGGCTGTTGATTCTTTTGCAAGATCCATCTGGGAAGCTTCCTCGGTTGCTCCGCAAGCGGTCAGGCTAAAGATACAGGTAACCATGCAAAGAATTGCAAGAATTTTTTTCATATGTTTATCACCCTTTCTTAAACCGTACCGTGCTTTTTAGCGGGACGTTCTTCGCTCTTAGTAAACAGCATTTCAAATGCGCCGATAAGATATTTTCTTGTGTCGGCTGCATCAACAATCTGGTCTACATATCCTCTCTTGGCTGCGCTTACTACGTTATTCTGAAGCTCGGCATAAGCCTTAGACTCCTTAGAAATAACTTCTTCGCTCTCGCCATCATACATAACCTTTGCAGCAAGCTTGGCATCCATTGTACCAATCTGTGCGTCAGGCCATGCTATTGTGATATCGCATCCTACTGCCTTTGAGTTCATGGCAACGTATGCGCTACCGAATGCCTTGCCGATAACAACATTCACCTTGGGGGTTGTTGCATTTGCAAAAGCATATGTAAGCTTTGCAACAGCCTTTGCGATCTCTTTCTCGCTCTCAACCGTTGACTCAAAGCCTGTTACATTTGTAAGTGTTAATACAGGGATTGAGAAAGCATCACAGAAGTTAACGAAATCAGCTGCCTTCTTGGCACCGTTTACGCTAAGTACTGCATCAAACTTCTCTGCTTCCTTACCTTCTTCATCATAAACCTTTGTACGGTTGGCAACACAGCCTACGGTTGCACCGTTAAGTCTGATAAAGCCTGTAACCATATCCTTGGCATAGTTCTCTTTTACTTCGAAGAAGAAGTTGTCATCTGCAATCTGTGAAAGTGCGATTGATGTATCCTCAACACAGTTAGCCAGGTCGGCACATACTCTGTTAAGATCATCCTCACAATCAGTCATGGAATCATCAACCTCGTTGTTTGAAGGAAGCATAGCAACAAGTTCTCTGATGCCTGCGAAGATATCTTCTTCAGTTCCTACGAAATCAACAAGTCCGCTTTCCTTTGCAATAAAGTCAGCGCTTGCTGTGTCACACTTTGATGTGTAGTTGCCTGCCAATGCATTGGGTGCATTAACAAATAACTTTGCATTCTTCTCTTCCATGAATGTAAAGTCTGCAAGTGAAGGCATAATTGCAAGTCCGCCGCCGCAGCTTCCGAAGATAGCTGTGATCTGGGGGATAACACCTGAAGCGTCAGCCATCTTTGCATAGATCTGGCCGAATGCATTTAATGCATCGGTAGATTCCTGAAGGCGAACGCCTGTAGAATCAATCAAGCCAATAACAGGTGAACCTGTTTTCATGGCAAGATCATAGAGGTTTGCAATTTTCTTAGCATGCATTTCACCAACGGAACCGCCTAAAACAGCTGCGTCCTGGCTATACACATACACAAGACTGCCGTTTACGACTCCGTATCCGGTGATTACACCGTCAGAAGGAGTCTCATTGAGTTTCAGATTGAAATCAGTAGCTCTGGCTGTGACGAGCGCACCGAGTTCAACGAAACTGTTCTCATCGACGAGAGAATTGATTCTCTGTCGAGCCTGTGAATTAGTACTCATTAATTCAGCCCTCCATTTATAAATAAATTAAAGATTTTTATGCATACGCTACTACTATAGCACAAAGTATTAAAAAAGCATAGACAAAGTTTTAACATTTTTTTAAGAAAAAGCCCGTGAAGTTTGTACTCCACGGGACATATCTCATACTATATTTGATTAAATGTTTAAGCTCAGCTGGACTTCCTGCTCAGCCTGCTGTTTGAATTCTTCTACCTGCACCGGATTGATCTCAGGCAAATCTTCAATGCTCTTAACCCCGAAACTTCTTAAGAACTGTTCTGTGGTTCCAAAAAGAAGGGGTCTTCCGGGAGCATCCTTCCTTCCAAGTTCCTGAATCAGATCAAACTCCACAAGTCTGTTCATTGCGTGATCGCAGTTGACACCCCTGATTCTCTCCACTTCAAGTCTTGTGACCGGCTGCTTATAAGCCACGATCGAAAGGGTCTCAAGAAGCGAATCCGTCATTACATATTTTCTGGGGGTCTTGGCAATCTTAATAAGATACTCATACATATCCGCCTTGGTGCAAAGCTGAACGGAATCCTCCAGTTCAATAATATCGATTCCTCTCGAAGAAGATTCATAGCTCTTCTTCATATCGGCGATTATCCCTTTGGTGGTATCAACATCCTCCTCGATAACCTCGGCAAGTCTGTCAATCTCCACCGAATCACCCATTGTAAAAAGTATGGCCTCTATAACCGCCGCCTTTTCATTTTTCTTCATTATATAACCTAACCTTTATGCCACATTAATATTCTTTGTTGTGATAATGATATCACCAAAAATCCTGTCCTGCTTAATGGAAACGGAACCTGTCTTCATAAGCTCCAACACCACCAGGAAAGTAACAATTATTTCCATTTTGGAATTCTGCTTTTCAAGCAGCTTTCTGAAGCTGAATTCTTTGTGATGGCGAATATATTCTTCTATATATAATGTCTTCTCATCAAGATCAATTTCGTCTCTCTCGATCTCGCCGTACTTACTTCTCACAGGGTCAATTCTGTCAACCTGTCGCTTCATTGTCTGTTTAAAAATCTCATGAAGCTTATTTAATGTTGCTTCCCCGATAAGGGACTCGTAATCAATGGGAGCCTTAAAATCCTCAACCTCTTTAGGAAGATGTTTCTCTCTGAAGTAGTTCTTATATGCATCAACCTGTCTGTCCCGAAGCTCAAGGGACATATACTTGTACATCTTATACTCAAGGAGTTTTGCAACAAGTTCTGCTCTGGGATCTTCCTCTTCTCCCTCTTCATCAACCTCTCTGGGTAAAAGCATCCGGCATTTAATGTCAAGAAGGGTAGCCGCCATAACAAGGAACTCACTCATGACGTTCATATCTTCCCTCTCCATCTGCTTAATATAATCAAGATACTGCTCAGTGATGGTTACAATGGGAATATCATATATATCAACTTTATTTTTCTCAATCAGATGAAGGAGCAAATCAAGGGGACCTTCAAAAACTTCAAGCTTTACTTCAAGCGCCATCAGCGCACCTCCGCCGTTTAATCCTAATCAATGATAACGCAAAAACACAAGATTTGCAACCGAAACATCCATTCTGTCACAACATCTTGTGTTTTAAGTCAATCCTTATTAACCTGTCGGGAATTAATCTCAATTATATTAAGCTCTCCCGGATTAAACATTCTTATGGGAATTGTGTGGGTTCCCAATCCTCTGCTGAGAATCATCTCCTTATCGTTCCCATAAAAGACCCCGCCGTCGTACTTTGGGAAGAAAGTCACCATGGGGGATACCACGCCTCCAAGGAAAGGGAGCCTTACCAATCCTCCGTGAATATGCCCGGATAATGTCAGGTCTGCGCCCCAGCCTGCATACTCTTTAAAGTACTGAGGGTTATGAGCCAGCAGAATATTGAAGTAACCCTCGTCTATGTCTCCCAGGATTTCCTTCATATAACCGGGCTCCATGGGGTTTTGTCTGAATCTTTTGTAAAAACGTCGGTCAATCTCCGAACCGTAGATCCTTAAGTTTTTACCCTTATCTTCAATCATTTCGTTGCGAAGAATTCTGATTCCCGCATCCTTAATTCCCGCCAGAAAATCCTCATTGAGGGAACCGTAGTTCTCAGGATAAAGAGAAATTCTGTATTCGTGATTGCCGATGCCATAATAAACCGTGTTTTCTCTGGCAAGGGCCTTAAGAAAGGCCATGGTTTCGTCTATTCTCTCACCGTTCTTTGCGGTAATCATATCCCCGCCAACGAGTACGATGTCCGGCTTTTCTTTCCTTACCGCCTCCAGAAGTTTCTCGTTATTCTTTCCAAAGTGCTTGTCATGCAAATCGGAAAGAAAAGCAATCTTCACGCTGCCCTTAACCTTTGGCGTATGAATATATTCTCTTGCAACAACAAAACGGTGAGTATCTAAAATAATCACCGTTAGTAGTATCAATATGATAAGCGTCGCTATAATCACTAATTCGTTCAATACCAGCGTTCCTTAATCTCTTCGTATTTGTCGTAGATTCTCTGCTTGATATTAAGTCTGAGAACTCTGTTTAAAGTAATGGCATAATCGATAGCCACTATAGCATACATAACTGCCAGAAGTCTCTTCTCATATACAGACCAGGGTCTGTCAACAATGCTCATAAGGAAGGGATTCAGATGTCTTACGACAATGATTCCGTAAAAGCCCCAGGCAACAGTGCTCTCCAGACAGATAATTCCCTGATAGTTCATGAACTTGTTATTGTAGTCCCACCATACTTCGCCAAGGAACCTCTTCATTCCGATACCAACCATATACTCAAAGGCTGTTGCCGAAATCGCAGATATAAAATAAAGAAGCACTACATTATTGCTTAAGGGGGAAAGAAGGAAATTACCGATTGTTGCTCCGAATCCGTAGATTGGGCAAAACGGTCCTTTGGCAAATCCTCTGTTCGTCAGTTTCTTATTGCAAATCGACATATAAATCGATTCAACCAGCCATCCCAAAAAACTGTATATAAGAAACATTGCAAGCATATTATAAACGTTCATGCTCATAAAGCTATTCTTGTATACGTCTAACATTTCCTTTAACCTCTACATTAAAAAATAATTATTTCCCCCGTTTTCCTAACCCCAAAACGATTCTAACCAATGTGAAATAAAAGTTCAATACTATGACGGGAAACTTAATATATTCTTAATGTATCGCAGAATTTTGTTAAAAAAATATAAAGTCCCGGGTCGCACGCGACCAAGGACTTTATTACTTATTAGTTATATTTACGCTTTCTAGCTGCTTCAGATTTCTTCTTACGTCTTACGCTGGGCTTCTCGTAATGTTCTCTCTTACGAATCTCCTGCTGAATGCCTGCCTTGGCGCAGCTTCTCTTAAAACGACGTAAAGCGCTATCTAAAGTTTCGTTTTCTTTTACAATTACGTTTGACAACTATTCCTGACCTCCCTTCAGTCCCTTCAAGTATAATGACTGATTGGGTTATTAATGTGCCCTTTTCACGCACACACAAAACATTATAGCATAAAATCTTTATTCGTCAACAAAAAAATAATATTTATGCCTTATGTCCGCCGATTTGCTTGTTTCTGTCTATGCTTGTAGCCCCCTCACACAGATTCATTCCCTTAAGAATTGCGTTCTTTCCATACTTGTTCTTTATGGTGATTACAGCCTGCTGAACCCGCTTTTCTCTCTCCAGCTCTTCCCTTTCTTTGTCCCTTTCCTTCTCAAGGGCAGAATAATCCGTAAAAAGATCCAGCTGCTCAAATTCCTCTTTGGGCTTAGCCTTGCCCTCCCTCACCACATGATTGGCCACCACATTCATTCGCCTTACCGTAAGGTTCGGGTCCACTATTCTGTCAAATAGCTCAGTCACCGCCTCCATAATAAGCCTTGTTGAGGATGTGGCCATCTTTAAATTAATGGAACCATGGGCAGGCTTTGGAACCGGCCTCTTGTAGTGGTCAAGAACCACCTCTCCTTTATACTTTGCGAAGCGCTTTGGATCCGTCAGATTCTCTATGTCGTACCCTATGTTTAAAACCATCTGATCCGTGACAACACCCTTTTCCACTAGATCAAGCACCAAAAGTTCCGTCATCTCCTTGATGATAAGCTTCGCCTTGTCGAACTCATAGGGCTCTGAAAGCACCTGTCCTGTGCTGAGGCTGTTGTTCTCGGGCTTATATGATTTAACGTCTGAAATTCGACAGGGCTCCCATCCCCAGGCGTGGTCTATAAGAAGCTCCGCATTTATTCCAAAGAGCTTATAAAGCAGTTCTTCATTATAAAAACTTCCGGCTTCTCCAACAGAACATCTGGCCACATCTCCCATGGTGAACATGCCGTTCTTCTCAAGTTTCCTCGAGATTCCCGGGCCAACTCTCCAAAAGTCCGTCAAAGGTCTGTGATCCCAGAGAATCCTTCTGTAACTTGCCTCATTTAACTCGGCTATTCTTACTCCGTCCTTATCCGGAGGCATTTTCTTGGCCACTATATCCATGGCTATTTTGGCCAGGTACATATTGGTTCCGATTCCGGCAGTGGCAGTTATACCCGTCTCAGAAAGCACATCCCTTATCATGGTAATAGCCAGCTCATGAGCAGACATCTTATATGTATTAAGATAATCCGTCACATCAAGGAAAACCTCATCAACAGAGTACACGTGCATATCCTCGGGGGCAACATATCTAAGATATATATCATAAATCTTGTTGCTCACCTCCATATATTTGTGCATTCTGGGAGGTGCAACAATATACCCTACCGCAAGATTGGGGTCAGCCTTTAATTCCGCATCAACATAGGACTCCCCGGTAAGAGTTCCGCCGGGAGCTTTATATTTTCTTTCTCTGTTTACCTCTCCGACTCTTTGGACAACCTCAAAAAGCCTTGCTCTTCCCCCTACGCCGTAGGATTTAAGAGAAGGTGAAACTGCCAGACATATTGTTTTCTCAGTCCTTGATGCATCGGCCACCACAAGATTGACCCCCAAAGGGTCAAGGCCTCTTTCAACACACTCAACCGAGGCATAAAAAGACTTGAGATCGATGGCCACATATCGCCTGTCTTCACTCACCTGAGTCTTCCTTCTTTCTCAGCTCTGTCTGCGGCAATTCTGCCGGTCTCCTCGATTTCTTCTTCAAATCCGGTAAGTGCGGCAAAGGGAGCAAACTGCGCACCCCTGGCTTCCATACTCATCCTTGGATGTTTCCCGGAAGTGGGATGTTCCATATCAATTATATCTTTGTATTTCTCCTCTGCCGTCATAATAGCACCTATATATTTCTCTCTGCGTTAAGCCATGCAAAATCACAGTGATTGCCGCTTTCCGCGCCATTTGAGGATGTATACATTCCTATGGTACATCCCACAAAGCCGCCTGCTTCCTCATATGTATAAGGCAGCAAATCAATATCTTTCTCAAGAAGTCTGTACTCTCCGTTAACCACAATCCAGGCGTCCATGCTCTGATTCCTTGCCTTGAGTTCCAGCTGAGTAAGCCCTTTCCCGATTGGCATTGAAGCACTGACTGTATTCTGACCCTTAACGCATCTTCTTACTCTTATAACCCGTTCTCCTCTTTCCACAGTCACCTCGAAAGCAAGATGATTGGGGTGATTCTGAACCAGCACCACACCGCCTGCTTCCTTCTCACTAAGGGGCTCGAATTCGAATCCGCAGCTCACATTAAACGAGTAATCCTTCTGTCTGATACCAAGGTAAGAAGGATAGCACTTATCTTCCATCCTCTCGGGTCTGGTATAAAGTCTAAGAAATCCGGGGTTCTCCTTGAGGGAATAAATTGCCTCATCCCTCTTCTCGATTCCCACAAGTCTGTCATCCAATTTATTATTGTAAAAAGTCAGTCTCTCATCCCATGAAACTTCATTGGGGAAGGTCACCTCTTCAAAGGGAAGTTCCACAGTTTCTGTAAGTTTCCCGACTCCGGGATTAATAACCGGCCATCCGTCCTCCCAGATTACCGTTGCAAGGAATGTCTCTCTTCCGATGCTGCAGTGTCTTTTGCAGTGGCGGGAAGCCAGCATTACTATATACCAGTTTCCATCCTTATCATCCACCAGATCTCCATGTCCCGCATAGATAATGGGGTAATCCTTGCCAAGATTCCTGTGGGTGAAAATCGGGTTTCTGGGACAGCCTTCAAACCACCTGAAAAGCTCCTTTGACCTGGCAACGGAAATGGCATGCTCGGGACCTGTTCCGCCTTCTGCATGCAACAGATAATAATATCCGTCCTTCTTATAAAGATGGGGCCCTTCAGGCCATATAACGTCCTTAACGGCACCTTTCCAGATAGCCATGGATTCGCCCACAAGTTTCATTGAATCAAGGTCTAATTCCTGCACCCATATTTCCCAGTCTCCGTTATATCTGACCCCTTCGGGATTGGGTCTGGTGCCCACATAGTAGCACTTGCCGTCATCATCAAAGAAAAGAGAAGGATCTATACCCGGGCATTCCTTATCTCCCAAAAGGTAAGGCTCAGACCAGGGACCCTTTGGATCCTTTGCTGTGACTATAAAGTTCCCACCGGATGTTACATTGGTGGTAATCATGTAATATGTTCCGTTGTTATATCTGATGGTAGGTGCAAAAATTCCTCTGGAAATCTCGTCACCGTCAAGGGGCAGCTGAGAGTGTCTCTCCAATACATGACCAATCTGTTCCCAGTGAGCCAGATCTTTGCTGTGAAAAATGGGTACTCCGGGAGAATACAAAAAGCTGGAGCATACGATATAATAATCGTCTCCGACTCTGCAAATGGAAGGGTCGGGATAGAATCCTTTAAGAATAGGGTTGTGGGCTATAACCATGTTTATTAATCCTCATTTCCGATATTTCTGATTTCTTTACTCACCAATATAATTATATAAAAAAATCCGGCATCGGACAAGTGTTCGATGCCGGCAAATTATTATGTTTAAAAAGCACGGTTAGTTAAGCATTCCTTCAAGGTTTGTTTTAACTGCTCCGATTGCTTCGGGAATACCTGCGGGATTCTTTCCGCCGGCCTGAGCCATGTTGGGACGTCCGCCGCCGCCACCGCCTACAAGACCTGCAACTGCCTTGATAAGGTTGCCTGCATGAGCACCCTTCGCAATGGCATCATCTGTAGCCTTGGCAACAAGATTAACCTTTCCGTCTGCTTCTGAAGCAAGGAATACAACACCGCCGCCAAGCTTATCCGAAAGCTGGTCTGAAAGGTCTCTTAAACCGTTCATATCTACTCCCGGTACGCTTACAGCAAGAAGCTTAACACCCTTAACCTCGGTAGCCTGATCCATAACATCGCCAACTGCTTCTTTGGCAGCCTTGGCCTTTAATGATTCAAGCTCTGAGTTAAGTTTCTTAATCTCTGCCATCATGGAGTTAACCTTATCGGCAAGATTTGAAGGCTGGGTCTTTGCTGCTGCACTTGCAGCTTCCAGTTCCTCTTCAAGTTTCTTATAATAAGCTATTACGTTTGCTCCGGTAATTGCCTCAATACGTCTTACTCCTGCAGCAACACCGCCTTCAGATACAATCTTGAAGTTTGCGATATCGCCTGTGTTCTTAACATGAGTACCGCCGCAGAATTCCTTGGAGAAATCACCCATTGATATCACTCTTACGGTATCGCCGTACTTCTCACCAAACAAAGCCATAGCTCCGGTCTTCTTGGCTTCCTCAATTGAAAGAACCTCAGTATTTACATCAAGAGCTTCTGCAATCTTGGCATTAACAATTGCTTCAACCTTCTTTAAGTCATCCTTTGAAACAGCATTTCCGTATGTGAAATCGAAACGTGTTCTCTCGGGATCCTGATATGAACCCTGCTGATGAACATCCTTTCCGAGTACTTCCTGCAATGCTGCCTGAAGAAGGTGAGTCGCTGAGTGGTTCTTGCATGTAGCGGCATGTAAAGCGTTATCAACCTTCATCGTTACTGCATCGCCCACCTTGACAGCCTTCTTTGCAGTTCCAATATGGCCCACTCTGTCGCCGGGAACCTTGATTGCTTCCTCAACAGCGAAGGCATCCTCATTTCCAAGAGCAATCACGCCCTTATCACCCTTCTGTCCACCCATTGTGGCATAGAATGATGTGGTATCTGTGATAATTACACCGTTCTGACCTGCTGCAAGCTCATTAACAAGCTTTTCTCCGTCAGAAATGGCAACAATCTTGGCATCTACGGTGAGTTTATCGTAGCCAACATACTTGGTTGTAATCTTCTCATCCAGAGAATCGAATACATCTGTCTCTGTCTTCTGGGCAAAAGCAGCATTTTCTCTTGCAAGAGCTCTTGCCTCCTCAGATGCGGCCTTAAAGCCCTCTTCATCAACCTTGAGGCCTTCTTCCTCAGCCATCTCGATTGTAAGCTCAAGAGGGAATCCAAAGGTATCGTAAAGTCTGAATGCAGACTTACCGTCGATGGCATTCTTCTTCTCAGCTTTAAGAGCCTCTGTAATCTTCTTATACTCCTTCATGCCGTTTTCAAGAGTAGCCTCAAAACGCTCAATTTCCTTTTCAAGTTCGTTAAGAATAAACACCTTGTTCTTGGGAAGAAGGGGATATGCTTCATTATAAATATCATCAATATACTTGGTAGCAATGTTAAGATAATCTGCTGTCTTAAGGCCAAGCATACGTCCGTGTCTTACGGCGCGACGGATAAGTCTTCGAAGTACATAGCCTGCGCCTGTGTTTGAAGGAAGAAGCTTAGCGGAATCACCGATAAGCATAACTCCTGTACGGGTATGATCGGCAATGATTCTCATGGACTTGGTGCTCTTCTCATTGTCATCATATTTAACATTTGCAGCCTTCTCAATATATGAAATAACAGGTGCAAAAAGGTCAGTCTTATAAACGTCATCAATGCCGTTTAAGAAAGCAAGGTTTCTCTCAAGACCCCAGCCGGTATCAACGTTCTTCTTTTCAAGAGGAGTCAAGGTACCGTCCTGATGCTTCTCATACTGCATGAATACATCGTTACCAATCTCGGTGTACTTACCGCAGTGACATCCGGGTTTGCAGTCAGGTCCGCAGGGAGCTACATCCTTGACATAGAACATCTCTGAGTCGGGACCACAGGGACCATACTCAAGTCCCCACCAGTTATCTTCCTTGGGAAGATAGAATACATTCTCGGGTTTGAATCCGGATTCGATACGATATTTGGCGCCCTCTTCATCTCTGGGAGCATCCTCATCACCTGCAAAAACCGTTGCAGCAAGATGATCTCTGTCGAACTTGAACACTTCTGTAAGAAGCTCATAGCTCCACTGGCATCTCTCCTTCTTAAAGTAATCTCCGAGAGACCAGGACCCCATCATTTCGAAGAATGAAAGGTGGCTCTTATCACCAATGGATTCGATATCGTTGGTACGTACGCATCCCTGAACGTTACAAAGTCTTGTTCCCATAGGATGCTTCTTACCAAGAAGGTAAGGCATAAGAGGCTGCATTCCTGCTACGTTGAACATGGCACCGGTTGAACCGTCGGATACCAAAGATGCCGCACCAACGTCAACATGGCCTCTCTTTACATAGAAATCTATCCATTCTTTTCTTAATTGTTTTGAACTGATATTCATCATTTACTCCTAGAAACTAAACTTGTCTTCAAACCACTTGTTAAGATCTGCGATAGCTACTCTCTCCTGCTCCATGGAATCACGGAAACGGATTGTTACGCAGTTATCTGTCTCTGAGTCGAAGTCATATGTTACACAGAAAGGAGTACCGATTTCGTCCTGACGACGATATCTCTTACCGATATTTCCTCTGTCATCAAACTCACAGTTGTATTTCTTTGAAAGCTCAGTATAAATCTTCTCAGCGCCCTCATTAAGCTTCTTGGAAAGAGGAAGCACACCAATCTTAACGGGAGCAAGTGCGGGATGGAAATGAAGAACTGTTCTCATATCGCCATCGCCAAGATCCTCTTCGTCATATGCTTCGCAAAGGAATGCAAGAACCACACGGTCTGCGCCAAGTGAAGGCTCAACAACATAAGGAATATACTTCTCGTTAAGCTCATCATCAAAGTAGTCCATGGGCTCACCGGATGTCTCCTGATGTCTTGTAAGGTCGTAATCGGTTCTTGATGCGATTCCCCAAAGCTCGCCCCAATCTGTGAAGGGGAAAGCATATTCAATATCTGTTGTATGATCGCTGTAGAATGAAAGCTCCTCAGGGTCATGGTCACGAAGACGAAGGTTGTCCTTGTTGATGCCCAGTGAAAGAAGCCACTCATAACAGGTCTTTCTCCAGTACTCAAACCACTCGGTCTGTGTGCCGGGTTTGCAGAAGAACTCCAATTCCATCTGCTCGAACTCTCTTGTACGGAAAGTGAAGTTACCGGGAGTAATCTCATTACGGAAAGATTTACCGATCTGGCAGATACCGAAAGGCACTTTCTTACGGGATGTACGCTGTACATTCTTAAAGTTTACAAAAATACCCTGAGCTGTCTCGGGGCGAAGATAAACCACGTTCTTGGCATCCTCAGTAACACCCTGGAATGTCTTGAACATAAGGTTGAATTCTCTGATGCTTGTGAAATTATGCTTACCGCAGGAAGGACAGGGAACGTTATTGTCGTTAATGAATTTCTCCATCTCCTCATGAGACCAGCCGTCAACGGAAGACTTAAGCTCAATGCCTTTCTCAGCTGCAAAGTCTTCAATAATCTTGTCTGCTCTGAATCTCTCGTGACATTCCTTACAATCCATCAAAGGATCGGAGAAACTTCCAAGATGACCTGATGCAACCCATGTCTGAGGGTTCATAAGAATCGCACAATCAACACCTACGTTGTAGGGGTTCTCCTGAACGAACTTCTGCCACCATGCTTTCTTTACGTTGTTCTTAAGCTCAACGCCCAAGTTACCGTAATCCCAGGTATTTGCAAGTCCGCCGTAAATCTCACTGCCGGGATAAACAAAACCTCTTGCCTTAGCCAGGGCAACGATCTTATCCATTGTCTTTTCCATAACGTTACTCTCTTTCTTATGTTAAAAAATTATTTTACTTGGTCAAAAACTTCATATATTATAACGAACATCCTCTAAAAGTGCAACAGACTTAAACTTCTTGTCCATATATCTTTTACAGTACATCTCACTGATTTTGATCATCTCATTAAGGACTTCGTCCTTCACGGTAAAAGTATACAGATTCTCCACCGGTGTTTCACCTATAAAATTAAGCGCATATACAGTGGATTCATTCCAGTTGCCCTCAGGAGCTCCCGGATACTCTCCGTTGACTGCGATGGCTTTTAACTCATAAACACATCTGACAAAAGCAGGGCTCCATCTGCCCTTTAATAATGCACTTAAGGATGCATAGAGAAGCTTTAGCATCTCCTTTTCATCGTTGTTTTCTCTTGTATAATAGTCTGCAATCTCAAGGAAATACATGCCATAGAAAGCTTCCTGCATGGCCGTTCTGAATTCCTCAAAGTAGTTTTCTATCTTGGCTTCCGAAAGGGTGTAGGAGCTTCGGCCCTCATATATTTTGAAAACGCCAAAGGAAAAGGGCGCAGTTGCAGCCAGAAGTGTACTGGTCTGCTTTCTTGCTCCCTTAGCGAAGGCGGATATTTTTCCCCGTTCTTTGGTAAGGATAACTACCCGCCTGTCGTATTCACCTATAGGCTCAGCCTTCAAAATTATTCCGGTTACCGGAATCAGATCAATCATCTTTACTCCCCGAGTTTCTCCTTTGGATCATAGCCGAAATTCTTCATGAGAAAATCGCTGTCTCTCCAATCCTTCTTAACCTTAACCCACAGTTTCAGGTTGACCTGCATCTCAACCAGCTTCTCAATATCTTCTCTGGCCTTGGTGCCGATTTTTTTAAGCATGGCGCCGCCCTTGCCGATAATGATTCCCTTGTGGGAAT
>CAMVID010000015.1:0-80928 GCA_947167445.1 uncultured Lachnospiraceae bacterium
GGTTGGGGACAGGCCCAACCTGCACCGTGCAATTTGGGCCTGTCCCCAACCTGCACATACCTTGTCCTACCAGCGGACGTTCCAGCGCTCGCTGTACTTGCCGGTGGCTGCATTATGGGCAGGGATCGCGTGTCTGCGAGTCGAATTCTTAACCTCAGACCTTTGCTTCTCGGAAAGCAGAGCGGTAAAGGTAGCCTCGTCAGCCGGAACCTCCACTTTCTTCCCAATCCAGGAAGAAACATAGGCGGCGTTGCTGATTCGAAGGGAATTGATGCCCTCAACTCCCGGCGCAATCAGCTCTTCCCCGGTGAGAATGTGATTCACAAAATTCTGAAGAATCCGCACATGTCCATTGGGCGCATCCGGGAATTTCAGGTTCACCCTTGTCACTTTCTTTAAGGGCATTGCTTCAGGGGAGGTATAGCAGATTTTTCTCTCGTCCTCATCAAGAAGAAAGAGCTTCAAAACCCCGTCTTCCGCCACGGCTTTGCCCATGGTTCCGCTGATTTCGATGCGGTTGGTGCCGGGGCATTCGCCCGTAGATGTGATAAAAACCGCAGTCGCTCCGCTTTCGTACTCGGCATAAATTGTCACATCGTCTTCCACCCCAATGTCATGGAAATGCCCAATTTTGCAGAAAGCCTGCAGCGTCGCCGGCATGCCCATAATCCATTGCCAGATATCCAGATTGTGGGGGCACTGATTCAAAAGAACCCCGCCGCCTTCACCGCTCCAGCTGGCTCTCCAGCCTGCGGAATCATAATAGTTCTGGGTTCTGTACCAGTTATTTATAATCCAGTTAAAACGCTTAATTTCTCCGAGAACGCCAAGCTTAACGTAATGCCGCAAAGCCCCAAACAAGGGATTGGTCCTTTGATTAAACATTATCCCGAAGGCCAGGTCCTTATGCTTTGACGCAGTCTCGTTCATAAGTCGAACCTCTGCGGCGTCAACACCGGCAGGTTTCTCAATGAGAACGTGCAATCCGGCCTCAAGAGCCTCCATGGCAATCCTTGTATGCGAATAGTGGGGGGTGGCGATGAGAACCGCGTCGATTTTTGCCTGAGATAAAAGACTATGATAATCTTCGATAACCTCAACCGAATGGCCGAATTTCTCCGAAGCCCAGGCGCGCCTTTCCTCATTAACATCCGCAACTGCAGAAAGGATGGCGCCCTCCACCTTCCCCTCAAAGAGAGATACGGCGTGGGCGCTTCCCATATTTCCTATTCCTATTATTCCGAATCTACACTCGCTCATATGTGCATCCTCATCAAAATGTGCAATTTGGGGCCTGTCCCCATTTTGCACCTAGTAGTTTCCGACGGTGATTTTCTGGTCGGTGAAGTTTTCGATGGAGGCGCCTTTCTCGAAGAAGTGGGGGGCAGCCGCCAGAACTCCGCCGGCTTTGTAGTACTTGGAGCCCTTCTCCAGAGGAAGCGTAATGGTGCGCTTCTCTATGCCTGCGGCGTAGATTGCGGTAATGAGCTCAATGGTACGCTTGCCGTCCTCACCGGTGATGAGAGGCTTTTCGCCTTTTTCAATAGCGGTAAGGTAATTGTCAATCTCCCCGGTATGTCCCTCGTACTTAAGGTCCGGAATACTATTGTAAAACTCGTTGATACGAGCCATGAGCTCCTCATTCTTCCTATCCTCGGGGAAGCCGTTCTCCTTGCCCACCTCAGCCTTCAGATCCCAGGGCATGGAAATCTTGGCGTCAGCGCACTGCAAGATAATGCCCTGCTCCTCACCGTGGCTTACAACCGAAGCCAAAACCTCCGCAACCGTGCCATCCTCGTATTTAAGGCAGGAAAGTGATAGGTCCTCAACCTCCGCATTGTCGTGCATAACGTTGGCAAGCACGCTCGTTGCCTCAACCGGTGAACGTCCCTCAATCCAGTTAAGCATGTCGATATGGTGAACCGCGTGGTTAAGGGTGCATCCGCCCCCCTCCTTTTCCCAGGTGCCTCTCCACCAAAGATCGTAGTAAGAATGGGCTCTCCACCATTCTGAGTTAACTCTGGCCAGGCAGATTTTGCCGGCAAGTCCGGAGTCTGCAAGTTTCTTTAACTTATAAACCCCGTTCCTGAAACGGTTCTGAGCGATGGCGCCCAAAGTCACACCATTCCTGCGCTCTGCCTCAAGCATGGCATCGCACTCCTCAACGCTTGCCGCCATGGGCTTCTCGCAAAGCACGTTTATGCCCGCATTCATGCAGTCAATGCTGATGCTTGCATGCACGTAAGGAGGCGTGCACACATGCACGATATCTATTTTGATGCCCGACTCAAGCATCTTTGTATGGCTGTCAAAAACAGCAGCTTCCTCCAACCCGTATCGTTTCTTAGCATCCTCGGCTTTTTCCGGATAAATATCGCAAAGGGCCACTATTTTACATCTGTCCTTAAATTCGAGGAGGCCCTGAATATGCATGTTTGAAATGCCTCCGGTTCCGACTATTGCTACATTTTTCATTGATTAGTCCTCCTATTTCACAACCTTGGCCTGAAGTTCGGCCCTTACGCAAAGCTCCGCTGCCTTGAAAGCATGGTCCTGGGTCATGGCATTCTCGGTTCTGTTGATGCAGTCGAGAATCAGCTGCCCGAAGAAGGGATAACCCACCTTACCGTGAACCTCAAAATGCTGCTCTCCATTGTCGTTTACAAGGAAAACATGGTCCGTCGTGCCATCGTTCATGCCAACGTTCACGTATTTTCTAAGCTCGATGTAACCCTTTGTTCCAATAATAAATGTTCGGCCATCGCCCCAGGTGGAAAGTCCGTCGGGGGTGAACCAGTCAACCCTGAAATGCTGGGTCGCGCCGTTATCGCCCACAAGGGTGGCATCTCCCAAATCCTCCAGTTCCGGGTAATCCGGGTGATTGTAGTTACCCACCTCGCTGTAGGCAACCTTGGCGTCCTTCACGCCACAATAGAACAAAAACTGCTCAATCTGATGACTTCCGATGTCGCAGAGAATTCCGCCGTATTTTTCCTTCTCGAAGAACCAATCCGGGCGGCCCTTGGGGTTTCCAACCCTGTGAGGCCCGAAGCCGTCGATGTGGATGGGGGTTCCGATGGCCCCCTCCTCAATTAACTGTCCGGCAAAAACAGCTGATTCTACATGAATCCTCTCGCTGTAGTAAACCATATATTTTCGACCGGTTTCCTTAACCGTCTTCTTCGCAAGTTCCAGCTGCTCCAATGTCGTAAGGGGCGCCTTGTCGGTGAAATAATCCTTGCCGGCCTTCATGACTCTGACTCCCAGCTCACAGCGCTTCCAGGTTTCGGCTGCGCCGCAGACAAGCTTTACCTCCGGGTCATTAAGAATTACGTCCTCGCTGTCGGCAATTGTAACCTCCGGAAATGCTTCCTTAAACTTCAAAGCCTTCTCTCTGTCCCTGTCGTATACCCACTTTAACGTAGCTCCCGCCTCCACAAGGCCGTTACACATGCCGTAAATATGGCCGTGATCCAGAGCGATAGCCGCTATGGAGAATTCTCCGGGTTTTACCACCGGGGCAGGTTTGCCTTTGGGTGCGTAGTTCATTCCGTCTTTCTTGTCCATTTCTATACCTCCTCCTGCTTATGGTAAAATCGTAACACGCTAAATTTTTAAAGAAATACACTTTTTTGCAATTTTTATTGCGCGAAATGACTTCCTATTGTACCCTAATACCAAAGGAGGCCTTCCATGAAAGCTAAATCATCAAAGAAATACCTGGCATCCAGAGGCCCGGTGGAGTGTCATATCAAGACAATTGACGCACCCTTCGATTATTCAGACGACATGCACAATCACGGAAGCAACGAGATTCTTATTATTCTCGGGGGCGAAATCAGCATATACACCGAGTCCGCAGGAAGAATTCTTAGGCGCGGTGATGTGTGCCTTATGCCTAAGTATGTTTTTCACAGAGCTGATATAATAACAAGGGATAAATATGACAGAATTGTCATAAATGTAGATGATGAGATTCTTAATGATGCCTCAATCCAAGGCATGGACCTTCTAACCTGCTTTGAGCCCATGGCAAAAAAGAGTCTTCGAATTGTGCATTTAAATGATGCTGAGCTTGAGGAAATACACGGATATGCCAAAGGACTGGAGAAGAATCTGGCAAGCTCCTACCCCGGTTCCGAGATTCTGGCAGACTCTTTTCTTAAGATTATTATGGTGAAACTCACCTCGAAATATGAAAGCAATCCCGTGGAGCGCCACCCCAACATCATGCCTCCCATGGTGAGGAAAACCTTTGAATACATAGATAAACATCTGACGGAGGAAATCGCCCTGGCGGATCTTGAAAAGGAGATTCACCACAACGGTACCTACATTTCAAGAAGCGTCAAAAAGATTTCCGGTCTCTCCATTCGCCGCTACATAATAGCAAAACGCGTCGCCCTGGCCTGCCACCTTCTTCGTGAAGGCTTAAGCCCAAGCGACGCATGCTTTATGTCCGGCTTCAACAACTACTCCAACTTCTCCCGCACCTTCACCAAGGAAATAGGGAAGTCCCCCAAGCAATTTCAACTTGGTAGATAGGGCCGATGTGCAGTAGGGCCGACGTGCAATTTGGGGACAGGCCCCATTTTGCACGTTTCATGTGCAGAATGGGGCCTGTCCCCAAACTGCACATCGGCCCCAAATTGCACGTCGGCCCCAAACTGCACATCGTCCTACGACGCACTAATAAACTGCGCGGAGTAGAGGTCGTAGTAGGCCCCCTTCTTGGCCATGAGGGTTTCGTGGTTGCCTTCCTCAAGAATGCCGCCGTCATCGATAACGAAGATCCTTTCGGCGTTCTTGATGGTGGAAAGTCTGTGGGCAACGACAAATGAAGTACGCTTCTTCAAAAGCTCCTCAATACCCTGCTGCACAAGAATCTCGGTTCTTGTGTCGATGCTTGATGTTGCCTCGTCAAGAATAAGAATCTTAGGATCGGTAAGAAGTGTTCTTGCGAAAGCCACAAGCTGTCTCTGACCGTTTGAAAGTCCACCGCCACGCTCGGTAATCTCAGTGTCATAGCCCTTCTCCATCTTCTCAATAAAGTCGTGAGCATGAACTGCTTTTGAAGCGGCAATCATCTCCTCATCGGTGGCATCGGGACGGCCATACTTGATGTTATCCCTCAAAGTACCTGAGAAGAGATAATTGTCCTGAGTCATAATTCCAAGCTGACTTCTTAAGGACTGAATCGTAACCTTACTTATATCATGTCCATCCACGTAGATTGAGCCGCTTTTGGTGTTATAGAATCTGCTGATTAAGCTTACAATTGTGGTCTTACCGGCGCCGGTAGGTCCAACAAGAGCAATTGTTTCGCCCTGTTTTGCCTTAAAGCTTACATCATGCAGAATATCAACATCAGGTTCATCGGGATATGCAAAGCCTACATGTGAGAATTCAACATCACCCTTAATCTCGGGTAACTCTGTAGCGTCCAAGGCATCTTTTACAAGAGGCTCCATATCCATAATTTCATAAACTCGCTCCGCAGAAGAAACGTTGGTAATCAACTTATTGTAATAAGAAGCCAGGTTTCTTATGGGATTGAAAAACATACCAAGATACATCACAAAAGCAGAAATCGTACCGACGGAATCCTGGGTGACACCAAGTTTAGTCACTGCCAGGTAGTAAAGAACCGCCGTTCCAAGGCCACCCGAAATCTCAATTGTGGGGCTGTAAAGGTCATTTACAAAAACCGCAGATCTGAAGGCATGTACAACCTCGTCGACGATACCGCTGAATTCTTTGTTGGATTCCTCCTGGGCGTTGAAGCTCTGAATAACAGAAACGCCCTCGATTCCCTCGTGAATAAAAGCGGTCATGTTTGAGTCCTTCTTCTTCCACTTTTGCCAACGCTTATGAGCAACATAGCTAAAGAAGTAAGCACCAACCACTATGATGGGAATGGCCACGGCAGCCGACAATGTGAGCACCGGGCTTTTTACAATCATAATGGCCAGGATAACCACCAAGCTCAACGCATCGGGAGCAAGTGTAGTTACCGTGCTTGTTAAGACATCCTTAAGGGAGTTGATATCACCCGTAACTCTCGCGAGAATCTTGCCTGCAGGCCTTTGGTCGAAGAAGTCCACTCCAAGTTCCTGAATATGGGTGTAGAGCTTTCTTCTGATGTTAATGATCATGTCATTTGAGATCACCGCCATCATTCTTCGCCAGGTTCGCGTAGCTACAAAGTGCACCACAGCCAAGGCCATCATTACGCCCGCCATGGTAAAAAGTCCCTTAACGTTACCGTTATAAATCTCGTCGTCGATTATTTTTTCAATCAAAAGCGGATAAATCGTCGAAACCGCAACACCTGTAAGTATCAAAAGCGTTACAGCCACAATTTTTCCCTTGTAGTCAAGAAGGTTCTTAAGAAGTCGCTTTATGACGTCCATCTTAAGGCTTTCTTTCAATTCTTCATCTTCTTTGGTGCTGTTAATAGCCAATTTCACGCACCTCCCTTACTCATTAACGGCCATGGCGCGCCTGTAGTCGCCATACTGAGCTTCATAGGTGCTGTAGTAAAGCCCCTTCTTCTTAATAAGCTCCGCATGAGTGCCGCGCTCTTTGATTCGGCCGTCTTCCAAAACTATAATTTCATCTGCATCTTTGACTGAAGAGATACGATGTCCGATAATAATCTTGCTCATATCCTTCTTCTCGCGGATTTCCTTCTGGATATCCGCCTCGGTTTCCATATCAAGGGCAGATGTGGAGTCATCCATAATGAGGAGATTGGCTTTACGCGCCAGGGCCCTTGCGATGGACAGTCTCTGCTTCTGACCTCCCGAAAGGCCGATTCCTCTCTCACCGATGATGGCTTCGTAGCTGTCGGTGATTTTCTCAACGAACTCCGTGGCGTGGGCCTTTCTGATGGCCTCACGGACCGTGTTGTCGTCCATGGTCGCCTTAAGTCCCAGTCGCACGTTCTCGGCTATGGTGTCGGAGAACAGGAACACGTCCTGAGTAACAACCGAGGAAAAACCTCTGACATCTCCTAAACTCATTTCCTTTATATCCTGACCCTCAATTCTGATGGTGCCCTCCGTGGCGTCATAGAAACGCTCAATCAGGTTAACGATGGTGCTCTTTCCGGCACCGGTTGCTCCCATAATTCCAAGGGTTTTGCCCTGAGGAATCGTGAAGCTGACGTCATCAAGAATTCTGTTGCCCTCAAGTTCGAAGCCCACGTGCTCGAAGCTGATTTCCCCGCTCTTATCCTTCTTTGCACCCGCGGAAAAAACAGAATCGTCCTCAATCTCAGACTTCGTTCCAAGCACCTTCTTAATCTTCTTATAGCCGGCCAAACCCTGAGAAATAAGGGAAAGCATCCAGCCTAAGTTGTCGATGGGCCAAACGATATTGATTGAATAAGACACGAAAGCCACAAGGGTTCCGTATGTCAAATTGCCCTTGATTACCATGTATCCGCCAAGAGCCACTACACATACTTGCATAATCTTCGGAATTATACTCATTATCGGGTCTGTATCTGCCATATCAAAGGCAAAGGTTCTGTTGGCCTTGCCGTAGTCCTCATTCTTCTCATCGAACTTGGACATCTCGATACCCTCGGCAGAGAAAGCCTTAACGGTACGAACACCCGAAATGTTCTCCTCAACTGTCTTGGTAAGAGCTGCGTTCTTGTCGCTGATCTCGTCAAAGTCCTTGTCAAGCTTCTTATCAAGATGAATTGCAAAGTATGCAAGGGGTGCCATGAACACAAGGGGCACCATACTGAGTCTCCAGTCAAGGCGAAGCATACAGATTACTACGCCGATAAAGTAGATGGCAGCTTCTGTAAGGAGCATTCCAACGAATCCCGTAAGATCCCAGACCATGCCTACATCATCTTTAACCCTTGCCATCAGCTCTCCGGTGTTGTTCTTGTCAAAGAACCCTTTATGGAGTGTAAAGATATGTCTCATCAAATCCTTACGAAGGCCTGCCGCCACGCGACATCCCGACATATCACAAAGGAACTCCTTAACGAACTGGAATAAGGCACGGCCAAGACCTGCTGCCACAAAAAGGAGAATATCTCTTTTGAATATCTCCATGTTGCGTCCGATAATTACGTCATCAACCATTGACAGGGTAATCATCGGTATTAAAAGGTCGATTCCGACACTCATAAGAAGCGAAATTCCGCCAACTGAGTATCGCCACCAGTTTCTTTTCAAATACTTCTTCATAACTTATCACTTCCCCAAACTTCTAGATATTACTTACTTAATTCTACCCTTATAATGCACAAAGGGCGAGTGGATATGGAGATCCGCTCGCCCTGAATTCTCATTACACAGGATTTGAGATTCGCTTATACCCCAGGCCGTCACTGCCTTTGGGTATAAAAATGGCGTGGTCTCCATTGTGGGTACCACGCCTTAGATGCACGTAAGTTATACTTACTTCGCAAATCCTTCCGAGGTAACCACTGTTTCATTATGGACTGTCTTCATAGTTCTAAGTTTAATCATCATGCTTACCTCCTTTCGTATATTTGCTTTTTTCTGTAAGCACCTACTACGTTATGATAAATATTCTTTCTTGTCAATACAATTTTGAAAAATTATTTTGATTTGTTCTTTGCCTTGATAACAAGCACCGAAACAATAAGCACTATAGGGAATAGACATCCCACAAACATTCCGGCTTTCAGATCATCTCCGTGATTCTGGCTTACGAAGCCCACAATTGCAGGGCCTGAGGAGCCGCCAAGGTCTCCGGCCATAGCAAGGAGTGCGAACATTGCGGTACCTCCCAGGGGAAGACGCTTTGACATAATGCTGATGGTTCCGGGCCACATTATTCCTACTGAGAATCCACAGATAATACAGCCAAGGAGTCCCATTATGGGGCTTCTTGAAACTGCCGCCAACAGGTAACAAACAAGGCAAAGTTCACCGGAACTTAACATATACTTTGTTAAATCCATTCTATCTCCATACTTTCCAAAAATCACACGGCTTATTCCCATTGCTGTGGCAAAAAGGCAGGGTCCTGCCAAATCTCCCATGGTCTTTGATAATCCAAGGGCAGATTCAACGAAGGCTGATGCCCACTGAGCCATGGATAATTCTGAAGCTCCCGCACAGACCATTAAGACGATTCCAAGAAGAAACATTGGTGTTTTAAAGAGTTCGCCTATGGACATTCCCTTGCCCTCTTTTACCAAGGGTTCAAGAGGACAGGTGGCGAAATTATAAATGTTATAAAGGGGTACCAGTGCCCAGACTATAGCAAGAAGTCTCCATTCTCCCACTCCGAATACCGCAAAGAAAATGGTTGAAATCAGGATTACACCAACACATCCCCAACAGTAGAAGGAGTGAAGAAGGCTCATAACCTTCTCCTTATGTTCAAAGGGGCATGCCTCAATAATGGGGCTAACCAGGACTTCGATAAGACCGCTTCCGATGGCGTAAATTACAACGCTTATCATGATTCCCACAAAGGGGTCAGGAAGAATACTTGGAAGCACCGCCAGACTTATAAGTCCCAGACCTGCAGTGATTTCAGACCAGATGGCCCCGGCCCTGTATCCTATTCTGTCGGCAAATTTTGCACAAAGTACATCAACCAGTAACTGGGTGAAGAAAAACACAGTGGAGATAAGGGCGATTTTACCTAAAGAAATTCCAAAGGTTTTGTGGAAAGTCAGGAACAAAAGGGGGGCAAAATTGGCCGTTATGGCCTGGGTGATAAAGCCTAAATAACCGGCTGTAAGAGTCTTTTGATATTTGTCTATGGGTTTCATAAATTGTTTCCCTTCGCGCTAAAATTTCTGCTTAGAATTATACCATAAAGCCCCGGTCGGTAGTATAATAAATACTGGCGGCAAAAAGGCGCCAAAGGGGGTTACACAAGAAATGAAATCAATACTGAAAAACTGCAAAATCTATGATGGGACAGGAAGCGAGCCCTTCATGGGTGACATCCTCATTGAGGGGGACAAAGTAGTAAAGGTGGCACCTGCAATCGATGCAGAAGGTGCCGACAAAGTCTATGATCTTGGCGGATTATCCGTATCATCCGGTTTTATCGACGGACATTCTCACAACGACTGGTTTGCAATCAAAAAGGATCCGATTCCATATTTTGACCCGTTTATCAGACAGGGAATCACCACCTTTGTCACCGGTAACTGCGGCATTTCCGAGATCGGTTTTGAGAAGGACTGCGAATACGTTGACAAAATGGGCGGCGGTCTCTTCGGATTCCGCGAGACCGTGGGTGAATACGGCTCGGCTTCCGAGTATTTTGAAGCCACAGACAAGAAGATGCCCTGCAATATGGCAGTTCTGGTGGGCCATTGCTCCGCAAGAGCGGCAGTGAGCGGATACTCAAACAGGAAGCTTACACCCGAGGAAGAAACCAAGATGCTCTCCATTATCGAAGAGAACCTCAAGCAGGGTGCAGCCGGCGTCTCCCTTGGCCTCATGTATGAGCCCGGACTTTACGCCGATATCGAAGAGCTTAAGAAGGTTGCGGCTTTGTGCGTCAAGTACAATAAGCCTTTGACCGTTCACCCCAGAGCAAACTCAGCAGTTTCCATGGCTTATCCTGAGTTGTTTGGTCGCTCACATATTTTAAGAGCCGTGGATGAATTGGTTGAAATAGCAAAGGGCACCAACCTTAAACTCCACTATTCCCACGCAATCTTCGTTGGAAAGCGTTCCTTGAAGGATAAGGATGAGTTCGTTCAGATTATGGCCAAGCTTCGCGAAGACGGCGTTGATGCCATGTTTGATATCTATAACGAGTGCCTGGGAGTTTCCGTTATTACCGTAATCCTTCCCACCTGGTATCAGGGCATGAGCATGGAGGAGAGAAAGAAGCCTCTCAACAGACTTAAACTCTCGGTTCTTATTAAGGCTACCAGCATGCTTCTTGGCTTTGGCTTTGACGATATTGAGATTGCTTATATCGGTGAGGGATACGAGAAATACGAAGGAAAGACCGTTCATCAGATTGCCAAAGAGGAAGGCATGAAGGATCTGGACGCTTATCTTATGCTTTGCGAGAAGAGTAATTTCCAGGGTCGTGTCAACATGGGCCCTTACTCCACACCTGAGATTATCAGTGATTTTGAAAAGAATCCGAACTGCTTATATATGACAGACGGCTGGGTTGAGGAGCACGGAATCCAGAATCCCGTAATCTATGACTGCTATCCCAAGTTTATAAGGGATTCACTTCATGGAACAGCCTGCGGAATGCCCATGACTGTAAGAAAGATGACCGGAGCCATCGCCGACAGATTCATGCTTAAGGAGCGCGGATACCTTAAAGAGGGATATTTTGCCGACCTTACGGTATTTGATGAAAATGAAATATACTCGGCAACTCCTGATCAGGGTAAGCCCTTTGGAATCAAGAAAGTCTTTATAAACGGCGAGCTTATTCTTGACGACGGCGATCTCAAGAAAGAACTCTTAGCTTCCACAGGTCGCGCTTTGAAAGTGGACTAAAGGCATAATATTAAAACAAGCAAAACGGGACGCGGAATTACCGCGTCCCGTTTCTAACAAGCTCAAGTATCTTATTTTGTGCTTTATCAATATCTTCAATCCTGGTAGGCGGAAACTCCTTTATCAAAGCATCAAACTTTCCTGAGTCCACCACTCCCCTGATGTAAGCCTTATTACTTGGGGATGTTCCGGCGCATGCCCTGACCAGTGTTTCCATATCAACATCTTTAAGAACTTCAGTTAATTTGTTTTCTTCTACCTTCTCTAAATCCTCGAATGCTATTATTTTCTCCACTCTCTTTTCCTCCCAATAATCATGCTAAAATTACAATCTTGTGACTAAGCTATTTCATCTCCCGGGGCTTAGTCACCGTTTTTGAGGCTTTTCGGGCGTCCAAGCTCCTATTTCTTTCATAATATCTGAATTTCTGTACCTAAACAAGGGGAAATTCCATGATTTAGGTACACACCACCTCAATTTTCTGTGACCTGCCACGGCGATACCGTCGGTCTTAGTCACAGAACCCTTTTTCACACCCTCTCCAAGAACTCTTTTCAAAGCCCCAAGCTTTCCAGGAACTTGGCCAGTACTTCCCCATACTCCTCGGGCTTGTCCACCGCGGACATGGCGTGCCAGGCGCCCTCAAAAAGGTGAATCTCGCGAGGGCCGGATGTTGCTTCATAAACTCGCTTGCTGTGCTCAGGGACGATGAAATCATCCTTGGCGCCGTGCATGCAAAGCAAAGGAATCTTGTTCCCATATACATAATCAATGGGTCTTGCTTTCCAAAGCTTAAACCCATACATAATCCGGGCAGCCCACAAAGCAGGATACAGAAACCAAACCGGCACATGGTACATCTTAAGTCCGACCTTAAGAACCGTCACAATGTCCGCAAAGCCGCAGTCATCCACCACAAACTTCACATTTTCCTGCACAAGAGGCTCGGCTAAAGACATAAGAACCGTAGCGCCTCCGAGGGACTCTCCATGAAGCCCCAGCACAAGCCCGGAACCTCCATATCTCTCAAGCGTATCCTTCACCACCGCCATCAAATAATCAATCTCTCTCAGTCCATAGCTGCATGGCTCCGGAGCACTTTCCCCATGTCCTCTCTCATCAAAGAGAATACAGTTAAACCCCAGATCATAATAGTGGGGCACATACTTCATCATTCCGAATCTGTTATCCGTATACCCATGAGCAAGAATCACATACTTATCCGACGCCTCTGAGGAAGCTGAACTTCCTGAAGCATCCGCCCCGGGCGCCGGAAGCATTGCCACATGAATATCCTCACCCTTAGGCCCCTTAATCACATAGTCCGTAAGCATATCACGGCTAAACTTCCTGACCGCAGGCACATGAGAAAGCTCCCACTCCCAGGATTCATCAAGGGTCTGCCTCTTGCCGTGGGTAATCATGTAAGCAAAAACAAAGGACAGAAGTGCTGCTATCCCAATCAATATGATAATG
This sequence comes from uncultured Lachnospiraceae bacterium, assembly GCA_947167445.1. Taxonomy (GTDB): domain Bacteria; phylum Bacillota; class Clostridia; order Lachnospirales; family Lachnospiraceae; genus G11. The sequence goes on from CAMVID010000015.1 coordinate 12,970, forward strand.
AGCCAAACAACAACTTCCATCCTTGTACCTCTCTTTCGCTATTCAGTTTTATTGTATCACGAACTCCTGGTTCTGAAAAAGAGTCTTAACTCCCTATACAGAGAATAGTGCGGTGGACAGGTATCTGTCACCGGAGTCGGGAAGAAGAACAACTATTGTCTTTCCCTTATATTCCTCTCTTGCGGCAATAATCTGTGCTGCTTTAAGAGCAGCACCGGAGGAAATACCAACGATAACTCCCTCGCTTCTTGCGAATCTTCTGCCTTCCTCGAAGGCATCTTCGTTCTCAATGGCAATAACCTCATCGAAAATATCCGTATTGAGGACTTCAGGCACGAAGCCTGCTCCTATTCCCTGAATCTTGTGAGATCCTGACTCTCCCTTGGAAAGCACGGGGCTGGTGGCCGGTTCAACTGCAATTACTTTAATGGCAGGATTCTTCTCCTTAAGGAATTCGCCCACTCCTGTAATGGTTCCGCCGGTGCCTACTCCGGCGATGAATACATCTACTTTGCCATCGGTCTGCTCCCAGATTTCGGGGCCGGTAGTAGCCTTATGAATGGCAGGGTTAGAAGGATTCACAAACTGGCCTAAGATGATGGAATCCTTGGTTTCCTTTTGCAGCTCCTCAGCCTTTGCAATGGCGCCCTTCATACCTTTGGAACCTTCCGTAAGTACAAGCTCTGCACCATAGGCCTTTAAGAGGTTTCTTCTCTCAATACTCATGGTATCGGGAAGGGTAAGAATTGCCTTGTAACCTTTGGCTGCCGCCACTGCTGCCAGGCCGATTCCGGTGTTTCCGGATGTGGGCTCGATGATGGTGTAGCCGGGCTTAATCTTTCCGCTCTTCTCCGCATCCTCAATCATTGCGAGAGCTACTCTGTCCTTGACAGAGCCTGCGGGGTTTAAGTACTCAAGTTTGCCAAGAACGGTGGCATCCTTAATTCCCGCCTCCGAACTGTAGCGATTCAGCTTAAGTATGGGTGTTTCTCCAATCAGTTCAAGTGCACTTTCTTTAATCTGTGACATCTAACGTGTCTCCCTTCTCCGATACTTAGTTTGATTTATTTAACGGGAATAACTGCCCCGTTGTATTTGTCTTCGATGAACTTCTGAGTGTCATCAGCAAGCAAAGCTTCAACAAGTGCCTTAATTGCAGGGTTGTCCTTATCCTCGCTTCTTACAGCGATGATGTTTGAGTAAGGGCTGTCAGCTCCCTCAGAGAAGAGCTTGTTTGAAGTGATCTTGGCCTCAAGAGCCTTGTTTGTGTTTGTGATGAAGAAGTCATAGTCATCCTTTGTGGGGATAATCTGAGCTGAGTCAAGCTCCACAATCTCAAGGGGAATAAGGTACTCTGTGATATCGCTTACAGATGCACTTAATGAATCCTTTGCGTCATCAGCCAATGTGATAAAACCGTTTAATTCCAGAATTCTTAATGCTCTGTATTCGTTTGTTCCATCGTTGGGGATTGCAACTACAGCATTCTCAGGAATTGCTTCCTTGGAATCATACTTGTCAGAGTAAGCTGTGATGGGCTCAACGTGGATTCCACCTGCGTTTACAAGGTCATAGCCGTTAGCTTCGTTCTCAGAAAGAAGGTAAGGCTCATGCTGGAAGTAGTTGAAGTCAATCTCACCTGCGTTAAGCTTCTCGTTTGTTGTTGCATCAGCAGCAGTAGAAACAAGTTCAATCTCAATGCCCTGCTCTGCAAGCTTAGGGGTTACATACTCAATGATTTCTGAGTGGGGTACAAGATCGGCAATACCTTTAAGTACAACCTTCTCTTCAGTAGCGGGTGCTGCATCTGTTGTAGCAGCTTCTGTTTCTGCCACCTCTGCAGTTTCTGTTTTTTCAGCGGCTGGTGCCTCTGCAGCCTTTGCGCTTCCGCATCCTGTCAATGTTGCCGCAATTGTTGCTACGGCAAGCAGTACGGATAATACTTTTTTCTTCATAATTTTTCTCCTCTTTTCTTCTTTTATACTAGACTCCTGGTTTTCAGGATTCTGTTCGAAATTAAATTTCCTATTCCCTGTGTAATCTGAACAAGTATCACCAGAATATACACACAGGCGAAAAGTCTGTCATGCTGGAACCTCTGATATCCGAATCTTACTGCAATATCTCCGATTCCTCCGGCTCCGAACATTCCTGCAAGAGCCGTCATGGATATTACGGTTATAACCGCCACGGTAAAGCCTCTTATAAGTCCCGGCAAAGTCTCCGGAAGGATAACCTTTGTCACTATCTGGAAGTTTGTGCTTCCTATGGACTTTGCTGCCTCAATCTTGCCCTTCCCGATTTCAAGAAGGGAGCTTTCAACGATACGCGCATACATTGGAATGCAGCTGGCTGCGATTGCGATGATGCAGGCGTTAGTTCCGTAGGATTTACCAAATATCAGCCTTGCCACAGGTATCATAAGGATTATCATTACCATCTGAGGCAGGGACCTTAATACGTTGATAAGCCAGCCCGCCGTAATGTAGGGTACCTTTACGGGTATAAGTCCCTCGGGACAGGTAATCGTCAGGAATATTCCAAGAAGTATTCCGAATACCAGCACTATCAAGGATGAAATGGCTGTCATATATAATGTTTCACCAACGGGCTTCACCAGTTCCTTCCATATTTCAGGATTGAAGGATGCCTGGATGACCTCCCATAAAGTGGAATCAAGTAAACTCATATTCCTGCTCCTTCCGTCAGCGAGATGTTCTGGAACTCCGCAAAAACCTTGGCAAAAAGTGCGCCGGTTCTACTCTGTGGATTATTAAATATTCCTGCAACCGAGCCCTTCTCAATGATTTTGCCTTCCTCAAGAACTGCCATTCTGTTACAGCTGTATCTTATGGCATCCAGCTCATGGGTAATCATCAATATGGTAATGCCCGAGTTCTTGTTAATTTCCTTAAGAAGATCCAGAATCTGCAAGGTGGTTTGAGGGTCAAGTGCCGACGTTGCCTCATCCGAAATCAGTAGCTCCGGCTTATTAACAAGAGCTCTGGCAATTCCTACTCTTTGCTTCTGGCCTCCCGAAAGTCCTCCGGGATAGGCATCAAGTTTCTCTGTAAGTCCCACAAGTTCAGCGGTTTCAAGGACCCGCTCCCTTATTTTATCTTTGGGAAAATCACTTATTTCTAATGGATAAGCAATGTTTCTGTATACCGTCCTTGAATCAAAGAGATTAAAGTTCTGGAAAACCATTCCGATTTTCCTTCTCTCCTTTAAAAGGGCTTTCTTATCAAGGGCAAGGATATCCACTCCTCCAACCCTTATGGAGCCCGCATCGGAATTCTCTAACCTGTTTATGCATCTGGCCAGTGTTGATTTACCCGCACCGCTGAAGCCGATGATTCCGTATATTTCACCCTGGTCCACGTCAAGGTCGATTCCCTTTAGGACCTCTAGATTTTCGCCATGGACTATATATTTTTTCTGAAGATTTTTTATTTCAAGGTAACTCACTTCTAACCGTGGCTGAAGGTTTCAGCCACCTCCTCTTTTCTATCCTTATATAGTTCACTGTGTAAGTCCTTCCCTTTACCGGGAATTCCCAAGGCATCCGCTCTGCAGTGCTGACAATGTCTGAACACCTCTATGTGCTTTCCTGCCTTAAGTCTTACTTCCTCCAAAAGCTTACAGTCGGGGGCAGGTACATCCGCCATACCGTTTTGGGGAATCAGGGGAATAATGTTCAGAATTGAAGCTCCAAGTTTCGATGTAACCTTTGCCACCTCTTCTATATGCTCATCATTTATCCCGGGGCAGAGAACGCTGTTGATTTTGACAACGATTCCAAGCTCTGCAGCCCTCTTGATTCCTATAAGCTGATTGCGGATAAGGAGCCTTGCTCCTTCCACTCCCTCGTGCTTAACGCCGTATTCATCAATGACAAACTCATTAATCTTTGCTTCAATCTCCGGATCCACCGCATTTACCGTAACCGTTATGGTCTCAATTCCGATCTGAGCAATCCTGCCCACCTTTGAAGGAAGGCAGAAGCCGTTGGTGGATAGACAGCAGATTAAATCGGGATATTTCTTCTTGACCAACGAGAAGGTCTTAAGTGCCGCATCCGTGGCCAGTGTATCTCCGGGTCCTGCAATTCCCACAACCGATAACTCGGGGCAAAGTTCCCTGGCCTTTTCTATGGTTTCAAGTGCCTCGTTGGGCTTAAGAACCAAAGAGCTGACTCCGGGTCTTATAAGGGATTTATCAAAGCGCCTGGTGCAGAACTTACACTGAATGTTACAGGAGGGGCTTACGGGAAGATGGATTCTTCCTGCCGTCACATTGGCTCCGCCGCTCATGCATGGGTGCCTCTTTTGCAGCTTCTCGAAATTGGTGTTCTTCCTTTTTTTGGGAAGCTCCGTGTATCTTTTGTCGATAAGTTTTACTTTCCCATACAGAATGTTTTCAACAACTGCCATTATGGGTCTGTCAATGTCTATGGGCTGAATGTTTTTGCTCTCAAGAACCGCTCTTGCCCCGTTGCCGCTTAACTCTGCAAACACTGCGTGGCAATCCTCGATGGTTCCTGTCACCGCATCCATTCTTTCATCATGGTGCTTGTGATCAAGGCAGGCTTTTTCAACTAACCTCACATCAACCCTTTCATAATCCTGAGTTTCAGTATTTATTTCGTATATATCAAATCGCTCCGCAGCTCCAAAGTGTCTGTCGACGTACTTTCCGTCGCTGGTAGCAAATGCTGCCCTGACTATCATTCAAATCACCAACCTTAAATTGCGTAGCTGTCCTTGATATTCTCCATAAGACCGAACTCGATAAGAATCTCCTCAAGTCTCTCCTGGGTCATGGGCTTGGGAATAACGAACTGTGTGTTGTTCTCAATGGCCTCTGCCAGATGTCTGTACTCCCTTGCCTGAGGGTGCTCAGGATTGTGGTCGATAACGGTCTTTCTGTTAATCTCCGCTCTCTGAACCTCGTTGTCTCTGGGAACAAAGTAGATTAACTGGCTTCCCAGCTCCTTTGCGAAAGCATTCAAAAGGTCATGCTCTCTGTCTACGTTTCTGCTGTTGCAGATGATGCCCCCAAGTCTTACACCGCCCTGGTTGGCATATTTCTGAATACCTTTACAGATGTTGTTGGCTGCATATAAAGCCATCATCTCGCCTGAAGCAACTATGTAGATTTCTTTGGCTTTTCCCTCACGAATAGGCATTGCGAAACCGCCGCACACTACGTCGCCGAGAACGTCATAGAAAACATAATCCAAGTCATCTGTGTATGCTCCAAGATCCTCAAGCATACCGATGGATGTGATAATTCCTCTTCCGGCACATCCTACACCGGGTTCGGGACCGCCGGACTCTACACATCTGATTCCGCCGAATCCTCTTTTCATAATGAGGTCCAAATCATCAACCTCACCCTCCTCACGAAGGGTATCAAGTACGGTCTTCTGTGCCAGACCGTTAAGAAGTAATCTTGTTGAATCCGCCTTGGGATCACATCCAACCACCATTACGTTCTTACCAAGCTCCGCAAGTCCTGCGGTAAGGTTCTGGGTGGTGGTGGATTTGCCGATTCCGCCTTTGCCATAAATTGCTATCTGTCTCATTTTTCTGTCTCCTCTACGTATTTATCTGTATGTTGCCAAAACTCTGTCGTAAATGTCCTCGATGGCTCTTAAGCCACCTGCATATCCCGTGTATCCGCAGTTCATAATGAGTCTGTGCTGTACGGGAACGGAAATAATAAGAAGGTCTGCGTGAAGTTTGTCCGCCAGATTCTTATCCCAGGAGCTTCCAAGAATCAACAATCTCTTGTCCTCGTAATTCTTGGCGTCCTCTTCAAGACGCGCCTGGTTCTTGCCGGCATCCGGGTCGAACACCACCTCCACCTGTCTCTTCTGAAGGATGGAAATGTTATCAAACTCTGCTCTTACGCTGTCCTGGAACTTCTCAGGAATATCGTCCACTATGTACTGAGGTCCCGGGATTATTCCAAGCTCATTAAGCAAGAACTTGGAAAAGCCCAAAGCGTAGGAACTGTCTGCTATGGTGTAGACTCTTCTGGGTATTCCGTATCTGAACTCCAACATGAAATCCGCCATTTTCTCAATGTGGGAGTAATACTTTGCTTCCTCTGCTTTTATGTAGTTTTCAACCTTTATCTCATCCAGGTGTGCGAATTCTGCCACCTGTCGTAAGAATCTTGAAGTTTCGATGGCACCTATGGGAAGGTAGGGGAATTGGAGATAGGGCTGTCCGTATTTTACCTTCAGATGCTTTGCTATCTTTACACCCACCCAGGGGCCGATAACGATGTTAAACTGGGCAGTGGGAATGGTCTTCCACTCCTCCACGCCGTCTGATTCGTTACCGAAAAGGATGTTGACCTTAAGGCCAATGTCTGTAAGAACCTTCTTTATACCCTCAAGGTTGCCGCTCCAATAAGGGTCCTGATAAGGTATGGAGGCAAAAACATTTACAAGGCCCTCCACCTTTTCATCACTCTTTTTAAACTTGTCAACGTACTGGTCAACTATGGCGTTTACCAGCCTTTCATGGCTTGCGTAATTATTGCTTTTAAAACCGCCTTCCTCTACATAGACGATGGGTTTGTCCTCTGCCTGAAACTCTCCCGTTACCGCCGCTATGTCATCTCCTGTGATAGCTGCGGTACATCCTGTGAGAACCACGTATATGTCTCCGTCTATAACCTTGAAGGAGTTCTCGATTACGCTTCGTAACTTCTTCTCTCCTCCGAATACCACGTCCGCTTCCTCAGCGTTGGTACAGGGAGCCGTGGAGCCTCCCGCATATCCTTCGCCCTGGCCGATAAGTCTTGTTATCTGGCCCCCGCATCCGGGTCCTGAATGAAGGATTGGTACTCCTTTCTTTATTGCCACCACGCTTTGGCAGGATCCCAAAGCGCAGGTAAATCTCGGTTGTTCAATTGTTCCTGACATCTTATGCTCCTTGTCTGCAACCGCAACCGCCGCTGCCGCCGCCCTGGAAGTATCCGGGCTCCTGAGTCAGCCACCACTCGGTATAAGGGTTGGATGCATGTTTAGAAAAATTCTTGATAAATTCGATGGAATCCAGGGTCTCATCAATTCGTCTTGCATAGTTGAGAGCTCCCTTGTATCCGATACCGAATTGTTCGTCTCCGATAAGAAGAGTGGGAATTCCAAGTTTGGCTCCCCAGAGGGTCATGCCTCCGTGTCTTGCCATTATGAAATCCGGTTTATTTCTTATAAGAGCGTTTACCAGTTCGCAGCTTTGCTTGTTGCAGACTCTGTAGTCCTTAACGTCTCCGTAGGTTGACACTGCATGAGCAAGCACATCCATGTTTCTGTCCCCGCTGTCGTAGATGGGGTCGTGGTGGAAAACGCTTGCTCCCACAACATCAAAGCCAAGTTCACGAAGGAGGTGGATCAGGGCCTGACCATGAGCCGCTCCCGCCGTAACGTAGGCTCTCTTGCCCTTAAATTTTTCCTTCAGTTTATCTATCTCGGGGACGTATTTCTCATGTCCCTCTTTAATCAACTGTTCCGCCACATCCTCTTTCCCGAGTACCTTACCGAGAGCTCTAAGCCAGCCGTCCGTTCCGTCGATACCATAGGCCGGCGGGGCGGTAATCTCAGGAACTCCATATAGCTGGCTCAGACCTGCTCCCATGTACGTAGAAAGCGATGGACAGATATGTATAGTGGCCGCTGCTTCAGAACAATGCTCCAGCTCCTCGATGGAGGCAAAGGGCATTATGTATTGGGCTTCATATCCGAATTTCTCGAAGATTTCATCGAATACGTGACTGCCCCAGAAATTAACTACATTTATTTTGTTGGTTTTCTTTGTGGGTGGCTTAACGATTCCTCTAAGCACTGTGTGGTAGGCCGCGTCGAAGCCTGTGGTCCAGACCTTTGATCTGAATCCTTCGCAGGAACAGGTCACAACGGGGATTCCCAGTTCCTTTGATGCCTTCTCAACCACCGATTCAATATCTTCACCGATGATTCCCGAGGCACAGGAGGTGGTTACGAAGATTGCTTTGGGTTTTACCCTCTCATATGCCACATGGATTGTTTCCTCCAGTTTCTTTGTGGCTCCGAATACCGTATCCTTCTCCTGAATGTTTGTGGAGAAATATCTTCCGATGTCCTCAGGCAGGTCTCTCTTCTCCTGCTCAACTCTGTATGTGAAGTTAAAATCCGAAAATTCTCCGGCGCACCCTATGGGGGCGTGATTTATAACCGCCACATCCTTTATCATGGACAGCTGGCAGAAAGCCTGCTGTGCGTTACATCCAAGGCACTGGGAGAACTTTCTCTTGGCATCCTTTAGATTTCCTTCTTCCGATCTTTGTACTATTTCTGAGGCCGAACCTGTAAAGGCATTTATGGTTCCAAGCCTCTTCTCCCTTATTACCACGTTGGGTTCATCTATGTTTATTACGGACATCGCTTTCCTCCTGTTTTGTTCCCGTCGGTTTAATTAAGTGTGATTATATAGACTATTGCGGCGCCTGTATAATACCTACTTTTTATCAAGGGTTATAGTTTTTGACTAAGATATCGATGTACTTCTTTCCGATGTCACTTATGATCTCGTTCTTCCTTGATATGTAGCCAATGGTCATGGTTTCATCTGACTTAAGCTTCAGATTGCAGTAGTCATCACCGTTTAGATCATCGACGATGATCCCCGAGCAAAGGGTGTAGCCGTGAAGTCCCTTTATAAGGTTAAGCATGGTGGCTCTGTCCGAAACCTTGATGGAATTCTCATAGTCTCTGGTACTTAGGACCTCCTCGGCATAATAGGTTGAGTTAAACTCTCCCTGGTCGAAACGGAAACACAGGTAATCCTTAAGTTCATCAAGGCTTACCTCCTCTCCGGTCTTAAGCTTCTCCTTTGCCAGGGGATTATCCTTTGCCATGAAGGCATATATCCCGCTGTCAAAAAGAGGGGTGAACTTCACCCCGGTCTCTCCAAAGACCTTCTGCATGACTCTCCTGTTGTAATCATTCACATATACAATTCCAATCTCGCTCTTCCTGTTTCGGACATTCTCCAAAACGTTGTGGGTCATGGTTTCCTTGATCTCATATTCATAATCATCGCAGCCGTACTCATTAACAAGCTCAATGAAGGCATCTACGGCAAAGGTATAGTGTTGGGTGGAAACACCGAAATGGTGCTTCTTTAATTTTTTGGATATGAATTTGGCATCCAGAATGTCATACTGCTCCACCACTGATTTGGCATAGCCTATGAATTCCTCCCCCTTAACCGTAAGGGTTACGCCGTTTTTGGATCTGATGAAAACGTCGAAGCCAAGCTCAGTCTCCAAAGAGCGTATGGCCCCTGTAAGGCTTGGCTGAGAAATGAAGAGTTTCTTGGCCGCATCGTTCATTGAATTCTCCTTTGACACGGCAATGGCATAGTAAAGCTGATTTAAGGTCATGATGATACTCCTTTTTTCAATAAAAAAGCCCGGGGCTTTTAAAGCTCCGGGCTCATGTTCTGGGTTCATTTGCTTGTCTGGTTCATTCAACTATAGGACTTTAGAGTACAACAAAATAACGTCGAAGGAACCGGCTCCAGAATCTGCCCGGTAATTAGCCATTCGACAACACATGCACATATCAAATTTACATGAACAAAGTTGATACATCTCTAATCTCCGTTAAATGATTATCAGTTTGTGGTAGAATATCACCATTTACCTACTATGTCAATAGTATAATTCAAGATACACTAATCTATTTGACCTCATCAAGGTCCAGAACCTCGAATCCCTCAGCCTTACCTTTAAGCTTAATCGTAGCTCCAAGGGAGGTGTAGGTGATTCTGTCTCCAAGCTCATCCGCAACTGCACGGCTGATGTAAACCTTGCCGCCGGGAGCATTGGCCTCAAGTCTTGCCGCGGTGTTAACCGTATCGCCGATTGCCGTGTAGTCCATGTGCTTCTCAGCGCCCATGTTTCCAACAACCGCAGGTCCGAAGTTAACACCTACACCAACCCGAAGTTCCTCGCCGATTTCAGCCTTAAGTTCATCTGAAACTCTGGCTGCTCCCTCAACGATTTCTTTCGCAGTCTTCACCGCATTGTAAACCGCATCTTCCTGAGCTAAAGGTGCACCCCAGAAGGCCATCATTGCATCGCCAACGAACTTATCAAGGGTTCCCTTGTTTCTCTCAACGCAGTCGCTGGCCATGGTCAGGTACTTGTTAAGGATGAAGACTACCTTCTCAGGCGTAAGTCTTTCTGACATTGTGGTAAAACCACGAACATCTACGAAAAGCACTGCAATATCACATGTCTTGCCGCCGAGAGAAAGGTTCTCAATTCCCTCTTTCAGAATCTCAGTAACAATCTCAGGCGCCACGTAGCGCTCGAAAGTCTTGGTAACGCGCCTCTTCTCGATAACCGAACGCACGTAGTTAATGACAATGGACACGATGTAGAGCACAAGGACTCCCACAGGAATCCACAAAGGGTGCAACACATGGCCCACCCCATTAATCTTCTTATTGTAAAAAACGAAGCTTGCTCCAATATACGCCCCGATTATACCAACCGTAATGGCGGTAGATGCTTTCATCTTAACCTTCTGGAAAAGGAAGAAGGCTATGAAGCATATGATAAACAAAGCTATTGCCTGAGGTGTGTTGTTAATCTCAGTCTTGTAAGCTCCGTCAAGAATTGCCTGAGTAACGTTGGCCTGATACTCGACACCGTACATCTGCTTTGCATGATCCACGGGAGTAAAATATGCGTCCTGCAAGCCTATGGTGTAAGGGCCGATATAGACGATTTTGCCTTCAAATTCATCAGGTGAAATATCGCCGTTAATGAGGTCCACAATGGAGTAGCCGTCATCAAATCCCCCGGGAAGAGCCGAGAAGGAAACATAGTAGTGACCTTCAGCATCTGTGGGAGGCTCCTCGATGGTCATTCCGTTAGCTTTGGCATAGGCCCTTGCAGCCTCAAAAGCCATGGAGTAGACCTTCCCACCCTCAGGCTCCACGTAAAGCAGAGCATGACGAAGAATGCCGTCGGTATCATACATGGCATTGATGTGGCCCTGAGTAGAGGCTTCCCTTAAGGCATCGAAGGGCTCCTCGTAATCAAAGATGGCGTTATAGTCATACCTTAAATTACCGTCATCGCCCATGACAGCCTTGGTTCCTATGTTGGCATGAGTTGCGGTGATTACGCAGCCAAGCTCCTTTGCCGCTGCCGCCAGCCTGTCATCCTTCTCTTTCTCGGTTTCACCCACATAGAGAGCATCGATGGCAACCGCCGCAGGACGGGCATCAGAATCCACTGCCAGTTTTTCAAGGGCCTTAGCCATTACGTCTCGGCCCCATGTGTTGTAAGGGCCCAGCTCATCGATGGCTCGGTCATCAATCTCTATCAGTATTATTTCGCCATCCAAGGCTTTCGGTCCCTGATACCAGGCATCAAGGGCTCTGGTATCAAGGCTTTTCAGTACTCCTGCGCCTGCGATAAGGCAAGTTACCACTAGGGCCGCGAGGAGGGAATATAAAAGTTGTTTTAAGGTTTTGTTTTTCATGATTGTCATATGATTTCCTTTTAGGTGTATACGGATACTGAGCCCGTAGAAGTATTGAGACCATATGTGGCACTACCGTCGGAAAAACTTACTGAATTCGAAGATACAGAACTAAAATTCAGTTTCTCTCCTCCATCGCCGTTGCTACCAATTACTCTGAAATAATCACGATCATCATCGTCATCATGATAACGCACAATTGCAGCACCGGTTTCATCTATATGTATAGTCGTCCCGGCCGGGATTGATCCAAAATCCAGGTCTGCTAATCCCACTGACATTTCATCGCCGTTATTATCTGCAACAATAGGGAATGTATAAAAACCAGGCGTATCAATTACCGCTTTATTAGCCTCGTTGATAGCTATAACAATTCCGTTATCAAGTGTAATAAACCCATCCTCATATGTTCCGGTTCTTCCGGTGGGTACTGTCGTCGGAGGATCCGTGGGTTGAGTCGTCGGAGTATCTGTAGGTGTCTCTGTAGGTTCCGGTGTAGGCTCCGGCGTAGGTTCAGGTGTGGGCTCCGGCGTTGGCTCAGGTGTAGGTTCCGGCGTTGGCGTAGGAACCGGTGACGGTGTTGGTGTCGGTGTCAATGTAGGTTCCGGAGTCGGCGTAGGAGTCGGAGGTTCCGGTGTTGGTGTGGGTGTGGGCGTTGGCGTAGGGGTAGGTGTTTCAACCGCCTTTAAACCAAGAATCACTTCCCTGTCCCATCCTGTGTCATCAACTACTTTAACGAGTAATTCCTCATTCTCCTTAAGTCTGTCCGTAACGAACTCAGGCAGTTCATCAGCAGGAACATCCTCCAGTTCAAACATGATACTGTCTTTTTCCCTGTCATTATAGAGATAAATCTTAATCCTCTTTCCGGCGGGAACATCGATTTCTTTTTCCTCGCCGGTAACAGGGTTCTTACCTCTAACATGCACCACGCCGTCGGTGATAATCAGGGACTGTTTTCCTTCTGCATCATAAGTTGAAATGTATCCTGATGTACCTCTGATGCCTACTACCATGTCATCTGTGGCGATTTCAAAAGAAGCATCAGCCTCAAGTTTCTCCGTTACCTCAAAAAACAGTTCTCCCTTAGACAGATAAAGGTCAAGGTCCTTGCCTTTCTGAGTGAACTCAGCACGACTTTTCTCACTTAACGTTACAATCTTGGTTTCATCCAAACCAACAGAAACCAAACTTGCGGCTCCGGTGCTTAGGGCATTTCCGTTCTTAAGCCTTAAATTCTCTTTGACAGTCTTTGTCTTTCCGTTCTCTTCAAGAGTTATCTCTCCTTCCATTCGAAGGAGTTTCATAGTGGTAGCTCTGATTGGGCTGTCTCCACCCAAAAGCCAGATAAGTACAGACGCCACAATCACCACCGCTACCGCGGTGGTGATAATGATAATTTGCTTTTTACTTAGTGTAACTTTCCCTTTCTTTTCTTCTCCCATATTATGTCCCATTACAAATGCCAAATTTCTTCTGCTAGTAAAGCCGGATTATATATCTTTTCCCCCGTGCGGCAAAAACTTAGTTATATGCCCCAAGATCAATAGTTCCGTTTTCGTATATAACTATACACCAACCAGTCATCGCTACTCTTCCATACGTACTATCATCATAGAAGTCTACTCCACCACAAGATATCGGTGTGTCGCCATCAAAAACAACGCTAACGGAAGCACTGGTAATATTGTACACGCCATCACCTCCAGTACCTGTCAGGGTAATTCCATCACGTGATACAGTGGCTGTATTTCCATTTATATTTACCGGAATATCATCTTCATTCCAATAACCATTCCAAACCATATCAGCGTTACCGCCATTAAAGGTGATTGTACCCGTAGCAGGAAATGAATATGAACGTGTTACAGTGGTAGATGAGTTTCCGCTATCTCCAGAATCTGTTGTTGAAGTATTCTCTTCCTCTTCAGCTGCTCTTCTGTTAGCCTCTTCCTGTTCCTTCTGGAACTGTTCAGCCTTACGCTGTTCCTCTACCTTTTCAGCAGCTACCCGATGTTCCTCTTCAGCGCTGGGGAATCTGGAATCCTCACCCTTACCGCAATGGATGTAGTGATAAAGCAGCGCATATGGATCATTACCGTAGGCTTTGACTACCAAGGGATTCATCAATGCGTAGTATTTCGCGTCAAATATGACTCCTCCTTCAAGATAGAATATTCCATCTTCTCCCACCTCAGTAATGGCTGCAAGAACATCCGGGTCATTTCTTCCTAATTCGGCATAATCTATAGGTTCCTGTACCTGAGGTGCCTCCTCCTGAGGTTCTTCCGCAGGTGCTTCGGGCTCTTCAGGTTGCTCCGGCTCCTCAGGTTCCTGGGGCGCTTCTACAGGCTCCTCATCTTGAACTGCTTCAGCATCTTTGGGTATCAAATCGTCAGGATCCATAAGGCCAAGGTTTATGGGCTCCGATTCTTTCGGAACATAATTTCCTTCCTTCACCTCATCACCAAGTTTTTTGACATCTGTAACTTTCCACCCGGTTGCCTCAGTAATCCTACTAAGAAGTTCTTCGTCACTACACATCTGGCCCACCGCAAATTCGGGAATCATATCCGGTTCAAGTGGAACTTCACAAAATTGAACCGTTTCTCCAATCGGTCTGTCGCTGTAATAGTATACAGAGACTCTGGTTCTCGGCTGCACGGTAATGGTTTTAGACTCACCGGTTACAGGGTTTTTTGCCGTTATCTCAACCTCTCCGTCTGTCAAATACAAAATTGGTCTTCCATTCCTATCTTTGACAATAACACCCGAAGTTCCACGGATTCCAACTACCATATCAGAGTTTCGAATATTAAAGCTGGCATCCGCATCCAGTTTCTCTGTAACATTAAAGAACAGCTGTCCGTCGGTAAGTGTCAACTCAAGGTTCTTTCCGTCTTTCTGGAATTCTGCACGGCTCTCCTCATCAAGAGTGACTATTTTAGTGTCGTCAAGTCCCACAGAAACAAGACTCTTGACTTCAGTTGAGATAGCATCACCGCTCTTGAATCGAAGGTTTTCTTTTACAGTTTTAGTCTCTCCGTTTTCCTCGAGAGTTACTGTACCCTCCATTCTAAGGAGCTTCATGGTGGTGGCTTTTAATGAGTTATTGTTTAAAACAATGAACAAAACCACGCCAATCACCACGGCTGCTGCCACAGCCCCAATAATAATCAGCTGTTTTTTGCTTAAGCTAAATTTCTTTTTCTCGTTTTCTCCCATTTCTTTTCCCTTTACTTTCATTATTATTGTGCCTTAGTAAGTTTTTATTTCTTCCAAGCTTCGCTTGCGATAAACTTCTCCAGAAGCTCCCCGTCTATCTGGCCGTCATCGCGCATATTCCCCAATATGCCGAAGGCTTTTTCTGCAGGCATAGGCGGCTTGTAGGGCCTGTCCTCTGCCGTAAGTGCGTCGTATACATCGATAATTGTGAGAAGTCTCGATTCGTTGGGGAGTTGATCTCCCGACAAGTGGTTGGGATAACCCTTGCCGTTGATGAACTCGTGGTGTGAACCGGACCAGAAGGGAACATTCTTGTAGATTCCCTTGAAGGTCATCTTCTCAAGCATTCTTGCTGTGTAGGATACGTGACTTTGCACAACTGCGCGTTCTGAATCCGTAAGTGTACCCTTCCTTACGGTGATGGCTTCAAGTTCCTTGTCATCAAGAAGAGGAACCTCCTTATCATCCGCTGTCCTACAGACAATGGATGCGTAGGATTTGAGCTCATCCAGTTTCTCATCCGGCAGGAATCCGGCGGTGTTGGCCGCTTCGATTGCCTCCCATGCCTTCTTAAATTTACTTATGTTTTCTTCGCATTCGCCGCCTACAGCGGGATATTCGAGAGATCTGATTTTTTCCTTAAGGCAGGCAATCTCAATCTTGCTCTTAAGCCCAGCCTTTAGTCCTCCAAGCCTGTCAGGCTTATCCAGAACCTCCAAAGGAACAATCAGCTTACCTATATCGTGAAGCCAGATGCTCATAAGGAACGCGTCCTTTGAGTCATCGGTGAATTTCCAATCGTCATTGTTGGCCCTTAGCCACTCCACAAACTTGTCGGCGTAACGAACCATGCTTCTTGTGTGGTTGGCGTTGTAAGAGCTTCTTGCGTCAATGGCGTCAACCATAACTTCCACGAAGGAATGCAACAGGTTGTTAACCTCCTCCGCAAGTCTGTGGTTGTTAAGGCTTACTGCTGCCAGTGAGGCCAAAGCGGATATAATCTCCTCAAAGGCCTTATCGAAGGGAATGGTCCCTCCGTCCTTATCCATTGCGTTTATTAACTGCAAAACTCCGATAATCTCGCCTTTCTCATCCGCCATTGGGATAACAAGCATGGAGCCGGTTCTGTATCCTGTGATGGAGTCATATTTCTGGGCTCCGGAGAAATCATAATCCTTTGATTCATAAACATCTGCTATGTTGATTAACTTGTTGTCGATTGCGGAGCAGGCGCAGACATTTTTCCTTCCCAATGGTACCGGAGGAAGCTTGTTGCCACTGTTTTGCTCTTCAATTGTTGTGCCCTTGGACTTGGTAAACATGGTGTGGAAGTGCAAAAACTCATCTTCCAGCACATAAACCGTACCGGCGTCGCAATGGCAAATGTCCATTGCCTCAAGAAGGATTTTCTCCATAAGGCGGTCAAAGTTCTTCTCGGCGCTAAGCTCGATGGCTATCTTAATCATTCGCTCCAGGCTGTAAACTTCGCTCATAGAACTATCTCCTCTCCTTCCCTTGCAAACATAATCTGAGTGCTTTTAATCGGCTGTTCCAAATTCCTAAGGAACTCATCATTATGAAATGGATCGTGGTGGACGAAGCGAACGCTCTTAGCATTGCACTCCTTAAACACCTTCATGGCCTGTTTAAGGGTCGAGTGTCCAAAGCCCATCCTCTCCTTATATTCTTCTTCAGTGTACTGAGCGTCCATCAAAAGGAGATCTGTATCTTTGGCAAAATCCACTAAATCTCCGGACATCTCTTCGTCGAATTCGTAGTCAGTGGAGATAACTACGCTTTTACCTTCATGGGTAAGCTTATAAACTATGCTCCCCCCGGGATGTATGGCCTCTATTCCTTCAACCTTTACATCACCTATCATTGTGGGAAGCTTTAAGTCATGATAAATTACCTCGGCTGGGTAATTCTCTATTTTGCATGGCCAGTAAGGCACATCAAAAAGGCCGTCAATCTGCTCCTTTGCAGTCTTGCCGTCTCTTACGCATGCATAGAAATTGATTTGTTTCCCCTTGCTCCTGAGTACTTCGAAGAAAGGGAGTCCTAAAAGGTGATCCAGGTGGGGATGTGTCAGGAGAATTGAAATATCTTTATTAGCTATAGCGGGAGCCTTGATTATTCCGGTTCCCGCATCAATAAAGATTGCCTGACTTTCGGTCTCGACTAATACACAAGTGGTTCCGCCGCCAAACTCGGTGTACTCCGGTCCTTCGACGGGCATTGATCCTCTTGCGCCCAAAATTGTAACTTTCATCTTAACCCCCAAGTATTGTGCATGATTACCCTTCTATTTTACACCTTTAGTACTATATTTGTGTATAGTATTTTTTAAAAAATCTGACATTTATTCGCGAATGAGACGTGACAGGTTTGCTCCCTCACTATCCTTTAAAGTATCTGCATTTTCAAGGGTGAATTCGTAGTCTCTGTCGCTCCAATCACCATGCAGCTTTACCTTGTTTCCATCAACAACTTCGTATGTTCCCTCATCGTCTCCGCCACCGTCACTGGATCTATGGAAGGTGCCGTCTTCATTGAAGAGGAAATAAATATCTATAGCCACTGAATCGCCGTAATGCCATTCCCCAATCAATGTCTTTTTGGTTTCTTCCGAAGCTTTGGCTGTAGCTTCAGCCTGTGCCGCCTGTCTCTCCGCTCTCTCCTGAATCTTGATGCTTTCGGCATTGTTAGCGGCAACCAAGCCTACAACCAAAAAAACTAGTCCTGCCACAAATCTGACCCAAAGCTTCACATTCTTGCTTGCCCAGAAATTCTCAAGTTTCTTTAAGGGAATCATGATAACAACTCCCAAAAGGATTATGCATGATCCACGAGACGGGAAGTAAAGCAGTGCAAGCAGTATTGCCGCTACAGTAAGTATCCACAAAATAATCTTTCCTGATTTGTTATCCATTTCTATACCTCTTTAGTAATTCAAGTATTCTGTGATGGCTGCATAATCCATTATTCCGTCTTCGCCATCAATTCTTACAGTTGCTCCAAGATCTTTTATGCCATAGGTCTCCTCAATATTTGCCTTTTCGGGAAGGCTTGAGAAGTCATATGCCACATCATCGTAGTGAGCTGTATATGCATCGCCGGTTTCCTGAATGTACATAATGTCAGTAGATTCTGTCTCGGAAAGTCCGCCTGCGGTTACCTCTTTGAGTTCGATGTAGATTGTGTCGGGTTCTGCGTCAAAGGGATCCTTTACAAGGTACTGACCGATTCCGCCATTCCACTTGCCTTCAATTAGCATTTCGCTTCTTTCGAAAAACTGAAGACCGTTTCCGTCAACTCCAAGATTCTTTGCTTTGTAGATGACTTTCTCTTCACCATCTCTTACTGCGTGAATCTCAAGTTCGCACCAGTCTGCTCCGCCCATAAGTACAAGCTCGGGAATGGGGTTGTCATCAAGGTTTATAAGCTTATATCCATAAATGGTGTCGTTAGAATGATCCTTGTCCCACTTTTCAACTGCGCTTAAGTAGAAGTCTCTCCAGCCGTCCATACCGCAGCAGTCGGTTCTCATGAAATGAATGTCGCCGTCCTGGCCAGTGTAGAACTCGCCAAACTCCTCTTCCTCAGGTACAGGGAAACCGAATACGAAGCTGCCTTCGTTATCGTAGATGTTGTACCACTGCTCCATAATTCCGTCAGGGTTCTCATACTCCTCAAGAATTACTTTGCCTTCGTAGTTAACGGTATCCTCGTAGCTGTAGGAAACAACGTTACCTTCCTCGTCAATCACAAGGTATCCGGCATCAAGGTCGCCGTCCACATACCAGGCGCCTTTTAATGCTTCGCAGGATACGCTCTGAAGGTTAGCTCTTACTGTTGAATACTCGTCCGAATACTCAAAGTAGTTGTCAAAGTTATTGAAGATGAATACTTCGCTTACTCTTGCGCCGTCAATAAGATCATCGATGCTTAAGTCATCGTATCCATCGCCGTTAAAGTCTGCCATGTACATGTTGTCCTCTACCGTGTCATAATCATGAACGCCATCAACAAGTACAAGGTCGGGATAAGGATTGTAAGACGCCTCATTGGGAGCCACAATTACACATCCGTCAGCTTCGTAAACAGCTGCAAGAAGTTTTACAACTCCTTCAGGTGTCTTCTGGTCAAGGTATACGAAGGATCTGGTAGTTCTCCAGTCTGCTCCGTCCTCTTCCTCACTAACCTCCTTGGGAGGAAGGTCGTTGTTTACAACTTCTTCAGCGCCACATCCTGTTACAAGGATTGCAGCCGGGATAAATGCCATCAGCAGTATTGCCGATATTTGTTTAATGCTTTTCATTTGTTTTCTCCTTTTATATTTTCTTTACCTTACTGTGCTCTAAGTTATTTAATCTATCCCCAAAATGAGGATTACTGTCAGTGCCAGAAGCACAAACATAACTATAGCCACTACCAGACAGGCACACATGACATAATACTTTCTTTGCCTGCCGTGATAGATTGCTCCGATTATTCCTGCTATAAACAATATAATCTCAACCGTCGTCATATTCTTCTCCGTAAGAATCCGTTTCTCTTGTGAAAGTCGCATCGGCATAAACCGGATCAGTGGATTCGAAGGTTATGTTATCCTGATCAATCCAGATAACGTAGGCAGTATCCGTTGTAAACAGATAAACACCCTTTCCGTCCACATAGTCGAATACAGTCCCCATTCCGCCGCCGTTTTCGTGGCTGACACGGAATTCACTGATATCCATGTCGATTTCAAGTCTCGTTCCTGTATCGCTGACCCACACTCCATCTAACAAATCGTTGGGGTATTCATCAATTTCCACTGCTTCTGTTTTGGTAAAAACGTAACCATCCAGAATTTCCGTCTCAGTGTCCGTTGTGGAGCCATTCTGATCAAGATAGAACTTGTCGTCTCCGTCCTTTACGATGTCGTATATGAATCTGTCATATGTAAGTTGGGAATTGTTTACGGTATATGTTCCTCTTCCCACTCTTCCGTCTGCTTTTCTGAAAATGTAGCTGTTTTCTGAGGGAATCAGCTTTATTAAATCCCCGTATTCATCCGTCCAACAGCTTTCGTATTCTCCGGGGTCGAAGCCCGCGTTTTCCTCCTCGGCACCACAGGCTGTAAGCAACATGGTTGCTATAATAATCAGTGCTGTATTCTTTATAAATTTCCTAACCACTTGTTACGCTCCCATGAAATATTATTCTAACCATGGATATTTTATCTAAAGTGTTTTGTCATTGGCAGTGTCAAAAGGTTACTAATTCAACTAAAAAAGGTAACCAAAAGTTACCTTTTGATTACCCTCAGGTTTTTCTTTATTCTTTAATCAGATGCCTTATGTCGCTTCGGTTGTTAAGGTAGAGCTTATCCAGGATTCCGGATATCATCTTCTTTACATATGCGTAGGAGTAATTGGCTTTCTCCGCAATCTCCTTGTTGGTACAGCCCTCCGCCACCAGTTTAACCACCGACAGTTCCGCCGGAGTAAGAATCTTCTCAAGTTCCTTAAGTTTCTCAATGTTATAACCTGATGTGCCATCCTCCTTGGGGCTCTCCTGGGTTTCCTGTCTTATTCTGGAGCCAAGCCTTGCAAGGAACACTTCCTTTATGAAGGGCTTTGTCACATAATCCGCTGCTCCCATCTTAAGACCCTTGATTTCAAAATCCGGAGCGTCCATTCCCGTGAGGAAGATTATTGGAATATCTTCGCAGCCCCTTATTTTCCTGATTTCCTCGAAGGTTTCGTAGCCGTCCATCTCTGGCATGTCCACATCAAGAAGGATAAGGTCATACCCTGTGTTTCTGCCAAGAAGCTTAAGGGCCTGGGGACCTGATTTCGCCAGGCTTACATTGTAGCCGGCGTTGACCAGTATATCCTCTCCCGAATTAAGCATGTTGATATCATCGTCAATGTATAGAATTGTTCCCTGTGCCATTTTGTTCCATTAACCCCTTAATATCTTTTTGTGCCTTTTCAAATTCTATTTCTGAAATGTCTTCTCTTATGGCCTTAAGTCTGTTTAGGATTTCACTGTCTTTGCTGTTTTCCATCAGCTCGTCTATAAGTCTTAAGGATTCCACACGGTTGTAGCTTTCCAAAGACTCCAAAAGTTCTTTTGCTGTTTCATACAAATCAGCGGATGCAAGATAAGCTTCTTTCACCGGCTGTTCATGAGACTCTGTTATATTGCTGTTCTTATTAAACTCTGTTAAGAATGCATCCACGCCCTCCTTGGCTCTGAGCCATTCAAACTTAACAAAGCCTGCTGCAGAAGTAATATATGAAATATCCTCCTGCCTTGCCCTCTTCTCAAGTCTCTTTGCGGTATGATAAAGGTCAGTGGCTCCCACATTTCTGGCATTTCCCTTAAGAGAGTGGAAAAGTATGGTCAAGTCAGCCAGGTTCTTCGCATCAAGTCTGGTCTCAAGATTTGCCAGCTCCTTTTCGTAATTCTCTGCGAAGTAGCCTGCGATTCTGGCATACTGCTTTAAGTCGCCTCCCAGGTACCTAAGGCCTTCAGACAGGCTGATGTCGTAGGGCTTTAGGAGTTCGGAATACATATCGATCTGTTCCTGCGTGTATTCCTCGGATGCCTTTACATCTATTCTTGTTACAAGTCTTGCGGGAAGATGCTCCGAGATTTCCTGCTCAAGAAGATGCCAGTCAATGGGTTTATAAAGACATCCATCAAAGCCCTTTTGTAAAAACATCTCCTTCTTATCAGCGGACACATCTGCAGTGAGAACAAGAATGGGGGTGTGCTTGTCCCCGTCCATTTCTCTTAAATGCTCCATAGCCTGTAATCCATCGATTTCAGGCATCATGTAATCCATCAAAACCAGATCAGGCTTCTCTGTGGCAAACTTCTCATAGCTGTCCCTGGCATCATCTGCCGTAATTACGTGTATAAGGGTTTTCTTAAGAAGTGATTTCACAACGCTTAAATTCATCTTGTTGTCATCAACCACCAAAATCTTGGCATCCGGAGCAACAAAGGAACCGTTTTTAAATTCATTTCCGAAGGTTTCAACCTCATCTCCTATTTCCTGTTCAACAGTGAAATAGAACTTACTGCCCTTACCGTATTCACTTTCAACGTAAATTCTGCTTCCGAAAAGTTCCGCCAGTCCCTGGGCAATAGCAAGGCCCAAGCCGGTGCCTTCTATGTTCCTGTTCTTTGCAAGGTCGGCACGCTCAAAGCTTGAGAAAATCGTCTTAAGAGCAGCCTTCTCAATTCCCACACCTGTATCCTTAACCTCAAAGTAAAGTCTTACCTTATCCTCTGAAGTGCTTTCGTTTCTGACTGTAAAGGTTATGCAGCCTTCTTTTGTGTATTTAATGGAGTTTGAAAGAAGGTTGGTTATAATCTGCAGGAGCTTACGCATGTCGCCCTTAAGAACTTTTGGGATATATCCGGTTTTTTCTATCAAAAATTCCAGGCTCTTATTTGCGGCTTCCTTGCCGAAATATGCGCTGATGTTACCAAGCATTTCTGAGAAGTCATAGGGCTCATTAATGAGTTCTTCCTTCACCGCATTAAGCCTTGAAAACTGCAGCACCTGGTTAACCTCAAAGAGAAGCTGCTTACCTGCCGCTTCGGCATTCTTGGCATACTCTCTTATGGTATCGCTGTCAGACTCCCTGTAAATCATCTCGTTCATTCCCATCATCATGTTGATGGGGGTTCTGATTTCATGGCTCATGTTGGCAAGGAAACGGCTCTTGGCTTTGCTGGCCTCCTCGGCAATTTCCTTCTGCTTCCTGTACTGAGCTATGTATACTAAGAAAATCAGGCCGATGGCAATTCCAGCCAGGACGAATCCCGTTACCTGGTCAAGGAGCATGTCTTCTTCTGACACATAGTCATTAACCAACTGGGGATAAATGTATGCGACGCAGCACACTCCTACGTAGTAAAGGGTCTCAATGGTCTCCATTACTATTAAGAGTTTGCCTCTGAACATCAGAAATGAGAAAACAAGGGAGAAAGTGAAAAAATAGGGCATGGAGCCGTACAATCCGCCCATTTCAAAGAAAAGCATGGTAAACAGTCCCATGAATACCGCAATGGTGGTAATTATGTAGCCCACCACGTATTTGCCGGTCTTGTCCACGAACCACAACAAAAGAATACTTAAGATGGCAGCTGCAAAGTTAATTAATCCACCGGAAATGGAAAGCCCCATCAGGATGCTTTGAAGCCCCGCAAAAATACTTACCAGAATTCCTGCAATACCAAGGACTTTAAAGAGCGTGATTTCAATCTCCGAGTCCTTCTTAATATAATGTAGAAATTTGTCCTTAAGTTCTTTCATACCCTCTTCCCAATCTCATAAAGAATTTCAAACTTAAGTAATACCCTTCCAAGCTATCGCCAGGAAGGGTATTCCCTCTTACTCAATTATAGATTTAGTACACCTTATTTTACAAGACCCTTGTCTGTCTTTTTAACGTGTTTGAATACGTTCTCGAATCTGTTAAGAGCCTCATCAATGATTTCAGGAGTATCTGCCATTGATGTGTAAAGTCTTGAACCTGCAAGGGTTACGATACCGTTTGCCATGTAAGCTGCACCCATCTTCTCCATGGAGTCTTTTCTCACATACATCATATCCTTATTCTTAAGGATGCCGAGAGCTGACTTAATGAAGCTTAAGGATGAGAAGTCGAAGCTCATAGCACCTGTACACTCAAGGTGACAGATTGAACCCTGGTTGTAAGCAACGAAAGGAAGACCGTAACGATCGATTAATTCCTTTAAGCCGTCTGTAAGCTTGTCGCCCATCTTGCCTGCCTTCTCACAAGCGTTCTGTGCTGCGATTTCCTGAATGGCTGCTGTACCTGCCACACATGATAAGGGGTTGGCTGCCAGGGTACCGCCAACGTATGCACGATGTTTACCTGTTGCAAGGCCTGCTGCCATTAACTGTGCATATTCTTTCTTACCGCCGACACCGCCTGCTGCGGGATATCCGCCTGCGATAATCTTACCAAAGATTGTAAGATCGGGTACTACATCGAAGTATTCCTGAGCACCGCCGATGCCTACACGGAAGCCGGTAACAACCTCATCGAAGATAAGGAGTGCGCCGTACTTGTCGCAAAGCTCACGAACGTGCTTGTTGTAATCTCTTGCAATGGGTCTTGTACCACTCTCGGGACCGCAGGGCTCAACCATAACTGCAGCTGTGCCGCCTTTTAAGCGGTTTCTCTTAAGAATTGCCTCCAGCATATTTAAGTCGTTGGGTCTGCACTCATCTGTGGTTCTGTAATCTGCTCCGGGGATACCGTGGGATTCAAGAAGTCCACGAGATCCGGGAATCTTTAAGCCGTATACAAGCTGATCTGACCAGCCGTGGTATGCACCACCCATCTTGATAATTCTCTTTTTGCCTGTAGCAATACGAGCGATACGAAGAGCTGCCATACATGATTCTGTACCTGAACCAAGCATTCTGAACATCTCTACGTTAGGCATGTGCTTGTTGATTTCCTTAGCAAGCATAAGCTCTGACTCGTGAAGAAGACCGGTTACAGGACCACACTCTTCAAGTAATTTCTCTACTCTCTTTCTTACGGGTTCGTAGTTACTTCCAAGGATTGTAGGACCACCTGCCTGAAGGAAGTCAATGTATTTGTTGCCATCCTTATCATAAAGATAAGCGCCTTCGGCTTTCTCCATACACATGGGGAAGGGCTTGTTGAAAGCAAGGTTATGCTGTACACCGCCGGGGATGTAGTTCTTTGCTTCCTCATAAACTGCCTTTGATGCCTTACATTTCTCATCATAGTAGGGCATAATCTCTGAGTTATAGTACTCATCATCTACTTCCCAGATAGGCTGACTTGTCAGCTTCTTAAGTCTGGCATTGATCTCACTGGGGTCGTCCCATCTTGAAATTCCGCAATTGTTACTCATTAGTGTTTCCTCCATTTTCTTTATCTTTAATTGCTCTTTCGTTTGTGTCTATTGATTTACCGAATACTACGAATCTGTCGTAGAGATACTCGGTAATAAAATTACAAGCCATGTTAAGTCCGGTAACTATGTACTCGTTCCAGCCCCTGGTTTCTGCCAGGTAGTTTCCCGCGATGGTACTTAAAGGTGTGAACACTGCGTAGAACGCGGCGACTTTTAACATCGCTATGGGAACATTATTGGCGGACTGGAAGGTGAACTGTCTATTTAAGGTGAAGTTCCAAACCACCGAAAGTACCAGAGCTATAAGATACTTGGGCCAATAGGGCCAGGGTGTAAATCTTTCAAGCAATGTGAAAGACAGAATCTCTATTACTCCTGCCGATACGGAAAAGAGGCAGAACTTAATCATCCTGGCAATTTCTTTTTTCTTTTCTGTGTCTGCTGCCATCCTATTTTCCTTTCTGCTTGGAGTATTTCTTCTTGTATACGAATCTCATAAGTGCGCAGTCAAAGGCACCCAGTGCTATTTTGACGTTTAATGCATCGGTTAAGCGTTTGGAAATTGCCGACTTGATGATTAACATCTCAAGGGCTTTGGCATCATCAGGGTCCTCAGTAAGAATTACGGCGCCTACGCCCTTCACAAGTACCAGATCCTGTTTATTAAGAGCCTTAAGAAGGTCTGCGTCGTTATTTGAGATGACTCTGATTTTGCCTCCTATCATCTGAGCAATGTCGTCAAGCTGGCATTTAAAGCCTTTGCCCTCAGCAATTGCAAGGACATTTTCGTCATCGACGATTATTGCGTCTTTGCAGGCGTTTCTAAAGGTGGAACTGAGCTCGACCTTGTTGATGAGGGGCTTAAAGACGTTTTTCTCCACTGCTCTCTTGCAGACTTCCTCAAGAAGCTCGGCCTTTCTCACCGCGTCAAATCTGTCTGCGCCGCAGATGACCGCGCCGTGATGAATCATGAGAACAACCTTGGAGCCCTTAAGCATCTGCTCTTCAACGTTGTATTTAAGTTTTCCGGTTCCGGGAAGTCCGTATCCCGCAACTCTTATTTCGCCGAGGATTTCCTTCTCCTCGTGGGTCAGATCAAGTATTCCAGTGCCCACAAGGCCCACTGCTGTGGCGTAATCCTGGTGAGTGTGAACAACGAACTTAACGTCGTCAAAAATCTGATATGCGGAAGCATGTATTTTTTTCTCGCTGGAGGGCTTCCTTGGACCGTCATAGGTTCCGTCCTCCATGTTGTATACCGGCACATCCTCGGGAGTCATCAAATCATAAGCAAGACCGCTGGGTGATATTGCAAAATGCGTTGCGTCCTTTCTTGCGCTTATGTTTCCCCAGGTTCTGGCAACCAGCTTCTTCTCCACCAGTTCCATTCCTGTGTCCGAGACCAGTTTTCTAAGTTCCAAATCTTCCATCTGTCTGTCCCGCCTCCTAATCGTTCATTTCTGAAAACAGTTTCTTATTTGCTCCGTGGAGCTTTTTGAATACTGCATAGTTTTTGTCGTAAATTGCTCTGTTGTCGGGGTTTGGCTTAAAGGTGTTCTTAACCTTTATGTAGTGCCTTACATTGTCGATGGAATCCACGATTCCAAGTCCGACACCTGCTATCATTGCCGCTCCCACGGCTCCCACGTCCTGAGAGTCCTCAACGGTTTCAATGGTGCGTCCCGTGATGTCCGCCAGAATCTGGCAGGTTACCTCTGAGAGGGCGCCGCCGCCCACGAATCTTATGGTCTTTGAGGTTTCCACCTTCTTGTCCTCACACTCAAGCATCCATCTTAAGTGGAAGCAGATACCCTCCAAAACCGCACGAATCATCTCGGTCTTTCCTGTTTCTATCTTTATGTTGAAAAAGATTCCCGCAGCATCGGGATCCTCGAAAGGACATCTGTTTCCGTGAAGCCAAGGGGTGAAGATTACCCCGTTTGAACCGGGCGGGCAATTCTTAATGGTGTCAGAGAGGTAATCGTAAAGGCTTATGTAAGTTGATTCCGTACACTCTGCCACATGCTGTTTCTTAAGGTAAATGCCGATTTCGTCAAGAGCCAGATGCTCCTTTACCCACTCGAAACACTTGCCTGCGGTTTCCATCTCGGCAAAGTAGTTAAATATTCCTTCCTTGGCGCCTACAGTTGCGGCTATCATGGAAACTATATCAACTATCTGTTTGCTTGTTACGGTTGACACCCATCCGGAGGTTCCGGAGTAAATATGGGTTTCGCCGGGTTTTACACAACCGGCACCGACTCCGATAAGGGTGGCATCGCCGCCTCCGCCAAATACGGGAGTTCCGGCTTTAAGGCCCAAATCTTCTGCAGCCTTCTCCGTGAGGCCGCCTGCCTTGTCGGTACACTCAATAACCTTGGGAAGGTGATTTTTATCAACGCCAAAGGCTTTGCACAGGCCCTGATTCCATTCCCACTTGCCATCTCTTGTGTCGTAAAGGAAGGTGGCGTAGGCGGAATCCTTGGTCATTACGAATTCACCTGTGCATCTTAAAATCAGGTATTCCTTAACGTCCAGCCATTTATATATTTTCTTGTAAACTTCAGGTTCATATTCCTTAACCCATCTGTATTTCCAAATGGGGTCCTTTGCGGAAGTAGGTGCTGCAGTAGTTGCCCTTAGAGCTTTGATGAGCTTAGGGATGCTTAAGCCTGCAACTCTGGGGCCGGCGCCGGCGTACTTTGCCATAACTTCCTCCGCACGCTGATCCATATAGCTCATGGGGCGCCTTAAGAGGTTACCCTCCTTATCCACGAGAACCAGACCCTGCATCTGTGAACAGAAGCTGATTCCGAAGATTTCGCTGGAGTCTATTCCTGTCTTCTCAAGGAGAGTTTTGGTGCTGTCACACATGGCTTTCCACCACTCATCTCCGTCCTGCTCGGCCCCGCCGTTGTCAAGAATGTAGAGTTTGTATGAACCATATGCGCCGTCCACCAGCTCAACCTTTTCCCCAATGGAGAACAGGCAGGTTTTTACCCCCGTTGTTCCCACATCATACGATATTACATATCCCATGTATTCCTCCTTTACATTCCCAGCGCGTTACAAATAAATCTCACCAGCTCGTGCTCCATAGCCTCGTCATCCTCTAATGCCGTGTTTCCAAGATAGAGTTTCAGCCTCTCCTTATAGTAGTCGCAGCTGTAGGAGAACTGGAGCATCATAAACAGGTTATCTATAAAGAAGGCCACCGTGGCAGGGTCAAGATCCTTACGGCACTTCCCCTCTTCCCTGGCCTTTCTCAACAAGTCTGTATAAACAAGTGCGGATATTCCCTCAATCTCCTCAGCCAACATCCCTGCAAATTCCTTGGCACCACCTGATGTAATCTCGTTGTACATCATGTTGATGTTGACATTTCTCTTGGAGTGATTGATTAGAGTTCTTACCACTGCCCTGATGCTTGCTTCAAGATTGTCACTCTTAAAAGCAACTTCCTTTAAGGCATCCGTCAAGGCATTAAGGCCGTATCTTACACATGCCAAAAACAAGTCCTTCTTGTCTGCGTAGTACTTGTAGATAACGCCTACGCTTACTCCGGCGTTCTTGGCAATACGGGAAAGATTAGCCCCCACAAAACCCTCGTGGGCGAACTCAGCAATACCCGAATCTATAATTATCTGTATCTGTTCGTCTGTGAGTTTCTTGTACATAGGTTGGTTTCCTCCGGGTAGGCTTCTGCTTCACCCTGAGATTTGCTCTTGTTCTTGGATTTGTTTCCTCTCGTGAATCATCATTCACGTCTTATAAATAAAGTATCACATATTGTTTTGTTGCGCAAGGGGAAATATGTGCGTTTTGGGGACTGGCGTGTCTTGGCATGCGTAGTGCGCCAAGCAGGCCTGTCCCCAAATTGCACGTATTTGCACATTGGGCGGATAATTTCTTGTTTTTCCTTGTCTTATCCGCTGATTTGGCTTTCCTTGGTTTACATAAGTATGTAACTTTTGGGATTTCTACTAATAGAACCCCGAAATCGCGAATTTATTATGCTTCCGAAGCCCCAAAAAGGGCAAAATCAAGCAAAATAAGCGGATAAATCAGGTGATTTCACCTGATTATCCGCTTTTCTAGCTTGTTTTGGTTTACATAACGTTTCCGAAAGCATAACAAATGTGAGAAATCGCAATTTTGTTATGTCGTCGGCAATTCCTGAGGCAATTCCGGGGCCTCACCCGGCTGGAAATCACCGCTTGGAGGTTCTGGTGCCTCACCCGGCTGGAAATCACCGCTTGGAGGTTCTGGTGCCTCGCCAGGCTGGAAATCCCCGCTGGGAGGTTCAGGTGCTCCGTTCTCGCTGAACTCGCGCTGGTCATCTCCGGCGCCTCTGCCCCCGCCTCCACCGTTCATGTGGCCCATGACTGAGGTATCAATTTCAGAAGCATCAATCAAAGAGGAAGAATCTTCTTTCTGGCCCTCATCGGTGGAAGGAATTGTTCCGGCAAGCTGACCGGAAATGCTCTTAGCCCGAAGCCCTATTACGTCATAAAGCATTTCCGCAGCGCTCTGATACTCTTCGTAAGTATAGAAAGCTGTAGGATCCGTTTCAACCAGCGAGTCAATCTGACTCGTAATTCTTTCATAAACTTCATCAAAACGACCTCCGTTTATATATTCATCGACGAGCTGCCGCAGGTATTCGTGGTATCTCTCGAGGTATTCAGGGTTAGACAACAGCCCGTCGAAGAATTCAGTACTTGAAAAAGGTGTGTCAATCGGGTAGTTAATCATTTCCGTGGCATCGGAGTCACCGCCCCCCATGCCGCCCCAGGAAAGATTGTAGTCCCAGGGAATGACATTAAGCTGCCCATCGTATTCATACAGATAATAATTGTGGGCCATGTTGCCTGAAAGGCTGTCCAGGTTAACTGCAAATGTGTGCACTGCCATATACTTAAGGATGTTGTCCACATCCATATATTTCTCAAGATCATTGCCTTCGCTTATATTCTTAAGAGCCTTCACCACACGCTTGTGATCCTTGTCGCCGGATTCGGTTATGGCGCCGTCCCAGATAGTGGAGTAGCTGTCAAGCTCATCGTCTACGTAATTGAGGTCGGAGCCGCCGTTATCTCTCATGCCTCGCATGCCTTCGGACTTTTCGCCCATCTCCGGCATCCCTTCGGGTCGTTCCCCAGGCGTAAACTCACCCTGCCCAGGCATCTCGGTCATTCCCTCCGGCATTTCACCCATCTCCGGCATCTCAGGCATATTCTCCGGATCAAACCCCTCCGGCATCTCACCCATCTCGGACATTCCCTCTGACATCTCCGGAGCACCATCCGGCCTTTCCGCCATACCTTCGGTCCTCTCGCCCCCCTTCTCACTCATATCCATATTCTCAGGTTTATAAAGTTCCCCATCCTGAGTACCGTAGTTTCTGAGCATGAAGCTTTGCTCCACACCCTCCAAGGCAAGATAAACTCCCCAGTACTCGCCGTTCACATAAACCTCCGCATAGTTATATAAAGAAGCATCCGCCCCAAGGAATTGATACATATCGTAAACAATGGCTTCCTTCATGTTGGTGGCGTCCGCATAGTTGTTATTCAGAATCAGTTTGTCCAGGCCATAGCAGGTCTGGCCCTCCACATAATGGTCAAACTCAAGCTTTAAGCTGTACCTGTCGGTGTCCGGATCATTGGCAATATTTGTAAGGCTTGTGTTGCCCTTGGGTCTGATGGCCACATTTTTTACCGTAAGCCCGTTAATCTCCACGTCGCAGGTGTAGTATTCCTCCGAGAGGGCGTTCGATAGCATGTCCTCCCAGTCATCCTCATCAATGGAAATATTAACCTGCATCACTTCATCTGTGTCAAAAAGCTTGGTTTCGTACTCCATGGTTACCCCGGAGCCCCCCACCATGGCTTCAACCTTATCCTGAAAAACCACCGCAAGAAGGCAGGCGATAACAGTCAAAGACATTAGAATCACTATTATTTTCGAAATATGCTTGCTGCTAACCATAATTCCTCCTTATGACATGTACTCGCCGTTGTAGGTTACGAGAGTGGCTCCGGTTACGCCGTTAAGCTCACTTACGCGATTAACGAAGGTTGTTGCCGCATCTTTCACCCTGATTTCCGCAGTGAGCTCGATTCCTGAAGCTGTCACGGTTTTGGATTTCACGATGTGCTTGTTTACTGACTTTGCGATGATGTTCATGGCGTTTTCCTCGGCCTTTTCATCAGCGCAGTTAACAATTAAGATGTATGGCGCGTCGCCGAATTTCTTTTTGGCAAAAACCACAAGTATCGCCCCTATGATTACCGACCCGATAACCGCCAAAGGTATCATTCCGGCTCCGATGACGATGCCCACCGCAAGAGCCCAGAACAAAAATACAATTTCCATGGGCTCTTTAATTGCTGAACGGAATCTCACGATTGAAAGGGCACCGACCATACCAAGGGAAAGCACAACATTGGAAGTAACGGCCATAATAACAAGTGTTGTCACCAGAGAAAGTCCCACCAGCGACATGGCAAAACCTGTGGAATACATGATTCCCGAAAAGGTCTTCTTATAAACAAGAAAAATGAAAAGCCCGAGAATCAAGGCAAAAGCCATGCCCACCAGAACGTCGACAGGCGAAAATTCTGTTACGCTCTCTAAGAAACTTGATTTGAAAATATTGCTGAATGTCATTTGTTTTTCCTCCTATAAATATGAATTATCCGTATCTTCGGCATGCGCCGTATTTTGAAAAAGCCTGCTGTCTCGCCCCTTTGATCTGAATGAGGCTCTTAATGACTTCAGGGAGAAACGCGTCGTATTTTACCTCAAGAATCATGTCCGACGGGGTGTCCGTGGCACTTATGTCCGTGACCTCATCCGTCAGGAAATTCTGTGAATAAAGGCTTGTCCTTATGGCAAAATCGAAGGTCACTCGAACGTTGCCCGCCCTGTAAATGTATGGCTCCCTTACGTAGGAAACCAGGACTCGGGGCTTCAGACGCTGATATTGCATCTTGGCGTAAAGCTCTCTAACCAGCTCTTCCTTGTGGCCTTTCATGAAATCCAGGTCGCCGTCAAGAATCCTTTGGCATTCTTCCTTGGTAATCCGCGCATCGTATTTGAGGCACAGGTTGTCGATTTTCATCTTTTTTTCAAGGGTTATAAATGAAAAATCATCGTTATAGTAACGGATTCGAAATTTCTCTCTCTTTTCGATTCCGTCAATCTTTTCTCTTAAGGCCTTGTCGTCGGAGTTGTCGAAGTAGATGCTTCTGATTTGATACAGCCCCGCGTCGTTGGTATGGGGATCTTTCTCCATCACCATCCCAAGGCGCCCTCGCATGGCCAGGTATTCCGAGTAGGAAATGCTGTATTTCAGTTCATGCCTGTAGTGCTTTTCCTGCTGCATTTGTCGTGTCTCCTTTCGTTTTATTGAGCTCATTATGGCAGGGCAACCTGAAATGAACCTGAAGTGAGGAAAATTTATTTTCATCTATTTCGTGGGATTGCCTAAGAAGCCCGTTGGGAGCCTGATTTGAAGCTTGCTTTGGGGCGTAGAAATTGGTGAGGTTTGGGGCAAATGAAACGCCGAAATTGCCGACGACATAACAAAATCGCGATTTCTCACATTTGTTATGCTTTCGGAAACGTTATGTAAACCAAAACAAACTAGAAAAGCGGATAATCAGGTGAAATCACCTGATTTATCCGCTTATTTTGCTTGATTTTGCCCTTTTTGTGGCTTCGGAAGCATAATAAATAAGCGATTTCGCGATTTCATTAGTGGGAATCGCAAAATCGCCTACTTATGTAAACCAGAACGGCCCAAAAAGGCGGATAAACCACGGACAAGCAAGAAATTATCCGCCAAATTGCGCCTAAATCTTCACCTTTATCGTCATTGTCTTGCCGCTGGGGCAGTTGGCGGTGATAGTACCGCCGTGGGTTTCGGCCACAGCCTTGGCAATGGCGAGGCCCACACCTGTGCCGCCGGTTTTGGTGCTTCTGGCGCCATCCGGCCTGTAGAAACGATCAAAGAGCCGCTCCGTATCCGGCGGCACCTCATAATCGCAGGTGTTAAAAACCTCCACGTAGGCCCTGTTTCTCTTCTTATATATGCCGACTCTGATATCCCCCGAAGCATCCGAGTAGCGGATGGCGTTGTCA
This sequence comes from uncultured Lachnospiraceae bacterium, assembly GCA_947167445.1. GTDB lineage: Bacteria > Bacillota > Clostridia > Lachnospirales > Lachnospiraceae > G11. Next base: position 45,827 of record CAMVID010000015.1, read on the forward strand.
AGAAGCACCGACAGCATCTGCTGCACAGCAGCCTTTTCTCCCACCATCATCACATCATCTTCAATATCAATACTAAAATTCTTCCCTGCAGCCTTGGCCTGGGTCTTATAAACATCCACAATCTCCCAAGCCGCATTGCTCAAAGAAAACTTCTCCTTATTTGGAAGCGGAATCTCCTCATCAAGCCTTGATAAAGTCACCAGCTCGCTAACAAGCTTGCTCATTCGACCGGTCTGCTTCCTGATATTCCCCACCCATTCGCTCTCGCCGCTCTCCATCTCCAAAACGTCAAGGCTTGTGGAAATGGAAGTCAAAGGCGTCTTAAGTTCGTGGCTTGCATCGGTAATAAACTGCTTCTGCCTCTCGATATTTGCGGCGTAGGGTTTAATTGCCCTTCTCGACAGAATCACCACAAGAATAAATACAACAATGAGGCTGACTCCCGAAATTCCTAGGGTCATCAAAAGAAGTGCCTGCATGCTCTGTCTCTCACGAAGGGTGTTAAGGAAGGCAACCACCGTGTCTCCGTCCCTGGTGGCCCTTACGTATCTGTACTCGCCGAGATACCCGTGTTCTTTCCCGGAGTCAAAGGCCTTCTGTCCGTACTCCTTGGCCTGTTCCTCGTCGATTGATGCTATGAAGTCGGTAAAAACAGAATAAGCCTCTCCACTCTCATCAAACCTTACGATAAAGAATCTTGTCATGTAGTTTAACTCTTTATCAGGCAACTCCATAAATGGACGAGCTTCCTGGGGGCCGACAGCTTCGGGGGGCTCACTCTTATCCCCGGCACCTCTTGGTCCCATTGGGCCTCTTTCATATTTTAATACTGCCTCAAGAGTGTTATCCGCTCTGCTTGTGACCATTACGTAATTGACCACATTAACCAAAACTGCAATGGTCAAAATTACTGCGAAGAAAGCCACCATGGCAGCCAGAATAACCCGATGTCTCATCCGTCTTATCATGAGATCACCTCCAATGCATAGCCGGCGCCACGCATGGTTTTGATTTCAACATTGGCACCGATACTTCTAAGTTTCTTCCTGACAAATCCTATATGTGTCCACACGACATCTATGTCAGATTCAGTGTCATATCCCCAGATCTTCTCCATCAGATGCTCTGTGGAGAAAACATGACCCGGGTGTCCCATAAACAATTCCATAAGCTGAAATTCCTTATTGGCAAGTTTAACACTGCCTCCCGCAGCAGACATTTCAAAACGATTGGCATCGAGAGTCACATTGCCGATTGTGTTGACTGAGTTGGTATATGACTCACTGCGTCTTCCCAGTGCCTTGACTCTGGCAATAAGTTCGGAGGTAGCGAAGGGTTTTGGCAGATAATCATCCGCCCCTGCGTCAAGACCTGCTACCCTGTCTTCTATTTCAGCTTTGGATGTGAGAAGCATGACCGGAACGGTCAAGTGATTGTTTCGAATAAGTGAAAGAACCTCAAGCCCGCTTTTCCCGGGCATCATAATATCAAGCACGATTACCTCGTAGGTTCCTGCCTCGATGTAATCCCACGCGTCATTACCATTGTGAACAATGTCTACGGAGCATCCCGCTTTTTCCAAAAGCACCTTAAGGGCCTTGGCGGTTGCCACCTCGTCCTCTGCAATTAGTACACGCATCTTCCAACCTCCGGGGTGTGCACATACTACCCTACAACCGGAAACACAATGAATTTAAAGATAGTTGCAAATACAATAAGAAAAGCCAGCAAAGCTAAAAGATTGACCTTCCGGGGCGCATTGGTGGCCTTCAGCTTCTTCACTATGATAATGTAGGAAACCACTTCCACTATCAAAAGAACGGACCAAAAAATAATCTGAGTCATACCAATCCTCCCGTTGGGACATTATCGTAATATCTCGTCGATTGTGGTAACCGTACTGAAGGTTCCCTTATTACGCGAGATTATTTCCTTCATCTTGGAAAGTTCGAAATAGTTAATATAGCAGATGAGCGTCTTGTTCTCGCCGCTTATGGCCCCGTAGGAATCCATCATTGTGCAGGTCTTGTTAAGCTCTGACTTAATGGCCTTCACCAGTTCATCAGGCTCCTTGGTAATAATGGTGACCTGTTTGATAGCCTCGAAGTGATCCGTAAAGTGATCGATTATAGCCGTGGCAATAACATAAACCAAAAGGCTTAAAAGCGCCGAATTTCTGTTGATTAAAAGGAAAGCTGCAATATAGACACAGGCATTAAAGCCTATGAGAAGATAAGACATACTGAAGTTCTTGCCTGTCTTATCGGAAATCTTCTTAATGACTATGTTGGCAAAAATCTCCGACCCGTCGATACAGCCGTCATGTCTTAGAATCAGTGCAAGACCCAGGCCAAGAATTGCTCCGCCAAAAACCACCGCAAGGAAATGCTCTGTGTTGATTTCAAAGGAAACCTCTTCAAAAACTTCAAGTCCCACTGTATATACCAGGGACCCCAAAGCCGCCTTGATTCCGAATCTTTTGCCAAGAATAATAAAGCCGAAAATCAGGAATGGAAGAAAAATAAAGAACACACAAAGAGACAGGTTAAAACCTGTCAGTTTGCTTACGATAATGGCTATGCCCGCGGTGCCGTAGTCGATTGCATCATTTGGAATAAGAATGCAGGCAACCGAAAAGCTGGCCAAAAGAGCTCCAACCACTATCAGTACATATGACATGAAATTGCTTAATTTCTTGTTCATACTCAGTCTACTTCAAGTTCCTCCGAATCCTCTTCCTTGGACTCGTGATACTCCTCTTCAGTATTTACAGACCAGATGGCGTCCTTATTGGTGCTGCCGGACAAAATTGCCTTAACAGTCTCAAAGGAAGTAACCATTGAATGGTCGATATTATTGTATCTGTGCTGGCCGTTACGACCTACGCAGTAGAGATTTTCGATTTTCTTAAGATAGGAAACCAGAGTATCGATTTCATCATAGGTGTCAAAGTAAGCAGGATATGCCTTCTTAACCTTCTCCATGTGGTAATCAATAACTTCGTCGGCTGAGTCGATAAGGCCGAGTTTTACCATCTCATCGATACCAAGCTTAGCGAACTCATCCTCGGTCATGTTCCAGTACTCATCGCCCTCGTTTACGAAGTACTCAAGGCCGATCCAAACCGTATTCTCCAGATCCTTAATCATATAAGGAGACCAGTTGTTGTAAATCTGGAAACGTCCCAGCTTAACGCGACGGTCCTGAACATATACCCAGTTGTCGGGAACGATATTTCCCATGGTCTTGATGTCCGTCTTATTGACAAGCTTAAGCTTGGGAATAAGCACGCCCAAAGTCATGTAATCACGATAGGGAAGGCCTGCCGCAATCTCTGCTTCCTTAGCGGGAACATCGTTCATTCCTGCCACAAGGTCCTTTACAGGCATGGAAGAAACGATATAATCTCCTTCCACTGTAACCTCTTCACCGGTATTCATGTCTTTATAAACAAGAGATGTAAGTTTCTCAACTCCACCCTCAGTTACCTTGTTTACGCGAACTACCTTGGCGTTCTTGACAATCTTGCCCCCAAGTCTTACCACCTCGGAAGCGGTAACGTCCCAAAGCTGGCCGGGACCTAACTTTGGATATTTGAATTCCTCAATAAGTGAGGTGTTTACCTTACGATTCTTAACCTTAAAGAGTCTTCCGAAGAAGTCCTTGATAATGCCGAAAATGGACAAACCCTTGGTTCTCTGAGCCCCCCAGGAAGCATCAATCTCGGAAGGATGTCTGCCCCAAAGGTTCTCGGTATAATACTCGAAGAACATTCCGTAAAGCTTCTTGCCGAAGCTGTTAATATAGAAGTTCTCAAGGTTGGTAACCGGGCGCTTATGGAAAACGCTGGCAAGATATGAAAAACCAACCTTCATGGTGGTTAAAAATCCAAAGTTCTTAAAAGTCTCAGGCTTAAGTGAAATGGGATAGTCATAGAACTTGTTGTCAAAGAGAATTCTGGAAACTCTGTGACGGGTAAGCATAACCCTGTCTTCCTTCTCAGGATCGGGGCCTGTCTTTGCCACGTGGCTCTCTCTGCCAAGAACAATGTCATCGTATGACTTGGACCCCTGCATGGGAAGCATCTCGTCCCACCATGCATTAACCTCAGGAATCTTACTAAAGAACCTGTGGCCACCCATGTCCATACGGTTTCCTTTATATTCTACGGTCTTGGAGATTCCGCCGAATTGCTCCGTCTCCTCAAAGACCGTAACTTCAATGTCGCTGCCCTTCTTAAGAAGTTCATACGCCGCTGTAAGTCCCGCAGGGCCTGCACCGATAATCAAAGCTTTTTTGCTCATTACAAATCCCCTAAAAAAAGAAATTTCAATCCTATTAATTATATACGGCGCATTGCATCATAGTCAAATAGATAAACTTCCGTTTTTTGTGTTATAATACATTTCATAGGGTAAGTTCAGACTCGGAGAAAACAATGCTTACAAAGATTATCTACGTTATAGTCGACTGTATTGCAATAGCGACCATGCTCTTCACCATCAGGGCCTTCAAGTCCATTAAGGAGAGGTATGGTCATGTATTCATTAAGGCCATGAGAGCCAGTATTCTGGCTATCATTGCTAACATTATTGTGGCCATTTCCTTCAATTCCCTTATGGCTGAGCATGGATACTGTGCCTATTTCGTCTGTCTGGACTGGACAATTTTTTATCTTTCCGGTTTCCTTCTTTCTTACACCGGACACGATCAGGTAATAAAGAGATTCAGGTTTCTTGCAGGTTCCATTATGGGTATCGATTCCCTTCTGATTCTTTTAAATCCCGTGTTAAACCATGAATTTTATATATTTGAAACCCGGGGTGGAGATGGAGCTGTTTTTTTCCAGACAGGCTTCCTTCCTTTGTATTACGTTCACCTTGCCGTTGACTATGTGATGCTTACCATCGCCTTTGCCTTCATTCTTGTGAGGATTCATCGAAGCTACAGCCTCTACAGGACCCAGTACGTGCTGATTCTTGGCATTTTGATTCTGATTGTGCTTCTAAACCTCGGATACATGGCCCTTGGTCTGGTTCTGGACGCTTCCGTTGTTTTCTATGCCGTGGGCGGAGTCCTCATATACGTTTGCATCACCATTTTTGTCCCCAGAAGTCTTATGGTTTCGGCCATCGGTCGAGCCGTTGACAACATGAATGAGGGCCTTATCCTCTTGGATCTGGACAATCACTACATCTACGCCAACACTTTTGCCGAAAAGCATTTCGATATTACTGCCGAAAACTTTACGCTCCGTTCCGAGCCCGTGGCCACTGTCCTTAGGAATCTGGTAAACGACGACAGCTCCTATGGCTCCATTCCTTATGTGAAAAAAACAAATCCCTCCGATAGTTCTTCGGACAGGCATTACCGCGTGAAATACAGTAACCTTGCTGACCACAAGGGCCGAATTATCGGTTCTTATTTCCTGATTGAGGACACCACGGAGGAAGTATTCTTCCTTAACGAAATAAGACAAGCCAAGACCATGGCGGAGAAGGCCAATGAAGCCAAAAGTACCTTCCTTGCCAATATGTCCCATGAGATACGTACTCCCCTCAATTCCATCCTCGGAATGAATCAAATGATTCTTCGTTCCGCCAATGACCCGATTTTAAAGGACTATGCGGAAGGCATTCAGTCCGCCGGGGACATCCTTTTGGGGCTTATCAATGACGTTTTGGACTTCTCCAAAATCGAGGCCAACAAAATGGAGGTCATCACCAGTACCTACAACCCCCACGACCTCTTAAGGGATTGCTACCTTTGCTTCGAGCAGCTTGCCGAGAAGAAGGGCTTATATCTTGAGGTAAAAAGCGACGAATCTCTCCCCTCAGCCCTGAAGGGAGATGTTAAGCTTATTAACCAGGTGCTTTCAAACATCACCTCCAATGCCATCAAATACACCAAAGCCGGCGGTGTCACCATCGAAATGGGATATGAGAAAACTGATGATGAAAGCATTGATTTGATTGTTTCCGTCAGCGATACCGGTATCGGAATTGTGAAGGAAGATATTCCTTTCCTGTTTGATTCCTTTAAGCGAGTTAACGAGAAGCAGAATGCTTCTATTCAGGGAACGGGCCTTGGCCTTGCAATCACCAAGGACCTTATTACCATTATGAACGGCTCAATCTTCGTTGACAGTAAAGTGGGCGTGGGCAGTAAATTCACCGTTCGCCTGCCTCAGAAGGTTGCAGACTTCACTCCTGTCGGTCCTTTCACCAAGCAGGCGGAAGTTGCTGAAGAGACCTACAAGGAAAGCTTCAGGGCACCCGATGCCAGAATCCTTGTCGTCGATGACGTTCCCATGAATCTCATGGTTGTTGAAGGTCTCCTGAAGCCCACGGAATTAAAAATTGATAAGGCTTCCGGCGGCGATGAAGCCATCGAATTATGTAAGAAGACAAAATACGACGTCATCCTTTTGGACCACAGAATGCCCGAAAAAGACGGCGTCGAAACCTTTAACATTATTTCAAAGGAAGGACTTAACACAGACACTCCCGTTATCATGCTTACCGCCAACGCTTTAAGCGGCGTGGAGGAAGAATACCGAGGCCTCGGCTTTGCAGATTACCTCTCAAAGCCCACCCGCGTGGAAGATTTGGAGGCCGCCCTGATACGGCACCTGCCGAAGGAGAAGGTTGTGCTGGTGGAGAAATAGGTGCAAAATGGGGACAGGCCCAAACTGCACGTCCAAAGGATGTGCAGTTTGGGCCTGTCCCCATTTTGCACCTATGGTCTGCCATCAACAAAAAAGGTATTCACCCTCAAGGGCGAATACCTTTTCTAATGTTTTTAATGCTTTAATACTTAGTTGTATTCGAAAGATTAAGCATCAACTTCTGCGTCAGTTGTTTCCTCAGCTGCTGCATCTTCTGTAGCTGTCTCGTCAGCCTTCTCCTCAGCCTCTGCCTCAGCGTCAGCCTTCTCAGCGTCCTCTGCCTCAGCATCCTCTGTTGTCTCTTCAGCTGCAGCGTCCTCTGTAGCTTCTGTAGCTACATCTTCAGCTGCTTCCTCAGCTGCATCAGCTGTCTCCTCAACAACTGTCTCAGCCTCTGTTGTTGCTGCTGCGTCGTCCTTGCTTCCGCAACCGATCATGCATGCGCTGATGCATAATCCCATGAGTAATGCTACTGTTCTTTTTTTCATAATAAAACACTCCTTAAAACTAAAAATCTATACGTCACTTTCGCAACGCACCTACCGAGAATACTCCTTTAAAAACCTTAATGCAAGCCTGTAAATCTTAAGAAAAATCTACATAAAATGTTAAGAAATTGGTGCTCTCCCCCCAGTATACGCAAAGGTTGGCCCCGGAAAGGTGCAAAATGGGGACAGGCCCAAACTGCACATCCTTTGGACGTGCAGTTTGGGCCTGTCCCCATTTTGCACCTATTTGTATTCCATCAAGGCGAACAGCGGTTTCACAACCACAACTTCGTCATACTCTTTCTGGGTTACGGTAACCGAAGGATTCAAGGCCTTCAAATCATCCTTGACCACCTGCATGGCCTCGTCGATGGTAATGGCGCGGCCCATCTTAATGGCTCTAATAAGGCGCTCCATGACGATGGGGTGGGCGTAATAAGCGGGAACCGGGAAACCTTCATAGGTTCCTATATGAGCTTCCTGGGTGGCAAGGGCCTTCTCCCACTGTTCTTCGCCGTACTTTTTGTTTCTGGTGCCGGAGGGCAGAACCCTTGATGCCATAGCAAAAAGGATTGCCGCAAATCCAAACAAAACAAAGTAAACTGCGCCGTCTGCGGTGTGGTTAATCCATGATGTAATTCCCCAGACAGCGGATGCCAAGCCTGCCAAAAGAATTAGAATTGCGATAAGTCTGTAGGTTGGGCTTATGGAGTCGAGGGTGCGTTTTTGCTTGGCACAAAAAGCCAGGCGGTCCGACTTCTCAGGCTGCAGTTTAAGGAATTTCTCTGCTCGCTCAAGCTTCTCAACGCTTTTTGTAGCCTCGGGAGTCAGCTCCTTTAAGTACTTCTTTCTCTCCTCTTCCTCAGCCTTTCTAAGGCGTTCCTCCGCCTCTTTGCTGTGGGTGGGAATTTCCGGGTGATCTATTTCAATGCGATGCAACAGTGCATCCACGTCGTTTTCAATTTTGAAATTGCATTGCTTTTCTTTGCCGTTTTTGAGCTTGACAACGAGGTAAGGGATTGAGCCGAATATTCCTTTTCCGGTAAAACCGCCTTTGCTCATTGCCACCCTCTTGAAGACTCTGTCGATGTCTTCGTATTTGACATAGAAAATCCTGTCGATATAAAAGCTGTTTAGATAAAGGGCCTTCTCTCCGATACCGCAGGGGCCGGATCTAAGGCAGTTTCGCTTATCAGTAGCGAGCTCTGTTTTTGCCAAAACATTATCTGTAAGGGCTTTCGGTGCGATTATCATAACTTCCCCCATCCTTAAATTTCTAAAAAGGGGAGCGCTTACGCGTTCCCCTTTCCATATTCAGTTATGCTCTCTCGGCTTTCTTGGTTGCACGAAGGAACAGTACAAGGAATAATACTGCTGCTATTATACCACCGGGATAAGCCACTGTGGTGTTGTTCTTGAAGAAAGGAATAAGTCCGAGACACTCAGGTGCCATCAGGAAGTAGGTTAATGAAACCGCACTCATGAAGGTTGCGGGTACAACAGTAACCCAGTAATTCTTCTTCTCTTTGAACAGGTACATTGATGCGGACCAGAGAACGATCATTGCAAGGGTCTGGTTGGTCCAGCTGAAGTATCTCCAGATGATGGAGTAGTCGATGAATCCAAGGGTGTTTCCATAGCCGAGGATTGCGCCTACGCCGAGAACGGGGATACAGAGTTTCAGACGGTTAACCTTGTTGGTCTGGTCAAGTCCGATCCAGTCAGCAAGTGTAAGACGAGCTGAACGGAATGCTGTATCACCTGAAGTGATGGGACATGCGATAACGCCAAGCATTGCAAGAGCAATACCTATACCGCCCATGGTCTTGGAGCAGATTTCGTATACGCTGGTTGCGTTTCCGCCGCCAACTTCAACGAGGCCTGCACCGCCGTAAATTGCACAGCCTGCAGCTGCCCAGATAAGAGCGATGACGCCCTCTGCCACCATTGCTCCGTAGAATACGAAGTGGCCCTGTTTCTCACTCTTTAAACATCTGGCCATAATAGGGCTCTGTGTTGAGTGGAAACCTGAGATTGCACCACATGCTACGGTGATGAACATGAAGGACCAGATAGGTGTTCCGTTGGGATGCATGTTCTTAAAGTTATTCCAAAGCTCGGGCATTACATAGGTGCCTTTTGCGGTACCGACAATCATACCGAAGCAAACACCCACTGCCATGATAATAAGGCAGATGCCAAAGACGGGATAGATACGGCCTATGATTTTGTCAACTGCAACGAATGTAGCGATAAAATAGTAAACCAGGATAATGGTGAGCCAGAATACCGGATTAACCAGTATGCCATCGGCGCCATTGTTAGTAAATAATACTTTCAAGAGTCCGGCAGGACCTACTGCAAATACAGTACCTACCATAACAAGAAGTATTACTGCGAAGACTCTCATGATGTTCTTCATGGTGTTTCCAAGGTAAATCCCCGTAACCTCGGAAATAGAGTCTCCGTTGTTTCTCTCGGAAAGCATTCCGGAGAAGTAATCATGTACAGCACCTGCGAAGATGGTACCGAATGTAATCCAAAGGAATACAACAGGTCCCCACTCTGCACCAGTCAATGCACCGAAAATCGGGCCAAGTCCGGCAATGTTGAGTAACTGTACGAGGAAAAGCTTCCACTGAGGCAGAACAACGTAGTCAACCCCGTCGTTGATTGCCACAGCAGGTGTCTCACGGTCGTCAGGTCCAAAGGTGTTCTCAACGAACTTACCATATGTGAAGTACCCCACAATCAGAATTGCGAGACAAATAAAGAAACTGATCATTTCTTCACCCTCCTTATGTGTTTTTGCGTTTCCCAAAAGTAATGGGGAATAGCCCCCATCCATATATAATTTTAGGTCTTTCAAACCCTTAATTCAATAAAAAACCCCGCCTTCTCCCTTACATAAAAAATATCGCCATCAAACCTCTGGGGTATGGCTTGATGACGATTATACTTGCAGTGTATGTTTTGGGGCTTTGTACCCTCTATCTCTTATTATACTGCTCCAAAGCCTTGTTCATCTTTCTGTCCTCGGCCTTCTCCTTCATACGGCTGATAAAAACGCCAATGGTAGAGCAAATCGAGAAGGATACGATAAAGCCTATCCAGGCTAAGAAGTCATTAAAGGGGAACCACTTAAAAATCACTACAAAAGCTGCAATCACCACGGTAATAGCCACATAAAAAGCCACGTTTCTCGCCACTATGGAAAGGGACTTGATTAACTTATCCGTGAAAAGAATAGCCTGGCATACTGTGATTATCACAGACAGAGCAAAAAGTTGAAGAATTGTCCCAAGGGCCAACCCTTTTTTCCCCAGTTCAAATAAGGATCCAAAGCCCTCGACTTTTTCGCCAACAACTGCCGCCAAAGCCACAAAGATCAAAATCATGATTCCAAGGGTGGTAAAAACCTGCCCTATATAATTAAAAATCGTCTTATTATCTTCCATCACTTCACTCCCAATCTGCTTCTCAGTTCATCGGAATACATGCGAGAAACCACTATCTGCTCATCATTTATAAGGGTCACTCTGATTCGCCTGTTGATATCGGCCTTAAGGCTCTTCACTTTCTTAAGATTCAAAAGCCCCTGCTTGCTGATTCTTATGAAATCCCTCTCCGAAAGCCTGGCCTCAAATTCGTAAAGCTTCAAGCCTGACTCGTAAACCTCCTCCTCGGTGTACACGAAGGTGTTTCTCTCCACCGCCTCGATGTAGAGAATCTTTTCCGTGTCAAGGATGTAGGTTTCGTCGGCTTTCTTCACCGGAATCTGGCTGTCCATCATCCTAAGAAGGGACACCATTTTTTCCACTTCAGGCGTCAATCTGGGAGACGTGATTTTTACCACCGTGTCCTGATATTTCTCGTCGATATCAATCTCAACCTTCATTTATTCCAATCCTTTTCTCTGATAGGCGAAAACAAAAAGTGCTGTGAACAAAACGGCGTTTGCTGCGATAATCACCGCATTTGTGGCATTTACGGACGCCAATGCCATCTCATCGAGAGTGATTTTCAACTGCTGTGTAAAAAACACCTTGCCCACCTTTTCTATTTTATCATTAAACATGGACAGCATGGGCACAAAAGCCAAAATTAACATCACAGGCACAGTTAACGAAGTTGCCGTCATTTGATTTTTGGCAAAAACGCCTATCGCCGCGCCGGCTACAGTCGAGATTACAAAGCCAATTGCCATGATAGAAAGGTAGGATGCTACGGCAGATTCCGATATTTGAGCTGATGATGTTTTTACTAAGGAGGGCGGAATAGTAGTTGACATAACACCTGCCCCTATCATGCATATTGTCCACACATAAGTGGCGATTCCAATGAGATACTGCCAGGGTTTAACGTTGGCCATCATAAGGACTCTTAAAGTGTCCTTCTCTTTTTCCTCGGAAATGATGCCCGCAGTTGCGGTCAAGGGCGCCATTCCCATGAACATGGTTGAGAAGAGCTTTGTGAAGAACAAAGGCTCCATGCCCTCAATGTTTACTGCATTTTCCATAACTATTGTAAGCAGGGGGAACATCACAAACTGGATGAGAATCGTTTTGTTTTTGAAGGTATCCTGCAGTTGTTTCTTTATAATCACAATTATATTTCTCATTTATGCGCCCTCCTCAAGTGCCTTGCCCGTCAGCTCAAGAAATACGGTTTCCAGGGTGGGTTCGGTGGAGTGAATGGTTGAGATTTCTCCCTTATTCAGCAACTCAAAAACCTCCCTGGCTGTATCGGTACTCTCCTGAGATAATTCCAAATCCCTTCCGTTTGTTAAGTGCAGTTTAATTCTTTTGTTAAAGTTATATCTTCTGCAGATGTCCTCAGGCGTACCATTCTCAACTATTTTGCCCTCGTTAAGGAGGAAGATATTATCACAAAGTTTATGGGCCTCTTCCATGTTATGGGTGGTTAAAAAGATTGTGCATCCTTCCTGCTTTTTCTTTAGGATAATTCTGTGGATAGCCCTCATTGACTGAGGATCCAGGCCCGCGGTAGGCTCATCAAGGAATATGATTTCCGGCGAGTGCATGAAGACTCTTGCCAACTGAAGCCTTGCCCTCATACCCTTTGAAAGGTTGGCAGCAAGCTTCTTATAGTCATCCATTAATCCCACCTCATCCAGTGTCTCTTTGATTCTGATATGTTTGATTCCGTAGATATCGGCAAAGATCTTCAGGTTATCAACGCATGTGAGCCTGTCGTAAAGGCCGAATCTGTCCATCATAATCCCGAATCTTTTCTTGTCTTCTCCGGTGAGTTTTGAAGCCTCCTTGTCAAAGACTCTTACGCTTCCGCTATCATAGCTAAGCTGCCCCGTGAGAATCTTTATAATAGTGGTCTTTCCGGCTCCCGATGGTCCAAGAAGCCCAACGATGCTGCCCTTCGCGACGCTTAAGTTTATGTCTTTGAGAACCTGTTTGTCGCCAAAGCTCTTTTTTAGATTTGTGCATGTAATCATCATATGTTTTCCTTTCAGCGTTCCTGTGTTTGTTCTTTTCTTTGGTTATGAGATTCCTTCGTTTTTACAAACACAAAATAACAATCATTCATCGGGAAAACAATAGCCTATGACGTTAGTTGCCGTTTTGGCGACATGAGTTGCCGGAAAAGTGGCTTGAGATAGGGAAACTGTACCCAGCGCTGAGCTTGAAGCTTGTTTTAGGTACAAAAAAGGCGTAGCCCTATGGTCTATTGGCCGCAGGACTACGCCTTATTATGTCATAATTTCTAACGCTTACCGTATCTTCTTCACCGGTACAAGCTCGATATAACCGCGCTTTCCCCTAGGCTCAAGCTGAATTCTGGGATTCATATCATCCCACTCATATCCGATAAATGAAGGATCATACTTCTTCTCAGCGTTCCAGATCTCGCCAATAGCCTCTTCGTAATTATCATCCTCAAAGGGCTCTCCTCTAAACAGAAGATATGTGGATGCGGGCAATTCAATAACTTCAAATCCTTCGGGAATCGCTCCGGAATAATCAAGTTCAACTTCTACACCCTGTACATATTCGTTGGCTGCAGGCTTTCTTAAATGCTTGGGAAGCCATAAGCACACCGGCTCACCGCTGATGGACTTGATGCTTGTCAAAAGTCCCCAGACATCGCAGCCCACTTCCTCACAATATGACCAGTATTCTGTAGCCTTTATTCCTCGCTTAATGATTACTTTTCTTGCAGGCTTCTCAATCACCTGGATAAAAACACTTCTTGTCTCGCTCATAGTTCTCTCTTTCCTTTCTTTTGTTTGGATAGGATAAGGAGTAAAAAGCCATATGGGCACCGGGCTTCCGGCATACTCTTTGGGATTACAGCCGAATTCTCTTCTGAATGCGCGCTGGTATCCATCTACACTTCCAAAGCCCATATTCATGGCAACATCAAGAACCTGACAGTTCTCATCACGCAGTCTCAGTGCAGACCTGGACAGTTTAAGGCGCCTGATATAAACCGCCGGCGTCATGCCTACATATTTGATGAAAAGTCTTCGGGCGTGGGAGCTTGAGAAAGATGCCTCGCTTGCCACATCCTCGATACTGATCTCCTCATCAATATGCTTTCTGATATAATCCTGCATTACTCGTACTGCTCGTACCTGATCTTCCATGTCTTAACTCCTTGCGAGCTAATATTACTAGAAACATAAGTGTTATTTCTCGACATTTTTTGCCATGTATTTAAAGCTCTGGCAGTCATTAAAACCTGCGAATTTCTTTAATGCTCTATCTAATGCATCTCTCATCTTCCCTGTTACGCGGACATTATCTTCCCACCATAAACCTTTCACAACGAGAACTTCTTCTTTTCTGTCGGGTACTGCTTCAATTCTTCCGACGAATTTGTCTCCGAAAAGAATCGGCAGGGTATAATATCCGTATTTGCGCTTCACTGCCGGTGTATATATTTCCCAGGAATACTGAAAATCCCACAGGGTCTGAACCAGAGCCTTGTCCCACATTAACGGGTCAAGCGGGGCAATAAATGACATTCTTGGTTTAAGGTCTGCTGTTCCCTCAAGTATTTTCTGCATCAGTTCTTCGTCCGAGGCCAAATAATAAAAGGGTACCTTAACTCCTTCCACCATGACGGCGTATAATTTCCCTTCTTCTGAAAGCTTGGAAAGAATTCTCTTTCTGGTCTCAGCCTTTAAATCTATTCCAAGGAAAGCCATACTTGATTTATCCCAAAGAAGTCCCACTGCTCCTATTCGGCGAAGGACTCTCCATGCTATGAATTCGTCTTCATCCTTACAGGGATTGGCTGAATCAAGAATGGATGAATCAATGTGTTTCCTTGCAAGATCATAGTACTTCCTGCTTCCCTTCTTATGGTGAATAATCAGTTCTCCATCTGTATAAAGCTGTTCCAGTACCGATCTTGCGGCTTGGGACTTCTTGTCCCAGTTGCCGCTCCAATGCATGGAAGAATGCCAGTAGATCTCCCCTTCAATCGGAAGAGAATCACTGCATACCGGCCCATTCTTCCTTATAAAATCGATTGCCCTCTCCTTCAGTTCCTCCAGACCATCAAAAGTTCTGCCAAGCTCCATACTTCTCTCCCTGTAGGAAGAAAAAAAGGGCCAGTCCTCTGTGGGCCAAATTGAGAGTTCCTTATCAGCATAGTCAATTAACTTCCTGTCCTTATATAAAAGGTCAAAAAGCATCCTTTTCTTAAAGCCCTTTACCCTGGCCTGCAGGGTAAGCTCCGCATTCTTTCCGCACACGTCCACAGGGTCATACTGAATACATCCCGCCTGACGCACGTAATCATATGCTCCCTGCTTTCCCACAAATTTATGAGGTCCTATCAGCCCCTGCTTGGCAAGTATAAACTGCCCGGCCTGTTTCTTTGTAATTGTCTTCATACATCCCTCGCACATTACATATCAGAACATCCGTTCTAATTATATATGCTTCTCCTTTTATACGTCAACGCTTTTTTGCGCGAGACGGGGCGCTGGACGTCCAGTGGACGTCCGCTTAGCGCTGACTGAGGGGCACTTTAGGTGCCCCGAGACGAACGGATGCGAAGCATCTGTTCGAGCCCGTCTGCGCACAAAAAAATTAGGTCATCCTCTTGGATGACCTAATCTTTTTGCGAGCGCGAGACGGGACTCGAACCCGCGGCCTCGACCTTGGCAAGGTCGCGCTCCACCAACTGAGCCACTCGCGCATATGTAGTCGTCAACTGACGACTACGTTAGTTTACTATATCGCTATTACTCTGTCAAGCCTTTAAGCAAAGATTTAATCCACCCCCAGCGGAATCTCTTTAATAGTATGGTTATAAATCTTCACAAAGAAGAAGGTACTTGCTGCTGCGGAAGCAAGCTCCGCAATAGGGAATGCCCACCAAACATTGTGAACCACGCCCGTCAAGGAAAGCAGGTAAGCCGCAGGGATAAGCACTGCCAGCTGTCTGGCGATTGATACCCAAAGGGAGTAAACTCCGTAACCCAAAGACTGGAATATCGTACCTACGATAATACAGTAGGCTGCAATGGGAAAGTGAATCGCAATGGTTCTTAATGCTCTGCTGCCCATATCAAGCATCGCAGGAGAAGCATCAAATATCATAAGAAGCTTATCAGGGAAGAGCTCAAATGCAATTACTCCAATCAGGAATAAAATTTCAGCGTAGAAGATACTGAGCTTAATGGCTTTTAACATCCTCTTACGATTCTTTGCCCCATAGTTAAATGCAACGATGGGAATCAAACCATTGTTAAGTCCGAATACAGGCATGAAGAAGAAGCTCTGGAGCTTGAAGTATGCACCAAATACTGCTGCTGCGGTGCTGGAGAATCCAAGAAGAATCTGGTTCATGCAGTAGTTCATAATTGAGCCGATGGACTGCATAATAATGGAAGGCAGGCCAACGGAATAAATCTTTTTAATCATTCGTCCTTCCGGCTTAAATCCCCTGAAGGAAAGAACAACTTCCTTATTCTTTGTAAGGTTAAAATAAATCGCCAAAGATGCGCCCACAATCTGTCCAAAGATTGTAGCGAGGGCCGCACCGGCAACCTCAAGCCTGGGGGCTCCGAACAAACCAAAGATCAGAATGGGGTCCATAATACAGTTGATGATTGCACCGGTCATCTGGGAAATCATGGAGTACATGGTTTTGCCGGTGGACTGAAGGAGCCTCTCAAAAGTCATCTGAGTGAGCACGCCCACGGAACAAATGCAGACGATTGAAAGATACTGTATTCCATAATTAAGGATCTGCGCATCTCCAACCTTTTGAGTTGAGAAAAACGGCTTAACCCCAAATAAACCAATCATCAGGAATACGATGTATGACATCGCAATGAGGAAAACGCCGTTTGTTGCGGACTTCTTAACCTCGTCGTGATCCTTTTCGCCAAGGGCCTTGGAAAGCACAGCGTTAATACCTACGCCGGTACCGCCGCCCACTGCGATAATCAGCATCTGAACGGGGAAAGACAGGGTAACAGCTGTCAAAGCGCCCTCACTGACTCTTGAAACGAAGATGCTGTCCACGATGTTGTACATGGCCTGCACCAGCATGGATGCCATCATGGGCAGGGACATGTTTAAAAGCAACTTGTTTACGGGCATTGTGCCCATTTTATTTTCTTTTATTACTTCTTTATTATCCATGTAAAAACCTCAACTTGCACATTCATAAAAATCGGCCGGAGTTATGCGCCCCGACCGACACGTTATCTAAAATAACACAGACCTTAGTATTTGGCAAGTTCCTCAGCAATCTGCTCTTTGTACTTAACCTTGTAGATTCTCTTAAGAGCATCGTCGATTCTCTTCTCGTCGAGAGTCTGGTCTTCTCTGACAGCCTTAATGATTCCATCATAAGCTTCCTTGAAGTTCTCAGGCATGAGAATCATGTCACAGCCTGCCTTCAAAGCCTTGATTGCTGCCTCGTCAGATGAGTAGTACTCGGAAATTGCTGCCATGTTCATGGCGTCGGTAATAACGACACCCTTGTAACCAAGTTCAGCACGAAGCATGTCGGTTACAATTGAAGGAATCAAACAACAAGGTGTGTTGTCGCCGGTGATTGAAGGAAGGGAAATGTGGCTTACCATGATAAAATCAGCTCCGGCCTCAATTCCTGCCTTAAAGGTAATAAACTCGTTGTCCTTGAAATCCTGAGATGTACGCTCGTTGGTAACCATCTCTTTATGTGTATCGCCGCTTGTGGCTCCAAGTCCGGGGAAGTGCTTAAGGCATGCGCTTACGCCGTTCTCCTGAAGGCCTGTTACCGCATTTGAAACAAAGGGTGCTGCGGCATTAAAGTCTGTTCCGTATGCTCTGTTTCCGATAAAGCTGTCCTCGATACTTGCAACGTCCGCAACCGGGGCAAAATCAAGGTTGAATCCAAGTTCCTTAAGATATGAAGCAATAACTGAGTTGGCCACATATGCCTTATTGGGGTCTCCGGTTGCTGCTATGTCAGCTGCAGGGCCCGTCTTCTCAACTTCGATACTGCTGTTGGCAATTCGTGCCACATCTCCGCCCTCTTCGTCAACTGCGAAGAACATGGGATACTTACAGTAGGAAGCGGTCTTTGAAATCATATCCGTAAGCTGATCCTTGCTCTGTATATTCTTGGAAAAATAGATGATTCCTCCAACCGGGTACTCCTCTATGGCTTTCTTGGTTCCGTCACCTGCCTGAGTAGCGGTATCAACGCCGGTAATAGCCTCAGGAGTTACGATAAATAAACCTGCCACCTTCTCTTCAAGAGTCATGCCCTCGATGATGGGGGTTACAATCTGATCTCCGATTTCATCTGCTGTGGGTGCTGTGACTTCAGGCTCCACAGGTTCAGGCTCCGTAAGGATTACTTCCTCTTCCTGTTCGGAAAGCTCCTGCTGAATCTCGTTAGCTACTTCCTCAGCAGCCTTCTCCTCCTGCGCAGGGTTATATAAAAACTTGGCAGCAACAATACCGCCCACAGTCAATAATGCCAAAACAAGAAGCACGGTTACATAGGAGAGGATTTCGTTTTTCTTTCTGCGTTTACGTCTGGCCTCTCTCTTTTCCTGCTCTACGTTAGTTTTTTCTTCCATAACATTCCTCTTTGATATAAAAACTTTACCCTACTATTTTAAACCATTTCCAAGTTATTTTCCATAGCGTTCTCAATAGAGTTTCGCTTGCACAACTAGAAGAGGGCACCGAACCTATCGCTCAATGCCCTCTTCTAAAAATCAGTTTCCAATGGACTTCCCTCCATCTTGGGTTGTAATCTTTCCATCCTTTGTGCCCTCTGGCACTGTAGCGTTAATCTCCTCTCGAATATTTAGGCTTCTTCTAATCGCTACCCGACTTGGTGTACTCGATTACCATTCATTGGTAGTTCCCTATAAAGTTGTACTGCGTTACTTTGTGGTATTACACTAAGTAGTTAGGTGGTCCGTACCTCCTTCTGCAACAATCTATATAAAGAACCATCCGTCTGGATGAATTCCATACTCTAAGTATAGAGTATGACTTCTGATTTGTCAATACATTTTCACAAATATTTTCTTAAAATATGTTTTCTTAATTGTATTTGTTGTTCTTGACAGATTATAAAGTTTATTTTTTCAAAATTGTTTATACATTTTGTATTTTCTCTTATAACTGAGAAACCACAAAAATATCATAAATTGCTTTTATTGCCGCTTCAAAATCAGAATTAGCTACACCGATGATGATGTTAAGCTCACTGGAACCCTGGTCAATCATCTTAACGTTGATGTTAGCGTGAGCAAGGGCTGAGAAGATACGTCCCGCAGTACCTCTCTGGGACTTCATGCCACGTCCCACAACTGCAAGGAGGGCCAGATCTGTCTCGATTTCAACGGTGTCGGGATTGCAGAGTCTGTGGATTCCTGCCACAACCTTCTGCTCCTTGTCCATGAACTCATCCTGATGTACGAATACTGTGAAGGTATCAATACCTGAAGGTGAATGTTCGAAGGAAATTCCGTTCTCCTCGAAAGCCTGAAGAAGCTTACGGCCGAAACCAATCTCGGAGTTCATCATATCCTTTTCAATATTTACTGCACAGAAGCCCTTCTTACCTGCCACACCTGTGATGATGTACTTGGATTTCTGTCCGGTGCTTCCAACAATCCATGTTCCGTTATCCTCGGGAGCATTGGTGTTTCTGATGTTAATGGGAATACCCATCTTGCGCACGGGGAAAATAGCATCCTCATGAAGAACGGTAGCGCCCATGTATGAAAGCTCTCGAAGCTCTCTGTATGTGATAATCTCGATTACTTCAGGGTTGGGAATGATTCTGGGATCCGCAATAAGGAATCCTGACACATCTGTCCAGTTCTCATAAACGTCCACTCTTGCTGCCTTGGACACGATGGAACCTGTGATATCGGAACCGCCTCTTGAGAAGGTCTTGACGGAACCGTCAGGCATGCTTCCGTAGAAGCCGGGAATAACCGCTCTCTCATCATGTTTAAGGCGTTCGCTAAGAACCTCATCGGTCTTGTCTGCATCAAACTCACCCTTCTCATCAAAGAAGATAACATCTGCAGCATCGATGAAAGGATATCCAAGATAGTGGGACATAAGAATTCCGTTTAAGAACTCACCTCTGGATGCGGCATAGTCAGAGCCTGCTTTGTTGGTAAAATTCTTCTCTATCTCAGCAAACTCCTTATCCAGGTTTACGTTAAGCTTAAGGCCGGTGATAATCTCGTCGTATCTTGCCTTGATCTCTGCAAGCTTATCTTTAAAATCCTCACCTTTCTCAGCCTTTGAATAACACTGATAAAGCATGTCAGTTACCTTGGTGTCCTTGGAATAACGCTTTCCGGGAGCTGAAGGAACCACATATCTTCTGTCCTTATCAGCCATGATGATGTCTTTTACTTTTTTGAACTGCTCGGCACTTGCAAGGGAGCTGCCGCCGAATTTTACTACTTTACTCAATTCTCCAAACCTCTTTTGTCAATTATTATTTATCCAAACGAATTCTTCCGATTACACCGCTTAAGTTTCCAAGCTTTGCCTCGAAATCCTTCTCTTTCATCATAGGTGTCACAAAACCGATTTCTCCGTCAACACCTGCGTCAGTTACATATGTCACCTTGCCAAAAGCTGCCTCAACCTTGGCTTTGTCGCACTCAGCTTCCTTAACTCTTACAAGGAATGAACGATTTACTTCGCCGATTCCAAGAAGGTTAACCTTAGTGTCGTCCCAGAAGATAGGGAGGGTTTTGCCCCTGTTCTTTGCAGCCTCAATCACGTCTCCCACAACGGCACTTGCTGTAGCAAGCTTACCTGCGCCTCTTCCGTAGTACATAGAATCGTCAAGCATGTTGCTGTGAATGAACACGCCGTTGAAAACATCGTTTACGTTGTAAAGAGCAGTCTCTTTTCCGATAAGGAAAGGAGCAACCATTGCGTAGTATGAACCGTTGTCCTCCTTGCTCATTGCAAGAAGCTTAATTGTGCAGTTAAGAGCCTTGGCATACATGAAATCCTCGGGAGTAATCTTTGTGATTCCCTCGGTATAAATGTCCTCAAAGTGAACATAGTGGCCTGTCATAAGTGATGAGAGAATTGCGATTTTACGACATGCATCATATCCTTCCACGTCGGCTTCGGGGTTCTTCTCAGCGTAGCCAAGGTCCTGTGCCTGCTTTAAAACCTCGTCAAACTTTGCGCCCTCTCTGTCCATCTTTGTGAGGATGTAGTTTGTGGTACCGTTAAGAATACCTGTAATACCGTCTATAATCTCTGCAGTCAAAGCTTCGTTAATTGTTCTGATAACGGGAATTCCGCCGCCAACGCTTGCCTCGAAAAGATAATTGCAATTATTCTCCTTTGCAAGCTTAAGAAGCTCGGGGCCGTGATTGGCAACCAGCTCTTTATTGGAGGTACAAACGCTTTTACCCTTTAAAAGGGCGTTCTTGGAGAAAGTAAAAGCGGGCTCGTTTCCTCCCATGGTTTCGCAGACTATCTCGACCTCCGGATCATCAAGAATTACATTGATGTCGTGGACCACCTTCTTCTCATTGGGGTCTCCGGGAAAATCGCGAAGATCGAGAATATACTTAACGTTAAGCTTCTCTCCAACTCTCTTCTCGATAACGGCGCTGTTGCGGTCGATAACCTCAACCACTCCGCTTCCCACGGTGCCGTAGCCTAAAACTGCAACTTGTTTCATAAATCTATCCATCCTTTATATTATTATTCTTTTGCCAAAATCTTTACGTGATGAACGCCGGACTTGTTCTCCATTGATTCAATCATCTCGGAAACATCACCGGTGTCCTTAAGAACCTGTACGGAAATGCTCAAAGAAGCGATTCCGCCAATGGGAATACTCTGGTGAATGGTAAGGATATTTGCCTTGTACTGAGCGATAAGCTTAAGTACGTCGGACAAAAGCCCGGGAATATCGTCCATCTGGAAAGTCAGTGTAATGGTTCTGCCCTGGGTGTCATCGTGGAAGGGCATTATGTCGTCTTTATATTTGTAAAAAGAGCTCCTGCTCAGCCCTACCTCCTCCACAGCATCCTGCACGGTCAGGACTTTCTCTGTGTCCAAAAGTCTCTTGGCTTCCACAACCTTAAGGAGCACTTCAGGCACCGCTTTCTTCTTAATTATGTAATACTGCGTGGATTCGGTCATATTACTCTCCTGTCTTTTGGACAAGTACATCTGTGTTTATGTGTCTTTCTTAAACGTACACTTGTCCTTTACCGAAAGATATTGTATCATGGCACCCCCGCAGGCGCAATAGGAATTTTGGATAAATTGCAAAAAACCGCCCAGTTGTTTTTGGGCGGTTTTCACATATATTGATTTAATTGTCAGTTTTTGGTCTTCGATTAGATCAAAGGATACTTGTCTGTAAGCTTCTTAACGATTGCTCTTGCTTCGGAAACCTTCTCCTCGCCACCTTTGATGACAAGAGAAATCGCCTCGGCAATCTGATCCATATCCTCGGTGTTCATGCCACGGCTTGTAACTGCGGGAGTTCCGAGACGGATACCGCTTGTAACGAAGGGTGACTGAGGGTCGTTGGGAATGGTGTTCTTGTTGGCTGTGATATGAGCCTCATCAAGAAGTTTCTCAACTGCCTTACCGGTAAGTCCGAAGTTTGTAAGGTCCACAAGCATAAGGTGGTTGTCCGTACCGTTTGAAACGATTTTGATTCCTCTCTTCTTAAGGCCTTCGCAAAGAGCCTGTGCATTGTCGATAATGCCCTTCTGGTACTTCTTGAAGTCATCCGAAAGAGCTTCCTTAAAGCATACTGCCTTACCTGCGATAACATGCATAAGAGGGCCGCCCTGGGTTCCGGGGAAGATAGCCTTGTTGAAGTTATATTTTGCATTAACTTCGTTGCTTGAAAGGATAAGTCCTCCTCTGGGACCTCTGAGGGTCTTGTGAGTTGTGGTTGTTACAACATGTGCATAAGGAATGGGGCTTGGATGAAGTCCTGCTGCCACAAGACCTGCAATGTGTGCCATATCAACCATGAGAACTGCGCCGACTTCGTCAGCGATTTCTCTGAACTTCTTAAAGTCAATTGTTCTTGCATAAGCGCTGGCGCCTGCAATAATCATTTTGGGCTTGCTTTCGATGGCAAGTCTTCTAACTTCGTCATAATCTATAAAGCCGTCTGCGTTAACACCGTAAGGCACAATCTTGAAGTACTTACCGGATACGTTAACCGGACTTCCGTGTGTAAGGTGTCCGCCGTGATCAAGGTTCATACCCATAATGGTGTCCCCGGGGTTACAGATTGCGAACTGTACCGCAAAGTTTGCCTGAGCACCTGAGTGGGGCTGAACGTTGGCATATTCACATCCGAATAATTCTTTGGCTCTCTCAATGGCAAGATTCTCAACCACGTCAACGCAGTCACATCCGCCGTAGTAACGCTTTCCGGGATAGCCTTCCGCATATTTGTTGGTAAGAGGGCTTCCCATAGCAGCCATCACTGCTTTGCTGACCCAGTTTTCGGAAGCGATAAGCTCAATGTGGCTGTTCTGTCTTTCCTGTTCGTCCACAATCGCCTGTGCGATTTCCGGATCTACTTTTTTTACTTCATCCAAAGAATACATCTGATGTCCTCCTGTACTTTATCATAGTGGCACTGTGTCGTGCGAAATTATTGAGATTATATCATCTATGCTCCCATAACGCAAACTTTTTTGCCTAATATTATTATATAGATGGTATAATAGGCTTGCATATAATCCTTAAGGGGGTAATTTTATGTACCACGTTGTTGTAAATCCTTCTTCCTGTTCAGGCAAAGGCATTGTTCTTTGGGGTAGTGTTGAAGAAGAACTTAAGAAAGCTAACGTAGAATACGAAGTTTATTTTTCTGAGAAGTCCGGAGATATCAAGAAGCGCATGGAGGAATTGTCGGCTTTACCCGATTCCGAAGTGGACGTTATTCTTCTCGGGGGTGACGGAACAGTCAACGAAGCTTTGCAGGGAATGAATCCCTTAAGCAAGTTTGTCCTTGGCTACCTTCCCACCGGCTCCAGCAATGACCTGGCAAGAGACCTTAAGGCCTCCTTTAATCCTGCCGAGGCCATCAAGCACATCATATCTCAGGACAACATTATTAATATGGATATCGGAGTTGTTCATTATGAAGATGAAGAACTTTCAAAGAAATATGGTGACAGGAGATTCTCCGTTTCTGCAGGAATCGGCTTTGATGCTGCAATCTGTGCAGAGGCAATGCACTCCAAAATGAAAGACCGACTTAACAAAATCGGTCTTGGTAAATTAACATATGGCGGAATCGGAATCAAGCAGGTATTCAGTGCCCCCAAGTCACCCTGTAAGCTGTGGCTTGACGATTCTGAGAATCCTATCGTTTTTGACAAAATCTTCTTTATCGCCTTCATGAATCATAAGTTTGAAGGCGGCGGATTCAAGTTCTGTCCCGATGCGGATTACTCCGACGGAATACTTGATCTTTGTACTGTAGGTGCCGTTTCCATTCCCACCTTTATGATGGCCCTTCCAAAGGCTGCCAAGGGAACTCATTTCTCGGTAAAAGGCCTCGCCCCCTACAAAGCAAAGAAGGCCAGGATTCACATCGATACTCCCCTTTGGGTTCATACCGACGGAGAGGTGGAAACAAAGGCAACTGACATTACTGTCACTCTTTGTGATGAGCGGCTGAAGTTCATTATTTAGAGCCACCCATGTATCTTATATGCCAGGGTTCATATACGGACCCTGGTTTATTTATGTTCTCTTTTGGATAGGTCAGTCTGAAGCCGAAAATGGGAAGAGCTCTGTGAATCTTATCAAAGACTTCCTCCATCTTAATCATATCTTCGTTCTCAGTGATCCACTGTCCAAGAATCTTGGGGCAGATGTCGATGGCCAGACCCGTGTGATGCTCGCTGGTTCCGGGCTCGGCCACGGTTTCCCTGGCATACTCTTCACCGTACTTGTCGATAAACTCCTGCATCAGTTTCTCTTGATACTCCACGCTTCTGTAAGCGGAATCGATGCCAATGGTAATGTTTTCCTTAAGCAAAAGGTAATCTCTCATGTCAAGAAAAGCCTCATAGGTTTCCTTTTCGATTTGAGTTTTCTTATTGTCCGTGTCGGTCACTATGGGAATCAGCTTGACTTCCTTTAAGTATTCCTCCGTAATCGGATGGTCTTTGTCCACTATAATCTTATAATTCATTTTTCCTCGTTTTCTTAGTCTAGTCCCGGATAAAAGCTGCGATTATCCCATTTGCCTCATCACTTTCAGGCATGGGATAGAAGGGGAACACATGGAAAAGTCCATCCCCGTAGAGAAGCTTTATATCCTGTTTGTTGTCTCTCATTATTCCGTAAAATTTCATGATATCCTTGGCCAGATACTCATTGGATCCCATGGTCACAAGAGTCTTTGGCATGTTTGTGATATCCCCGTATATGGGGCTTACATGGTAATCAAAAACGTCTGTATCTCCCGCCCATGCAAGGCCGCACATGATTACCTCATATCTGGTAACTAAAGGGTCCTTTGCCTCATATTCATAGGCTTCTTCATTTGTTCCCGTTATATCAAGCAAAGGAGACATAAGGATAAGCTTGTCAGGAACCTGAATGCCCTTCTCATTAAGCTCTTCCACAAAGCCCAATGCAATTCCGCCGCCTGCGGAATCACCGAAGATCGTTATGCTTTTACCCTGTTCAAGAAGGCTTGTATAGAGGGTCTCAAGCAGAGCATAGGTATCTTTGTAAGTATATGTGGGCGCCAGAGGATACATCGGAACGTACACCTTGGCATTTGTATCCTGAGCGATGTTGTCAACATAGTGAAGCTGGGTTGGCGTAACATTCGTTATGAAACTTCCGCCATGGATGTAGATGACTATTTTGTCGTAGTCATCACTCTTTCTTAATGTGTAGACCGGTCTGTCATTCCATGTTTCCACGTCTGAAACGGAATATGTGTCAATCTCAGGTATGTAGGTGTTATCCGATCCCTGTAACTTTGCAAGAAGGTCATCAATCTGCGCTGCTTTGTACTGCATGGATTCCTGCTTTGAAGAGTTGAGAAGGCTCTCATACTTCTCTGCGCCCTCAGTACTCTTGGTCAAATTATAAATCTCCGCTACTCCTTCGGGATTTCTTGTGGGGGCAGGTGTGATTTCCTCCGTAGTTTCGGGGGTTGGTGCTGCCTCAGGCTCCTCCGGTTTGGGGGCCGCGGGTT
The DNA here is from genome assembly GCA_947167445.1 of uncultured Lachnospiraceae bacterium. Lineage (GTDB taxonomy): Bacteria > Bacillota > Clostridia > Lachnospirales > Lachnospiraceae > G11. Next base: position 71,696 of record CAMVID010000015.1, read on the forward strand.
CTTTCTCCTCCTTGACTGTATCAGTCACACTGGGAGCTGACTCGATTGTCTTTTCCGGCTTCCTGTTGGTCAAAAAGCAGCCTGCTGCGCAGGTTCCTATGATTATGACCAGCATGGCGATAATTGCTTTTTTCATAGAATGTCACCTCAATCATCTAGATTATAGCACCTTCCCTCCCGAATAAACTTTATGATTTTCTTAAATATCTATGAAATATGGCGGCCTGGGAAGTTTATTGCCCAGCCCGTATGTTTTAATGGTTTCAGAAGCAAGGAGGACGCGACATGAAGAAGACTATTCTGGTATTACTGACACTGTTAATTATCATTGCAAGCTGCATTATAGGAACCATAAATGTAAGAGCCAATAAGAAGCAGGCAATGACCGATGCAAGCTACACCGAGTTTGAAAGAAGATACAGAGACGACGTCAGGGAGTATCTCCGCAGCGAGGGTTTTAAGAACGCCGGCATCACCCTTACCAAGGTTATCGATACCGATGGACGACGCACTTACACTTTAGAAGTACATCACAAGTCTTTCTCTAAACTTGACGATGAAGCAAAGGCCGAAATCATCAATAAACTGGCAGAAATGGCAGATGTGCCGCATGGAAATGACATTGATGTCACCTCCAAAGATTCGGAGTTTCTCAAGTGTAAATTTCCTGTTTCTGACACGATTTAATCGTGACAACAAACCCCCGAAGTATTATTATAGATATATATTTATCTATACAGAAAAGGCAGGTAGTTCTATGGCACAGATACCGAAATCGGGGGAAGTTTATAGACATTTTAAGGGGACTAAATATGTTATAGTAGACACCGCCATTCACACGGAAACCGGAGAGAAACTGGTAATTTACCGCTCCCTGGACGAAGAAGGCAAGACATTTGCAAGACCTCTCGACATGTTTATATCAAGGGTCGACACCGAGAAGTATCCCGATGCAATTCAGAAATACAGATTTGAGTTGCAGCCCGATGAAAGTTCAAGCCTCGATCCTCAGCTTGCCGCATTTTTGGATGCTAACAGCTACGAGGAAAGACTGGACATTATGGTTGGCATGCGAGACAAGGTCGACAAGGAAATGCTTGCAACAATGGCTATTGCCTGCGACATTCCCGTACCCGAAGGAGATATCAGCGATCAGTTTGAAGCCATTCGTTTCACCCTTCTCACAAGAGACAGATATGAGGGCAGCAGACTCCGCTGAGGAAGGAGTTTGCCATGTGCGATTGGAACAAAAAACTGGTAATCGGAGTTTCATCAAGAGCGCTTTTTGATTTAACCTCCGAGAATGAGATATTTGAAAAAGAAGGCGTTGACGCCTATTGCAGATATCAGATGGAACACGAGGACGACATCCTTAAGAAAGGCCCGGGTTTCGGCCTTATTGAGGCTTTGCTTAAGGTTAATGAGCTGCCGGGTATGGAGGATCGAGTTGAGGTCATTATCATGTCTCACAACTCTCCCGATACCTCTCTTCGTGTGTTCAATACAATCAAGCATTACGGCCTTAACATTTCAAGAGCCGTGCTTGCAAGCGGTGCCTCTCTGGCACCTTATCTTAATGCCTTTAAGACTGACCTATTCCTGTCAGCATACGAGGAGGATGTGGCCCAGGCCATAGATTCCGGAGTTGCGGCAGGAATTATTTGTTGCGATAACAATACGGAATATGATTCAGATGCCCCTGTGGGGCAGATAAGAATTGCTTTCGACGGAGATGCTGTTCTCTTTAACGAGGAGAGCCAGCTTATATATGACGAATATGGACTTAAGGCCTTCGAACAGAACGAGGAAGCCAATGCCAACAATCCTCTTCCCGCAGGACCCTTCGCCCACTTTCTTCACACCATATCAGATTTGCAAAGGGAATTCCCTCCAATGGAATCTCCCATAAGAACCGCCATCGTAACTGCAAGAAGTGCCCCGGCCCACGAAAGAGTCATCAGAACTCTTCGCGCCTGGAATGTGCGTATCGATGAGGCCTTCTTCCTTGGAGGCATCAGCAAGGCGGAAATCCTCAAAGCCTTCGGCGCCCATATCTTCTTCGATGATCAGGTGGCCAACACAGCTCCCGCCAGCGAAGTCGTGCCCTCCGCAAGGGTGCCCTACCGCCGAAAGAAAAAGTAGCCCGACGCCACCAAGTCGCAAGTTCTTGGTTGCTGTCACAGAAGAGCAGATATTTTACACGACAGACACGTTCGCACTTAGATCTCGCACGTAGCGGTACATAAGGTGCTACAATACAGCACCTAAGTACCGACGGCTCGATAAAGTCTGTCTTAGTAAAATATCTGCTCTTCTGTTCGAACGCTATATGTGCAGTTTGTGGAGCTGTCCCCAAATTGCACATCACTCCAGTATATCCAGCACACTCTGGGCGATTCGCTCAGAGTTTTTTATTATAGTTTCAATAGCTTCCCTGTCGTCATCATTGTGGCAGTTCTCAAGAAGAAGGTCTGCGTTGCCGCGGATGATGGTGAGGGGAGTTTTCAGGTCATGAGCAATTTGGGCTTTTTCGTCCCGCTTCTTTTGCTCATCGGCCCATTTATCTTCCATGGACTTCACAAGGTTTTCTTTCATAAAGTCCACGGCATCAACGATCTCGTTCATTTCACGGATTCCGCTTCGAACCGGTTCGCCCGACAGGTTCTCTGCCGTAATCTGTTTTGCATACTCGCTGACGCTGCTGATACTTTTTCTGATTCGTCTGATCAAAAAAATTGTAGGAATCAGGACATCCAAGACACCCACAAAAATGATTGCGATTAAAAGCAGGCCTTCGTTTTCCGCTGTTACGCTATAGTGAACATAGGCCGTCTCGTGGGTTGTGGTTATTTGTCGGAAAAACTCCTGGCGCGCCCTGGCAATGGGAGCATCACCCTTTTTAATAGCTTCTCTGAAGGAGTTCAAAAAATCCTCGTATTCCGGATTACATATAATCCTGAATACCTCGTTCCCATCCGCGTCATCGATTATGACATCAACATCTTCAGGAATAGTGTCTCTGTTGAAATACCCCGTCTCCGCGCTCTCATTCGCCCAAGCCATGACTTCATTTTCACTCTGATTGGCATTTTTCCACCTGCCACCGGTGTAGAAATATACTATAGCCTCGTAGAAAGCAATGAAACTGATAATAAGCAGGGCTGCCACAATTAGCACATATCTGGCAAGCAGGGTTCCCAGTCTTACATCTTTTCCTTTTCTTACTCTTCTTTCTTCCATTTGTATCCTATTCCCCAAACCGTCTCGATAGGGTCGGTGCTGAGATTCATAAGTTTTTTCCTTAAATTCTTAACGTGTTCGGTAATTGCCGTGTCGTTGCCCTCTTTCTCGTAACCGTAGATTTGCTCGTAAATCTGCTCCTTTGAGAAAATCCGGCCGTGGTTTCTTGCAAGGAAAAGTGCAATGTCGTACTCGCTCTTCGTTAGCTTGCAGGGATCGCCCTTAACCTTAATCACCTTTTCATCAAGGTAAAACCACACATCTCCTTCCTTGATTATCTTGGTGTTTTCCCGATTCTCACGGCGAAGATGGGCTGCGATTCTGGCCCTTAATTCTGCAACGGAGAAGGGTTTTCGAAGATAATCGTCCGCTCCCACGGAAAGGCCGTAGATAACGTCGCTTTCCATGTTTTTGGCTGTAAGGAAGAGGATTGGGCAGGTTACTTCCGACCTGATTCTCTCAACAATCCGGTAACCGTCCTCCCCGGGCATCATGACGTCGGAAATAATGAGGTCGTAGACAGCCAGGTTCTTTGGCAGTTCCTCGGCGGGGCGAAGGCAGGTGTCCACCTCGTATTCATTTTGAAGTGATCTTCTGATGAGGGACAGGATTTCCGGCTCATCATCGATGGTTAATATTTTTTTCATGTTTTTGATTTATCTGAAGCTCTTTAGGTACTCTTTATGTTCGTCGGTGACTCTGTAGCTCTCCACCGCCTTCTGAATTGCCTTCTTGTGAACCCACTCGTCAAGGCAGTGATTCTCTATGTATTTCACGGTTTCGTCATAGTTCTTGGCAAGGGCTGTGGCAAAATACCAGGCAACCATCATCTTAAGATAGTAATCTTCGCCCTTCTTCTCGGCCACCATCTGAGCGTACTCGTCCTTAAACTCATCCCCAAGGAACTCGTTCATAAGCATGCGGATGCCGAACCTGGCCGTATATACGTGATTGGAGACAATCCACTTCTTAATGTAGGGAAGGAGATTATCGTGATTTTTCTTAAAAGACTTTGGGCTTGCCTGATCGGATACCGGCCAGCAGTCCACATATGGCAAGAACTCCTCCACCCTCTTAACGCACTCATCAAAGTCCTTGATCTGCGCAATCACAAAGAAATGCACAAGGTTTTCCTCATAGTATTTGTGGGGAAGCTCTTTAAGAAAAGTCTCCTTCTCCGGGCTTTTCGCCACTTCCTTTGCGATATTTCTCATATCCGGAGTCCTGACTCCGATAATCGTGGCAGGATCAATATTCGGCACAAGCTTCGCCTGAAACTCCCTATATTCCGAATCCTTCACCGCCAATAATCTTTCGTATACGCTCATTTCTCCCTCCTACGTGCAATTTGGGGACAGGCCCAAACTGCACCTAAAGTTCTTCACTATCAAGAAGTATAGTCACAGGGCCGTCATTAACAGACGCCACCTGCATGTCCGCTCCGAACTCGCCGGTTTCGACCTTGAAGCCTCTGGCCTTGCATTCAGCAATCACAAGCTCATACAAAGGTATGGCCAAATCAGGCCTCGCCGCCTCACTGAATCCGGGCCTTCTGGACTTACAGTCCGCATAAAGTGTAAACTGGCTCACAATAAGAAGCTCAGCTCCCGCATCGGTGGGATTCACATTCATCTTTCCATTTTCATCCTCGAAGACTCGAAGGCCGCAGATCTTATCCGCTATCTTTTTGGCTATTGCCTCGTCATCCGTCTGATGAACGCCAAGAAGGACCAGGAATCCCTTCCTGATCTCTCCTACTGTTTTCCCATCAATTGTGACGCTTGCTTCCTTAACTCTCGTAACTACTGCCCGCATTTTATACCCTTTCAGAACGAACTATGTGCAATTTGGGGACAGTCCCCAAATTGCACATCGGCCACAAATAGCACCTACATCAAATTATATACAAGTATCGACAGTGCAAATAATACATACACATGGGCTGGGTAGAAAATGTAGAACAGCTTTCCGTTACCCTTGCCTCGCTCTCCATTGTAGCATAACATGGGAATAATCGCGAAGATTTCCATCCATTCATAGGCTGAGAAGAAAAGAAAATCTTCCGTGAAAGCCCCCATTCCTCCGAAAAGGAGAATCATGCCGAAATTCCATAAAAGCGAAAATACTCCCCAGGCAAAAATCCTCAAATCTTTATTCTTGCAGAAACTAAAGGCGTACATAACAATTCCCGCAAGCACAGTGGCGGTTCCTCCATCCATAATCACCGTGTGCACAGGCAGGAACGACATCATAAGTCCATTAAGAATAAAGAGCTCCAAATCACTTCCCGCACTCATAAGGGCCGGCATCAATACGTCCATAACCAATATAGGCCAGATAGCAAGAGGCACCAGAATTCCCGCAAGGCCCTTCGCCCACTTCTTCTCCCTGCACCAGTCAATACCCTGCAAGATAATCAGAAGCACCGTGAAGCTTGACAGCATTGCATTCTGTGGGAAAAAACCATCCCCTCTCACACATCCCCTTAATACGTTATAGAATCCAAACTGCACAAGCCCCATGAAGGCCCCGATAAGGTAAATCTTTTTAAAGTACTTCTTCCTGTCATGTGTATGAATAAACCCCTCAATCAGACAAAACAAGAAAAGCGGCGCCGCTATTCTTCCAAGCCATGAAAACCAGATGGGCACCTTTCCCGTAAACTCAAACATGTAATGTATATGGTCCAAAACCATCAACACGAGAGCCAAATACTTTAAGTTAAATCCTGTTAATTTCTTCATCAAAAAAACTCCTTTCGTTGCTTACCAGGGGTAAGTATAAAAGGAGTTTCTAAGGAAATTATAAGGTTTTTGAAAAATCCAGATGAGTTTTTTCAACAGGTTCTTTTGAATAAAAAAGCATTTTTTAGACTGGGTTCTAACGACTCCATAAAGGCGAAGACCTCGTCAGCATCAACCACTCCCTTAGGACGAAACTGTTCCGCCCTAATATCATCAACAGATAAAGAGTATTCGGCCTTCAATCTGATTACATCATTAACAAAATCTTTCAAAGCAGTTTTACTTAACTCGCGCCGCTTCTGCATTTTTAATCTTTCTATCAGCTCCCATTTTAATGTTGCCATTCGGTCTCTAAGCTCATCTGTTTTTTGAAATACGCTATCTTTCGTTTCTCCACTATATTTTATGTTTTCACCAATCGAAAAGTAATAGAAGTCCTTGTCTCTGCATATGGCAATTGGAACAATTTCAGCGTTATGTGTGATAGCCAGATTAACTGCCCCCGCATAAAGGTGTCCCACCAAAGCATTGGGACTTATGTTTTGAGTCCCCTCAGGAAAAATCAACAAATTCGCCCCTTTGTCTAATAGCAATTCCATCTTAGCTTTTGCTGCCGCCCTATCTTCTTTACATTGTACATCCATAGGAATCCAACCATTCAATTCGAGCATCATCCCATCTATGCTCTTATACAATTCACGCGGATTGCCTAGTAAAATCCAGCATGGTGCTCCTATCGCAGCAAAGGCCATCTCTATGTCCGCTCCTCCTATATGAGTCGGACAGTATATTATAGGGTTTTGGGTTTTTCCCCTATCATCCCTAATTATTTGATACCGTTTTCCTGATAAGTAAAGATCCGCTCGCATTAATAGCATCAATACTCGATGCGCCAAGGCATGTACCCCCAAAGCGTTTGCCTGCGCGCCGTTCATAGCAAACCTTTCAAGGCGTTTTTCTCGACAATATCTTTCTCTCTCCGGCTGACTTAGCGTTAATGAGAATATTAGACTTCCAATCTTCATGATTATTCCGTATCTCTTATGCACATCATTTGCAGGTCTTTTGCATCAACTATGCACTTTTATTGTGGTATTAATATGGTACAAACTAGGAGGGCCCACTATGGGCATCGTTAATGTAACCTTACGCGTTGATAATCAACTTAAGAAGATTCTTTTTATCCCATCTTTTCCAGGGCAAGATAATCCACTTTCCCCGCAGCAGTCAAAGGAAGTGCCGAAACAATATGCCATTCAACCGGAACCGCGTACCTGTCTAATTTATCTCTGCACACTCGCCTTATCTCATCCAGTCCCCCAAACTTTGCATCTTTTATTAGTCTTACAAACGCAACAGGGACATATCCCCTCGTACCGTCTTTTTTCTTGACAACGGCCGATTCATTAACTAATGGAACGCTGTTAATTACAGACTGAATATAATCACAGTAAACCTTGTACGGGGAGCCTTCATCATCAAATGTGATAAAGAAACGTCTGTCACGTCCGTCTAAACACACCCACCCTTTCTTCTCGATGTGGGCGTATGTGTCAGTATGAAACCATATTTCTCCGTTTTCAGGTATTAAAACTTTCCGTGTTGATTCCGAATCACCAAAATACCCTTTCATTATCATTTTCCCGGAAAAGCATAATACTCCTGTCTGATTGTAACCTAATTCTTTACGGGTATCAGGGTCAATTACCTTAACATTTAACCCTTTTATTGGTTTTCCAACACTTTTCCAATTTGATTTTCCTAACACGACAGAGGTGGTGAGGCATCCGCATCCTTCGCCGTTTCCGCTGCCATCACAGATTTTCGCATTACACTTATGTTGCTTGTTGAACTTTTTCAACTCCGCCTTAGTCTCGATATCTAAGGTGTCGCCGCCGCTGACTTCATATTTCAAGAAGGATAAATTCAGCTTTTCCCCCTCTAATTGCCTCATCATCTCCCTGTAAAATGCCGGTATTGCCTGTATGTATTTTGGACGGTATTTTTTTATCCATTTAACTACATCATCCAATTTTATGTTCGGCGTTAATGCGGCTGTTTTTCCAACATACATTGGAAACAATGTGGAAATAATGAATCCATACGGATAGTTAAACGGAACAACTTGCAAGCATTTTCCCTTTGGACCTAGTTGCATATGCGTTGTTTTTCTTAATGCAAGCATTGATGACATAAGGTTTTCGTTTGTCAAAACAATAGCCTTGGGTTCGCCTGTTGTTCCGGATGTATAACAAATAAAAGCTTCATCTTTTGAAAAAACTTTTTGAGGCAATTTCTCATTTTTCTGCCCTAAGGCAAAAAACGCTGAGTATTCTATTTCCTCATTTTCTTCGTGTCTGACTATCTTTATTGTTTCTGAGTTATCTTTGAGTATCATAATCTTAGATTTATATTTCTCTTGATAACTCATTAGTTCGCCTTTGGATATGGCTGCGTTAATAAATGTGGATACAGCCCCGATGCTATTAATAGCAAAAAACAGAATAATACCTTCGTTACAAGGAGGAAGACATATAGGTATTATGTCACCTTTTTCAATACCTATAGAAATAAATGCTTTAGATAAATGACTTACATCCTTTTGTAATCTCTCAAAAGTAAGGATGTCTTCATTACATATCGACAACTCTTTTGATGCATTAAATCGACTGCGGTTAATAAAGAATTCAAAAAAAGAACAGTCTGGGGTGACAATGTCATATCTTCCCCACGGCTTATCAATCGACGGATACCCTGTCAGTTCTGTCTGTCTGTCTGTCTGTCTGTCTGTCTGTAAGCATTGTAGTTATATCTCCTTTTATGTCAAGCTTTTTCTAATGCTCGATAATCTATTTTCCCTGCAGGAGTTCTTGGTATATCATTCACAAATTCTGTTTCAACCGGGACCATATATTCAGGAAGATTATTGTTACAAATGTCAAGGATCTCATCTTTTATGGATGCAGTTCTATCTTTAAGCACAATAAATGCCTTGGGATAATTAACTCTCTCTTCGTCGGGTACGCCTATCACACAGCACAATTCTACTAGCGGATGCGAGTAGATTGCCTTTTCAATTCGATCCGGAAACATCTTAGTTGCCTGACCGTTTTTATCTCTGGTAATGTATATTCTTTTGAGTCTTCCGGTGACGAAAACACACCCATCCTCATTTATATGTCCAAGATCTCCCGTATGAAGCCACTTCACTCCATCCTCATGAACCTTTACAATCTCGTCGGTAGCTTC
>CAMVID010000016.1:0-77437 GCA_947167445.1 uncultured Lachnospiraceae bacterium
CAGCTGAAGTTTATTCAGAAAGTGTTGCACTTGGTTGACAAACCAAGCAGGCCCCATTTTGCACATGAAACGTGCAGAATGGGGCCTGTCCCCAAACTGCACATCGGCCCCCGCCGAACTATATTCTAAACGTTCTTAAACTTCTGCACCTGTCCCCCAAGTTCGTCGGAAATACTCTTGTTTTCCTCTGCACTTGTGCGGATAGTCTCGATGGATTCCACCAGAACCCCAACGTTGTTGGCAACTTCGGTAACACCTGCGGCACTCTGGGATGCAGCGTGGGAGATGTCTCCGATGCCGTTGTTCATATCCTGAATGGTCTCATTAATGGCGGTAACGCTCTCTGCAATCTTATCAACGATTTCGTTTACGGAATCCGCATCAGCATAATATCTTCCTGTAGCTTCGGCAAAACCTTCATAATCTCCAAGAACCTTCTCCTCCATAAACTTAATGATGTTCTCGGCACACTCTGACAGCTTGTCTACCGCACCGATAACAAGTTCACTGATTTCCTGAATATTTCCTGCAGTCTTCTGGCTGGAATCGGCGAGGTTTCTGATTTCATCGGCAACTACGCCAAAACCTCTTCCTGCATCACCGGCTCTTGCAGCCTCGATAGATGCGTTAAGGGAGAGTAAGTTGGTTTGACCTGCAATGGTAAGAATCTCTTCCGTAAGACCGTTGATCTTTGTTACGTTTCTTGACTCTTCAAGAGCTGCTGAGAGGCGTTCTCTTACTTTTTCCAGCTCTTCTTTCATGAAGTTCTGATTCTCAAGGGTCTCCTCTTTAAGCTTTGAAGCTCTGTCCTTGATATCCTCCGCCAAAGCCGCGCCGTTCTGGGCCTGGGCATTCATGTTCTCCACATCCTCGGCAACCTTTTCACTTCCCTTAGCAATATCGGAGAGGGTAGCTGCGATTTCTTCCATGCTGGCGGAAAGTTCCTCGGTGATGGCGGATACGGAGTTGGCCTTATCCACGCACTTGCCGGTTTCGGCATCGACCTTGCCTGATGATGTATCAAGCACCGAAATCTTTCCCTTCAAATCAGCGATAACGCTCTGAAGCTCGGCGATGAAGGTATTTACACCGATGGCCATATCGCCGATTTCGTTGTTTTTCACATTTAATCTCTTGGTCAAATCACCATTTCCTTCTTTGAGGTCGTTAACGATTCCATTAACCTCCTTGGCAGACTTGGCCAGCGGCTTTGAAATGATTCCTCTTAAGTAGAGGAAAATGGCAATTGCAAAAATAATAGCAAATACAATGGCGCCCTCGCAGATATAGCAGGTAATTGTGATTCTCTTCTCGCTTCTTGCAAGTGAGTCGTTGTAGCGCTCGGTAATCAGGTTCGTAAGCTCGGTTTCTGAGGCGTCAAGTTTTCTTAAAGCACCGGCACTTACCGCAATTCTTGACTGCAAAGCGGTTCCGCCGCCTTTTTCCGCGGCAGTTTTAAGAATACCTCTTGCTGCCTCCATGTACGCCTCCGCCTCAGCCTTCCAGCTTTCAAAAGCAGCAGTTATTTCGGCATCATCAACCTCAGCATTCATGGCTGTAACTTCATCAAGCTTTTCAGCCGCATTGTTTACATATGACTCAAGCTGAACGGCATAGAAAGATGCGTTTGCGCTGTCATAGAAGCAAAGGTTCGCCTGAAGCTGAATCTTTTGGAACGCAACCGAGGTGTCAAGCATATTCTCTTTTAAAACACTGTACTTACTGCCTTGGGTATTTAGCTCGGAAATACGAGACATTGTGTAGTAATCAGCCACCATCATTGCAGTAAAGACAACTGCAACAAGACCCATAATGATGGCGATTCGGGTAGAGATTTTCTTCTTACCCTTAGACTTTTTTTCATGGTTTTTGGGCGCACTAAGTGCGCCCTTTTTGTTTTCCTTGGACATTTTATACTCCCTTCCATAAAATAGTGTTATGTGCAATTTGGGGCCTGTCCCCATTTTGCACCGTGCAGTTTGGGGCCTGTCCCCAAATTGCACCTAGTTCTCGAAGCCGTTAGGATTGTTCTTCTGCCAACGCCATGAATCAGCACACATTTCCTTGATGCCCTTCTCGGCTACCCATCCGAGTTCTCTTTTGGCTTTGGAAGCATCTGAATAACATGTGGCAATATCACCTGCACGGCGAGGCTTTATAACATAAGGCACTTTGACGCCTGTTGCCTCCTCAAAGTTCTTAACTACATCAAGGACACTGTACCCTACACCGGTTCCAAGATTGTAGATGTTAAGACCTGATTTATCCTTAATCTTTGCAAGAGCCTTTACATGGCCTTTTGCAAGATCAACTACGTGAATGAAATCTCTTACGCCCGTTCCGTCAGGAGTATCGTAATCGTTGCCAAAAATTCCCAGCTCTTTAAGCTTTCCGACAGCCACCTGTGTTACATAAGGCATAAGGTTGTTGGGAATTCCGTTGGGATTCTCGCCGATGGTTCCTGACTCGTGAGCTCCTATAGGATTAAAGTAACGAAGCAGTACTACGTTCCACTCGGGATCGGCCTTCTGGATGTCTGTGAGAATCTGCTCAAGCATCCACTTGGTCCAGCCGTAAGGGTTGGTGCAAACGCCCTTGGGGCATTCCTCTGTGATGGGAATGATTGCGGGGTCGCCGTAAACGGTAGCTGATGATGAGAAGATTATGTTTTTGACATTATGTTTACGCATTACATCGATGAGGCAAAGGGTGCCTGCGATGTTGTTATTGTAATACTCATAGGGCTTCTCAACGGACTCGCCTACGGCCTTAAGGCCTGCGAAATGGATAACCGCATCGGGTTTCTCCTTGGTAAAAACCTTATCCATCTCCTCTTTGTCAAGGATGTCAACTTTGTAAAAAGGCACTTCCTTGCCTGTAATTTTGGCCACTCTCTTAAGTGACTCCTCGGAGGAATTGGAAAGATTATCGATTACCGCAACATCATATCCGTTCTGTTGAAGTTCAACACATGTGTGGCTTCCGATATAACCCGCACCGCCTGTTACCAAAATTTTCATAGTTAAATTCTCCTCAATTACTTAGAAATATTGCGGACAATGCTCTCCATCTCGGACATCTTCTTCTCCATGTCAGCCACAAGTGCCAGCTGGCAGCGGGCTCTGTCCAGATTGTGATTGTCCCTGTGAATCTTGAAATACACATCTCCCTCAAGGAAATCCGTAAGGAATCTCATTCCGCACTCCAAGGTCATCATCTTGGCGCCCATGGGAAGCATCTTAAGTTCCTCATCCGTAAGGGAATTGTTGCAGCCCTCAAGGAATCCCTGGGTGTAAATCTCAAAAAGGTCCAAATCCAGTGAAACCTTGCTTAGATCCACCTCGTCCTCAGCTGCAGTGTTGGCGCCAAATCTTATGGCGTCACCGAAATCGTTGATGGAAAGTCCGGGCATAACAGTGTCAAGATCCACCACGCACACTGCCTTGCCGCTCTTCTCATCCATCATTACATTGTTAAGTTTTGTATCGTTATGGGTAACTCTCAAAGGAAGCTTACCTTCCCTTAATTTATCCATACAAACCGTCATATCTGCCGCACGATCCAGTACAAATTGAATCTCCTTTGCGGCCTCTTTGCATCTGCCGACCTTATCCTCTTTAACCACTTCCTTGAAGCGCTCAAACCTGGCTCCTGTGTCGTGGAATCCGGGAATAACCTCACTCAAGTTGTCGGCCTTGAACTCCGAGAGGAGGTACTGAAATCTTCCGAAGGCAAATCCTGCTTCGTAAAAATCTTCAGGTTTCTCCACCGCTTCATAGCTCACGGCGCCGTCAATATATAAGTACGCGCGGAAGAATGAGTCTCCGGCATCAAAGAAGGGTTTGCCGTCTTTTGCAAAAACAATAGTCAGAGCTTCCCTCTCGGGATCCCCGCCGTTTGCCTCAACCTTTTTTCTGATAAACTCGGAAACCAGCCCGATGTTCTCCATTACGGCATCGGGGTTCTTGAACACCGCGGTATTAATTCTCTGTAAAATATACTTCTTAACAGATCCGTCTTCCTGCTCGAAACGAACCATGTAAGTGTCATTAATATGTCCGTTTCCGTGGCGGGCGTAATCTATGAATTTCCCGGGAAAATCGAACCTCTCAATTGCTTCTAAAACTGCCTTTTCGGCGGTTACTTCTGACATTTAAAATAAACCTCCTATGGGGGATAGATTTGCATCCATCCCCCATTTTAGCAAGGTGTTATTCTATTGTAAAGTCACAAGTAGCATCGTCCAACTTACCGTAATATAAGAGGGTTGCGCTTTCTGTTTCAATTACATTGTCAACTGTTACCACCATGTGGTAGTGTCCTTTCTCCTTGGGCAGTTCAGTTGTGGAATCAAATCCGTTGTCACCTGTGATGTGGAACTCTAAAAGTGAGTAATCAATGAGGGTAGGCTCACTTGAAACGAATCCCTTAAGGTTAAGTTCAACGGGATGTCCGTCATACTTCTTGCTCTTAATGAGAATGTTCTGGATTGAAGCTTCTGTCATACCTTCGTGACGATCTCTGTAACCTCTGTTCCAGGTTCCGTCTTTAACATTTTCAGTATCACCTTTTGCTACTGCGAAGGTATCGTAAAGAGTAGATTCCTTGGTTGCAGTGTTGTATACGTATGAATCGTAGATCAATGTGTCTCCGTCAATCTGGATTACACCGTACATCGGTGAATTCTTAAGCTGAATCGATGTACCGTTCTCAGGAATAGGGTTCTTTCCGGGGTAGATAACGGAATCAAGGTTGTCAGCTACGGCGTATGACTTATTTGCACAGTAGTTGATTGTTACGTAGTGTGTTCCGAGAGGCTCAAGGTTTGTAAGTTCTCTTTCCTTGCCCTGGAAAATCCACTTTGCATGCTCATCATCTCTGCCGTCGTAAATAACGCCTTCAAGCCAGCAGGGTTTCTGACCTGTGTACTTGTTGTTAGCCTGTTTTACTTCATAGGTATAGCCGGGTTTGGTGGAAGGAGCAATCTTTATTCCGCCGTAGTCCTCACCGTCAAAGTCGTTACCATAGTAGTAGGTTCTTGAACGTGTATATACGTGGTCATGTCCCTGAAGAACCAGGTCTACCTTATAGTGAGCAAACAAAGGAGGAAGAAGGTCTCTTAACTGATCAACTTCACCGTCGTTTGTGTGGTTACCTGTGGACATCATTCCTTTGTGAACCTGAACGATTTTCCATTTAACATCCTTGTACTTCTCAAGCTGTTCAACTAACCAGTTGTACTGAGACTGGAAGTCATCGGGAAGGTTGTTGGTATCGTTTGTGTTAAGGTTGATGAATGCAATGTCATCACCATACATGAATGAATAGCAGCCACCTGTCTTAATATCCAGGTTCTCCTGATCATCCGTATATGTTTTTCCGTTTACGGGATGAATTCCGCCTGCCTTAATATAGTCAGCCCACTTAATGTCAAATCTGTCTGTGAATGAGTATTCCCATTCGTCATGGTTACCTGAGCTGGGCATGATTACTGTGTTAAGAAGGTTCTTCTTAGGCTCCCCAAGGCCCCAGTTCCACTGCGTCATTGTGAGGTTGGCATGTGAATCGTTTGTAAGGTCGCCTGTGAAAGCAACGAACTTGGAGTCAGGTGCCATCTGATATGCTGCATCAAGTACTTTAGCCCATCTGGTATAACCTGACTGGTTGCCTTCCTGGCAGTCTGTTAAGTGCACGAATGTAAGCTTATCTGTCTCTGCTTCCTCAATCTTGAAGGAACCAACATCTGAGAAGCCCTTATCCTTAAGACCAACTCTGAAGAACCAGTATGAACCGGGCTCAAGATTCTCAACATGAACCTTATACATATGCCAGGTAACGTTAGATACGTCAACTCTGTCCGCACCTCTGGTTGCAGGAACTGTGATTACATCACTGCTTTCCCAATCAACGGTATCTTTTGCCATTCCGTCAGTAACCTTAACGTACTGAAGTACCTGCTCATCAATCTGGTCTGTGGTTGCCCACGCAAAACCTCTTGAGTAAATGTCTGAGTAATAGCTTACTGCAACACCCTGAGGGCAGTCTTCCTCATTGTATGTGAATGAGGAGATGAACTTTCTCCACTCATCACCGTCGTAAATGTGAAGTCCGTTAACATGGATTGTTGCATCGTTATCTGCAAGTGTGCCTTTGAATCTTACGTAGTTTGCCGGCTTCTCGGCTGTAAACTTGCCCTCTGTATCAGCAGGAAGTTCAAAATAAATGTATTTGCTGCCTGCTTCCTTGGCTGCTTTGAACTTATAATGCCCTGTATCGCCGTCTGTCCATCCAATCATGGACTCCACAGTCTTAAGTGCATCGAAGTCTGTTCCGTCATATTCCATTACGAATACGTCGCCCGCATTGTAGGAATAATCCTTAAACTCCATGTAAAGACGAGCTGTTTCACCCTTCTTATATCCTAAGGTTGCAAATCCGTCTTCCTTCTGCTCTTCGATGGTAAATCCTGAGCCTCTGAAGTTGTAAAACTTAGCCTTGTCTACAGGAACAAAATCCGGGTCAGATGACTTGCAAAGCCATACCTTGTGGATTGTAAGTTCTCTGTCTTCTGTAAGAAGGTTATTGGAATCACAGAAGAGTCTTACTCCTGTAACAGGGAGCTGAACATCTTTTCCTGCATCATCCTTCTTAAGGTTAATCTTAAGAATCTGTCTCTCGTTTGAATCGAAATCATTGTGATGTCTGTACCACTCTTCCTTCTCAGGGTTGGTGGTAAGTACTGCCATTGTCATGTTCTTGGCAGGTGTGAAGTCGATTCTTAACTGATCATATGTGTCAAAGTCGTCATTTGCGATATCGATCTTGATTGTATCGTAGTTATCAACGCCTTTTCTTGAATACTTAAATGTTACAGAACCATCGGCATTAACGGTTCCGGTATAGCCACCGGACTGAGCTACGTTTACCTTAGCATAGCGAGTTTCAGTAGGTGCTTCTGTTCCGTTTGAATTAAGGAACTTGATACCGTGGATGGTAAATGTTCTTGTGGTGGGTTCGGATGTGTCCGCTCCGGCGTTGGGAGCATCACAGAACATTTTAATCTGCTCAAGGTTCTTGGTAAGCTTAACAGTGTAGAACTGTCTGCCCTCTGTTGTAAGCTTCTCATGACCCTTTAATGCCTTGTCATGTTCCTTCCCATCATCTCCCATTTCGCCGTAATAGGTTCCGAGAACCATTCCGGGATAGGGAGTAATATCGAACTGGATCTGATCAAACTTCTCGTAATCACAATCCTCGATATTAACCTTTAATGAATGCCATGTCTCAACCTGATAAGTTACATCTACGCTGCCATCAGCTTTGCGATCCAGGGTAAAACCGTCAGAATCTGCAATTACAGCCTTAGGTCCTTTATCAACTGAAGGAGCAACATAGTTAGGGTCTACAAGCTTAATGCTGTTGATGGTGAAGGATTTTGCTGATGAAGCTTCACCGTCTTCCAGAATCGGGTCAACATAGAAGAACACATTGTCAATGTCTTCTGTAAGAGTGTACTCCAGCACCTGTCTGGTGGCTGTCATTTTCTCTTTTGCCCAATGGTCTCGTAACTTTATCTCTGTACCGGCTTTATTTGTTGCTCTTACACCAAGAATCATATCCTGTGCGGGAGTAAGGTCGATAACAAGTTTGCTGTACTTGGAGACATCACTGTCAGTTACTGAATAGAAAAGCTTATACCATACACCCTTTGTGTAATCGATTGTTACAGAACCGTCTGCGTTATCGGTAAATTTATAGCCTGTAACAGTGTCATAATTGTTTGTATCAATCGCAAACTTAGGGCCATCCTGTGCGGGAACTCCTGTAGGTTCGGGTATAGGAGTGGGTTCTGGCTCTTCAGCCTTCTCTGCTGTTCTGGAGAAGGTTATTCCGTAAACACCAAATGTATTTCCCGCATCGCAGTTATTGTTCTTAAATCTGATATATTTGGGCTGGATATCTCCGCCAAGTTTATCAGTTTCCGGCAATATAAAGGTTGCTTCTTCCTTGGAATTGTCCAAAGTTCCAAGTTTTACATATGCAGCCTCCGTATTGTAACAGAGTTCTACCTCAGTTCCATTTAACGCCGTTGTGTATTTAATAGTAACTACATCACCGGGGGTATAGACATATCCTTCGGAAAGGTAACCTCTGAGTCGAAGTTTGCCGTTTATTCCTGCTTCTTCATTTTTGTTACATGAAAACTGAATATTACCGGGTTCGTTAACTGTTCGTGTCCAGTTAGCCTCATAACCCGATTCGTTATTCAGCTCACCGACTGTGGCTACCTGCTCAGTTACCTGAGCAGCATCAGCCGTAAGAGATGTATTGGGTATTGCACCAAACACCATGCCCAAGGAAAGGACCAGGGCAAGTGTTCTATTTAAAAGTTTAGAGAACTTCTTATTCATTATCCTGTCCTCCCTTTCTGATTGCATTTCTGTACATTATGAATCCTGCTGCTGCAGCAATCACAAGAACTACTGCAAGAATAATCCATACGTTGAAGCCTGCGGCAGCCTCAACAGCAGCTGTACCTACTGCCTCTGCATTGTTGTCAACAGGAGTCTCGTCTTCAGCGCCAAGGCTGTCTGCCAAAGCTGTTTCGCCATTGCCTATTGTGATTTCTTCAGCGGTAGCTGCGCCTGCATTTGCGCCATTTGCTACAGCTTCTTCAGGTGTATCGGCAGGTGTATTAACAACCGCATTTCCTGCATTGCCTGCATTTCCTGTGTTACCTGCATTTGCTGCGGGAGTGGCAACTCCTGTGGCGGGTGTTAATTCTACTGCTGCGGGAGTAGTAGTTGTGGTTGTGCCTGAAGGAGCACTTGAAGTGTCACTTCCTGCTGCACCTGCTCCGGCATTTGCGCCTGCATTTGCGCCGTTACCTGCGCTGTTTCCTGTCTCCTGATTAACATCTGCTGTTCCTGTTGAAGAAACATTTACATCATAGAGGGGATATCTTAAATCATCACGTCCTCCTCTCATTGCAAGACGAATTCCGGGCTCCTTAGTATCCTTGTTTGCAATTGCAATTGCAAGTTTATATGTGCCTGCCTTAACGGAATTGGAGATGTTAAGGTTGATATCAACAGAAGTACGTCCGGGTAACCAGGTTGTAATTCCGCTTGAAACTGTCTTTGTATATGCTACGTTACCGTTTGAATCAATGAGTGAGAATTCTAACGGCCAATCATAGTAGAAAGGTGCAACACCTTCGTTGTTAACCACCATGTTGATTCTTGTATCCTGACCTGCAGTAATGGAATCAAGCTGGGTGATCTTCTCGATTGCAAAGTTATAACCCATTGCCTTCTGGATAGCGAGAATATTCGCCTCATTCTTCAGTGCGAACAGGTTGCTTCTATCCATGTCACAAGGTGAGCAAGGTCCTAACCATGAAACGTGTGTATATCTGATCTCATTGATTGACTCAACGATTCTTGCATTATCAAGGTGACGAGTGGGGTCTCCGTCAGAGAACTCACCGCCTGAATAGTTGTATTTCCAGAAATCGGGCATCTTTGAAGCCTGTACCTCTTCATATGTTGAATGAGGCATGTCAACATCACCGTCATTGATATAACCCAAGAAGGTTGATGTTCCCTGACCATCAAGATAGCCTGCGCCGAAAATATCATTGAACAAGCCAAACTTATGCTCAGCAGCATAAGGATAAGGTTTTCTTAATCCCAGTTTTACATTATGGAAGTACTTGGTGTAGCTTTCCATGTATCTGTTACATGTTGTAGGATCAGGGAATACACCTGTTCCTTCGGGCCATGTGTGCATCTCTGCCCAGTGGCCAAGGCTACCAATCTGTACAAAAGCAGTCATTTCATTATCGTCAAAGTCTTTAGCCAACTGCTCTATAACCTTATCATGGTAACCAATAAGGAGTTCTGAATTGTAGTTAGGTGAAAATCCGCCACCGCCAAGGTTTGCAGGATCATTGTAGAATGTTCCCGCATTATCGATTCTGCCTGCGTCTGCTTCTGCACACAGCTCATCATAAAGCCACTGAGGGATGTCCATTCTCTTCTCGCCGGGAGCCTGGGTCTCAGGGTTATCCATTACAAATCTGAGATTGATTCTTACTCCGTGATTCTTCCAGAAGTCGAGATTGTATTTTTTCCTGATACTCTCAAAATCATAATTGCCCTTTGTAGGCTCGTATTCGCCCCATCTTACTGCAAGATATACAGCGCTTCTGGGGAATAACAAGTCACCACTTTCAAACTTTTCAGCTGATGTGGGTTTGCCGTCCTGGCTTATGAACTCTCCGGCCCAGCCAACCCAGCCTTTGTAAGGGTTGCCAAAGGATGCAAAATCCTCAACGGGATAGTAATATCCGGCATCCTTGCCGAGATTGAAGGTTGTGGTTACAGCCATAAGTCCATCTGCAGGAATAGCGTAGGTTCCGTCTACACCTCTCCAGCCGATTTCAAGCTTATCGGGATTTCCGATATCTGAAAGGTAGAGCTGCATCTCGATGGAATCGTGGTAGTAATTCATCCATACGTCGGCAATTTCGTCGCCGATTGTGTCATCTGCAATTACAGGGAAGAGCTTAGCGTCTCTTACGATGTAGTCGATGTTTTTATAGGTTGAGAAATTCCAACCTGTATCTTTGCCTGTACTGATGTAATAAAGGTTTACAGTATTTAAATTAGCTGCATCGCTTGTTACCAATGTGTAGAGGCGATCTGCACTTCTTGTTGCAACAAGGTTACATGTTGAATCAAGAGAAGTGTTGTAGGCCTTATTGGAAACGCTGTCCCAGTCTGCAAAGGAGCCGTCATCAACTTTAACCTTAACTCCTACACGGAATTTGGGTACAGCTGCAAAAGAAGCGTTTGCAGGTGCAAAACCTGTGCCGGTTCCGCCCTGTAAGCCCTCGGTCTGTCTGTCAACAGCCACATAGATGTCTGATGAAACATTACCGATCTGAGCTTCCATTACTGAGATGGGAATTACCCATTCACATGCAACCACTTCACCGTTTGCATATTCTTTATTAACATATTTCTTGTATTCATAGCCGCTTGACTGGTCACCAATTTTGGTCCATCCACTGGTGCCGCTGGCTTTGAAGAACTCTACGTTTTTGGCATCTGTGTTTGAGAACCAGTCCTGGACGAGGAAGTCTGCGCCGCTGACCTTGAAAGTAGGAGTAGCCTGGTAACCTGTCTTGCTGTCTCCGTCCGCATCAATAAAGAGGTTGGTGGAAACTGCATAACTTGTTGCCCAGTCTCCGCTCTGAATGAAGGACAAAACATAGAGATTCTCAGCATCTCTGAATGCATAAAGATCACCGACTGTATCTTTTCCTGTCGCAATCTTTAATGACTCAGGCCAGTCTTCGCTGTTGCCGTCAAAATTAACTACAGGAGGCTCTTCCATGCTTGGTGTGGTGCAGAAAAGCATCTCTCTTCCAACGTTGGGAAGATATCCTACTTCTCCGTCCTTCTTGTCCATGGCACCCACAAGGAATTCACCTTCTGTTTTGCCGAGGCTTTCAAGAGAAACTTTGATTTCTGCCGCAATTTCAGACTTGTTCATGGATACGGTTCCTGCCGGATTCCATGAACCATTCTCGAATTTGTAAAGGGTTCCGTCATTAATGGAAACCTTGTAGTCAATAGCACTTCCGTCTTCCCAGACATCAGACATATCTTCGCCTGTTGTCTCGGTGCTGATATAAATCTCCGCATCCTCTGAAAGTGCTTCCGCACTTACATACGCATAAAGATCTGTTCCGTCTGTAACGGCCTTTAACTCCTTAAGGTTGGGGGTAGAATTTGCTGTGTTGTGTTCAACTGCAAACCATTCTCCGTCACGACCTGCGAAGATTGACTCATTGATTGTTGTTGTAGAATCAGCCTTACCTACTGTAAAGGAGAAGCCCTTCTTCTCGGAACGAATATCACTTGAAACCTTCACGTAAACGCTGTATGTTCCGGGAGAGAGAAGTTTGTCTTTTACCACAAGTTTATTGCCTTCAATAGCAAACTTCTTGTTGTCCTTGCCGTAGAGTTTGGATGCGGCAAAGCTGTATTTGTACTGACCATTACCGCCCTCAGCAGAGAAGAACGCAACTGTTCCTCCTGTCATGGTGTCAGCTGTAATAGCCTTTAATGATCCATTTGTTGTAAGGGTAAAGTCAGAGATTTCCGGACTGTTGGACTCATAATATGCTTCCTCCAGAGTGGGAACCTTAGCCAGGGTAATCTCACCTGCAGGGTAGTCAACCATGTGTGTCCAGTCGCTCTTAACACATCCAATGTGGATAAGAATGCCATCGCGAACAGCAGGTGCATTCTTTGAAATTGATTCCAAAGGGATTCTGTACTCTGCTATGGCATTGTCAGTTGTTCTGACGAATTCTTTGAACTGAGATCCTCCCCATCCCCAGGCTCCGCCTTCGCCTGTGTAATAGTAGAGGTCTGTACCTTCTAACATATAATCGATACCGGCATTACAGTATCCGTTTGTATGGTTACCGTCAGCATCGATGAAAAGATGGTCGGTACCATAGTTTTCTGCATCTGCAAGATCTCTGAGTATATAGAGGTCAGTATCAGATACAAAAGCTGCGACTTGAGAGAAGCCGTCTTCATCCACCAGGTACTTCTTAATGAAATCCCAGTCCGATGTTTCGCCGTCAATAGTAATTGTCACGTCGTTAGCTGCGCGAACGATTGAAGCTTCGGGCATATACCCGAAGGCCATTGTGAGAGCAAGAGTCGCGGAAGCTACACTTTTGACAATTCGTCTAAGACGTCTTGTGAAGTGTTGCTTGTTCACTTTTTCTATTTCCTCCTTTTACAAAATATGTGGTGTCCCCTTTATTTTTTCCCTTTTACAACTATCCCTTTATACCTGTGTGAGCGACGCCTTCAATGAACTGCTTCTGGAAGATGGCGAAGATGATAATCATGGGAATTACCGCCATGAATGCACCGGCCATTACTCCTGGGAAGTCAGTAAGGTACTGTCCCTGCATGAAGGAAAGTGCTGCAGAAAGCGTCATTTTCTCCGTTGATGTGTTAACAATCATGGGCCACATCAAGTCGTTCCATGCGAACCTGAAAGTTAAGATTCCGAGAGAGACAAGGCCCGGTTTGACAAGCGGAAGCATGATTCGAAGGAATGCTTTTCCCCTATTGCATCCATCGATATATGCCGCATCTTCAAGCTCCTGCGGGAGCGATAAGAAAAACTGTCTCAAAAGGAAAGTTCCCATTGCCGAGAACAGATTCGGCAGGAAAAGCGCAGGAATTGTATTAAGCAATCCCAGCTTGTTGATGATTCGGTACTGAGGAAGTATGAAGAACGTTCCGGGTACCATTAAAACCGCAAGTGTTGCCGTGAATAAAATGTTTTTGAACGGGAAGTTAATTCTCGCATATGCATAACCGGCCATAGAGCAGAAGGTCAGCTGTGCGGCAACAATAACAAGTGCGGATATCACCGTGTTTGCATATATTTTTAGGAATGGGAGGCCTGTTAGAACGTGATTATAACCCTCCCAGTTTATTTTCTTTGGAAAGATGACAGGCGGTATGCTTAAGGCTTCCGCATTGGTCTTGAATGATGTAAGAATCATCCAGATGAAAGGGAAGATAGCGATCAAAACGCCGCCGATCAAAATAGCATATACAAGTATTTTTGAGGCTTTAAAATTGTTCTTCATCAGTCGTAATTCACCCATTTCTTCTGCATCTTAAGCTGGAATACTGTAAGTGACATGATTATTACAAACAGTAATACGGCAATTGCGGATGCATAGCCTTTCTTGGAAAATGTGAACGCCGCACGATAGAAGTTCATAACCACCGACTGCGTGAACTTTATTGCCTGAGACTTAGGTCCAATCATCATGTAAATCTCACCGAAGATCTGGAATGTAGAAATAACCAGCATGATGACTACGTAGAAAATAGTAGGCGAAAGCAGAGGCAATGTGATTTTTCTAAACTTTTGCCAACCGGAGGCACCATCGATTTCGGCTGCCTCGTAATAGCCCTTCGAGATGCCCTGAATTCCGGCGAGCAAAATAATCATATAATAACCAACATTGGTCCAAATTGATACGGAACTTATACAAAGGAGAGCTGTGCTCTTGTCCGAAAGCCACGGGTGTGTGGCCAGGCCCATTGCTGATAAAGCTCCGTTTAATACGCCGTAATCACCGTTGTAAATCCAACGCCATACCATGGATACCGCAACGGACATGGTGATTGCCGGCAGGAAATAGATAACACGGAAAACCGACAGACCTTTGATTTTGGTATTAAGAAGGACTGCAACCAACAGTGCGAGTATCAAGGTCAGGGGCACGATAATGATGACGTACTTAAAGGTGTTCCCCAAAGTCTGCCACATTTCCTGATCTTGGAGCATCGTAGTGTAGTTATCAAGTCCGACAAATCCCTGATCTTTATCGAATGCTCCGATATTGTGAAAACTGTCTCTTATTACCCTGAAAAAGGGGTAAAAATAGAAAATAATAAGACCGATGGTAACGGGGGCTATAAATAATAGCCCCCAGAAAATCTCGGTCTTCTGTCTGTGGTTCATTTTTTTCATGACCGCGTTACCTCAAAAGTGTTTTGTTTCTTTTTACAAATTATTCAGAAGCGAGAAGTGCATCCATCTGCTCTGCGATGGTATCACATGCATCGTCAAGAGATTTGTTAAGTGAGAATACTTCGATAAGCTCTGTCCAAATGAGGTTATCCCACTCAGCTGCTGTCTTAGATGTAGGATAAGGATAAGACATGTTCTGAGCTTCATCAGCATATACTGCCATGTTGAACTCAGGGAATCTCTCGAAGTAAAGTGCTGAGTAATCCTTGTGAGAAGGAATAGCTGCACCGCACTTACCAAGTGCTTCGTTAGCTTCGGGACCTGCAAGGTACTCACACCATGCCCAAGCTGCCTCGGGATACTGTGTTGAAGCTGAAATACAGTTTGCTTTACCGTGGATAACTGATACTCTCTTACCGTTTACAGTAGGAAGGTATGTGCAGTCACATTTATTCTTGAACTCTTCATCGGCTGAGAACTCAGCTGCGTTCCAGTCACCAGCTGTAAGCATAGCAATCTTACCGGCCATGAACTGCTGTGATGCAGGGTTCTCTGTGAGGGATTCCTGTGAAGGTGAGTAACCTGCCTCCATAAGGTCAACCCAGCACTTGATACCGTCTCTGGTCTCTTTAAGTGAGAAACCGGATTTCTTCTTATCATCGCTGATTACATATCCGCCGAACATAGGGATTGTGTTGTAGAAACCACCCTGTGCTTCGTAACCTGCTGCGATACCGTAAACACCTGTTGCAGGATCTGTGAGCTTCTTAGCTGCATCTGCAAGGTCATCCCATGTCCAGTTCTCGTTAGGATATTCCATACCTGCTGCATCGAAGATCTCCTTGTTGTACCAAAGACCGATTGTATCGTAGTCCATGGGGATACCATAGAACTTGCCGTCTACAGTGTAGAGGTCGATAAGAGCCTGAGGATAATTGCTAAGATCAAGGCTTGAGTTAGCTACAAGGTCATCAATAGGCATTGCAACGCCTGCTTCAGCGTACTTACCAATGTTGGGACCATTGAGGTGGAATACATCTGCGATTGCTCCGCCTGATGCTGCTGTCTCAAGTTTGGTCCAGTACTCGTCCCAAGATGTCTCTTCAAGAACGATTGTTACACCGGGGTTAGCTGCTTCGAAGTTTGCCTTACACTCTTCAAGGTAAGGTGTCATTGCACCGTGCCAGTAAGCGTAGTGAATCTCTCCCTCGAGAGTAGACTCTGTTTCTGCAGGAGCTGCTTCCTCTGTTGCAGCGGGTGCTGCCTCTTCTGTTTTGGTCTCAGCTGCAGGTGTGTCTGTTGAAGCTGTCTGAGTGTTGCCACCACAACCTGCGAGAGTAGCGAGAGCCATTGAAGCGCAAAGAATTGTTGCTAAAAGCTTTCTTTTCATGTTTGTCCTCCCTTTTACTAGGTTTTCATTCGTAAACACTTTTGTTTACTAAATTTTACGAAACAAGTTTAGCGCGTTTTAGTAAACAATTCTATTGCCTATTTTCATAAAATTGACAGTTTCAATTTGTATAAAATTACCTAAGCCCTTGATATATCTAGGCTCACGCCTGTTTCGTTGTTGACATAATGTCGCGGTTATTATAATATTATTTTGAAGTGTTTAAGGGGATTTTGTTTCGTTAAAAATATGTCATTTTTGATTGGGAGAGTGAAATGAGCACTATTCGTGAAGTAGCGGCCCTCGCAGGAGTTTCGCCGGCTACAGTATCCAGAGTAATAAATCATGATACTACTTATAAGATGACGGATGAAACAAAGGAAAAGATTTGGCGTGCAGTCGCTGAACTCAACTACAAATCCCCCTCATCATCCGGTCAGCAGTTTAAGACTGTACGTAACATAGCCCGTACCGGAAATTCTTATCGTTTCGGCTGCGTACTCAATGTCCAGGGCGGCAAATATACCGATCCCTATTTCCTCTCGGTATTATCCGGATTCGAGGAAGCAATGCTTGAGGCAGGACATGAAATTGCATTCGTTCATACCAATGAAGAATTCAGCAATAAGACCATAATGTACAACGCCTTTGAGGAGCCCCCCACAGGCCTCATCATTATGAACACCCTGACGGATGATATTTTTGAGTATGCAAGAAAGAAGACACCTCACATCGTGGGTGTCGATACCAAGCATACTTCTATTGATAATATAGCTTACGACCATTTCACTGCTGCTTATCTTGCAGTAAAGCACCTTCATGAGCAGGGTTATAAGAGAATTGGTTTCGTTGGTGGTTTCGAGGAAGACATTCCCTCCTGCAGAAGATTTAAGGGATATTTCGCGACCCTCAATGAACTTGGATTAGAGTATAATCCCAAATGGGTTCTTCCCAGTAACTGGAGTGAAGAATTCTGTATGGAGAAGATAAAAGAAGCTTATAAGAAAGGCAACCTTCCCGACGCTTATTTCGTAGCCAGCGACCTGATGGCCATAGCGGTATTAAGAGCCTTCTATGACCTTGGAGTATCAGTTCCCGGCGAGTGCGCCGTTATGGGCCTTTCAAATATTGAAATTTCCAAATACTCCAACCCTCCCCTTTCCACAATCGCCATTCCCATCAGGGAGATGGGTCGTGTTGCGGCAAGGACTCTTTTAAACCGAATCGAGGGCGACAACACCCCCAAGAAGGTCATTACGTTGGAGCTTGAAGTATTAAAGAGAAATTCAACCTGATAATATACATATGAAAACGCCTGAGTCCATTCGGACCCAGGCGTTTATTCATTAATTCACTATTCTTCTGACCCCAATGACCGGCTTAAAGGTACAGGTGCCGATCTTGATTCCGCCTGAAGGGGTGGAGGCGTGTACCATCTGTCCGTTGCCGATGTAAATGCCTACATGGCCGGGCATACAGATGATGTCGCCGGGCTGGGCGTTGGCGTAGTCAACAGCGGTACCGCAGGTGGTCTGCGCCGAAGAGCTTCGGGGAATTGAATATCCGAAGTCAGCGTATACTCTGTAGGTGAAGCCTGAACAGTCGGCACCCTGAGTAAGGCTTGTTCCGCCGTGTACATAAGGGTTGCCCACAAACTGGCAGGCGTAGGTTGCTATCTGTTTACCAAGTTCAGAGCCTGTTGCGTTGGTGATGATTGTTGCTGTGGTCTGACCCACATTTCCGGATGCAGCGGCTTTCTTTGCTGCCTCGGCTGCAAGGCGCTTACGCTCCTCTTCCTGAAGCTGTGAAATCTTCTTCTGGTCTGCAGCAATCTGATCTTTGAGAGCCTGAGCACGCTTTCTTGACTCCGCAATCTGTGCGGCATAGTCGGCGGCCTGGGCTTTCTTCTGCTCTATAAGTTCATCAAGTATTGCCTTCTGGTCATTGAGGGCTGCCTTCTGATCTTCCAGTTCAGCCTTCTCATTTTCCAGAGCAATCTTAAGCTCTTCAACCTTCTTGGTAATTTCCTGAAACTCTTCTAGTTTCTTTCTGTCGTATTCGTAAATCTGCTCTACGTACTCAGCCTTGTTAAGAAGCTCCGACATGCTCTTCGCACTGATAAGAAGGGATAAATAGTTGGTTTCTCCCATCTCATACATGTACTGGATACGGATTTTCATGGCTTCGTACTGCTCTATCTCGGTGGCCTTGGCCTCGTCATACTCGGCCTGGGCTTCAGCAATCTCACCGACCTTAACCTCTATCTGGTCTTCCAAAACGGCGATATCCGTCATAAGGTTAAGTATCTCTGAATCCAAGTCGGCAATCTCTTGCTCTAAGGCCTCTGCCTCCGATTGAAGGCCGGATAAATTGCTGTTCTCGGCGTTTAACTTATTCTGTTTGTCAGTCATGCCCTTCTGGATTTCCGCGATGGATGAGGCGTTAACAGGCAGGCTATAGCCCACCAATACTGCCACACCAACCACAAAGCCCAGAAGTCTTCTGAATCTCGCCAAGGCTGGCCTCCAAGGTTATAAGTATAGATTAGAGCTCGCAGTTTTTAACAGTACGAGGGAAAGGAAGGACGTCACGGATGTTGCCCATTCCTGTCAAATACATTACACAACGCTCGAAGCCGAGTCCGAAACCTGCGTGACGAACGCTGCCGTACTTACGAAGATCAAGGTAGAAGTCGTAGTCTGCCTTGTTGAGGCCGCACTCTTCCATTCTCTTCTCAAGTAACTCAAGGTTGTCCTCTCTCTGGCTTCCGCCGATGATTTCACCGATTCCGGGAACCAGGCAGTCCATAGCGGCAACGGTCTTTCCGTCGGGGTTAAGCTTCATGTAGAAAGCCTTAATCTCCTTGGGATAATCTGTAACGAATACGGGGCGCTTGAATTCCTTCTCTGTAAGGAATCTCTCGTGCTCGGTCTGCAGATCGCAGCCCCATGATACCTTGTACTCGAACTCGTCGTTGTGCTTCTCGAGAATCTTGATTGCGTCTGTGTATGTTACGCGGCCAAAATCAGAGTTAACCACATGGTTAAGTCTCTCAATAAGGCCCTTGTCAATAAAGTTGTTGAAGAATGCCATCTCCTCGGGAGCGTTCTCAAGAACGTATCTAATTACGTACTTAAGCATTGCCTCAGCAAGGATCATGTCATCTGTAAGGTCTGCGAAGCAGATCTCGGGCTCAATCATCCAGAACTCAGCAGCGTGACGAGTTGTGTTACTATTCTCTGCACGGAATGTGGGTCCGAAGGTGTATACATTCTTGAAGGCAAAAGCGAAGGTCTCTACGTTAAGCTGACCGGATACTGTAAGGTTGGTGGGCTTGCAGAAGAAATCCTGTGAGTAATCTACGCTTCCGTCGTCGTTCTTGGGAAGGTTGTTCATATCAAGGGTTGTTACCTGGAACATCTCACCTGCACCCTCACAGTCACTGGATGTGATAAGGGGTGTGTGCACATAAACGAAACCTCTCTCCATAAAGAAGGAGTGAATAGCGTAGGCAATGAGAGAACGAACTCTGAATACTGCCTGGAAGGTGTTGGTTCTTGCACGAAGATGAGGCATAGTTCTTAAGAACTCAAGGGTATGTCTCTTGGGCTGAAGAGGATAATCGGGGGTTGAAGGTCCCTCAACAAGCACCTCTTTTGCCTGAATCTCGAAGGGCTGCTTAGCCTCGGGTGTAGCTACAAGCTCACCCTTTACAACAACTGCAGCACCAACGTTAAGTTTTGTAATCTCATCGAAGTTTGCAAGTGTATCGTGATAAACCACCTGTAAAGGCTCGAAAAATGTTCCGTCATTAATTACAAGGAATCCAAACTGCTTGGAGTCACGGTTGGTTCTGATCCAGCCGCCTACTGTAATTTCTTTTCCGATATATTTGTCTCTTTCCCTGAATAGGTCTCTGATATCTGTAAGGTCCATTGTATTTCTCCTTTATATTACTTAGCAGGTACTGCTTTGTTGTTGCTTGTTAAATATGTAATTACATCATCGAAAAGAAAGAAGTCTCTGTACTGTTCCTTTGTCATATCTTCTGTGATGATGTCGTCCGCGCTTTCAAAACCGTTTTCCTTGGCATACTTTGCAAGTCTTACATCCAAAGCGGCATCGTCAAGCTTAAGTCCTTCCTCTGCTGCAACTGCACGGAATACCAAATCCTGCTTTGCATACATAAGACTTAACTCCTCAATCATTGTTGCCGCATCGGTTCCGTAGAGCATCTGTGCTACGGTATCCTTGTCGTATCCGTAAGCTGTGTAAGCTTCAAGCTGCTTGTCTACGGTTAATTTGTATCTGTCAATCAAATCCTGAGGAATCTCTCCAAAGGTTGCATTATTTATAACTGCCTCGACTATATTATTCTCAATCTCAGCATCCACATTGGTCTGCATCTGTGCAAGCATATCGTTTCTGATGGAATCCTTTAACTCATCAACAGTCTTGTAATCCCAATCAAGAAGAGCAACTACCTCATCGCTCATTTCAGGAACAATATAGAATACTTCGCAGGTAAAAACTGCCTCTTTGCCTGCAAGGTCTTCTGCGCTGTAATTCTCGGGGAATGTAACAACCACATCCACTGTCTCTCCGGGCATTGCGCCGATTAACTGATCTTCGAATCCGGGGATAAATGTGCCTGAACCGATCTCAAGCATGTATCCTGCGGAGGTTCCGCCATCAAAAGCAACTCCGTCAATCTTTCCCTCATATGAAAGATAAACCTTATCGCCCTCTTCAACTGCTCTGTCCTTAATACCTACCTCTTCGGTAATGTACTTGGTAAACTCCTGAAGGGCATATGCCTCAACATCCTCTTCAGCCACAAAAGGCTCTGTGTAAGTAACCTCAAGGCCCTTGTATTCGCCAAGAGTAACTGCGGGTTCAATCTCAACAACCTGAACCGCCTCTGTAGGTTCGGGAGTGGGAGCGGGTTCAATAACTTCCTCTTCCTTGCCACATGCCATAAGTGCCATAGCTAAAAGTGCTACAGCCAGTACCAATGCTAATCTTTTTTTCATAATTTTTCTCACTCTCTAAAACTGAAACATCAAAAAAATATTCACATTTCTTTATACCACAAATTCGGGCATTTCTCCACTAAAACTTACAATAGCGGTGAGAAAAGCCTGCAAATCTGCTCTCTCATTCTGAAGGGCAGGGATCTGGCTGCGTAGTGGTCGGAAGTAATAAGGGTGGAATTCTCCACATCCTTCTCGAAATACTTACGCATCTCCACTGCCTTCTCCTCGTCGTAGACGATGGCGTTAACCTCGAAGTTAAGGGCGAAGGAGCGGATGTCCATGTTGGCTGTACCATAGCAAAAAGCTTTGTCATCTACTATCATGCCCTTGGCGTGAAGGAATCCCGCGTCGTAGGTGTAGCACTTGGCTCCCGCCATAACAAGGTCTCCAACATATGAGTAGGTTGCCCAGTAAACAAAAGGATGGTCCGGCTTACAGGGAATCATGACATTGACCTCAACCCCTGATTTGATGGCAATATACAAAGCCGTCAAAAGCGACTCATCGGGGATAAAGTAGGGGGTCTGTATATAGATACTCTTCTTTGCCTTATTTATAAGTCTTACATAGTTATTCTTGATGTTCTGCTCAAGGGAATCGGGGCCAGACGTGATAATCTGAACCTCGGAATAATCCCTGACTCCTGATTCCACATTTTCAAAGTATTTGTCGGTTTCGAAAAGATTCTCGTGAGCGGCATAGTTCCAGTCAAGGATGAACCGAAGC
This sequence comes from uncultured Lachnospiraceae bacterium, assembly GCA_947167445.1. Lineage (GTDB taxonomy): Bacteria > Bacillota > Clostridia > Lachnospirales > Lachnospiraceae > G11. The sequence continues at coordinate 21,745 of CAMVID010000016.1, forward strand.
TGCAATCCCGTTACGGCACTTCCCACAATTCGAAGATGGGTGTCTCTCCAGTGGCCGAACTTCTCATCCTTGTCTATATATTCTTTGCCTATGTTGAAGCCGCCGACGTATCCGATCTTATTGTCGATAACCACGATTTTACGATGGTTACGGTAGTTGACTCGGATGTTGATACGCCTGAAGATCGCAGGGAAAAATTCGGCAGTCTTAATGCCATAAGAATTAAGTTCCCTCCAGAATTTATGCTTAACACTTCTGCATCCCATGGCATCAAAAAGGATTCTTACCTCAACGCCCTCGGCAGCTTTCTTCTTAAGTTCCTCAAGGATGCTTAAGAAAAGCTCATCCTTTTTAATAATGTAATATTCGATGTGAATGGACTTCTTTGCAGCTTTAATATCCTCTATAAGTCTGTCAAACTTGGTGCGACCGTCGGTGAAAATATCTATATCGTTGTCATCGCTAAGGACACTTCCCTGGGTCTCAAGGTTAAACATAACCTGGTCCGCAAAGCCCGACAATTTGGGCGCAATAAGCTCAACATCAGCGTGCTTAAGCATATACTCCTGCTGTCTGATGGCCTTGTTGATCCGGTCTTCAATTCCCTTGGTGACGAAGATCTTACGCTTGTGCATATCGGAACCGACGAGAAGATAGAAGATAAATCCCAGAATCGGAACGAAATAAAGTACAAGAAGCCAAGCCCACACGGACTTGGGATCACGTCTCTGGAAAAACACGATAATTATGGCAAAAATAAGGTTAATCCATACCAGGTTTTCCCAAATGAAGATTGCTGCTGTTTTTACTCCACTCAAAAATGTTTCCATGGTATATAGTATAACGCAAAATGTTGATTATTGATATAAATGATGATAAAATACCCTTTGTGACGCGTAGGTGTCTATTGAAATACGGAGGATATATTTGTGAGTACATTTACTATTGTTATGATTGTCATCGCGGCCGTTTTACTCGTAGGCGTGATTGTTTTATATTTTCTCGGCAAGAAGGCTCAGAAGAGACAGGAAGCACAGCAGGCTCAGATTGATGCAGCAAAGCAGTCTGTATCAATGCTTATAATCGATAAGAAGAGAATGAAAATCAAGGAATCCGGTCTTCCTCAGATGGTTATCGACCAGACTCCAAAGCTTTTAAGAGGCAGCAAGCTTCCCATTGTCAAAGCCAAGGTTGGTCCCCAGATTCTTTCTCTTGTGTGCGATGAGAAGATTTTCGATTCCATCCCTGTAAAGAAGGAAGTTAAGGCTTCTGTCAGCGGTATTTACATTACTGAGGTTAAGGGACTTCACGGCAAGGCTGTTCAGGCCGAAGTTAAGAAGAAAAGCAAATTCAAAGCCTTCGTTGAGAAGATGCAGGAGAAGGCCGGCGCTAAGCCTATTAAGTAAAAGCGCTATTTCTCCTCTACTTTGAAGACCAAAGTAGCGTCGGAATTAACATTTCCGTCCACATAAAGTTTGTATTTAAGGGCTCCCTCGATGAGCCCTTTTTCTATGGTCTGAAGGTTTACATAATATTCCGAAGTGTGGGTCTTAACAGGCAAAGAACCAAAGGGCGTTCTGTACATGGTCTCATGTACCATATCAGGCTCAAAGGTAAGCTCCGTGGTGATTTCGCCGGATCTTCTGACCTTTAAACTTTTCTCATCAAATGTAAGACGAAGGTCTGTTACCACACCTTCGTTTACTTCTTTGGCAAGGACATAGTGCAGCCCATCTTTATAGAAATAGCTGCCCTCATGTCTTGTCTCCAATGTATTTTCTTCGTCATCCGCTAAATGCAGGCCCTTAATTGTAAGGGTTATATCCTTTTTCATCAATACTCCTCGATGTTGATGGTTTTGGCGGAAAGAATTCCGTACTTGATTATTGTGTTGGCAAAGGTCTTAAACTTGTCAGCGGCATCACTTACATAGAAACTGTACTGCTGCTCTCCAAGAGCCGGCCTTGTTTCGTTAAGGAGATTGTTGGATTCTAACACACGTTCCAGTTCCTTGGCGGTTTCGTAGGCAGGGTTAACAAGGGTTACACTCTCTCCCATGACTTTGCCTATGGTCTTTCTGATCAAGGGATAGTGGGTACATCCAAGAATCAGTGTGTCAATGTCGATATCTATAAGCTCTGCCAGATATCTTCTTGCGATTTCCTCGGTGACAGGGTCCTCAAGAAGGCCCTCTTCAACCAAAGGCACGAATAAGGGGCAGGGCTTACTGTAAATCTTTACGTCGCCCCCCAGGTTTGTGATGTAGGTATCGTAAAGGTGGCTTGCGATGGTTCCCTCTGTGGCGATTACACCGATTTTGCCGTTCTTGGTGGCTTCCGTTGCCGCCTTGGCGCCGGGCTTAACTACACCTACCGCAGGAATTGTAAGCTCCTTCTCGATTTCGTCAAGGGCGTAGGCTGATGCGGTGTTACAGGCCACAACCAATGCCTTGATGTCATGCTCCAAAAGGAATCTTACTATCTGCTTGGAATACCTTGTAACTGTTTCCTTAGACTTGCTTCCGTAGGGAACTCTGGCGGTATCTCCGAAATATATGATTCTTTCGTTGGGGAGTTGTCGCATTATTTCTCTTGCTACAGTCAGTCCCCCGACGCCGGAATCGAAAACGCCGATGGGCGCATTTACGTCTTTGTTACTCATGTTTCTTCCTCGATTCATGTTCCCTGTGGTTAAGGTTTATCTGCTTAAGGATTGAAATCTCCTGATTGTCGATGTGAACCCCTGCAGATCTGGCAGCTGCAGCCTTATCCCTGTTTCTGATGGCACTTATAATCTCCTCATGCTCCTTGACAAGGTTAGAATGCTGGCTCTCATCCTTGATGTACTCGAATCGATATCTGTACATCTGCTCGGAAAGGTTGTTGATCAGGGTAATCAGTCTGTCATTGTTTGTAGCTCCGATAATTATGTCGTGGAAAGCCACGTCCGCTGCGGCAATTATTTTCGCATCTTTGGTTTCCGTCGCTTTTTCAAAATCCACACCCGCCTTCTCAAGGGCTTCGATTCCCTCGTCGGTGATTCTCTCACAGGCCAATTCTGCGCACAGAATATCAAGGGATCGTCTGACCTCCAAAACGTCCTTAAGGCTCTTCTCGGAAATCTCCGCAACCTCAGCCCCGCGCCTTGGCATCATTATCACAAGTCCCTCTAATTCAAGTTTACGTATTGCTTCTCTTATGGGGGTTCTGCTGACTCCCAGTCTGTTGGCCAGATGAATCTCCATAAGTCTCTCTCCGGGCTTAAGTTCTCCCGTGAGAATGGCCTGTCTTAAGGTCTTAAAGACCACGTCCCGAAGCGGTAAATAGTCATCAATTGGAATTGACAGATTATCCTGCATTTAATCCTCCCCTCTTGTCTTCTAGGGTGTTACAAAAGTTGTAAGGGCTACGTCCTTTGCGAGGCCGCTGTTTTTTATAATGCCAAAGCATTCCGCCGCCCTTCTTTGATCGTAGAAAATTCCGAATACTGTAGGGCCTGAACCGCTCATTAAAGCGTTCTCTGCGCCGTGTTCCTTCATCAGCTGTTTAATGTCATCTATTACAGGGAACTTCCTTATAGTTACATTCTCAAGTACATTTCCCATTCTCTCGATTACTCCGTCAAGGTCGTGGCGGACAATGGCTTTAGTCATGCCGTCAACATCAGGATGAGCCTTTAATTCCTTCACATTAAGGGCTGTATACACTTCCTTGGTGGAAACCGCAATGTCAGGTTTCGCAATAAGGATTGTGGCGCCTGGAGCCTCGGGCAAGGGTGTTAACTTCTCGCCGATTCCCTCTGCCAAAGCGGTGCCGCCTTTAATGCAGTAGGGTACATCTGCTCCGATCTTCACTCCAAGGTCACATAATTCATCCTTTGTTTTGCCAAGGTTATATAACTCATTCATTCCCATCATTACCGCAGCGGCATCACTGCTTCCCCCGGCAAGTCCTGCTGCCACGGGGATTGATTTCTTAAGGGAAATCTTCACTCCACCTTTGATATCATAGGTGTCTATCATTAACTTTGCTGCCTTGTAGGCAAGATTGCTTTCGTCTGTTGGAAGGTCTGCCCCGTTTATGGAAAGGCTTATTCCCTCATCCTGCTTTCTTAAGGTCACATCATCACAAAGGCCGATGGTCTGCATGATCATGGAAACCTCGTGATAACCGTCCTCTCTCTTGCCTAGAACATCCAGACAAAGATTGATCTTGGCGTAGGCTTTTCGTTTAATAATGTCCATTTGCTGTATCTCCCCCTTTGGGGATGCTTTGGTATCTTGCATCCTGTATACAATCTTTGTACTAAATTATATACAATCCGGGGGCAAAAAACAAGGCAACAGACTTTCGCCTGCTGCCTTAGTTTATCCTGTTTACTTGTTTTCTTTATGCTTCAGCCTGTTCAGGTTTATTGATAAGCTCGTCGAACTTCTTCAAAACCGCGTCGTATGTACGCTTAGAAATATCGGGAAGTTCTCCGCCCCAGGTCTTCTCGGCCTGTTTGAAACCTTTCTTAAAGCCATCCAGCATCTTATTTAATTGTTCGGGGTCATCCCCTGCCAAAGCCTTTGCGAAATCGATAATCCTGTCTGATGTCTGCTCAACACCCCAGTAACCGTCCTCGGCAATGTCAGCTTCAGCCTGTGCTTTGGTTGCGGGATCAACCGTGAAATTGCCCTCTCTCAAAAATGCCCAAATATCGTTGGCATTTCCGTAAGTATTGGCCTGCTTGGACATCAGCTGCTCAACCAGTGCCTTAAACTGAGCTACTCTTGCATCAGCGTCAGCCTGGAGTTTGGCAACCAAGTCAGGATCGGCAATCTTATTCTTATTGCCTGCCGGCTTCTCAGCAACTGCTTCCTTAGTTGAAGGCTCGTAAACCACGCCGGCTTCTTCTTTAGCCTTGGTGATGTCGGCTGCTTCGGATTTCGCAGTCGGTGCCTTCTTAGCTTCAGCAGTATATGTGCTGTAGCTGTTCACCGCACTTGTAATTCCGTTTACACTCATATCTGCCTCTCTTTCCGCTCCCTCCATGGAGCATAGTCATCCGTTTCTGTATCTTATATATCGGCTTGTCAGATAATAAGTTAACCCCTATATGAAAATTTTTTATACTCTGTTGTAATTGATAAGGCAGCCCTTAAGAATAATCTCTCTCTCCTCGTCTGTAAGGTTTCCGAGGGTCATCTCAAAAGGAACAAGTCCCTTGTCTGTAACTGTGTATGCCTTAATGACTTCAGCCTTGGTCTCCACCGCCTTCTTAATCTCGGGGATAAAGATGTAATCAAGTCTCTTGAAGGGAAGGTCTCCCTCCTTGATAATGAAGGGAAGCATACCCCAGTTAATAAGGTTGGAGCGATATCTCTTGGTGGCATATTCGTTAGCAATGTTAGCCCAGCCTCCAAGAACCTTCTGGCAGCTGGCTGCCTGCTCTCTTGCGGAACCGTCGCCGGGTTTAACCGCAAAGATTGTGGAACCATAGCCACAAATCTTACAGGAGATGTCAGGGAACTCTGCCTTGATTGCTTCCATTACAGGCTTGATATCAGGCTTTCCGTCCTTGGCGCAATTACCTTCTTCAACTGCCTTCTGAGCTTTCTGCATATCCTTTGCAAGACCTACGTACTCAGGATCCTTTCTTGAGAGGGTAAACTCTGCAAGGCCTAAAGGATTAGATCTGTAGCTTGAGGTCTCACCTGAAGGAATAAGCTCATCAGTGGTGGTTACGGGATCGTGAATCTCTGATACCACTCTTAATACGAGGTTGTCGGGCAGGGGTGACATCTTGGGCCAGTCCTTAATGTTGGGACCAAACTGGATTTCCTGGTTGGGATCCGCAACGCCCTTTGAATCAAATACACGATTCTCGTAAATCTTGGTGTCAAAGTGATATTTGTACTTTCCAAATGTACCCTCAAACTCTGTTGCAGGAGTAAGGTAACCTTTGTTGGCTGCCGTAGCGGCAATTGATCTTGCATCCATAAGTGCAACGGATGCAATCTGTCCGCTCTGAAGCTTACTTCCCTCACGGTTAGGGAAGTTACGGGTCGAGTGTCTGATGGAGAAGCCGTTGTTTGCAGGTGTGTCTCCTGCGCCGAAGCAGGGTCCGCAGAATGCTGTCTTAAGCACTGCACCGCTCTCCATAAGTTTCGCTGCGGAACCGTTCTTGATAAGTTCCATGTATATGGGCATTGATGCGGGATATACACTGAAGGTAAAACCGTCAGAACCTATGAACTTGCCATCCATGATGTCTGCGGCAGCACAGATATTCTCGAATCCGCCGCCGGCACATCCTGCGATGATGCCCTGGTCTACGTAAAGTTTTCCGTTCTTAATCTTGTCTCTTAAAGTGAAGTTTACATTCTCACCCAGAGATACTTTCGCTTTTGCCTCAACATCAGCTAAGATGTCCGAAAGATTAGCGTTTAGCTCTTCGATGGTGTAAGTGTTGCTTGGATGGAAAGGCATGGCAATCATGGGCTTAACCTTAGAAAGGTCAATCTTTATGACGCCGTCATAGTAAGCCACATCAGCGGGCTTAAGCTCCTTGTAATCCTCAGGTCTGTTATGGATTGCGTAGAACTCTTCGATTTCTGCATCTGTCTGCCAGATGGATGAAAGACAGGTGGTTTCGGTGGTCATTACGTCAACGCCGATTCTGAAATCTGCGGAAAGTTTAGCCACACCGGGTCCTACGAACTCCATTACCTTGTTCTTAACATAGCCGTTCTTAAATACTGCGCCGATTATGGCAAGAGCCACGTCCTGAGGTCCAACGCCAAATGTTGGTTCACCCTCCATGTAAACAGCCACTACGCCGGGTCTATCAATGTCGTAGGTCTGGTTAAGAAGCTGCTTAACAAGCTCGGGACCGCCTTCACCCATAGCCATGGTACCAAGGGCACCGTAACGGGTGTGGGAGTCGGAACCAAGGATCATTCTGCCGCCCCCTGCCAGCATCTCACGGGCAAACTGGTGGATTACCGCCTGGTGAGGAGGAACGTAGATTCCGCCGTATCTTTTGGCACAGGTAAGTCCAAACATGTGGTCATCTTCGTTGATGGTGCCGCCTACTGCGCAAAGTGAATTGTGGCAGTTGGTAAGAACATAGGGCATGGGGAATTTCTCAAGTCCCGATGCTCTTGCTGTCTGAATGATACCTACAAATGTGATGTCATGGGATGTAAGCTTATCAAAACGAATTTTAAGCTTATCCATGTTATCGGATGTGTTGTGAGCCTTAAGGATGCCATATGCCATGGTTCCCTTTAAAGCCTCTTCCTTGTTGTAGCCTGAAGCTTCACCTGAATTCTCCTCAATAAGGGTAGTGCCCTTAACCAGGTAAGCTCCGCCTTTTGTTAATTCGATCATGCTGATATTTTTCCTTTATTATTAATTATTTGAGTGTCACCTTATCAAGATGCCAGATGTCGTCCACATACTCTTGTATTGTTCTGTCTGAGGTGAACTTTCCGGCGCTTGCCACATTAAGCATTGCCATCTTCGCCCATCTCTTCTCATCCTTATAGGCTTCCTCAATTCTTTCATGAGCTTCGGCGTAGGATCTGAAGTCCTTTAAGATAAAGTAAGTATCGGCTCTTGAAGAGTTCTGAGTGTTAAGGAGTGAGTTATATAAGGGTCTGAACAGATCCGGGTCACCCTGTGCAAAGGTGCCGTTTATAAGCTGCATGAGAACCTTTCTGATATCAGGGTCTGAATTAAAGATATCATTGGGGTTATAGCCACCGCGCTGCTCGTAGTTTATTACCTCTTCTGATGATAATCCGAAGATAAAAGCGTTTTCTTCTCCAACTTCCTCAACAATCTCAACGTTGGCGCCGTCCATGGTTCCTATGGTAACCGCACCGTTAAGCATGAACTTCATGTTACCGGTTCCGGAGGCTTCCTTACTGGCCGTTGAAATCTGTTCGGAAATATCTGCCGCAGCGAAGATAATCTCTGCATTTGATACTCTGTAATCCTCGATGAAGACCACCTTTAACTTTCCGTTAATTACGGGGTCGTTGTTAACCACATCCGCAACGGAATTAATGAGCTTAATGGTGAGCTTTGCCGTAGCGTAGCCCGCTGCTGCTTTTGCCCCGAAAATAAAGGTACGGGGAGTGAAGTCCATCTCGGGATGCTCTTTAAGGTTGTTGTAGAGGTAAATTACGTGAAGGATGTTTAAGAGCTGTCTCTTATACTCGTGGAGTCTCTTAACCTGCACGTCAAAAATCGACCTGGGATCAACTTCGATGCCATTATGCTCCGCAATGTACTCCGCAAGGCGAACCTTGTTTCTGTACTTGATGTTCATAAACTCCTGCTGAGCCTTGGCATCATCTGCATAAACTTTCAGTTTCGCAATCTGAGGCAGGTCTGTAATCCAGTCATCCCCAATCTTTCCTGTTACGAAATCCGCAAGCAAGGGATTGCCGTGAAGAAGGAAACGACGCTGGGTAATACCGTTGGTCTTATTGTTGAACTTCTCGGGATACATCTCATAGAAGTCCTTAAGTTCCTGATTCTTTAAGATTTCGGTGTGAAGTCTTGCAACGCCGTTTACGGAAAAGCCCGTTACGATTGCAAGGTGAGCCATCTTAACCTGGCCGTCGTAGATGATGGCCATCTTTCTGATTTTCTCATCCACATTTACACCGGTGTTATCGTATTTATCATGAATCTGACGGATGAATCTGGAGTTGATTTCCTCGATAATCTGGTAGATTCTGGGAAGAAGTCTTGAGAAGAGCTCAATGGGCCATTTCTCCAAAGCTTCCGACATGATTGTGTGGTTGGTGTAAGCACAGGTCTTGGAGGTAACCTCCCATGCTTCCTCCCATGTGAAATAATGCTCATCCATGAGGATTCTCATGAGCTCTGCAATAGCCACTGTGGGATGTGTATCGTTAAGCTGGAACACAACCTTCTCGTGGAACTTATGAAGGTCATCATGTTTTCTTAAATACTTCTCAACTGCTTCCTGAACGGAGGCTGAAATGAAGAAGTACTGCTGTTTAAGTCTTAATTCCTTGCCGGCATAGTGGTTGTCGTTGGGGTAAAGAACCTCACAGATATTTCTTGCCAGGTTCTCCTGCTCAACGGCTCTCTGGTAATCACCCTTGTCAAAGGACTCAAGCTTAAAGCACTCAACAGGCTCTGCGTCCCAGATTCTTAAGGTGTTTACGATGCCATTACCATAACCCACGATAGGAAGGTCGTAGGGAATGGCCTTAACCGACTGATAATCTTCCTGGACGAAATTGTTTCTGCCCTTCTCGTCCATATATACATTTACATAGCCGCCAAATTTAACAATCTTGGTGTACTCGGGTCTTCTTAATTCAAAGGGATTTCCGTTAACAAGCCAGTTGTCGGGAACCTCCACCTGATAGCCGTCACGGATTTCCTGTTTAAACATTCCGTATCTGTATCTGATGCCGCAGCCGTATGCGTTGTAGCCTAAGGTTGCAAGGGAATCAAGGAAGCATGCCGCAAGTCTTCCGAGACCGCCGTTTCCCAAAGCTGCATCGGGCTCCTGATCCTCAATCACATCAAGGTTAAGTCCCAGTTCTTCAAGGGCTTCCTTTACGGCCTTGTAGGCCTTCAGATTTATAATGTTATTTCCGAGGGCACGTCCCATGAGAAACTCCATGGATAAATAGTAGAGTGTCTTGGGGTCTTCCTTCTCGTATTCTTTCTGGGTAGTAAGCCAGTGATCGACCACCGCATCTTTGATTGCGTAGGATACTGCCTGGAAAATCTGCTGATCCGTAGCTTCCTCTAAGGTCTTACGGTACAGAGTTTTGACGTTATAGAGTACACTGCGTTTAAAAAGGTCTTTGTCGAATTTCTGAATAGTGTTCTTCTTCAAAATTTACTCCTCCTTAAAAGCCAAGATTGTTTTTATTTTAGCCTATTTTCTGCATATTTACAACGATGTATGAAAAATTCTCCTTTTCTCCCCTGTCACATCGGGGCTATAATATGGTTATGAAGTCCAAAACTTTCCCGATTATTACAACTGCATGCATTGCAAGTCTTCTTGTATCCTGCTCGGTTCCAGGTTTCAGGATGGAGTATGCCACAGAGACTGAGGAATTCCTCAGCATGAATGAGGAGCCCCATCTTTATGACAGCGTTCCTGTGGTTATTCCCCACATCGTTACGGATAAGGCGGGCTTTGAAACGGAAGCTGAGAAAGTTGTGGTTTTTACCTCAGATTCACTGCCTCAGACCTTTGATGTCATGGACGCCGATACGGGAAAGAGAGTCTACAGCGGAGTCGTGAAGACCAAGAGACACCCTGCGGGCGGTACTGCGCCTTTGGGATACGGGAATTTCACCGACCTTAAGAAAAACGGAAGTTACTATATTAAATGCCCGGGCCTTGGGGAAAGCTATCCCTTTGTGGTTACCGACGAGTTAATAAGAGGCATTGTGCCCGACGCTTTGGATGTTCTTGATATGGTAAGGGAGAAAAGAATCTCCGTAAAGGCCAGGGACACCAAGGGGGCGGAGATTGAGAAGATTATCCAGGGTGGCTGGATTACGGACGAAAACGGAACCCAGGAAGTGGAGATTGCCGCCGAGACCATGATGACGCTTCTTACGGCCTACGAGCTTTTCCCTCAGTCCTTCGCTGAGTTCACAAACGATGCAGGTGACATTCGAATTCTTGACCAGCTCTATCACGAGTCTGTGTGGATGCTTTCTTTGCAGGATGAGACTTCGGGTGGCGTTTTCAAGAGCCTTTACACCGTTAACGACAACGTGTCTGTAACCTATAACCTGGCTCCCGTTGATTATGCAGCCAGCGCAGCTTTCGCAGCTGTTATGGCGAAGTTTTCCTATGTATATAAGGACGTGGATGCGGAGTACGCCTCCATCTGTCTTAAGGCCGCGGACATGGCCTGGAAGTATCTGGAGAAGGAAAAAGCCATATCTTCCTCCTCATCCTCAGCTTCTGTTTTGGCCGCCGCTGCAGTGGAATTATACAGGGCTTCGGGCCTTCAAAGCTACTACACCTACGCCAACGAGCTGTTGCCTTCAAGCGTTGATATTGAAACCGACCACTGGAATCTTTATTCATCGGTTACATACATGCTTACCAGGAAGGCCGTTTCCGTTGGAAAATGCCAGTCCCTTATGAAGAATCTTATGAAAAACGGGGAGATTATCTCTCAGGCAGCCAGAGACGATTCCTTTATGGTTTCTGTCATAGACGGGGATGATTCCTTCGAAAGTCTTCTTTGGAACATGGTGATTCTTTCCACCTCAAACTACGTCCTCACCAATGATGAGTACGCCAGCGTAATAAGTAACCATGAGCATTATTTTAGAGGTCGGAATTTTACCTCAGAAGATTATATATACGAAAAAGATGAGTATAAATTAAAGGATCTGCGAAGCAATGCAGCTTACATCTACATGCTTGCACAAATCCTTTCAGGTGACTACTTTGTGGCGCCGTCTGATAACGACTATTGATTCGTCGTCTGTTGCGATTCGCTTTTATTGATTGGCTACTTCCTGCTTGATGGCGAAGTAGGCGTCCTCGATAAGCTTCTGAGTGTAGGCTCCGATGTGCTTTGCCTCCTCCTTCTCCATTGCCTTCATGTCAATGGGGGGCAGGTATTGAAGCACCACGTGGGCCTTCTTTACTTTGGGGAAATGGTCCTCAAAAATCGCCGCCGAGTTGTAGAAAACGAAGGGCTGAATGAGGCATCCGCTCTTCTGGGCAATCTTGAAGCTGCCCTCATGGAAGGGAAGGAAGGTTCCCTCCTCCTTGTTTCTGGTGCCCTCGGGGAATATGCAGATGGAGTAGCCCTCTTTTACTAGGTCAATGGCTTTAAGGATAATGCTAAGACCCTGCTTGATATCGCTTCTGTCAAGGAAAAGGCAGTTAAGGTTCACCATCCACTGAGCAAGGAAGGGGACCTTTTTGTTTTCCTTCTTTGAGATGTAGCCTGTAACCCTCTTTACGTACATCATGCTGATTACGATGTCGAAAAAGCTTCTATGGTTACCAACGTAGAGTACAGGCTGGTCCTCGGGCACGTTCTCAAGGCCTCTCACCTCAAGCCTTGTGCCTGCAAGCCAAACGATTGTTGAAAATACCCACTTTATTATGCTTAAGCTTATGTTTCTCATGGCCTTCTTGTTAAACACGCCGATGAGCCATGTGATGGGAAGCAGAATAATGCTTACGATAAAGAAAATTAAAATAAATAAAATAATAATTATGAATCTGATCATTTAAGTTCCTCCGGGTAAAATTCGTGGACGGATTCATTATAATTGGATAGAAGTTTTTTTACAAGTTGGGTTAAAGATTCTTACGATTTTACCGATATATATAATGACCATGGATGGTACTTCCGGCGGAGCATCTTGCCAATGCTTTGTTGGAGGTACTTTTTTGCCCTTTTTTAGGCAAAATCCGCAATATCTATATCATTCCATAAGGAGGGAAAAATATGAAAATCAATTCTTTCAACCTCGGAATGGAATCCACCAATACCTACGTCGTGACCCAGGCTTATCAGAAGAAAGTCGTTGGCTCCTATGCAGGTAATGGTGCAAATATGCCCGGGAACTTTGCCGGCTTATTTGACAGGGACGTAAACAACCAATTGGACGGACAGACTTTGAAGAAAGGAGAGGAAGCTGTAGAAACTGTGGATTCTTCCACATCGGCGGAAAAGGATACGGCGGGGAATGCCGCAAGCGTTGACGAGATTCTTTCCATGATGAGTTCCGGAAGGCCTTTATCAAGGATTTCCAAGGCTGAACGAATCACGGAATCCAATCCTTTAAGAGCCATGGATGAGTTCAGACAGCAGCTTATCAGGTACCTTGAAGAGCTCTTTAACAAGGGCAAAAAATATCGGGACAGCCTTCGTGAGGGGACATCCTTAGCAGAGTGCCACACTGAGGGTACTGAAGCCACTGACCCAAGCCAGGTATCGCTCCTCTATGAGGAGAATTACTCATATACCGAGCACGAGGCCTATTCCTTCTCCACTTCAGGCACCGTTGTGGACTCCACGGGACGGGAGATTCAGTTTAATCTGGATGTTTCCATGAGCCGAACCTTCTATGCCGAATATGGTCAAACCTTCGCCCAGGCTGTTAATTTCTGCGATCCTTTGGTTATAAATCTCGACAGCGACGTGGCTGAGATTTCCGACCAGAAATTCTTCTTTGATCTGGACAGTGACGGAATTAAGGATGAGATTCACGCCTTTGGCCCCGGCACGGGAATGTTGGCCCTTGACCTTAACGAAGACGGAGTTATAAACGATGGCCGTGAGCTTTTTGGCACCAAGACCGGGGACGGCTTCTATGATCTTTCGAAGTACGATTCAGACCGAAACGGCTGGATTGATGAAAATGATGAAATCTGGAATAAGGTGAAAATCTGGGTTAAAGAGGCAGACGGCACCGACACACTCTACTCCCTTGCGGACAAGGGCGTAGGCGCCATCTATCTTGGCCGTCAGGCCACCAATTTCCACTATAAAGACGACGACAACCTTGACACTGCACGCCTCCGCTCCACCGGAATGTTCCTCTACGAATCCGGTGTCGCCGGCACCGTGCAGCAGGTGGACCTGGCCGGGTAGGCAGAACCAACAAGGCAGAACCAACAAGGCCCGGAATCAATCATATGTCTCGAGGCGCGTTCGCACTACGCTTCGGACGTAGCCCTACTAAGCTCGTAAAAAACCTCGCTAAGTAGGAACGTCCTCAGAGTGCCTCTATGACATATGATATGATTCCGGGCCTTTCTTTATTGTGCAATCGGGGCCTGTCCCCAACCTGCACATCCGCCTTTGCGGTTTAGTTCTTCTCTACGGAGATGGCTACTTCCTCGCCATTTACGTTCCAGTTCTTTGCATTTGCAAAGGTATCTGTTGTGGAGATAACTTCTGCAAGAACCTTGGTAGCGATGGCATCCTTATTCTTGGTTACGATGGCTGCAAGCTTCTCGTTTCCTGTGATGCCGACTTTGATGCGGTCCATAACCTCGAAGTTGATGTCCTTACGCATGGTCTGGATCTTACTGATAACCTCAAGGACGAAACCTTCCTCGATAAGTTCAGGTGTAAGGTTGGTGTCAAGAACAACGGTTACGCCGTAATCTTCAACTGCCTCAAAGCCTTCCTTCTTGGTCATCTCGATAAGAAGATCATCCTTGGTAAGTTCTACCTCTACGTCACCTACCATGAACTTAAGAGCACCATTGGTGTTAAGCTCATCCATAGCCTTGTTTCCGTCAAGGGAAGCAAGTTCCTTCTGGATGCCGCCAAGCTGCTTGCCGTACTTAGGTCCTACGGTACGAAGCTGGGGCTTGAAGGAGTAGGATGTAAACTCTCTTACGTCGTCGGTGTATTCAACTTCTTTTACATTCAATTCATCTCTGATGATTTCTGTGTAGAAATCGTCAAGTTCTTTTTCAGCCTTGATAAACATCTTGCCGATGGGCTGACGATTCTTGATGTTTGCAGTATTTCTTGCTGCACGTCCAAGAACTACAGCGTTAAGAACTTCCTTCATGGAAGCCTCAAGCTCTGTGTCAATCCACTCCTTCTTAACTTCAGGGAAGTCGCAAAGGTGGATGGACTCGGGCTGAGTCTTATCGATGTTATATACAAGGTTTAAGTAAATCTGCTCTGTCATGAAAGGAATCATGGGAGCAGCTGCTTTTGAAATGGTTACAAGAGCTGTGTAAAGGGTCATGTAAGCGTTGATCTTATCCTGCTCCATGCCTTTTGCCCAGAAACGCTCTCTGCTTCTTCTTACGTACCAGTTTGAAAGGTCGTCCACGAACTCCTGAAGTGCTCTTGCAGCTTCGGGTATTCTGTAGTTGGCCAAATCGTCGTCTACCTCTCCAACCGTGGTATTAAGTCTGGAAAGAACCCACTTATCCATAACAGGAAGCTTGTCGTACTCTAAGGTGTACTTGGAAGCGTCGAAGTTATCGATGTTAGCGTAAAGTACGAAGAATGCATATGTATTCCAAAGGGTGCCCATGAACTTTCTCTGACCCTCGGTAACGGTGTCACCGGAGAATCTGTTGGGAAGCCAGGGTGCTGAGTTGATGTAGAAGTACCATCTGATGGCGTCTGCGCCATATTTTTCCAAAGCATCGAAGGGATCAACTGCGTTACCCTTGGACTTACTCATCTTCTGACCGTTCTCATCCTGAACATGGCCAAGGACGATTACGTTCTCATAAGGAGCCTTGTTGAAAAGAAGGGTTGACTCCGCCATAAGTGAGTGGAACCATCCTCTTGTCTGGTCAACTGCCTCAGAAATGAACTGTGCAGGGAACTGAGACTCGAAAAGCTCCTTGTTCTCGAAAGGATAGTGGTGCTGAGCGAAGGGCATTGCACCTGAGTCGAACCAGCAGTCCAAAACCTCGGGAACTCTGTGCATTTCCTTGCCACACTTGGGACACTTGCATGTGATTTCATCGATGTAAGGTCTGTGAAGCTCAACTGTCTCGGCAGCATCGTTTCCGCTTAACTTCTTAAGCTCTTCTCTGCTTCCGATACACTCCTGGTGACCGCACTCACACTCCCAGATGTTTAAAGGAGTTCCCCAATAACGGTTACGGGAGATTGCCCAGTCCTGGATATTCTCAAGCCAGTTACCGAATCTTCCTTTGCCGATGGACTCAGGGATCCAGTTAACTGTGTTGTTGTTTCTGATAAGGTCATCTCTTACTGCGGTTTCTTTGATGTACCATGACTCTCTTGCATAGTAGATAAGAGGGGTGTCACATCTCCAGCAGTGAGGATATTCGTGCTCGAACTTGGGAGCATCGTAAAGCTGTCCCCTTGCGTCCAGGTCTTTGAGGACTTCGGGGTCTGCCTTTTTAACAAATAATCCGGCGAAAGGAGTTTCCTTGGTCATTTCACCCTTGCCGTCAACAAACTGAACGAAGGGAAGGTCGTAGTTACGTCCTACGTTGGCATCGTCTTCACCGAATGCAGGAGCAATATGTACGATACCGGTACCATCTGACATGGTTACGTAGTTATCGCATGTAACGAAGAAGCCCTTCTTGTTCTGCTTGTCAGCAACTTCCTTAGCGCAGGCAAACAAAGGCTCGTACTCTTTGTACTCAAGATCCTTACCCTTGTATGTCTCAAGGATTTCGTAAGCCTTGGTATCCTCAGTAGCAAGTTTTCCAAGAACTGTGTCAAGGAGTGCCTTAGCCATGTAGTAGGTGTAGCCGTCTGCTGCTTTTACCTTGCAATACTCCTCTGTGGGGTTCATGCAAAGTGCAACGTTTGAGGGAAGAGTCCAGGGTGTGGTTGTCCATGCAAGGAAGTAAGCATCCTCGCCAACAACTTTGAAGCGGACGATTGCGGAGCGCTCTTTAACAGTCTTATATCCCTGAGAAACCTCAGCGGTTGAAAGAGGGGTACCACAACGAGGGCAGTAAGGTACAATTTTGAAGCCTTTGTAGAGAAGGCCTTTTTTCCAGATTTCCTTTAAAGCCCACCACTCAGACTCGATGTAGTCGTCATGATAAGTAACGTAGGGGTTGTCCATGTCGGCCCAGAAACCGACTGTGCCAGAGAAATCCTCCCACATTCCTTTGTATTTCCAAACGGATTCCTTACATTTCTCGATGAAGGGCTCCATTCCGTATTCCTCAATCTGATCCTTACCGTTAAGGCCAAGGAGCTTCTCAACCTCCAGCTCTACGGGAAGGCCGTGGGTGTCCCATCCTGCTTTTCTGGGAACCATGTATCCCTTCATTGTGCGGTATCTGGGAATCATATCCTTAATTACACGGGTAAGAACGTGGCCGATGTGGGGCTTACCGTTAGCGGTAGGCGGTCCATCGTAGAAGGTGTAGGTTTCGCCCTTCTTGCGGTTGTCCATACTTTTCTTGAAAATGTTGTTGTCCTTCCAGTACTTCTCGATTTCTTTCTCGCGGGCAACAAAGTTAAGGTCTGTGGAGACTTTGTTGTACATTTGGTACTCCTTTCTTGTGTGTAAATGCTTCCTTGGAAACAAAAAAGGTTCGTCCTGTAAAAGGACGAACCCTAGTGAATTCGTTAAACCACCTGTTACATCGTACGGCTCTTTGGGATTTCCCTCATTGCGATACGTTGCTTCGTAACGTGAAGCTTGCGGCAAATCCTACTTTCTACTGATTTCGGTTTGCGACTCGGAAGTGATTTTCGCTATGCAGATACTCGTACCGGCTCTCACCATCCCGGCTCTCTTTGCCTTTCGCTGCGTAGGTACTGTCTTCGTCACAGTCTTTAAATATTTGGCTATGGGTTATTGTAGGCGGTATTTCTATACTTGTCAAGAGATGAATCAGTAATAGAAAAGAGCCTTCTTAGAAAATATGCATATGCATATTGCAAACATCCGTTCGGGATGTTATAATCCTATTAAGCAAAGGTGTTACCTGAGCGGTAGGCGGTTGCCCTCTTAATTGGGGGCCATGTGCCCCTTTTAAGAAAGGGGGTGATAGCCATGGTTAGTTATTCTGATTTAATACAGATTGGACTTTTCCTGGTTGCTTTCGCCAGTCTCATTTACGAGATTGTACATAAAAATGACCGCCAGCCCTGAGAAAGTTTGCGGTCATTTTTAATCGTAATAACTTAGGGCAACCGCCTATCGGTAATGCCTTTGTGGTTTTATTATAGCACTTTCCCGCCTAAATTCAAGTGTTTGTTGGGATTTATGACCTCTTATCAAGGTTTTCGGACTGTATCTTCTCCATTATCGCCTGCTTGATAAATGTAGCAACGGGAAGACCCGATTCCTTAATAGCCGGCAGGATCTCAAGCTCATACTCGTCTATTTTGTATGAAAGGGCAATCTGCTTCTGACCCTGGCTCTTGTACTTCTTGGCGGCCTTATTTGATTTGGCGCTGTAACTCATAGGTTTTCCTCTCAAGGGTTAATCAGTTACAACTTTAGTATATCATCAAATAAATCGTTTGTCTATGCATATGCATATTGTAATTGTTAGTTTGAGATACTATAATTGTTTATAGCAAAGGTATTACCTAGCGGTAGGCGGTTTGTCCTCTTATTAGGGGGCGGTGTGCCCCTGTAAGAAAGGGGGTGATTGCCATGGTTAGTTACTCTGATTTAATACAGATTGGACTTTTCCTAGTAGCTTTCGCCGGTCTTATTTATAAGATTGCACATAAAAATGACCGCCAGTCCTGACAAGTCTGCGGTCATTTTTAACCAAAAGATGTAGGGCAACCGTCTATCGGTAATGCCTTTGTGTTTATATTATAGCACTTTATAGTCTAAATACAAGTGCCTTATGACTACTTCGTAATTATCACTTTCCTGTCGAAACCCCATTCTCCTGTTCCGCCTTTCGGCAATGAATCCTTAGGGGCAAAGTCTACTGTCTTAAAAGGCTTCCTGATTATTCACCCGAAGAAGGGGTTCCTAACAAGACTACCCTGGCAGCATTACGTGAAGTTGAAGCCATGAAGGCCAACCCTTCTCTTGGCAAATCTTATGATAATGTTGATGAAATGCTGGAGGATTTGCTTAATTGAAATACACTCCGGCGCCTGCGCCATAAGATCTCTTAATCCGCTTGATCGCAAATAATCAGCCCGCTTTGTTTATTCAATTACTTCTCGATATTCCTCCGTTCTCATGTAATCAGGTCCTGAGAAATCTAATACTTTCCCATAGGTTTTCGACTTCATATCGGTGTCAAACGTTACAAACCACCAATCTCCACCTTTTGCATTAGGCAAGTTGCCTGAGAAAAGATTCGTTGGCCCTGAAGTATTCGGAGAGAACGTCCGAGCATCTTCTATAGAACTGCTTGCGGTTATAAAATCGTATTCCCCATCAATCAGAATGTACAACTCGGGAGGGGATGATTGTGGGCAACCCGGAACATCGCAGATGCCCTCAAGGTCGTAAAATGTTTCTTCCCAAAATTCACTGTCCGAGTAATGATATGCTCCGATAAAATAACACTTAGTTTCGTCTACTGGATTATAAATATTTGGCATTCCTCCTACCAAATATTTGTCATCCAGAATATACCACTTACAGGTTTTCTTTGAATCATAGTATCCTACATCCGTAACCGTAAAAGTAGTGTTGACGCAGGTTAATTGACTGCCAACCTCCGCCTTTTTCAAATCATCGTCTGTAATGAATGCTTGAATATATAACTTTCCTGTGGCTTCGTAATGGTCTTTTACCTTTTTGAATTCAGTATCGAATTCGCCAAAATAATACGTCGGGAGGAATTCCAGCTCGCCTTCCTTATACGTGCATTCCGGTACGAGCGTCCATTGTCCCTTCTTATCTCTCTCAAAGTGCAGTTTTTTTCTATATGGAGCATTGTCTGACGTATAAATACTTATTGTCCCGCTGGGCAACCATTTTGCTAAGTAGGCTCCATCTCCATTCAGCCAGCCAAAGCTTGCTATCGGTGCATAAAAGTCTATATCCGCACACATGGTGATATTTGATTTCCTACGTGTTGTAAATTCGCCTGAAGCACCTGCTCCGGCTTCAAGTTCTATATCTGCAATATTGTCTCCAAGTATATAGACAGTGGGGGCAAATTGAGCCTGTGCTTCCAAGGAAGCACATATGTTACCATCTTCTTTTTGCAGATTTACAGACATATTATATCTCGTGCCTGCGTTTTTCCTGTATTCAAAGGATGCCTGTGGAGTAAATTCCAACGCAAATTCGGCGTATCCATCCAAATTGACCACCAGACTGATATCCAACATTACTCCACACAAATGACCATAACCTGCCAACGGAACAGAAGCTATGGGGAGAACCGCTTCCACGCTTCCGCCCACTTTGATCCCCGGTTCAAAATCGCAGTCTGCCTGGATTGCCAGATAGTTGAAATCATTCAAAACAGAATAATCTGTCTGTACACCCAAAGCTAAATTTTTTAAATCCAGTGACACTTCCGCATATCCTGCGGCTGTTACAGCTGCGCCATCCTTACCGTTTCCATCAATCAAGTCAAGCTTAGAGTTTTTTAGATAACTACCGGGAATCCCATATGTTACCGATTCTCCGGTCCCATGCGAGGTTACGGTTATCTCAGCCTTATCCGATGTGAACTTTACATCAACAGCCACGCCTTCATAGGATCCTGAAACATCCCACACTGGCATAACTGTCCCTTTGGGAGAAGAATAAGGGGCACTATAAGCAGATATTTTATCGCCATTAAGATTCTTGACACCAGCAAGAATATCATCAGACGACACCGGAATTATGTCAGACATAACAAGCTGTTCCAAGGTTTCATCAAAAGAGGCATCCGTAAGTACAACTCTTCCATCCGGTTTTATACCCTCAACCTTCTTCGATACCTTTGTGACATACTGAGAATCATCAAACAGGATTATATCCCCTTCAGATAACCCGGAAAGGACATTATCAGACAGTTTCAACTCATGATCCGCTGCGTTATACTCTATAACATCGCTCGATTCCAGTGCTCGAACTCCTTCAGCGTATTTGACCTCCACATAATCATCACGCCACAGTTCGCTTAAATACAGTTCTCTTGCCCTTGCAATGATTATCTCAGCGTCTTCTTTACGAACATTTGAAGAAAGCTGTGCCTTATCAATCAGCTGTTTTTCCAAAGCAAGATTTAAATAATCATCTTCTGAAGGATTCTCGTTCAAGCCAAGATAAGTCTTTACACGAAATGCTCCGACCGCACGCATCGCAGTGAGAACAGCATACTTGACGTTAACCTTCTCATCTCCGTCAAATCGGTCGGCTTTGTCGATTACATCCCACTCACATGAAGCCTGTACCGCAGTAAAATACGGGCTGTCTGACAGTACATCCGAAAAATACGGAACATTCTCGCCGGCTTCCGTCATCTCAAATGCTTCAGTCAGCATCTGAATCCATTCGTAGCGTGTTATTCCTTCATTGGATTGTTTAAACCCACGTGCAATTATAAATGCCGCCGCGGCTACAAAAACTGCCGCCAGTGTAGATATAAGAATAATCCTCTTTTTGGTCATGGCTTTGGTCTTCTTAATCTTTTATTTTTTCGTATTCGTCGACGCCGGATTCGTTACCGACAAACCTAACGTTCTTAATCACGCCCTTATTAACATTATTGCGGAATGTCTTTCCTACATTAGCTAGGGGAGCCGCAATAACATCGGATATAGTAAACCTCACTCCCTTTTTAAGGTTCTCAACATTTTTACATAGAATTTCGTATTGTTCATCATAACTCATCTTGCTTCGCCTCCTGTTATTTAAATCTGAACCAAACAACATTTTCACATTCTTTCAATCTTTCTTCAATAGACTGATTCTCCTTAAGATTTGAGCTGTACTCAGCTATGTTTAAAAATGCAATAACAGCACCATCATATCCTTTGGGAACCAAGACTGTATATACATATTCACAAGTACGTGTCTGGTCTTCGGCCCATCCCCATTTTGAATAGTCATATTTTGAACCATTTGTCCAACCCGTATCCTCCATTTTTTCATAACCTCCTGTGATACATGGAAATGATTCTCCATAGTAACTAACCTCATCAGGATCGCATCCCTCATAATAATCACAAATGCCGTAAAATCCGCTCGAAGGAATAGCTCCATAGCCAGCACTCCAACACTCAACAGATCTATATTCATAGCCTTCTTTGGCTTCATGTGTTTCGTCAGAGTCAAATACTTTATAATTGGTAAACCACACCTTCGTAGCATAACCATCTTCATCAGGAAACGACCATTTCAATGAAAAATCATAATCTTTATCCAATTCAGCAAATTCCCAATCTTTACAATAAGCCTCCAAAGGCTCACCCTCTGTTGCGCCGCACACTTCGCAAGTCTTGGGTTGCTGATAGTTAGGAGTATTCTCCAGCCACTTATGTCCTAATGCTTCGCCTTCGGTCTTGCCACACACACTACATGTTTTGGGATTCTCGCAGGTTGCTTCTACCCATTTATGGCCCAATGCTTCACCTTCGGTTTTACCACATCTGCTACAGGTCTTCGGGGCTTCGCATGTTGCCTCCACCCATTCATGGCCCAGTGCTTCACCCTCTGTTTTGCCACATTTAGAGCAAGTTTTAGGTACCTCACATGTTGCTTCGACCCAATCATGTCTAATGCAACACCCCGACAAAGACAGCAACACCATCATTGCAAAAGCAATTAATAACATCCGTTTTATACCGCGCATTTTATTTCTCCTTTTTCATTAAGGGTTTATTGGTATTACCTATCCTTTACAGGATAGGTAATACCTGATATACGTAGTATATCAGCGGTTCGTTAAATTTTTGGCAATTTATTGGGTAAAAAAAGCACTCCTGGCCTTAATAAGCCCAGAAGTGCTTTAGTTAGTATAATTCTGTAAATATTGTCTCCATAGAACAATTCCGTACTTACGGCACATAGTATATATGCCACAAGCGATCTTTATTGGCTTCATAAATAGAATTGTCCAAAGGTTCCCACTCACCGGAGTCAACCTCGATATACCAGCGGCCCTCGTCTGTATCGTATTCCATCCAGCCGTAATCGCCGTACTCTGAGGAGATGCCTTCAAACCAATACTGGAACTGGGCAGGATCTATGTCCTCATTCAAATAGGCATAGCCTTCGGTTTCCTTGTCATAATAGTTTCCGTCGGAATCGAGAACCAGTTTCTTGTAACCACCGTCCTGATAATTTGCCTGGTACACTTCTTTGGTTGTAATGAAGTAGGTGCCATTGGCTCCATTCAGATACAGTGTATTCCCAAGCTTGTTGGTATTACCGTAGGTGCCGCTGTCTGTGTAAGGCTCCGCTTCGGATTCATAGCTGTAATCGCTAAATCTTTCCTGGGAATAATTGGCAAACGGTCCCCTCACAGCCCGATATATAGCCCCGGCGGTACAGCCGAATATTCCGATAACAAAAGGCAGCAATATCATAATCAGTACTGCTATAAGGCAACCCTTGCCCGCCCCGCCGGAATTTGCGTTCCATGTACCTGTATTCTCAAGTTCGTCCACCTGAGATACAACCGTAACATTTCCTCCACAGTGCTCGCAGGGCTTCTCTCTGTCTGCCCAGGGCCTTGAATCTTCCGTGCCGCAGTAATCGCAACGGACCACAGCGGTGGCATTTTCAAGAATCTTACCCTGCTGCGTGAACACTACATCTCTATAGTAGTTTCCGTTCTCGTCGTAGTAACCGGTCTGATACTGTCGACCTGTCCTAGAGTCCACCCAGGAAGAAGCGTAGAAAACGTAGTCATGATTTTTACAGCGATAAATTCTTGAAGTAGGGCCTTTGTAGCCTGTGGGCTGATTGCTCCTGCTTCTGGTGGTATAGCTGTGGTATGAGCTGCCTCCGCTCGAATGGGACCTGCTTGAGTGCGAGCTGGAACTGTGGTAGCTCCTGGAGCTGCTGTGATGGCTCGACGAATGGTGGCTTGAATGTGAACTATGGCTGCTTGATGAATGACGACTTGGCATAATTACTTAAATAACTTTCTGTAAAGCCAAATAAGGATGCAAGCACCCACAACTGAAATAAGGATTGAGCCAATCCAGTTGGTAGCTCCTACTCCGATAAGGCTTCCAAGGAATCCGCCGACAACGCCGCCGAGTAAACCAAGGACGATGTTAATGATTGTCGAATGTGTGGATTTCATGATCTGGCCTGCAATCCAACCGGAAACTCCACCGATAATTAATGAAACGATAAATGACCACATAGTACAATTACCTCCACGTTTTTCTTTTATTATATCACAGTTTATCCATTCCCCGGCCTTCATTCATGCGTTTGATGTAACCCTCAGGGTCCGCCATCAGCTCCGCCATGGCCATAAAAGTCTCAAGCACCATGGACTCCTTATTGCATGCCGCAGTGTTCTTGCCGGTGTCGTTAATTATGTTGTAGCAATCGATTCTGTGCACATAAAGATCAATCAGCGAATATCCATGGAACTTGATTCCATCCTTGATATTTCCTGTCTGAAGGTAATGGACGAACTCCCAGTAAAGGTCCTCGTGATCAAGAAGGCTCTGCCAAAGCTTGTCAGCGAAGCCCGCATCCTTTCCCGTAGCTTCTGCCAAAAACTCAAGCCTCTCATATACCTTTATCTTTGTAGTATCAATAATCAGATTAGCCATATCGCGCCTCTTACGCTTATGATTTCATATCCTTTAATGACTGAAATAATTCTATATCTGATTGTAGCACTTTCATGTTTGCAGTAACAGGTTCTTCTCCGGGTTTCGTCATGGTAATCTCGATGACGGTACCCTCCGTTACACCACTCTTAATAAGAAGCTCCATAAATGCAGCAAACTTCGGATGGTTACTCTTGAAAGTGTTCATTGCTGACATGAATTTCATCATTGATGCTGGGTTCATTGTTTTTCTCCTTGTGGTTCCATTAAGTCAATCGGCTGGCATTTTAAAATGTTCGCCAATGTTATTATACTCTCACTTGAGGCTTTGTTGATATTTTTCCTTCCCTGTTCATATTGCTGTATGGTCTTGACGGGTATACCCGAAGCTAGGGCCAGTTCCTGCTGACTATATCCCATACGCTGGCGATATAATTTCAAATACGAATAAGCTCTACTTGCCTGACTTATCTCATTTAGTCTGTCTATTGCCTGCGTGATATCCATTTCATGGTACGGATGGTACATATGAAGAATCGTTTCTATAGGAGTTTCTTCGTCAATAATCTGAAAGGAAACTCCTCTGTACCACTGATAATATGCTAATAGCCATCCCGTCCAATACTCGGGGCTTTTTGAAAAAGGAAGTGTTATCCCCCTTACTTCTTCGCAGCCATCATCATCAAGCTCCATTACTTCTGTAAACAGTTCTTTCCCTGACTTCCCTGCAAGTACAGTTGAATCGCCCTTGGAAAATAACACAGATATACGACTGGAAAGAAACTTCTGATAGAACTCTGTAAGTTCAATTTTCATTTCATTAACAGCAAGGTCAAGCATGTTCCCAAGATTCTGCTGTGCGCATTCCAAATAGTTTCTATCGTATGCGTAGATCATCAGGTTTTACCTCCTGTTCAAGAATATGGGACATATATAATCCCCCTCGAATGTACTTCTTAACATCCATATTGAAATAGTCCTGTCTAGCTTTGGAATCTCTGATTTCCTTCTTGGGGTACCAGATTTTGGATTCGACATATTCGGAATCAACAAATTCCAACCTCTCAAAAGCCTTCTTACTCTTAATAAAATACTGAAGTCCCAAGTTTCCAAATTTAAGAGCATCACCTAATTGCGCACATGATATAGTGCCGTTAACAAAATCTTTGGCGAAACTAAAATAGCTGTCATCTGCTCTGTAGCCAATTATTACATCAGCATCTGAAGTATCTGCATGAAAGTGTTCATGCAGATATTTGGCACCCTCTATTGCAAGAGGTGTAGTTAAGCTGAAATCTCTGTTAGACAAAAGAAGTTCAATCCAATGAAGACTTGTAAATTCCGGTTCTTCAAGGCGAAGTATTTTTAGTCCCGTCTCATCAATCAGATATTTATTTACAATACCATCTCTGTTCTCATCAGCGGACCACTCCCTGGCTAAATCTATATCCTCAGTGCAGTAAAATCCTCTTCCATAGTCATTATTAAGTTTTCCCTTGCCAAACTCCGGTTTCTGAATAATGAATTCAGACCCATGATATATTGTTCTTTTCACAAAAAATCCTCCTGTGGGCGTACTATAATTGTACGCCCAGAGGAGGAGTGTGTCAATCAATCTTCGTGTTTTGCTGCATATGGTTAACATAACTTGTTAGGAATTTTCAGGGTAACGGATAAAGATCATGAAATGCTTGTTTTTATCTGCTTATATTTCTCATATCGGGGATATTTTGCGGAATTATGTTAACTAAATTGGCGTTATGTTAACCGTTAATTAATTTATGTCAACCAATTTGGTTGACATAACATGATTTTTGACGTATAAAATTGGAGTTTTTGTGATTTTATCCGTTCGAAGCCTAGATAAGGACAATGCCTGGCAAGGATTGGGACAATGCAGAGCAAAAAACAGGAGCAAACACCGGGCCAAGATGAGGGCAAAGGCGGAAAACCCACCCCCTACCTCGTCAAATTCTTAATCCAGTTCCCCTTCTTATAATGCCAGAAGGCGAAGGGCATCTTGGCGAATTCGTCGGTGCACATCAAAAGGTAGACTATGATGGATGGAAGCTTCAGCACGAAGGCGCTTATGAGGCCCAAAGGCACTGCGAAGAACCACATGCAGACAATATCCAAAACCATACCGTACCTTGAGTCGCCGCCGCATCTGAAGAGGGAAGCAATTAGTACGGTATTTATAATCTGTCCCATCTGGTAGACCGTATTGATAAGAAGCATGATCTTAAGATAGTGGTTAGCGGTTTCCGACAGGTTCACAAACTTTGGGATTATGGGGCTTATTGCAAGCAATACCAGGCCCTGTATCACGGAAGCAAGAAAGGCAACCTTAAGGAAGGATGAAGCATCGCTTCTGGCATCCTCCAGGCGGTTCTCTCCTATGGTCTTACCTAGCATGATTGATGAAGCGGCAGAGATACCGAATCCCACTGTGGTAACCAGATCTCTTGCAACTGTCACAATTGAATTGGCCGCCACTATATCTGACTCCAGATGTCCCATGATTATTGAATTCATGTTGAAGGCCAGGCCCCACATGGCATCATTAATAAATGCCGGGAGACAGTATTTTATAAAGTCCTTAACCAGGTAGCCCGGTATATTAAACATATTGGAGATACTTCTTGGCAGGGCTTTCTGGCGATAGAAATCAATAATGCAAATAAGAAGTTCGATTCCCCTTACTATGGTGGTAGCTATGGCCGCACCGATGATTCCAAGTCTTGGGAAGGGGCCGAGACCGAAGATCAGACATGCATTAAGAACAATGTTTGCGCCAAGGGTAATGGCGGAAATCATTGTGGAAAGCATTACTCTCTCACAGGCTTTCATGATTGAAAGGTAGGGCTGCGAGAATCCTGCAAAGAGATAGGAAAGGGCCACATATCTTAGGTACTTGGCTCCTGCTGCCTGCAATTCCGGAATATTTGTCCAGATGCTTATTACCCTCTCAGGGATAAACAAAGCAAGAACCGTGGCAAGGCCACAAAGCACCACGGAGATAATAAGTCCGATTCCAAGAATCTTTCCAACCACCACAGTGTCCTTCTTGCCCCAGTACTGGGAAGCAAGAATGGTTAAGGCCGACGCCAGCCCGAAGAAAACAATATTAAGAAGAAACTGCACCTGTCCTGCAAGGCTTGAAGCCGAAAGGGAAGTTTGGTCCAGTCTTCCAAGCATAACTACATCCGCCATAGATACGGCGGATGTTATAAGATTCTGTACAACGATTGGGATTACCAGAACGAAAAGTTCATGGTAGAATCCATCTCTCACTTTAAGAAAATTTCTAGATTTCATAACTTACCAACAAAAAAATTAATTAATTCCACCAAGCATCTCATCTATTATATCAGCCTGGTTCTCATACTCTCCCATCTGTCCTTTATACTCTTCCATTCTCTCATAGTAGTCGGAAGCACGGGATACGCCTGCTGCCTTTAATGCGTAGTAGGGAAGAGCCTGCTCATAGTATTTGCCCACAGCTCCAAGTTCTAACTCACTGCGGGAAAAAGAATCAAAAAATGCCGATTTTCTGGCAAACCACTCGTTAATATTGTAAAAGTCTTTATTTTCGAGGCGGAATTCCACACTGCTAAAGCTCGCTCCCCTGTAGGGTCCTGCATCCTTAAGTTCATTTATCATTGTTATTCCCATAACAAGGAAAACAATGACAAGTACAATCATTATTATCTTATAGGCCAGGCCAAGTTTAACATTGACCCCGTTATTCATTTGATTATTCTGTGGCGTTATTGACATATTTTCCCTCCGCAGCCTCTACGAGACGTATTGATTTCTTGGTCTGTGACAGCTTATCAAAATCATCCATCTCTTCCATGGGAATTCCATAGTAGTATGAAATCATGCATCTTAAGTTCTCTTTAAGCTTCCCATAGGTTTCCATGTGTTCCTCGGTAAAGCCGTCGGGGTGATAGGTGTAATACTTATCATCAGGCTTAAAATTCGTCACATAGGCTTCATATTTCTTAAGGAAGCTGTGGTAGTAGTCTGCCACATAACCGGCCCGTCGCTCCACTCCGGTTTCAAACCCTTCGTAATCCGACTCCGGATCAGCTATAAGTCTCATGAAACTTGAAATCTCGCTTGCAACGTTTCCGTAAGCATCCGCCATGGCGGCTACCGCGTGGTATTCTCTGAAACCTTTTTCCTCATTAAGATAACGAAGATTGTTCTCATACCACATCTCGCTTATGAACTTGTACTGCTCTTTAGCCTCATATTTGTCCATGGCCGCAAGCACAGCCACGGAGTTTCTTTTGGCCACGTTTGCCTGGTGCTTGGCCATTATTCTGTAGGCATTTCTCGTAACTACAAATTCAGCAAGAATCAGGGCAACCAAAACCGCGATGACTGCTATGGCGGCAGCTTTCTTGCTGTCTCTTCTGTTCTCCGCGACCACCGTATTTCTGGTGTCCTCAAAGGCCTTCTTATATGCTTTCATATTTGCCCTGTGCTCGGTAAACTGCTGTTTTTTGCTTCCGCAGTTTGGACAGTAGTCACCCTCCAAAGTTAAGGGTGCACCGCAAAAAGGGCATTGTGTTGTAGGTGCTGTTGCCATGTACTCTCCTCTTTATATCTATTTTAGATTCTCGTCGAAATATTTCATGTAATCGTCAAACATCATGTATGTGCCATCCTCGTTTACATAGACAGCACACAAATCATTCCACTGTTTTTCGGTTATGAGCCCCTCGCCAAGAAGAAGGCTCTCTGTTTCCTCCGCCCAGGCTTTAACCTGCGCCACCTCATCCTCGGTCATCTGCCTTACACTGAATTCCTTTTCGGCGTCAAAATGCAGGTTAACCGCATCATGGATGGCCCATTTTCTTGCGTTTAATCTGTCCGCCTCATCATAAGGGTTCCTGTATTTCTCAAGGGAGCTCTCAAACCAGGCCCTGTAAGAGTAAACAGAAATAAAGTAGTAGTGCTCCCAGTCATAAACCCTGTAGTTATCGCTGTGATCTTCTTCCTGATAGAACTTCCTTAAGCCCTCCAGGTCTCCGGCTTCATACATTGCATTTAGCCCTGCAAAAATCTCCTGCATCTCATTATAAGATGCAGAGTAATGACTTTCCTCAGCTTTATTAACAGCATATCGTATGCCAAAAAAGCCAAGGATCAGAACCACCGCCACAGCCAGGATGATAATGATATATTTGGTGCTTAGTTTAACGGTTTTCTTAAACTCCTCATCGGAGTCGTCTCCCATTTGGGCCAAATCGCTTCTTACATTCTCAAGCTTGTTTAAATAGTCGATTTCTGCCCCAAGAATATTTATGGAGCCGCAGTAATTACAATACGCCTGTGACTCCTTAATTGTGGCTCCGCACTTGGAGCACTGAATCATTTTCTCTTCTTTTTCCATGTAAGACCCATCTTTTTATGCATTTGGTACAGGAGAACTGATAACCCTGTTCCTTCCGGACTGTTTGCCGTAGTAGAGTCTGTCATCCGCTTCCTTAAGAAGCTCGTTGAGACGTACTCCGTCCCTTCTTTCAGTTACTCCGGAGGATATTGTAACACGAATTACATCAGAGCCGGAAACAAATGTGGATTCCTCTATCTGGCCTCTGATTCTCTCCAGGATTTCCGCAGCTTCCTTAACAGGGGACTGCTCGAAAACCATAAGGAATTCCTCGCCGCCCCATCTTGCCACGTAGCCCTTGCCCTGAATGTTCTTTTCAAGAATTCTCGAAACTCCCTTAAGAACAATATCGCCGGCCTCATGTCCGTAGGTATCATTTACTTTTTTGAAAAAATCAATATCTACTATTGAAACACAAAAAGGAGCTTCGTTGGCAGTATTTCTGGTATAAACCTGATTCAGCCTCTTCTCGGCGTAACGGCGGTTGAAAAGCTCTGTAAGGCCGTCGCACTCAATCAGTTTCTTTAAGGATTTTTGCATGGTCTGGGCATTTCTTGCCATGTTGCCAAGCTCGTCCTTTCGTCCCGCAACCTCCTGGTGAAGGAGAGCATTCAAGTTACCCTCGGAAACCGCCTTAAAGTATGTATCCACCTTCTCGATGGCGGAAACGAAGCGCTGTCCCGAAGCGGCACTGGCGGCGCCGATTCCGATAACCAGAACGATTCCTATAAGGATAAGTGGAATCAAAGCCTTAATCAGACTCTTTTGAATTTCCTCAGAGGGCTTGCCGGCAAAAATCATGCCCACAATCTTTCCTTCCGAATTCTTTATTGGTGAAAAATAAGCGTAGTAATTCACATCGCCTATGACTGTGTCGGAATAGAAGTTGGTCTGTCCCGCGTTTAAAACTTCCTCAAGGATTTTGTCCGGGCACCCGTAACCCACAGGTCTTGCGCCATCTTTCCCGCCGATGGTTGTAAGAATTATGGTGTCGGCATAATAGATGGTTACATCAATGTTGGTGCGCTCCTTAAGATCATCCATAAAGGAGTATTCCCTGGTAACCACGGTATCACCCTTTAAAAGCTCATACTTTGTCTTACCGGAACTTTCCTCGGCAGAGAGTTCAAAATCTCCGGGGTAAGTGTAATCGTAATAAAGAAGCACTGCATTTCCCACATTTTCAAGGTCTTTCCTGGCTTCTCCAAGCATTGCGAATCTGAAGGAATAATAGCCGCAAATTGCAAGAATCAGGCCAAGGCCTATTACAGGCAGTACCGCACGTACAAGAAATTGTTTTTTGATATTCCAGCTTCCGTCCATAGGGCCTCCTTCGCCGAAACTATCCTTCGGCTGTCTCAAGTAGAATCTGCATTTTTTCCAAAATGTCTTCTGTATCTTTAAGAAGATTCTCGGCATCCTTATCGATTATGCCGGTCTTCTCGTATCTGTAGGTAAAATAAGGTACTCCAACGGCGGTAAAGGTCATTTTCTTCTTGTAGTTAGAAAGGAACTCGGGAATCTTTGCCGCGTTAATCCTTGCGCCGGGATAGAAGGTAAAGGTAATCTTTTCGTTCTTTCCCTTTATTTCCGTGAAGAATAATTTGTGAGCCGCCACTCTTATAAGGGCAATCCTTAAGAGGTTTTCAACCGATGTGGGCACCGCTCCGAAACGGTCTAAAAGCTCGCCCTTCATATCCTCGGACTCAGCCTTTGTTTCTATACCGGTGATACGTTTGTAGATATCGAGTTTCTGGACCTCGTTTACAATGTATTCTGCCGGGATAAAAGCGTCTACATCTAAATCGATGACCGTGGGGAAATCCTTGATCTCGTCAATTCCTTTAAGAGACTTAACCGCATCGTTAAGCATCTTACAATACATCTCATAACCCACGGCTTCCATGTGCCCATGCTGGGTGCGCCCTAAAAGGTTTCCGGCGCCACGGATTTCAAGGTCACGCATTGCAATCTTAAAGCCGCTTCCAAGGTCTGTGAATTCCCTTATGGCCTCAAGCCTCTTCTCCGCCACCTCTGTAATCATTTTATCACGTTTGTACATTAAAAAGGCATATGCGGTTCGATTTGATCTTCCAACGCGCCCCCTTAACTGATAAAGCTGTGAAAGGCCCATTCTGTCGGAGTCGTGGATGATCATGGTGTTGACGTTACTGATATCAAGGCCTGTCTCAACGATGGTGGTGGAAACAAGAACGTCGATTTCACCCGCCACAAAGTCGTACATGATTTTCTCAAGCTGGTTTTCTCTCATCTGGCCATGAGCGTAGGCCACGTTTGCCTCAGGCACCAGCTCCTGAATCTTCGCCGCAATATCCGCTATGTTGTTGACCTGGTTATAGACATAGTAAACCTGGCCGTTTCTCGAAAGCTCTCTTACGATGGCCTCCCTGACAATTTCCTCGTTGTATTCGAGAACGTAGGTCTGAATGGGAAGTCTGTCCTCGGGCGCCTCCTCCAAGATACTCATATCTCTTATTCCGATAAGAGACATGTGAAGGGTTCTCGGTATAGGTGTTGCCGTTAAGGTCAAAACGTCAACGTTCTCCCTTAACTTCTTAATCTTCTCTTTGTGAGTTACTCCAAAGCGCTGCTCCTCATCGATGATAAGAAGTCCCAGGTCTTTATATTGCACGTCATCGGATAGAACTCTGTGAGTTCCGATGACGATATCAACCATGCCCTTTCGCAGTTCCTCAACGGTCTTCTTCTGTTGAGCGGAAGAACGGAATCTGCTCAAAAGTTCAACTCTCACAGGGAAGTCCTTAAGCCTTTGGGTAAAGGTGGTGTAGTGCTGTTGCGCAAGGATTGTGGTGGGCACAAGATAAACCACCTGCTTTCCCTCCTGAACTGCCTTGAAGGCTGCTCTAATTGCAATCTCAGTCTTACCGTAGCCCACGTCGCCGCAGATAAGTCTGTCCATTATCTTGGTACTTTCCATGTCGGCTTTTGTGGCTTCAATGGCAGCAAGCTGATCCTCAGTCTCCTCAAAGGGGAACATTTCCTCAAATTCCTTCTGCCAGACCGTATCCTTGCCGTAGACATAGCCGTTCCTGTCCTGTCTCTTGGCGTAAAGTTCCACAAGATCCTTTGCAATCTCTTCAACTGCGCCCTTAACCTTGGTCTTGGTCTTAACCCATTCTTTGGAACCCAGCTTATTAAGTTTATGTTTGCCGGAATCGGAGGCCGCGTATTTTTGCAAAAGATCAAGGCCCGTGGCAGGAATGTAGAGGACTCCTCCGTCACGGTATTCGATCTTCATGTAATCCTTGGCGATGCCCTCAACGGCAATCTTTTCAATGCCCCTGTAAATTCCAAGGCCGTGGGTTTCGTGAATGACATAATCGCCGATCCTAAGTTCCGCGAAATCAGCAATTGCCTGCCCCTGGCCCTTATAGGGTGAGAATTTTTTCTTCTTTTTCTTCTTCTCAGCGCCGAAAATATCGGACTCAGAGATGCAGACAAACTTAAGCAAGGGGTATACGAAGCCCCTTCTTACATGGCCGTAGCAAACCAGAACTTCTCCGGGAATCACGCCTCTTGCCGGGTCTTCTGAATAAACCGCAGGAATCTCCTGGTCTCTTAAATCCTCCGCAAGACGCTTGGCTCTGGTTCTGGAGCCTGAAAGGAGAAGAACTCTGTAGCTGTCCTTTTTGTATTTCTTTAAATCCTTTACTAACGAATCAAAGCTGTTATTAAAGGATGCTATACTTCTGGTTTCAATGTTGAATGTTGCATCAGTGGAGATAAATCTGGTTTTACTTTCAAGGGTCGAAAGAGCAACCGTTGGCTCCCCTGCAAGCTTTGCCAGAGTTTTGTTGACGGAATAGAGGATGTTTAGCTGCCCCGGAAGGATGTAGCCCTTCTCAAGTCTGTGGGACATGCTCTCCTTAAACTCCGCCTCGGTGGCCTCGGCGTGCTCCTTTATTCTGCCGGGCTCATCAAGGAAAAATATATGACTCTCATCTTTGATAAGATCCGCCAGAGATGCCGTATCTTTATAGAAATAGTTTACATAACTTTCCAGGTTGGTGAAGTCATTAAACTCGGTAAGTCGTTCTTTTAATTCTTTAAACTGCTGCTTAACCCTGTGAGCTTCCTCGGTTTTGAAGTCGGCTCTTAACTTCTCTTCCTGAGTTACGGCCTCTTTCTCAATCTTTTTAAGGCCTGCTGCCAGCTCTTCCTTGCTTAAGATGATTTCCGTCGCAGGGTAAACCGTAAAGGACTGCAGCTCCTCGATACTCCTTTGGCTTAATACGTCAAAGGATCTGATGGAGTCCACAGTGTCGCCCCAAAGCTCCATACGAACGGGGTTTTCTTCTGTAAGGTCGTATATGTCAACGATTCCGCCTCGAACCGAAAACTGTCCGGGGGAATCTACCTGATAGACTTTCTCATAGCCCATCCTAACAAGCTTCTCTGAAAGGGAGGCCAGTTCCAAATCATCGTCCTTTTTGATGCTAACCATGGCATCCTTTAGAACACTCAAAGGAGGCTGGGGCGACATAAGGGCGTCAAAGGTCGTCACAAGAGTAATGGGTTTACCTTCCATTATCCTCTTGCAGGCTCTGATTCGCTCTTTTGTAAGCTGGTTTCCGTGGATGTCCGCCTGATAGAAAATCAGGTCTCTTGCAGGATAGGTGAAGGCAAATCGGTCATAGAGTCTGGCATCCTCCATGATTTCCCTGACTCTCGCTTCAGAGTAGGTTAAGACGATTTTTACCTTGTAGCCTTCTGAGAGCCCATAGATTAAGTGAAGCTTCTCCGAATCTACCGGCCCGTTTAGAAATATTGCTTTATTCTTTTTTAGATTGTCCCTCATGGCGGAAAAATCCGCCAGTTCATTAAGCAGGGTCAGTAGTGCTTGCATCGTCTTTTCTTTTCTTGGTGTTAAACTTGTTCATGGCCTTGTCAACGCCGTCTGTAAGCATTGTCTTAATGGCCTCTGCTGCGGTTTCAGCCGCTATCTCAATAATCTTTGCGTCATCTTTGTTGAAGTGCCCAAGGACGTGGTCCGCCAGATCTTCACCCTCTACCTTGGCTCCGACCCCAACTCTTATTCTGGTAAAACCCTGAGTTCCTACATTTGCGATAATGCTCTTTAAGCCGTTATGTCCGCCGGCGCTTCCGCTCTTTCTGATTCGAAGATTTCCTGTGGGAAGGTCGATATCATCGGAGATTATGATGAGCTCGCTCTCGGGGTCGATCTTATAGAAGTCCATGAGGCTTCTTACGCTCATGCCGCTGAGATTCATGTAGGTCTGGGGCTTGGCAAGAACCACTTTCTCGCCCTCGATGACGCCCTCCCCAATCTTTGCGGAGTGCTTGCTTTTATTTACTTTAATGTCACAGTCAATCGCTAGCTTGTCGATTACCGCAAAGCCCACGTTGTGACGGGTATTCTCATATTTCTTGCCCGGATTCCCCAGGCCTACGATTACGTACATGCTATAATTTCCCTTCATGTTCTGCTAATCCAAAGTATAAAAAAGTCCCGTGACTTTTGCAAGTCACGGGATTCTTCTCAGATATTTATTACACCGTCCTTGCAGGGGGAACGTCTATGGAGACGTCGCTTACAGGGAAGGTAATGCAGGGATGAATGTAGCCAAACTGAAGGTCAGCAAGACGGCGGCCGTCAACTGACTTTGGTACATATACATCGCCTTTAAGAAGCTGTGAGTGGCAATAGCCGCAGATTCCGCTTCGACACTGGGCGGGAGCGGTGATTCCTGCTCTCTCCATTGCAACAAGCAAGGATTCCTCAGAAGTACAGGGAATTGTAAATTCCTTACCTGCCATCTTAACAGATAATGTATACTTGCCTTCTTTTCCCTTAGGAAAATCTGCATCCTTCTCAGGATTTCTGTACTCACCAAAAAGCTCGTGACGTACGAACTTGCGGCGGATTCCGAGGGTTGCGATTTCCTTATCCGCGAAGTTATACATTGCCTGAGGTCCACACATGAAGATTGAGTAATCCTCACCTGCAGGGGCATACTTCTTAATTAAATCAGCTGTGATAAAACCGTGCTCGCAGCCTTCAGCCTCAGCGTCACTAAGTACATTTACAAGTTTAAACTTATCGCAGCTCTTCTCAAGCTCTTTAAACTCAGCCTCAAAAACTGCATCCTCCAAAGTTCTTGAACCATAAAGGAGAATTAATTTTGCATCCTCATCACCGTCTGCAATTGCTTTGGCAAGGGAACGGAAAGGTGTGATTCCGCTTCCGCCTGCAAGACCGATTACAGTCTTTGCATCACGAAGAGGCTCATAGGTAAATACTCCAAGGGGAGCGCTTGCCGTAACCTTCTCTCCAACCTTCCAGTTATCAAGAATGAAGTTGGAAGCAAGGCCTTCGCCTGCTCTCTTGATTGTTAACATGTACTTTCCTTCAAGAGCTTCCTTGGGAGAAGATGAAAGAGAGTATGGACGGGTAATTGTGCTCTCTCCGATCTTAAGAGAAAGGCTTAAGTACTGGCCGGCACTAAAGTATGCCAAAGCCTTGGTGCCTGCTTCCTCATCGGCTTTAAGCACAAAGGTCTTAACATCGGGAGCCGCATCTATAACCTCAGCCACAACAAGATGCTGAACTGTGGGGTGAAGAGCTGCTGCCAGTTCGTTTGCCTTATATGATTTAAGTTCAGGAAGTTTTTTTGCGGGAGCAGCTGCAATTTTCTCCTCTCTCTTTGGAATCATTGCAGTAAACTTCATCATGTCCAGGGATTTAATATTCGGTTTACTCATAATTAGTTACCCCCTTTCAATCTGCCTATCACCCGGTTGGAATTCTGGTAACCGATGATATATGCAGAGCTGTATCCGTCGCCTCTTGAAGAGTGCCCTCCTACAAAGGTGATTCCGGGAATGGTAAAATCTGCCTTCTCATGGGCAATACGCGCCATAAGGTGATCCCATCCGGAAAGCTTGTATCCGTAAATTGTTCCATCGGGAGTTCCAAGGTATCTTGCAAAGGTTACGGGGGTGGCTATGG
Organism: uncultured Lachnospiraceae bacterium; assembly: GCA_947167445.1. Classification (GTDB taxonomy): domain Bacteria; phylum Bacillota; class Clostridia; order Lachnospirales; family Lachnospiraceae; genus G11. The sequence goes on from CAMVID010000016.1 coordinate 58,348, forward strand.
AAATCTCCTCGATATGTGAACGGATATCGATTCCCATTAACTCTTCATAGTCCTTAATATACTTCTCTGCCTGAGCATTCTTCCACTTCTTGTATTCCTCGGGCTTAAGATCTTTAGGAATATCCGAGCCATAGCAAAGGTATGTGAAGAATAATGTACATGTTCCCTCAGGTGAACTTTCAGGTACAACCTTGTTTAAGCTGTTAACGATGTAAAGGCCTCTGGTATCGTGTTGAACTCTGGGGTTTGGATCGTTAACCACAAAGACTGTGTAGTCTTTGATTCCAAGTTCCTCGGCCGTGCAGTCACATCCGATATAAATAGTCTCAACAGAAATACCGAAGTCTCTTGCATTGGCAAGCTTAAGTTCGTTCTCAGGAACCTTCTTCTCATCCATTCTGTTGTAAACGTTGTTAGGAATAGCATTTGAAATGATTTCTTTTGCAAATACCTTCTCGCCGTTTGCAACGACACCGTTGATTCTTCCATTTTCATCTGTGAGGAACTCGGTAACTTCGCTGTTATACCAAACCTCACCGCCATTATCCAAAAGTACTTTAATAAGAGCTTCTGACAACTCATGTGAACGCTTTGCAGGCATTGCTGCGCCGTCCTTCACATAGCCGGTTACCATGTTAAGGTAATGCATGCAGTTTAATTCATCTGTGGGTACGCCAAGGTATCCCCAGTAAGTATTAACGATATTTCTGGCTTTCTCAGGCATGCCTAAAGCAATCTGAACTTCCTCAACAGAGTGGGAAGCACAGCGCATAAAGTTGCCGTATTTTAAAGCCATCACAAGCTTATTGGGATTGCCCTTTTTCTTTGTGATGTACTCTGTTGCCTGTTTGCAGTTAACTACCAGATCAAGGAAAGCCTTAACGCTTGCGCGGCTTCCGGGGCAGGCAGCCTCAATGGAATCACAGTATCCGTCAATTCCGCCCTTTACGGTTACATCATATCCGTTCTCTCCCTTGGCGATTACACGATACATGTTGTTCTCATATCGCCAGTCAACCTTTGCGCCCAAATCCTCAAAGATCTTATAAACCGTGTCGGGGTGCTCAGGTGTACCTACCGAACACAGTTCATGAAGTGAAGGCTCAAATTCGAAGCGTCCTCTTACGAAGCTGGTTGCACATCCGCCGGGGATGTTGTGCTTCTCAAGCAGTAACGTCTTTAAGCCATGCTTGGCACAGTTTGCAGCAGCAACCATACCGCCGTTACCTGCACCTACGACAATAACATCATATTGTCTGTCCATGTTATCCCTCCTTAAAAATTTGTAGTTTTATTTCATGCTAAAACCATTCCACTTCTAATTTTATTCCAAAATCGTTTTAATAACAATATAAAAAATGAGTACTCATATATTGTAGAAATTGCATAAAAGTAGCGGGTACAACTAATATGTTTGTCTCGCGGGCTTTATGCGACCGTCCCCACTTAGCGATATGATCTCTCCTTAGAAACCGTTCTTTGGTTTCTTAGGAGAGTCTATGCGTTAGCTGGTCCCTCACGAGCTTAGTGGGGCTACGTGGAGCATCTAAGCGAGAGCGTGCCCAAGAGGCAAATATATTAGTTGTACCCGCGAACCTTCGCCAATCCCTACAACTTTCTACAACACATACCTGTCGCCCTTTTCGACAACAATCTGCACCCCATTCTCCCCTTTGTAATAGGAGTTGGCCCTGATAGTTCCCCTGGACTCAACGATGCAGTTCTCGATATGTGTATTATCCCCAATGTAAACATAGTTGAGAATAATGGAGTTTTTGATGTAGCAGTTGTTTCCAATGTAGGCCTTCTTGAAGAGCACCGAATCTTCCACTGTACCGTTTACGATACAGCCGGAAGAAATAAGGCTGTTTTTGATGCTTGCACCTGAGTTGTACTTTGCAGGAGGAAGATCATCAACCTTGGAGTAGATGTCGGGATACTGATGGAAGAAGTAATCCCTGATCTCGGGCTTTAAGAAGTCCATGTTGGTGTTGAAGTAGTCATCAACGGATGCGATGTTTCTCCAGTAATCCTTAATCTTATATCCGTAGAGGCGCTTCATATCCTTATATCTGATAAGAATATCCCGTACGAAATCGTAGCGGTCCTCCTCGGCACATCTTTCAATCATCTCGATTAAAAGACGTCTTCTTATTACATAGATTCCGCAGGAAACAGTGCTTGATTTGCTGACGAGCGGTTTCTCCTCAAACTCCTCAATCCTGCTTTCCTCATTCATCTTAATGGTTCCGAACCTGTCAACGGAAAGGTTGGGATCCAAATCCTTACATACAACGGTGATGTCCGCCTTCTTTTCAACGTGATACTCTAACACCTTGTTGTAATCAAGCTTATAAACGCAGTCGCCTGAAGCGATTACAACGTAGGGTTCGTGTGAATCCTTAAGGTATGAAAGGTTCTGGTAGATGGCATCAGCCGTGCCGCGATACCAGTTGGAGTTATCCGCTGTCATTGCAGGGGTAAAAACGAAAAGTCCTCCCTGCTTACGTCCAAAGTCCCACCACTTGGATGATGACAGGTGCTCATTTAAAGAACGGGCATTGTACTGTGTGAACACAGCAACCTTCTGGATATGAGAGTTGGACATATTACTTAATGAAAAATCGATACTTCTGTAACTTCCCGCAATGGGCATTGCTCCGATGGCGCGGTTCTGGGAAAGTTCTTTCATGCGGTGGTTGTTTCCGCCGGCCAAAATAATACCTATCGCTCTCAAATCTCCTCACCTGCCTTTATCAAAGTTTTGCCGCTGTAAAGATTGCCGTCGGGGTAATCCACCGCTTCGGTGGCTCCGAAGATACATGTGTTTTTACCAATAATAACTCCCGGAGGGATAATGCTCTTCTCTCCGACGGTAACAAGTCCGTGGTTATAGATGTGAGGATCTGTCTCGTTCTCCACCTCGTCGCCGATACCGAGCTTGCTGCCGGTTCCCACGGTAACATCCTCGGCTACGATGGCTTTGTAGAGCTCGCAACCTTCCTCGATAACGCTTCTATTCATGATGATGGAGTCTCTTACGATGGCTCCCTTTCCTATTCTGACGCCGCAGCCGATTACCGAGTTAATAACCTGGCCGTCGATGACGCTTCCTTCACCGATGATGCTCTTATCTATTACGCTGTCACCGGAAATATACTGAGGAGGAAGAATCTCACTCTTGGTGTAAATCTTCCAGTATTCTTCATAAAGGTTGAAATCGGGAACAAGGTCAATAAGCTCCATATTGGCTTCCCAATATGAAGAAAGAGTTCCCACATCCTTCCAGTATCCGTTAAATTCGTAAGCATACAAAGGAGCTTTCTGCTTGTGAAGATAAGGGATAATGTGCTTACCGAAATCAAGTCCCGGCTGGTTGGAAAGGGCAATCAAAGAATCTTTAAGTGCCTTCCAGTTAAATATATAGATACCCATGCTAGCCAGATTACTTCTGGGGTTCTCGGGTTTCTCTTCGAAATCTTCAATCTTGTGATTCTCGTCGGTGATGATGACGCCGAAACGGCTTGCCTCCTCAATGGGAACAGGCATAACGGCAATGGTGGCCTCCGCACCGTTTTGCTTATGATAGTCAAGCATTACTTCGTAGTCCATCTTATAAATATGGTCGCCGGAAAGAATCAGAACATAGTCAGGGTTGTACTGCTCCATGTAATCAATGTTCTGATAGATGGCATTTGCGGTTCCCGTATACCACTCCGTACTCTCTATCTTCTCGTAGGGAGGAAGCACTGATACACCGCCTATATTTCTATCCAAATCCCAGGGAATACCTATTCCTATATGGCTGTTTAGTCTAAGGGGTTGATACTGAGTCAAGACGCCAACTGTGTCGACACCCGAGTTGATACAGTTGCTAAGAGGGAAATCAATAATCCTGTACTTTCCGCCAAAAGCCACAGCAGGTTTCGCAACCTTTGATGTGAGAACACCAAGTCTGCTGCCCTGTCCTCCCGCAAGAAGCATGGCGATCATTTCTTTTTTTATCATATTTGACACCTCACGGTAAATATTTGATAAAGCAGAGATAAGTATAATAATTATAGCATAAATTACACAAAAGTGAACAAAAGTTAGACGATTTTTCGGCGTTTTTTGTGAAAAATAATGGAATTTGTCTTTTTCCTTTCAAGTGGCTATAATGTAGTGGATGCATTTAAACTTCGGAGGTTTAATCCACATATGTATAAGATAGATTTTAATAAACCAATTCACATACATTTCATCGGAATCGGCGGAATCAGCATGTCCGGTCTTGCCGAGGTTCTCTTAAGAGAGGGCTTCACCGTTTCAGGTTCCGACAACAAGGCAAGCGACCTTACTGCTACCCTTGAAAAGAACGGAGCAAAGATTTTCATCGGCCAACGCGCTTCAAATATCGAGCCCGGAATCGACTGTGTTGTTTACACTGCAGCCATCCACTCAGACAACCCTGAGTTTGCGGCCTGCGTTAAGGCTGAGCTTCCCATGCTTACAAGAGCTGAGCTTTTGGGTCAGCTAATGAACAACTACAAAACAAGCGTTGCAATAAGCGGAACCCACGGAAAGACCACCACAACAAGTATGATTTCCGAAATTCTTATGTCCGCTGAGGTTAACCCCACTCTTTCAATTGGAGGAATCCTTAAAAGCATCGGCGGAAATATCCGTGTCGGCGGCCCCGATTACTTCGTAACAGAGGCCTGCGAGTACACCAACAGCTTCTTAAGCCTTTACCCCACAGTGGGACTCATCCTTAATATAGAAGAAGACCATCTTGATTTCTTTAAGGATCTTGATGATATCAGACATTCCTTCCACAAGTTTGCAAGCCAGATTGCAGCTGATGGAACTCTCATTATTAATGGTGAAATCGAAAACCTCTCAGAAATCACTGAGGGAATCAAATGTAAAGTTCTTACCTATGGTATTAGAGGAAACTTTGACTATACCGCAAAGGACGTTACCTTTGACGATTTCGGATGTGCAAGCTATACAGCAGTAACACCTGTGGGAGACAGAAAGGTTACCCTTTCAATTCCCGGAATGCAGAATGTATCAAACTCTTTGGCTGCGCTTGCTCTTGCCGATACTCTTAAGATTGGCGATGACATTTCAATCCCTGCTCTTAAGAACTATCACGGCATCGACAGAAGATTTGAGTATAAGGGTAAAGTCGGTGAGGTAACCGTTGTTGATGATTACGCACACCACCCTACAGAGATTAAGGCAACCCTTCAGGCTGCCGAGAAATATCCTCACAAGGAACTTTGGGTTGTATTCCAGCCCCACACCTACACAAGAACCAAAGCCTTCTTCGATGACTTTGCCAAAGTGCTGGCTACGGCGAACCATGTGATTTTAGCAGATATATATGCAGCAAGAGAGACGGATACCCTGGGGATTTCATCCGAGTTACTGAAAGACAGAGTCAATGAATTCGGTGGCGACGCCTACTATTTTAGAAGTTTTGATGAGATAGAAAATTTTTTATTACAAAAATGTAACCCCAATGACCTGTTGATAACTATGGGTGCCGGAGATGTGCATAAAATCGGTGAAAACCTGTTAGGCAAATAATGAATCCACATTATCCACATTTTTTAAACCTTTATCCACGGTTTAAGGATGTGGATTATTTTTGCCCAAAATACACCCTATTCACAAACGCGAACAGTTTTTTCCACATTATCCACATTATCCACAATCGTCGCAAACCCTTGATTTTACTGGGTTTTTCGGTATTTTTGCTATTCCATTTTCATAACCCTTATGCTATAATTCATTCTGCTACACATAAAGAGGTTAGGTGAACACACACATGAATCAAATCAAAATTTATAAGGACGGCGAGGCTGACTATACCTCCATCTCAAATTTATTTATAGATGAGTATATGGCCGGCGCCAACGATGCACAGATAAAGATTTATCTTTATCTTGTGAGGGTAATGAGTTCTCGTTTACCCACCAGCGTTTCAGATATCGCTGACAAGTTTAACTACACCGAGAAGGACGTTTTACGTGCTTTAAAATACTGGGAGAAGAATTCCATACTTTCTTTAGATTTTGATGAGAACAAGTCACTTACCGGCATCCGCATGGAAGATCTTGTAAACAGGCGCAACAAGATTCTTACCATTGTTCCGAAGATTGCACCGGTAGTAACTCCCGAAATCAAAGAGGTGGAGGAATCCGACATACCCGTTAAGCCGGTTTACACATCAGACGACCTTCTTGATTTCAAGAAATCATCAGACCAGTTGTTATTCGTTCTCGAGACCTATCTCGGAAAGCCTCTCACCGCTACTGAGGTGAAGACAATCATTTATATCTCAGAGGAGCTTCACTTCTCCGATGACCTGATTGATTACCTCGTTCAGTATTGTGTTGAGCAGGGCAAGAAGAGTTTCAGATACATCGAGACAGTTGCAATCAGCTGGGCAGAAGCCGGAATCACAACACCCAAGCAGGCTAAACGTCAGACCACCAAGTTTGATAAATCCGTATACGAGATAATGAACGCTCTCGGCAAATCCACATCTCCCACAAACAAGGAGATGGAATTCATCAACAGATGGACCAAGGAATTCGGATTTGGCAAAGATGTTATAATAGAGGCATGTGAGAGAACAGTTCTCGCAACAGACTCTCACCGTTTCGAGTATGCAGACGGAATCTTGACAAGCTGGAACACCTCAGGTGTCAAGAGAAAAGAAGACATCGTTACACTCGATGAGATGTACCGCAAGAAGAAAACTACACGCACCGTAACTAATAACAAGTTTACTCAGTACCAGCAGAATTCTTACGATTATGAAGCTCTTGAGAGGGAACTTTTGAGCTATCAATAAAGAGAGGGAGATATAGGGGTACCATCCATGGCGTTAAGTAATTTGCAGTATAACACTATCCTTAGGGAATACGACGAGACCCGCGACAGGAACAGACGTATTCTCGAGAAAAGACGTGCGGCTATTTATAACGAACTTGACGGTTACAAAGCCTTAGACGAGGCCGTTGCATCCACAAGTATGGAATACGGTCGTAAGCTCATGGGCGGAGATTCAAATGCTTTATCCGATCTCCACTTTGCGCTTACCACGCTTAAGGACTCCAAATTGCAGCTTTTGAAGGCGGGAGGATATCCTGAGGATTATCTTGCGCCTGTATACGATTGTCCTGACTGTCAGGATACCGGTTACATCGACGGCCGCAAATGTCATTGCTTCAAGCAGCGTATGATTACCATGCTCTATGAGCAGTCCGGAATCAAAGACTACATTGAAGAGAACAACTTCGATACTCTTTCCGAGGAATTCTATGAGGGCCAGGATTTGGAGAACTTCAGAGCAGCTGTTTCATCCTGCCATGAGTTCATCAATAACTTCCCCGAAGGAGCTCCCAATCTTTTCCTGTACGGAACCGTAGGGACCGGCAAATCCTTCCTTTCCGGCTGCGTGGCAAAAGAGCTTATGGACAAGGGCTACAGCGTTGTTTACTTCAGTGCTATCCAGCTCTTTGATCTCCTTTCGAATTTTGCGTACTCAAAAAAGGACAAGGATTCTCTTTACAATCCTTACGAAGACTTGTATAATTGCGATTTGGTAATAATCGATGATTTAGGCACCGAGATTGCCAACAACTTTGTTACATCCAAGTTATTCCAGTGTTTAAACGAGAGAATGCTTCGGGGCAAATCCACAATTATCTCCAGTAATCTTGCTTTGGAGGAATTGAAGGAATTTTACTCAGACAGAATTTTCTCAAGAATAACTGCCAAGTTTACTTTCCGTAAGCTTACCGGCCCGGATGTACGCTTACTTATTAAACGAAAACTAAACACCAGAAAGTGAGGATCTCGTATGGCAGTTAGGGAAGAGAAACGAAATCTCGAGACAATTCCCGTTGGCTCCTTAAGGCTTATACCCTTAGAGGGTTGCAAACCTTTAGGTGAGAAAATTGACAGTTACCTTGTTAAATGGAGAACAGAAAGAGAAAGCGAGCATAAAGACAGCCTGGCCTTCTCAGGATATCAGCGCGACTCCTATATCTTAGGAGCAAAGGTTCCCCGTTTCGGTACAGGTGAAGCAAAAGGAACCATCCTTGAATCTGTTCGAGGCACCGACCTTTACCTTTTGGTCGATGTAGCAAACTACTCTCTTACCTATTCACTTTGCGGACATGAGAATCACATGTCCCCTGACGATCACTACCAGGATCTGAAGCGTATAATCGCTGCAGTAGGCGGTAAGGCTCGTCGTATTACGGTAATCATGCCTTTCCTTTATGAGAGCCGTCAGCATAAACGTACTGCCAGAGAATCACTTGATTGTGCATTGGCTCTTCAGGAGCTTGTAAATATGGGCGTAGACAACATCATCACCTTTGATGCTCACGACCCCAGAGTTCAGAACGCTATACCTCTCCACGGTTTCGAGACGGTACAGCCTGCATATCAGTTCATTAAGGGTCTTCTGACCCACGTACACGACCTTCAGATTGATTCCGATCATATGATGGTTATAAGCCCTGATGAAGGCGGAATGAGCAGAGCAATTTACATTGCCAACGTTCTTGGCCTCGACATGGGTATGTTCTACAAGAGAAGAGATTACACCAAGATAATAAACGGACGTAATCCAATTGTTGCTCATGAGTTCCTCGGAACCAGCGTAGAAGGCAAGGACATGATTGTCATCGATGACATGATTTCCTCCGGAGACTCAATGCTTGAGGTTTGCGCAGCACTTAAGCAGCGCAACGCAAACAAGATCTTTGTCTTCACAACCTTCGGCCTCTTCACCAACGGCCTCAAGCGTTTCGATGAAGCTTACGAGAAGGGCATCATCGACAGAGTCCTTACAACAAACCTGATTTACCAGACTCCCGAGCTTTTAAGCCGTGAATGGTACATCAACTGCGACATGAGCAAGTACATCGCTTACTTGATTGACACACTTAATCATGATTCATCAATAAGCGATCTTCTCAATCCCAATGAAAGAATTCAAAGTATCGTACAAAGATATAAAAATGGAGAACTGGCGTAAGCCGGTTCTCTTTTTTATATCTTTCCTTCCTGCTTAGGTTACACATTCTATCTGCCCATAGGAGTGGCGTCAACCCTGCGAAGCACCGCTTCGCGGCTATGGGGTTGACACTCTCTCCCATGGGCAGATTCTTTGTAATCAAGCAGGAAAGGGAAATTATGCAATCAGCCGGGGCGGATTTCGCCGGCCGAAACTTGCCTAAGGAGAATTTCGCCGCCCTAAACTTGTCGGAGGCGGATAAAAATCAGAAAATCGAAAATTTATATGCTTGTTTTTGTTGTTATGTTAACTTGGTTTCCTCTGTGATGCTCCAAAAAGCAGATAAAATTAGCGTTTTCTTGATTTTTATCCGCCTTTTTCAACCTTTCTTGAACTCCAAGTCCTAAAAAAAGCGGATAAATTTCGGGTTTTCGCCAATTTTATATGCCTCGCCCTTTCATGATCCCATGTTATGTCAACCATTCAACCCCAAACAAGCATATAAAAAAGCCAATTTCTTATTTTTTATCCGCTCCGAGCGGCAAATTCGTCCTCCGAAAGGCGAAAATACCGGTCATCCTAGCCAGAAGAGGTGATGAAACCCTGCATCCGGCTGCCTTCGGCAGCCATTTATTCATTCCCGCTTGGCTATATAGAATCTGCCGGGAAAGGGTTGTCAACCCCGTAGCCGCGAAGCGGTGCTTCGCAGGGTTGATAGCCCTTTCCCGGCAGATATAATCATAAGCGCTGGGAATGAATATATTAGTTCTCCGTAGGCTTGTTGTAGGTGATGAAGTTGTTGCCGTTGGCGGCGAACCAGTTGCTTGCCTCGCTCATGTCCTTCTTTGAGAGAGTGCCGGAAACGGGATCCATGATTACAACAGCAATTTCGTTAAAGCCTGTGATAAGGACTGCCTCTCCGCTGTCAAGCATTGCCATTACGGGAATATCCTTGTTTACGTAGTAAAGAACCGCATCCAAAGGACAGCCGGTAAGGTCCAGAACGTCCATGTCAAGAAGAGTATCCTTAACGATGCTGTAAGGAGTCTTGCCAAGGGAAAGCTCTGTGGCTGTATTTCGCACTATACCCTCTCTTGCAAGAATGGTATCAAGGCAAACCGAAACACTGTTGCCATCCCCCTCTATGGGAGTTGCTGTTATGGCCATAATCTGGTTTCTGGATGATCTGTTTCCTTTGACGAAAACGTAGTCACCCCGGTCGTTAACCACAACGCCCGAAGCTGCATAGGCCGCATTGATTGCATGAGCCGCGGATGAATAGATTCCTCTTAAGCCCTTCATGGAGTATGCGTAGTAGAGGGTTTCATCCCTCTCAACCATCTTCATGTTTATATTTCTGCTGCCCTCGAAGATTATCTCCTTGGGGCTTCTTACCTGAATTGCCTTCTTGCTAATGGTGTTCTTGAAAAGAATTCCGTAGCAGGTCTTAAAGGTCTCGGAGGTGTAGCTGATGACATTGTTGATTCCGCCACCTGCTTCACTCTTATTTACAATCTGATCGTCGGATACGGATTCATAGCCCGTATCTCCTTTTTTCTTAACCCTGTGAAGGACTATCTGATTGCCTTCGATGTCGCCGGAAACCACATAAATATCAGCGGGGTTATAGGTCTTGAGAATGGCACCGGCGGTGTTTCTTATGTATATGGCATACATGGGGAACACAATGTTTCCGGAGGCATCCTTTATGATGTCTGAACTGTGGGCCATACCATAGATTAAGTCTTCCCCGATAAAGCCCAAAGGATATACATAGTCACCCTCTTCGGAATCTATGGCCGCTGTGGAGTGGGTCTCCAAATCCATGAGAAGCAGTTCGTCGCAGTTGTATGCATTATCTGAAGTTTCCCAGACAATCATCTTGCCGCTTTCGGATACAAACAAGGCGTCATCACCGGTCTGCTCCATCATGATGTCAAAGTTCTTGCTCTTGATATCGATGGCGTAAGTGGTTCTGCCAAGGATGATAAAGAGAGTATCTTCCTTGTTGATGTAATGCAAATCCTCCATCTCATTAAGGAGAATGTCAGGGGATTTGTCATAGGGGATGAAAGCCTCCTCCTCGATGGTATTCAATGAAGCGTCATAGTCAAGAATCTCGATGCCCACTTCACCCTCGTGGTTTCCCCTGTTCATATATCCGTAGACGATAAATCTGGCGTTGCCTGTCTCGTCAACGCTTATCATCTTCATGTCATGCTTCTTGTAGGCATTTCTGTCGTCAAGCTCGTTTCCCTCCATAAAGCTGTAGAGAATTGAAAGCTTGTTATCTGAAACGCTGTACTCAAAAAGTCTTCCGTAGTTTTTGAAAACCACAATGTTTCCGGTTTCACTTTCGGTAATCTTGAAATCGGAACCGATTACTCCAAGGTCCAGCCTGTTGTTGTCAATTCGAATGTTGTCGGGATTAAGAATCTGCTCAACGTTTCTCTCGAAATCCAGGAGATACATTCGATTTTCCGTATAGCGGATTCGATAGTACTCCTCCGTGTAATAGATGACCCGGGCTTCGCCCTCGCCGCTTGCAACATAGTATCCCAAAGTTACGTTAGTCACGTTACTGGAAATCTGGGTTACTGTAGGCACAGGCTCGGTGAGTCTTACGACCCCCGTATCTCCCCAGGTAACCTGGAAGAATTTGGATTTGATATTAACCTTGGCAAAAGTCGAATTATCTCCTGTGGGACCGGACTCCAGGTATTTTCTGATGGACTGGGCTTCCTCTCTGTCAAAGGTCTTGGCGCTGAAATCCTTGGCGAAATCCACGCACTCCTTAAGATGACAGTCGTCGGTCCATATGATTCTGGTGTAGTAACGCACAACCGCATTACCAATATCCACAAGGAAAATCAGACTGTACTCCGTATCTTCCTTAATAAGGTCTTTTACAACGTAATCAAACATAACACCGGTATCGGTGGTGTTAAAGTCCGTTACCTGTGTGCTCTCAATAAGACGCTCCCCGGCCACATCCCTGACTTCGTAGGTGATGTCTCTTATATCGCTGCCAAAATCGTCTATCTCTACACTGCCGGCTCTCTCGGCACCAAGAATGGTCATGGTGCTTCTCTCGTAGGCATTGTTCATGACCCCGGCATACCCGTGAAGGCAGTTATACCTCTCCCCTTCGTTAACCATGTACAAAAGGGGATAGGTGGCCTGTCTCATCTCGGATGTCAGGTCATTGCTGCCTCGGTTCATGTACTTTCCGAGCACAATAATTGCTATTATAAATGTCAGGATAAAAACCCCGGTTTTTATAAGAATCTGTTTCATTATTTCCTCATGGAAGCGGCAAAGCCGTTAACTGCTGCCACATCTTCCGCGCTGCAGGATTTAAGTCCGTATCTTGCAGCCTCATATATTGTTGCAAATTTATCGGAAATCTCGGAATCAAAAATCGCATCAAGGCATTGCCTTGCGGACAGGTATTCCAGAGCAGTTCCCGTTTTTTTCTCTATTATAATCCTTCTTTTCGCAATCAGTTTTGCATATGTGCGCCTTATTCTGGCATTATTGGACAGATCAAAAAGTTTGGGCCTGTCCTTTCTGCTCTGCCTTGTCTGCTTTAGGCTCTCCGTATGCTCTCTTACGTTTATATCATTATATTCCAAAGGCCTTGTGATTTCTCTTGAAAGCATCTTTCTTATGGCCTTTACAATCATCTTTGCCACTATCCAAAGGGCCGCCAGGAATGCCACAAACATGGCTATGGTAACAACGGTTTCAAGGGCTCTCCAAAAGATTGCAAGAAGGCTGTTATCATCCGTCGGCATCTGAGGCATCATGGGCTGTTCAGCCACCACCTCTTCGGTCACTTCTTCAGTAACCTCGTAAACCTCTTCCTTGGGAAGCAGAGAGATGATAAAAATCAAAAATCTCTTTATTGCATTCCCGATATAGGCCATCACATCATTCATAAAGGTGGTGCCCGTGCTGACCATAAGAACTAACGCCGCAAATATGGTATATCCTGTAGCCATCTTTACGCCGACGCCATAAATCTTTCTCTCCTGAAGCTTAGTCTCACCTATCCTGTTAAGCTTCACAAACATTGTATACCTGTCAAGGTAATAGACAATAAAATACAGTGAAAGAAAGCCCACAAAGCAATACATTATAAAGAGACTTCTCGCGCCATCTCCGTAATGTGTGCAAAGCAGTGTAAGTCCAAGAGCCGCAATGCCTGCCCCAACAGGGGGTATTGGAGATTCCGACGCATCATCATTTTTCTTTCTGACCCCAAAGGACACTGCCACATAAATAACAAGAATCAATGCGAAGCACACCCACTCCTGCCAGTTAATTCCGATAACTTTAAGGCCCATAACCCAAAGAGCAGGCAGCGCCAAGTGGGCTGCAACAAAGGCTAGGGGTTTTCTGACCTTAAGCCTTACAAAGTACAAGCCATAAGGAAAAACTGCCATGACAATTAAGGCCAGCGGTTTTACCTCCACCTCAGGAAATAAAGCGTATGCGGCCGATATGAATATACCTGCAAAAAGAAAATTCATTAGAATCGTCAGGAAACTCATCTACTTTTTCTCCATACATATCACTGTGGTAAAAACAGCATTTTCTACATTTGCTTCGTACTTGTCCCCTTCTTCGCAAAGGATAAAGTGCCTTAAGTCCTTGCCGGTTTCGTGATACTCCCTTACAAAGCCGTCGAAATCATTGGCTGAAGGAGTACTGACAAAAACCGTCATATAATCACTCTTCTCTTCAAAGACCTCATCCCTGAAGGTCTCTGCGAAGCCAAAATGTCTCTTATCGGTATCAAGCCTTGCAAGGCCACGAAGAATTGCTTCCATATGGGACTCGCCCGTTCCCGCGGGAATAATAAGAGGCTTTCCTGTAATCACATCAGGAATATTGGCAAAAAGCGCCACCCTGTCTCCGGAACCGATGAATTCCATGCACATCCTCACAGCAAATCGGATGCTGTTTTCCACATTTTCCCTGTGCTTCAAAACACCGTCATCCTTAAGGTTAAGGAAAATCCTGACACCCTGTCTTGCGGTATAGCCGTGTGTGTTAACCTTTAAATCACCGGTTTTGGCAGTGGCCTTCCAGTTTATATTCTTTAATTCATCAAATGGCTGATACTCTCTGACTCCCACATATTCAAAGGGATCTTCGATAAAACGTCTGCGGCTTAACATCTCGCCGGTTAACTGTCTTATGGCTGCCTCACTTAAATCTCTCTCCAGAGCAACGGGATACACATAGATTTCAGTGTGGCAGTCCTCGTGCTCAACAAACTGTGCCGACATAAAAATATCGGTGCCCACCACGTCAAAGCCATCGATGGAATAGAATCCCCTCTCCTTCGCAGTAAACTTAAGCTCCCTCACTACTCTTTTATAGGACGATACGGTGAAGGCCTCATCTCTGTAATACTTGTCGGAAACCGAAGTCTCGCCGCTGTCAAAAAACAAAAGGGCTCTGTTGCACTCAAATTTGACCTTACACATGGGCAGAGGAAGTCGCTTGGCATTCTCTACGGTCTGAATGAGCCAGCCCTCGTCGCCCTCGTTAAGGGTCTTGTCTTTGAAATTTATATTTACCTTAAGAGACTTGCTCCAAAGCCTCTTATAGACGACTTGTTGCAGAAAAAACAGGGCCACAGCCGTCAATGCAACAAGAATTACCGTCATTTACTTACATCCTCGGTGGGTACGGGAATCTCTGCCAGGATATTTTCAATAAATGCCTCTGCCTCGCTTTTTTTGGTGTACCCGAAATTGATAATCACTCTGTGGGAAAGAACTGGAACCGCCAAAGTCTTGATGTCATCAGGGGTTACAAAGCTTCTTCCTTCCATATAAGCCAAAGCCTTTGCTGCCTTCATAAAGGCCAGTGTTCCTCTGGGACTGACTCCCAAAACTGCCTTGGCACTGTTTCGCGTAGATTCTGTGGTTTTTACAATATAATCCTTAATAGCATCGTGGACATAGATGCCCTCGATTTCCTTCTTAATGGCTGTAATATCGCTGATTTCTGCCACCGCCTTAAGGTCCTTAAGAGGGTCATCATTCATGTAGGTATCAAGGATTCGAACTTCCTCTTCCTTTGTGGGAAGTCCCATGGACAAACGCATTATGAATCTGTCCAGCTGGGCCTCGGGAAGAGGGAAGGTTCCGCTGGTTTCAACGGGATTTTGCGTTGCTATGCAAAAGAATAATTCGGGAAGCTTTAAGGTCTCCCCATCTATGGTAACCTGCCTCTCCTCCATGCACTCAAGTAAGCCTGCCTGAGTTCTTGGAGTGGCGCGGTTGATTTCATCTGCCAAAAGTATGTTGGTAAATACCGGCCCCTTCTTTAACTCAAACTTTTCCTCAGCTCTGTTGTAGACGTTGATTCCGGTCATATCTGAGGGAAGAAGGTCCGGCGTAAACTGGATTCTTGAAAAGTCGGCGTTAATGGAGGAAGCCAACGCTTTTGCCAATCGTGTCTTACCTGTTCCGGGCACATCCTCCATAAGTACGTGTCCGTCTGCAAAAAGGGCCACAAGAATGAGCTTTACGGTTTCTTCCTTTCCGACTATTACTTTTCCGATATTTTCCTTTAGTTTGTTAATTACTTCTGAATTCATTTTGTAATTCCCCCTTATAAAAATCCCTGTATCCCAACTGTTTGTAATTGAGATACAGGGCTTTCATTACTGTCTTGCTGAAATTCTTGTCAGCGCTCTTGCCAGAGCTGCTCTTGCTCTTGCTTCATCTATGTCGGGATTGGAGCCGTTTAAACGGTCCTCAGCCCTCTGCTTAGCAGCCTCAGCTCTCTCCATGTCAATCTCATCCGGCCACTCGATAATCTCGGCCAGGATGGTTACCTTATCCTGAAGGATTTCGGCAAATCCGGAGTGAAGAGCCGCCACCTTTTCTTCATCATCCTTGTGGATGTATAAAAGTCCCGGTTTCACAATCACCGTGGTGGGAATGTGGCGCTTATAAATACCAATCTCACCCTCAGTGGTATTAAATTCCAGCATATTCACCGCATCATCCTCGTAGAAGACCCGGTCCGGAGTTACAATCCGTAGCGTAAATTTATTGTCTTCAGCCATAGGTTATCCTTCCTATTTTACCTTTGCCAAAACGTCATCGATGCTACCGCAGTTAAGGAAGTAGCTCTCAGGGATATCATCGTGCTTACCTTCAAGGATCTCCTTGAATCCACGGATGGTCTCGTTGATGGGAACATACTTACCTTCAAGGCCGGTAAACTGTCCTGCTACGAAGAAAGGCTGTGACAGGAATCTCTGAACCTTACGGGCTCTTGATACAACAAGCTTATCTTCCTCGGAAAGCTCGTCCATACCAAGGATGGAGATGATATCCTGTAACTCTTTATATCTCTGCAGGATTTCCTGAACACCACGGGCAACCTTGTAGTGCTCCTCACCGAGAATTCTGGGATCCAGGATTCTGGATGTTGACTCAAGAGGGTCAACTGCAGGATAAATACCAAGTTCTACAATCTGACGTGAAAGAACGGTGGTAGCATCCAGGTGAGCGAAGGTTGTTGCAGGTGCGGGGTCGGTAAGGTCATCCGCAGGAACGTATACAGCCTGTACGGAAGTGATGGAACCGTTCTTCGTGGAAGTGATTCTCTCCTGAAGGGCACCCATCTCTGTCTGAAGTGTAGGCTGATAACCTACCGCAGAAGGCATACGTCCAAGCAAAGCAGAAACCTCTGAACCTGCCTGTGTAAATCTGAAAATGTTATCGATGAATAAAAGTACGTCCTTACCACCCTTATCACGGAAGTACTCAGCCATTGTAAGTCCTGTAAGACCTACTCTCATACGTGCTCCCGGGGGCTCGTTCATCTGACCAAAGACCATGGTGGTCTTGTCGATAACGCCGGACTCCTTCATTTCATAGTAAAGGTCGTTACCCTCACGGGTACGCTCGCCAACGCCGGTAAATACTGAATATCCACCGTGCTCTGTGGCGATATTTCTGATAAGCTCCTGAATAAGTACGGTTTTACCTACGCCGGCACCACCGAACAGACCGATCTTACCACCCTTCTGATAAGGGCAGAGAAGGTCAACGACTTTGATACCTGTCTCAAGAAGCTCAGCCTGTGTGGACTGTTCTTCGAAAGTAGGTGCCTGTCTGTGGATGGGCTCGTAGAAAACCTCTGTAGGAGCAGGTTTGTTATCAATGGGCTGTCCCAAAACATTGAACAAACGTCCGAGAGTATTCTCTCCTACCGGAACGGTAATGGGAGCGCCTGTTGCAATTGCTTCCATACCTCTGACCATACCGTCGGTACTTCCCATGGCGATACATCTTACGGTATCATCACCCAGGTGCTGGGCAACTTCAGCCACAAGCTCGCCACCGTCTTTGGTAGGAATCTTAATTGCTTCATTAATCTCGGGAAGATTGCCATCCTCAAATTTGATGTCCAAAACGGCACCGATAATCTGGGTGACTTTTCCTTTGTTTCCTCCTGCCATTTTTTCCTCCTAATAGTTTAGCTGATTGCTTCCGCACCAGCGATAATTTCAGTTAACTCCTGTGTAATGGAGCCCTGACGAGCTCTGTTATACATGAGTGTCAAGTGATCAATCATTTCCTCAGCATTGTTGGTGGCAGAATCCATAGCCTGCATTCTGGCACCGTTCTCACTGGCAACAGCCTCGACAAGTCCGCCGTAAATAAGGCTTGTGACGTACTTGGGAACCAGTAAATCCAAAGCTTCCTCATCTTCGGGCTCAAAGCACATGATAGCCTTATCATCTGCTTCAGCAACCTCTGACTCATCCGCTTCAATCTCAACCGGTAACAGCTTCATAAGGGTAGGCTCGTGGCTTACGGTATTCTTAAAGTGGGTGTACGCCAGGTAAATCTCGCCGATTTCATCCTTCTCAAACAATCCCAAAAGGTTGTTAGCCATTTTCATGGCATCAACATAGGTGGGAGCTTCTATAATGTCGGTATTAACATCAACTACCTCGTATCCTTTCTTACGGAGGGCCTCGGCGCCTCTTTTACCGATAGCATATATTTTAAGTCTCTCCTTGGGAAGGTCGCTTCCTAAGATGAGCTTAACCATATTTGAATTATAGCCGCCTGCCAAACCTCTGTTGGAGGTGATGAGAATCAGAGCAATTTTGTCTGACGAACCCGCTTTCAAATACTTGTGATTAATTTCACCCGCCTTGGCTAAGATACTCTTAACAGTCTCATACATTGTTTCAAAATATGCATGAGTCTTCTCGGCAGTACCTTTCGCCTTCTGCAGCTTAACGGTTGAAACGAGTTTCATGGCTTTGGTGATCTGCTGGGTGCTGGTGATACTTGTTCTACGTCTTTTAATGTCTCTCATTGACGCCATAGTGTCTTCCTCCAAGCTTTAGCAAATCTTACTTAAATGTGCCTTTGAACTCACTGAGTGCTTTTTTAAGCTTCTCCTCTGTCGCATCGGAAATAACTTTCTCATCTGCGATGGAGTTAGGTACCTCAGGATATCTGGAATCAAGGAACTCGAAGAATTCCTTCTCGAATCTTGTGATATCCTCTACGGGTACATCCAAAAGATATTTATTTGTAACAGCGTAGATAATGATTACCTGATACTGAACAGGCATGGGATTATACTGGGGCTGTTTCAAAACCTCTTTAATTCTTTCACCCTGAGCCAGCTTCTCCTTGGTGTCGGCATCAAGATCTGAACCGAACTGAGCGAAGGAAGCAAGTTCTCTGTACTGAGCAAGCTCTACACGGATAGGAGCGGCAATCTTCTTCATTGCCTTAATCTGTGCAGCACCACCTACTCGGGATACTGAAAGTCCTGCATTGATAGCGGGACGGAAACCTGCGTTAAACATTTCTGTCTCAAGATAAATCTGACCGTCGGTGATTGAGATAACGTTGGTAGGGATGTATGCAGATACGTCGCCTGCCTGGGTCTCAATGATGGGAAGAGCGGTGAGGGAACCTCCGCCGTATTCTTCGCTCATTCTTGCAGCTCTCTCAAGAAGTCTTGAGTGGAGATAGAATACATCACCGGGGTAAGCTT
>CAMVID010000017.1:0-71771 GCA_947167445.1 uncultured Lachnospiraceae bacterium
TTAGAGCAACCGGCTCATAACCGGTCGGTCCTGGGTTCGAGTCCCCGAAGGTCCACTACAATTTAATCTTTTTGTCAAATGATTTGGCCTGGTGGCTCAGCTGGTTAGAGCGCCGCCCTGTCACGGCGGAGGTCGTGGGTTCGAACCCCATCCGGGTCGTTTGGCGAAAGCCATCAAACTAAATATGCCGGCGTGGCGGAACTGGCAGACGCGCGGGACTTAAAATCCCGTTGTAGCAATACAGTACCGGTTCGATTCCGGTCGCCGGCAGCAAATTAAAGAGCTATAAACGCCGCATACACGGCATTTATAGCTCTTTTCTGTTTCTGTAACAGCTTGGATTTATGGTAGGAATGAATTGCATTCTTTGGAAAATGCTGATATTATTTTGGAATGTAATGCATGAAATGAGGGAGTAGCTATGTTATCAACATTATCAAATTATTCTTTTCCAATCGTATCAGCGATTATGTTCTTTCCCACTGTTGCCTGCTTGATCACAGTTCCGTTTTTGGTTTGGAATTATCGCAAGTATAACGGTCTCTCGGCAATGAGAGCAACGGTGATTTTTTCCTTTGTATTCTATATGATGTGCGCTTTCTTCCTGACGCTTTTGCCGTTACCGACCATTGAAGAAGTGCTTAACAGTAAACCGGTAAAGTTTAATAATCAATTATTTAATAATATAGAGGCTGTCATGAGAAGTGCCGGCTTTGTGGCAGGTGATACATCCACTTGGTTTGTGGCAGCCAACTGGAAAGCAGCATTAAAATCATTCATGCTTTTCCAGATTATTGCTAATATCGTTATGCAGATTCCTCTTGGTTTTTACCTAAGATATTACTTTAGAGTAAGCTGGAAGAAGGCAGTAGGAATTGGGTTTTTAACAAGTTTATTTTATGAAATGACTCAGCTTTCCGGTGTGTGGGGCATATATCCATATGCTTTCCGCTGCCCTGACGTGGATGATCTCATGAACAATACCCTTGGGTGCATGATAGGATTCTGGATGGCGCCGATTCTTATGCGTTTTCTGCCCTCCGTGGATGACATGGATTCAGTTGCCGCAGAAAGGGGTAAAAAGCTTGGAATTATCCGTGCGTTTACAGCGTTCTCCGTGGATTGGATTGTGTGTAATGTGATTAATTTGGGAGTGAATTATGTGGCATATCACTTCTTTGAGAAGTATATTTTCTCGGATGTGCTTCAGGTTCAGCTTTTCAAACTTCTGATTTTGGCGGGATACTTTATCTGGCTTCCCAGACATTGGAAGAAGCAGACCATCGGAAATGCCCTTGTAAAGGTGAAGATTGTGAGCGATGCAGACAAAGAAAGAAAGGTAACCGGCAGAGAATTGCTTTACCGAAACCTGCTCCTTTATTTCGCAGAGCCTATGATGATTTTTATCTCTGCTATATTGGTAATTAATACTGCAATCAGCTATATGGCATCCGATGCCACAAACTTTCAGCGCACTGTGTTGACGGTTGCCTGCATTGTTTATTTCCCAATTTTCCTGGCAATCCTTTTAAACAGCGTTGCCAAGAAAGGCGGCTTGCCGCATAATACCTGGACCAAGACTCATTTGGAACTTGAGGAAAAACATGAGGAATAACTTCAGGATAAAAATCAAGGAAGCTTTTGGGGAAACTTTGGGAGAGCTTAGGAAACGCCAAGAAAAACGCTTAGGAAAGTAGTTCCTCACATAATAAAAATGTGATTTCTTCATTTTGTTATGCTTTAAAAAGTGTTATGTTAACTAATTCTTGTTTGAATAGCGGATAAATCAGGGAAAAACCCGGATTTATCCGCTATTTTTGCCTTATTTGGGGTAATTTGGGGCCATAAGAGCATAACAAAACGACAAAATCGTGGTTTTATTATGCGTGACACAAGAAAGTGACATCTTATGTAAACCAAAATGACGGATAATCTAAGGAGAGGAAGAGATTTATCCGCTCAGAGGAAGACATAGGGGAAAGAACGGCGGATAAATCAAGAAAGAAGAGCAATTTATCCGCCCACAGAGCAACAAAAAGAACAACAACCATCAAAATTCTCTCAAATAATCAGAATACTTTGCATTGTAGAAACAAATGTGGTAAAATTCCTTATATGCGATACTGCAAACAAAGTGGTACTGCAAAAAAAGTGGTACAGCAAACGATGCAGTACCGCACATGAAATAACCAGGGGGACTTTATGGATTAAATGAATAGTTGATATAGGGGGACATATGCGATGTAGGAGGTTCCTATGAGTAGATGTATTTCAGTGATGAGTATAAACCCTGATGCAGCAAAGGCAGTGGAGGAAGTATGCGCCAAGATTGACGCGGAAGTTGAACTCCCTAAGGCTTTGCTGTTTTTTTCTAATAAGGAAATATTTGCTGAGGCTGCCAGGATGCTTAGAGAGAAGTATCCTTCAACCGTAACAATGGGCAGCACCACATACATGAACATGATAGAAGGAAAGAAGAGCCACGCCGGATTATCTGTAATGGCGCTATTCTCAGGGGTTGAGGTTTCCTGCGGATATCTTGAGGAGATAAGCAGGCATCCCATGAACTATGTTAAGAGGGTTACGGATGCGTTAAACACTCTTGAATCCTCGCAGGACACTGTTTGCATTGAATTTACCCCTGCTTTTATTGTTGCTGAGGAATTTGTCCTTGATACCTTCTATGAGGCCTTAAAGGGCACAAATGTAGGTGTTATAGGCGGATCTACGGGAGGCAAATTCGGGGACAAGGAAACCATGGTTTCCTTAAACGGTGAAGTCTATAAGGATGCCACTGTTTTCATGTTCATCAGAAATCTCAAAGGAAAGATAGCTCTATACAGGGAGAACGTGTATAAGCTTACGGATAAACAGCTGGTGGTAACGGATGTGGACATTTCCGAGAGGAAGGTTTACGAGTTTAACGACAGACCGGCACTTCAGGTAATGGAAGAAATCTTCCATGCAAACGATGATGATATAGCGAAGAAGCTGGAGGGTCATCCAATAGGAAGACTGGAAGGAAATGATGTACTAATCACAGACGTAAACACTATTAATGACGACGGTTCCTTCACTTATCTTGCCAGAGTCTACAACATGACCAAGGTTTCCATTCTGGAACTTGATGACCTTAAGAAGGTCTGGGATAGAACCACAAATGAATGCGGGAAACTTATAAAGAATCCTGAATTTGCCCTGGTGATCAACTGTGCCGGAAGGGCCAAAACCTTCGAGAGCATGGGCACCCTGGACGAGTTTGCAGACAGGATGAACGAGAGGTTTCCGACCTATGTAACACTTTCGGGTTTTGGGGAGCAGCTAAACGAATTCCATTTCAACAAAACCATGGTTTTGGCAATGTTTGAATAATCCAGTGTATAAATGGGAGAAAAGATATGGCTAGATACAACGGCGGTACCGTCTATACCAATGAAAAATGTATAGCTTGTAATAAATGCGTTACCCATTGCCCGATTTTTGGCGCCAATGTTTCGGTTGGCACTGCGGATAAAAGGAAGATTCTCGTTGATGAGAGAAAGTGCACCAACTGCGGTGTCTGCATCAACGTTTGTTCCCATGGAGCCAGAAATTACAAAGACAACTTCAAAGAGGTAATGGAAGCTTTGGAAAAAGGCGTCAAACTCTCCTTTGTTGTCGACAGTGGTTTCTTTATGTTTTATGGGGAAAAAGCTTATCAGGCCCTGGGATACATGGCTTCATTGGGAGTAGAGCATGTGTATGATACTTCCTTCGGCGCCGAGATAGCTTTCTGGACTACAGGAAAATATCTGAAGGACAATGCAAATACGCCGCCGTCAGAGAGGGCGTTTATTATAAACTCCTGCCCTTCACTTGTGGATGCCATAGAGCTTTATCATCCGTCTCTCGTGAAGAAAATAATCCCCGTGCATTCCCCGGTGGCCAGCACCGTCATCTATGCCAGGGAATATCTTAATGACAAAAACGACCTGGTCTACTTAGGGCCCTGCGTTTCCATAATGAGCGAGATGAATGAGATTAAGGACAGGTGTGAGGTTAAATATTTCATATCTTCAAAGAACCTTATGAACAGGATTAAAGATGTGGAAATAGAGCGGTATGAGCGACGCTCCGACATTACTCCTAAGGGAATGGGTAAGCTTTCTTCAAGCCCCGGTGTATTTATCGAAGCTATGGGACTTTTCGTCAACGTCTCCGAAAAAATGGTGTTTTATTCAGATTTAAGCAAGGAAACCTTTGACAAACTTGAGATGTTCTCAGAGCCTGAATATGAGGTTATGCAGCCCCTGGCGGTTGAAGTTAAGGCATGCCATGATGGATGTTTATTGGGCCCCGGCATTGATACCGAGGCTTATGATGCTGTGGAGGTTTTTACAAGACTCGCAAATTCCAGAAAAAAGGAATATGACGTTAACGATAAGCTTTCGGAAAGAGAGCAGATCTGGGAGCTAGTCAACAACATTAATACTGAAATAAATAAGCTTAAATATGAGGATTTCATAAGAGACTACGGAGATAAGTATATTCAGCCTTACAGAATCCCTGAAAGTACATACGATGAAATCTACCAGACCATGTTAAAGGATACAGAGCAGAAACGTCACATCGACTGCGGTTCCTGCGGATATAGTACCTGTAAGGATATGGCCAGTGCCATTGCCTATGGATACAGCCGTAAGGAAAACTGTATTCATTATATGAATGATGTCATGTCCAGACGCTACATGTATAACCAGCTCACAAACCTTTATAACAGTGAGGTTTACATCGGAAAAGCCATTCAGAAGGTGAAAACCAACCCGGATAAGAAGTATTTCGTCTGTGGCGGAAACGTTAATAAGTTAGGTATAATCAACGACATTTACGGGCATTCAAAGGGAGATGCCGTCCTTAGACTGGTGGCCGACAGACTCAGGCAGGTAGTGGGGGAGGATGACCTTTGCGGTTATTTTGGAGGAGGTAACTTCTCCATATTCATGGAATATATCCCGGAGAATATCAACAGGCTGACGAGCCTTGAAAGATTTGACGCCAAGGCTTTGGGAATTGAACAGCCTGTAACCATGAGATTTGGAATAAATATCATAGAAAACACAGATGAAAACATATCCGTCATGGTCAACTATTCCTTTATGGCTTCCAGAATCCAGGTTTCAGCTGCAAGAAATACTTTCACTTATTTTTCCGGAGAGTTAAAAGCGGCTATTTCTCATGAAACGGAAATGATCTCCAAAATCCAGAAGGCCCTGGTAAATGACGAGTTCAGTATTCTCTTCAGACCCAAATATGATATAGCAAGCAGAACTCTGGTAGGTGGTGAGGTTAAGTGTCATTGGGTCGATCATGAAGGCAAGACCTACGGATATGAAGAGTATGTGGCCATAGCAGAGAAAAACGGCCTCATCCAGGATATAGATATAAGGATATGGACCAAAGCCTTTGAAACAATAAGGCGTTGGCTTGATTCCGGTGTGGAATTCCCCAAACTTGACATTATGATGTCAATGAAAAGTGCCCTCGATGAGAGAATGATTGAAGAGATCTCAAAGTTAAAGGATAAGTATAAGATTTCCAATCATCATGTGAGATTTACCATTTCTGAAAAGTCACTGGAGTATGACCCCCAAAGACTTGCAAAGAGACTCCGTTTCATAAGAAATCTTGGTTATCAGGTAGCTATAAGCGATTTTGGTACAGGCCAGTCATCTCTGGATGTTTTGACAGACGGAAGTATCGAAGTAATCAGGATTGATCTGGATAACCTTACTTCTGATGAAGAAAATGAAGACAGAGGCGGAATGGTTCTTTCTGCCATTTCAAGAATGACTCAGGACCTTGATGTATTTACCGAGGCAGATAATGTAAGAAATGAAGCCCAGGCAGGCTTCTTAAAGAGTATAGGAATAAATGTGGGTGAGGGAGCACTTTTCTCTGATGACCTCAAAGAGCATGAGTTTGTGGAACTTCTGAAAAACACGGAAAAGAGTACAGTCTTTGAGAAGAAGGTTTCCACAGGAAAAATAGATATCGGCAGGTTCTATGATTCATCATCCTACGAAAGCATAATGTTTGAGATGTTTTCAGGTCCTGCGGCAATTGTTGAGTATGACGAATCGGACGAGAACCTTATAATTGCCAGAATCAACAACGATGCGGCTAAGATTTTCAGCAATGAACCTCTTTCTGTTAGGGAATTTCAGGATATTTTTAATGAGTTCATTAAGGGCAGAGGAAGAGGAAACATAAGAACAATAATTGACAACATCGGTATCGAAAACGACATAGTGATTAAGTTTAGAACCAGTGAGAGAACAACCCATGCCGAAAAATGGGTGCAGGCCACCATCAAGGAACTCAGCAGAGTAGATGACAGGCATATTTTCTACATCCAATTCCTGGATATAACCGATGAGCAGCTGATTAATGATGCCATAAGACTGTCAAATGCACAGATGGCCCATATCATGCAAAATGAGGGTTGTGGAAACTGTTTCATTTGCGCATGGCAGTCATCCAACGAACTTAATGAAAGGCTGAGGATGGGTGTCCTTAAAGTCAGTGACACTTTAAGCCAGCTACTTGGTTATTCCAAGGAAGAAATAAGCGGATGGAGCGAGAAGGAAATCGAAAGAGTCATTCATCCCATGGAAAGAAGAGAATTCATGAATTCTTTTGAGAAAGCTCTCCTTGATGAAAACAGCGCACACGAATTTACCAATAAGATACAGAACAAATCGGGCTATTTTAAAAAGGTTAAAGTAGTTATGACATCAGTGAGACTGGAGGATAACTCTCACCTGGCATATCTTAACGTTGTAGGAGATTAGAGAATTGGTCATGGCAGCGGAAGTTAAAGTCAGTCATGGTGAAGAAGTTGACTTAGTGCTTGAAAGACTAAGGGCAATTCTTGATGAGACGGAGGAAACGGATATTGATGAGCTTAAGGAGCTGTGCGAGCAGCTCTTTGAGAAAGCCGCTGAGGAGCAGGCAGATGATTTGCTTGCTTCCTATTATGCTGCATATCTTAAGTATCTGGAAGTGACCGGAGCTGACACCGGCCTGGAAAGATGTGCTCTTGAGGGAATCAATTATCAGAAGAAGGCGGGGCGAACCGACCTTTTAATCAAAACCTATCTTACTTTGGCGGAGTATGTGGAAAAGAAGGGTGATACCTTAAGGCACATTCAATATCTTTATGAAGCCATGTACCTTTCAAGGGATAACAACATCTACTACGGAGCAGCCATTATAGCCGACAGACTGGCACTTCTCTACAGACAATATGAGTGTTATGACAAAGCTGTGGAAATGAGTGAAATTGCCCAGGAAAACATGGAAATGAGCGGGTACTGGGATATGGATAGGGATGAGTATCCCAAGTTTCTGATAAACAAGGGATATTCCTTGCTTGCTATTGAAAAGAGTTACGATCTCAAGAAATGCGTTAAGCAGCTTGAAAGGTATGTTGACTATATACGAAGTTCTAACAGAGATTATCCTGCTTTTGATATTCATACTTTTCTTGCTTATTATGGCTATTACATGGGAGATGTGGAGTTCTTTAACAGCAATATTGCCATAGCCAAATCGAGGCTTCAACACCTTAAGGATTACACAAAGCATGAAGATGCCCTGATATGCTTTATCGGTGTTTTGGATAAAATGAATGACAGGGAATTGCTTAACGATGTTTTGGATTTCCTAATAAACATATGTCGAAACAACGAGATTCCTATAAAAGGCGCGTCACCTTTCTATAAAAAGAGAATTGAAAGCGCCATGTTTGAAGGGGATTCCCAGACGGCTTACGAGCTTGGAATCGAACTTTTAAGTCTCTATGAAAGCAACTCCAAATTACAGACTGATGTAGTCATTAATGTGGAGGACAGGTTCAAAAAGGCAAAGGAAGAGGAAAGATATGAGCAGGAGATGCTTGAGAGAAACGAGCATCTGAGAGCCGAAGTTGAAAGGGTCAGGAAAGAAAACGAGGCAAAAACCAATTTTATATCATCCATGTCACATGAGATAAGAACGCCTATTAACGCGGTTCTTGGAATGGATGAGATGATTCTTCGCGAGAGCACCGACGAGACTGTCAGAGCTTACGCCAACGATATAATGAATGCAGGCAAAAATCTTCTGTCCATAGTCAATGACATTTTGGACTTCTCAAAGATTGAAGCCGGCAAGATGGAAATCGTTCCCCAGGAGTATGAAACCGTGGGTATGATAAGAGACCTGGTTAACCTTATTATGCCAAGGGTTAAGGGGAAGGATCTTAAGCTTAGGCTTGATATTGCTGAGGATGTGCCCAGCAAACTCTTCGGAGACGATGTAAGGATAAAACAGGTCATTACAAACATTTTGACCAATGCAGTCAAATATACAGAAAAGGGTTTTGTGGAGTTTGGCATCAGATCCAATCCTCTTGATGAAAAGAAAACAAATCTTCTTATCACCATCAGGGATACCGGAATAGGAATGAAGGAGGAGGAGCTTGATAAGCTCTTTAAGCCCTTCGAAAGACTTGACATGAACAGAAACAGAACCGTTGAGGGAACCGGTCTTGGAATGAGCATTGTGCTTCAGCTTCTTCGACAGATGGGCAGTGATTTGACCATTGACAGCGTGTATGGAGAAGGAAGCACCTTTTCCTTTGTTCTTGAACAGGGGATAGTCAGTCCGGAACCCGTGGGCAAGGTGGATGTCGACAAACTTGAGGTGCCTGTTGAGGCAGAGAATGATGCTCTGTTCACAGCCCATAAAGCAAGGGTTCTTGCCATTGATGACACTGCTGTCAACCTGACTGTCGTGAAGGGACTTTTAAAGAGAACCGGGGTGATTTTGGACGTTGGAGACAGCGGTGCCAAGTGTCTTGAAATGTGTAAGGATACAAAGTATGATGTTATCCTTTTGGACCACAGGATGCCGGATCTTGACGGAGTAGAGACGTTAAAAATACTAAGATCCGAGGCAGGGCCAAACAAGGATACTCCCGTGGTGGCTCTGACTGCCAATGCCATGCCCGGCATAGAGGAATATTACGAAAAAGAGGGTTTTGCAGGATATCTGTCCAAACCCATAAACGGAGCAAGGCTTGAGAGAATGATCTATAAGCTTCTTCCTGATGATAAGCTTGACACAGAGGAAGACCTTGCGCTGATTGTTGACGAGGCTGAGGGGATCAAGGCCTGCGGAAGCGAGGAAACTTACCTCCAGGTTGTTAAAGATACCGTTGATAATGAGAAGATGATAGTGAAGGAACTTAACGATCTTATTGCCGACGGTGACATAAAAAATTACACAATAAAGGTCCATGCTCTTAAGAACACCGCCAGAATGATTGGAGCAACAGGGGTTTCAAAAGAAGCTCTGTATCTTGAAAAATGCGGCGATGAGGGACGAGAAGAACTGATATATAAGAAGGAAGGAGAACTTATTCTCCACTTTAAGAAAGTAATTGAGACCCTTAAGGAAAAACATGGTCTTGGAAATGAGAACCTGGCGCCCATTGACATAAATATGTTCAGGGAAATGGTGGAAACCCTGGTTGAGTTTGTTAAGGGCTTCGACTTTGACAGAGCAGATCAGATTGTCGCCGAAATCAAAACGTTCAAATTGCCCGGAGAAATATCAGAATCGTTTGAAAAATTGGGCAATGCGTTGTACAATTATGATGCAGACGGTGTAATCGATTATGCAAATGAATGTTTAAAAAATACATCTGTGTGAGAGGCTTAACATGAGTGCAAAGATTTTGTTTATTGGGGAGTCAATTAATTCTTATATGATTACATCAATTAAGGGATCCCTGGAACAAGCCGGATATGACATTATCACGTCTGACATGAGTTTTACCGACACTTCACTTCGAGAGATAAACCCGGATATTATTCTTCTTATGGCAGGGGAATATATTGATGAAAACAGGGATGCTTTGAATATCCTTCAAAGCTATTGTCTGTACACCCATAAACAGATTGATATCATAGGATATAAGAATGAGACTCTTGAACTCATGAGAATTCTGAAGACCGATGTGGTTAAGGGAAGTTTTGAGAGACCCATAAAGGTGGATGAAATGATTAAGCAGCTGGAAGTTCATTCCCTGGATGCCTTGCAGATTCATGCAAGGAAACATATCCTTCTGGTAGATGATTCCGGCGCTTCGCTTAGACTGATTAAGGGGTGGCTCGATAAGGACTACAGAGTTTCGGTGGCTTCTTCTGCCGCAATGGCAATAGGCTTTCTGCAGGAGAACAATCCGGATTTGATTCTTCTTGACTATGAGATGCCCATATGCTCCGGACCTCAATTTCTGGAGATGATAAGGGCGGAGGAAAAGACAGCCAATATCCCGGTTATTTTCCTCACCAGCAAGGACGATGCCGCTGCGGTCAAGGAGGTTTTGGCACTTAAGCCGGCAGGATATTTATTAAAGACTTCGCCGCCTAAGGTTATTATTGATTCGATTGCAAAGTTTTTTAATAAGCATAGATAAGGGGGCAGAGCCAAAACCGTATGATTTATAATTGCCATTACGAATATATGAGTTTTTTGCTGTGTCTGTTTATGCTTATTTTCCTGAAAACCAGATACCTGCAAAAGCCTTCAATAAAGAATTTTGAGAAGCTAATCATAACCACCATGATAGTGACTTTTTTCCACATCATGTTGGCCTATTGCGCCGCCTTTTACAATTCGACATCACCTATTTTCTGCCATCTTATAGCAGGAATCTTTCTGGTGGCGGCGGTAATGAATTTCAACTGTTACTATGCATACTGCGTTTCATACATCAGCAATCAGGGAAGCCATCTCATGGCGACTGTTTTCTATTATGCCGCGGCTGTTGCGACTATCTTGGCCGTGATAATCAACTACACTCACCCATTCCTTTATTATTTTGACGGAACAAGACAGAACGCGCTGGTGTGGCTGCCCTTTGGACATGTTAGAGAGTTTTTCCCCGTTGTTTACATGTTTATTGCGGTGGGTGCTTCCATCAGGCATAAAAATGAATTCGTCTGGAGACAGCTTTTTGCGGTAATCGGATATGCGGTGGCAATGTCTTTGGGCATTATTGCCCAGGTTTTTCTTGCTCCGGATATTTTATGTGTTTATTTCGCGGCATCTTTCGCCCTTCTTCTTATTCTTTTCTCCCTGGAAACCCCTGACTACGGCAAATTAAATGCGGCAATGCAGGAATTGGAGATTGCAAAGAAGGACGCAGAGCGTGCAACCTCAGCAAAGTCCGCATTCCTTGCAAGAATGAGCCATGAGATAAGAACTCCCATCAATGCCATTTTGGGATTGGATGAGATGATTATCAGGGAAAGCAGGGATAACGGCATTAAAAAGTATGCGCTTGATGTGAGAAATTCCGGGCAGGTTCTCTTAAGCCTTATTAACGATATTTTGGATTTCTCAAAAATTGAATCAGGCAAAATGGAAATCATCGAGGCTAATTATGACCTGGCGGAGCTCCTTCGAGAGACGGAAACTTTGATTGTCGGAAGAGCAAAGGCAAAGGGCCTGGATCTATACATTAACGTGGATCCTGAAACCCCCAGATATTTAAGGGGTGACGAAAACAGAATCAGACAGATTGCCCTTAATCTTCTTACCAATGCGGTAAAATATACGGAAAAAGGTCAGGTAACCCTCGATGTGGGATTTGAGAGAACGGAGGGTGTTGACGATTTTGTCAATATTACCTACAGCGTTAAAGATACGGGAATCGGAATAAAGCCAGAGGACATGGAGAAAATCTTCAAACCCTTCGAGCGTATTAACGAAGCTGAGAACAGAAAGATTGAAGGCACGGGCCTTGGAATCAGCATTACAAAACAGCTCCTGGAACTTATGGGGTCGAAGCTTGAAGTTGAGAGTGAATTTGGAAGGGGAAGTATATTCAGGTTCACCCTCAGACAGGAGATTAAGGAGTGGACCTACATAGGGGACTACGAGGCTGTTGCGAGAACTCTGGATGCCACAAAGAATGCATATGAGGAAACCTTCTCAGCGCCTGAAGCAAGGATTCTTGTGGTGGATGATGTCCCTATTAACTTAACGGTTGTAAAGGGTCTCCTTAAGAACTCGCTAATGACAATAGATACTGCTTCATCGGGCAGAGAGGCATTGTTTATGTGCGAGAAGAATAAGTACGACGTTATTCTTATCGACCATATGATGCCTGATATGGACGGCCTCGAGACTGCAGCAAAGATAAAAGAGGGAGAAGGAGTCAATAAGGATACTCCTCTTGTTGCCCTTACGGCAAATGCCATTTCGGGAGCCAAAGAGTTTTATCTTTCGGAGGGCTTCAGCAGTTATATTGCAAAGCCTGTTGTTCCCATTGAACTTGAAAGAATTCTGTTAAGATATCTTCCTATTGAGAAAATCAAGGAAGCTCCTGCAGAAGAGAAAAAGGAATCTGATGGTAAAAACAGATTCATCGAAAAACTTGCTGAGATTCCGGAGATCAACATATCTGCAGGAATGGCTGCCAGCGGATCTCCTGAAATATATGCTCAGGTTGTGGAGGAATTCTATAATACTGTTGATGAGAGGGCTAAAAAAATCGAGGAAGCCTTCGGAAGCAATGATCAGACCGGATATGTTACCCAGGTTCATGCGCTTAAGACCACAGCCAGACTTATGGGTTATGTGGCACTTTCAAACATGGCAAAGGATCTGGAAGAAAAGGGTGGCAGTGTTTCCCTGTACGAACTGAAGGATAAGACAGAAGATCTTTTGCTTTTGTTCAGAGGAATAAAAGCACCCCTTGCGGAATTGTTCGAAGGGGATGATAATCCGGAGAAACCCCTCATAAGTGAGGAGGCATTAAAGGACGCCATAAAGACCATTTATACCTGTGAGGAGAAGTTTGACACAGAGATGGCGGAAGCGGTTTTCGACCAGCTGTCGAACTATCGCATGCCGGATGATTTTAAGCCTGTTTATCAGAAATTGAAATCTTTACTTGCGGAAGTTGCAAGAGATGATATTATATTATTACTTAAAGACTTGCAGTAGAGGTTAGGACATGAGCGAAAAAATATACTTTATCGGCAATGATAAGGCATTCATGGTTAATGCCCTGGCCGATGGTCTTCGGAGGGAGGGAATCACCTGTGATATTATTCCGTTTGATTCTCAGGCCATCGGAAAGCATATGCTGGAAGACAGATCTTTTCTTCTTCACGTAGACGAGGACGTGATGGACAACAAGATAATGCTCAACTATATGAGCAGTGCCTGTGCGGGAAGCGGTTTGGATTTGTTTGTTATAGGATATCCTGAGTTTACCAGAAGCGTTAGAGCTTTTATTCCCAATCAGTTTATACATGCCGCTATTGATCAGCCAATAGGTGCCAAGGATCTGGCGGACAAACTAAGACATGCGGACGATGAGGACTCATTCAAGGACGGAAAGAAACATATTCTTGTGGTGGACGATTCAGGCCCCACTCTTCATGCGGTAAGAGGATGGCTTGCTCCTAAATACAGAGTTTCCATTGTGGATTCGGCGGCCAGCGCCATGGCCTTTCTGGGCCAGAGTAAACCTGATTTGATTCTCCTTGACTATGAGATGCCAATATGTGGCGGCCCTCAGATGATGGAGATGATAAGAGCCGAGAAAGGCACAGCCAAAATCCCGGTAATCTTCCTTACAGCCAAAGATGACAAGGAGAGCGTTCAAAAGGTTATTGCTTTGAATCCTCAGGGATATATTCTTAAATCCCTGCCTCCTGAAAAAATAGTTTCTATCGTAGACAACTTCTTCGAAAAAAATAAATAAAAACATTAGAAAATCCCTTTCTTTTTTGGTAAACTGTTAATTGTGGAGAGTGTTAACGGTTTCAATATAAAGGAAGGGAAAAATGTTTAATAAAGGAGATTTTATAGTTTACGGTAACAAAGGTATTTGTAAGGTTAACGATGTAACAACATTGGCCATGGACGGAATTGATAAGAATAGACTCTACTATGTACTGCTTCCTTCAGACAAGAAGCAGAGCATTGTTTATGTGCCTGTTGACAGCACCAAGACCGTCATGAGAGAAGTTATGACCAAGGACGAGGCTGACCATTTGATTTCCGATATTCCCTCAATTGAGGAAATTTGGGTTGATAATGACAAGGCCAGAGAGGCTAAGTATAAGGAGTGCTTAAGCAGCTGCGAGAGCCGTGAATGGGTTCGCATAATCAAGACTCTTTATACACGTAAGCAAGACAGAATCAGAGAGGGCAAGAAGGTTACAGCCACTGATGAAAGATACTTTAAGATGGCTGAGGACTATTTATATTCGGAGCTTTCTCTTGCATTGTCCATTCCAAAGGACGAGATAGAGGGCTATATTCAAAGCCATATTGAATAGGAATCGGCGAAAGCCGGGAGGTAAAGTAATGGATATTAAAGAAATCACAAGCAAAGTTGATCACACACTGCTTCAGCAGCAGGCAACATGGAAAGAGATTAAGGAGATTTGCGATGATGCGGTTACATACCAGACAGCATCAATCTGCATTCCTGCTTCATATGTTAAGCAGGCAGCTGATTATTTACAGGGCAAGATTCCCGTATGTACTGTTATCGGTTTCCCCAACGGTTATTCAACCACTGCAGTTAAGGTGTTTGAGACTGAGGATGCAGTAAAGAACGGTGCTTCCGAAATTGATATGGTTATCAACATCGGATGGGTTAAGGACGGTTTATATGACAAGGTTCTTGACGAGATTAAGCAGGTTAAGAAGGCTTGCAACGGCAAGCTCTTAAAGGTTATCATTGAGACCTGTCTTCTTACAGAAGAAGAGAAGATTAAGATGTGTGAAGTTGTTACCGAGTCAGGTGCGGAATACATCAAGACTTCCACAGGATTCTCAACTGCCGGTGCTACATTTGAAGACATCGAGCTTTTCTCAAAGCACATCGGCCCCAATGTTAAGATGAAGGCAGCAGGCGGTATTTCTTCTATTGCCGACGCCGAGAAGTTTGTAGAGCTGGGAGCAAGCAGACTGGGAACCAGCCGCATCGTTAAGATTCTTAAAGCGCAGAAGTAAACGCGTCGCAGGCGCATAGAAAAAGAGGGATGCATCAGCATCCCTCTTATTATATAGCGTGCGTTAGAGGATTCGAACCCCCGACCTTTTGGTCCGTAGCCAAACGCTCTATCCAGCTGAGCTAAACGCACAATCTTTACAACAAAAGATATTGTATCGAAGTTTAGGATGATTGTCAAGGAAAAAAATACTTGATATAATAGACAGGCGTTGGCCGAAAAAGATTGATGGCCATCGCGGGAACGATGGCCATCATGAGGGGAGTATAAATAATTAATATATAAGGGTCTGCAAATAGAGGAGATGAAGGGTTAACCTCTATTTACACTAAAGATTATATAAGAACAATAAATAAAATGCAATACCCTTGAAGTAAATTTTTTAAGATTTTTTTAATTTTTTTGGTGAGAGGCTAAAATGCGAAGATATGAACTGATTGCACCCTGCCATTTTGGTATGGAAGCGGTACTGAAAAGAGAAATAATAGATCTGGGTTATGACATTTCTGAGATAAGCGATGGACGTGTCAGCTTCTTTGGAGACGAGGAAGCAGTGGCAAGGGCCAATGTTAATTTAAGGACGGCAGAAAGAATTCTTATTAAGGCCGGAAGCTTTCATGCAGAGACTTTTGATGAGCTGTTTGAGGGAACAAAGGCAATAGCGTGGGAAGATTATATCCCGAAGGATGGAAAGTTCTGGGTTGCCAAGGCTGCAAGTGTTAAGAGCAAGCTCTTTTCTCCCTCAGACATTCAGTCCATTATGAAGAAAGCCATGGTTGAAAGGCTTAAAGGAATATATAAGATTGAATGGTTTAAGGAGGAAGGTGCATCTTTTCCCTTAAGAGTATTTATTATGAAAGACGAGGTTACTGTGGGTATAGATACCACCGGTGACTCCCTTCATAAGAGAGGATACAGACTTCTTAAGGCCAAAGCTCCCATTGCGGAGAATCTGGCCTGTGGACTTATAATGCTTACACCCTGGAATAGGGACAGAATTCTTGTGGATCCCTTCTGCGGAAGCGGAACCATTCCCATTGAGGCAGCCATGATGGCGGCAAATATGGCTCCCGGAATGCACAGAAGCTTCCTTGGAATGAGCCAGAAAGAAATAATAACTCCTTCCCTTTGGAAAGATACTGTGGAGGAGGCTGAGGATATGGTGGATCTCAACGTGGCTCCTGATATTCAAGGGTATGATATTGACCCTGACATGGTTTCAATTGCCAGGGAGAATGCGAGAAAAGCCGGGGTTGAGGATCTTATTCACTTCCAGCAAAGAGATGTGGCCTCCCTTAGCCACTCAAAGAAATACGGTTTCATAATAACCAACCCTCCCTACGGTGAAAGACTTGAGGAAAAGGAAACTGTGGGAGCTTTGTACAGAACTTTGGGAGAGCGCTATAAGGCCCTTGATTCCTGGAGTATGTTCTTAATTACTTCCTATGAGGAAGCAGAAAAAGCCATTGGCAAAAAGGCAGATAAGAACAGAAAGATTTACAACGGCATGATGAAGACGTATTATTATCAGTATATGGGTCCTAAACCGCCCAAACGGGAGAAGTAAAATATGTCCAAATCCTTGGCAAAAAAGACCTTAATATGGAGTCTGATTCTGACTGTGACCCTTATGGGTGCCATGGTCTTTTATGCTACCCGTAAAATGGTTGTTATTGCCAATTCTGCTTCTCAGTTTACGGAGGCAGATCAGGACGGTGAACCTTCAAACGTAACGATTCTGACACTGTCAAACACGGATGGAGAGACTTCGGCTTTTACCTTAAAGGTTCCTGAGACTGTTAAGGCAGAGGACGTTATTATTGATAACAAAATAGCGGACGGGGAAATCTGGATTTATGTGGACAGAACCGAAGCCCTTGATTATCCGGAGAAGTCAATAGAGGGAAATGTTTCGGGCATTATAACAGCTTACCTTCAGGAGGTAAGAGGAGGCGTATGGTTTAAGCTTAGAATGAATGGCCTCTATGAATGCTTAAGCACTCTCGAGGACGGTGTGCTTTCCATAACCATCGGAAGGCCCAAGGATATGCATGACAAGGTGGTTGCCATTGATTGTGACAGCGATGTCATAAGCAGTGACATAGCTGCCAAACTCGAGGAAAAGCTTGAGAATGCAGAGATAAGGGTCTACAACCTTACAAAGGCTTCAAAGGCCATTGATGCTTCCAAAAAGATGGATATAGCCAACGGCATAGATGCTGATTTTTACCTAAAGATTCAGACTGATACAGATCTTAACCCCGACTATTACGGAGTTGATTCCTATTATAATAAGGAATTTTATACGCCGGAACTTGACGGGGCCATATTGGCTGATACAATAGAAAGATGTCTGGTACTTAAGATTTTTACCACCGGACATGCACCCATCGGTGTGATTGAGGACTATACCGAACTGGATTGCGCTCAGATTCCCGCCACTGTTATGACGGTGGGCTACACCAGCAACCCTCAGGAAAGCCTTCTTCTTAATAAGGAAAGCTATAGAGAGAGAATTGCTGAGGGCCTTTACGAGGGAATCTTAGAAGTTTATAACCGAGAGGAACAGTAATGAGAATTATTTTTGCCACGGGTAACGCCCACAAAATGAGAGAGATTCGCGAGATACTGGGTGAAACCGACACAGAAGTTCTGTCCATGAAGGAAGCCGGAATCGAGGCGGATATAGTAGAGGACGGACAGACTTTTGCCGAGAATGCTCTTATTAAAGCAAAGGGAATTGCAGGGCTTGTGAATGATGGCGATACCATAGTTATGGCTGATGATTCGGGACTTGTAATCGATGCACTAAACGGAGAGCCCGGAGTTTATTCCGCAAGATATATGGGAGAGGATACCTCCTACAGAATCAAGAATAAGAACCTGATAGACAGACTTGAGGGAGTACCTGAGGGAAAGAGAAGCGCCAGATTCGTCTGCGCCATGGCTGCATGCTTTCCTGATGGAACAACAAAGGTTGTTGAAGGCAAGATTGAAGGCAGAATAGGATATGAGGAAAGGGGAGCCAACGGCTTCGGATACGACCCCATTTTCTATCTTCCTGACAGGGATGTATCCACGGCAGAGCTTTCTCCCGAGGATAAGAATGCCATAAGCCACAGAGGAAATGCACTAAGATTAATGAAACAGGAAGTCGAAGCATGGAAAGCAGAACGAAAGTAATCATTATAAGTGATACTCATAGACAGAATGATAACTTTTTCAAGGTTCTGGAGGCGGAGAAGGACTTCGATATGATTATCCACTGCGGCGACGTGGAGGGGAGCGAGCTGACCTTCACAAGGGCCGTGAACTGCAGAGTAGAGATGGTAATGGGCAACAACGATTTCTTTTCTGCACTTCCCAGAGAAAGAGAGTTCTACATAGGAAGCAAAAAGGTTCTGGTTACCCATGGCCATGATTATTATGTTTCAATGGGCAATGGAATCATAAAGGCGGAAGCAAGGGCAAGGGGCATTGATATACTTATGTATGGCCATACCCACAAGCCTTTGGTGGAGAATGAGGGCGGCCTCATAACCATTAATCCCGGAAGCCTTACCTACCCCAGACAGGAGGGCAGAAGGCCCAGTTATGCTGCTCTTTATGTGTACTCTGACGGGGAAGCAATTGCCGAGATAAAATACCTTTAGAATGTTGACAGTGATATTTCGCTGATATATAATTTTCATTGCGATTTTCGTCACGGGGTGTGGCTCAGCTTGGCTAGAGCGCCTGGTTTGGGACCAGGAGGTCGCAGGTTCGAATCCTGTCACCCCGATTTCAGTATCAATTCGCTTTTGAAGTATTCTCCCGGTACTGAGGAGAATTTAACGGAATACTTGTATTTCTTGGCTACCTGCTTTACGACCCTGATTCCCAGGCCGTGCTCCGGAAGGTAGTCACTTTTTATTTCGGCGTTGAGAGATTTGATTTTTACCTCATCTGCTCCTTCTCCGTTGTCCAGAATGGTAAGCTTTGCCTTTCCTCCGGGGGCTTTCTCCAGAGTCACATCGATCTCGCAGCCCTTTTCGTTATGAAGAATGGAGTTGTTAATCAGATTGTCGATCATCCTTCGAATCAGGGCGCTGTCGGCGTTAATTCTAAAGTTTTCAAGACTTTCATCAATCTCCGGATTAAAGGTGTAATCTTCCTCGTAGGTGTTTATGTAATCACAAAGAATTTCTCTTAAAAGAGGCGCCAGAGCAATGGATTCCTTATTCCATTTGCCGGTTCCGGAATCAAGTTTATTTTCGGTGTTAAGATTCCCAATCAGATCCCTGATTCTGAAACACTGCTTCTCGGCGGCGCTTCCTTTTTCCACAGATCCCATAACAATGCTCAAAGGTGTTCTTATATCGTGGGAGACTCCCGCAATCCATTCGGTCCTTGATTTCTCCCTGGCCTTAAGCCAATGCCTTGTAATGAGGATTGGAAGAAGAATCAGCAGGACAATGTCAATAAGGATTATAAAGGGCAGGGCACTGACAAGCCCCGTCAGGGTGGTCATGCTGAAGTCAAAACGGTATTTCCAGGTGGAGTTCTTGGGAAGCCCAAGAATCAATAATCCTTCATCTCTTATCTGGGTGTAAACCGGGTAGTCCATCAGATACCATCGGCTAAAGGAGGCCACATCCTTTAGTTCATAGGAGGATGGCAACTCGGAAGGACAATTATAGGACCAGACCACTTTTCCTTCATTATTAAGAATCATTGCGAAGGAGGAGTGCTCGTCGAGCTTGGATGCCACCTCGGGGTTTATGGAATAGGTGCCATTCTCATAGATGACTCCGCCTGATATATTCTCCGCGCTAAGGGCATCTTTGGTTCCCCATGGTTTCAGAACTATAAACCCAAGGACCAATATATTTGCCATGACCAATGCCACGAGAACAAGAAGCATTGATAAAATATAGCCCGATATTTTTTTCATTAAAGATATCCTCACATGTTTAATCTGTAACCAAGCCCTCTGACGGTCTGTAAGTGAGCGGGCTTTGAGGGGTCTTCCTCAATTTTCTCTCTGAGCCTTCTTACGTGAACAATCAGAGAGTTTTCAAGGCCATAGCTTCCGTCGGGCCATAAAGTGTCCATCAGTATGTTCAGGGAAACGATTTTGCCCCGGTTGTCATATAGCTTTGAAAAAAGCAGAAACTCCTTCGCAGTCAGCTCCACGTCACCATCTGGCCTGTTTACGATTCCTGAAGAAAGATCCACCCTGACGCTTCCAAGCTCCACCACCTTATTCTCTGTAAGATGGTAGGTGCGGCGAAGAACCGCCTTGATTCTTAGAAGCAGTTCCTCCGGTGTGTAGGGCTTCGTAACGTAATCGTCCGCTCCAAGCCCCAGGCCTTTTAATCTGCTGGACTCTTCATCTCTTGCTGAAAGAAAGATTACAGGGATGTTTAATCCCCTTTTCTGCCATGATTCATAAAGGGAGAGACCGTCGATTTCAGGCATCATAATGTCCAAAACCACCAGATCAATTTGTTCCTTATCTATAATCTGTTCTGCCTCGTAGCCCCCGGAGGCGGTTTCTACTTTGGTAAAACCGTTATCTCTCAGAAGCTTCTCATTAAGGTCCAGTATTTTCTTTTCATCATCCACAAGAAGAATTCTGCATTCGGAAAGTACCATTTCTTTTACCTCGTTTCCTAATTTATTATACATTCTTTTCTTACAGGCAAAAAGCAAAAAGGCGTTTTGTAATGTAATCGTAAGGTAGACGTCATGTTCGCGTAAGAATTGACCTTTAATCTAAGCTTATCAACAGATTGGAGGACACAAAATGAAAGAATATGTTATAGAGACCAATAACCTGACCAAGAGATACAAGAACTTTGTGTCGGTTAACAACTTAAGCATTCATATTAAAAGAGGAAGCATTTACGGATTTCTGGGACCGAACGGCGCCGGTAAATCCACAACAATGAAAATGCTCCTTGGAATGTCCAAACCTACAGGCGGAGATTTTATGATTGACGGAAAGCGAATGCCGGAGGAGAGAATAGCAATCCTTAAGGAGATTGGCTCTTTTATAGAGTCCCCTTCATACTATCCGAATCTCACGGGCAGAGAGAATCTTGAAATCATAAGAAAAATCCTCGGACTTAAGAAGAGTGATGTGGATGAGGCACTGGAAATTGTTGGCTTAACGGAGTTTGGGGACAGGCTGGTGAAGAAATACTCCCTTGGAATGAAACAGCGTTTGGGCCTGGCCGGTGCTCTGATTGGGAAGCCGCCGATTTTGATACTGGATGAACCCACAAACGGCCTTGACCCCGCGGGAATTCACGAAATCAGAAACCTCATTAAGAGACTGCCACAGATGTTTAACTGCACAATTATGATTTCTTCCCATATGTTATCGGAAATCGAGCTGGTGGCAGATGATATCGGAATACTGAATCACGGGAACCTTCTATTTGAAGGAAGTTTGGATGACCTGAGACTTGAAGCCGGGAAACGTGGCTATGGTGATCAGAACCTGGAAGAAATGTTCCTTTCCATGATAGATGAGGACAATGCGTTTAGAAAACAGAGGGCAGTAATATGATCTCTTTGGAATTAAAGAAAGAAAAAAGAACGGGCCTTACGGCGGTTTTACTGATTTCAGGAATACTGGGTGCGGCATATGTGCTTGTAAATTTTGCCATTAGGGGTGATTCGCTCTTAAGTATGCCTGCAAACCCCATGGATATACTTTTGACGCAGCTATACGGAATTGTGATGGTCATTAATATGTTTGCCATAGTGGTGGCCACGAGCATAGCTTACAACATGGAATACGCCGGAGCCGCTGTGAAAAAAATGTATGTGCTTCCCATAAGCATGAAAAAGATTTATTCTTCCAAGTTTTTGATTATACTGACAGCCTTTCTGTTTTCCGTGGCCTTTGAGGGCCTGGCACTGGCGTGGATTGGTATAAACAGGCTTGGCCCGGGTGCCTTTAGGGCAGATGTATTTTTGCTTTTCATGCTTTATACATATATTACGTCCTTACCGGTGGCAAGCTTTATGCTTTTTATATCCTCACTGTCTGAAAACATCTGGGTGACGATAGGAATAGGCGTAGGAGGATTCTTAAGCGGCATGGCCCTGGTAAATATGAGTGACAGCGTTTTGATGATGCTCCACCCTTTCATTATCATGTTTAAGCCTGCGGTGGCTATGAGTGCCGAAATAAATGGGACTGTTATGAGCGTAGCAATAATTGAGACTGTTATGTTTTTCATAGCCGGAATAATTGGCTCGTCAAAGAAAAAAGCGGAATAAGGAGAGAAGAGGATGTTATCTATAGAATTTGCAAAAATCAAGAGGTCGTGGATTTTTCCATTAATATTTATAGCCCCGGTTCTGGTTATTGCGTCGGGCGTTGCAAGTTTAAGCAGCTATCTCACGCCTGAGTATACCAACGCCTGGGCGGCAATGTTTATTCAGAGTGCATTGGTTTACGCCTACTACCTGTTACCTTTGAGCATGGTAGTGGTGTGCGTGATGATTGCAGGAAGGGAAACCCAGAATAACGGTATGTTAAAAATGCTGGCTCTCCCTGTAAGCAGAGCGGGGATGTCTCTGGCAAAGTTTGGTGTTGTATTGACCTTCCTTGCTATGGAGATAGCTGTGTTTTTCCTGGTATTTCTTATAGCCGGTATGGTGGCGATGCAGAGTAAGAGCGTTGAGGAAGCTCTTCCAATCGGGTATTTGCTTGGCAATTGCGTGAAGCTGTTTTTTACAATGCTTCCGGCAACGGCATGTATGTGGGCCATAACCGTTCTTTTCGAGAAGAAGATTCTTTCTA
Organism: uncultured Lachnospiraceae bacterium; assembly: GCA_947167445.1. GTDB lineage: Bacteria > Bacillota > Clostridia > Lachnospirales > Lachnospiraceae > G11. The sequence continues at coordinate 22,870 of CAMVID010000017.1, forward strand.
TAGGATTGAATCTGTTCCTGGTTATTCCGGGACTTTTGGCAGCAAACACAGCCGCCTGGGTTATATATCCTTATTGTTACAGCGGCTATCTGGTTTCCTGCTCCCTCCATGCCTTTTCATCCGGAGGAAACACAACCTCCTTTGAGCTGTTTCCCTTTCTGCCCTGTGCTGTAACGGTGTTTGCTCTAGCCTTATTGGTGGCGGTGTGGAGATTCGGAAAAAAAGAGATGGCATAAGCTGAAAAAAGCGCTTGACATAGGCTGATTATTCTTTTATAATCGTTTAAGTCGAGCGCTTGGCATAAGCGTTCGCAAGCAACCAATTGCTATGTGTCCGTAGCTCAGCTGGATAGAGCAACGGCCTTCTAAGCCGTGGGTCGGGGGTTCGAATCCCTTCGGGCACGTTTGAAGACTTCGGTCTTTATGGTGGATATAGCTCAGTTGGTAGAGCGCCAGATTGTGGTTCTGGATGTCAAGGGTTCGAGCCCCTCTATCCACCCTATTCTGATTGTGTCTGTGCATTTTAGGGCTATCGCCAAGCGGTAAGGCACAGCACTTTGACTGCTGCATTCGCTGGTTCGAATCCAGCTAGCCCTGCTAGAAACATAATATTTGGGTGTGTAGCTCAGTTGGTAGAGCACTTGACTTTTAATCAAGTTGTCCCGGGTTCGAACCCCGGCACGCTCACGAATCGTCGTAGTATCTGCGACGATTATTTTTTTCTTGTTGACTTTAGCGTGATAACATGATAAAGTTCTACCGTAACATTAATTCAATCACAGGAGACTATTATGAAAAAGATTATTACTTTAATGCTTGCTTTATGTATGGCACTTTCAATTGTTGCATGTGGCTCCAAGGAAGCTTCAAGAACAACCTTTACAGTTGGTTTCGATGCAGAGTTTCCCCCTTACGGCTACATGGATGACAACGGAGAATATGTAGGTTTTGACCTTTCACTTGCTGAGGAAGTTTGTAAGAGAAAAGGCTGGGAGCTTGTTAAGAGACCTATCGACTGGGATTCCAAGGATATGGAGCTTTCATCAGGAACCATCGATTGCATCTGGAACGGATTCACCATCAACGGACGTGAGGATGCTTACACATGGACAGTTCCTTATGTAGATAACAGCCAGGTATTTGTGGTAACAAAGGATTCAGGAATTACAACACCCGCAGACCTTGCAGGAAAGAACGTTGGTGTTCAGAGAGATTCATCTGCTCTTGCTGCTTTGAACGAGGATGCAGTTGATCTTAAGGATAGCTTTGCAAGCCTTATCGAGTATGCTGATTACAACACAGCATTCCTTGATTTCGCAGGCGGCGCTATTGATGCTGTTGCAATGGATATCGGTGTTGCCAACTACCAGATTGAGTCAAGAGACGGAGAGTTCGTTATTCTTGATGAGAAGCTTGCAACAGAGCAGTACGGCGTAGGTTTCCTTAAGGGAAATGATGAACTCAAGAATGAAGTTGAAGCAACTCTTATGGAGATGGTTAAGGACGGCACCTTTGCTAAGATTGCAGAGGAGTGGGGCCTTAGCGACGCAGTTTGTCTTAAGTAAACATTTAGGTTTGCTGAGGTTAGGTTTATGACTTTTGGAACAATACTATTTCAGCTAAGCAAAGGATTACTGGTGTCAGTCGAAATTTTCGTACTGACACTGGTTTTTTCGTTGCCTTTAGGTTTTATAGTGGCCTTTGGACGAATGTCCAAGAATCCCATTATTAGAACCATCACCAAGGTTTACATTTCAATAATGAGAGGAACGCCCCTGATGCTTCAGCTTCTCGTGGTGTACTTCGGCCCCAATCTTTTATTTGGCGTAAGAATCGGAGAGAACTACAGATTTGTTGCTGTAATCATTGCGTTCTCCATTAACTACGCCGCTTATTTTGCAGAGATTTACAGGTCCGGAATCGAGTCAATGCCTGTGGGGCAGTATGAGGCTGCAAAGATGCTTGGCTACAACAAAGCCCAGACCTTCTTCCTCATTATTCTTCCCCAGGTTATTAAGAGGATTCTTCCCTCGGTAACCAACGAAATTATCACCTTGGTAAAAGACACTTCTCTGTCCTTTGCAATAGCACAGGCTGAGATGTTTACCACTGCAAAACAGATTTCCGCTGCCCAGACAAGCATCATGCCTCTTATGGCTGCGGGAGTTTTCTACTACATTTTCAATGCGATTGTTGCCTGGGGCATGGAGCGTGTTGAAAAAGCCTTTTCATATTATCGATAGGAGGATGGCATATGAAATTACTTGAAATGAACCATGTGCAGAAGACCTTCGATGATTTGGAGGTTATAAAGGATATTTCCCTTTCTGTTGAGAAGGGTGAGGTGGTTTCAGTAATAGGACCTTCAGGCTCCGGCAAATCCACCCTGCTTCGTTGCGCAGTTATGCTTGAGAAGATGGAGTCCGGGGACCTCATCTATGAAGGCAGATATGCTGCTCGCGATGTAAACGGAAAGAGCGTATATGCAGACAAGAATGAGCTTAAGGAGATTCGTGAGATCTTTGGCCTTGTGTTCCAGAACTTCAATCTCTTTCCTCATTACAGTGTTTTGAAGAATATTACCGACAGTTTGGTCAAGGTTGATAAGCTTAGTAAGAAGGAAGCCAATGAAAGGGGCATGGAGCTTCTTAAACAGCTGGGGCTTGAGGATAAAGCAGATGCTTATCCCTATCAGTTATCAGGTGGTCAGCAGCAGCGTGTTTCCATAGCAAGAGCTCTTGCCAAGAACCCTGACATTCTCTTCTTCGATGAGCCTACATCGGCCCTTGACCCTGAGCTTACGGTGGAGGTATTAAAGGTTATTAAGGAACTGGCTGCAAAGCACATGACCATGATTATCGTTACCCATGAGATGCAGTTTGCAAGAGAGGTTTCCGACAGGATAATCTTCATGGAAGATGGGGTCATTAAGGGCCAGGGAACCCCTGAAGTAATGTTTAATTCAGAGGACTCAAGAATACGCGAGTTTATAGGAAAGCTGTCTTGACACGAATGTTTGCACAAGATATAATTTCTTTTGTTTGGTAGGCGGGTATGCCTATCAACGAATGTAACGCGGATATGGCGGAATTGGCAGACGCGCCAGATTTAGGTTCTGGTGGGCGACCGTGCAGGTTCAAGTCCTGTTATCCGCACTAAAAAAGGGCATCGGTAGATGCCCTTTTTTAGTGCAGATAACGGACTTGAACCTGAGGCCTAACAGCATCAGGTTCATCTCGGACCACCTCTACACCCTTAAATTGTCGGATCTGTGACTAAAGCCCGGAATCATGCCGTTTTAGTCAAAGGAAGCTTGCTTTTGGAAACCTCCGATTTCAGGGTACTGTGACTAAGTTGAGTTATCTTGCCGTGCTTAGTCACCAATTTCTTGCTTTCGGAGACTTCACGATGAGGGAGACCGGCCGAAAATGCGAAAATCCTGTGACTAAGCAGGGAAGATTTTTCGCCTTAGTCACAGACTCTGAAAATTCGCGTTTGCGAGAAGCAAGAATTGGGTGACTAAGAGAGTGAAAATACTGGTCTTAGTCACAAACCTGCTGCGAGGAGGGATATCTGGAGTGGATAGTAAGGCGGAATAGGGAGAAAAGTTGTGTGGAAATGAAAATTTAGTCTCGATTGTAAACCTTTAATGCCAAAGTGGTTGACAATCGCAAAAATGGTGATATATTAGTGATGTTTCGGGCGCCGGATGCTTATAAAATCGTCGGAAGTTGATGCTAGAGGCGTGGATTCGGTTCCGAAAGAGATTAATATAAATGGAGTAAGATTATGAAAAAGAACAGCAAGACCCAAAGAATTTGTTACATCGCTATTTTAACGGCTATCATATGTGTGGTTTCCCAGCTTCCGGGAATTCCTCTTCCCGGCGGGGTGCCCATGACACTTCAGACTCTCATTATTCCTTTGGCGGGAATAATACTCGGATGGTTTGACGGATTCGTGGCCACCCTTTTATACCTGATTCTTGGAGCAGTAGGACTTCCTGTGTTCTCAGGTTTCTCGGGCGGAGTCGGAGTTATTATGGGAGCTACAGGCGGATTCATTATTTCTTTCCCTCTTATGGCTTTGTTTGCAGGACTTGGAGACAGACTTGGCGAGAAAACCGGAAAGAAGCCTCTTTACTATGTTTGCCTTTATGCAGGACTGGTAATCGGTGCGGCGTTAAACTACGTTGTAGGTACCCTTTGGTTTGCGAGAGTCTACCTTGGAGCTATTAACGCTGAGAATATGTCTGCAGGCTTTGCAGCATGTGTATTGCCCTTTATCCCTACTGCCATCATTAAGATTGTTCTTGCAGGAATCTTTGGCGTGGCCATAAAGAGGGCACTTAGAAAGGCAGGACTTCTCAAGTAATGAGCCCTGAAGACAAAGCGCTTGTATTAAGACCTCATCATCTCCTTTGTACCCAGGGCTACAGCGGCAAGGGTTACAACGAAGAGTTTGTGGATAACATGAATAGGGTGGTTGACCGATTAAGAAACGGTGATGATCTCATTAGAATAACCTATTCTACAGATGTTCTTTGCAGTAAATGTCCCAACAAGCTTGGGGAAGATTGCTGTGAGACTCAGGATAAGGTAAAATGGTTTGATGACAGGGTAGTTGAGTACTTCGGAATTGAAGAGAAGGAGTATCACTACCGGGAGATTATCAAAGAAATCGATGAAAAGATGACCGGTGAAATGATGGATGATATCTGCAGCAGGTGCAGCTGGTATCCCATCAGCTCATGCAGGAAACGAATCGTGCAGGAGAAATAAACAAGTGGAAGAGAATAAATCCACCAAATCACTTGTATTAAATTTGCTTAGGAAAAACGGCAGCTGCTTCACCTCGGGAGAAGACATCGCAAAGGAACTGTTTGTCACCAGAGCAGCAGTTTGGAAGGCAATTAAGACCCTGGAGAAGAACGGCTACAATATTGAAGCAGTAACCAATAAGGGATACAGGATAATAGAGGAAAACACCCTTCCCGACAGAGATGTCATAAGCGCGAAAGCCTTATCTGATGCGGAAGTGGAGCCCTTCCTAAAGGATGTGGATCTTATGGTTTATGACAGGGTTGACTCTACCAATGACCTTATCAAAACCTATGCTGCAGAGCATCCCGGAAAGGATGCGATCATCATTGCCGACAGCCAGAGCAAGGGTAAGGGAAGAAGAGGAAGAAGCTTTTATTCTCCCGAAGGAACAGGAATGTATATGAGTTTTCTTATACATCCCGGGGTTAGCCTTGATAAGGCCATGAACTTTACCTGTATGATAGCCGAGAGCACCACCAGAGCCATAAGAAAGGTTACGGGGCTGGACGTTGGAATCAAATGGGTAAACGACATTTACTATAAGGGAAAGAAGATTTCCGGAATATTGACTGAGGCGGTTACTTCCTTAGAAGACGGAAGTCTTACCGATGTCATAATAGGAATAGGAATAAATCTTTACGAGCCCTACGAGGGATTCCCGGAGGACATAAAGGATAAGGCCGGTGCCCTTTTTGCAAAAAGGGATGACAGCAATCTGAAGAACAATCTTTATGCTGCAATGATAGCGGAATTCTATAAGGACTACAGGCTTCCCGAGAAGTATCCTTATCTTGATGGCTACAGAGAAAACTCCATTCTCATAGGCAGCTATGTAAAGATTTCCTCCAATCTTGATGATGAAAGACTTCCCAGGGGCTATGCCAAAGTAACGGGCATAGACGATGCCTGCCGACTCCTTGTAAAATATGATGACGGCAGGGAAGAAGCCCTTTTCTCAGGGGAAGTAAGTGTGGTAAAATACTAGGGCAGGAAACCACAAAATAAAAGTGTTGACAAAAGAAAAATAGTAATGTAATCTTAGGGTTAGGAAAACGTTTTCCTAACCTTTTTTATTGGTTTTCAAAGGTTTCAGCAATGCTTTTTTGAAAGGTAAGTATATGACTTCCATTAAAGATGTGGCCAAGGAGGCGGGAGTTTCAATATCCACAGTCTCGAAGGTGCTTAAGAATTATCCCCGAATCAGCGAGGATACAAAGAAAAAAGTTCACAAGGCGATAAAGAAGCTTCATTACGTTCCCAATGCCGCCGCCGCAACCCTTTCTTCCAAGAGGTCCGGAAGAGTAGCTCTTCTTTTAAATTTAAAGACGGGAAGGCAGGCCATCGATGAAATCGACATGCAGTACATTGCAGGTGCCATCGAGGAGGCAAGCAAGGAGAAGTTAGACGTAATCACTCTGTTCTTCTCAATGATAGAGGATATGTCCACCAGGGAACTGATCGATTACTTCTATTCACAAAGCATTGAAGGAATAATCGTCTATGGCCTTGAAAAGGATAATGAAGTCATAAGCGCCCTGGTAGAAAGCAGAGAGTTCAAGATGGTTATGGTGGATGCCCCCATGGTTAACGAGTGCACATCCTGCATCTGGGTTGACCAGGCCAAGGCTCAGTACGAGGTAGCCAAGAAGACCATCACAGAGAACCTGGGTCCCAAGGAGCAGGTTCTCTACATTACAGGAGATGAAGACGCTTTTGTCACAAAGGAAAGACTGGCAGGCATGATGAAGCTTCAAAAGGAGCTGGGCTTCGTGCTGACGGTTGAGTGCGGAGGCTTCTCAGAGCTTAAGGCAAGGGAAATTGCCATTAAGCATGCCAGAGATGTGGACATTATAGTCTGTGCCACGGACTGTATGGCAATCGGAGCCATGAAGGCTCTTATAGACGAGGATGTATTCCATCCGGTCTGCGGATTCGGAGGCGTGGCTTTAATGGCCTACGCCGGTAAGCAAATGAACACTGTAAGCATCCATTTCAAAGACAATTCCGCCGAGGCGGTAAGGGAGATAGGACGGCTTTTACAAGGAGAGGAAGGAAGAAAAATCATCACTTCCCACAACCTGACCAAACTTCAATATCTGGATTTGATTAAATAACAGAAGAGGAGGAAAGAAATATGTCATTAATGGCTGATATGACCAAAGAGGTAATGCAGGACAACATCGGTACAATTATCGAGAAAATGGCAAACGAAAAATACGGCAAAGGGGTATCTGAGTGCAGTAACCAGCAGATTTACTACATTCTGCTTGATGTTACCAAGGAGCTTTTAAGAGATACACCTGTTATTGATGGCAGAAAGAAGGTTTACTACATTTCGGCTGAGTTCCTTATCGGTAAGCTTCTTTCAAATAACCTCATCAATCTTAAAATATATGACAAGGTAAACGAAATTCTTGCAGCAAAGGGCAAGAAGCTTGCAGACATTCTTGAGGAGGAGCCCGAGCCCTCACTTGGTAACGGCGGCCTTGGAAGACTTGCAGCATGTTTCCTTGATTCCATCGCGACCCTTGGACTTCCCGGAGACGGTATCGGACTTAACTATCACTTCGGTCTGTTTAAGCAGACTTTCAAGGATCACAAGCAGACTGCAGTTAAGAACGAGTGGATTGAGAAGGACTCATGGCTTAATAAGACAGAGACAACATTTGATGTAGAGTTTGGTGATTTTACCGTAAAATCAAGACTCTACGACATCGATGTTATCGGATATGAAAACGGAAGAAACAAGCTTCATTTATTCGATATCGAGACCCTTGACGAGTCTCTTGTAAAGAAGGGAATCGACTTCGACAAGGAGGAGATTAAGAAGAATCTTACGCTTTTCCTTTATCCCGATGATTCCGATGAGGCAGGAAATCTCCTTAGAATCTATCAGGAGTACTTCATGGTTTGTAACGCTGCTCAGTTGATCTTAAAGGAGCTTAAGGACAAGCAGTACGACCTTAGAAGGATGTATGACTATGCTGCCATTCAGATTAACGACACCCATCCTTCCATGATTATCCCTGAACTTATCAGAATCCTTGTTAACGACAAGGCATTCACCATGGATGAGGCAATTGAGGTTGTAAGCAAGACCTGCGCATACACCAACCATACAATTCTTGCGGAAGCCCTTGAAAAATGGCCTCTTAAGTATCTTGAGAAGGTGGTTCCTCAGCTGGTTCCCATCATAAAGGAGCTTGATAAGAAGGCAAAGGCTAAATATAAGGATCCCAAGGTTGCCATCATCGATAAGGATGAGAGAGTACACATGGCACACATGGATATTCACTACGGATATTCGATCAACGGTGTTGCTGCTATTCATACAGAGATTCTTAAGAACAGTGAGCTTAATCACTTCTATAAGATTTATCCTGACAAATTCAACAACAAGACCAACGGAATCACCTTCCGTCGCTGGCTCATGAGCTGTAACCACGAGCTTGCTGAGTATGTTGAAGAGCTTGTGGGAAGAAGCTACAAGAAGGATGCGGATAAGCTTGAGAGACTCCTTGAGTACATTGAGGATGACGACGTTCTTAACAGACTTGATTATATTAAGCAGAACAGGAAGAAAGAGCTTGCTGCTTACCTTAAGGAAAAGGAAGGCGTTGACGTGGATCCCACATCAATCTTTGATATCCAGATCAAGAGACTTCACGAGTACAAGCGTCAGCAGATGAACGCCCTCTACATTATCCATAAGTATCTTGAGATTAAGGCAGGCAAGAAGCCTGTAAGACCTTTGACCTTCATCTTCGGAGGAAAGGCAGCTCCTGCATACATTATTGCCCAGGACATTATTCACCTTATTCTCTGCCTCCAGGATATTGTTGCAAACGATCCTGATGTAAGCCCTTACATGAAGGTTGTTATGGTGGAGAACTATAACGTAAGCTACGCAGAGAAGTTAATCCCTGCCTGCGATATTTCCGAGCAGATTTCCCTTGCAAGTAAGGAAGCTTCAGGTACCGGTAACATGAAGTTCATGCTTAACGGAGCCGTTACTCTCGGAACCGATGATGGAGCCAACGTGGAAATCCACGAGCTTGTGGGAGATGATAACATCTTTATCTTCGGTAAGGATTCAGACACTGTAATCAAGCATTACGAGAAGGCTGATTATAAGGCAAAGGATTACTACAAGAAGAGCCCCGTTATCAAAGAGGCGGTTGATTTCATCACAAGTCCTCAGGTTCTTAAGGTTGGCGATAAGGTTAACCTTACAAGACTTCATGACGAGCTCATTAACAAAGACTGGTTCATGACACTTCTTGATCTTGAGGAGTACATTGCCAAGAAGGATGAAACCTTCGCAGCATACGAAGACAGAAGAGCATGGAAGCAGAAGATGCTTACCAATATAGCAAAAGCCGGCTTCTTCTCATCAGACAGAACAATTGCCCAGTACGCAAAAGAGATTTGGAACGTGGAAGCAGACCACTAAAGAAAAAAGAAGGCCCCTGTTCAAGCGAACAGGGGCTTTGTTTGTACCTAGAACTTCATAGTACTAAGCGTTGAGTTATGATAAGCGGTGTCATAAGTGACATCCTCGTAAAACCATTCCGGCGGAACAAAGGCTTCGGCGGCTTCTGTGCTGCCAAACTCAATCTCCGCAATAATAAGAGGATCAAAGGGAGCATCGAACACGTCGAGCTCAATGGTTAAGGTGTAATCAGCCGGTGGCTGAGGTCCACCCTCTCTGAACTTGGGGTTCTTAAGAGGAATTATGTATCTCTTCTTGGAAATGATATTGCCGTCGGCCTTGGATGCCAGGTGGTAATAGGATTCCTTGTTGAGCTCCATAGTGAATTCCTCTCTTGCCATAAGGCCCTTGCCCTTATATGTAAGGGTATAGGCGTCGTCCTCTCGTCTGACCCTCACAACAGGGTCGGTATTAAGGTAAGCCTGCTCAATCTGCTTGCAGGGATATTGCGATAAATCCTCTGGAATAGTCTTAACAGTAAACTTTCGTTCTATTTCCATTTGTAACCTCCGAGTATATTCCTTAACTCAATTCAATTATACCATCTTTACCCCATATAAAAAAGTTAAAAAAGTATAAACTTAGTTGTCGAAACCTTGTTTTGAAAGCGCCTCGGATATATAATTGAAAAGTAATTTTACACTGTGAATTTAAGCGAAAAGGAGCAGGAGTATATGGCAAAAGTAGCAGCATTTTTGGCAGAGGGTTTTGAAGAGGTTGAGGCACTTACGGTCATTGATTTATTAAGAAGAGGAAATGTTGAGGTTACCACCGTTTCCATTATGGGAGACAAGCTTGTTAAGGGCGGTCACGACATCCCCGTTAAGGCTGATGCTCTTTTTGAGGATTTGAACTATGAGGGATTCGACATGCTCTTCCTTCCGGGCGGAGGACTTGGCACCCAGAATCTTAAGGCACACAAGGAACTTGCCAAGGTAATCCTTGATTTTGACAGGAAGGGCAAGAAGCTTGCAGCCATCTGTGCGGCGCCTACCGTCTATGGCGAACTTGGAATCCTTAAGGGTAAAAACGCAACCTGCTACCCCGGCTGCGAGAGCGGACTTTTAGGCGCTAATTACATTGCAGACAGCGTGGTTGAGGATGGCCATTTCATTACAAGCCGCGGTGTTGGCACGGCCATTGATATGGGTCTTAAACTGGTGAGCATTTTTAAGGGAGAAGAAGCTTCCAAAGCCCTTGGAAAAGCTATAGTTTATCTATAAAAAAATACTGGAATTTAGTATTGAATTATGCTATACTCTTACAATGACTGCGACCATGTCCGTTAGGATGTGGCTTTCCGTGTGTTTTTTAATAATATATAAATAAAAAAGTAGAAATGATACGCTGCAAGGAGGAAAATAAATGAGCGTAAAGGTAGAGAAGTTAGATAAAAGCATGGCTAAGCTTATCATCGAGGTATCCACAGAGGACTTCGAGAAGGCAGTAGAGAAGGCTTATCAGAAGAACAAAGGCAAAATCAGCATCCCCGGTTTCCGTAAAGGAAAAGTTCCCCGTAAGATGATTGAAAATATGTACGGCAAGGAAGTATTCTTCGAAGATGCCGCTAACGAGATTATTCCCGAAGCTTACGACAAGGCTTATGACGAGTGTGGAGAGGAAATCGTTTCTTCACCCAAGATCGAGGTTGTTACTCTTGAGGCAGGAAAGCCCTTCGTATTCTCAGCAGAGGTTGCTCTTAAGCCCCCTGTAAAGCTTGGTAAGTACAAAGGTGTTAAGGTAGAAGCTCCCGACACTGCAGTATCTGCAGCAGAGGTTAACGAAGCAATCGAGAAGGAGCGTGAAGCAAACGCTCGTACAATCTCCGTTGAGCGTCCCGTTAAGAAGGATGATGACATCGTTCTTGATTTCGAAGGATTTGTTGACGGTGTTGCATTTGAAGGCGGTAAGGGCGAGAATTATCCTCTTACAATCGGTTCAAACTCATTCATCCCCGGATTCGAGGATCAGCTTGTAGGCGCTAAGATCGGTGAGGAGATGGAAGTTAACGTTACTTTCCCGGAGGACTATCATTCAGAAGACCTTAAGGGTAAGGCAGCAACATTCAAGTGCACCGTTAAGGAAGTAAAAGAGAAAGAATTACCCAAGCTTGACGACGAGTTCGCAAGTGAGGTTTCAGATTTCGAGACTCTTGCTGAGTACAAGGCAGACGTTAAGAAGAAACTCGGTGAGAAGAAGGAGCAGGAAGCTAAGGCTGCTAAGGAAGAGGCTGCTATCACAGCTATCATTGAGGATTCCGAGATGGAGATTCCCGATGCTATGCTTGAGACTCAGCAGAGACAGATGCTTGATGAGTTCGCTCAGAGAATTACTTCTCAGGGACTTTCATTCGAGCAGTACATGCAGTTCACAGGCGCTACAAGGGATGCTCTCTTAGAGCAGGTTAAGCCCAACGCACTTCGTAAGATTCAGGCTCGTCTTGTTCTTGAAGAGGTTGTTAAGGCTGAGAAGATTGCTGCAAGCGAAGAAGATTACCAGAAGGAGCTTGAGTCCATGGCTGAGGTTTACCAGATGACTGTGGATGAAATCAAGGATACTCTTTCAAAGAACGAAAAAGCTAAAGAGCAGATTATGGAAGACCTTGCAATCAACAAGGCTGTAGAGTTCATTGTTGACAATGCTAAGGCTGAAGCTAAGAAGGCTGCAAAGAAGGCTGATAAGGAAGAAGCAGCAGAAGAGCCTAAGGCAGAGAAGAAGACAGCTGCCAAGAAGACAACAACCAAGAAGGCAGATGCTGACGCTCCCAAGGCAGAGAAGAAACCTGCAGCTAAGAAGACAACCAAGAAAGCAGAATAATTCAAACGAAAGAAGGTATACAATATGAGTTTAGTACCTTATGTCATTGAACAAACCAGCAGAGGTGAGCGTTCTTATGATATCTATTCCAGACTTCTTAAGGACAGAATCATCTTTCTTGGAGAAGAAGTAAACGATACAACAGCAAGTCTTGTTGTGGCTCAGATGTTATTCCTTGAAGCTGAGGATCCCGATAAGGATATTCACTTCTACATTAACAGCCCCGGCGGAAGCATTTCCGCAGGACTTGCAATCTACGATACAATGCGTTACATCAAGTGTGACGTTTCCACCATCTGTATCGGAATGGCAGCCAGCATGGGTGCATTCCTTCTTGCAGGCGGAACAAAGGGCAAGAGAATGGCTCTTCCCAATGCAGAGATTATGATTCACCAGCCTCTTGGCGGTGCACAGGGTCAGGCTACTGAGATTGAAATCGCAGCCAAGCACATCCTTGCTACCAAAGAGAAGATGAATCGTATGCTTGCTGAGAACTGTGGCAAGACCTATGAAGAGATTGCCAATGATACAGAGCGTGACAACTGGAAGAGTGCTGAAGAAGCATTGGCTTATGGCCTTATCGATAAAGTTATCACCAATCACAAGAACTCTAACGATAGCGAGAATAAGTAATAATGGCCGGAAGAAAAGACGACAAAATTAGATGCTCTTTTTGCGGCAAACCTCAGGAAGCGGTTAAGAAGATGATTTCCGGACCTGCAGGTATCTATATCTGTGACGAATGCGTAGACATTTGTCGTGAGATTATGGATGACATAGACCCCAATGAGAATACTGAGGAGGTCTATGACGGTTTTACCGAGGATAAGAATACCATTAAGCTTCTTAAACCTGCCCAGATCAAGGCATTCCTTGATGAGTACGTTATAGGTCAGGAGGAAGCTAAGAAGGTTCTTTCGGTTGCAGTCTATAACCACTACAAGAGAGTTAAGGCCAACAAGGAAGAGGAAGAAAGCAAGAAGCATCATCACAGTAAGCAGCAGACGGAGCCTAACCCCAATGAGGTTGAGCTTCAGAAGAGCAACATTATTATGCTTGGTCCCACAGGTTCAGGTAAGACTTATCTTGCCCAGACTCTGGCCAAGATTATCAATGTGCCGTTTGCCATAGCTGATGCCACCACATTGACTGAGGCAGGATATGTGGGTGAAGACGTTGAGAATATTCTTCTTAAGCTTATCCAGAATGCCGATTACGATATCGACAGAGCCGAAGTGGGAATCGTCTATATCGACGAGATTGACAAGATTACCAAGAAGTCCGAGAACGTATCTATCACCAGAGATGTATCCGGTGAAGGCGTTCAGCAGGCTCTTCTTAAGATAATTGAGGGTACTCAGGCAAGCGTTCCTCCTCAGGGCGGACGTAAGCATCCTCATCAGGAACTCATCCAGATTGACACCACAAACATTCTCTTTATCTGTGGTGGTGCTTTCGACGGACTTGAGAAGATTGTTGAGGAGAGACTTGATAAGAGAGCCATCGGTTTTGACTCAGAAGTTAAGAGCAAGAACGTCAGAGAGATATCTGAACTTCTTAAAGAGGTTACACCTCAGGATTTGGTTAAGTTCGGACTTATTCCTGAGTTTATAGGACGTGTTCCCATAAGTGTTTCTCTTGACGGCCTTGATAAGGATGCGCTCATAAGAATCCTCAAGGAGCCTAAGAATGCTCTGGTTAAGCAGTATGCAAAGCTCTTTGAGTATGACGACGTTAAGCTTACCTTCGACGATGATGCACTGGATGCCATTGCCGAGAAAGCGGTTAAGCATAAGACGGGAGCCAGAGGTTTAAGATCCATTGTTGAGAACATCATGATGGATGTAATGTACGAGATTCCTTCCGATGATTCCATTGTGAGCTGTCGAATCACTAAGGCGTCGGTGGACGGAACCGAGAAACCTATTGTAGAAAGAAAATAGTTTTAAGGGCATCATCTTTGTTGATGCCCTTTATTAATATCTTCTTAAATTTATCGCAAGACACTCTTATTACGGGGGCTTCGCCCTTGTCACCCCTTCCTGATTGGTGTTATAATTCATGGGAAGAACGAGGATAACATAACAATGGTTATTAAAAATGTCAGCTTAGAAACAGTCTGTGGAATAACCAGTACGCTGCCGGACAATGTGTTACCGGAGATTGCTTTTGCGGGGAAGAGTAACGTGGGGAAGTCATCCCTTATCAATGCTCTCATGAACCGTAAGTCCCTGGCCAGAACATCATCCCAGCCCGGCAAAACCCAGACCATCAATTTCTATAACGTGAACGATGCCATTTATTTTGTGGATCTTCCCGGCTATGGCTATGCCAAGGCCAACGAGGAAGTGAAGGCAAAATGGGGCAAGATGATTGAGAATTATCTTCACAAATCAAAGCAGCTGAGGCGAGTATTTCTTCTTATAGACATACGACATGACCCTTCAGCCAACGACAAGCTTATGTATGAGTGGATACTTAAGCAGGGCTTTGAACCCATTGTTATTGCCACCAAGGCCGACAAAATTAACAGAAGCCAGCTTGCCAAGCAGGTTAAGGCTGTGAAGGAAGGCTTGAAGGTTGTCCCCGGAACTATGGTTATTCCCTTCTCTGCCACCAGCAAACAGGGCAGAGATGAGATATATGAGATTATAGATTCATTAATTGAGGAGCAATAATGAGCGATTCATTCAAGAAGTACTTGAAGGTATCATTGAATTTGATATTGGCTTTGGTAATGTTACTCTTGGTTATATTCGCATTACCGAAGATACTTGTGTTTTTCCTTCCCTTTGTAATAGGTGCAATTATTGGCGCCATAGCCTCACCTATTGTTAAGTTCTTTGAGGAAAAGCTTAAAATAAGGAGAAAAGCCGGAACGGTTTTCGTTATCGTTGCGGTTCTTGCCATAGTTGTATTGTTTCTCTACTTCGTCATATCCATTCTCATTGAGCAGGGTATCGGTTTCGTGGAGGAATTCCCGGAACTTTGGACAAGGCTTGAAAGCGATGTGACGGAAGCGGGAAACTGGTTTTCCAAGATATTTAAGAACTTTCCTGTGCGTTCCAAACTTAACCCTGTTAATATCAGTACATATATGGATCAGCTGTTCTCGGAAATCGTTTCAACGGCAACGTCCCCCACAATCACAGCCATCGGAAACTTTGCAAAGCAGCTGCCTGCTGTGATAATTGGGATTATCTTTTGCCTTATCTCTTCATACTTCTTTGTCGCAGACAAGAAGATACTTGGGGAGTGGTTCGACAAGAACATGCCTAAGGCAATAAACATTAGATATAACATGGTAAAACGAAGCCTTTCCAGATCCATCGGAGGCTACATAAAGGCGCAGCTTATCATTGAGTTCTGGGTATTTCTCATAATAGCCGCAGGACTTGTGATACTCAGGGTAGAGTATGTGTGGATTATTGCTTTGGGTATTGCGATTCTTGACCTTTTGCCCATTCTTGGCACAGGTACGGCTCTGGTTCCCTGGAGTATAGTTTCCTTTGTAAGAAACGATTATAAGATGGCAATCGGGCTTCTTGTGCTTTGGGGTGTGAGTCAGCTCTTCAGACAGCTCATACAGCCCAAGGTTGTGGGAGACTCAGTGGGATTACCTACTTTTGTTACAGTCATTCTTTTATTTGTGGGATTCCAGGTTGACGGAGTACCCGGAATGCTCCTTGCAATCCCCGTTGGAATCGTGGTTTATACCATGTACCAGGAGGGAATCTTCGATACTACCATCAACAGCGCCAAGATTCTGATTAACGGAATCAATAACTTCAGACGTCTTACCGATGAAGATATGGCCGATATAGATAGGACCGATCATGAACACAAGGAATAAAGTTTTCTATCTTCTGTTTTGGATATATCTGATTATCGCAGCAAAAGTACTGGTATTCAGATATCCACTTACAGAGTTTTATCATATCTTAAGGTTATGGGATAAGAGCATCATCACTTTTGGCCTTTCAAGCGCCAATTTTATTCCCTTCAAGACCATCAAGATGTACATAAGATACAGGTCATCATTAAACAGCTTTGCCAATCTTTTTGGCAACCTGTTTATTCTGACACCTTTGGGTATTCTTCTTCCCTTTGCCTGGAGAAAGAAACACAGCGTATTTCTCATAACCGCCATAGGCTTTTTGGTTTCCATGGCTGTGGAGACTTTGCAGCTGGTTTTGGGTGTTGGAGCTTTCGACGTTGATGATTTGATTCTTAACACCCTGGGTGTAATAGTGGGATATATCCTCTACAAAATCGGGGAATTGCTTTACAGAGCAATAAATAAAAACTGAATGGGGAACAGGAAATGGCAGTAATTAAACTTGAAAACGATGAAATCAGTGTAGAAATCGATGAGCTGGGAGCTCAGATGGTTTCTTTGGTGGATAAGAAGACCGGCAAGGAGTACATGTGGGGCAGAGATCCCAAGTTTTGGGGAAAGTGCTCGCCTGTCCTTTTCCCTTTCATAGGACGTTGCATCAACAAGAAATACAGCTATAAGGGCGTAACATACGATATGCCAATCCATGGATTTGCTTCAAACTCTGTGTTTGAGGTGAAGGAGCAGACCAAGGATAGTGTGACTTTCAATTTGAAGGATAGTTCTGAGACCTTGAAAGTATACCCTTTCAAGTTTATTCTTGATATAACTTTTGCCATTAACAGAAGAACAATTAGGGCCGACTTTACTGTGAAGAATGAGACCGGAGAAGAGATGCTCTTTATGCTTGGAGTTCATCCCGGATTTGTTTGTCCTCTTAATGAGAATGAGAAGAGAAGGGACTGCTTCGTTATCTTCCATGACAAGGATGAGATTGTAAGCCGTGGAGTAGATTTGGAGCAGGGCCTTGTTAATGAGATAAATACGGTTTTTGAACTTAAGGATGGATACCTTCCCATAAGTGATAATCTGTTTGACGGAGATGCTCTTATTATGGAGAACCAGGATATCAATAAGGTTTCCATTGCGGGAGCGGATAAGAAACCCTATGTTACCGTTACCATGGAGGCTCCCGTATACGGAGTGTGGTCAGCACCGGGTCCCGATACCCCATTCGTTTGCATCGAGCCCTGGATCGGACGATGTGACAGCCTGGATGCGGACGGTGTTTTGGAGAACAGAGAGTTCGTAAATCGACTTGAGAAGGACGGAGAGTTTAAGACTTTCTACACCATTGAAATCTGATAAAGGATAAATGATGAACAATTTACCTGAAGAGTATGTTGATAGAATGAAGGAGTTCTTTAAGGAAGAATGGGAAGCTTTCTATGCCTCTTACGAGGCAAAAGCCCGCCGTTCTCTTAGACTGAACCCTTTGAAAAAAGTGAACGGTAAGGAAGTTTCGGCGGCGGAACTTCCTTTTTCCTTGACGGAAATACCCTGGTGCAAAGAGGGATTCTATTATGAGGAAGAAGATGCCCCCGGCAAGCACCCTTTCCATGAGGCAGGAGCTTACTATATTCAGGAAGCCAGTGCCATGAAACCCGTAACCTTGCTTGATGTGAAGCCCGGTATGCATGTTCTTGATCTTTGTGCTGCTCCCGGAGGAAAGTCGACCCAGATAGGCGCCCTTTTGAAGGGTGAAGGTATTCTTATTTCGAATGAGCCAATCCCCACAAGGGCAAAGATTCTTTCAGAGAACATGGAAAGAATGGGAATTGTTAATGCCCTTACCGTAAGTGAGATGCCCGATGCTTTAGCTGAGAGATTTGAAGGCTTTTTCGAAAGAATTCTTGTGGACGCCCCCTGTTCGGGAGAGGGAATGTTCAGGAAGCATCCTGAAGCCGTTGATGAGTGGAGCGTTGCCAATGTTGAAACCTGCATCGAAAGACAGAGGCAGATTCTAAAGGCTGCCTATAGAATGCTCTGCCCCGGGGGCAGACTGGTTTACTCAACCTGTACCTTTGAGTATGGAGAGAACGAGGAAAACGCAGAGTGGTTTATGAATGAATATGAGGATATGAAGCTTCTGTCCTCAGAGAGAATGCTGCCTCACAAGGTTGAGGGTGAAGGCCATTTTGTGGCGGTATTTGAGAAGAATGGGGAGGCTGTGACCTCCGTACCAAGGGGAGGCTACGAGAAGGGAACTCTACAGAAATTAAAACTTGATTCAACAAGCTTTGGGGAATTTGTAGAGGACACTATAAAGAGCTCTTCTAATATATATAAGAAGATTAAGGAGGGAAACTTCTGCGCATACAAGGATATGCTTTATCTTTTGCCTGATGATTGCCCTTCCCTTTCGGGACTTAAGGTTCTTAGACCGGGCCTGGCTCTCGGAAGCTTTAAGAAGAACAGATTTGAGCCGGAGCACGCATTGGCGTTGGCCTTGGCCCCATCAGATGTGGTGAGATACTTCGATGTGGACATTAATGAAGCAACCTCATATATTGAAGGACTTACGGTGAACTGCAATCCTGATCTTAAGGGCTGGGGCCTTGTGTGTGTTTGCGGCATGAGCCTTGGCTGGGGAAAGGCCGGGGCAGGAACTGTCAAGAATCATTATCCAAAAGGACTCAGAAAGAAACTCGGGTAACACCGAGTTTTTTTTATCGTGTTGGATTTTTTTCAGCCGTGTGACTGCCGTGTGACAAACAATACATATAATGATGACAGTTATGATGTAGAAATTGTGTGAACATACACAGCTTATAGATTGGAGAAATGGCGTGAAAAAGAAGATAGTTCTCGCAGTAATTGCAGCAGCTTTGGTACTTGCAGCAGCAATAGGAACAACATTTGCAAGCTTTAATACCGAATCAGAGAACCCCGGTGAAGCAACAATTACATTAAATGATATGCAGGTTGCTTTGGCAGCGGCTCCCGGAGAGGAAGAGAGAGAGACAATTCCTGAGGTTGCTATGCCCGGACAGGAAGTTAATCTTAAAGAGTATGTTGTTCAGAACGCTCTCGAAGCTCAGTCTTATGATATTTACACAAGAGTAATTATCGACAAGCAGTGGGATGGCGATTTCAAGGATGTGCTTGATGCAGGCAAAGTCAGACTGTATATCGGTGACAGTGAGCTTGAAGCATCCAAAGTTGGTCAGATAATCAACGGCTGGTTCGTACAGCGAGCTGACAGTGAGCAGGTTATTCTCTACTACACCAAGAAGCTTGCTCCCGGAGCTTACACAGATACATCATTCCTTAACAAGATTTCTTTTGACGCCGATATGGATAACTCCTACACAGACAAGGCTATTAATGTAAACATTACAGTATGCGCTGTTCAGGCAACAGCAGATTCTGAGATTTCTCAGAGTGCTATGTTCGCTGAATGGGGTATGTATCCTGAGTTCGATGAGAACGGCGTAATCACAGATATTAAAGAGTAAACAAACATTTCTAAAATACAGACAGAAATGAGGACCTATATGAAAAAGCAAATATGCATTTTGGGAGCTGCAGTATTACTTGCCATAACATGTGTTATGCCGGTAAAAGCAGCAGACTCTACAGTAACATTTGGATCAGATGGAAAACTTGATACACCCAGTTCTGTAGGAAGCACTTTCAATGGAATGGCTCCCGGTGAGACCAAGTCACTTACCATCGAAGTTAAGAATGAAAACAACAACACAGCTGATTTCTATATGAGCACAGACGTTGTTAAGGCTTTGGAGGAATCTCACGGCGGTAAAGGTGCAGGCTACAATGTTAAGCTTACTGCAGGCGGCACTGTTATCTATGATTCCACAGCCGGTGGTTATACAGCAGCCGGAACAGGAAGCACAGAAGGACTTAAGGACATTAACGCAAGCTTAAATGACAAGATTCTTATCGGAACTCTTGCCAAAGGAGCTTCAACAGATGTAGTCCTTACAATAGGTCTTGACGGTGAAGGCGTTGACAAAGCAAGCTACGCTGCTTCCCTTGGTCAGATTGATTTTGCTTTCAGCGCAGGATATGAAGATCCCACAGGTCCTTATACCGTATATAAAGTAGTAACCAAGTCAGGTGAGACCAAATACTTAAAGATCTTTGATCAGAAGGTAGCTCTCGCAGCACAGACCGGTGATACATTCATCTGGTGGGCAGGAGCAGTTGTGATTCTTGCCGGTGTTGTAATGGTTATCATGGGATTAAGAAGAAAGGCGGCCGGAAGCGATGAGAATTAAAAGACTTTTATCAAAAATTTCCGTAATGGTTGCCGCAGCTTTGGTATTCACAATGGTGACCGGAATAAATGTAAAGGCAGCTGAGGCCGAGAGCGATAATAAGAGCGAAGGCAAAACATACACAGTTACCTTCCATCCCGGAAACGTTGGTTCATTCACAGATCTTGAAGATGTTGTAGCAATATATGATGCACAGGAAGGTGTATCGGCTGTCAGCACTGAGATGGGAGCTATCAAACTTAAGGTTGCACCCAATACAAAGATTGCAGCACCTCTTGGCATTGCGGCCGAAGGTGATTACTACTATCGTCAGCAGTGGAATGAGACAGTAGAAGAAACCGTTACAAAGAATGCAGACTATGTTCCTCAGTTCGGAAGACTTGTAGACGGTATCGAATATCAGGTTAAATTCCTTATTCAGGGAACAGAGACCAGCGTATATCCCCCTGTATTTAACAGAGGAAACGTCGGAGATGAGCTTTCATTCACAGCTCTTACGAGCATTCCTGTAAGTGCAGGAGCTTACTACATCCTTCAGGGTGCGGCAACAAGACCTCTTGTACTTGATGCAGATTCCGATAAGAACATTCTTATTTTCGAATATGTCCTTCAGGACAGATACGCAGTTACTTCCGAGAGCACACTTCTCACAGATGGTGGCACAGTAACAACTGTTGAGTCAGTAACAGTTCCCGGAGCTGCAGCTCCCGCAGCAGCCGGCGGCGGTGGAGCGGCACCTGCAGCAGTAGCACCTGCGGCGGCTGAGGAAGCACCTGCTTTGACAGAAATCGATAATGGACAGACGGCACTTGCCGCATCAGTTCCTGAGAGCCCTGAGGAAGCAACAACAACCATCGAGGAACCTGAAACTCCTCTTGATGCAAACCTTTCTCAGACAACCAATCTTCCCTACCTGGTTCTTACGGGAGTGTTGATTGCGGCTATCGCAGTTGGCTTCTATGTATATACAAAGAAGAATCCCAGAAAACCTGACTCAGATGGGGAATAATAGAGACTGAAGATTAAGTCGAGCCTAAGGGCTCGACTTTTTTGCATATAGGCTTACTTTACTATTGCCATATGCTATGGTAGGATAGTTAATATCAGTCCGGAGGGAAAAATGGGAAAGAAATCGATTAAAGAGAACAAAAACGTATATCAGTTAGCCAGAGAAGCGATGGATTACACCAGAGATAAGGCTGCTGAGGAGATGGGATACGTTTCTTCTGATAGAATAGAGAAGATTGAGAGTGAGAAGACAACTCCTCATCCCGATGAGATCATGGCCATGGCATCTGCCTACAAATCCCCTGAATTATGTAACTATTACTGCACGCATGAGTGTCCTATCGGAAAGGAAAACGTGCCGGTGCTTGAAGTGAAGGGCCTGTCACAGATTGTGCTTGAAATGCTTGCGGGTCTTAACAGCGTAAATAAGGAAAAGGAAAGACTTATTGAGATCACTGTTGACGGAGAAATTTCCGAGGATGAAATAAAAGATTTCGTTGCAATCAAGGAAGAACTTCGCAAGATTGCCACTTCGGTAGACGGTTTGCAGCTTTGGGTGGACAAAACTATTGCTGAAGGTAAGATTGACAAGGAACTTTTAAGTAAGATAGAATAAAATGTCATGTGTGGATAGTACATCGTAAGGTGTAAAGGGTAGAATATGATTAAAATTTGTGCTTTAGGCAGTTTTGCGATTATTGATACCGACTCAGGGGTATGTCTCGATGATGATGGACTTCGCTCAGACATGCTTAAGAAGCTGATAACCTATCTGGTTATTCACAGGGAACATCCTGTAACTGTGCAGGAACTGTTCGGGGCGCTTTGGCAGGACGATGAGACAGAGAATCCTGCAGGAGCTCTCAAGAATCTGATGTACAGGCTTCGAGCAGTTATGAAGAAGAACTTCGGAGATACAACTTTTGTTGTAACCGGTTCCGGTACATACAGCTGGAATCCTCAGGTAGAGACGGTACTCGATGTTGAAGAATTTGAGAAGAATGTAAAGAGATCCAAGGCTTCAAAGGACGCAAATGAAGCAACCCGCGGATTTGAGGAAGCTTTGGAAATGTATAGAGGCGAATTTCTGGAGAATTGTGCGGATAAGCATTGGATGGTAACTTCCGCCACATATTATCACTCCATGTATTTGACCGCCGTGAAGAGATTGGCCACTCTGTATCTGAAGGCTGAGAGATTTGCGGATGTTGAGAATATCTGTACCCGTGCTTTAAGATTTGATGATGTGGATGAGCAGATTTACTGCGATCTTATCAAATCCTTAATAGGGCAGCAGAAGAATGAATTGGCCCTCAAGAACTTCGAAAATGCCAAGAAGGTATTGCAGGATGCTTTGGGAGTCAGAGGAACAAAGAAGCTTGCAGAGGTTGAAAAAGAACTTCTGAAGATGAATAAAGGTGCCGTTGTAGAGAACATCGAGAACATCTATGACGATATGGCTGAAGAGGAAGATGTGGAGGGCGTCTATCTCTGCGGATACCCTGTTTTCAGGGAAATTTACCGTGTTGAAGCCAGAAAGATGACCCGAGTTGCCGAAGCGGAACACGTGTTATTATTAACTGCTGAGCTTGGGGAAGAGGTCGATGATTCCAACGAGCACATGACAAGATTCCTTATTAAGCAGGCCATGGGTCAGCTTGAGAAGGCATTAAAGAGAACATTAAGGGTCGGAGATATTGCTGCAAGATACAGCGATACTCAGTTTATCGTGCTTTTGCCCAGCTGCACATATGAGGCGACAAAGGCAGTTGCAAAGCGCGTTATCAACGATTTCAAATCGTTACAAAGAAGCAAGAAAGTAATTGTTAAGCCTCAGATGGAGCAGGTGGAGAGTACTCCTTCTGTTCTTGTGAGATAGCAAACAGGAAAGAATTGAGATGGAGATAAATAATACAAATTACCCCGCGAATGCCTTCAGGTTATGCATTGACGGAGTTAAAGACGGTTTGTCCGGGACTATTTACACCCCCCTGACAAAGGAATCAATCAATTTTGTGGGTGCTGAGTCATTCCTGATACTGGATTCCTTGTTTGACGAGGTGGGCTATCCTCAGTCCTTCCAGGACAAGAGAAGCTTTGAGAAGAAGCCGGAGAAGACAAATGAGTACAGGGGCATCCCCGAAGGCGTTGTCGCTCCTGAAGATATCCTTGATAAAATGGGCAAGAAGGCCACTTTTGACATAGTTGTGACCAGCCGATGCAACACCACCTGGCAGGGAGTCGTTTTTTTGCCGGGCATGGATGGCGGCACTCCTTTCAACGGAGATCTGGAGTTGATGGAGACCATTGACAATTTAATTTAATAAGAAAAATACGAAATTGGTCTGATTTTTCAGGCCAATTTTTTGTTATGATGCAATTCTAAACAATCTATAAAACGTTTATTAAAATATGGGATGCGAAACGTTAGGGATGGATATGAATACAGTGGAAAATTCAATCTTTCGGTGATAGAATTAAACCATATAGATATGGCGACAGAAGAAGATAAGCTATATGGCGTTGATAAATGGGCACGTGTCTTCAAAGCGAAAACCTGGGAGGAATTAAAAATGCTCGCAAAAGAGAACCCTTATATCGAATCAGCTGCGAAATCGATTTTTGAATATAACAATGATGAGATATATGAAGCGATTTTCCACGATCGAGAAGATGTGACGGATCTTTTGAGAAGAGATATTAATACGCTTCAAGAGCAGGTTACGGAAAAAGACAGAATTATCGCCAAGTTGAAGGCTAGACTGGAAAGGGAAAACCAAATCGACAAGAAGGCGGCAGTCAAAGAAATATCAGATGAGGAGCGGGCTCAATTGCAGAATGAAGCACGCGAAGATTACAATCGTTCTCAGGCAACCTTCCATGGGTATTATCAAGATCAGATAGATGATTTGAAAGCTGAGAATGAATCCTTACGAAAACGAATTAGAGAACTTGAAGCAAAATAGAAAAAAACGAAATTGGTCTGATTTTTCAGGCCAATTTTTTTTGTGTGACTCGTGTGTGACTTTGACTTGGTATAGTTTTGCTTGGGATTGTGTGAAATACTGTTTTTTTGTGCTATCAAAATTCCAAACGGAATTAAGGAGGAAATAGATGAAGTCACGTATGGTAAAAAGGATTCTGGCAACGCTCTTAGCCGTTGTATTCCTTGCTGGAGATGTTCTTCCCACGGTCGCTTCAGACGTGGAGGGCAGCACCCAGGTTATAAAAGAGGCTGAAGAGGAGGCATCATCCCTTTGGGAAGAGGTCACACCTGCTGAGGGCGAAAATAAGGAGAACGAGTCAGAGACTCCCGCGGCTACAGAGACTCCTGTTCCTACAGAGGCTCCCGCTACAACAGAGCCTGCTGAGTCCGAGGGAAAAACAGAAGCTTCTACTGAGGAGGCAGAACTCACCGATATCGAAGGGGGCGAAACACCTCTTGCTGATGGACTTGATGAGGAAGCTGAGGAAGAAGAGCTCGACGAAGAAGCTAAGTTAAAAGAAGGTGAAGAAGTTGCTGGGGAAGCTGGAGAGGACGAGTATGTCATTCTTGAGCATCCTGCTGTTGACGGCGTGACAGTCACAGTTAAGGCAGCTGCCGGAGTTATTCCTGAAAATACATACGTTGAAGTTATAGAACTGGATCCTATTGAAGTTGAAGAGATTATTACAACTATTACTGAGCTCGAGAATGAAGAGACGGCTGAGAACGAAGAAGTTGTAGTTAAGAGATATAAGGCATTTGACATTACTCTTTACGTTGATGATGAGGATGGCAATAAGACAGTCGTTGAGCCTGCAGACAGAGAGAAAGTTACTGTTTCATTCGCCGGCAATATGATTGCTCCTGAAGGTAAAGAGGAAGTTACTATCTACCATGTAGATGACAACGATACTTCTAACGTTGAGAAGATGGAGGAAGTTTCTGTTACTACTGATGAGAATGATGCGCAGGTTGTTGAACTTGTGACAGATCATTTCTCAAAATATGTTATTACATACAGTGACACAGGATTTCTTTATACTAGCGGAACGGGTGACGTATATTTTAAGGTTGTCGATGGTTCAGGAAGAGCTATTCCAAATGCAGCGTTTTATTTATATGAATCCGATAGCAATTATTCTTCAAAGACTAATATTCCGGATGAACTGATTTATTCAGACTCAGAAGGCAATTTGCACATTGACTTGACAGAGTACAACACATCGAAGGGAACATATTACTATGTGCTGAAACAGGTTAAAACGTCAGCAGGATTAAAGAAAGCTGCGGATATTCATATCAGTGAAAAAATTGATACGTTTTGGCTCTTTGTCGATGTAAAGGACACCAAAATTACAGTTGATGTAAACGATGGATCAAATATAAAATATGAGGATTATAATTCTAAGACAAATAAGATATTAATCAAAAATAATACTGATACTTCATCAGGTTCAACTGTTGAGACTGACCCGGGAAGGCTTACTTCTATATCTAAGGAAGCAACCCTTGAGGATTGGGAAAACAGAGTATATAAGTTGGATTTGAATGCTGTTGTTGGAAGAACAATATCCAAACCTCTTCCTAAGGTCGTAGTTATAGGTGATGCTTCCGGATCAATGACATGGGTAGATGTCACACCTGTTAAACTTGATCGTAAAAGCGTTTATTTTTCCAATACTTGCGGTGATGATGCTTCATATTCGATAAGTACCACCGCCAAGACAAGAATTCTTTCTTATAGAAAATCGAATAGAAAATCTGGTTATGTCATCCCCTCTTCGGGCTCATACTATTTCTATAGTGAGGCGCAAGGAGCGTGGTTTGAGAGAGGAGTTTCTGACTCGTATGGATTAAGCTCAGATAATTGTTTTACACCAAAGGCAAGTGATAATCCGGTGGATATATCCGCTAAAACCTTGTACACAGATCGTGGCGATGCTTTTATCACTTCACTCAAGACCTTAGTCAGCAATCTGCCAGAAGGAACAAAAGTTGAGCTTATAAAGTTTAATGATGACGACACTGATGTTTCAAATGGATTCAAGACCATAGGAACAAACGATGCTGCCATCGAAAACGCCATTGCAAGTATGGCGCCTTCTCATAACACAGCCACATATCCCGGAAGTGCTTTTGAGAAGACATTAGACTCCTATTACCACTGGTATGAGGATAACAAGGATTGTAAGATTGTTTTCTTCGCGGATGGTGATTCTGATGGAAACGCGGATAGAGAGAAACTATTCTCGACATTGTTACAAGGATCCGGTGTTGAGATATATTCCGTAGGGTTAAAGACAACAGGTGGAGTTTTATCCAGAGTAGCTTCTGAAGGCGATGGACATCTGTTCCTTTGCAATCAGGCTGATCAGTTGGTAAATGCCATGAAGGGGATTTCCAGTGATATCGCGGAGAAGGCAAAGGGAAGAATTGTTGACGAGATAGATTCACACTTCGAGGTTTGTACACCGGATGGAAGCGTAGATTCGACAACTTTAAGCGCATATTATGATGGTGCTTCTATCTCTGAAAATGCAATCACTTGGAATGAAGCTGAAATTACAGTGGGTGGCACCACCACTTATGAAGTATATGTTAAGGCAAAAGAAGACTTTGCCGGTGGTAACGTAGTTCCTACCAATGGAACATTGACAGTTTCGTTAAATAATGTAACTAAAACAGCAACATCACCTTTGGTAAATGTTAAGGGTGAAGTTGATGCGAATGACCAGGAAGATACCATTAAGCGTGGAGAAACTCTTGAGGAGTACCTTGAAAAGCACTTGGCTAAGGTTTGGAATCCTGAGGAGCAGGAGGCTGAAGTGGGTGAAGAGGGCGAAGAGCCTAAGGATCCCAGATTCACAACTGCCAAGTCTTCTGATTATGCCGATGTAGTAATCAAGTTCTACGAAGACGAAGAACATAAGAAAGAGATAACTCTTGAAAACCTGAAGAAGGCTACTCCCGAAGAAGACACAACATACTACGTTGTTGTAGAAGCCGTTCCCAAGACAACGGGAGCAAATGCTCAGTCACAGGTTGGATCTGCAATGACTCAGGATGGCACCTATTACTATATGGATAGGGAGCTTGAAGGCCATAAGCGAGAAGCTGTAGCGGAAGCAAAATATGACATTATAGTTAAGGGATATGATCTTGTCCTTGTGCCCGATAAGAGTGCAACTGAGTTAAGCTGGACAGACAGAACCTATACAATAACACTTTCTGCTGAATCAAGATACAAGGTAACAAAAACTATACCTGGACAGGGAGATATTGATAAACCTGCAAGAGTTGTATTCCTTTTAGATGCAAGCTCTTCGATGAGAGATGGAAGCGGAAAAGATAATCTTACCAATAGTTCCTTAAAGGCGCTGGAGAGTCAGACGAAGGAGTTCATTAGTGGACTTGATAAAGGCGCCGAAGTTGCGGTTGTTTCTTTCCAGAATGATGCAAGTGTACTGGTTCCTCTCACTACTATCAGTGACAGTAACCGCGAGGGAATCATTTCCAAGGTTAGTTTGCCTACAGGCGGAAGTGGAACCAGATCAAACGAAGGCTTAAAGATAATTGAGAGTAGCATCCTTCCGGCTACAGGAAGCAATTACGAGAACACCTATATAGTTTACTTTACTGATGGAAAGAACTATAAGGGATCAGACGGAAAATATTCCAGCTCTAACGATCACGATAATAAAGCTCAAGCAAATGCTACTTTGTTAAAGAATCGAGGAGTTAAAATCTATTGCGTCGGAATGGGAAGTTATGAAAAGAGCTTCTTAAATAAGATTGCAACAGACAGCGCACATGTTTTTGAAGGAAAGAATGCCAGCGAAATGGCATCAAACTTTAAAAATATATACGAAGAGGTCATTGAGGAAACAGAGACCAAAACCATTCCCGGTGCTGCAAAAGATATAGAGTTATATGATGTGCTCACTCCTTACTTTGAAATTGCTGATGTTGAAGCAGTAAGAGCAGCAGGCGCTGAGGTTGGTTACACAGAAGGCGGACTCCAGTATGTTAAGTGGACTGGCCTTGAGACAACTGAAGAAGTAAATACAGTAACTAGGAGCTTTGTGGTTAGAGCTAAAGATACTTTTGCCGGAGGAAATGTAGTTCCTACAAACAACCTTTATAAGGTATCAGCTCCAGATCCGAATGATCCAGAAAAGACTATTGAGAAGAATTTCCCTGAGAGCCCTAAGGTTGATGTAAACTGTGTGGTAACTCCCGGGGCTGAAACAGAGACAATCTTCCTTGGTGAATCTCTTGCCGATTACTGGATTAACGGAAGAGATGAGGCCGTAAAGAAAGCCATGATTAACACCGGTGCTTATAACGACTTTTCTTTCTTCCAGTCTGACAGAGATGTGAAGTGGTATCGAGATGAGGCTTGTACAGAAGAGATTGCTGATATGACCTTGGAGGCTCCGGTTAAAGATACTGTATATTACGGAAAAGTAATCTTGCAGCCTACCAATGAGGGAAAACTTAAGGTTGAGCAGACAACTGTCAAAGGAACTTATACTATTACGGTTCTTAACGGCAAAATCACAGTAACTAAGACCATCAACGTTACTGACGCTGAGAAGAAGCTTAAATATGACGGACAGCCGATTTTTACCTTCAATCTTAAGAAAGATGGACAGGTTGTTCAGACCAAGGTAATTTACTTCGAAGATTTCGCAACAGGAACCAAGTCAGTTACATTTGACAAGCTTGGTAAGGGTACTTACACAGTTGAGGAACTTAAAACCGCTGGTTGGGAACTTACTTCAAGTGATGGCGACAAATCGGTTCTCATTAGTTCGAGAAACGACACTGGTAATTTCTCATTTACCAATAAACCCGTTAAGCAGAAAGCTTTTGCTGATAAAGATGTGGTTGTAAACTCAATCACCAAGAACGAAGACGGAACAATTAGTTTCAACAAGAAAAAAGGCAGTAACTAAGGAGGCGGAAGAAAATGAAAGAAATGAAAAACATTAAAAAGACCGCCCTTATAGTTGCAGCATTTATAGCGGTTCTTGGCATATCGGTTGGTGGTACATACGCATGGTTAAATTCCAGAACCACAGCACTTGAAAATGAGTTTACAGTCGGAAGTGTTGAGACTATCGTAGAAGAACCTGACATGGAATTAAGAGGTTCTGTGGTTTATAAGAAACCCAGCATAAAGAACGTGGGAAAGAACGATTGCTACATCAGAGCAAGAGTTGAGATTTCACCTGCCGATGCGGGAATTTCACTTGGAAGTATCGGAAACGGATGGAAGCTGGACGGAGGTTACTACTACTATGAAACACCTGTTGCTCCGAACGCTTCAACCACAAATCTTTTTGAACAGGTTGTTTTGCCTGATGGCTGGATAGTAAATGGAGTAGCAACAGAAGATTTTAAAGACTTTGATGTAATAGTGTATCAGGAAGCTGTACAGGCTTCGCTCTCTCTTGAGACAGGGGTTGAAACAAATTATAATAATATTTGGACCGCTTACGGCCTCAAATAATATAACCCAAAACACGAGAGGAAAGAGAAATGAAAGTTTTTAAGAAAATCTGTAGCTTTATCAACATCCTGATTATTATTGCACTTGCTGCATTGGCGTTGTATCTGATAGTTCCCAGAGTCCTTGGGATGAAGACCTTCGCAGTTTTGTCAGGAAGTATGGAGCCAGAGATTCCCGTTGGCTCGATAGTTATCACAGAGGAAGTTGATCCCGCAACTATCACACCGGGACAGATTATCACCTATCAGCTTGAAGGTGACACAATGGTAACCCACAGAGTTGTTAAGAATGACAAGAACAACAAACAGCTCACAACAAAGGGTGATGCCAACAATGTTGAGGACGGAAGTCCCGTTCCTTACGAAAAAGTTGTAGGACATGCAAAAAGCAAGCTTCCCTATGCGGGATATGTAGTTATGTACATTAAAACGCCCCTTGGAATTGCTTGTATATGTGGACTCTTATTTATCCTGATTCTTCTTACATTCTTACCGAATGTATTGTCAAAAGATGGGGATAAGAAGGGGACAAAAGAAGAGTAACTAATTAAATGCATATGACCACCATGTGACCGTGGGGTTTTATGATAAAAAAGTACCAAAACACATAGGAAAACAAAAAGGAGAAATGCTTAAAATGAAAAAAAGTTTAATCACAATGTTAGTAGCACTTGTATTGGTTGCTGCTGTAGGTGTTGGAGCAACACTTGCTTACTTAACAGATTCAACAGATGCTAAGATTAACACATTTAAGGTTGGTGATGTTGACATTGATTTAACAGAGACAGCTGATGCTAACGGTACAGCTGCAACTGTTACAGCAACAAACGATGGTTTTAAGTTCGAAAACCTTCAGCCCGGCGATGTTGTAAACAAGAAGCCCGTTGTGACTGTAGCTGCAGATTCCAACGATTGTTATGTATTTGTAAAAATATCTAACGCTACAAACCTTACAACTGATATGATTGCAAATGACTGGGTATCTGTAGGTGACGGCATATACAGATATAAAGAGGTTTGTGAGGCTGGTGATGTACTTACAGTATTCACAAAGGTTACTGTTGATACAGGAATTGAAGAGGGCGGTGAACTCGGTTCTATTACTGTTAAAGCAGCAGCTATCCAGTCTGCAAACGTTGATGTTGCTACTGCTAACACAGAGGCAGCTGGCCTTTTAGCTAACTAATTTGACTTTCCGAAAGGGAGACTAAACGATGAATAAGAAAAGCTTAATTACAATGCTTGTAGCTCTTTGCCTTGTTGGTGCAGTTGGAGTTGGTGCAACTCTTGCATACTTCACAGATCAGGACAGCAAGAACAATACAGTTGTTATGGGCGCTGTTGATATTACCCTCAATGAGTCTACAAACGGAAGAGTTGGAACAGAAGGAACCTGGAAGGAAGATGAAACAGGCCTTGAGTTTGCAAATGTAGTTCCCGGTGAAGTTGTTTCTAAGTCTGTTAATGTGCAGGTTGATGAGAACAGCCAGGAGTGCTACATAAGAGTTAAAGCTGAGTTCAAGTGGAACAATGCTGAGACAGCTGATACAACTTTACCCAGAGTTTCTGTAGCTGAAATCAGCGATTATAAGACAACTGATTGGTTCTATAACTCAGATGATCAGTATTTCTACTACAAGGGTGTTTGTGATGCAAATGAGACATATTATCTCTTTGATAGAATTACAGTTCCCGCAGAGTGGGACAACGATGTAGCAAATCAGGGATTTGATATTGTATTATCTGCTGAAGCAATCCAGGCTAAGTATCTTGCAGATGGCATGATTGTTAAGGGCGATAACGACATGATAGTTTCATGGAACCTTGGCAATACTGAGATTAAGGGATATAACACCCCTGCTGTTGAACCCATTGGTTAATAACTAATCAAGTTTAAACAAACATACAAAAAATGGCTCGAGGTAACTCGAGCCGTTTTTGCATATTATACTACAAATTCATTGACGAACGTTTGTTCCTACAATATAATAAACGCAGGGTGAGGCCAATGTTGACTATTGCAGATTTAATCGCAGTAATATCTCTATGCGTTGCGCTTTATAGTTTGGGTTACTTGCATGGAAAGCATTGTAATTCGAGCCACAAAAATAACCGCCATTAGATCCTGGGAAGATTTGTGAGCGGCTATTCTTAATTATATTCACAAATAATATCGGGCTGACCGTCTATCGGTAGCACCTTTACAAGAGGATAATAACATTAAAAATGATTAAAGTCAAATGCACTTTCCCTCATAAAAATGTAGTGAACCTACAAATATTCCCTCATAAAAATGTATAATGGACTTATATGAAGAAAACAATATCTAAACTAATCAGTACAATAGCAACAATAATAATAGTATTAATCATCGTTACCCTTATTCCGCTGACGGTGCCGAAGGTATTTGGCATCAAGTTATACGGAATCATGACGGAAAGTATGGCGCCTCAATATAATGTTGGTGGTGTGGTGTATGTCAAGAGCGTTGAGGCATCAAGTATTAAGATTGATGACGTTATCACCTACAGGACCGGTCGTGGTGAAGAGTCTGTGACCCATAGGGTTATCGGTATTGAGGGCGATAAGTTCGTCACAAAGGGTGATGCGAATAATACTGAGGACCCCAATCCTGTATTATTTGGACAGCTTGTAGGTAAGGTGGTATTCTATGTGCCTTATCTTGCCAAGGTGTCTGATTATGTGGGAACAACCAGAGGACTGCTTTCAGCCTTCTGCGTTATTCTTGTGTGCATACTTATGTGGCTTGGAGCCGGAATCCTTGCAAGGGATAAGACTGAGAAGGATTCGAAGGAAGAGGAGGAGAAGCCTGCACCCAAGAAGAAAGCCAAATCAGGGGACAATCTCCTTATTATCGGCGGAAGCCTTTTAGTGGTAGGTGCTTTGATTTATCTTACTTATGGATACCTAAGCTATCACAGGGCCAATGTAATCTATGATGATTTCGAGGAGATGGTAACCCTTGATGAGACCACAAATGAGACTGTGGAGATAGAGGACAGCAGTGTTGATCCCAAATACAGAGATGAGGTTATTCTTAAAAGAATCAACAAGCTTCATGAGACCTATCCCGATCTTATAGGTTTCATAACGATTCCCGGAACCAAGATTAACTATCCCATAATGCAGGGAGAGGATGACGAATTCTACTTAAGCCATGCATATAACGGTGAGGTTAACAGCTCGGGAGCCATTTTCCTTACTGCCTACAATAACATTAACTTCAGCGAGATATATCAGATACTCTACGGACATAACATGAGAGTGGGCACAATGTTCGGAGGCTTACATAAATACGAGCAGGAAGAGGATTACCTTAAGGAGCATCCCAGCGTATATATTTACACCCTTGATAAGGTTATGAAGTATGATATCTTCTCATACTACAACGTGGATGCGGCGGATGAGATATACAACATTTTTTACCAGACAATAGAAGAATTTGAGCCGGTATTTGAGAAGATGGTTAAGCGTTCCGTGGTGCAGAGTGAATTGAAGCCCGAGTACAGCCAGGGAATCCTTACCATGTCCACCTGTAACGGTTCCACCGGAAGAAGATTTGTAGTCCACGCGGCGAGGGACTGGACGTATTAAAATGCAAAAGACGCCAAGATTTTTCAAAAAATGACATAAATAGCAATACGAATTCTCCTTTTGGGCCAATATAATTTTATTTAGAGTAAGGTTTTATAACTTTTATTGTGCCTAAGAGGAGGAGACAAATATGCAATACGGACATTTCGATAATGAAATGCGAGAATACGTGATTGACAGAGTTGACCTGCCTACATCCTGGACCAACTATCTTGGAGTTGAGGATACATGTGCAGTAGTCAATCATACAGCCGGCGGCTATATGTTCTATAAGAGCCCCGAATTTCACAGAATAACAAGGTTCCGCGGCAACGCTATCCCCATGGATCGTCCCGGTCACTATGTATACTTAAGAGATAAAGAGGACGGAGATTACTGGACCATTTCCTGGCAGCCTGTTGGCAAGAGCCTGGATGAGGCCAAGTATACATGCCGTCACGGAATGAGCTATACGGTATACGAGTGCGATTACAAGGGAATCAAGGCCAGCCAGAGACTTACAATTCCTCTCGGAGAGGCGGTTGAGCTTTGGGATGTTACACTTGAGAACAAGACTGACAAGACAAGAACCTTGGATGTTTTCTCCTATTGTGAGTTTTCATATCACTCAATTAATATCGATAACCAGAATTTCCAGATGAGTTTATATTGCGCCGGTTCTTCATATGAGAACGGCATTATTGAGCATGATCTTTTCTATGAACCTGATGGATATCAGTTCTTTACTGCCAATTTCGATCCCGACGGTTTTGACTGCTTAAGAGATTCATTCATCGGCTTATACCACACCGAGGATAACCCTGTTGCAGTTATTAACGGAAAGTGTTCGGGTTCCTATGAGAAGGGAAACAACCACTGCGGTACTCTTACCAAAGCATTTACAATCAAGCCCGGTGAGAAGGTAAGATTTGTATTTATGCTTGGCGAAGGCAACCGCAAAGAGGGTGCCAGAATCAGAGCAAAGTATATGGACCTTAAAGCCGTTGATCAGGCTTATGCAGACCTTAAAGCATTCTGGGAGAATAAATGTAGTAAGCTCCAGATTAAGACCCCAAATGAGGGCATGAACACCCTTATTAATACATGGACTCTTTACCAGTCCGAAATCAATGTCATGTTCTCAAGATTCGCTTCCTTCATTGAGGTTGGCGGAAGAACAGGACTTGGTTACAGAGATACGGCACAGGATGCCATGACAATACCTCATTCCAACCCTGCAAAGTGTAAACAGCGTCTCATAGAGCTTATGAGAGGCCTTACCACCACGGGATACGGACTGCACCTTTTTGATCCCGCGTGGTTTGAGGAAGGAAATGACGAGGAAGAGTTCGATTCACCCACAGTTATTCCCACTGCGAAGTCTGACAGAGTACACAGCTTAAAGCATGCCTGTGCAGATGACGCATTATGGCTTGTAACAAGTGTTGTTCACTATATTCGTGAGACAGGTGAATATGATTTCATCGACAAAGAGATCAGCTACTGCGACGGCGGAAGAGGAACGGTTTACGAGCATCTTACAAAGATTCTTGATTTCTCAACCGAGCAGGTTGGTGCCACAGGTATCTGTAAGGGCTTAAGAGCCGACTGGAACGACTGCCTTAACCTTGGAGGAGGAGAATCCGCAATGGTTTCATTCCTTCATTACTGGGCTCTTGATAACTTCCTTGATCTTGCAAAGTTCCTTAAGAGAGATGCAGACGTTGAGAAGTATACAAAGATTGCTGAGAAGGTTAAGAAGGTATGTGACGACGTTCTCTGGGATGGCGACTGGTACATCAGAGGAATCACCAAGAACGGTAAGAAGATCGGTACCAAGACCGACAAGGAAGGCAAGATTCATCTTGAATCCAACGCATGGGCAGTGCTTTCAGGCGCATCAGAAGGTGAGAAGGCTGTTAAGGCTCTTGACAGTGTTCATAAACACCTTGCTACACCCTGGGGAATTATGCTTAATGCTCCCTCATATACAGTTCCCGATTCAGATATCGGATTTATTACAAGAGTTTATCCCGGTCTCAAGGAGAACGGTTCCATTTTCTCACATCCCAATCCCTGGGTGTGGGCTGCTGAGTGTAAGATAGGAAGAGGCGACAAGGCCATGGAATACTATAATTCCCTTTGCCCCTACTATCAGAATGATAAAATAGAGATAAGACAGGCTGAGCCTTATTCATACTGTCAGTTTATCTCGGGTGTAGACCATTCCACATACGGTCGCGCACATCATCCTTTCATGACAGGTTCAGGCGGATGGTCATATTTCTCAGCTACAGAGTGGATGCTTGGTATCAAGCCTCAGCTTGACAGCCTCTTAATTGACCCTTGTATTCCTGCAGACTGGAAGGAATTCTCCGTTAAGAGAGTGTGGAGAGATGCTGATTTTGACATAGAAGTAGTTAATCCCGACGGAGTAATGAAGGGCGTCAAAGAGGTATACTTAAACGGAGAGAAAGTAGATAAGATTTTGCCTCAGGCTAAGAATAGCCGAAACACTGTAAAGGTTGTTATGGGCTAGGAAAGGGTAGAAATGATTAAATTTGGAACAGGCGGCTGGAGAGCCGTCATCGGAGACGAATTTATTAAGAGCAACATTCAGCTTCTCGCCACAGCTATGGTGAAAAAGATGAAGCAGGAAGGTGTGGCTGACAAGGGTATTGTCATCGGATACGACAGACGATTCCTTTCAAAAGAGGCTATGCAGTGGTGCTCAATGGTTTTTGCCAAGGCGGGAATCAAATCCTATCTGGTTAACAAATCATCACCGACGCCGCTTATCATGTTCTATACAATGAAGCATGATTTCCCCTACGGCATGATGATTACCGCAAGCCATAACCCTTCTCTCTACAACGGTATTAAGGTGTTTACCGCAGGAGGAAGAGATGCGGACGAATATCAGACCGCTGAAATAGAGGGCTATATTGCCGAAACGGACCCTTCCGAAGTTGAAGAGATGGAATATGCAGAAGGCAAAGAGAAGGGCCTTATTACGGAGATTTACCCCCTTAATGAGTACCTTGACAATATCTTGAACAGTATTAACGTGCAGGCTATCAAAGATGCTAATTTAAAGGTTTGTATTGATCCTCTATACGGCGTCTCAGAGACTTCACTTTCGACAATTCTTTACACGAGCCGCTGTGAGGTTATCAAGATTCACGATAACCATGATACATTGTTCGGACGTAAGCTTCCGGCACCCAGCGCCGATACTCTTCGTGACCTTCAGAATAAGGTTTTGGACACGGAGAGTAACATCGGACTGGCCACAGACGGAGATGCCGACAGAATCGGTGTTATCGATGATACAGGAAGATTCCTTCACCCCAACGACATTCTTGTTTTGCTGTATTACTATCTGGTGAAGTTTAAAGGATGGAAGGGACCTGTGGTAAGAAACATTGCCACAACCCACATGCTTGACAAGGTGGCTGAGAAGTTTGGGGAGAAGTGCTACGAGGTACCTGTAGGCTTTAAACACATTTCAGCCAAGATGAACGAGGTTGACGCGGTTATCGGCGGAGAATCCTCAGGCGGACTTACAGTAAGAGGCCACATTAAGGGCAAGGACGGCGTTTACGCTGCAGCACTCCTTGTTGAGATGATAGCCGTAACCGGAAAGAATATCTCAGAGATTTACAGAGATATCGAGAAGGAATGTGGTCAGATATTCATGGAGGAGAGAAGTTACAAGTTCAGTGCCGACAAGAAGGCAGAGATCTTTAAGACTCTCATGGAGGAGAAGAAGCTTCCTGAACTTCCTTACATTATCGACCATGTTTCCTACCTTGACGGCTGTAAGGTATACTTCAGAAACGGCGGCTGGGTAGTAGCCAGATTCTCAGGTACGGAGCCCTTGCTTCGAATCTTTTGTGAGATGGGCACGGCCAAGGAAGCTGCCACAGTGTCTGAGCTATTTGAAGAGTATTTGAATTTGAAATAAGGTAAACCGGCAGGTGCAGAAGTGGAAAACTTCTGCACCTTTGGTGTACAATAAAAGGTATGAAAAACCCCTTCAAGAAAAGAAACAGAAAGTTAATATACAGTATGTCCATGATGGTGGTTTTCTGCTGGCTGATTCCGCTTCTTATTTTTATGGCGGTAATGGTTATGATGGTAACGAGACGCCTTAATTCTCAGATTGAGAATACCATCGTGACTACATCAGATAAGGCAATGGAAATATGTCTGCTTCAGCTTGATGATGTTTCCACGGCCTCCAAGAATGCGTCTTATTCTACGGTTATTGAGGACGCATACAAGAAGTACAGATTAAATAACAGTCGTTCTGAACTCTATAATTCTGTCAAATCATATTTGGATACCAACTACAAGAATAATCCTTCCATTAAGGATGTTTTTCTTGTATTTCTTGATGATCCCGACAACATTTATTACACATATTCGAACTCACACCCTTTAACCAGGCTGGATGTCAGTGATTTCTCCGGGAAATATGAGGAGGATGTGCTTAAACAGGCGTCGGAATACGGTACCGGTGCTCATCTGATTCTTAGCAGTAATCGTGTATTCATGATAAGAAACATGCTGGATCAGAACTTTGAAACCTACGGAGTTCTGGTTTTCGAGCTGGATGAAGATGTTCTTTTCGAGTCCTTAAACAGCATCTGGGGCGCCATCGGTTACAGGGTTTATATCGATGATTCCCCCATTATTTTCGACGGCTCTCTTGGAAATTCGGAAATCAGGAATTTCCCCGCAATATACGGTAATGCCTGCTACGAAAATGCAGTATATTTCAAAAACAACGACAACTACTACGTGTATAAGAATATAAAACTTGATAATGAAAAAATCAGCCTTCTCGTCAAACTGGCCAAGAATGCCATTTTCGACGAGATGTCGGTGGTAAGAACCCTGGAGTTTTCCATGGTTGCTGTGATGATTGTTCTCTTT
Source organism: uncultured Lachnospiraceae bacterium (assembly GCA_947167445.1). Taxonomy (GTDB): domain Bacteria; phylum Bacillota; class Clostridia; order Lachnospirales; family Lachnospiraceae; genus G11. Next base: position 61,183 of record CAMVID010000017.1, read on the forward strand.
GGAATGCTGTTTATATTCCTAAGATCAAACGTTACAAAGCCTGTCAGGACCATAGAGGCTGGGGCAAGAGAGATCACCCAGGGAAATTACGGACATCAGATTTCCGGCACCGGCGGAGGATTGGAATTTGCCAGTCTTGAGAATTCCTTCAACGCCATGTCCGCAGAATTAAAGCACCAGTTCGAAACAATTTATCTGGAGGAACTGGAGTTAAAGGATGCCCAGATTATGGCGCTTCAGAGCCAGATCAATCCCCATTTCCTAAACAACACCCTGGAGATTATCAACTGGGAGAGCAGAATGAATGGAAACATTAAGGTTTCCAGCATGATTGAAGCTTTGTCCGTCATGCTTAATGCCACCATGAACAGGCGTAAACAAAGGATGATAGCCTTGTCTGAGGAATTAAGCTATGTGGATGCCTACCTTCACATAATCAAGCAAAGGTTCGGCACAAGGCTTCAGATTAAACAGGAAATTGACCACTCACTCCTTTCCGTGGAGGTACCAAAGTTGATTATTCAGCCCATAATCGAGAATGCGGTTGAACACGGTATGGACAAGAGAAACCAGGGCGTAGTTGAGCTCAAGGTCTACAGAGTGGATAAGAAGCTTTATATAGATGTAATAAACAACGGAAAAATGTCTGATGAAGACAGAGAGCGAATAGATTATCTTCTGGGAGAAGAGGTCGACGAAGATAAGGAAAGAAGCGTAAGCCTCGGTATAAGAAACGTAAACCGTCGAATCAAGATTATTTACGGCGAGGAATACGGACTTTCCATTTACAGCAACGAAGAGGGAAATACGGTAAGCTCCATCGTTTTGTCCACGGATTTCACTGAGGAACCCAGATATGAAAAGGAAACTGATATCGATAATTAGTTTAATAGCCATGGTAACACTTCTTTGCGGATGCCAGATAATTGAGCCCGCCAAGAAGCAGGCTCCTGTGGCCAAGAAGGTAACCTTGAACGTTACCACCACCTGGTCCGGGAGAAATATTGCCTCTCAGAACTATCAGAAGTTTGTTTCTGCTTTTTCCAAATCCACGGGAATCGACATTGTAGATTCGTCGGAAACCGCGGATGAGGCCTTCAAGCAAAGGATAATTGCGGACTTCCAGGTAGGTGATGAGCCTGATGCCATGTATTTCTTTACAGGAAATGATGCTGATGCCTTAATTAAGGCAGGCAAGGTTGTTTCCGTTAATGAGATAAGGGAGATTTATCCGGATTTTGCAAACAATATAGAGGATGAGGCCTTCCAGGTTTCTGAATATGATGGTAAAATCTACAGCGTTCCCACCTATGGCTATTGGGAAGCAATGTACGTCAATTTCGATGTCTGCAAGGCAGCAGGAGTGGAGGTCCCGGACGAGAACACCACCTGGGACGAGTTTATGGATATCTGCGAGAAGATTAAGAAGGCCGGATATATCCCCATAAGCGCCTCCATTGCCAGCGAACCTCACTATCTTTTCGAATACTTTATATACAATAATTCCGTTAACGGAAGCCAGGGGGAACTGCCAAAGGAAGTAGGGGATGATGCCTACAAAGCCTGGGAGGCGGGCCTTACTCAGTTCAGGGACGTATATCAGGCCGGATATTTCTCTCCGGATGCACTGTTTTGTGATGATGCCACCTGCTTTAACAGATTCCTTAACAACGAGGCGGCTTTCTGCATAAGCGGGTCATGGATGATACCCACCATTCTGGCAGAGAAATCCAGTAAGGCAACAAACTATGGCGTAACCTTTGTTCCGGGTACTGACGCAAGAAAGAATACGGAAATGATAGGCGGCTTCTCATCCGGCTGGTACATTTCAAAGAAGGCCTGGGATGACCCGGGCAAACGGGATGCTGCGGTCAAATTCGTTGAATATATGACCAAGAATTCAATTATAGAAAGCTTTGCTACAATAACTTTGGGGGCCACATCCTTAAAGGGAAAGGCCCAGTATATCGACACAACTTATTCCACTATCCAGAAGTCGGCTGCCAGCATGCTTGAGAAGAAGACAGGGCTTGTTCCGGCAGTGCAGGATAAGGTGGATGCCACAGTTCGTTCCCCTTTAATGGATTCGATTCAGGATATTGTTTCCGGAAAAACACCGGTAAAGAGGGTTCTTGACAGATTCATTGAGAGTGAAAAGAGGATAAATTAATGTATAAGGTTATTATCGTAGATGATGAGCATATAATTGTTGAAGGTCTGTCCAAGGGAATCGATTGGGCCAAGTATAACTGTGAGGTAGTAGGTACCGCAGGAAGCGGTGAGGAGGGCATGGAGCTCATAAGAGAGCTTTCCCCCGACATCCTTTTTACGGACATTTGTATGGGCGAAATGGATGGTCTTACCATGGTTGCAGGAATCAGATCCGAGTTTCCCAATCTCCAGGTGACCATCCTTACAGGTTACCGCGACTTTGAGTATGCTCAAAGGGCCATAAGACTTGGGGCCTCCAGGTTCCTTTTGAAACCTTCGAAGATGGAAGAGCTAATAGAGGCAATCGGCGGCATGACTGCCAAGCTTGATCTTATTAAGCCGGGTGAGCCGGAAAGTACCGAGGATGAGGAAACGGACTCAGCAGCATCAAGCTATGTGGTTACCAGGGCTTTAAACTATATGGAGAAGAATTATAAAGAGAAGCTTCGTCTTGTGGATGTGGCGGAGAAGTGCTTTGTGAGCCAGTGGCATTTAAGCAAGCTTCTTAACAAGTATGAGGGGATTGGCTTTTCAGATGCTTTGAACAGGATTCGAGTGAAGAAGGCTGAGGAGTTATTGATGGATCCGACTTTGCGAGTAAGCGACATAGCCGAAATGGTAGGATTCATAGATATGGCCCATTTTTCCAGAGTGTTTAAGAAGTGGGCAGGGTGTTCCGCAAATGAATATAGAAATAAGCAAAAATAAAGTGCAGCCCATTGGGCTGCACATTTTTTTTATAGGTTCTGTTTCATATCGGCGATTACCCAGTTTCCGTTCTCTAAAACGTAGTAGTAACGCTGGTTGGTAACGTCGACTCTGTCTTCTCCCGTACGTGTCAGGTGGAGGTTCTTCTCGAAGTAAACATCTACGTAGAAGAAGTTGTCTGTTACAGGAGTGTAATTGGTAACTGATTCGTTGGCAAATACCGGCTCGGTGTGAGCGGAGTAGAAGCCCATATCTTCGCATCTGTAAATCTCTGCAGGTCCGAAGAAGTAAGAATCGCTTGTAAACATGGGTCTCAGACAGTTGATGGATGTAAAGCATCCGGGAAGGTCGCCTGAGAAGAAGTTTGTGTAGTCTTCGGCATACTTAAGAACCAGAGCCTGTAAGTCTGCAGGCATATCGGCTGTAGCGAAGTCTGCGGTGTAAGTTGAACCGTCAAGTTTGCTTTCAACTTCGTTTCCTGCTGCATCTGTGATCTTGACTTCAGGTGCAAACATAAGACCGTCAACTCTGTATTCCGCCATGGTGGGTACTTCTACGTAAGCGGCAACGTTCTCGAAATCTTCAATCTGAGCGCTTGCATCCACAAGTTCTGATTCGGCAAGCTCAATTCCGTTAATGTAAACCTTGTAATCTGAAGGAACCTTTATGGTAACTCCTGTGTCACCTGTCTCAAAGTTGGGAGTGACATTTTCAATCGCCCAGGTCTGTGCTGTAAGAAGAAGCATCATGGGCTCCTGTGAAGTTGCCTTAAGAGTTACGGTTCCGATGGATTTGTCCCCTGCATAGAGATTGAAGATGGGACGGGTTCCGGTAGAACCTGCTGCTTTTTCAAAGGTAATCTCTTTGCCGTCAAGGCTCTTGAAATATGTATCCTTAAGGATGGTTTCAGATTCAAAACGTGAACCGCTTCCAAAATCAAAGTTCTCAAGTTCCCCGTTTGAAAGTTCCTTCGCGATATCTGCAATTACGTTCTCGGGCTGAGAGGCTTCGTATTTTACCAGACATTTCTTACAGTAAAGAATGACTGCAAGCCATCCACAAACCATAAGGGATATAAATATGATGTACGCGGGCCAGAATACGGATTTCTTTTTCTTGGGTGTATCGATATATCCGTAATCTCTGCCGTTAAAGCCGTTGTTACGGCTTCTTTTCTTTCCGGATTTCTTTTTGGGACGCTTCTCTTCGTAGTATTCCTCTTCGTAGTATTCGTCGCCGTTTTCGTTGTAATATTCGCCTTCGTAGTATTCGCCGTCCTCGTAATACTCACCTTCGTAGTATTCACCGCTTTCTGCGTAGGAGGGCTCTTTATCGAAGTCTATCATTTCCATGTCGTCATCTTTTCTCATCTTTCACAGCTCCTTTCCGATTACTTTGTTACCACAAAAGCTGTGGGAAGACGCCAGGATGAGGTGGAGTAGTAAAGGGTTACACTTGTCATCTCATACTGTCCGTTATAGTACATGGAGGAAGAACTTCCACCGTCTAAGTTGGCGGCGTTTACAGCACCGTAATCCTGCATGATTCCGATGATGTCGGCAGCGGTTGCACCAAGGTGTCCGCCGGCGCCTCGACCGTCACACACAAGGAAAAGAACGGCACCGTCGGCACGCTGTCCGATGGCGGTTCTGGGGTTGGCTCCGGAACCGGAACCTGTTATCTGTGTAGCTTCTCCGTTGACAATTAACTTAGTAAAGTGGTTGTTGTCTGTTCCGTTCAGATCCTTGAAGCAGACAGCGTCCATAATCTCGTTTTCTTCTACAACCTTCTGTGCGTTCTCGGGAGAGAAGTTTGAGATGTCTTTTATGACAAGCTTGTGCTCCTTGGAAAAACCAACAAGCACATCGCCGTTTTCAGGCTGGTTAAACTGAATTTCGCCCTGGCATACAACAACGCCCTTGGGACGTCCGCCCCAGTTTCCTGAGGACTCGTATTCACCGCCGTTTATACCTGCAAGGTAGTCACCTTCGGTAACAAGCTCTTCGAGAGTCTTGCCATCTTTGCTGTGGTTAAGATCGGACCAGGGATAGATGGTGGTGGAAGTAACTCTTGAAGGATCCTTTATTACCATCATCTTAGCGAAGAATGTACGTCCGGTAATCTCATCGATTCTGATACCGTTCTCGTCGAATTCTTCCTCCGTATCGGCTGCCTCGGGGTCATCGGATATAACGATCAAATCGGTGTCGACCTCGGCATCATTATGAATCATTCCGTTGGACTGAGTGTACTGCTCAATCTCCTCCTCGGAGAAATACCATTTGGCAAGGAACTTAAGAGCTCCTGTCTCAAGCATTGTGGTTACGAACATCTGCTTGGCGCTTTCGCTGGGGCCATTACAGATTGTGTAGAGTGTAAGATGTGCACCCAACGCAGTAACGACAATAAAACTTCCCAGAACAAGGAAAATTCTTCCTATTACTTTTCCGGCTTTCATTGATATATTTACCTCACTGATTACATTTATTACTTATTTAAATACCCATTCCTGCTGAATCCTGAAACTGAACAGGAAAAGAAGGATGTCCACGATAAGCTTGAGTACTGCCTCAAGTCCGGTACCGGCATCAAACACTGTGCTGAGTAAGAATACCAGTCCGTAAGAAACGCTCACCTGACAGATGGCCAGGATGTAGTAGCGAAGCATGGAGCGACGCTTCTTTGTCTTGGACTTGAAGACGAGCTTTCTGTTTACCGTGTAATTATATAAGGAAGATACCGTTCTTGCAACGAAGGTTGCAATGAGGAGCTTGGTGCTCTTTGGCATAGACGCAGTAAGCATTATATTAAGGAAATTAAAAATTCCGTAGTCAATGGCAAATGCCGACATGGAACTTAGGAAAAACCTGAAAATGTTCTTAAAGATAATGCGGTAAATCTTAAAGGAATCCCTGAAGGGATGGAAGTGACTTGATGCATTCTCTTCTATATATACTGTCTCAATGGTTTCCTCAACCCACTTAAGTCCCGCTCTGTCCAATGAGAAAAACATCTGGGTCTCATATTCGAACCGGTCACCCTTGGTCTCTATGAGAACAGGAAGGAAGGACATGGGAAAAGCACGAAGACCGGTCTGGGTATCAGTGATTTCCATTCCGCATAAATGCTTAAATACAAATCTTGTTATCTTATTTCCGTTCTTGCTCTTAAAGGGAACGGAAGGATCGTTGAAGTCTCTGCAGCCAAGGACCATCTTGTCCTTTTCGGCTATAAGGCGCCTGGAGCAGTTGGCCATATCCTTGGGGGTGTGCTGGTTGTCACCGTCGACGGTGATGGCACCCGCCATATCGGGAAGGTTTGCCAGTATATATTCAAAGGCCGTCTTTAAGGCACGACCTTTACCTTTGTTAACCTCATGGGTAAGTACAGTGACCTCGGGATGCTTTGCTGCCTCCTCAAAACGGGCCACATGATTTTCGTCGCTGCCGTCATTTACCAGAACCAGGTGAGTGAAGCCTTCATTGATGGCTCCGTCTACAACCATGTTTAGCTTTTCATCCGGGTTAAGGGATGGTATAATGACAACGACGCTTGATATATCACTCATCAATTGTTTCCTCTTTATATATGTAACATTTGGTGCATTGCCGTCATGCAACAGTATAACAAATTCATTTCAAAAGTAAAAGTATGAAAAACGTAGGATTTTCTTAATTCTTTTTCGAAATAAATGTTGACAATGACGATTCGAAGTGTTATTCTATTCTAGCGTGTGAAGCGTGAAAACAAAGCAGAGTATCCACTCTCACCTTACGGCAGCAGGGCTTGTAAGCGTTAACATTGAAGATATCTCGTGATTTTTCGGGTTTATTTTTGGTTCGGTGGATAATTTGCTATCCACTTTTTTTTATTCATTTTTGGAGGGTACGACAATTAGCGAAACATTAATTAATGAACAGATTCGTGAGAAGGAAGTGCGTGTTGTAGGCGCAGACGGAGAGCAGCTCGGAATTATGTCCGGCAAGGAAGCTCAGAAGCTTGCAGATGATGCAGAGCTTGATCTTGTAATGATTGCTCCCACAGCTAAGCCGCCTGTAGTTAAGATTGTTGACTACGGTAAGTACAAATATGAACAGCTTCGTCGTGAGAAGGAAGCAAAGAAGAAACAGCACACAACTGAGGTTAAGGAGATTCGTTTGTCTCCCAACATCGATACCAACGATTTGAATACCAAGATGAATGCTGCAAGGAAGTTCCTTACAAAGGGTGACAAGGTTAAGATCACTCTTCGTTTCAGAGGACGTGAGATGGCTCACATGAACAGTTCCAAGCACATTTTGGATGACTTCGCCGAAGGCCTTGCCGATATCGCAGTAGTTGATAAGGCACCCAAGGTTGAGGGAAGAGCAATGACAATGTTTTTAACTGAAAAGAGATAACTTTTGTTCTCAACAACAGTTAAAATAGATTAAGTTCAGTACAGGAGGAATATGTTATGCCCAAGATGAAAACCAGCAGAGCAGCTGCAAAGCGTTTTAAATTAACAGGAAATGGAAAGTTAAAGAGAAACAAAGCTTATAAGAGCCATATCCTTACCAAGAAGACAACAAAGACAAAACGTAACTTGAGAAAGCCTGCTATGACAGATGCTACCAACGTTAAGAACATGAAGAAGATTTTGCCTTATCTCTAAGATAGGGTTTTACGATTTTGGATTAAGGAGGAATAATTATGGCACGTATTAAAGGCGGTTTAAACGCTAAGAAGAAACATAATAGAGTATTAAAGCTTGCAAAGGGATTCAGAGGAGCTCGCTCCAAACAGTACAGAGTTGCTAAGCAGTCTGTAATGAGAGCTCTTACATCCAGCTATGCAGGCCGTAAAGAGAGAAAGCGTCAGTTCAGACAGCTTTGGATCGCACGTATCAATGCAGCAGCAAGAATCAACGGACTTTCATACAGCAAGTTCATGTATGGTCTTAAGCTTGCAGGTGTTGATATGAACAGAAAGATGCTTGCTGAGATGGCAGTAAATGATGCTGATGGATTCAAGACATTGGCAGAGCTCGCTAAGAGCAAGATCGCTTAATAACGAAAAAGTAAGGCGCCAACTGCACCTATTCGGTGTAGATGGCGCCTTTTTTATTTGCTTCGAATATCCTTTGACCGTCCCTGTAGATCATGAGCTTTGATAAGGGAAGAGGTGTCCAGTCTTCGGTGACGACAATGTCGTCAAGATCGTGGAGAGCCTTTAAGGGTGCGGTGGAGAAGAGAGTGGAAGTATTGTCGTTTCTCTTAACCGTGGCATAATAAAGGGTTGATTTCATATTAGTATGCACATATGTGTTAATCCCGTCATAAAACATGAGATTGAGCTTATTATTCGGTGTCATGGCCCTTATAGTGTCCGCCAGGACTAAAGAAAGGCTTTCATCAGGCACATCATTGACCACCTCAGTCAAATACCATAAAATGCGCTCACTGTCGGTGCTTCCAAGCTGTGATTCCTTATAAACATCAAGCCGTGGGAAATCAAAGACGGTACCGTTATGCATAAAGGTCCAGACCCTCCCGAGACTGTCTGTCTTTCTGAAAGGGTGAGCGTTTTCATAAATCATGCTTCCTTTGGTGGCCTGTCTTATGTGAGCAAACATATTAGTGGCCTTATAGGGAGAGGAGATCAGGGTTTTTACCAAAGAGCTCTCATAAGCGGGGAGAGGTTCCTTGATTATTTCGTCCTTATCTATATTAAATATGCCCCAGCCGTCGGGATGCTCCGTGGAGTGGGAAAAGAACTCCTTTAAGCAGGGGGTAAGGTTTAATTCAATTGTTCCGTTTAATCCAAATAGTTCACACATGGGAATATGGTAGCATTGCAGACTATGGAAATCAAGAATAGAAAATGTTATAATTCTAAGTTGAGTGAGATAACTCGAAATAAAGTTTTACTGAAAGGATTGCTATGGGAAAAATTTCGGATTTGGAACCTAAGAAGGTGTTTGAGTTTTTTGAGAAGCTCTGCAGCATCCCTCACGGTTCCTTTAATATTGACAAAATAAGTGATTATCTGGTGGGTTTCGCAAGCGAGAGAGGCTTGAAGGTTATACAGGACGAAACAAAGAACGTTATTATATTTAAAGACGCCACTCCGGGCTATGAGAAGGAAGAACCTGTTATTCTTCAGGGACACATGGATATGGTGGCAGTAAAGAAGCCCGATTGTGACATTGACCTTGAAAAGGACGGCTTGAGAGTTACCCACGACGATGAATATGTTTATGCTGAGGGAACAAGCCTTGGTGGCGATGACGGAATAGCTGTTGCCTATTGCCTGGCACTTCTTGATTCGGATGACATTCCTCATCCTGCCCTGGAAGTTGTTATCACAGTTAATGAGGAAGTGGGAATGGACGGAGCCAAAGCTCTCGACTGCACTCCGCTTAAAGCCCGCAGAATGATTAATATCGATTCCGAGAGTGAGGATGCTTTCTGCGTAAGCTGCGCCGGCGGTGCAAGAATTGACTGCCGAATCCCCGTTATCTGGAGCCACAATAAGGGCGTTCCCTACATGATCGTTGTAGGCGGCCTTGTGGGCGGACATTCAGGTGAGGAGATTAACAAGGAACACGGAAATTCCAACGTCCTCATGGGAAGACTTCTCTATAAGCTGGTAAAAAACTGCGATATCTCCCTTTGCAAACTTGAGGGTGGTCTTGCGGACAATGCCATTCCCAGGGAGACTGTTGCCAACGTTCTTATCAAGTCTTCAGATATCGAGAAGATGGAAGAAATCGTCGCGGATTTTGGCGAGGAAATAAGAAACGAGCTGGGGGACAAGGATCCCGACGTTACCGTTACCTGCGGAATTGTTTCCGGAGATATGGAATACGAGAGAAGCGTTGGAAGAGAAAGCCTTCGTACAGCTCTTTCCTATATGAATATAATGCCTAACGGCGTCATCAGTTACAGCGCTGAGTTTAAGGGACTTCCCGAGACTTCCCTTAACATGGGTATCCTTAAACTTGATGACTGTCTCTGCCCCGAATTCTCTGTTCGAAGCTCCGTGGGAAGCGCCAAGGACAACCTTCTTACAAGGTTATCTGCAATTACCGAGGCTTCAGGCGGAAGTGTTACCGTAAGAGGCGAGTATCCCGGATGGCAGTACAGAAAGGAATCTCCCTTAAGAGATAAGATGGTTCGCATATATAAGGAAGTATTCGGTCACGACGTTAAGGTTGAAGTTATTCATGCCGGCCTTGAGTGCGGTGTTATCTCTTCCAAGATCGATGATTTCGACTGCGTATCCATCGGACCCAACATGCTTAACATTCATACCACTGAGGAGCATTTGGACATTGCTTCCACAAAGAGAATGTGGGAGTTCCTGCTTAAGGTATTGCAGGAAAAAGACTGAATATAATCGATTTTTTGAAAAATAAAACAACTTTTCAAAAATACTTGATTTCACGCGAAAGGTATTATATAATAAATTTCGCGTCACGGGGTGTGGCTCAGCTTGGTTAGAGCGCCGTCTTAGGGAGGCGGAGGTCGCGAGTTCGAATCCCGCCACTCCGACGACAAGGTCTTGAACTTCTTGTTCAAGACCTTTTTTATTGCCCATTTCCCAGACCCATTCCCCCGCCCCATCTCCCCTGCAATGTCATTAAGATAATAGATAAAAGGCTGTGTTGAACGAATAATTATCAAGAA
>CAMVID010000018.1:0-63603 GCA_947167445.1 uncultured Lachnospiraceae bacterium
GCATCAGCAAGCTTCTTGATCTCGTCTTCTGTTGTAGGAACGAACTCGTGAAGAGGTGGATCAAGGAATCTGATTGTAACTGGGCATCCCTCAAGAGCCTCATAGAGCTGCTTGAAGTCGTTCTGCTGATAAGGAAGGATCTTCTCAAGAGCAGCTTCTCTCTCTTCTACTGTATCTGAGCAGATCATCTCACGGAATGCAGCAATTCTGTCTTCCTCGAAGAACATGTGCTCTGTACGGCAAAGTCCGATACCTTCTGCGCCAAGTTCTCTTGCTTTCTTTGCATCGGCAGGTGTATCTGCATTGGTACGAACCTTCATGGTTCTGTACTTGTCAGCCCATGCCATAACACGTCCGAACTCACCTGCAATGGTTGCATCTACTGTTGCGATGGCGCCGTCGTAGATATTACCTGTTGTTCCGTCGATGGAAATCCAATCTCCCTCATGGAACTCCTTGCCTGCGAGAGTAAACTTCTTGTTGGCCTCATCCATGTGAATGTCACCGCAGCCGGATACACAACATGTACCCATACCACGAGCAACTACTGCAGCGTGTGATGTCATACCGCCACGAACTGTAAGGATACCCTGAGCAGCCTTCATACCTGTAATATCTTCAGGTGAAGTCTCAAGTCTGACAAGAACTACTTTCTCACCCTTCTCGTTCCACGCAACAGCATCATCTGCTGTAAATACAATACGTCCGCATGCAGCTCCGGGTGAAGCGCCAAGGCCCTTGCCCATAGGTGTTGCTGCCTTAATGGCTGCGGGATCGAACTGAGGATGAAGCAATGTATCAAGGTTTCTGGGGTCGATCATTGCAACAGCTTCCTGCTCTGTACGCATTCCCTCATCAACAAGGTCACACGCAATCTTTAAAGCAGCCTGAGCTGTTCTCTTACCGTTTCTGGTCTGGAGCATGTAAAGCTTACCGTGCTCTACGGTGAACTCCATATCCTGCATATCTCTGTAGTGCTTCTCAAGAGTTGCACAAACATTCTTGAACTGCTCAAAAGCTTCAGGGAACTTCTCAGCCATCTCGGTAATCTTCATAGGTGTACGAACACCTGCAACTACGTCCTCACCCTGTGCATTGGTAAGGAACTCACCGAACAAGCCCTTGTTTCCTGTAGCGGGATCTCTGGTAAATGCAACACCGGTTCCGCAATCGTCACCCATGTTACCGAAAGCCATAGACTGTACGTTTACGGCTGTACCCCATGAATAAGGGATATCATTGTCTCTTCTGTATACGTTTGCTCTGGGGTTATCCCATGAACGGAAAACAGCTTTGATTGCCCCGTATAACTGGTCCTTGGGATCTGTGGGGAAATCGCTTCCGATCTTTGCCTTATATTCATCCTTGAACTGGGAAGCCAGTTCCTTAAGGTCATCGGCTGTAAGCTCAACATCCTGCTTAACGCCGCGTTTCTCTTTCATTTCATCGATTAACTGCTCGAAGTATTTCTTACCTACCTCCATAACTACGTCGGAGTACATCTGAATGAATCTTCTGTAGCAGTCCCAGGCCCATCTGGGATTGTTTGACTTCTTGGCAATAACGTCCACAACCTCTTCATTAAGTCCGAGGTTTAAAATAGTATCCATCATGCCGGGCATACTTGCTCTTGCACCGGAACGTACGGATACTAATAAAGGATTCTCCTTGTCTCCAAACTTCTTGCCTGTGATCTCCTCCATCTTGAGGACATACTCGTCGATTTGAGCTCTGATTTCGGCATTAATTTCCCTGCCATCCTCATAATACTGTGTACAAGCTTCTGTTGTGATAGTGAAGCCCTGCGGTACAGGCAGCCCAATGTTGGTCATCTCTGCCAAGTTTGCGCCCTTGCCGCCAAGAAGGTTACGCATATCTGCGGAGCCCTCTGTGAACAGATAAACCCATTTTCTAGCCATGTTTCTCTCTCTTCCTTCTTTGATATTTGCCCTGAAAAGGACTTAAAAATAAACTTACTTACCCTCATTCAAGTTTAACATAAAACTGCTCATTTTTGCATCATTAATTCGCAATTCCAGCCACATTTTTGCAAATAAAATTCCAACGAAAAAGGAGCTTATCAAAAGCTCCTTAATTCATCCTCCGAATCATCGGTTGATTTGTCTATGTCTCTTATGACCACATCGTAGCTGCAACCGGGATTAACCTCCACAGTCACCCTGTCACCCACCTTCTTGCCAAGGAGTGCTTTCCCTAGGGGAGACTCGTTACTGATAAGACCTTCAAGAGAGTTTCCTCTTACGGTTGTTACAATACGATAGGTTTCTTCGACTCCGTCTTCTTCAACCCAAACCTTTACGGTATTGTTTACACCCACTTCGTCATCCTTGGAGGAATCATCGATAACCGTTGCGGTCTTAATCATTCTCTCCAGGTATCTGATTCGGCTTTCGTTCTTATTCTTCTCCTTCTTGGCCGCATAGTACTCAAAGTTTTCGGAAAGGTCTCCCTGTGCTCTGGCTTCCTTAACGTGCTCCAAAAGCTCGGGACGAACCACAACCTTCCGGTGCTCTATTTCCTTCTCCATCTTCTCGATGTCACTTTTTGTCAGCTGATTATTCATCTATCCATCTCCTTCGCCTTCTGAAGAAGTTCCTTGGCGTTGTTAAGAGCGGATTCGGTAATCTCTTCGCTGCCAAGCAACCTGGCAACTTCAGATACGCTTCCGTCGTAGTCAAGCTTCTTTATGTCTGTAATGGTTCTGACACCATCGTTATCTTTTTTGATCATATAATGGCTGTCTGCCCTTGCCGCTATCTGCGGCAGATGAGTGATGCAGATAACCTGATGGGCCTTACTGAGTTCTCCCAGTTTGCCCGCTACCTGCCATGCAGTTTTTCCGCTTATTCCCGCATCTATCTCATCGAAAATCAGCGTATCTATTGAATCCTTATCTGCCAAAAGCGTCTTAATCCCAAGCATTATCCTGGAGAGTTCGCCGCCGCTTGCAACGTCCTTTAATGGTCTTATTGCCTCTCCTACGTTGGCTGAAATAAGGAATTCCACGTCATCATAGCCCAAAGAATCAGGCTCATCTTTCTTTTTGATATCTATCTTGAATCTCACATCGGGAAAACTTAATTCCTTAAGAACCCCCACCAAAGTATCTTCAAGTTTCAGAGCATTTTCTTTTCGAACTGCACTTAGCTCTTCCGCTTTGTCGGAAACCAGTTTTTTGTACTTGTTCGCCTTGACGGTAAGCTCAGAAATTCTGGCTTCATAGTTATCGATATCGTCAATTTTGGACTTCAGTTCATCGGCATAAGCAATAATCCCGTCTATATCCTTGCCGTACTTGTCCTTAAGTCTGTTAATCAGATTAAGCCTTTCTTCCGTGGCATAAAAGGTTGCACCGTCAACCTCAAGACCATCAAGATAGTTCTCGGCTTCTCTGTGAAAATCATGCAAAAGTCCCTCCACTTCGGAAAGACTTTGTTCCATCCTTGCAAGTTCCTCATCAAGTTCAGAAATACCTCTGATTTCCTTAAGGGCTCTTCCAAGGCTTAAGCCGGCGCTTCCTTCCTCATCGCTTCCGGAAAGAGCACAGATTCCGGTTAAGGCATCTCCGATCTTCTTGGCGTTGGACATCTTTCGATAATCCTTTTCAAGTTCTTCGTCCTCACCGGATTTAAGATTTGCCTTTTCAATCTCGTTATACTCAAAATCATAAAGCTCCAGGGTTCGTTTTCTTTCATCCTCATCCATGGAACACTCTTCAAGTTCTTTTCGTATATCGGTATATTCTTTATACAGGCCCTTCAACTCATCCAGCTTAACCCTAAGCTCTTCTCCCCCGTATAAATCAAGAATCTCCAAATGCTTTTTCTTGTTTAAAAGCGACTGGTGCTCATGCTGTCCATGAAGATCCAAAAGCATCTCGCTTACAACTTTAAGCTGCTTGGCATTAACCGTCTCACCGTTAATCTTTATTACACTTCTGCCGGGCATGATTCTTCTGCTTATGGTAATGTAATCCCCGTCAACAGGAATATCCATACTTTCAAGCAACAAATTTAACTCCGAATCCTTGGACTCGAAGTTAAGTTCAATAAATGCAGATGATTCACCTGTTCTTATTAAATCTGAATCGGATTTCGCACCGAGAGCAAGATTAACAGAGCCTACAAGTAATGATTTACCTGCGCCCGTTTCACCGGTCAGAATGTTAAGCCCCGGGGTAAAAACAACCTCTGTCTCATCAATAAGTGCAAGATTTTCAACGTGTAAACTGTGTAACATATAGTACTTCTCCTTACACCTCTAAAGCCTCTCTGAAGAATGAAATGTAAGATTAAGATTCGATTATTTCGGAAATCTTGGGAATTAATTCTCCCGCTTCCTTTGCGCTTATAACAGCAACCATAATAGTATCGTCACCGGCAATTGAGCCCGCAATTTCTTTAAATTTCATGGCATCAATTGCAGCCGCAACTGCCATTGCCATTCCGGGAACGGTCTTGATAACAAGAATGTTCTGTGCCTGTGTAACAGAAAGAAAACCTTCCTTGAGAACTCTTAAATACTTCGCACCCAAATGATTCTCGGACTGAGCAACGATAGCATACTTCTGCTTTCCTGTGTCATCCGTAACCTTAAGTATCTTCAGTTCTCTGATATCTCTTGAAATAGTTGCCTGTGTAACCTCAAAGCCCCTTTCAGATAAGAGATCGGACAATTCTTCCTGAGTTTCAATGTCCATGTTTTCGATGAGCTCGATTATCTTGCGCTGTCTGTTCTTCTTCACCGCAATATTGCTCTTCTTATCGTCTTTTGCCATTTCATGCCTCCTTTAAGAGTTCATCTTTCTGTGTAAAGCTGTAATAAAGCTGGCTTCATTCAACCTTACAATCTTTGTTACTTTACTTGCCTTCTTAACGTTTATTACATCGCCTGTAGTCAGGGAAAGATTGTGGGCCGCGTCAAATGTTACCTCAACCTCCTGCATCTTTCCCGTTCTGTCAGCGTTAACGTAGATGCCAATCTCATCATTTCCTGAGAAAACTATGCTTCTTGAGTTAAACGTATGTGCACAGATGGGCGTCATAAGAATCACCTGAGCATTAGGCTCAACAATGGGACCGCCGGCAGACATATTGTAACCGGTTGACCCCGTAGGTGTAGAAATGATCATTCCGTCTGCGTCATATTCATTAAAGGTCTGTCCGTTGACTGTTGTATCGAAATGAATGATGCGAAGAGACCCCTGTCTTGTCAGGACAATGTCGTTTAAGGCATAGCCGCTGTAAAGCTTTTTGCCGTTTCTTAAGACACTGCCTTCAAGCATCATTCGCTCACTTACGGTGTACTGTTCATTGGCAAGTCTGGTTATAGCTTCTTCTGCTTTTTCAAAGGGTACCTCGGTAAGATAACCCATTGTTCCAAGATTAATGCCAAGAATCGGAAGTTCCGCTTCCATGGTTTCGCCCGCCACCTGAAGCATGGTGCCGTCGCCGCCGAGAACCAGAATTCCGTCAGCATCATCCCACTTCTTCTTGTCAACCGAAAGGGTACATTTAAGCCCCTTTGATTCAATCAATTTCTTGATTTCTTCGGTAATCTTCAAGTCGGGATCCTTAGCAGTGTTAGTTCTGACATAAATATGTTCCATATTAACCCCTTCAGTGGTCCAAAGCTCCCTGAGCTCCCTCCACAGTCAAAGAAATTTTCTTGTCGAGATTATCAAGCGGCGCATCCGCTGTTTCTTTTCCCAAATACAATAAATACTCGATGTTTCCTTCCGGTCCCTTTATTGGGGAAAAATCCAGATCAAGTATCTCAAATCCCACAGAGTCTGCGAACTCAATAACCTTCTTTACGACCTCTTCATGAACCTTGGGATCCCTGACCACACCCTTCTTTCCAACCTTTTCTTTGCCGGCTTCAAATTGGGGTTTGATAAGGCAGACCATATATGAGTTGCTGCCAAGAATGTTGAATGCAGGCTCAAGAATCTTCGTCAGTGAAATAAAGGAAACATCGCAGGATGCAAAGCTGGGCGTCTCCGGCAGATCAGCAGGCGTCAAATACCTGAAGTTTGTTTTCTCCATGCAGACTACCCTGTCGTCATTTCGAAGTTTCCAGTCAAGCTGACCGTGTCCCACATCGATGGAGTAAACCTTTGAGGCGCCGTTTTGGAGCATACAATCGGTGAATCCTCCTGTTGAGGCCCCGATATCCATACAGATTCTGCCCTCAAGATTGATTGGGAAAACCTTCAATGCCTTCTCAATCTTAAGACCGCCTCTGCTTACATAGGGAAGGGTTTTGCCCCTGACTTCAATATTACTTTTTTCTTCGTCAAAAGTGCTTCCGGCTTTGTCTTCCTTCTGTCCGTTAACATATACGTCTCCGGCCATAATAAGAACCTTTGCCTTCTCTCTGGAGTCCGCAAGGCCCTGCTTAACCAAAAGCACGTCCAATCTTTCTTTCAAAAATAAACCTCTCGACTATTCGTCAATCTTTGCAAGGATTCTGTCGATAATCGTTCCCGCATCTATGCCGATTTCTTTTTTGAGAATATCAACATTGCCGTGCTCCACATACTCATCGGGGATGCAAACCCTAAGGCTCTTACCCTTAAATCCTATGTCGTAAAGCACATCGAAGACCTTCTCTCCGAATCCTCCGCTAGCCACATTCTCTTCCAGTGTAACAACAAGATTGTGGTCCTTTGTTGCCTCTTCGATTATCTCCTTATCCACGGGCTTTGCGAATCTGGCATTTATAATGCTGCAGTTATAACCCATGAATTTAAGGTTCTCTCTGACGGTAACAGCGGTCTTAACCATGCTTCCCAGGGCCACAAGCGCAATGTCTTTCTCCCTGTAAATCCATTCGCCTTTGCCAAACTCTACGGGAGCTCTGAATTCACGTAATTCATCATAGGCCTCGCCTCTGGGGTAACGGATTGCGATAGGTCCGCCAAAGGCAACGGCGTATTTAATCATATCGGAAAGCTCCCACTTGTTCTTGGGTGCCATTATTGTCATCCCCGGAACACTTGAGAGATATGAAATATCAAAAATACCCTGGTGTGTTTCACCATCGCTTCCCACAATACCTGCTCTGTCTATACAAAAGACAACGGGCAGTTTCTGAAGACATACATCATGAACTATCTGATCATATGCCCTTTGAAGGAAAGACGAGTAAATGGCAACAACGGGAATCATTCCTCCCGCCGCCAGCCCGGCAGCAAAAGTAACCGCATGCTCCTCGGCTATTCCCACATCAAAAAATCTCTTGGGATAAACGTTTCTGAATCTCTTAAGTCCCGTACCGTCAGGCATGGCTGCGGTAATTGCACAGACTCTGTCGTTTCTCTCCCCCATTTTGACCATAACGGTAGAGAAAATGTCCGTGTAGTTAGCTTTGGTACGAAGTTTGATGGGCAGTCCGGTCTCAATGTCAAAAGGCTCTGTTCCGTGGAATCTTGCGGGATGTCTCTCGGCAGGTCCAAAGCCCTTGCCCTTATGTGTCAGAACATGTACAAGTACTGCACCCTTAACACGCTTTGCCTCTCTGAATACCTGCAAAAGCGCAGGAATGTTATGTCCGTCCACAGGTCCCAGATATGTGATTCCCATATCCTCGAAAAACATTCCCGGAATAACCAGATGTTTAACCGAACTCTTGGCTTTTCGTATCTTATCAACCATGGAGTCTCCCACCATGGGAACTCCTCTGATTACGTTGTAAATATCTTCTTTAATGTTCAAATATCCGTCAGCCGTACGAATGTTATTGAGGTACTTTGACACACCACCAACATTCTCGGAAATGGACATGTTGTTGTCGTTAAGGACAACAATAAAATTCGTATCAAGCTGAGAGGCATTGTTTAAAGCCTCGTAAGCCATGCCTCCGGTAACGGAACCGTCGCCGATGACGGAGACAATATAGGAATCCTCACCAAGGAGATCACGGCTTTTTACCATTCCTAAGCCGGCGGAAATGGATGTGGAACTATGACCCGTATCGAAGCAGTCGCAGTCCGATTCCTTTCTCTTGGGAAAACCGCTCATTCCTCCGTATTTCCTTAAGGTGTCGAAGCCTTCTCGTCTTCCGGTGAGAAGCTTGTGGGTATAGGACTGATGCCCAACATCCCAGATAATCTTGTCCTTAGGCAGATTAAGAGAAAGATGAAGTGCCATGGTAAGCTCAACAGCGCCAAGGTTTGACCCCAGGTGTCCTCCCGTTTCACTTATCTTGTCAATCAAAAACTCTCTTATCTCCTCCGCGAGAATATCATAGTCGTCCGGATCGATTGTCTTTATATCATTAGGATTGTTTATCTGCTCAAGTAACAATTACTTTCACTTCCTTATAGTCAGTTTGTGATCTATCTGGTTCTGTGAATAAGGGAAAGAATAAGTTTCTTAAGGAATTCTCCCTTATTGTTCTTGTCTACACTTTCAATGCTCGAAATAGCCTCCTCGGAAAGGGTGGTTACGTCGCGCTCTGCTCTGTCCATTCCGAAGATGGTTACATATGTTTTCTTGTTATTCTTGGCATCGCTGCCGATGGGTTTGCCAAGCTCCTCAAGAGTTCCGATAACATCGAGGATATCGTCCTGAATCTGGAAGGCTATTCCCACGTTCTCGGCGCACTTCTCAAGATTCTTCACTGCAGCCCCGTCAGCTCCCGCAAGGAGACCGCCAATCATCATGGAAGCTTCTATGAGAGCTGCTGTCTTATTCTTGTGGATATACATAAGCATATCGCCGGAAATGTCCAGTTCTTCCTTCTCCGCTTCCACATCCACGCATTGTCCGCCCACCATTCCGTAAATTCCGGCCTTCATGCCAAGAATTCTGATGGCTTTCGCAACCCTTGAAAGCATTGTGGCGTCTTTTTCATCCACCAGTCCAAAAGCCTTGGTTGCCGTTTCAAAAGCGAAGTTTAAAAGAGCGTCACCCGCCAGCACCGCCATGGCTTCTCCGTACACCACATGGGTGGTCTTTCTGCCTCTTCTGTACTCGTCATTGTCCATACAGGGCAAGTCATCATGAATAAGGGAATAGGTGTGAATCATTTCGATTGCTGCCATAAAAGGCTTAATTACATCACCTGTTCCTCCAAGCATCTTGTAGGTTTCCCACATAAGCATGGGGCGTAGTCTTTTGCCTCCCGACAGGATGCTGTAGTTCATTGCTTCAATTACCGTCTTCTGGAAACCGTCTTCCTTTGGAAGATATTCCTTGATAATCTTTTCTATCTCATCTACTTTTGCAGGTAAATCTTTCTGAAAATCACTCATCTGCCTGATCCTCACCCGTAAGAACCTTGACCTGTTTCTCAACCCGGTCAATAAGCTCGTTACTGTTCTTTAGTAGGTCCATTCCCTTCTTATACTGGTTGAAAGCCTCCTCCAAAGGAGTTTCATCATCTTCCAGTTTCTCAATAATCTCTTCGAGTGCCTCGAAGGATTCTTCCAATGTCATCTGTTTTTCTTCTGCCATATTTCCCTCTTAAAACGAAGCTTCCTCTGTGGAATCAACTGTTGTATGAACTATGCCGTTAACAAGTCGAAGATCAAGCTTATCGCCCTTATTAACGCTATTAACGTCCTTCACCATCTTGCCTGAGCCGTCAGAAACATAGGCAAAACCTGTGCTCATCTTATTTATAGGTGAAAGGCCGTTCATCTTCTCGATAAAAATATCCAGTCTGTGACGTCTGTTTCTGAGAACCCTCTCCATTCCTGAGCTGAGATTGTCCTCAAGTTTAATCAGATATGTTCTCTTCTCTCTGATTTTGGATTGGGGGCTCACAGCGTTAAGTCTTGAAATTCCGTTCTCAACCTTCCGTCTTTCCCTCTTAATAACCAGATCCATCTCTCTTACAAGACGGTTATAAGCATCGTTAAATCTTTCATCCAGTGCAGCCAATTCAAACACTGCAAGTTCAGCCGCAGCCGACGGAGTCGGCGCTCTTAAATCAGACACAAAGTCAATTATCGTGGTGTCTGTTTCATGTCCCACCGCAGATATTATGGGAATACTGCAGTCAAAAACAGCTTTCGCTACTTTTTCCTCATTAAAGGCCCATAAGTCCTCAATTGAACCTCCGCCTCTTCCCACTATCATAACGTCCACCCCTTCTTTTTCCAGGGCATGGATGCCTGCCACAATACTGTCGGCCGCCAGTTCACCTTGCACAATTGCAGGATACAGAATAATCTGGATATAGGGGTTTCGTCTCTTTGAAATATTGATTATATCCTGAACCGCAGCTCCGGTAGGGGCTGTAACAACTCCAAGCTTACGGACAAACTGAGGGATTGGCTGTTTATAACAAGGATCAAACATCCCCTGCTCCGAAAGCTCTTTCTTGAGCTGTTCAAACTTAAGGTACAAATCCCCTTCGCCGTCAGCGGTAATCTTCTTGGCATATAGCTGATACTTGCCATCTCTCTCAAAAACAGCAATGCTTCCGCCAACAATTACCTGCATTCCTTCCTCCATCCGAAACTTCAGCCCGGTTCTGGAGGACGCAAACATCACGCAGGCAATCACGCCGGAAGCGTCCTTCAAAGTGAAATATATATGTCCCGAAGAATGGTATTTGCAGTTGCTGACCTCGCCCTTCACCAGCACGCTGTTAAGCATGTAATCCTGGGCGAACATATTCTTGATATACGAATTTACCTGTGAAACCGTATAAACATTCTGCTGCATGTCATTCCTTATGCAAATTTGGCAAGTATTCCGTTAACAAAGGCTCCCGAGTTATCCTGTCCAAACTTCTTCGCAAGTTCTACCGCCTCGTTGATGGCTACGTTTACCGGTACGTCATCATCGAATTTCATCTCGAAAATAGCCAGGCGAAGAATGGTAAGCTCAACCTTTCCCATACGCTCTACAGACCAATTCTCTGCTTTATCATTAATCATGGCATCTATCTCAGAAAGGTGTTCCTTGACTGCCACATACTTTTTGTTTATTTCTTCGTTTTCTTTCTCGGAGGCGTGATTATCTATGTCCTCCATAAAAAGCTTTACCTGCTCATCCATGTCCTCAGGAACATTGAACTCCACGCGGAAAAGCAATTTAAAAACCTGTTCTCTCAGTTCATGTCTTGTCATCTTACTTGTCCTTATTAACCTTGATGGAAGCAATACGAACATTCACATCTGTAACAGTAAGACCTGTCATGTTCTCAACAGACTGTTTAACTTTATTCTGTACGAGCTGGCATGTGGTGGGAATGTTGTAACCGTATTCCATGGTAATAGCCATATCAATAGAAACTCTGCGCTCAAAGACATCAATCTTAACACCCTTGAACAGATTCTTCATTCCTATCTTGCTCATGATTTCGTCGGTAAGGTTTCCGCCCATAGCGCTTACACCTTCAACCTCGGTTGCTGCTATAGCTGCTATCATTCCAACAACGTCATCTGCAATTTTAACGCTGCCTTTTGTATCGTCATCCTGTAAATCGTATGTATTTCTAACGTTTTCTTTCTCCATTGATTTGAAGTCCTCCTTAGGTTCAAAATAACTTCTATCACAATTTATAATTATAACAAAGGTTGAATTAATCGTCCAGCCATAGGGTCAAAGACAAAGCGTCTTCGTTTTGGGCATAACCGATGCTTCCGCCCCCGCTTTCAACATAATCAAAAACCCTTGATTCTGTGATCAAATAATTCATCAGCCAGTCATATGTAAGCCTGTCTGTACACTTTACAATTGTGCTTCCGTCACGCACTATGGGATGTGCACTCAATATACTGCCAAGTTTGTCCTTATCGGGACCACTGAGCAGGCATCCCTCTCTGACATAGTAATTGCAGGCCGAAGCCGTACAGTTTGGAAGCTCGATGGGATTATCAATCACATGAGTCTTTTGAATCTCCGATGTGGAAACACCAAAATAATCGTAATTGACTATATCCAGATTCCTTAACCACTCTTCATCCTCGCCCTCAATGCTTTGATAGGATGCATCTCCCCAGGTGGTGTCCAGATGATAATAATCTCCATCCATCTTCACCAAATTCCAGGAATGGCCCTCAGTTGTGTTAACAACACCGGTAACCAGAGTGCATTCCACACCCATCCTGTTTAAAAGAAGCTGTGTTGCCTTTGAATACCCCTGACACACACTTCTGTTGTTGAGGAAAACCGAGCATATATTCTGATTATCCGGAGCACTCATATCATACTCTGTAGAGTGAACCAGATATTCATAAACGTATTTAACCTTGGTGTAATCGTCTGCATCCTTGCTGACCCCCGAAAGGATCTCGGAAATGACCTTTTCCATTTCCTCCTCAAGCATTTCCGCTTCTTCTTCCGTGCATATATAAGTAGGAGTAAAAGTAAGTCTCGTAACCTGATCTCCTCTCGTATACTGGGAATAGGAATATCCCTCAGCATAGAAAATCTCAGGATGATCAATCATTACGCACTGAAAGGCAAGGTGTAACTTATCGATGTCAAGTACAGACATGTCCACTGTCTCTTCGTGCTTTATCATGGCAGCGAAGACCTCGATGTAAGCTTTCTTCATCTCGGCATCAAGTGTTCTGTAGGCAAAGCACTCAGACAGATACTCATCGTACTTGTCAGCCTCGGCACCGGTAACCTCAACCTTTTCGTAAGGTTCACCGTCATCGACCTTTTCTTCTCCGGTTACTTCCATATCTTCCCAGGCTATTCCGCCGGTTCCGCTGTCTTCGGGTACTATACCCAAAGTCTCCGGCTGTCCCGCAAAATAAGGAAGCTTAAATATATTTACTCCCCCGGACCAAATAAAAAGATCAATTGCAGCAAACAGTAATACAATTGCAAGAAGGTTTTTTAGAAACTTTTTCACTAGTTCTTTCCAAATTCGGATAAGACAAGACCCGGATTACGTTCCAAAGTCATACCTACGCTCCATGCATTTACAAACAAAAGCAGCGGATTGTCTTTAAGGTCCTTAATTCTCTTCATATCCGAAGTTCCATTTATGGATTTAAGGTCGATATCTTTATTCTCAACCCATCTTATATGTTCATAGGGCAAAGGCTCCAGTTTGATTTCCACGTTATACTCATTCTCAAGTCTGTATTTGAGCACATCAAACTGCAGCACGCCAACAACGCCCACGATAATCTCTTCAAGTCCTGTATTAAACTCCTGGAAAATCTGTATTGCACCTTCCTGAGCTATCTGAGTAATACCCTTTACAAACTGCTTACGCTTCATGGTATCCATCTGACGTACTCTTGCAAAATGCTCAGGCGCGAAGGTAGGAATACCCTCGTATCTGAATTTCTCCTTAGGCATGCAAAGAGTATCGCCTATGGCAAAAATACCGGGGTCAAATACACCGATAATATCACCTGCATAGGCTTCAGAAAGAATTTTCCTCTCATCTGCCATAATCTGCTGAGGCTGTGAGAGACGCATAACCTTATCTCCCTGAACATGACGGACTTCCATAGAGGCATCAAACTTTCCGGAACATATTCTCATGAAAGCGACTCTGTCTCTGTGTGCCTTGTTCATGTTGGCCTGAATCTTAAATACAAAGGCGGAGAAATCATGCTTTACGGGATCAATCACACCGGTATCCGCAACTCTGGGAAGAGGTGTTGTTGTCATTTTAAGGAAATGCTGCAGGAAGATTTCTACACCGAAGTTGGTAAGTGCAGACCCGAAAAATACAGGAGTAAGCTTTCCTGCCTGAACCTCCTCGAGGTTAAACTCTGCACCGGCTCCCTCAAGAAGTTCAATCTCTTCAAGAAGCTTGTCTGCAGCCTCCTCTCCGATAGTATTAACAAGGGCATCTCTGTCGGCCGTAGGCACACAGGTGGTCTTACCCTCCTTAGTACCCTTTTCTGTATCAGAGAATGTGTAAACGCTCTTCATGTCTCTGTCATAAACGCCCTGGAAGCTCTTACCGGAACCAATGGGCCAGTTAATGGGACATGTGGCAATTCCAAGTTCCTTTTCGATATCATCCAAAAGGTCAAAGGTGTCGTTTGCATCTCTGTCCATCTTATTAATAAAGGTAAAAATAGGAATACCTCTCATACCGCAGACCTTGAAAAGTTTTCTTGTCTGAGGCTCTACACCCTTTGCTCCGTCGATAACCATTACAGCGGAATCTGCAGCCATAAGGGTTCTGTAAGTATCCTCTGAGAAGTCCTGGTGGCCCGGGGTATCAAGGATATTGATGCAAAAATCATCATATTCAAACTGCAAAACAGAGGAGGTAACGGAAATACCTCTCTCCTTCTCTATTTCCATCCAGTCCGATACGGCATGTCTGGCAGTAGCTTTACCCTTAACACTTCCGGCAAGGTTAATGGCCCCGCCATAGAGCAAGAACTTCTCTGTCAGTGTTGTTTTACCGGCATCGGGATGGGATATGATCGCAAATGTTCTTCTTCTGTTAATCTCTTCTGATAAACTGCGCAAAACTAATAAATCCTCCTAAGCACGTAAAAACTCAAAGTACATTTTAACACAAAACCCATAAAAATAGTAAATTAGTTTTTGGCATAAAAAAACCCCCTAAGGCTTTCACCTTAGGGGGCCCAAAAAAGGGGAGAGAATTAATCTGATACGCTGACTTTATAAATGAACTTGACTCCGTTCTTTTCGGAACCTGCTTCATCGTATTTATTATGGCTTGCAGCCACATCTGTCATTGCTGCAAATCTTTCTGCAAGGCCTTCCACATTGTCTTCAACAACACCGTTTAACTCTTCGATACCATCTTCGTCGAACTTCTTGATACCGTCTGAGAGCTGACCCTGACCGTTTCTCAATGCCTCAACGCCCTGTACAAATTCAGGCATAGCATCCTTAAGCTGACCTGCTCCTGCTGCAGCCTGTCCGACTGCACCGGTATAGGTCTGAATGCCCTGATAAAACTGAGCATATGAGTTAAGCTGATTCTGAAGATTTCTGAGGCTTTGTACTCCGCTTGATACCTTTGCATTACCTGCTGCAATCTGGCTCTGTACATCTGCTGAGTTGTATGTGCTGTTGATTGTATCTACGATACCGCTTTCGATACCTGCATCAATCTGTGCCTGCACGGAAGGATCTGCAGCCATGGCTGCTACCTTGGCGTCAATTTCACTTGCTTTTGAAGCATATGTTGCCTGAATTGTATCATCTATATCCTGAGCCTTGGAAGCATAAGCTTCATTTACTTTTTCACTGACAGTTGATTCAACATTTGAAGTAATCTGCTCATCAATAGCCGCTTTTGTTGCTGCCTGAGCAGGGTCTGTCTCGTCAAGTGCATTGTAAGTTGCTTCATCAATACCTGCAGCGGCCAGTACCTGAGCCTTAACGCCGGCTTCAATAGCACTTCTGTTGGCTTCAACAGCTGCCTGGCAGCCCTGCATATACTGATTCTGTACCTCAGCAGTAATGGCCTGCATATATGCTGCTTCAACCTGGCTTCTGATCTTGGCCTCTGCCTGTCCCTCAGCCTGTGCTCTGATGGCTGCTGAGTTGGCGTTCGCCTGTTTTCTTACTTCTGATTCAACCTTTGCTCTTGCTGTTCCTGCCACATCAGTACCTGAAATCTGATTGATGGCTCCGTTAATTACATCGTTATAGTTATCAACCGTAAGTGCAGGAACTGAAACGCCGGCGGCATTTATCTGCTGTGTAGCAGTTGAAAGAAGTGCGTTGAACACCTGTAATGCTCCATCGTTTAAAGCTGCGGAATTGGCATCAATCTGATTAAGTCCGTCTGAAAGCTTGGTTACTCCGTCACTGATCTTGCCGGCACCTGTTTCCAGTTCACCAAGTCCGTCATAGAGCTTTGATGATCCGTCCATAAGCTGCTTTACAGCATCAGAAAGCTGTCCCATGGCATCCGTAAGTTTTCCCACTTCTGTATCTGTATCAAGGTCCATGTTTGAGAAAATCGAATCAGAAACCAAAAGATATAATCCTGCGGGTTCGCAATCCTTTACATCGGCCTCAAGTTCAATCTTATTGGGGATGTCGATGCTGTTTATAGCATCTCCCATATCCTCTGAAAGTCCGGGGAATGCCAGGCCAAGAATTGCATACCTTGTTCCGTCGTATGTAACCTTTCCGCTTGAAACCTTTACATTTGAATAGGTCTCATCATCCATAACAGTTACAAGACTTGCAAGATAAGGAACATATATCTTCTCTTCCTTGCCGTTTATGTCCTTCATCTCATACTGGTTGTCCGTGAACTCGCAGGTAATCTTTAAATGTCCGTCCTTACCCTCAAGTTCTGAAGGTGTAACATTTACTCCGTCCAGTTTATAGCTTACTTTAAGGTCTACCGGAAGTTTTGCTTCGCTTCCGTCCTCTGTTTTATCGTTTCCGTCCTCAATCCAGATGGAGTCCATTACTTTATTTACCGAGCCATCATAATTGGTAAAAACGTAAGCTACCTCATCATCCATTGAAAAGGTTTCATCCATTTCATATGAGCCCGTATCAACTGTTTCTTCAGCTTCTTCAGCAATCTCATTTAACTCTGCTGTTTCGTTCTCCGTAAGTTTACTGCTTTCTGAAGCATACACGGCTCCCGATACTCCAAGAAGAAGTGCTGCAGCTGTTACTGCTGATGTAATAATCTTTGTACTCTTTTTCATGCCATTTTCTCCTCTCCGATTTTTACTTCTTTTTTATTGCTGTCGTTCATGTGCATTGTGGTATGGATAATAAGTCCATCAAAAAGCATAAGCATCGCAGGTAATGTAAGAATTACAAGAACCATACTGATGACTGCTCCTCTTGCCATTAACATGCACATTGAACTGATAATATCAATGTTTGAATAAACCGCTACGCCAAAGGTTGCTGAGAACAATCCCATTCCGCTGACTATAATCGAAGGAATGGATGTAGCAAGTGCGATTTTAACAGCCTCTGCTTTTCCGGCCCCTTCACTTCGCTCCTTTTTGTATCTGGTAGTCATTAATATTGCGTAGTCTACTGTTGCACCAAGCTGAATTGTGCTGATACAGATGGGAGCTATGAAAGGTAATGACTGTCCCAGGTAATGAGGCAATCCAAGATTAATAAAGATTGCCAGTTCTATTACAGCGATAAGGATAAATGGGAGGGATATGCTTTTTTCAACCAGGGCAATGATAATAAAGATTGCGACAATGGAAACTGTGTTGACAACCTTAAAGTCATGGTCTGTGGTTTCAATCATATCCTTCATGCAGGGAGCCTCTCCGATAAGCATTCCCTTCTTATCATATTTCTTGCTGATTTCAAGTATTTTATCCAGCTGATCGTTAACCGCATCACTTGCTACGTGGTACTCGGAATTAATAAGAACAAGTCTCCAGTTATCGCTTTCAAGCATGTCCGTTAACTTCCCCGGTAAAATTTCTTCGGGAACTCCTGCCCCAAGCATTGTCTCGACACCAAGAACCTGCTGTACTCCTTCCACGCCTTTCATCTCATCAAGCATTGCTCTGACGTCCTTATCCGGGAGGTTCTTATCCACCAGAAGCATGTGAGTCGATGCCACATTGAAGGTCTCAGAAAGTTTCTCATTTGCCTTGATAACCTCAATGTTCTCAGGAAGACATGCACTCATGTCATAGTAAACTTCTTTGTTAGTCTTGCTGTATCCTGCGTATGCGGGAATTGTTATTACCACGAAGGCAATTACAAATACAGGGAAGATTTTTAAGAGTTTCCCTGCAAGTCCATCCATCTTTGGAAGGATTGCCTTGTGCATTGTTTTATGAAGAGGTTTATCAAGTATAAGTATTAATGAGGGAAGGATTGTTACACAGGCGATAACCCCAAGCAAAACTCCCTTTGCCATTACGATTCCAAGGTCGGCGCCAAGGGTGAAGCTCATGAAGCACAGTGCTATGAAGCCGGCGACTGTTGTTATTGAACTTCCAAGGACCGAAGTAAAAGTTTCCTTAATGGCCATTGCCATTGCTTCCTTGTGATCCTCAACAGTCTGAACTTTCTCGTTGTAGCAGTTCCAAAGGAAGATTGAATAATCCATTGTAACCGCCAGCTGAAGTACCGCTGAAAGAGCTTTTGTTATGTATGAAATCTCCCCCATGAATATGTTGCTTCCAAGGTTATAAAGAATTGCCATTCCTATACTTGCAAGGAATACGAAGGGAACCAGCCAGCCATCAAGAAATACAAGCATTGCTATTGTGGCTAAAAGAACTGCGATTCCGACGTAGATGGGCTCCTCCTGTTCACACAGGGCCTTTAAATCGGTAACCAGGGCGCTCATTCCTGAAACATAACACTGCTTGCCGGTAATACTTCTGATTTCTTTGATGGCGTCCATGGTCACATCTGATGATGTGGAACTGTCAAAGAATACCGCAAGCATTGTGCAGTCCCCTTTGTTGAAAAGGTCGTAAACCTTATCGGGAAGTATTTCCATGGGGATGTCTATGTTCATGAATGAGTCATACCAAAGAACAGTGTCAACATGATTAACCGCTCTCAGTTTTTCTGCAAGAGCTGCTGTATCCTTTGTGCTCATTCCTTCAACAACTATGAAGGAGAAGGCACCTTTTCCAAACTCATCCATCAATACGTTCTGACCTTTTACCGTATCCATATCCTCCGGTAAATATGTCAGCATATCGTAATTGATTCTGGTCTTAAGCATTCCTATCAGTGAAGGAACCAGGAGAGCCAGGGCAATAATCAAAATTACGAATCTGTTTTTAACTATTCCTTTTGCGATTTTCATAATTCTCTGTACTCCATTTCGTCATCTATTCTGTCTGAAAACTGATGTTTAACTATCTTCACTGTGGTGGCCATTGTTATGAAGCTCATAATTCCCTCAGCCATAATGCATATTCCAAGGAGTCTTACCAGCACCACTCCGTCAACGGAGTCAAAAATAAGTACCAGTCCGATGAGTCCCGTTATAATCGCCATGGCAAGTATCAGCCACCATCTTCCGATTCCGAACTCTTTGGAATCTACCGAAATCTGTATCTTAAACAGTGCATCCGCCAAAACTGCGATTCCAATTGTTATGCTCAAAAACTCCATGACGTTTTCGGTTCTTAATACCGCTATCACTCCGAGAGCAATTAGCAGAATTCCGAATGCCAGGTCATACTGGAACGCCAGTCTGAAAAGATCTTTTGAGAAATAACCCACCAGTTTAAAAGCGCCAAACACTATCATTGAAAAACCCACAACCATTCCTATTGCTCTTCCGTACTCCGCCGGGTCAATAAGAAGAAGCACTCCAACCAGAAACAGGATAAGGGAAACTCCTATGCATCCAATCTTGGCTGTCTTCATAGGAACAACACTTCTCATAATCTCTCGCCTCCTTTTTACATTGTGAATGTTAACACTGATTTTAAAGCAGCAAAATGGACAGGTATTGAGAGAACGTACAAATTTTGGGCACCCTCCGAACAATTGCAAAAAAATTAGGCAAACCATATCGGTTTGCCTAAAAATATAAAAATCTATTTGGTTTGTGCCGCTCTTTCTATTATCTCCTCAGGGATTCCTCTGCACAGTTCGCAGATTCTTGCCGCATCCTTGGGACGGTCCTCGTTAAGTCCGCCTCCTATCCAGTCAATAATCATTCCAAACAACAGGCACTTAACAAGTCTGACAGCTATCTCATGCTCCTCATGGGGAATATCATAATCCTTAAATGCGGTGGATAAATAACTCCTTACTGTATGTTCACAGGCCTTCATAAGATAATCCTCAAACACATCCCTGTTTAATGAATTAAAAATATGAAGAACCGCTTTCTTATTATTTAATGTAAAAAGTGCCGCAACCCTTAATGCTTCATCCAAAGAATCGATGGTTGGATATTCATTAACCAGCTTCTCCGTCTCATCCAGCACAATCTCCTTTAGAAGGGATGGAATGTCCTGGAAATGATAATAGAATGAGTTTCTGTTGATACCGCAATCTTCCACGATATCCTTAACGCTGATTTTGCTAAGGGGCTTTTCTGTCAAAAGCTTAATGAACGATTCTTTAATCGCCTTCTGTGTAAAGTTGGGCATTTGCTTTCCTTCCTTGTTTTACTGTGAATCCATTATACCACAAAAAAGCCCCCGGGGAGGTTCCCCGAGGGCCTGCTATACTTTTATGATGTTTTAAGTCTCTCTCTGTACTCGGAAGCTTCCTTCTTATTTGCAAGGATGAAATGTTCTTCCTCGATTTCAATCCATTCAGGTTTATCAGTGGAATAATCATGAACGGACTCATCATATACAAGAACCTTCTTGTTCTGCTCCAGGTCGGGATTCGGCATGGGAATTGCAGAAAGAAGTGCCTGTGTATAAGGATGAAGGGGATGAGCAAACAGCTTCTCTGTAGGAGCCAGCTCCACAATCTTACCATGTTCAATAACCGCAATTCTGTCTGAGATGAATCTCATAACAGAAAGGTCGTGGGCTATAAACAGATATGTAAGATTTCTCTCCTGTTGCAGTTTGGACAAAAGGTTAAGCACCTGAGCACGAATGGAAACGTCAAGAGCTGAAATAGGCTCATCGGCAATAATGAAGCTGGGCTCCATTATAAGAGCTCTCGCAATTCCGATACGCTGTCTCTGTCCGCCTGAGAACTCGTGAGGGAAACGGCTTGCGAATTCGGGAAGAAGTCCAACATCCAAAAGTGCCTTGTCGACTCTCTCCTTCTGTTCCTTTTCTGAAAGGCCCTTCTGTACATTGATAAGACCTTCCTTAACAATATCGCTTACCTTCGCTCTGTCGTTAAGAGATGCCATGGGATCCTGGAATATCATCTGGATGTTATGGATAACGTCCCTGTCCAGTTCTTTTGAAATCTTTCCGTTAATCTTCTGGCCATTAAAAATAACTTCACCGCCACTTGTGGGGTACATTCTGATGATTGCACGTCCTATGGTGGTCTTACCGGATCCGGACTCACCTACAAGTCCGAAGGTTTCACCCTTATAGATGTTGAAGTTGACGCCCTTAACTGCCTCAAAGAGTGATTTGCCACGTCCGAAAGATACGTGCAAATCCTTGACTTCCAACAAAACTTCTTTCTTATCAGCCATTGAGAACACCTCCCACTCTTTCCATATTCTTAATCATTTCAAGAACCTTGGGAGGTTCAATCTTAGGTGCCCTGGGATCAAGAAGCCATGTCTTGGCCTTATGAGTGGGACTTACCTCAAAGTAAGGAGGTCTGTACTCAAAATCCACAGCCAAAGCATAGGGGTTTCTCGGTGCAAAAGCATCTCCTTTAACAGGAAGGAAAAGGTTCGGAGGGGTACCGTGAATTGAGCTTAACTCCTCTCCCTTGATTCCAAGCTGAGGAAGAGATGCCAGAAGCGCCCATGTATAAGGATGCTTGGGCTCGTAGAAAATCTCTCTGCTTGTACCGACTTCTATAATGTCACCTGCGTACATAACCGCTACTCTGTCAGCAACATTGGCAACAACGCCAAGGTCGTGAGTGATGTAAACAGTGGTCAGGTTGTACTTCTTTTGCATATTTCTGATAAGCTCAAGAATCTGTGCCTGAATGGTAACATCCAGAGCAGTTGTAGGCTCATCACAGATAAGAATCTTAGGATTACATGCCACAGCAATGGCAATGGCAACTCTCTGTCTCATACCGCCGGAGAACTCATGAGGATACTGTTTATATCTTCTCTCAGGCTCCGTAATGCCTACATCGGTAAGAATTTCGATTACTCTCTTTTTACGCTCTTCTTTGTTAAGTGTGCTGTGATAGCGGAGAGACTCCTCTATCTGCCAGCCGATGGTCTTAAGAGGATTCAGACAGGTCATGGGATCCTGCATAACCATGGCGATTTCGCTTCCGCAAATCTTCTCCCATTCCTTGTCAGTCTTATATGTTGCCAGATCCTTGCCATCATACATGATATGCCCGCTTTCGATGAAGCCGTTCTTATCCAGAAGTCCCATACAGGTCTTTGTAAGAACAGATTTACCTGAACCTGACTCTCCTACTATTGCCAAGCATTCTCCTTCATAAATATCAAGGCTTACTCCACGGATGGCGTGAAGAATCTGACCTCTTAAGGAGAATTTGATATTCATATCCTGAATTGATAAAACTACTTTCTTATTTTCCATCTCGCCACCCCCTTACATATGGTTCTTGGGGTCGGCAGCATCTGCAAATGCATTACCCACAAGATAGAAACAAACTGTGATGATTGAAAGCATGATTGCAGGGAACAAAAGCTGATATCTCAAACTGGGAGACATCATAAGTGCACGTCCCGAATCAACCAGGTTACCTAAGGAAGGAATATCCAAAGGAACACCAAGTCCTATATATGTAAGGAAAACTTCCGATGCAATAGCGCCGGGAATTGCAAGAGCCATCTGAAGCATGATAACGGATACCATGTGAGGAAGAAGGTTCTTGGTTATTACTCTCCACACGGGAGTTCCCAGGCATCTGGAAGCCATATTAAATTCCTGGTCTCTTATTATAAGGACCTGGTTACGAATGAATCTGGCCATTCCAAGCCAACCGGTTACGCACATTGCAATAATCAATGTACGGATTGAAGGTCTCATTACGTATGATGCAAGAATCAGAATAATCGTTGTGGGAATATTGCTGATAACGTTGTAAAGCTCGGTAAAGAAGAAGTCCGTTGCTCTTACATATCCCCAGATCATTCCGAGTACAATTCCTACAAAGGCCTGGATAATCGCTACAGTGAAACCAATAAACAGTGAATTCTTGGTTCCTGCCCAGATTCTTGCCCACATATCCTGTCCGATGGCATTGGTACCAAACCAGAACTGCTCTCCGGGAGGCTCATTCATAATCTGCATTCCCGTAACGGGATCGTTGTTAATTAAGTTAGGGTCATACTGACCGGGAAGATAAGGCTGAATAAATGTAAAGAGTAAAATTACAAGGATAATTCCAAGCATTGTTACAGCCATCTTATTCTGTCTGAATGTTCTTACAGTACTTCCCCAGTAAGAATAGCTTGAATAGCCTGTCTTCTCTGCTGCAGCCTCATCAAGTGCATGAGGTACAAAGAGTTCTTCAGGAATATTCTTAATCTCTTCATCTGTGAGCTTATCGCTCTTAAGTAAAGTATCTTTCTCGACAGAAAGCAGGGTATCAGCCAACTTTTCTGTCTTAGCATCTTTGAT
Source organism: uncultured Lachnospiraceae bacterium (assembly GCA_947167445.1). Taxonomy (GTDB): domain Bacteria; phylum Bacillota; class Clostridia; order Lachnospirales; family Lachnospiraceae; genus G11. The sequence continues at coordinate 23,144 of CAMVID010000018.1, forward strand.
TGAAAACTTGAAGGAAAGCTTAGCCATTATCTTGAACCCTCCTTCTTTGTAAGGCTGATTCTGGGATCTACAAGTGCCATAAGAAGATCACCGAGGAGCAATCCGAAAATACCCAGAACCGCAAATATAATTACAAGTCCCTGAACCATGTTGTTGTCCTGTCTCTTAATAACCTCAACAAGGAGGCCTCCCATTCCGGGTATTGAGTAAAGGGACTCAACATAAATGGAACCTGCGATGGTAAGGAGCATGGAACCGGGAATAAACTGAACCATGGGAACTACGGCGTTACGGAACACATGCTGTCTTGCAATCTTCGCCTTGGGAACGCCCTTAGCCTTAGCCATCTTGATATAATCTTTATTCTCTTCATCAACCATGTATCTACGAAGCCACATTGCATAACCTGCTATTGAAGGCAGGGCAAGTGAAAGAATCGGCAGAATCATGGTGATGGGTTTATCGTCATCATAAAGTAATCCAATCTTTAAAGCACTGGTACCATAAAGCTGAATTAACAGGTAGTACACAGCACTTGGTACGGCTTGTATCAATATTATGTATAAGGTACCCAGTTTATCTGCGATACCATTCTTTTTCTTAGCCATAAGAATGCCAAGAAGCATTCCGAGAGGTAAAGAAACTCCCATGGCCAAAAGGCCGAATTTAATAGAAATGGGGGCTTTCTTCTTAACTATCTTTGCAACCGGATATCCGTCTCTGTAACGAGTGGATTTACCCAAATCTCCGTGAAGAATCTGAACATAGAATCTTCCCAGCTGTACGGGAACGGGATCGTTCAAACCCATCTTCTCCAATTCATTATTTATCTGTGCCTCGGTCATCTGGTCTAACTGTGAAAAATATCCTTCCACAGGCATCAGTCTCAGAAGTGAAAATACAACCGCTACTATTATCGCCAGACTGACCACCGATCTCGCAAGTCTCTTTGCGCAATACTTCAACATAGCGAATACCTATACCCTTTCTTCGCTTTTAAAACTCTTAAGAAAACTGCCCTAGGAGGTATAGCCTCCCAGGGCAGTTACCATTTAGATTAATATATCAAACTAATCTTTAATTACTTTAAAGAAGCTGCCTGCTTCTCCTGCCAATCAGCATAAAGTGCCTGATATTGCTCATTTGTGAGAGGCTCTTCAAGAACGTGCATGTATTTATATCTGCCGTCCTGACCTGTAATCTGCTCGAAAGGATTGGTTCTGGTTACGTGATAACCATATGTATCCTTTGCATAAGGGATAACAAATGCATGATCGATGAGGAACTGCTCAGCCTCAGCAAATGCATCATATCTCTCCTGGCTCTTAACTGTAATAGCTTTAGCCTTGTCAAGGAGACCATAGTACTCAGTAACGAGATCCTGAAGATCCTTGTTGTCGTCAGACTTGGAACCTTCTCTCTCAACTGTAGGTAACTGTCCTTCGTAAAGAACATCACCCATGAAGTTCCAGTTAGCACCGTCTACGAATGCCTTGATCCATGAACAAGGGTCACCCTCGTTGGAACCGTTGTTTAACTTCATGAAGCCGTACTTACCTGCACGACGAACCTCTGATAAGAAGCCTGTTGCAGGACCTGCTTCGATGATGCACTCGATGTAATCGGATCCGAGTAAATCTTCAAGCTGCTGCTTGACGACCTGAACCTCTTTATCCCAGCCTGTTGTGTTGGGGTTGTAAGGCATGTAAAGCTTAACGGGGAATGTTACGCCGATAGCTTCAAGTTCTTCTTTAGCCTTATCTCTGTATTCCTTAGCCTTGTCAGGATCGAAACCGTAGTTTGCACGGTTTGTGATTTCCTTAAGAGCAGGAAGATCAACATAATCTGTTCCGTTGATTGAACACCATGTTCTGGGTGTTACTGTTGTTGTAAGGAACTGATCGGGGTTGTAAGGATCGAGGCAAAGGTATGCTTTACGACGATCAAGTCCCCAATAAATTGACTTACGGAAGTTCTCATTGTTGATTGCCTTCATGTAGTTGTCAGGCTCATATGCATCATCAAACTGAGGATTGTAGCAGAATGAGTAGTAATACATGTAGGTTGTATCAGGAAGACCGGGGATAACGATATCCTTTGTATCATCAGCCTTCATCCACTCGTCGAGGATGTCTGTTCCGATATCAGCATAGTCGATCTCGCCACGCTTGAACATCTCAGGTGCAAGTGTTGCAGCCTCGGCGTTGTACTTCATAATAATCTTCTGAATGTGTACGTTATCAAGATCCCAGTAGTTGGGGTTGATTTCGTATATTCTCTGCTCCTGAGGCTCGAATGTGGTCATGATGTAAGGTCCGCAGTAGTAAATGGACTCGTTATCCATACCATAATCTTCACCCATCTCAAGGAAGTAATCTGTAGGAACAGGGAAAATGTTGAAGGTATTAATGAAATAAGGAATAACCTCTGCAAGAGTAACCTTGAAGGTGTAATCATCGATTACCTCGAATCCCAAGGTGCTGATGTCCTTGTTGGGATTTTCGGGATCAATGAGTTCCTTATAATTCTTAAGGAGTAATAAGCTGGAATCTGTAACACCGTTCTCAGGATTACAGCAGTACTCAACTGCGGTCTGGAAATCCTTTGATGTGATAGGTCCCATGTTGTTTCCTTCAACGTCTGACCAAACAAGGTCTTTGCGAAGGTGGAATGTGTACTCTGAACCGTCAGCGCTTACATCCCAGCTCTCAGCCATATCAGGCTGGATGTTACCATAACAGTCTCTGCATACTAAAGCAGAAATACAGTTTGAAATACCCTGCCATGAAACAGCGGTACCCTCGCCGCCGTATGTTCTGAGTGTCGACATCTCTGCACCGTATACAAGGCGAAGTGTCTGATCTTCAGCATACTTGATGCCGAAAGGACCTTCGTTGCTGTCTTCTGCAGGTGCCTCGGTAGCTTCGGAAGTTGCTTCTGCTGTCTGTGAGTCCGATGTGTCAGCGGGCTTGGTGTCAGCAGCTTTGTCACCACATGCGGTAAGGCCAAGTACCATTACTGTACTTAACGCAAGGGCAAGCAAGCTTTTTAATGCTTTGTTACCTTTAAACATAATAATCCTCCAATCATAATTAATCGAATCTCTTCGATTTACTTTCGACATATTAAATTTTACCAAAGTAAAGTGTATTTGTAAAGAAAAAATTGTTGGTTTTATTGACAAATTTTGAAACTTTATTTTAAAATTATGTCTGAAATAGTTTTAAAATCAGGTTTGCTTTGATATAATTAGGCTAACTTGTACAAAGTATAGGAGGGTTCCATGAAACCATTTGAAAAATCTGTCGCTTATATTGAAAAATGTGTTGAGCGAGGCGACGTATGTTCTGCCGCCCTGGCCATTGGTATAGGTGAGAAAGTTTACATTAAAAGATGCTTTGGCAATACTTCTTTTACTCCCGAAGCAACTCCCGTAAATGAAACTACCATATATGATATGGCATCTGTTTCCAAGATTCTGTCAACCACAATGATTGCCCTGAGACTAATCTCCAAAGGCGTAATCGATTTGGCAGATACATTGGAGAGACATTTCGGCAGCGATATTCCCGACGACAAGAAGGGAATTCAGATATACCACCTTATGACTCATACCGGCGGTTTCGTAGACCACATGTGGATTGAACACAAGACAGACGATCGTAAGAAGGCTTTGGAGGTTATACTTAATGAGCCTCTGGCTTACCCTACGGGAACCGATGTCAAGTACAGCTGTATCGGATACATTGTCCTGGGATTCTTACTTGAGAAGGTTACGGGTAAATCCCTTGATGAACTTTCACAGGAAGAAGTTTTCGAGCCCCTGGAAATGACATCCACCGGATACCATCCCCTTGACAAGCCTATTAATAAAGAAAACACCTGCTACACCGAGAAGAATCACCTTACCGGCGAATGGCTTGTTGGTGAAGTTCATGACGAGAATGCTTACTTCTTAAATGGCGTTGCCGGAAATGCCGGAATCTTCTCCAATCTCAACGACATGATACGTTTCGCCAAGATGCTGGCAGGACACGGCACTCTTGAAGGAAAGAAATACCTTCCCCGCTGTATCTTCGATACCGCAATCCAGTGTTACACGGAAGGGCTTGAGGACAGGAGAGGCTTAGGTTTTCACCTGGCAGGGGGATTCTACTCCATGTCGGGCCAGTTCTTCTCACAGAAAGGCTTCGGCCACAACGGTTTCACGGGACCTCACGTGTTTGTTGATCCCGACACAGGCCTTTGGGTGACAATGTTAACAAACAGAGTTCACCCTACAAGAGAGAACGTAAATCACCTAAGAATGAGAAGAATCCTTCACACTCTTCTCACCATCGAGTTCGAAGAATTAAATCAATAAAAACCAAAAAGGGAATGCTTAATTGCATTCCCTTAATTTATGTTCTGCTTTAAGAATAGCCATCTGAGTCTTACAATCAGTGATGTCCCCTCGCATGATCCCTTCAACCAGCTCGTCAAAAGGAACTGCGTACACATCCAGGAATTCATCCTCATCCAGGTCTCTCTCGCCCTTCTTAAGTTTCTTCGCAATATATATGTGAATAAGCTCGTCCGAATAGGCAGGTGCGGGATAAAACGCTCCAAGGCTTATCCATTCTTCAGCCGTATAACCCGTCTCTTCACGAAGCTCTCTCTTTGCTGCAAGCAAAGGATCCTCACTCTTGCTGTCAAGCTTTCCGGCAGGAATTTCTGTAATAACCTTATCGATGGGATATCTGAACTGCCTCTCCACAATTACCTTGCCATCATCGGTTATGGGAACCACACACACAGCTCCCACGTGCCTTATAAGTTCTCTGCTGGCTTCATTTCCATTGGGGCAGATAACGGTATCGTCGATAACGTGAAGAATTCGACCGTCAAAAATCTCCTTTGTAGACTTCCACTCTTCTCTGAGTTTCTTGTCTTCTTCCTTTAGATTTATATCAAATAACTTACTCATTACTTAAACAACTCTTTCAAAATTTCTTCAGGAGTCATACTATCAAATCCATCGGGATCGGAAACCACTTTCCTGTCCCATCTGTACTGACTGTACTCCTTAAGATACTCCACTTTTCTCATACACATATTGGGGTATCTCTTCATTACATCAGGGTAATTCTTTGTCATGTATTCCCTGGCAAGTCTAACAGCCTCACTGTCCTCATTTCCATCCGGGGTAACAGTTCCGCAAAAAGACGGTGCCGGAGGTGATGCATGCAAAAGAAGTACACTTCCGTCTCCGCATCTGCCGATGCTGAAATACACATGACCGTTCTTGGTCATAACATCTCCCGGGCGATAGTTCTTTATGTTCTCCGGAGCTACAGTCTCACCGCCAAAAAGCTTCTCATAATTCTCAGCCATTATTCCGCTGGGAAAAACGTAACCCGTCTCAGAATAAGCACTTCCGAATACCTGGAAGCACGAAAAACCAACCAGCCCCGTGCAGTCAATACCCTCATGTACCTGATATCTGTATTTGTCAAAGTCGTATGACCCATCCTTGGAGTCATAAAACTTCTTCCATTCCGGGCTTACTCCAAATGTCATGGCTTCATCGCCGGCTCCTGTGTCAGCTTCATTCCATGCGCCGCCGTACACGTAAAGCGTGCTGCCTAAAGGAAGCATAGCGGCTTTCAGTAATTCTTTTATTGTTGTTGTCTTTCCGGCCATAATGTCCCCATCCGGTGAAATATTATTTTGTTTTATATACTTCACACCGAAATTAATTATAACATCTATATAGGAAATTAGATATAGCATTTTTTATTCATGTTTATATATAATATTCATGTGCTTGGAGGTTTGAAAATGATTTCATATATAGATATGCATTGTGACACTCTGGCTGAGGCCGTTGAACTTGGCAAAGATACCATAATAAGTTTTGATGAAAGAGCCATTGATGTGGCCAGGCTTGAAAAGGGGAACTGCAAGGCACAGTTTTTTGCCGCGTACCTTGATCAGGATAAAAGCGTCGACCCCTACAAAGACTATACGTCCATGCGACAGGTCCTTCTCAATACTGTTTCCCGGTCGCATAAACTTGTATTTACAGGAAACTCTTCAGAACTAAACAGGAATTTTGACGAGGGTAAAATATCCGCCTTCTTAACCATTGAAAACGGATGTCTTGTGGAAGGAAAAATGGAAAGGCTTAAGGAGCTGAAGGAACAGGGAGTAAGTCTTATTACCCTCACATGGAATCAGGCTAACTGCTTTGGTTTCCCCCACTCTTCCGAATCTTCTTTAATGGCAAAGGGCCTTACCGATTTTGGCAAAGATGCTATTGAAGAAATGAATAATCTCGGGATTATCGTGGATGTGTCTCATCTTTCCGACGGAGGTTTTTTTGATGTGGCAGCCATCTCAAAGAAGCCCTTTGTGGCTTCCCACTCAAACTGCAGAAGCATCGCTCCACACACAAGGAACCTCACAGATGAAATGATAAAAATCATCGCCGAAAAAGGAGGAGTAATCGGCCTTAATTTTGCAGCCGATTTTCTGAATCCGGATTTGTCCCATGAAAACTCCACGGTAGATATGCTGTTTTTACATGCAAAACACATTATTGAGGTTGGTGGTGTCGAATCCATAGGCATCGGAACTGACTTCGACGGAATTACATGCAAACTGGAAATCCCTTCCTGCGATAAGATGCCTCTTTTGTTTGAGGCATTTGAAAAGAGAGGCATGAATCACACCTCTCTTGAATATCTTGCATATAAAAATGTTGAAAGAGTTATAAAAGACTGCCTCTAGACATAGGATACAATCTTGTCATAGAGCTGCTTGGGAGTGAATGGCTTACATATGTGGTCATTCATTCCTGCGTTTAAGGCCTCTTCCTTCTCCGAGTCAAATACGCTTGCCGTCAGAGCTATAATGGGCACCTTGGAGCAGGTCTTGTTAGGCAGCTTTCTGATTCTCTTGGTTGCCTCATATCCGTCCATCTCAGGCATCTGAATATCCATAAGAACCAGGTCAAATCCCTTAAGAGGAGACTTCTCCATCATCTCAAGAGCTTCCACTCCGTCATGGGCACGCATCATCTCAACGCCCCAATCCTTAAGAAACGCTCCCGTAACCATGGCATTAGCCTCGGTATCCTCAACAAGAAGAATCCTTTTGCCCTCAAGCTTGGTCCTTGAAGGCTTACTCTCCTCGGGCTCCTCCTTCTTGCCGATGGAATCCAAGCCCACCTTCTTAGCCATGTCATTGGTTGAAGAAATAACCTGGTTAAGAAGTTTCTTAATTGCCCAATCCTGCTTCTTGATAATGACATTGTCACCCTTGGGAGAAACCAGATCGATAACATTGTTCAAAACAAGGGTCATGTTCTCGCAGGCTTCCGTAGCCATTCTGAGATAGTAATCCTTATCCTCTCCCTTTGAAGAATCCTTCGCAAGATTAAGAAATCCCATTATGGAGTTCAGGGGTGTTCTTATGTCGTGAGACAGCTGGATAATAAGATTATCTCTCTCATCCTGGTTGCTTCTTATGGTATCAATGGTGCTCTCCAGCTCTTTCTGCTGTCTCTCAATGTCCTTGTAATATGGCTCAACACAATGAATACCTGCAATAAAGTTATTGCTGGTCTCGAAATCAAGGGCACGCACGAATCTTGTCTGGTAATGCTTCATCTGATCACCCAAAAGCATCCTGTAATTACATACAAAGGATTCATGCTTCCTAAGCATATCCGTAACATACTGCTTGGATATGGACTTCTTAAATGACTCTATATCATCCGGATGCACTAAAAGTTTATGCATTTCGGAGAGTTCATCCGAAAAGCAGTTTGAGAAGCCTTCTATCATCTCTACAGCTTCTTGGCTTACATCCGCAACATTCTCAGAATAAGAATATAAAACAGCCCCCGTGTCAAGGTTCGAGAGGAAAACGGCGTCGTACTCATTGGAAAGCACGTTGATGATGCTCTGTCTCTCAATAATCTCTCTTTCGCTCTTCTCTTCCCTATCTTTCTCGGCATCAATAACTCTGATAAAGAAAATGGCAACTACGTCGGTTCTGTTTGCCTCTCTGACGAAACACGCTGTGGTCTGAACCCAATGAGGCGTTCCGTTGGTATCTTTGATTCTATGATCAAGAGAAACAACCTTCTCACCGCTCTCCGCAGCTTTAAGAAGTGAATCACGCTTAAAAAGCTTTATAAAATTAAGTCTTTGGTTCGCATCGGGAACACTTCTTTGTGCCTTGTCATAAAGCTCTTCATACGTACCTCTGGGCTCCACAATGTTGCCAAAGATGTCTTCATTCCTCACATAGTCAAACTCATTCTTCGTGAGGTTAACAATAATGGCGCTGGCGAAAATATCACCCACTGCCTCAATACAATATTTTAAGTTAAGGTTGCTTTCCGTATCGGGAAGAATATCGGCCACATCCACCTGAAACAAATCTGCCAATTCAACAATTCGGAAGATATCAGGTAAGCTTTTACCGCCCTCCCACTTAGCAACCGCCTGTCTGGATATTCCACATTTCTCGGCAAGTTCTTCCTGAGTCCATCCTTTTTCCTTACGTAGAGAAGTAAGTTTCAACGCGAACTCATCCTGCATCATCTCACCGGTGTACATCTGTTCCTTTATACCCCCTATATAAGTTTTTTGTTGTATATTTCTATAATAAAAGATATTTTTTTTAGATTCAACCCAAAAAGCAACTAAAAGTAGATTTTTACTTTTGACATCATATATAGGGTATGATACTATGAGTGTGGTAGTTGAAATGCTTTTTAAGCATACTCCATTATATTTTCCCATCGAAAAAGTCGTGCTCCCCCTCTACCCTAACACACACGACTTTTTCTCCCCCCTTCCATAAAGAAAGAAGAGAAAGGCCCGGTCTTACGACCGGGTCTTTTGCTATGCTTCTTTATTAATTTATTTGCCTTGCTCTGCTCCCATGAAGCCCTTCATGGGATTTACTTTCTTTGCTACCTCGTAGATATCATCCAGGGAATTGGCAATATACTCCTTAAGCTGATCTATCTCTTCATCGCTGAACCCGTCATTACTCAAAAGCTTAATTTCGGGCACCTCAAATTCAGCCGACTTCTTCCCATCCTGAAACATTACATAGATGGCCTTCCTGTCATCTTTCCTTGTCATTGAAGAAACGCTCATTCTTATTTCGTTATTCATGCCAAACCCTCTTGGCCCTATTCCACCGTTACACTCTTTGCAAGGTTTCTGGGCTTATCCACGTCAAGTCCTTTGGAAACAGAAATGTAATAACCGAGTAACTGCAAGGGTACGATTGCAAGGCTTCCGATAAAGTGCTCATCAACCTTGGGAACGTATACGGAGAAGTTAACGCTGTCTTCCACGTCATACTTGCCGTATGCGGTTACCCCCATTAAATATGCGCCCCTGCTCTTACATTCTAACATATTGCTGAGAGTTTTTTCATATAAATCGCTCTGAGTAAGAAGGCCGATTACAAGAGTTCCATCCTCAATAAGGGAAATGGTTCCGTGTTTAAGCTCGCCGGCTGCATAACCTTCAGAATGGATATAGCTTATCTCCTTCATTTTAAGGGAGCCCTCAAGACCTATTGCGTAATCGATACCTCTTCCGATGAAGAATACATCCTTAGCATTGGCATACTTTGCGGCGAACCACTGGATGCGCTCCTTATCCTCAAGAGTCCTGTTTATCTTCTCTGGCAGAGAATTCAGTTCGTCTATATATGTTTCATATCCCTCAAGTCCGCTTCTTACACGTCCGAATTCAAGGGCAAGAAGGAATGTGGCCACCAGCTGACAGCTGTAGGCCTTGGTGGTTGCCACGGAAATCTCGGGACCTGCAACAGTATACATTACGTAATCGGCTTCTCTTGCTATGGAACTTCCTATTACGTTAACTATTGCCAGAGTTTTAAGGCCTTTCTCTTTGGCAATACGAAGTGCCGCCAATGAATCCGCAGTTTCCCCGGACTGGGAAATGATAACCACCAGATCCTTGGTATTAAGCTTTGCCTTGGAATATCTGAACTCAGAAGCAAGACTTACATTTACGGGAATGTCCGCCAAATCCTCAAAGACATATTTGGCCTGCATTCCGACATGCCATGCAGAACCACAGGCAACAAAATGAATGCCCTCAAAGTTCTTTATATCTTCTTCCTTGATTCCCACTTCCCCAAGGTCAATCTTCTTATCTTCCTTAACATATTTGTGAAGGGTGTCCTCAACTGCCTTGGGCTGCTCGTGAATCTCCTTCATCATGAAATGCTCAAAACCGCCCTTTTCGGCAGCCTCAGCATCCCAGTTAATCTCTGTAAGCTCTTTGGTAATCACATCACCGTCGAGATTGTAGAATGTGGCTTGTCCGGCACTTAATTCAGCCATCTCAAGGTTTCCGATGTAATATACATTTCTTGTGTGATTAAGAATTGCAGGTACATCAGAGGCTATGAATGTCTCGTTCTTATTCACACCGATAATCATGGGCGAGTCTTTTCTTGCTACGAATATCTTCTCAGGAATATCCTTAAACATTACAGCAAGAGCATAAGAACCTCTCACTCTGACTATGGTCTTGGCAAGAGCATCAATAGGTCCGATGTTGTACTTCTTGTAGTAATAATCCACAAGTTTAATAAGTACCTCTGTATCTGTCTGTGAGTAGAACTTGTAGTTGTGTCTCTCGAGTTTGGCCTTAAGTTCCTGGAAATTCTCAATGATTCCGTTATGGACGCCAACCACCTCTGACTCTACAGGGCCTGAACCGGAGTTGGTACAGTTGCCTGATACATGAGGATGTGCATTAATCTGGCTGGGCGCTCCATGAGTAGCCCAACGTGTATGTCCTATTCCGCAATTTCCCTTTACAGCTTTACCGTTATCGGTTTTCTCGATAAGATTTTTGATCTTACCGATGGTCTTAACTACTTCAGCAGGATTCTCCTTATTTCTTACTGCTATTCCGGCGGAATCGTATCCCCTATACTCAAGCTTTGTGAGTCCTTCAATAAGCATGCCTGCAGCCTGCTTATCACCCACATATCCAACTATTCCACACATAGATTATCCCTTTCTGAATATCTTATTTTACCCAATGATTATTTTTCGCCTTTAATGCATCAAAAAGCCAACCTTTATGCGGGTTGGCTTTGGTTTTTTATTTCACTTTTTTGACGCTAAAACCGAACTTTCCAAGTTTCTCTCCAAGGGTAAAATACTCACCGTGAGAATAGGCAATAAGGTCCGCGGCATCCAGGTCAAACTTGCCGGATTCATCCATATATTTGTCGTCTACAGTAACTGCTGTTACTTCCGCAACAAACATATCATGAGTCCCAAGCTCTACGATGTCCTTAACCTTGCATTCAATGCTTACGGGACTCTCCGCGATTCCCGGAGCCTTGACGGTAACGGATTTCGATGGGGTAAGGCCCATCTCCTTATACTTATCAAAATCTTTGCCTGACTTAACGCCACACCAGTCACAGGCTCTTGCCAGCTCTCTGTTTGTGAGATTAACCACGAATTCACCGGTCTCTTTGATGATATCGTAGGAATATCTGTTTTTTCTCACAGATATGGTAAGCATAACCGGGTCGGAACAAACATTGCCAACCCAGGCCAAAGTTATAATATTGGGCTTCTCTCCCTCACGTCCGCAGCTGACCATCACAGCCGGCACGGGGTAAAGCATGTTGCCCGGTTTCCAAACTTCTCTTCCCAAAACACTTCTCCTTACTCTACTGAATTAATGAGAGCAAAAATCTCATCCTTAATCTTCCTGTTGGTATCAAGAGCATTCTGTCTTGAATCACGGTTAGAGTAGAAATAGAACTTAATCTTGGGCTCGGTACCGGAAGGTCTGATGGCGAACCATGAGCCGTTATCAAGGAAAAGTCTGATGGCATTCTGAGGAGGAATATCCTCGTATCCGTTAATGTAATCGATAACCTTCTCAACCTTGGCTCCCGCAACACTTGAAGGAATATTCTCTCTGAACCACTTCATCATTCTCTGAATCCTTTTGGCTCCGGGAATACCCTCAAGAACAATGTTTGGCTCGTCCTCTGCGAAATAACCGTACTTGGCATAAATCTCCTGAAGAACATCCCAAAGAGTCTTGCCCTCCTTGCGGTAATAAGCGGCGGCTTCGGCAACCATCATGCCGGCACTGATTCCGTCCTTGTCTCTGATGTCTTCACAGATTGCATATCCTACTGACTCCTCGTAGCCAAAGAGGTACTTAAGGCCGTGTTCGTGGAGATAGGGGATTTTACCACAGATGTTCTTAAAGCCTGTGAGGGTCTCAAACATCTCTACGCCGTAAGCCTTGGCCATAATTGTTGAAAGTGTCGAGGTAACGATGGACTTAACCATGGCGCCGTTTTTGGGTAATGTACCTGCGCTCTTATGTCCTTCCAGAATATAGTTAACAAGGAGATAACCGGTCTGGTTTCCGTTAAGAGGAATGTAGTTTCCGTCGTTATCTCTTATCTCGATTGCGAATCTGTCTGAGTCGGGGTCGGTGGCCATAAGAAGCTCTGCGCCGAACTTTCTTCCGTACTCTTCGCTCAACTTGAAGGCCTTGGGGTCCTCAGGGTTGGGATATCCTACTGTGGTAAAATCAGGATCCGGGTTCTCCTGTTCCGGAACTATTGTCCAGTTTGTAAAGCCCCTGTCATTTAGCATCTGTCTGAAGGGTATTGAACCGCATCCGTTTAAAGGTGTGTAAACAAGAGGAATCGCAAGATCCAGCTCGTCACCTTCATGAATTGCAAGGGACTCTATCTTATCAAGATAGGCTCTGTCATACTCTTCACCAAGGACTATGATTTTGCCGCTCTTTACGCCTTCATCAAAGTCTGAAGTCTTTATTCCGTTCCAGATATCAACGGCATTGATGCACTCTGTCATTCCGTCAGCAATCTCTGAGGAAACCTGACATCCGTCATCCCAGTAAGCCTTGTAGCCGTTATATTCCTTTGGGTTGTGGCTGGCTGTAATATTGATTCCCGATGTTGTCCCAAGCTTTCTTATCATGAAAGCCAGTTCAGGTGTAGGTCTCAAATCAGGGAATACATAAGCCTTGATTCCGTTGGCAGCAAAAATACCTGCCGCAAACTTTGAGAACTCCTTGGAAAAATGTCTGGGGTCATGGGCAATAATAAGGCCCTTTTCACACGCCTCCTTGCCCTTTGAAACAATAAAATCAGCTATACCCTGGGAAGCCTTGCCCACAGTATAGAAGTTCATTCTGTTGGTTCCTGCGCCCACTTTACCTCTGAGTCCCGCAGTACCGAATGACAGATCCTGATAGAATCTGTCCTCAATTTCTTTCTCATCGCCTGCTATATCTAAAAGCTGTTTCTTTAAAGGATCATTATCATTAAGTTTTGAAAGCCACTCTTCATATCTTGCCTTATAATCCACTTATAATTCCTCCCTTAACAGTTAATTGAGGCGGGCTTTAACACCCGCCTCTTATATTATACACTATTATTCGGTACTTACGCTCTCATATTTTCTTTTTCCGACAAAGAAAATAATCACTGTTGCCAGGAAATAAAATACCGGCAAAACCTGCCATGACAGAAAATATTTCCCAAACACGGGAAGTGTCCTTTCATCAAACACATTCCAAAATGCGAGATATGAAGTTGGAAGCCAATCCCAAATCTGACCAATTACTCTGAACTGGTCAGGAACAGATATCATGCCACCCGCAATTACTATTAGCATCGTGGTCGCCAGTGTTGCCATTCCGTTTTTGATAAACTCTGAAATTGCCATTACAAAAATCGACCACAGCAGTGCAACCACCTGGAGGATTGCATAGCAGATTATGCATCCTGTCCCCACCGTAACAGGATATGTATAATCCCTGAAAAAGACCGTCATCATCAGGTCATATCCTTCAGTGCCAAAGTATCCGAGCACGACAGCAAATAATGATAACGTTAAGATAACGGAAGTTCCGAGGCCCACCGTAATACCTGCTGACATCTTGGCCAAAAACGTTGTCTTTTTACCAAGCTTGTTTGAAAGAATAAGCTGGTCTGTTTTCATTGCACGTTCACCCGGAAACAATCCGGATAAAACAATCGCAATCATGACCAAAACCATAATACCGATTGTCTGATAATCTGATAAGAGAATATCATACGCATCATGGTAATAATATGTAAGCGGCTTTTCTATCTCTTTGTCTTTATCTCTGAAAAACTGTTTTTCTCCATCGGTAAGACCGATTTCAGACCACAGCTGTTCTATACTCTCCGTTCTTTTTTTGTAATACTCTTCTTCATCAGGCTCCCATTTCTGAAACTCTTCAAACTTCATTTCCATAGGACCTCTCAGAATGGCAAACACTTCGTTATATGACCTTGCGTATTTTTTATACTCATCTGTTTTTGTATAATCAGGGACTGTGGGAACTTTTTTATATGCTTCCATGGTTTCTCTCATCAGGTCTATGTCGATTTTCCTTCCGGATATTGCTTTAATACCTGCCTGAGTCTCCTTGTAGTATGAGAGGTTACTCTCAATCGGGGTCCCGTCTTCAATATAGTTTCCGATAAGGTTCGAAAAAGGCGTAAAAACTGTTAACGCAAACATTAAAATCGCCAAAATAATAAACAGTTTCTTGCATACGATCTTTTTAAGTTCGTATCTATATATGGTTCCGAAATTATTCAATTACTCCATCCTCCTCAAACTGCCTTAAATAGAAATCCTCAAGGCTCTCATCCTTGTCGCTCCATTTGCCCTGGAAGATGAATCTTCCGTCCTTCATCATCATTACCTGATCTGAAATATGTTCAACATCCGACACGATATGTGTTGACAGAATTACTATACAATCATCTCCGATTTTCTCGATAAGGTTTCTGAAACGAACTCTTTCTTTCGGGTCAAGTCCTGCGGTGGGCTCATCCAATATCAACAGTTTTGGATTGTTTAAAAGAGCCTGTGCGATTCCTACTCTTTGCTTCATTCCACCTGAATATGTCTTAATTTTCTTATCTGCCACATCTTCAAGCCCCACAAGTTTTAACAGTTCATCGCTTCTTTTTCTCGCTTCTCTTTTGGGGATACCTTTTAAAGCCGCCATGTATAAAATGAAGTCTCTTCCGCTAAACTCCGGATAATATCCAAAATCCTGGGGAAGATATCCGAGAATCGACCTGAATGCCTCTGTTTCAACACTCATCCCGTCAAATGCAACTGTTCCGCCTGTGGGTTTTAAAATCCCGCAAATCATTCGCATAAGGGTAGACTTTCCGGCGCCGTTTGCTCCGAGAAGACCATAAACGCCCTTATTAAGTTTTACCGATACTCTGTCTACAGCTATTTTATTCTTGTATTGCTTGGACAGTCTGTCTATTACCAACTCCATGTAATGTCCTCCAAATTATTAATCATTCCAATCCCCTGCTTAATGGTTGCAACTATGGCAACCACAGTTACTATACTCCATAATCTCACCGATTCCGGCGGTATAATTCCAAGTGCCGAATTCTTATTAAGAAGCATTAGCATGCTTACCACAAATGCCTCAGCCATAACCGCATAGAAACCTGCCTGTCCTTTAATCTTTCTTACAATTGACAAGCCTATCGCTGAAGTAATAAAGAAAGGTGTTACAACAAACAGGCCTGAAGAGATAGATTTAAAACTGCAGTATTTAATCCCAATGGGCGCAGCTATCAGAATGGCAATAAGATTAATTCCGCCAAGTATAACCATTCTCGCCATAATCACGCTTCTGAGAGAAAACCTTGTTGCCGCTTCCATTTCAGCCATGTTATATCTCTCCGATCTTGCACTTTCTGTTACGAGTGACATGGCAAGAATCGGCATAAGTGCAGAGATAAACCAAAGGGTTGCATAGTCCAGAACAAAGGGCGCAAGTATAATGCAGATAAGAATAAGCGTAAAGACTGTCCATGTAGATTTTCTTATATATCCCATTTGAGACAGCAAAAATCTTCCCACTGACATCTTTGATGGCTTAATTAGATTGATAAATTCCTCTTTTCTTTTTGGCTTAGGTGCTTCAAAAGCTGCCTTAATCTCATCCTCAAATCTGTTCATAAGCTCCCTCCTTTCGAAGTTCTTTCTCCAAGTTCTCTTTCGCGGCCATAATTTTTCTTCTTACAGCAAAGCGCGATATTCCGTATATTTTTCCTATTACGGAAACCTGTACATCGTTTGCATATCGCAAAAGAAGTATCTCCCGCTCTTCGTCTGTGAGTTTTGACAGAGCATTTCTTATGCTCACATTCTCAACTACTCTGTCTTCGTGAATTGGCCCCTCATAGTCCTCATCAAGATTAGTAGGTTTGGTTCTTCTATATTCATCAATACACAAATTGCCGGCTATGGTGTAAAGATATTTAAGCGATTTGGTCTCAGACATAAAGTCATAATGTTCATAGTACTTTAAGAAGGTTTCCTGCGTGATGTCTTCGGCCAGGTCTCTGTCAGAAAGCTTAAAATAACAATATCTGTAAATTTTGTCGTACTGTTCTTTGATATCAAATGACGCCATATTTACCTCCCTCAAATATTATAACGTTTGACTCATATAAGATGTGCGCAAAAAAGAAAAAATATGGTAAAATAAAAATATCGTGAATATGGATTCACGAACACTCAAAGGATTGGGAGATAAAAATGGAAAACAAAAGAATATACGCGGATAAAGACAACCGTGTCCGCAAGTCATGTCAGATTATTGTATTTTTCTGCTTGGCAGTATGTTTGCTTACTGCTGTAATGGCCGGCTACGAGCCCAGCTCCATAGTTGAGGAAGCTCCGATAATGAGAATAATCAGCATAGCTGTCCTCGTTATTGTTTGCGCCATTGACTTCGTATTAATCTACTTTATAAAGGCTTCTTCCAAGGTTTGTTCCATAGCTTTGGCAGTCACAGCTATGCTTGATTTCACTCTTGGCGATTTGCTGACAGGAAATGCATTCTTTGCATTCATCAGTTATTCACTTGTACTGTCACTCTTCCTCTTGTATGACAAGAAGATAATGCGAATCCCCGCCATTTATATTTTGGCCTTCGGTACAATAACTAGAGCCGGCGACCTTTTGACAAGCCTTTCATCAGGAACCAATGCCACTTCAGTAATTGCAGGAATCTGCTTTAACGCTCTTTTCGCAGGCGCTGCACTTACAATTTCCATTCTTACTGAAAAGTATAACGAAGACATCTTCGGAACTCTCGACGATGAAGTTGATAAGCAGGCCGACACCATGGCTTCACTTGAGGAAGTAATCAGTGTCGTTAAGAAAGGTACCGAGGACGTTACCGCAAGGCTGAAAGAGATTGAAGAATACTCCGAGAACATTACCCTTTCGGTTACAAACGTTGCCGAAGGCACAAAGCTCACCTGTGAATCCGTCGAGAAGCAGAACACCATGACAGATACCATCAGAGGCTTAATAGAGGATACCTCATCCCGCTCAAAAGAAATAATCGAAATTGCCCGTAAGGTTAAATACGGTGTCATAGACAGTACCAAAGAAGTTCACTCTCTTGCTGATGTCTCTGCTGAAATAAGCGAAATAAACAGTGACGTTACCACTGCAATGAATCAGCTTAAAGAGAAAACCCTTGCAATGCAGGAAGTTGTAAATGCCATTGAAGAGATTTCCGGAAGGACCAACCTTCTTGCCCTTAACGCTTCTATCGAGGCTGCAAGAGCCGGCGAGCAGGGAAAGAGCTTTGCAGTTGTTGCTGAACAGATTAGAGATCTTTCAATGCAGACCAAAGAGTCAACAGAGAACATCAGAAACATCATTATGGACCTTGAGGAAGAATCTAATTCCGCATCAGACGCTGTATCACGTTCCGTCGAGAAGGCTCAGTCCCAGGATCAGATAATAAGCGGTGTTGAAGAAAACTTCGGTTCTATCGAGTCAGATATGCTTACTCTTGCTGAGCACATTAAAGGCATCGATGCTGCAATTGATAACCTTCAGACATCCAATCAGGGAATCGTCGATGCAATCCAACAGCTCTTCGCAGTGGCTGAGGAAGTTACAGCAAGTACAGATGATGTAATGGAAACAGTTAAGAAGAACAAAGATAATGTTGTGGTTGCCAACGAGGCAATGAAAGAAGTTTATGATGTTACATTGAAGATATAAAACCCCAAAGAGAAAATATGTAATATATTAATGCAGGTCTTAAGATAGTTAAGACCTGCATTTTAATCTTCTGATTATATCTCACCATTTTGCACCAAAGGTAGAACCTTTCGCTCTATAAACTCAACCCTGTCGAAAATCCTTGGCTTAAAGGTCCCCGTCATTCCGACTGACAGATTAAGCTCCTTGTTGATGTAGATGATATTGCCGCTGTCTCCAATGGCAGCATACACCTCTTTATCATCGTAAGGTTTGTACCATAAATATCCATAATTCATGAATCCAAATCGTTCACCCAGTTTAAGGTACGGTGTAAGCATTTCATCCAAATACTCTTTGGAAACGATTCTTTTGCCCATATACTCGCCACCGTTTAATACCAGTTCACCGAGTCTGTTCAAATCAAGAGCCGATGCGCACAGTCCCCATCCGGCTGTCACTGCACCCGAAGGGTCTGTATACCACTCAGGTTTCCTGGGGTTCTTATTCATGAAGAAATCAAACTGGTCTTCTTTTGAGCTGTCTCCATGAGGTATTCGCTTCGGTAGGCCCAAGGGCTCAAATAAATTCTTGTTGGCAAAATCAGCGCCTTTCTCCCCTGTCGCTCTCTCTATAATTCCCTCCAAAATCTGGATGCCCAGGGTTGCATACCTGAACTCACCGGTAATTCCGTTTCTGCCACCAAGATAATCAAGTATAGCCAGTGTAAAGTCTTTGGATGTACACACCTTTTTCCAGGGTTCAGACTTTCCCTTGTATGGCGCCGTCATAGTCAAAAGGTGTCTTACGGTGACATCATAAATGGTTTTCTCCCCGCGTTTCACCGTGTAATCGGGAAAGAAATCCATAACCTTCTGATCAACGCTCTTTATATATCCCTTATCCAATGCTATTCCTGCCAATAATGCCATTACACCTTTGGTAACAGAATTGACATTCATGGAATCCTCTGTCTTAAATCCATGCCAGCAATCATCATAGACTGTTTCCCCATCTTTGATGGCATAAATCTGGCATATATTACTCTCATTCCCGGTGCTTGCGGAAATGTATCTGTGAAGTTGTTCTTTGTTCAAAATAAAAGCCTCCTCTTAGGTAAGATTTGGACGTCCTAAGAAAAGGCTAATATGATTAAAAATTGTTTTCAAGTAGTTTTTTAACTTTCTTTAAACTAAAGTTCATTCCTTAACACTACCGATTGTAAGACCGGTTACAAAGTATCTCTGAAGGAAAGGATAAAGCATAATAATGGGAAGCATTGTTGCTACAGTCGCAGCTGCACGAATTGTAATGGGGGTTATCGTTGCTGCACCGTTCTTGGCATTCTCTGCAGATCCACTCTGCTGCATAACTGATGACAAAAGTTTCATCAACTCATACTGAAGAGTTGTATACTCTGTCTTCATACGGTTATAGAGCATTGCATCGAACCAGCTGTTCCACTGCCATACCGCAATGAACAAAGCTACTGTTGCATACACAGGCTTACAAAGCGGTGAAACGATATCCTTAAATACCGTCCAGTATCCTGCACCGTCAAGCTGTGCTGACTCTTCCAAGCTGTCCGGAATACCTTCCATATATGTTCTCATAACCAGCATATTGAACGCACTGATCATTCCCGGAATCCAGTATACGTGGAATGTACCGGTGAGACCAAGGTTCTTGTAAAGGAGGAAAATAGGAATCAATCCGGCATTTACATACATGGTGATAACCCAAAACAGTGACAGCTGAGATTTGAAAAGGAATCTCTTTCTGCTGACGATGAAGGCCAGGATTGCATTGGCAAACAAAGACGTCAGTGTCGCTATTAAAGTTCTTAAAACTGTTATTCTGGCTCCTACCCAAATGTTCTGCATGTCCAGAACAGTTTTATAGTTCTTCATTGAGAACTTACGGGGCCATAAATAGATTCCGCCCCTTACGGCATCAATACCATCGTTAAATGATAAAGCGACTGTGTTGACAACGGGATATAAAGTTATGATTACGAAAACCGCAAGAAAGATAACAGTAAATACAAAAAAGATTTTATCTCTGATGGGTTCTCTTACTTTATGATTAGCATCGACATTCATAATCGTTTCCTACCCTTTCTTAGAATAATCTTTCTTCCGTATATTTTCTTGCAAAGGCATTTGCAATGACTACCAGAGCGATACTTACAAGACTCTTAAACAGTCCGGCTGCAGTACCAAGGGAGTAGTCGTTTTGAGAAATACCCCATTTCAGTACGTAGATATCAATAGTCTGAGAGACAGACTGAACAAGACCGTTACCTAAGAGGTACTGAACCTCAAATCCTGCGTTAAGTACATTACCCACGTTCATGAGAAGGAGAACCAGGAAAGTAGGCTTAATTCCCGGCAGAGTAATGTATCTTATCTTCTGGAGCCTGTCTGCGCCGTCAATTGATGCGGCTTCATAAAGAGCCGGATCGATTGCGGTGATTGCAGCCAGGTAGATGATTGCATTCCAACCTGTTTCCTTCCAGTTTTGGGCAAAGGCAACTATCCACCAGAAATACTTAGGGAAAGCAAAAAAGTTGATTGCCTGATTCACGAAGCCAAATCTCAATAAGAGATCATTGACAATACCGCTTGCGGAAAGTGAATCGTGAAGAATACCGGTAACAACAATCCATGAAAGGAAGTGAGGCAGGTAAGAAATTGTCTGGATAGGTTTCTTAATCCATGCTCTCTTAACTTCGTTAAGCAATACTGCTGTCAAAACCGCCATAAAGGTTGTCGTCACAATATTGATAACACCCATTGCAAATGTGTTACGTACTGCTTTTATAAATACATCATCCCCAAACAGGAATCTGAACTTATCCAAGCCAACAAACTTGGAACCAAGGATTCCGCTCTTGGGTTTGTAATTTTCGAACGCCATAAGCCAGCCTGTCAAAGGCCAGTAATAGAATAAAATACCGTATGCTACTAAAAAGATTGTGCCTATAACAAGGAATTTCTGTTTTTTAATTTCTTTCCAGGTTACTTTAACTTTCTTTTCTTTAACTTTTGTTCGGGCCATAGTTAACTCCTATTAAACAGAGGCGGCATTAATTGCAGAAACGCCGCCTCTATTATTAGTTATTAAATGTCAGGTGACATCAGGAATCTTATTTGAAAGTATCAAGGATTGCCTGCATCTCAGATAAGAAATCTTCAGGTTTGCATGCCTTGTATGCATCCATGTACTGATTCCAGCCGTCATCAAAGTTCTTAGCCATAACAACCTTAGGAAGCCACTCATGCTTAACTTCACCCATCTTAGCCCAAGCTACACCACCGGGTGTCTCGGTTGTGAAGTTGTTAGAGAATGAGTACATAGGGAACCAAGGTCCGTTTGTCTCAACTACAGAGCCGATCATCTGAGGATATGTTGTAACACCATAAGCCTCGAAACACTTCTTAAGGGGTTCAGCCATATCGTTCATGAACTCTGAAGGCTGCTCTTCGGGCTTGTTAGCATTCTTTCCATCGCGGCTCGTTCCACTCCACTGAGGGAAGTATGAATACTGACATCTGTGAGAAGCCTGGTATGAAGTATCTGCCCAGTTCTGTCTCTGCTCAGGTGAACGCTCATATAATCCGTTAGCATCTACAGTGTAGTCAACTCCTTCAACGCCCCAGAATCTGAGATCGTGAAGTTCCTGATCCATAGCACAGTCAACGAGGAATTTGAATGCCTTGTCAGGATCCTTACAATCAGTTGTGATTGCGATACCGGAAGCCTGGTTAACTGTATCATCATATGTATGCCATCTGTTCTCCATGCCGGGCTTTGTTGTAAGTCCAAGGGGAACGTAGTTGCAGCCCTTCTCATCAAGGCCTGTCTGCTTGAAGGAATCGTTTACTGTGTAAGCGAAATCCCACCACTGGTCAACCATACCAAGTACACGGCCTGTGGAAAGCTTTGCAATATACTCATCATATGTCTGAGTAAATGACTCGGGATCAACAAATCCCTTGTTGTACTCTTCGTTAAGTTTCTTTAAGTATAACTTTGTATCTTCTGATGTGTTGTAATCTTCGATAGTCATGTTGGACTTGTTAACGATTACAGAACCATCATTGGGATAACCTGCAAGGAACTGACCTGCATTCTCAAGACAGAAGTATCTCCAGTCTTCGCAGAGGATTGTGTAAGCAATGTTCTCTGTGCCGTCTTCCATTGTAGGATGCTCAGCAATGTAGCCTTCAAGAACGTCGAAGTACTGATCCATGGTCTCGATCTTGGGATATCCTGCCCACTCAAGAACCTTTACCTGAATCCAGAAAGCCTCGTCGTTGTGTGTTGTAGCTTTGCTTTCGCCCATTGTGTTTCCGAAAGGATTGATCCAGTAGATATGTCCATCAGGCTGACGGAACTTATCCCACTCTTCAGGTGTGAACCATGTGTCTCTGAACTCGGGATACTGATCAATGTAATCATCGAGGGGAATAAGAGCATCTGCATCGATAAGAAGATTCATTTCATCAGAATCGATGAAGTCAGGATACTCACCACCTGCAATCAAAGTACCTGTTGCTTCGGAAGCGGTCTGTCCTGTAAGCCAGGTCTCTTTAACCTTTACGCCCCACTTATCAGCGATCATCTGAGCGATTTCGTTGTCGTCATTAATCTCTGAACCGGGCATTGTGATAAACATTGTAAACTCGGTAACCTCACCGGGTTCGGTAGTTGCAGCTGCAGAGCCACCGTCATCAGACTTGGTTGCAGTTTCGGTAGTTCCGCTGTCGGTAGTTGCAGCAGATCCGCCTGCGTTGCCGCCACATCCTGCAAGAAGGGACATTACCATGCCCATAGCAAGAAGAGCAGAAACAATCTTTTTCTTCATATTAATTGTACCTCCCTTGTGTAATATGATAGTAAACTACTCTTCAAGTATATTTCGTGCACGTGCACGTTGCTACCCGACAAATTCTGAATAATTACCCGACAAATTTCATCTCTTATTTTTTCTATATTTTGACGGGGTACATCCATTGGCCTCTATGAACTTTTTAATGAAATAATCCGTATCTTTGTACCCTACTTTTTCTGCTATATCCACGATTTTAAGCTCAGTATTCATAAGCAGCCCCTCTGCCTTGCTTATCCTATAGGACGTCAGGTAATCCTTAAACGACTGTCCGTGTTTCTTTTGGAACATCTGTCCCAAATACGAGCTGTTAATGAAGTACTTCCTGCCAAGATCTCTTAAAGTAAGATTGGCGTCGTAATTATCTCGAACTTCCTTCTCAATCTCCAAAAGGACCCCGCCGGAAATATTCTTTCTAAGCTGAGAAAGATAATGAGCATAATCGCAGCAAAATGAAACCAAGTGATTCTTACTTCCCCGGATAATATCCTCCTCCGAAGAATGCTCTGCAATAAATCTCAATATTTCCTGCTGATCAAGTTCGGAATCAAGCTCTGTTGCAACATGAATCAACTGGAAAAGCAGGTAATTAATATTAAGTCTTTTCGTCTGTGACGACTCAATCTTGTTCAGCTCTTCATAGAAATGATCGACGGAATTTCTGATTGCACTCTCCTCATCCGTCATAATGCTTGCCAAAAGCTCGTCAATTTTATTCTTCTGAATTACTACGGCGTTGGAATCATTTGATGTCTCATCATCGTAGTAATAAATATTTTTCTTTCCTCTGAATGCCTCCAGGGACTTTAGGATACAGGCGCTGGTGTAAGATTTGGATATCTGATCGATTCTCGATACGGTTTTTCCCACAAAAATCGTGATCTCACAACCCGTTTCAGACAAAACGTAGAGACGCAGTTTTTTCAAATAATCCTCAAAAGAAATCTCTCTCTTTGAGGCAATGTAATCACAGTAAATCAAACCTATGTCATAGCATTTTTCATCCTGAGAAACGTCAAAAATGCAATGCTCTTTCTCATCCTTCAAATAATCCCTGACTGCGGTGAAAACCTGTCTTTGAAGCCCTCTGATTTCACCCTCTTCCGCTTCCTCAGGAGTGTCGCTTTGCCCCGCAAGCTCCAAATCCACATATCGGATTTCCTCGGAAAGGTGAAGATGGTTCTTAACATAATTTATGTTGCTTTCATCAAACTTGCCGAACAAAAGCGCAATAAGATTCCTTGCAAGATAAGCCTGCTCCATGGACAGGCGGGACTGTTCTTCCTCGTCACGGTTGTCGGACTGCTTTGCAATTTTACGAAGAACGCCCTTAAGCTCTGACATTTCAACCGGCTTAAGCATATACTCCATGCATTCGTACCTGAGGGCCGTCTGTATATAGGTGAAGTCCTTAAAGCCTGTAAGAATTATGTAAAAAGCGTCTGAAATCTCCTCTTCTCTTATCCTTTTCAGCAGTTCGATTCCCGTCATCTCAGGCATTTTGATATCGGCAAAAATAACGTCCACCTTATTTTCCTTAAGGTACTCGTATGCCTCAAGACCGTTTGCGCAGCTTTTTACAACTTCAAAGCCCTCCGCTTCCCAGTCAATCAGGCTCTTAAGTCCCTGCAAAATATAAGGTTCATCATCAACCAGCAAAACTTTTCTCATAAGTGCATCCCTTCGGAATTATTACTGTAACGGTGGTTCCCACACCTTTTTCGGATTCAACCATGAATTTAACCCGATCTTCTGTTGCCATTCGAAGCCTCAGACAGGCATTTACCATGCCGATTCGACCGGCCTGCTTAAGATCTTCAATTGAAGCATTGTTCATTTTATCCAAAAGCGCAGAGGCTGCTTCATCCGATAGTCCTCCGCCGGTGTCTTCGATTTCTATTATCATGTCCTCATCCTTGTAGTAAACCCTTACAAAGATCCATCCGGGACTTGATTTGGCCTCGATTCCGTGTACACAGGCGTTTTCGACAAAGGTAACTATTGTTAGTCTTGGAATATATGAGTTTCGGCATTTGTCATCCACTTCAAGATCATATGAAAGTCTTTCGCCAAACCTGTACTTTTGAAGGCCAAGATAAGCCTTAACAAAGTCCATTTCCCTCTCAACAGTGGTTCTGTCCTCGTTCCAGTCAGCATTGTTTCTCTCAATAACCGCCAGCTTTTCGACCATCTCCGCAGTTTCTGTCTCGCCCCTCAATACGGAATGCATTCGAATGCTTTCCAGGGCATTGAATAAGAAGTGTGGATTGATTTGCGAATGAAGGGCCAGAAGTTCAGCCTGCTGTTTGGCAATGTTAATCTCCTGCTCTTTAATCTTTGCCAGGTTCACGGCCTGAGTAAGCTTTGCATAAATAAGAGGAAGCACAGCGTTGACCAATAGAAGGATAATAAACACCGGCCACCTTTTCTTTATATATGCAAGCGCAGGGCTTGTCTCCGCGGAAATAAGAATATGGAAAGTTGTTCCATAGTAGGTATAATCCGTAGTGTAAACAATCTTGTCCTTAACTTCGTTAAAGGTCATATAGTCATCAAAGAGATTGTTGTTTCCTCCTGTGTAGACGAATACATTCTCATCATCTGCCACATAGCCTTCCGCGCCGGTTGCAACGGATTCCATATCTCTCGAAAAAATACCGTAATCTATGACTACACGACAGAACTTCTCGTATTTATCTTTGGAGGGGTTGCCGATTTTCTTAAGGATATAAAGTCTTCTTCTGGGTGCGGAAACAGCTCCGGCTTCTCTGTCATAAGAGAACATTACCAGCATGTCCTGACCGGATTCCACGTACTTTTGATACCACTCTCTGTCCTTAACAGCATCGATTCTGTAAACTCCGCCGCCATTAATGATTGTGGGGTTTGCGGTGTATGTCTCAAGAACCAGGTTGTTGATGGAGTACAGAGCCTTTAAGTAATCATCTCCCGTACTGTCATGGTAATCCTGGTAATATTCAAGCCCGCTGCTGTACTCCTTCTCCAGAAATTCGTTCATTTCCGTACTCTTGTACACGTTTTTGATAATTGAGTAAGCGTTGGCAAGGACACTGCCGAAAGAGTATTCAATGTTCTCCGCGGTTTTCTCGTATATATGTATACTGTCGTTTCTTCCTGAATTGATCAGAGTGGTTACGAACACCACGTCCGTTGCCAGAATTGGCAAAATGATACACAATAACCAGAGTACGGCAGTCCTGTCCGGCCGTACTCTGGTTTTCCTCAAATCAATTATCTTTTTAATGTAATTCCTGACTCCACCCATATAATTAATATCTCATTCGGTCAGGCATCGTGTCAACCGAATTTGTCTTTCCTATTTGCCCCGCACCTTTTTGATTCTAGTGGGCATCGAAGAGGAAAATCAGTAAGACTTATTCGTATTCCACAGTTGCAGGGGGCTTGGGAGTGTAGTCAAACAGTACTCTGTTGATTCCGGGCACCTCTGAAATAATACGGTTAACAAGATGGTCAATCAACTCATCTGAAAGATGTTCAACTGTAACCTCCATAACATCTGTGGTGTTGATTGCACGGATGATGCAGGGCCAGTCAAAGGTACGCTTTCCGTCCTTAACACCTGTTGACTTGAAATCAGGAACCACAGTGAAGTACTGCCATACCTTGCCTTCAAGACCATTCTTTGCAAACTCCTCACGAAGGATAGCATCAGATTCACGAACTGCCTCAAGTCTGTCTCTTGTGATTGCACCGGGACAACGAACTCCAAGTCCGGGGCCGGGGAAGGGCTGACGATATACCATGTTTGCAGGCAATCCCAGTCTCTCACCCACAATTCTAACCTCATCTTTAAAGAGGATTTTAACGGGCTCAACAAGTTCAAAGTTCATATCTTCAGGAAGACCGCCGGCATTGTGGTGTGCTTTGATGCCTGCTTCACTCTCTAAGATATCGGGCCAGATTGTACCCTGTGCAAGAAACTCGATTCCGTCAAGCTTCTTAGCTTCCTCAGCAAATACTTCGATGAACTCGCCACCGATAATCTTTCTCTTGGTTTCAGGATCGGTAACTCCTGCAAGTTTATCAAGGAAACGATCTGTCGCATCAACATAGATAAGGTTAGCCTTCATCTGGTTACGGAATACTTCGATAACCTGCTCAGGCTCTCCTTTTCTCAAAAGTCCATGGTTTACATGAACACAGGTTAGCTGATCTCCGATTGCCTTGATAAGCAAAGCTGCAACTACGGATGAGTCTACTCCTCCTGATAAAGCAAGTAATACCTTCTTGCTTCCAACCTGTTCTTTCACAAGTTTAACCTGTTCTTCAATAAATGCATCTGCAAGCTCAGGTGTTGTGATGCGGACCATATCGTCCGGTCTTCTGTCATTTCCCATTTTGATTCCTCTCTTTATTTTGTAATTTTCTTCAACAACTTATTGTTCAGTAAACTTAGTAACCAGGCACTGACAATGCCAAGGACAAATACAACTATCACAAAAAGTTCCTGACTCTTTATATAATAAAGGCTTTTCAACTTACTTGTAAATGAGAAACAGAATAATTCAACAAATAATCCGTGAATCAAATAAAACTCAAGTGTAATCCTGCCCATAAAATCAAGGAATCGGTTGCCGATACGTATCTTCATACTAAGAAGGAAGGAGAAAAATACTACCGCAAAGGAGAATAAGACATCTCCCAATAATGTAACCCGCCTTCTCAAAACAGTATCCGGGGCATCCCAGGTCTCCCCGTAATATGAGAAATTTCCCCTTGCGTACTGCCAGAACCTGTACGCTCCAAAAACAAGAACCACAGCGGCAATCAAATATACAATATAATATTTCTTCAGATGTGGAATGATTCGGTCTTCATACATGGCAAATATAATTCCGACCACGAAAAGATGAATGGAGTTGTACCACCACTCTCCGCCTACCCATCCGTCATGATGGTTAAGGGCCGTTCCAAGAAGCTGATAGCCCACCGTGAAGGCAAGAACTATGGAAAGTGCCATCTTCTCATTCTTGCAGAATCTAAACGCCAGGTAGAAGCATAAATAGAAAAAGGGAATTATACAGACATACCATCCGTTGGGATTGGAAAGTTTAATTCCGCTTAAGTAATAGAAAAGCTGCTTCCCGCTGATTTTCTCCCCAAGAAGATATCTGAAGGGGAGAAAAATCCATGTGACAATATAAGCCAATGCCACAATTGGGAAAATTCGCTTGAGAATAAATTTCTTATTAAGATAATCAGGTTTGGTTTTGAGGCTTTTGTATAATCCGTAGCCGGAGCAGAATGTGAAGAAGGAAACCAAAACAAAACCCACTTCCACAAACATATCAAGGCCACCGATATAGAATTTCTTGTCAATCCAGGATGCACTGGTTTTCTGACTGCAATGATGAAGCATAATAAGAAGCGCCACAAAGCCCTGAATGGCCTTCATCTGTCTCAAAGAGAATGCTTCCTCATTAAAGGATCCAATTTTTGCTAACTTCGCTCCCCATAAGAGCACAATAAGTATAATGGGGTAAACTATGTAAATTGGCTGCATAATATATTACTTCCTCCCAATATTTCATTTGCATACATTCATCATTATAGGCAAAGGATTATCGGGAAAATAGTTGCTTTTTTTCGTTTTGATGTGATTATTTTAGGATAGCTCAATCCCGGACTTTACACTTCAAAATCCAGGCAGCTTCTAATCTTGGTATAAGGTCTTACTGCACTGTCCGCAACTGCCACGTGATCGGGGTGAACTGCATAGCCTTTGAGAGCCTCAAAGGATTCAAGTGTGGAATCAAGCATCACATCTGCGTTTGAGGTCTCAAGGCCATTGGTGTAAACCTTAATCTCCACAAGTCCCGGAACCTTACCTTTAAGTCCCTCAAGTCCTGTCTTGATGCCCTCTTTGATTCGAGCCTTCTCCTCTGCTGTGTATTCATCTTTAAGTGTCCAAAGAATCACATGTTTAACCATTGTACTTCCTCCATTCATTATATATATGCTAAAAGCCTAATCTTCTAATCTCTTCCACCAGGTTCCTTCCGTACACCTCGCATCCAAAGCAGTTGGGATGAAGGTTATCAAGGAAGTATTCCGGCAGATGTGGAACAAGTTTCATTCCATCGATAATCTGTACATTCTTATAACGTCCCGCAATCTTTTTCACATTCTCGCAAAAAGCATACAGAACCGGCAATGCCTCAAGATTATCTCCCCTCCAAAGAGGTGAAATACAAAGAATGGGAATATCGCTGCCGTAAATTCCAATAAGTGTCTCATAGTACTCTTCGACAACGCTCATGTCCTTATCGCCATACTGGTTGGTTCCAAGAGCCACTATAATCTTGTCCGGATTATAACCCTCCATCTTCATAAGGGAATTCTTGTCATAGACGTATCCGCCAATTCCCTGATTAATGATGTCGTAATTAAGCAATCTGTTGGCAACGCTTACATAGGTACATGAGGATCTTAACGGACCGTATCCCTGGGTAATGGAGTCTCCGAGCCACAGTACCTTCTCATTCTTCTTCGCCCTTGTAACCTTGGCATCTGCCTCAAAGTTTCTAATGAGAACCGTCTCATCCGCAGTAAGGTAGATAATTACATTCTTCTCACCCTCAGGAAGTTCCCACTCAATCCTTCCGGTATCAAGAACGTCCTTCACGTAAACGATGTCTGTAACAAGCCCGTTAACACAAAGTTCAAAAGAATCTGCTGAGCCCTTCCATATAATCTTATAATCGAAAGCCACCTTCCTTGCGCTGGTGGTAAACTCCAAAGTCTTGGCAGATGAAGCAGTGCATCTTTCATACCAGAAATCCATGGCCCCCTTGAAGTACTCTATCTGCTTCTTCGAATACTGGAAGGCCTGCAAATATCCATCCTCAGTCTCCTCGAACTCATAGGCTCCGAAATAAAAGTTTTTTAATTCCTCGTTAGTTAAAATCATTTTCCTTCTCCCATAAAAAAATACTCACGATTAGTATGGTAAATAACTTATCCTCTTTCGTCAATGGTAAACTCCACCGCATGTTTTCTTGCCCACAGAGGAAAGTGCGACATCTGGCACTTCTCATTGGCCCTCTCCTTTATTGCAATGGAGTCGAAAAAGGCTTTCCATAAGTCAGTATACTCGTCATTCTCCTCCTCTGTCTGCGCTAATCTTGCGAATTCTCTATCATTAATTTGCCACATGTAATAGGGTTCATTCTTTCTGTGTACCACGGCTTCCCTATGAACATCATCAACAATCATGAAATTCTCCGAAGGCATTCTGTCCTGAAAAATCGGACCCAGATATGATGCCACCCTGCTCTTTGGTTCGAAATGGGCAACATATAAATTCTCCAGCTGGTGAAAACGCAGTATCTCCCTGAATCGTTCAGCCTCCCTCACCACCCTGGCTCTAATCTCACGATTCCTTATTATGTCTCTGTACTGAACCATCTTAAGAGCATTCTCTCCGAACCTGAAACCAAGAAGAAGCACATGGTAAATGTTATCAAGAACGTCCTCCTCATAGGCCATGGCAGTATAGGCAAGTTCCTGATAGAAGTGATAAGATATTCCCCTGATTATGGATGTTGCCACCTTCTCTGCCTTCACCTCATTAGGCTCCACATGGATATACTCATCAAGAAAAGACTGTTGCCCCAAAGGTTCAAGCAACAATCTTATATTCTTATACCCCAGTTTGCTTTCCGAGGCCTCATATATACAGGTAAGCATAGCCTCCCACCCGGGAGCACAAGTAAATATTGTCATGCCATCTCCAAATTACAATCCGAAAACAGGCTCATCTGTCTTCCGGTATTAAGACTGTCTTCTATCTGATAAACCTCTCTATGCTCAAGGTCTGTTAACTGTCCCATAATGAAACGCTGTTCTATGGGGGTACGGTTAAGCATCTTACCGTTACAGGTAATAAAATACTGAGCTCTCTTAAGCACCACATGCATTCTCTTAAGCATTTCGAAATTCACATTGCCGTATCTTCTGGCACTGATAATCCTCTTAACGCTGGTGGGTCCGATTCCCGGAACTCTTAAAAGCATTTCCACCGGAGCTCTGTTAATTTCCACCGGGAAAATATCCAGATGGTTGAGGGCCCAGAAACATTTGGGATCCACTCTATAATCAAGGAAGGGATTATCTTTGGTGAGTATCTCCTCCGCACCAAAGCCATAATATCTTAAAAGCCAGTCGGCCTGATAAAGTCTGTGTTCTCTAAGAAGAGGAACCGGTGTATCCTTTCCGGGAAGAATATCATCATCATTAATGGGAATATAAGCCGAATAGAAAACTCTCTTCAAATCAAAGCTTTGATACAAAGCCTGGGTTGTTCTTATTAATTCAAGGTCAGTCTCATTGCTGGCACCGATAATCATCTGGGTACTCTGTCCTGCCGGGGCGAAAGGTCTCCTTAAAAGGGCATCATTGCGCTCCGCAGGATACAAGAAAGGCTGATCGCTGCTTCCCTCAATTCTCCCCGCTTCCGGCCCGAAAATACTGTTAACCAGATGCTTATTGATACCGCACCTCTCCATCCTTGCGGACTTTCCAATAGCCACCCTGTGTCCCGCAATTGTTCCGGAGATTCGGTTCATGGGCTCTATTATATTCTTCATTGTCTTGTTGGGAGCAAGTTTACTTAAGCTTTGTTCCGTTGGCAGCTCCATGTTTATGCTTATTCTGTCAGCCAACAGTCCCGCAGAATACAAGAGTTCCTCGGAAGCACCGGGAATAGCCTTCACATGGATATAACCGTTAAACTTATACTTGGTACGAAGAAGCCTCAGGGTCTCACAGATCTTCTCCATGGTATAATCCGGGTTCCTGTAAACGCCCGAACTAAGGAAAAGTCCCTCGATATAGTTCCTCTTATAGAACTCTATGGTAAGAGTGCAGATTTCCTCAGGAGTAAAAAGCGCTCTCTCCACGTCATTGCTCACTCTGTTCTTACAGTATTTGCAATCATATATACAATGATTGGTCATTAAAATCTTAAGCAGGGAAATACAGCGTCCGTCTGCAGAAAAGGCGTGACAGACACCGGCGGCAACAGAATTGCCAAGAAATCCTTCCTTGCCGCCGCGGCTTACGCCACTTGAAGTACAAGCCACATCATACTTGGCGGCATCGGAAAGAATTGTAAGTTTCTCTTTCAAAGAATCATTTGCGCTTAAATCGTACATTTGTTCGTCCTCTATATCCATAATAGAACAAATGTTTTGATTTGTAAAGAACTATTTACTGATTAAGCGCACTCATTTATGTTCCACTTTTGTGCTTCGGAGCCATCGAAATAGCTGAGATACACTCTGTTTTTACCAACATCATAACTGAGGGCAAAAACCTTGTTGTAAATTATGTAGTAAGCCCCGGTTTCATCGTTGTATGCGATATTCCACTTCTGAGCATCAGAGCCGTCAGGCATGTAAGCAAACACCTCACCATCCTGTTTTCCGATTCCTTCCGGAACGTCCAGGCACAGATTTGTTTCCATAAATCTCACCGTGGAGTACTCCTCGTTGCTCTGAATTTCCACCTTCACGGCACTGTCATCGTCTGCGTCTGAATAGTACAGAGCCGTTTTATCTTCCTCATCTGCCTCATCTCCTGCCGCAAGGGCAACTTCGGCTTCCGTCAGGGGACTCACAACATATTCCCCCTTCGGCATTTCAACATAAGAATGAAAGGCCACATAATCAGAATACAATTCTGTGTCTTCGTCTCTCCTGAAAACATCTTTATAGAAGGGAACCGTTCTGACTGCCAAGAACACAGCAAGAGTTGTCAGCAAATAACCACCAAGCCCCCAGGCAAGTTTCTTTTTATCCTCCGCAAGCAATGCGTCGAGATTCTTAACCGTTTTGATATATCCATCCACTGCCATGGGCAAAAGAAGCACGAAATAAACGAAGGTGTATTGCGCCTTGGCCTCCCAGACTGTATGAAAAACGAAGCCCCCTATAAAGGTCAGCATGAAATACATTGCGGCTTCATTTTTCTCCTTACAAAAGAACACAAATAATACCGCTCCAAAAAGAATAATGAACTGCAGTCTGTCCAGATAAGGGAAAATATAATCGTTGTAGTTTTCAATGGATAGCAGATTGTCCAACCACGTGGGCATCTGAATTACACCGTCCTCAGGCATGGCATAGTTAATCCACCAGCCCTGAAAACCCGGATTATTCCACTGGGATGCATTTTTGCCTGAGAAAAAGTCAAGGGCATAATGGGGATCATTCTTAAAGCGATTCACGCTTTGCTCTATTCCGTCTATGCTTCTTTCCTCGTGCAAATCCTTGTTGTATCCGCTCTCATAATAGGCCTTGAAGGTGCTGTTGCTGTTATCATACCAGCCGTCAAACAGTGGGCTTCCTTCCTTTAGTCCCATATTAACCCAGGAAAAAGGCGACATTCCCTCCCCTAAGGAACGGCCGGATATAAGCTTGATTGTATGATCCAGGGCTGCGCCGTTAAAGATTATTGAAACCACAACGGCAGCCAGCAGTGCAGCCATATATATGTATTTTTTGAAACTCTTTATCAAAAGAAAAATAATGTATAGTGCCAGGGCTATTCCAAATATGGCATAGTTCTGCTTAACCGCTATAGCCATAAACATGCATATGAATGAAAGGATGGCGTACTTAGGCTTTCTCTCCTTCTTAAACATCTGCGCCAGGTTAAAGGCCCACACTCCCATAGCCAGTCCGATAATGGTGCCGTACACAAAGGTTGTATAGAACACTATTGGTAAAAACGCGACTCTCAGCACTACAATACCAACCGCACGTCCGTCTGTTTTCTCTTTATCATCAGCCCAGGATATAAAGCATTTGGTAAGCATAAGCACCGCGAAAATGTTTAGAACCTGGAATACGGTGTAATTGTAGTGGCCGAAGATTTTGCCAAGTGCATATAAAAGCAAAACGATTCCGGCTTGGTTGGTGTTGACGCTTAAATATCCTCCCACATCAAGAGCAGAGAAATCACCGTTTGACATATCAAATGCGACTTTACATACATCAAACTGATCGGCTCTGGGAGATTTACTGATGCAAAGAACAAAAAGTAAATCTCCAAAGAAGGCAACAAGGAGCAGTATCTTCACCAGTTTCTTCCCAGTGGGAAGTTTAGGAAATCTCTCTCGTATATTCAGCCTTCCAAGTAATCTGTAGCCGCCCCAAAGAGCCAATACAAAAAGGGCATTCACCAGGACATTAATCCAGAAAGAGTCCTCAATCAAATAAGAACGCTCCATTTCGTCAATGCCCGTAGTGGAAAACCCTGAAAGAATTAAAAGATAAAGGACTATTGCAGCGAACAGTCCTACCGTTATGTATTTTACAAATAAACTCAAGTTCAGTTTATTCTTCATAAAAAATCTGTGTCCTCTCCCATTTAGCAGTTGCTTTAAGCTAATTATAGGACACAAATATAATGATTTTCTTAAGATTTGTTTTATTTCATTTTATTTTTAGCTGTTGCTCTGAATTCTGTTCATTCTTGCATAGCTTCCGTTAAGAGCAACAAGTTCTTCGTGTGTGCCCTTCTCGGTAATCCTGCCATTCTCAATCACAAGTATCTGATCCGCATTTCTGATGGTTGAAAGCCTGTGGGCAATTGCTATGATTGTTCTTGAACCCACTATGCCTGAAATGGCTTCCTGAATCTGTCTTTCAGTCTCAACATCCACAGAAGCGGTGGCCTCATCAAGAATAATGATGGGGGATTTTCTAAGAATTGCTCTTGCTATGGCAACACGCTGCTTCTGGCCGCCGGACAGGCGAAGTCCTCTCTCTCCCACCAGGGTGTCATATCCATCAGGCATTGCTAGAATATCTTCATGGATATTTGCTATTTTGGCAGCCTCTTTGATGGCATCAAGGTCGGCCTCCGGATATGCATATCCGATGTTCTCTGCTATGGTTCCGTTAAATAAAAATGTATCCTGAAGTACCGGGGAAATGTTTTGTCTAAGGCTCTCAATGGTTACTTCATCAAGAGGATTTCCGTCCACAAGAATTCTTCCCGATGTAGGTTCGTAGAACCTTGATATCAGCTGAGTGAGTGTGGTTTTACCAACACCTGTAGGGCCCACAAGAGCAAGCATCTTGCCGGGGGCACACTTAAATGAGACGTCATCAAGCACAGGCATCTTCTCCTCGTAGGCGAAGCTTACATGGTCAAATTCAATCTCTCCCTTTACGTCCTTAAGGTCCTTGGCACCTTCCTTGTCAATAATCTCGCAGGGTACGTCAAGAACTGCCACTACACGCTCAGCTCCCGCCATGGACTGCTGTAAATTTTCAAGAAGATTTGCTAGACCTGTAATGGGAGTGTAGAACAGGCTAAGGTAAAGTAAGAATGCCACAACATCTTCAACCTTAAGACCGTCTTTCCATGCGAAATAACCGCCGAAGCCCACCACAAGAATTGTTCCCAAGGATGAGATAAACTCGACGCTCGGGTGGAAAATTGCGCTGATTTTGAGAGCCTTAAGCATGGCCTTAATGTGCTCGAAATTGCTTATATTGACCTGCTCGGTTTCATATTCTTCACGGCCGAAGGACTGAATCTCATGAATTCCCGAAAGGTTGTCCTGAAGTTTGCCGTTAAGTTCTCCCATTTTGGCCTGGGATATCTTAAAGAATGGCCTTACCTTTTTGGAGAAGACAATACCCGATAAGAAAATCAATGGAAGGGGTGCACAGGTAATCAAAGCGAGCTTGGGATTGATTGTAAGAAGCATAATAAGCACACCGATAAAGGTAACGATGTTTGTGATGCTCTCCGGAATAAGGTGAGCATAGAGAAGTTCGAAGTCTCTTGTATCGTTTACGATTCGGCTCATCAAATCACCGGTTTGCTTGTCGTGGAAGTAGCCTATATGCATTCTCTCAAGCTTGTCATATGTGCGGGTGCGCAAATCACCCACCAGGTGCCAGGCTGCTTTATGTGCGAGATAATTGCTTAGGAATCTGAAAAGCACTCTGAAAAGATACAGGCAGACAAGAATCACCGTAAAAACAAGAATTCTTCTCATGCCTTCTTCATCAACGCCCGTGCTTACTATTCCTGTCATGGCAGACAATACCTTGGGTGCTGCCAGGTTTATTACAGTAAGCATCAAGGTTGAGAAAATAGCGAAGAAATACAGTGTCTTATATCTTATGGCCTCACGGCTCAGTTTCCAGAGCATCTTCATTTTGTTTGCTTATCCCCTTTTGTTTTCATTTGATAAAATATATCTACCAAATTATAACACACTATCAATTCTCATTCACTGTGAGATTGTTAAGCCACCGCTCCTTTTTCATCCAAAAGTGGAATATTACGATTTTGACAAAATCAAGCAGTTTGACGCAGAAATACATCATCACGGGACCTATTGCCGTATATTTTCCAAGGAGAAGAAGCATAGGAAGCATAATTGCTATAGTGATTGATGCGTCGGAATATGCACCCATCTTTGTGTCTCCACCGGCTCTCGCCACAGCCTGCTGTGCGTTCATATAAATCCATGCAGGCATGAAGAACGACATCATGATAACCATTCTTCTGCAAATTCCTATAGCACTTGCTGAGAGCCTTCCGAAAACAACGGGTACAAGCAATGATGTCCCAAGTCCGAATACTGTCATGAAGCATCCGAACAATAGCGAACCTGATAACAACCAATTCTTCTTAATCTTGGCTTCCTCAAGATTACCTTCACCAAGAGTTTTACCAATGATGACACTGGTGGCCGAGTAGATTCCGCCAAATGCGACAAAGTAAAGGTTTGCTATGGCAAAGCTGGAAGCCATGCCGGAAACTACATCCGCACCGCCTCTTCCGTTATATATGGCCGTTGTAAGGGTTTCGGAAAGTACCCATACCATCTCGCAGAAAAGCATAAGGGAGCCTTTCTTAATTATATTCCAGAAGAGTTTTCCATCCAGTTTGAAATGGGATTTTATAGTAACGGCGTACTCCGGCTTTACCTTTAAATAAACAACGGCAAAAATGATAAACTCTAATGTTCTTGCTATAACCGTTGCGTATGCCGCGCCTTCTACTCCAAGAGCAGGGAAACCAAAGTTTCCGTAAATAAGCAGATAGTTAAATACCGTATTGGTCAATGTCGCTATGATGGTGACAACCAAAGGAAGTTTAACTCTTCCCATGTCTCTAAGGGAGCTGGCAATACATGCGGAAATAGTCATGGGTATTCCCACATGAAACATGATTCGGATATATTTAACACCTTCATCAAGTATCTGGGAGGCTTGTGTATTACCGATAACCATCAAGGATAATACCTGTCTCGGGAACACAACAGTAACCAGGAAATAAGGAATCAAGGCCAGGAATCCCAAAATGACCTTAAACATAAATGCCTGTTGCATTCCACCTTTATCCTTGGCCCCATAGAACTGAGTAAGGAAAATACCTCCCGACATGCATATGGTGTTGGTAAACACCATAAAAATAAACAGGACCTGTCCTGCCACATTTACTCCGGACATGGAAACATCTCCAAGTCCCGATACCATAAAGTTATCAATAAGGGAAACCAGGCTCTGAATAAGCTGTTGCAACATGATAGGCAGGGCTATCTTCAGCGCGCTCTTATAGAATTCGCCTGTTCCGAATAAGTTTCTGATCTTCATAAATCTATTTTCTTCTTCCGCTTTCTTTCATTTCTTTCTCAAAGGCCTCGGGATTTTTAAGATAGTAATCCTGATGCTCTTCCTCGGCCTTATAGAACGTTTTGAAAGGTTCCAAAGCAATTTGAGCCTTCTGACCGCTCTCGGCCTCAAGCTCAGCTATTTTCTTTAGGACCTTTTCTTTTTCTTCTTCGTTCTGATAATAGATTGCCAAAGTATAAGAAAATCCCTTGTCAATAAACTGCCCCTCTCCGTCGAAGGGATCTACGTTGGCAAGATATATTTCAAGAAGCTTATCGTAATTCACATTGGCAGGGTCATAAGTCAGCTCTATTGTCTCTCTGTGGCCGGTCTTCTGAGCTTTCACATCCTTATATGTGGGATTGACCTCATCTCCGCCGCAGTATCCGCAAGTTACCTTATCGACACCGTAGATTTTATAAATTGGGGTAACGCACCAGAAGCATCCCCCGGCAAAATATGCTTTCATAATCAAACTCCTCTTATTATCAAAGCGACACCCGAAATAATCAAAAGGACTATTACGAGTTTCTTGATAACTTTCTCATTAATTCGTTTTGCGCTTAACATTCCGGCTCCGATTCCAAGGACCATAACAGGAATCAGAACAAGCGCTGTCTTTAAGCTTTGAAGTGTAAATACACCCAAGACGCAGTATATTATGATTCTCGCTGTGTTTTCAACAATGAATATGGCGCTTAAGTTTGCCTTGAACTCGTCGCTGGTCTTTGTAACGTGGCTCATGTAGGCAGCAAGCAATGCCCCCACACCAAACATACCGCAAAGGACCCCGGATAGCAGCCCGATTATCCACATTATAACTTTGGATTCTTTTAAGATGTTTATTCCATATTCTCTAAGAAGCAGCTCAATTCCAATGAAAATTACTACCGCTCCGAATACCATCTTTATGTATCCGGCATTGACGTCTCTTAGTAGCAATGCGCCTGGAATACTTCCGGCAAGTATCAAAAGAGACAGAATAAGGACCAGCCTTTTTTTCAGTTTCCCCCTGTTCTTTATAGCCATAATAAAATTGGCCGGATAACCAACCATCAATTCCACAGGGGATATAGCCACATTGTCTACTCCAAATCCAAGGATTGAAGTGAACACTAGAGTGTTTGCGAAGCCGCATAATCCTTTTATAAAGAAAGCCACAAATGTGGCGATAATCCAAAGTTCCACTTAATGCTCCTGATTTGTAATTCTAAGTTCTTCTGGCTCCACATGACAGGTAAGAAAATGCACTTCCACTCCGGCCTTCTTAGCATCCTCAAAAGCTTTCCCGAACTCCGGATCCGTTTCGATATGGGGCCTTACTTCCGTTACCCCATCCATTTGAATAACAAAAGCAAGGGTGGCTATATATCCTTCCTTTTTAGCCTTAATCAATTCCCTGATATGCTTAACTCCACGTTCCGTCGGAGCATCAGGGAAATATCCGATTCCATCAAACTCAAGGGTGCACCCCTTTACCTCCATAAGGTATTTATCCTCACCTTTTTCCATGTAGAAGTCTATTCTGGAGTTGCCATAAGTGTATTCAGGAATCACTTTATCGTATTCCTTTTCTGCCAACCACTCCTTCACGACTTTATTAGGTGCTTGGCTGTCTATATTAAAGAGAACTCCGGTGTTTTTCCTGACGGCAACTAAATCGTATTTAGTCTTGCGCTCCGGCGTCCCGGGTGCAGTCAACCACACCTCGCATCCGGGAACCAGAAGTTCCTTGCATCTGCCGGTGTTCTTAACGTGCACAATTTCCTTATGCCCCTCAATATCAACTTCCGCTATGAATCTATTAGGCCGATTTATAAATTTGGCACGGGTAATGTTGTTGTATTTCATGGATTCCTTTTAAACCTTTTTAGAAAAAGCGACGTTATATTCTGATTGTACAAAGCCGTTTTTCCTATAGAACTCGAATGCCGGAACATTTGATTCTGTCAAAAGAAATATCTGCTTAAGTCCTTGTTCCTTAATAGCTTCTTCAATAGCATGTATGAAGAATGTCCCTGCGCCGGCGCCTTGTTTTTCGGTTTTTATACAAAGTTCATTAATAATGTATTCTGTTCCTGAATACCAATGCTTGATATATCCAAGCGAGATACCTATTAGTTCCCCCGTATCATCATTCAAACCATATGTGAGTGAATAGCCCTGGCCCACCAAATCGCAAATATACATATCAAGTTGTTCTTCATCAGACCAGTCATCATACCATGGCTCTTTGGTAAACACGCCGACAAATACCTTTTTTATTTCTTCCTTATCATCAATACTTAGTCTTTTAAGAGTATACATCTATCCTCTCTCCAATCGCTATGTTCGGCAAAAACAATGCCTTTATTCTGATATTCGGGATCAACACATAAAGGGCCAAAAGTCAAAACAGGGAAATCGCCATTTACAGTCTCCACTTTACATTTCGTATACAGGATAACTCCCACGATCACTTCCCCTTCCTCTGCAAGCAAAGAAACACTTGGGACACAATTCGGTTCATTCCAAATTCTATGAACCAGGTAGTGTTCATCGCATCCGGGCATATTCAGATTCCAGAATGCCTTTTTAGTCATGCATTCAATACTATAATGATCTTCTGTTTTTATTTTTCTTATCGTTATATCCATTACACTCTTTCTTAAAATATTATTATTCGAATAATACTTATCACGCCAAACGGGAAGTTATCTGACAGACTGCCATTCCTCTTTGGAAAGGCATGTTATGT
>CAMVID010000019.1:0-55483 GCA_947167445.1 uncultured Lachnospiraceae bacterium
GTTGTCCCCCGGTACATGGCAGGTTACCCACGCGTTACTCACCCGTCCGCCACTAGAATTACTCAAGAATTGAGCAAGCTCGCTTCAGCGAGTAATTCCCGTTCGACTTGCATGTGTTAAGCACGCCGCCAGCGTTCATCCTGAGCCAGGATCAAACTCTCATGTTAAATGTTTGTTTGGTCCGGTCAAAATAGTCTGGCTATTTAAACCGAAAATTTACTAATTAAAGGTTTTTGTTCTCTGAACAATTTTTAGGAATTGTTTCAGGGTTGCATTGTTGTTCATTTGTCAAGGTACATGCGCCTGTTTCCGTCAGACGCAACTCAATTAATATATCATGCGTCATATCCGTTGTCAACAGGTTTTTGAAGAAAATTTTTCCACCGACGTTTGATTCCTCAATACGCGGTGGAATTCTATTATAGCATCATGATTTTTTGTTTGTCAACAAGGGATTTACGCTATTTTTGAATATTTTCAGGCTTCAAAATCAGCTTGGTAACTTCCTTATTAAATCCGGGTCCGGCAACAAACTGTGTGACCCTATCGTTAAGCATATCTTTATGGTAGAAATGCACATGCCCTGCGAGAACTGCTTTAACAGGACTGTCAGCCCTTAATATCTCATCGATGAAGGCCTGTGTAGTTTCATCCGGTGTGCAGGAGTTGGATCCCAAAAGGACTCTTGATCTGGCATCTGCTCCCTGGCCCCAAATGGCTTTGCTCATCTCCCATAGTGAATCTCCCACTCCGGGTTCAATGGGAACATGTACGGAGACTATTACGGTTTTGCCAAGAGAACATACCCTTTGAAGTTCCGTAAGAGCTGCCGGCGTAACCTTATTGCAATAGTCATCTGCTATCAATACAACAACTTCATCAAGCTCAATGCTTCTGACTCCGTTTGATATATCGGATATCTGAGAGAGCCTTGGCAGATATTCGCTGAAAGCCACACTCGTATAGTACTCGGATCCGTACTCAAAATCGTGATTTCCTATTCCATATAAGTATGGAGTCTCAAGTTCGGAAAGTTTCCCGGAAACAAATTCAATTCCGGCATACATGGCAGAATCCACCACATCTCCACCCAAGACAAAGAGATTTGGCTCTTCGCTTTCCACATATTTGATAACAGACTCAAATGACTCGTCTGCATGTGATCCGTCAAAGCATTTGAAATACTCGTATCTTTCCTTTGCTTTCTCTGCAACGGAAGCGTCTCTGTCGTCGCAAAGAGATATATGATTGTCGGCGGTAAAAACCAGCTCGAACTCCTCTGTGAGCCCCGGAACAGTGATTACCTCTTCATGCACGGTTATATCATCCGGCACGGGAATCTTTTTCTCAACCTTTATGCATCCTGTCTTAGCGCCAAATAAGGAGGACAATTCGGTTTTTACCACATAATCATTATTAAAGCTGCAACCCGATAAGGTCGCAAGCATCACTATAAGTACTGTCAGTCCTCTGCGTCCACGCATCCAAATCCTCCCGGATGTCAGACCTCCTTAATGGCCGCCTCCCAGCATCTCTCAGGAATTCTCGGCCAGGTACATTCGCCCTGTTCCCTCTTGCATAAGGACATTGCAATCCTCAAAGCTTTCATGTGATAGGGATTACCATCACGCAAAGTTCTTTTGGTTAACATAATCCAGTAAGGAGCGTGGGCAGGAAGTCCGGCTTCATCTATTTCATTAATAACTTTTTCTACATCATAAGAAACGGAAACAAATTCAGTGTTCCACTTTCCGCTTACGTTATCTATAATAGCAAACTGTGCTTTGCTTTTACTTCCGAGAGGCATACCTACAGAGCCGGGATTGATTAATGTCTTGCCGGCCCACTCGTACTTCCACTGTCTGTGAGTATGTGCACAGAGGATTAAGTCGGTATCGCAGGATTCCATGACTTCCTTTGTGTTGTCCATATCCCTGACAAGTTCTTCATTTGATTTCCTGGGAGATCCGTGGCAAATCGTGATTGAAGGAGCCCCCACAAAATCAAGTTTCCTTGAAATAGGAAGAGTTTCGAAGAAGTCTATGTCTTCATTATTTAAGTTGTTATATGTGTAGTACAGCATTCCCGAGGTGGAGCAGAAATCATTCCACTGTGTCTCTCCTGCGGATTTCCTGTAATCTATCCAATAATCTTCTTTATTTCCTTTAATAAACCAGCAAGGGTATTTTTCCTTAAGTGAGTAAAGACGTTCCATAACTCTTCTGGGTTTAGGCATATCAGCCACATAGTCACCCAAGAATATAAACGCATATGCGCCTCTCCAAAGTGCTTCTTTAATGCACTTCTCAAGAGCAGCATCATTACCGTGGATATCACCCATAACAGCTATTCTCATAATTCACCTAACCTTTCAGATATTTCATCTTACAGTAGGAGAATAAAATAGCCTTGAATAATGTTTTTATCCTTTTTGAATAGAGATTTTATCTTTTTTGTATATTATTTGTATCGCCCGGTTCTCTTTCGGATCTTGTCCATGAGCTCATTTACATTGGGAAGAGAAGGCAGAAATGCCGTGGGGTTTCTCTTGACAAGCTTAGCTGCCAGCTGACTTAATGCTTCCTGAACCTCGTCTCGTTTCTCGGTTACTTTTCCGGCAAGTTCATCTCGCCTCTCCACAAACTCCTCACGCTTCTCAATAACTCTCTCGGTAAGTTCTTCCTTCTTCTCAGTTACCTTCTCGGTAAGTTCCTCTTTCTTCTCCGTTACCTTCTCGGTAAGCTCCTCTTTCTTCTCCGTTACCTTCTCTGACAAATCATCGCGAAGCTTCTCCATCTTGACAATGACACTTCTGATATCAAGAGCGGTCTTAATACTGAATCCCAAGTCAGTAAGAAATAAAGCGCTTAAGAAAATAGCCAGTACAATCTGCGTATCATTTGAAATGCTGAAAAGTACCTTTTCAAAAAAGTTGTGAACCCACTTCACAAGAACAACACTCAAAAGTCCCCAGAAAAGCGAAGAAGAAAGACAGATATATCCTTTGAACTGAAGCTTCTGGCTGCTGTAGTCCCAGTATCTGACCTTAAAGATCTTCTCCATGGCAAGGCCTGTGACAAGTTCAAGAATGGTTGCCGCAACCATTCCCACAAGGTATACCATAACCCAATTTCCTTTAAAGGGAAGGGTGGAAAACAACATAATAATTGCACCGAATCCATAAATGGGAATCCAGGTACCATATAAGAAACCACGATTGACGAAATGACGTTCAATAATCGAGTCATAGCTCGTCTCCCACACCCATCCAACAAAACAATATGCGAAGAAAAACAATAGCCACTGATAAAATGGATAGAAATGCATCTCGTGTTCCTTTCCGATAAGTTTGGCAAAAGCAAAAGAGCTTAAGCGGAAAAGCCAATTCATTGAATCTTCCGTTTAAGCTCTTGAGCGGAGAAGGAGGGATTTGAACCCTCGCGCCGCGCAAACGACCTACACCCTTAGCAGGGGCGCCTCTTCAGCCACTTGAGTACTTCTCCAGAATCTGAATTCGGTCCGCTACCAATATTCAAATGCGCCGCTTGGACGCAAAAACAATTATATCTAAGAGGCTACTCATTGTCAATCGGTTTTTCGAATCTTGTATCGGTATCGGTAACCTCTTTAATCTTAGCCTCAATTCGTCTTCTTACTTCAGCCGCAATCTCCACAGTCTTCATATCTTTATACTCCTCATAGTACATGGGAGGAAGATAGTAAAGAGCCACGTCAACGGGCTTTATGCTCTTACTGTCAAAGGGCTTGTATGCGCCAAGCAATGCACAGGGAACGATAGGTGCCTTGGCTCTGTATGCGCTCTTAAAGCTTCCGCCCTTCATTTCATTCATGGCATTCTTCTTGCGGCTTCTGGTTCCCTCGGGGAAAATAACGTAATTATAACCAAGCTTGATGTTCTCGGTCATTTCGTTGATAACAGTCATTGCCTGTCTTACGTCATCCCTGTCAATGGCCAAAGCTCGTAGTCCCATGGCCACTTCCCTGACAATA
Organism: uncultured Lachnospiraceae bacterium; assembly: GCA_947167445.1. Lineage (GTDB taxonomy): Bacteria > Bacillota > Clostridia > Lachnospirales > Lachnospiraceae > G11. The sequence continues at coordinate 4,012 of CAMVID010000019.1, forward strand.
GGCAAATCTTTTGCCTCTTTCTTCATTATAAAAGAGAAGGGCTTGGGTGATGATGCAAGAAGCATAAGAACATCAAACATTCCCTGATGATTGGGGAAAAAGACAAATCCGTTTTCCTCGGGTATGTTTTCCAGGCCATGATACTCAGCATTTACATGTCCTGCCTTTATGGCTTTTCTTGTTACTTCCTGAAGATACTCATAATTCTCTTCATATGTTTTATGCTTTGCTCCCCAAACCATTCTTATCAGTTTGTGGAATCCCCAAAGCTTAAAGAACATCAAAAGTATTCGGCGCAAAACAGCTAACCTCCGAATCTAATACTATTTGGTCGCCGTCTCGTAGAGATTGTTTCCCTCTCTGTCAATGACAACTATGGCAGGCAAATCCTTCACCGTCAGTTTCCTAATGGCTTCGGTACCCAGGTCCTCATATGCCACCACCTCGGAACTTATGATGCACTTTGAAAGGAGTGCCCCGGCTCCTCCGACTGTGGCAAAATATACGGACTTGTTAGCCTTAATGGCTTCCAAAACCTCAGGGCTCCTTTTGCCCTTGCCAATCATACCACCCATTCCAAGATTAAGCAAATTGGGGGTATATCTGTCCATTCGCCCTGCAGTTGTGGGACCCGCCGAACCAATGGGGCGTCCTTCTCTTGCAGGAGATGGACCCATATAATAAATGAAAGCATCCTTAATATCTATAGGAAGGTTCTCTCCCTTATCCAATGCTTCCTGCATTCTTTTGTGGGCTGCATCCCTTGCAGTATAAATGACTCCGGAGATATAAACATAATCTCCGCTTCTTAAATCCTTAAGTTCATCCTTTGAGGCAGGAAGGGTAATGTATCTGTCCATATTAAACCTCCCTTACGCTGTGACGGTTAACGTGGCAGCAAATATTTACGGCCACAGGCAAGCCTGCTATGTGCGTAGCATAGGTTTCTATGTTAATACCCATTGCAGTAGTGGATCCGCCAAGTCCTGCAGGTCCGATTCCAAGATTATTAATCTTTGCAAGAAGCTCTTCCTCCAGGTCCTTGATGTGAGGAAGTTTGGAGTGTTCGTCTACCGAGCGGGTTAATGCTTTTTTGGAGAGGATAGCCGCTTTTTCAAAGGTGCCTCCTATACCGACACCCACAACCATGGGAGGGCAGGCATTAGGGCCGGCCTCGGATACTGCTTTGAGGACAGCTTCCTTCACTCCCTCAACTCCATCGGCGGGTTTAAGCATGTATATCTTACTCATGTTCTCCGAGCCAAAGCCCTTGGGAGCAAAGGTAAACTTAATCTTATCCCCGGGGACAATATTGTAGTGAATTACCGCGGGGGTGTTATCCTTGGTATTAACCCTGAGAAGGGGATCTGAAACAACTGACTTTCTTAGGTAGCCTTCAGTATAGCCTCTTCGTACTCCCTCATTTATGGCTTCAGTCAAGTCTCCGCCCACAACATGAGCGTCCTGGCCTACTTCAACAAAAAAGACAGCCATACCCGTGTCCTGACAAATGGGAATCATATCCTTTCCCGCAATATCAAGGTTGTCCTGAAGCTGGTGAAGAATCTTCTTCCCAAGCTCGCTGCATTCGGTTTCGGCTGCTTTATTTAAAGCGCCAACCATATCCTCACCGAGGAAGTGGTTGGCCTCTATACACATTTCTTTAACTGTTTCGATTATCTGTGATACCTGAATCTCTCGCATTAATTCTACTTAGTTTCCTTTGATAGTGTTGAGTGTTGCATCAAGTTCCTCGGCTGAAGGAGTGGTGGGATTCCAGAGGATTCTCTGTCCATCATTCTCATAGCGGGGAATAAGGTGCAAGTGGAAGTGATTAACTGTCTGTCCGGCACACTCTTTGTTGTTCTGAACAAGGTTAAATCCGTCTGCCTTAAGAGTTCCAGTTAACTTTGTGGCAAGTTTCTTTGCCAGAGGCAGAATCTTTGCAGCAACATCATCAGGCAAATCATAAAGATTATCCGCATGCTGCTTGGGAAGGATTAACGCATGTCCCTTTGTAGCGGGATTCATATCAAGGATTACATTGAAATCCTCATCCTCATAAATTGATCTTGTAGGTATCTCACCATTTGCCAGTTTGCAGAAAATGCAATCACTCTTTGTCATAATTCATCCTACCTTTCGGGGAAAATCAAGAACTGATCAAGCATCCTCAATATCTTGAAATCGCCCTTGCTTATTATTTCACCTGTCATAAACGCTCTCTGGAATGACATCTTGGATCTGAAAATCTCTTCCAAAGTCTTTCTTGAAATAGAAAGTGCTACGTCAGGGTCTTCAATCTGTCCAAATCTCACATCCAGATTGTTTCCGTCCACCGTAAGTGAAATGGGATTTTTCTCACCGTCTATCTGTATACGGTAGCTTGCCTTTATTCCCGGCTGGGGATGAAAGGCCTTTCTGAGAATCTGAATGTAATCTCTCTCTGTATCCTGCTCATCAAGCTTGCCTCTGAAAAAGTTTGCAAGCTCCTGAATATCTTCTTTCTGTTTCTGAACATAATCATCATTTGAAACATAGTGTGAAAGCTGTTCAGATTCCTGAGGTGTAAGCTCAATGGGACGTGTTGCAACCATCTGCTTAACTGCCTGGTTACTTGCCGGAAGGCTGGGAATCTTCTGATTGATGGTACGGTACATGTTCTCCGCCTTCTTCTCAATCAGAACCTTATAACTCTCATTCATCTCAAGAGTAAGAGATTCGGTAATGTAGCCACAGATTCCGCTGCAGGGAAGACCGCCAAGGATTTCCCATGCTGTAGATAACTCAAGCTTACCCTGTCTCTCGCCATATGTGGTTGACATAACAACCGGACACATATATATCTTGCTGATCTTCTCCTTATCTCCGTAGAGCCAGCAAGCATCAAGGAACTGGTTCATATATCCGCCAACGCCAAACCATTCAACTGTGGAAGCAAGGATAATACCATCCGCATTCTTAAGAGTCTGAGGAAGCGTAAGTATGTCGTTTCGCTGCTCGTAAAGGTTGTATCTTACCACATTTACATGCAGTTCCTCGAATACTTCCTGCATTTTGTTGACTACATATAAGGTAGGGTCATCAATCATGCCCCTTCCGCCGTAATAAATATTAATGTTCATATGCCGTTCCCCTTGGTATTAGCCTCAAGTGTCATGAATAATTATATAACAAAATTGCGGGGATGTGTAGATGATTAGAAGTTTGATTATCCGCATTATTTGTCACTATAATGCGACTTACATTGGGCAATCATAATAGCACCGTTCTCTATTTTAAATATGAGCCGGCTCTTTTCGTCAATTCGAACGCTCCAATATCCCGAAAGGTTCCCCTTTAATGGTTCCGGTTTGCCCTTGCACTTATATCCGTTACGCTCAATATCCCTTAGCAATTCATTTATCCTTTTTAGGGTCTTCTTATCTTGTGTCTGCCAGTAAACGTAATCCTCCCAAGCAGTGTCAGACCAAATCTTTCTCATCAATCCTCCTCGACCAATTCGTGCTGCTTTCCTTTGCCAGCCTCAAGCTGTCGAATCGATTCTTCCAATATTTTCTGGTTTGTAGGATTATAGAAAGGGTCTACAGATACTTCGAAAGGGATTCTCATTTCGTTACCAAGTTTTACAAGATAAATGTTTATAGCTGTGGTCATAGTCATTCCTAGAGCATCGCATGCGAGTTCAGCTCTTTTCTTAACTCCATCATCAATTCTCATACTTAATTGTGCCATGATATGTACCTCCCTATGTGTTTACAATTATCTTTACGTCTAAATTGTAATGCAATATATATTCAATGTCAATACATATCATAATTGTGCTTTTTGTCCGAGCAGTTTCCTCTTATAAACCTCAAGTTATGCAAATACAAAGTCCAGGTTACCAAGGGTAACGTCGTCCTTCAGATTTAACGGAACAGCTTCCCCGGGGGCAAGCCGTATACCATTCTTAATTGTGCCGTTCGTGGAGTAAAGATCTTCAATGAAAATACCCTCGTCTCCGGCATATATTTTTGCGTGAAGTTTACTTATACTTTTGTTGTTGATAACAACATCCGCATTACCTTCCATTCGTCCTATAGTAATCGGCAAACTGTTTAAGTCTATATTGAAGTGGTTATCTCCCTGTCCGTACAGTATGTTCTTTGGTTTTGGTGCTTCAATATAAACCGTCTTACCATAATCTGCTTCCTTTGTAATTATTTCCTCTCGTACCGTATTGCCGAGATCGGCTTCCTCTGATTTCTTTTCTTTTCTGTTATTTTTAGTTCCTATAACTTCCATTATTCTTTCATATATAGAAGGGGTTAAAACTCTCGTGATTATTGTCGCAGCCAAAAGGCTCATAGCAACAACCCCTATACCTAAAAGAATCACCTCATAGTTCTCCAAAATGAATTCTTCTATTATGCTATATACCGCCACTGATGCTACAACAAGATATATTCCCCCATAGCAAAGCGCATCCTTTACCCTGTCCGGTTTTACCTCTTTGGGTTTCTCGAGGTTTCCGTCACGCTTACTCTCTACCATAAGCGTTCTGTCCGTTGAAACATTGTCAGCTGGTTCGACTGAAAGAATTCGACGTTGTTCCCTAAGGTTAATGAGTCTCTGTCTGAGAACCTCCGGCCAACCCTCATCATCCTTCATGGTGTAAACATCATATATAGCTTCAACCAACTCCTCGTCATCGTAATCTATCACCCCAATCAAGTAATCAGCCAAAGAGTTTTCGATATGAACTTCTTGTAAAGGCAAATAGACAAAATAAAAATCTGACGAGTCCAGATTCTTATATATGTACTTTTCCGAAAGGACCATTTGCGTCCACGGAAGCATATACTTTCTAAGCCTCTCCCTTTCTTTACAGATAGAAAAGATAATGTGACACAGCTCCTCAAAATCAAGCATGCCTTCCTTATAGACAGCATCCATCGGCTTTAAAGTATCCACATAGTAAACCAGGTAGTTTATTCCATCTTCTGTTCTCTCATTGCCCCTCACGAATCCCTCAACAGGATTGTTAATCCACATCTTATATATGTATTTATTTCTGTCTTCATCAGATGTACTCACCTTTAGACAGTTTCTACCCATTATCCTGCAATGCGTAACTGCGTCCATTATTCTTAACCTTCCTTAAATCCCTCAATATTCTGACAACCTCGAAGCGAGCGCTCTCTATAGAGTCTGCCAAATTCCACTCATTTGTATCAAAAGGAAACATTCGCGGAACCTGCAAATGAGCTTTTTCATTTACAACAAATCCTGATGAAGATATATCCAAATCTCTTGAGTCCTTCACAAAAGCAACGTATTTATCGTAATACCATTCATTTTCGTATTCATTAAACCTTCTGATTATGTTGTCATCGTCTGTCCATTTAATTTGTCCCATGCGAATTATCATCCGGGCGTTATCCTGTTTGATAATGCAATCATCGTACATATACAGACCTATGTATATAAGAAGAATTGTTATGAAGAAAACGACCGGTAAAAGTAACGTTGCTTCAACCGTCATATACCCGCCAAGTGTGTAATTACCATTCCGACTGTAAGAAAAGGAATAAACGGGACTTCGGTGTTTCGATTTAGCTTCCTTATAATCAATCCAACGAGGCAAAAAACAAACATTGCTCCTATACCGATAAGCGTAATGATCATGCATTTTCTATACCCCTCAATAGCTCCAAGAATTAACAGCGCCAGTCCGTCTCCCCTTCCGATTTTTCCTGCAAATATATATGAGCAGATTATCAGAGCCAATCCGGGGATAAGCGCTATCGCATAAAAAAAACCGTCATTCGAGATTCCCAGAACCAGTTTAATCATTCCCAATGTCATCCCTGCTACCAACGCAAACAAAGAAATCTGCTTTTCTTTTAAATCCGAATACGTGGCAGGAATCAAAAAAATATAGCTCATATTATCCTCCGCACCGACTGCAAGGTGTTCTGTTTCCGACCTTGGAAATCGGTATAGTTTCTATTGTTCTTTTTAACCCGGGACAACCCAACGTCGTATGATAGCAATCTCCCGAATCCGTAACATAAAACGTACCGTTATATGCTCTTCTTCCGCAGAATTCACAGTTTTGGTACTTTCCGCCGTCTGAATTTCTAAGGTCTCCAACCTCTTCTTTTGTGGTACTCTTTATCGACAATCTCAGATGATAGCAATTTATATCTTTGTGGTACACACTGCCTTCAGGTGTTATGTACACATATTCTTCTTCCTCTGCCGCACCACTGTTACCCGAGATGTCATACCCCGTCCAGGCATGGGCATAAAATGTTGCCCATACTCGATATTCCGATATAAGAAGTGTGGGAGATATGGGGCTGACTTGCCTGCTCTCCGTCAGACTAACGGTATCTCCCACACCAAGAAATGACTCATACAGATTTGAATAGATACATATTTTTTTCCCTTTCTCCCTTTGTTCCATCACCAATTTGGTGTGGGTAGAAAGGGCTGTAAAATACACATAGACAGTAAGTATTGCAAATATGAATATCGGAATGGCCAAAGCCGCTTCCACTGCCATGCTGCCCTTTAATTTTGGTGAACCTCTGAAAGACGCTTTTCCTGACAACTGTTCTTGTTTATGGGGTGCAAAAATTTCTTTCAGAGAGGTGACAATAGACACATCATTTAAGATGCTTAGAGGTTTTTCCATTTTTGAATTAGTATTTTTTCTTAGACTTGTTTCAGGAAAAGCATCTTTCAAAGGTCCACCTTCTTGTTCATTAGTAAAAAATATTTCTTGTAAGATAAAAGTCATCTCCGTATCGGCTCTTGATATTGGTTTGGACAGTTAATCCCTCTATACAACCATCTATCCTAAAACTTGCATTGCCCGGAGTCTTTCTTATTGTTAGTTCCATAATGTCCAAAGCTCTCTCACTTTGTTCACTTACGTTCTGTATCATCAAAAACATATCCAAGTATTCTTCATAGCTTAATCCCTCGCCTCCTCCACAGTCATAATCCATGTATGCGTTTTCCAGCGCACTGTCCAGATCGGTCTTCCAAGAGGCATCAGTTTTAATCAGGGGCACTTTCCCTCCGTTGAAGAGGCAGCGCAGATCCGTTACGCTTTCTGCAAAAGCCCATCCAAAAAGAATTGAATATTCCAGCAACGGCTCAAGCCATGGCAGTGTCGCTATGGCACTCACTGTTGAAGCCACCGCTTTAATAGCCATACGTTTGCTTTCACATGACAAAAGGTATTCTATGTTTGAAGTCTCCCTGACGGCCAACAATCTTCTGGCCACCCCCTCAAGGTTCTCAAGGTCAGACTCCTTACCAAGCAGGATATATTCTCTTTCATATTGCAAATAAGAATCTTCAAGTTCCTTGCCATAACACCCAAAGTAGGTTTTTATATAGTCCTTAAAAAGCAGCTTGTCTGCAGGTGTCTCTGACGCATATTTCTCCGGATTAACTCCAATGCCCATGTTGATTGCCCTTCTTCCAATCCGATTATTCAGGTCAACCTTAGCCTTGGATATTCCGGATGTATCTTTCATTGCAAGAACAAGAGCCCCCATCCCTCTCTTCGAATTTATTCCATCGGCTGGATTGTTAACTTCCAGATTCTCGTATTCATCCTCTGAGATTTTGATCTTCGTATTCCGCGCTTCATTAATCCCGCTTTCAACTTCCTCTCTAAGAGAGTCATATTTACCCTCTGTAATTCCCTGAGGCGTTCTCTCCCCCAGACCCGTCAGATCCGATATCAGGGTAAGACCAAGCATCTGCCTTCTTTCTTCTTCCGCCTGTCTTCTGAAAACCTCCCCGGAATTATCAGTAATATATGAGGCATTTGTTGAACTGACATCTCCTGCACTCAAACCATATAAATCCGTTCCACCCGCCAGTTTAGCCAAACCTCTTACTGCGAGGTTTTTATCCACATAATCTCTCATATGGGCTGAAGTTTTGCCCAAATCCGGCTGAGGTGTTCCATAGGACGTGTCAATAAACAAAAGATTATACTTGTAAAACAGTTCTCTGTGATATTCGGCAAGCAATGAGTCCGATCCGATATCTACCGCATATTCAGACATGAATCTGGCTCCGCTTGTTCTTGCCCCTTCTGTCAACAGCATCACAAGCGACATCATAACCATAAATGTCAGCGTACAATATACTGTTATATATCCGCTAAACTTAGAATCCCGAAATTTCATTTGTTATCTTGCCAAAAAGGGTATTTACCACACCTGTAATCTGGTTCTTAAAAATAATAACCAAACCAATAAGTACAACTATTATCAGAATTATCTCAACTGTCCCCATTCCATCTTCTTCTTTAAAAAACCTTCTCATTAAATCTCTCATTTTCTATCCTGCGAAGGACATAAAAGCCGGCATCATGATGAGTACCATAACTATTCCAAGCATTATTGTCATTGGTAGCAAAAGCTTCGTCCCCGCCTCTTCTCCTTTCTTTCTTATAGTGTTTTGTCTTTCTGTTTGTGCCCGATAAGCTTCGGCTTTAAGGTCTGACAGAAGACCTGCATTTCCTTTTTTAAGGCTTTGCCCCAGCAGTCCCACCAGCCTTGTATATTCCCCAACCGAGCATCTCAATCCAAAATTCTCATATGATTTGACCTCAGACTCACCATTTTGCATTTCGTTGCAGGTCAATATCATTTCTTCGTAAACAAATCTTTTCTTTCTTTGTTTATCCAAGCTGTTCCTGTAATCGCCGGCTATTTTGTTAAATGCAGCTCGCACAGTCATTCCTGCCGACATGTATAAAGTCAGTCTGTTGACAACTTTGCAGTAATCGCTTAAAAGTTCTTCATTTCTTTCTTTATAGCTTTTCTCCAGGTCCTTATCCTTCAGGTGAAATACTATAATCCCAATTACAAGTGAGAGAATCAGAAGAACAGCGCTTTCATCCGTGTCTCTTTCTGTCCAGATCAGATCCGTGTCATCCGCCATAGCAGGCAGTAGTAAATCGGTATCCAGGCTTGTAGCCTCTTGTGATTTTTGCAACTCTTCCTCAACTGCATTTCTCCATATCTCCTCCTCAGAATAATCCGGTGGAAGAACCCTTACGGCAAATTCGTAATTGCCCACATAATTTCCATACTTGTATTCGCATGAGAGGTTTACTATCTCACCTTCCTCGGAAACACTTTCATTCCTTACTCTTCCTTCCGAATTTATGATGTTGTAGTTTTGGCTGTCCCACGAAAGCATGAAGGGATATCCCTCCAGGTTTCTGACTAAGTTCAAATCTCTTTTAACCTGATCTGCATTTTCGTTTTGTCCGATTACTTTCTTCTCAAGGTTTTCCAGAAACTCGTTTACCATTGAATCAAGTTGTTCTTCAGAATACTCACGTTCATGAACACTAATCGAAAAATCTTCATGGAAAGGAAGTCCCTGAGCCTCCACCGTCACTTCCGCGACTTTGGCACCCTTTCCGTAGTCGTTTCTCTCAATCATTCCCCCCTCAGTGATGATTCCTCTTCCCATGCCTCCCAGGCAGACAGCAATGGCAAGCACGTTTCCGGAAAGAAGAATCACAAATACCATTTTTATTTTCCCAATGGCGTACTCTTTCCTCAGAGTCTCAACTTTCTTTCCGGGGTTCAAAGCGCGAAGTGTCTCATTCATTCCTCTTTCAGCCCGGATTATGTTTGTCCCTTTGATTCGCCTTTTACCAATCCATGTATAAATGAATATGGCCGACATTTGAAGCAAATCCCTCTCCGGATTTTTCAACTTCGAATTATGAATTTTAGCAGCAATCATTATCCCCAGCATCCCAAGTAGCGTAAGTGAGTAAATAACCAGCTTAAGCATTTTCAAACCTCAATACTTACAATTTTCTTTGATAAAACTACAGCTCCAAAATATGCACCTAAGCATATGGTCATTATCACAATCCCGAGAAAATTGTGATACAGGCTCTCAAAAAATCCCGGCGATGTGGCTGAAATATAAACTATAATCGCAAAAGGAACCGCTTCCATAATTCTGCTTTCTGTTCTTCTTGAACTGATCAGAACATCAATTTCCGCATCTATCTCCGACTTTCTGTCCATTAAAGAAACTGTGTCAGAAATAATCTCAGTCAGGTTTCCTCCGCCTCTTTTGGCAATTTTGAATATTTCTCCGAACTCCCTGATATCCTCAATTCCGCTTCTTTCCCCCAGAGATATCAGTTTTTCTTCCAGCGTTACATTATTGGAAAGGCCTGATATAATGCTTCTAAGCTCCGCGGACATAAGAGAGTCCTCTCCATATACAAGATTGATATCTTTTATGCTTTCTCTAAAGGCATTCTCTACTGAGTAACCGGCTTTCATAGCTGCCGATACTGACTTGATGCAATCCTTAAACTGGACAGCCAATTTTGCTTTTCGTTTCTTGCATTCGTCTTCTTTTATGCTTTTCCAGAAATACAATCCCATTGGAGAAACCACAACCAATCCCCACAGACTTCTGTAAAACAAGTATGAAACCCCGACCATGGCACCTATAATCAGCAAAACATACAGCATGCGCTCTTTGGCTGAAAACCGGTAAACCTTATAATCCAACTCCGGCTGCTTTGAGTTTTTCCGTATGGGAAAGATTCGATTTTTTAATGAATTTCCCATGAATCTTTCCGGCTTCATCTTCATATTCCTCCTCAAATTCATATAGAACTCTGGTTAAAATCTCACCATCTACAAACCCTTCTATTTCGTTAATCTGAAGCAGTTTCCTGGACCTGTCCCTAAGCCTTCCCAGATGGATTAATATATCTATTCCGGATGCTATCTGTTTCTTTATGGCAGTAAGCGGCAAATCCATTCCCATAAGGACCATGGTCTCCAGCCTTGAAAGCATATCTGATGCGCTGTTTGCATGTCCGGTGCTTAACGATCCGTCATGTCCGGTGTTCATTGCCTGCAGCATATCCAGTGCTTCCGCCCCTCTTACTTCCCCGACAATCACTCTGTCCGGTCGCATTCTAAGAGCGGATTTGATTAAATCCCTTATGGAAATGGGACTGCATCCCTCAACATTACTGTTTCTTGTCTCAAGCCTTACAAGATTATCTATACCTGCAATCTGAAGTTCGGCACTGTCCTCGATGGTAATCACTCTCTCTTCACAAGGTATGAACTCAGACAAGACATTTAAAAACGTTGTCTTTCCAGATCCGGTACCTCCGGAAATAAATATGTTGTATTTAGCTTTGACAAGCTTTCTTAGAAATTCCACAAGCTCCGGAGTAATAGAACCAAATCTTATCAAGTCATCCATTTTCATAGGTGATCTTGGAAAGCGGCGGATAGTCAGAATAGGTCCATTAAGAGCAATCGGAGATAGAACAACGTTTACCCTGGATCCGTCGTCCAGCCTGGCATCGACTATTGGGGATGCTTCATTTACCGTGCGGTTGCATCCGGCAACTATCTGCTGTATTACATCCTCAAGTTTCTCTCTTTCAAAACGTTCTTCCCTCTTTATCAGTTTTCCTTCCTTCTCAACATAAATCGGGTCAACGCCGTTTATCATTATTTCAGTTACATCCGGATCATCAAGAAGGCCTTGAAGAATATCCAGCTTTCTTATCGATGAAAAAATTTCTCTTTCAAGTCTGATTCTGTCATCTATCGATAAAGATGCCGTAAGGTTTGTCTCAGATATGATTTCCCTTACCTCTTCCAAAGCTTCTTCATCAGTCAATTCGCCCTCTGTGCTGATGCGCTCCAAAAAATCTGCTTTAACCTTGTCCTTAATCCACGCATAATCGTGCATATAATCCGTCCCCCATAATCATTTCCCTTACATATTTTGCAAACACTGAAAATGGCTGGTAACGTAATCCATCCGGAATCTCTTCAATATAGGGAAGCCTGTGTTTAACAGTCTTAAACATAATGTCATCGTGCTCACAGTTCCTTAGGAGTGTTTCATACTCATTCAATTTAGCCTTAGCACAGTAGTCTTCTTGCGTAAGCGTATAAATCCGCTCGCACATTCCCATCAAATCCAGCAATCCATGTATTGATTCCGACAAATCCAGAATAATCACGTCATAATCACATTTGATTTTTATTTGATTGATTAAATCTACCCAATCCTTTGCTCTGACGTCCAAGATCTGATGTAGTGATTTAATAGGGGGAAGAATGTCGATAAAGTCACCATGGTAAACTACAGTCTCGAAAAACAAATTGAATTTCTCGGGTGACTCCTTCGTGATTAATAGAAGGTCTTCCATTGTTTTCTTTTTGGAAGACTCAATATGGGACCATAAGGGAGAAAAGCTTTCAAAGCTTATGAATAATACTTTGTTGGTCTCTGAAATTACGTTGCCCATAGTAAGGCTCAAGGTTGTCTGGCTGCATCTGCGAACAGGTGAGAAGAAGCCTATAAGTTTTGGAGCTTTTGACGATTTTGCTTCAACGCTTTCTTGTCTGATTACTCCCGCCTTGCCGGTACTTGTAATCATTTCAATCAGCCTGGTCTTGATTAAGTCCACAGAACTGTATTTTGAAATAACATTTTCATTCGAGGATTTCTGTTCATTTTCTGCAAGGAACAAAGTCCTTTCGGGGATAATTACCCCTTTCCAATCATCCGATTCCTCATAAGCTGTCACGTAATATACATCATCGACTTCCTGAGGATTGTACTTGATAGGATCCGTGTACACACTGATTCGTGCTTCGGTTCTGAATTCCTCACTTAAACTTTCCATGAGTGCGTTTGCGTACTCTTTATCAGAGCACAAGATAGTAATTGCCACCATAATTATTTTCCTCCCGTTACGTAAAAGAATGCCAAACATATTGGCAAGGCCAATGGAACTCCTTCTGTTTTTTTTGCTCCATAGCCAAGTTTCATCACCAGAGCAATCAAAAGCGCTATGGCAAATGAATAAAACCAAAAGTGAAGTATCTGCTCAGGCAGAATAATCCCGGAGACAGTCCCCAGCAATTTGATATCCCCCGCGCCAATCATTCTTCTCAAGTAGAACGGAATCATTATTCCTGCCACAATCAGAACAATAGCGATACCTATTAAAACTCCCTTTATCCCTTCATCAATCCACCGAAACACCAACCCGTAAACGAGCAGCACCCCTACCAGCACGTTTGGAATAAGGCGTTCCCTTAAATCACTACAGAGAGTACAGAGCAAGATGATATGCTTTACATCCATAGCTCACACCTCTGCAATATTTGGAATTATGCGGAGAAAACCGCGGTGAAGATTAATACCTTCGGAATAACTTAACGACAATCTGGATTATAAGCAAGCGCATAGTCCTTTGTAAATAGGTTTCACCCAAAAAGTTGATTTTCGTGAAAATGTTACAAATGTGACTCGATTTTGGCAAAAAGAAAAGGCCTCAACATCCGATAAACACTGGGTTTATTGGATGTCAAAACCTTTCTGAATTTCAAATCACATAAATATAAGAAGAAACAGGCTTAAAGGTACTAATCCATTTGTCCTATAACAGCCTTAGTTTTTTCAAATTCATCCTCCACGGCCTTGATCATATCGTCGATGGGTTTGTTTGGTTTCCCGCCTCTTAACTCTTCGCATAAGTCGCTGGTCACAGCAGTTAGTTTTGTGAGGCCCATGTTCATGGCCATACCCTTTGCAGTGTGGACAAGACGAAAAGCCTCCTCGTAGTTTTCATCTGCGAGAAAGCCGTGTATATCGGCTATTGAGCCACCGTCCGCGAATTTCTTAAGGTACTTTGTTATCCTCTCATCTGTAATAAGTCGTCCGAGAACCTCATCATAGTCCTCTCCAAGTTCCAAAAATACCCCTCTTGCATCCATGCAAATTCCTCCGCTCTTTATTATTTTTACTGCCTTATAGACTGTATGTTAAACGTATAAACCTCTGTTTGGTTTATCATCAAACAGCTCTTCGTTCATGAGGTTTTTGTTATAGGTCAAACCTGCATACACATTCTGGGTGTTCTGCATAAGAGGCTCCTCATGGTTATTAGCGGAAATCTGGCTGTAGGCGTCTCTAAGCTTTATGATTACAGATTCCACATGATCAAGAACGTCATCATCATAGTGAACGGATGCTCTCACAAGTTCCTTGTTCACGTAGATGTAAAGGGACAGAAGATTTGCTGCCACCTCATACTCAAAGTGAAGTGATGCTATGAGCTCCTGCATGCAGTTTCTGATCTTTCTGATTGCTTCCTTGAAAGCATCGGTATCATCACTTGCATGGGCGATTCTTGCGTCCTCTAAATATTCCAGAACCATGTCATAAAGAACTACTATCAGATCTGTCTTGTTGGCTTTTGATATTCGGAGTGTAAACTGTTGTTTTTTTTCGTTAGTCATACCACTACCTCCTTACTTCCTGTATTACTGAAGAAGCTGTAATACCTGAGAGGGTCTTTCATTAGCCTGGGCAAGCATTGAAGTACCTGCCTGGGTGAGAATCTGATTCTTTGTGTACTCTGACATTTCCTCTGCCATATCAACATCCATGATACGGGAGTACGAAGATGTCATGTTTTCATAGGTTATGTCAAGGCTGTCTACATTACTTTCAAGTCTGTTCTGTAAAGCGCCGAGTTCACTTCTTACCTGTGAGATATAGGAGATTGCTCCACCGATTCTCTCAAGGGCATCCTGTGCGCCTTCTTTGGTAGAAACGTCTATATCTCTGATTCCCATGTGACGAAGGGAAACGTCAGGAATGGGGATTTCAAGAACCTGTCCTTCGTTGGCACCAACCTGAAGTCTCATGGAGCCGATGCCGGTAAGGTCGATAGAAAGGTCTGTTTTTGTTGTTGTGGTTCCTGCTGCCCCTGCGGGAACCTGGTTCATATCAAGTTCAATCTTATATCCGTCCTGAGTAGTGATGGTAACAAGGTTGTCTTCGGTCTCAACTGTAGCATTTTCAAGCTTCGGGTCAGTTGAAGTCATTGCAACTTCAGAAACTTTTCCTTCATCATCCCAGGTAAGATTAAGTGTATCAAGCTTGTAAGGAGTAGCCGTATTCATATCCTTGTCATACTCGGAAACCTTTACTTCCTTATCGCTTGTGTATCCACGATATTCGAATTCGCCGTTAAGGATGGGCATTGAGTTGAACTCTGTTGTGTTCTTGATTCTTGTAAGCTCGTCCTTAAGTTCAACTACTTCATCGTTGATGATCTTTCTGTCGTCATCACTTAAGGTTCCGTTGTTGGCTTTGACGCAAAGTTCATTGACACGCTGCAAAATATCCTGCATCTCAGCCATAGCACCGTCTGCGGTTTCTATGATGGAGATTCCGTTTGATGCGTTCTGGGTTGCTACGGAAAGTCCCTTAAGCTGAGCATTCATTCTTTTTCCCATTGCAAGTCCTGCGGGATTGTCTTTACCATGATTAATCTTAAGTCCGGAGGAAAGTCTCTCCAGGGATGCCGAAAGATTGTTGTCGTTTCTCTGTAATGAGTTGTTGGCTATCATTGCGGATACGTTGTAATTAATTCTCATAGTTCCTCTTTCTCGCTGGTGCGTTTAGTAGACTTGTCTCATTGCTTCCACCACAGTCTTCGCTGCTTTGTAGATTCTGTAGGTGGATTGATTCTCTATTTCTTCTCCCCTTGATTCGGGGGTTTTAAGACGATCGGTGTAGAGAAGATTTCTAAAGGTTATATCGTCTTTTTCGAAGGCAATGTTTAGCATATTCTTAAGAGTTTCTCGTTTTTCTTTATTATCCTCTCTGCTGATAAGAAATGCGCTTGCTTCATTGCCTTCAAGTCTTAGGGACAGGGACACTTCTCCCATATCCTCGGTAGGAAGAGTAATAAGTGCATTACCCTTATTCTCGCTGTCATGTCTTATGGTAAGTCTTATTGAAGATTCACCATCTACGCCGGTTACGGGAATTTCGTAGATTTCTTCCCTTGCCATTCCCACAGCCACCGACATGAAAATGTGGGATGACTTCATATCTCTGATATCCAGTGCCTTAAGGGAGGGATTATACATATCCTCCGAAAGGGAAGTCTTTATCTCCTCCGCTGCCATCTCATATGCCTCTATGGCTTCATCTCTTCCTGTAAATGCATCAAGTATATTTTTGGCAAAAACGTCAAGTTTCTCCTTACCCACAAACCTGTTTACCCTGTTCCAGGATTTGGAGGGATTGTTCTTGCCTTCCACAGCCTCTTTAATGTGAGGAAGGGTTGGAGATAAATCTGCTTTTTCCAGAAGTTCTGTGATCTCTTTATCGTTTATGGTCTCTGAAGCGATTTCCTTTAACTCCTCAAAGGTCTGCTTGTAGAGGAAGTCACTTCCTGAATCACCGGCAGATACCTGAACGTCAATTGGTGTGTCGGAGTATACCAGGTCCTTAAGGCCGCCAAAATTGTCATCCACCAGAATGTCCATTCCGGATTTCTTTGCGATTCTTGCTGCGCTTAAAAGGTTTGAGAAATTCAATTCCCTGCCTGCTTCAAGCACTCTTCCGATTACCGCTCCGTCACTCTTTTCAATCTGTCTTAACATCCTGAAGATTCCAATGTAAGCAGTTCTTTCATCATCGGAGATTTCGCCGTTTTGCTCAAGTCTGTAAAGGTATCTTGAGTAGGTTTCCATCTGCTTTTCGGTATCTTCGTTTCCGTTCTTAAGATAAGTCTCAAGTTCTTCGAAGGAAGTCTTAAGGGGATTCACACCATCCCTGATCATCTTAAGCGCTGCAGCGGGAGTCATTCTCTCAACCACACGGTTCACTCTTCTGTCCGCTTCAACCATCTTTTCGATGTTTTCTTCCGTAATCTCCACGCGGTTATAAGCAAGGATTCTTACGCCCCTTCTGTTTCTGTCAGAAAGGTCCATATTTAAATCTTTAAGAATGTCATCAACGTTTGCGAAAGCCTTCTTGATGCTGTCTCCAAGGTCTCTTCTGGGAGCTGTCATAAGGGTTTCGTATGATTCCCTTGCGGCTTCGAAATCGTTCTTCTGTCTGAGTCCCTCGTTGTAAAGGGATTCCACGGTTACGCTTTCGTGTCTTGTGAAGATAAGACTTCCAAGCGTCGATGCCGGCATCTCGTATAAGCTGTTTCTCTTGGAAACGGTCTCATCAAGGAGAGCCTTGTTTGCCACTGCAGCCTCGGCATCATCTCCGGGGAAATATCTCTTTGCTACACTTATCTCGGCTTCCTTTAAGGCATCAACCAGCTCTTCCAAATCGGAAGTGTCGATTGAAAAGCCGCTTTCGATAAGTTTCACATTCACTTCCGCCGTCATCTTAAGACGAGTTTCCTCAAGGACCCTTCTGTCGTGAACAGAAATTGTGCTGTCATTTAACAAAGCCTCGACTCTCTTCTCAAGCCGAGCTGCCTTTTCATATTTTGTTTCTGTATTGGTAAGGTCAGCCTTCATGGCAGGTATGGAATCCGACATTGCTGCCACAACTGCTTTCACAGCCTGCTCTTCACTTACGGGAAGATCCACACTCTTGTTTTTATCAAGGGTTTTGAAGGTGCGGTCTGTTAAGGGAATTCCCTTTTCTATAAGCCATTTTGCCTTTTCAATATTCTCTTCGCTTATTTCTATTCCTGCCTCGGAAAGGATTTCTTCTACCTGGGTTTCCAGAGAAGCAAGGTCAGCTCCATCGGCCTTCTTGGCATAATATCCGTTACCCTCCATGAAGTATCCCTTGGACTGCCTGTTGGCATCTACCGCTCCCGAGTGGTTTGCAAGATAAAGGTTCTCGATGGAAGGACCAAGGTCATTAAGAACAAGATATTTCAGTTCACCCTCGGAAAGGGGATTAAGTTCCATGGCCTTTTTGACTGCGTCATCTGCTTCCTTAACATTCTCCTCGGTAACGGGAACATCGGCGTTTTTCAAAGAGGCGGCAAGATGGTTTGCATAGGCCTCAGACCCTGCAATCTCCTTAAGAGTCTCGGGGTCTATATCATCGGTAAAGCCCTCCACGGATACTCCGGATTTGGCAAGCTCTGCCTTAATTTTATCCATTATGGTAACTGTTGTGTGCGCATCGCAGGATGCAGGATCTACGCCTTCCTCAAGCAGTTTTCCAAAATCTTCCCCGGACATAGAATGAGACATTACCGTCAAATAGTCAGTCTGCGCCTTAACATCAATATTCTGCGCATCCTGCATAACATCCCGCATGGTTCGTCCGTGAACCGTATATGCTTCGTTATCCATAACTATTCCGGAAATGTCTGCACTGTAAGCCTGCTGGCCGGTTGTTTTGTTGTTTGTTTGAGTTTTCTCGTAAGTTCCTGTCCTGTCCACGTATGTGTTTGCATTTTCAAACGAAATCTTCATACATGTTCTCCAAACAGAAAAAGTCAACAAATAAAAAGAGGTGATACTCTCACCTCTTATTTCGGACAAATATTTATTTTTCTTTAGGACTGTCAAAAACAAATACTTCCGCACTGAAAGCAGGAAGGTCAAAGCCTATGGAAAGCTCCTTATAGTTTGCTTCAATTCTCTCAGCCTTAATAGTGGCAGGTACCACGTTTCCGTTTCCACCGAATTCCTTATCGTCGCTGTTAAGGAGAAGTTTATATTTTGTGTCGAAGGGAACCCCTACTCTGAAGCCTTCTCTCTTTATAGGGGTAAAGTTCAAAACGAAGAGGATGTTGTTTTTGCCTGACTCCTCTCTTCTGTAGAAAGCGTAAGTACTGTAATCCTTATCATCTGCAGAAAGCCACTCGAAACCACCCCAGTTGTTATCATGCTTGTACATGGCAGGGTATTTGCGGTAAATCTCAAGAAGTCTCTTTACGTAATCATGCATTCCCTTGTTCAAGGGCTTGGAAAGCAGGAACCAGTCAAGCTCTCTGGCTTCGCTCCACTCTCTCTCCTGGGCAAACTCCTGCCCCATAAAAAGGAGCTTCTTTCCGGAATGTCCAAACATAAATGTATATCCGGCACGAAGATTTGCGTACTTATCCACCTCGTATCCGGGCATCTTCTCAACCATTGAGCACTTAAGATGAACCACCTCATCATGGGAAAGAGGGAGAATATAATTCTCCGACTCATTGTAGCTCATGGCAAAAGTCATGTTGTAATGGTTATCCCTCTTGTAAATAGGGTCAAGTTTCATGTATTCACAAAAGTCATGCATCCATCCCATATTCCACTTGAAGGAGAATCCAAGTCCATCCTCTTCCGGAGGAGCTGTAACTTTGGGCCACGCGGTGGATTCCTCGGCGATGGTCATAAAACCGGGATCCATCTTGTGAATAATGGAATTTAGGTGCTTGAAAAATTCTATGGCATCAAGGTTCTTGTTGCCGCCGTAAATGTTTGGTAGCCACTGTCCATCCTTCTTGCCGTAATCCAGATACAGCATGGAGGCAACAGCGTCAACTCTTAATCCGTCCACATGGAACTCTTTCATCCAATAGATTGCATTGGCAATGAGGAAGTTGCGGACTTCGGTTTTGCCATAATTAAATATCTTGGTTCCCCATTCGGGATGCTCCCCTCTTCTGGGGTCTGGATCTTCGTAAATGCAGGTTCCGTCGAATCTTCCAAGGCCGTGGGCATCAGGACAGAAATGAGCAGGTACCCAGTCCAGGATGACACCGATGTCATTTTTGTGGAGTTCGTTTATAAGATACATAAAGTCCTTGGGCTCTCCGTATCTTGCTGTGGGAGCGTAATAACCGGTTACCTGATATCCCCAGGAACCGTCGAAGGGATACTCAGCTATACCCATGAGTTCCACATGAGTAAATTTCATTTCGCTTAAGTACTTTACTATTCTGTCGGCGAATTCCCTGTAGGAATAAAAGCCGTCCTCTGTTCCGTTAGGATGCTTCATCCATGAACCGATATGGCACTCGTAAATTGCAAGGGGTTCTCTTTGTTTATCGACCTTGGATCTCTTCTTAAGCCACTTGGAATCTTCCCAGTCAAAGCCCGATAAATCAGTTACTACCGAAGCGGTTGCAGGTCTTAACTCGCTGTAGTTTGCAAAGGGATCTGCCTTGTAGATTTTCTCGTTGGAAGGAGTGGTTATCAGGTACTTGTAAATATCCCCCTCTCCGACTCCGGGTACAAAAAGAGCCCAGATTCCTCCGGGTCCTAATTTGGTCATGGGGTGTGACCATTCATTCCATTCGTTGAATGATCCCACCACATTTACATATGCAGCATTGGGAGCCCATACCGCAAAGTATGTGCCTCTGACTTTGTTCTCAACAGAAATGTGCGCACCAAGCTTCTTGTAGATATCATAATGAGAACCTTGAGCAAATAAATACTGGTCGTCCTCTGAAATAAATACCTTCTCTGCCATATGGCGTAGCCCCCTTATGCGAAGTCTTTTTCCTTAAGAATGATCATGTCCTCATTATCATAACGCTTTCCGAACAAAACATCAAAGAAATGACCGATATTCTTTCTGTTGGCATTTCTTATGGCATCGGAAATCATCTTCTTGACCTCTATCATCGTTACTGCATGGTCGCTGGTCTGATGATCGGAAATTCTGGTGTGGAGAGCAAGAAGTCCCATTTCATCAATTGAGTATTCCTGTGAAAGAGCATACTCCTTACCAAATCTGACAAGTGTGTCATTATCCAGTGCTTCCAAATCAATCTGTGCTGCAAAGCACTCCTTGAGCTTGGGAGCTGCGTCCATAAGTTTGGCTATGGACTTCTTGGTGCCTGCCATTACGATAATGATTCCTGCATCCTCGTTCTGGAGAGATTTGTACAGCTGGTCGGCTGTCTCAGGAGTCATGCGGCCTGCGTTCTCAATGATGAGTGCGCCGTTCGATATCTTTCCGATTATTTCGGAAGGCTCTCTCGCATTAAGGGAGTTTCCGCTTATCTTGGCAATCTTTCCGGAGAAGTTGCTGTCAATAAGCTGAATCTCCTTCATGATATTCTTCGCAAGGGTTGTAGGGTCCATGCCCTCTTCGCCTGTGATAATCAGGTTGCCTGCGTATGGAGCAAGGCTTACAGAATCCACTGCGTTAACAAGCTGTCCCTGTATCTTCTTATTCTGAATGTAGGAGGCGTAAAGCTCCTTCTCTTCCTTTGAAAGTTCCCTGGGAGAAGGGGAATTGTCCTCAGCTTCTGCAGCGGCTTCAGCTGCCACCACATCGGCATTTCCTGTGCTCTCTGCCTCTTCTTCCTTCTCGGCCTTTTCCTCTACAGCTTCTTCTGCAGTTTCGGAGGTTTCGTCTGCTTTTTCTTCTACTGCCTCGGGAGTCTCCTCTTCTACTTTCTCTTCAGTCTCTTCGGGAACCTCTTCAGAGGCTTCGTGCTCAGCGATTGTCTCCGATTCTTCAGAAGTTTCTTCTTCCGCAGTTTCCTCAACCGCCTCTGTTTCCTCGGGCTCTTCTGTCTCCAGATCTTCCTCGAAGGTCATCTCGCCGGTAGCATCTTCCACAGTTTCCGTATCTTCTTCTACTGCTTCAACTTCTTCTACAGGTTCAGCGTCTTCAAAGTCATCCTCGAAGTTTTCATCCTCTGCGTATTCTTCTTCGGGATACTCCTCCTCAAAGTTCTCCTCTTCCTGATACTCTTCTTCACCCTGAGGCTCCTCGTCCTCGTCGTAGTCAGGCAGGTCTGAGTAATCGGCGTTCTCGTCTATGGGCTCTTTCTCAAGTTTCTCAAGGAGACCGTCTCTAACAGCAAAGTCAAAGTCTACCAGAATGTTTCCTGTGTGTTCCAAAACTCTCTGGCGAACTTCTTCCTCCAGCTGCTTCTCATTGTCTTTCTTCTTCTGTTCCCACTCAGCAAGAATATCTTCAATTCTGAGCTGACCGGTTATCTGGGTATCGTCATCCACAGTCTGTTCAGGAACAACCATGGACATCTGTCCATCGTATTCCATTCCAAGAATGTGGTCAAAGTTATCATCACCAAATCCGTTGTTCTTATTGTCATCATTGAAGAAAACTTCTTCCACAGCATCGGCATTGTTCTCTTCTCTGATTTCCTTAAGAACCTTTGTTGCCATGGGATCGTCTTCAACAAAGCCGGCCTCGGTGTATGCGTCGGGATAATCTTCCGTATCGTTTCCACCAACAGGCTTAACATCTCCAGGATGAAGGGATGTGCTTACGGGGCGAATAAGATTGTCAGGAGTTACTTCCCACATATCCTTCATGCTGTCGGCGAGTTCCTTCTGAAGGTTAATCGTGTTATATTCACCAACATCGGTCTTAACCTGCAGATTCGCTACATGATCATCCTCTGCCATCTGAGGAGCTGCAGGGATTGTATCTGCCTCCACATTAGGAATCACTGTGGTATAAGGCTTCTCCTCAGCGGGGAAAAGTGTACCTGTAATATCCTTTGTGTCGTACTTGGCCTGCTGGGTAGGAGTAAGGGGAGAGTGCTGCATCTTAAGCTCCATGGCTTTGGTTACATACTTTCCTTCTCCGTACCAAAGAATAATCTCATCACACTCTTCTATACATTTTGCAGAATCCCCGATTCGATGATAAAGATATGCCAGCTCATACTGCCATTTGGGAATAGGGGTATGTTTCTTTAACTCAAGAAGGACCTCAATTCTCTCCTCAAGTGAAACATCCTGAGCAACGTATAATTTATACTGTAAAACATATCTTCCGTAATCATCGGGAGCAAGCTGAACGTATTCCTTATAGTACTCAAGAGCAGGAACGTACTGGTCAAGTTTAATGCACAGTTCGCAGAGCGCAAAAACAACGCTCTTCGAAGAAGGGTGTCTCTCATAAGCCAGACTAAGGAGCTCTTCAGCATCCTCAAGTCTGTTCACATATTTGTAAACGTCACTTATCATGCACAAAGTCTTCACGCTCTTAACGCGTTTCCAGTCGATGGAATCCGCAATAATAGCTGCCTCTTCGAAATCTTTGTCTATGATAAGGGTATCTATTTCGCCCAATCTTACTTTGTATTCGTACTTATCCAAGGTAATCACCTCTAAAACTTAGTGAGATACAAAAACCCACTTTCATTCAGAATAAGTTTACCACAAGATAAGGGGGCTTTCAATAATATATAGAGTTTTTTTACCCAAAAAGTACAAGATGTTGTGGTTTCTCCCTGCCGTGGTTTTGTTTGGAGTTTCCCGCGTTTCTGTGCTATATTTAAAGTGTATTTTAGGAGGTGAAATACATGGCTAACAGACCACTTGGAAGAAAAAAGAATGTTACCGGAGGAGGATCCGGTGTTCATAAACGAGGGGATGGACTTGGAATCGGTCCCGTTGGAACAGGCGGCTATGGGAGCGGAAGTTCCCCCATATCTTCAGGGCCCTCCGGCGGGAATATGAATAGGGGCGGAAGAAAGAGTCCTCTCTTCTTTCTAATCGTTATTATTGTACTCGTTTTATTAGGCGGAGGCGGAGGCCTTAGCTCTTTACTTGGAGGTTTTGGCGGAGACGATTCTTCCCTGACTTCATATGCTCCTTCACCTGCGCAGACCACAACCACTACTTCCTCAACGGGAACAGAGTCTTCAGGGCTTAGTTCCATACTCGGAAGTTTCCTTGGAAGCGGCGGCGGTTACAGCATGGAAAGTGCAGCCACATGGAGCGGAGACTCCAACACAGGTGTCCTTGACAGATCCGTTGCCGACTCAGCACGAGCAAAGCGCACAAAGATTAAAGGAAACGGCGAAGATGTTATAACCATTATGGTTTACATGTGCGGTACAGACCTGGAAAGCCGCGGTGCCATGGCATCCAAGGATTTACAGGAAATGCTTGCCGCCAACGTCGGCGAGAAAATAAATCTCATTATTTATACCGGCGGTTGCAAAAGATGGCAAAACAACGTTGTAAGCAGTTCCACTAACCAGGTTTACCAGATTAAGGGACAGCAGATGGTTTGCCTACAGAAAGATTTGGGACAGTCACCAATGGTTGAGCCCGGTACTCTTTCCGGCTTTATTAAATGGACGTCCCAAAATTTCCCAGCTGACAGATACGACCTTATTCTCTGGGATCACGGCGGCGGATCCACCAGTGGATACGGTTACGACGAGAAATACGCATCTAAGGGAGCCATGTCTTTATCCGGCATCAATAAAGCCCTTAAAGATGGCGGTGTCAACTTTGATTTCGTTGGTTTCGATGCATGCTTAATGGCTACAGTTGAAACATCTTTGGTGGTTTCCAACTACAGTGATTACATGATTGCATCTGAGGAAACCGAGCCCGGTATCGGATGGTATTACACAGATTGGCTTAAGAAACTTTCATCCGATACTTCAATGGCTACCATCGATATCGGAAAGAATATAGTTGATTCATTTACAGAAGCCTGCGCTCAGAATGTGGCCGGTCAGAAGACAACACTTTCCCTAATTGACCTTGCAGAATTATCGGCAACCGTTCCGTCAGAACTTGCTGCTTTTTCCAAAGATACATCTGATTTAATTAAGAACAAAGAATATAAGACAGTTTCAGATGCAAGAGGAGCTACAAGGGAGTTTGCAACCTCCTCTAGAATCGACCAGGTAGATTTAGTTGATTTTGCCAACAGAGTAGGAACCCCCGAGGGCGAAGCTCTTGCAAAAGCTCTTCTTGGAAGTGTCAAGTACAACAGGACAAGCAGGAGCATGACCAACGCTTATGGTTTGTCCATCTACTTCCCTTATAAGAAGGCCTCCAAGGTCGACAGCATGGTTAATACCTATGAAGATATAGGTATGGATGAAGAATATGCCAAGTGCATCCAGAACTTCGCCTCCCTGGAAGTTGCAGGTCAGGTGGCTTCCGGCGGTTCTCAATCCCCCATGGGTTCGCTGTTTGATTTGGCAGGATCAAATTCAGGCTCAGGTTCCCTGGGTTCCGCCGATATGATAAGCCAGTTGCTCACAAGCTTTATGGGCAGTGATTTTTCATCAATCTCCGGCTTGTCTTCATCAAACACAGGCTTCCTTGGGAAGACGCTTGATATTGATGCCGCTTCAGAATACATTGCATCCAACCACTTTGACCCCTCTGCTCTTACCTGGAGTGCTGACGAATATGGAAACTCCATTATCACGCTCTCAGAGGACCAGTGGTCCTACGTAAAGGATTTGGAACTTAACGCCTTCTATGATGACGGTGCGGGATATATCGATCTTGGAATGGATAACGTCTTTGAATATGATGACAACGGAAATCTTATGGCTCCCACGGACAAGACCTGGCTTTCCATCGAAAGTCAACCTGTTGCCTACTATCACCTGGATACTCAGTGGGATGACGATTCTTACATCATAACCGGCCGCGTTCCCTGCTTCTTAAATGATGTTCGCTGCGATTTGATTATCGCTTTCACTTCAGAGAATGAGGACGGATTCATTGCAGGTGCAAGATACGATTACGTTGATGGCGAGACAGATACCATAGCAAAGAATCTTACAGAACTTGAGATTGGTGACAGAATAGATTTCATCTGTGACTACTACACCTACAATAAGGAGTACAAAGACAGTTATCTCCTGGGTGACACATTGGTTGTGGATAAGGACATGAAAGACATGCTTATCAGCAACACCTATATGGGTGACGGAGACGCTCTAATGTCTTATTGCTTCACCGATATTTACGGCCAGAAATACTGGACTCCGATGTTAACATACTAAAAAATAAACCTGGCACCTATTTGGTGTCAGGTTTTTTCACTCTGCTATTTATACAGTTCATCCGATAATCCGGCAAACTGTTCCAAGGTAAGGGCTTCACCCCTTATGGTTTCTGAAAGCCCCAGCTTTCTTAAAGCTTCGGCACACTGTTCCCTTGATATGCTAAGTCCTCCATTCGAGATGGCATTTGTAAGGGTTTTTCTTCGCTGATTAAACGCTGCTCTGATAAGCTTAAACATATTCTTCTCATTTCGGACTTCAATGGGAGGCACATCGTAGCACTCAAGTCTTATAACACTGCTTCCCACTCCGGGCTTAGGAATAAAGCACTCCGGTGAAACCTGGCAGATTACAGAGGGCTTGCTGTAGTACTGAACAGCAAGAGATAGTGCTCCGTAATCCTTTGTTCCGGGTCCTACCTGCATTCTGTCGGCCACTTCCTTCTGAATCATCATGGTAATGCTCTTAAGAGGCACCCCTCCTTCAAGAAGTCCCATGACGATGGGTGTGGTGATATAGTAAGGCAGGTTGGCAACTACTTTTATGGGTTTGCCACCGTTTTCCTCATCTGCAAGTTTCTGAATATCAAGTTTCAGTACGTCTTCGTTGATAACCTTAACGTTGTCGTATTCGGACAGGGTATCCTCCAGAATCGGAATCAGATTTTTGTCTATTTCAACCGCAAAAACCCAGCCTGCGCGTTCGCACAGATACTGGGTCATTGTTCCGATTCCGGGGCCAATTTCCAGAACACAGTCATCCTTTGTTATTTCAGCTGCATCCACGATCTTCTCAAGGACATGGGCATCAATAAGAAAGTTCTGACCAAACTTCTTCTGGAAACTGAAGCCGTATTTATCCAATACTTGTAAGGTGTTTTTTATATTTCCGAGATTCGCCATCTTTAATATGCGCGTCCCCAGTAAAGCATCTTCTTGGCAGGCTTACCACACCATACACAGGTGTCGGCAATTGTCTCCTGCTCGAAGGGAATGCATCGGCTGGTTACACTTAACTCTTCTTTGATTGCATCTTCACATTCTCTGCAGCCACACCACATAGCCTTTACGAAACCTGCCTTGGTGTTGAATGCATTCTTAAACTCTTCCTTGGTTGCTGCTGTGTAAGTGTGAGCATCGCGGTGAGTTCTTGCTCTCTCAAGCATTTCCTTCTGAATTCTGTCAAGGATTGCAGGAACTTCTGTCTCAAGGGCATCAAGGTCAACCTCGATTTTCTCCCTTGTATCACGACGGCAGATTACGCACTTGCCCGCTTCGATATCCTTAGGTCCAATCTCGATTCGGATGGGATATCCTCTCATCTCTGCCTCGGCAAATTTGAATCCGGGAGTCTTGTCGGTATCATCTACCTTCACTCTGAAGTTCTTCTTAAGCATATCTCTTAATTCATATGCCTTATCGAGAACTCCTTCCTTCTTCTGCTGAATGGGAATAATACAAATCTGAGTAGGTGCAACAAGGGGAGGAAGAACCAATCCGTCGTTGTCGCCGTGTACCATGATGATGGCACCGATAAGTCTTGTAGTCATTCCCCAGGATGTCTGGAAGGGATGCTTTAATGTATTGTCTTTGTCGGCAAAAGTGATATCAAAGGCCTTGGCAAAACCGTCACCAAAGTTATGGCTGGTACCTGACTGAAGAGCTTTTCCGTCATGCATGAGAGCCTCAATGGTGTAGGTGGCCTCAGCGCCGGCAAATTTCTCTTTATCTGTTTTCTGTCCTTTAACTACAGGGATTGCAAGAACCTGCTCGCAGAAGTCTGCATAGAGGTTAAGCATCTGAACTGTTCTCTCCTCTGCTTCCTCAGCGGTAGCATGAATGGTGTGACCTTCCTGCCATAAGAACTCTCTGGAACGAAGGAAAGGACGTGTCTCCTTCTCCCAGCGAACTACTGAACACCACTGGTTGTAAACCTTGGGGAGATCCCTGTATGAATGAACATCATTCTTGTAAAAATCACAGAACAAAGTCTCAGATGTGGGGCGTACGCACAATTTCTCAGCGAGAGGCTGAAGTCCACCCTGTGTTACCCATGCAACTTCAGGGGCAAATCCTTCAACATGATCTTTCTCTTTCTCAAGAAGGCTCTCGGGAATGAACATGGGAAGATATACATTCTCTACACCTGTCTCTTTGAATCTCGCATCCAGCTGCTTCTGAATAAGCTCCCATATTGCATAACCTGCGGGCTTAAACACCATACATCCTTTAACAGATGTATAGTCAATCAGCTCTGCTTTCTTAACAACGTCCGTGTACCACTGGGCGAAATCTTCCTCCATGGAAGTAATCGCTTCTACCTGTTTCTTGTTATCTGCCATTTTAAATTTCCTATCTGTCTAAATTACTTTGCTGCCTTATCTGACTTCTTTACAAGGAAAAGTGAAAGAAGGAGAGCAACAATATAAAGAACTCCTGTTACATAAAGAACCATCTGATAACCTGTAGGGTTAACCATTACTCCGCCATGGTCCTCGGGAGTGCCGAAGTGGTTAACAATGTATGTAGCCATCTGGTTACCTGTAAGTCCTGCAAATGCCCATGCGGAAAGTGTAATTCCGTGGATGGCACTGATTGATCCCATTCCATAGTGATCGGAAAGGAGTGTGGGTACGTTGGGGAAGCCTCCGCCGTATCCTGCGTTTACCATGAAGATCAAAGCAAGTACAAGGATGATAAGGAATGCATTTCCCTCACCGTTCTTGATAGCGCCTGTAAAGATTACAAGTGCTGTGAAAGCAATGGAAATGATGAAGATCATCTTGTAGATTGTGTTACGATCCTTCATGTAGTCAGCCCATGCTGAGAATCCGAGACGTCCGCCTGCATTGAAGATAGCGGATACTGTAGAAATGATTCCTACGCTAGCTGCAAGGCCGATACATTTTACAATCATCTTCTCCTGAGAAATGATTGCAAGACCACATGTAATATTAATATAGAACATAAGCCAAATTCCAATGTAGTTGGAAACGGGTCTGGTCTTGATGGTCTCCCAGATACCGGGCTTCTTCTCTGACTTGTCGGGCTCATGCCAGCCTGCAGGCTTAGCAAGAAGAAGGTGTCCTACGAACATCATGATGAAGTAAACTACTGCAAGAATCCAGAACATCTTATAAATCTCACCATTCTGGTTCTCACCGAGAATCTTCTGCATGATAGGAGAAGCAATAGCTTTAGCTCCACCGAATCCTGCTACGGCAAGACCGGTTGCAAGGCCCTTCTTGTCCTCGAACCAAAGCATAAGAGTCTTAACAGGTGAAAGATAACCGGTTCCGAGACCTACACCCATTACAAAACCATAGCTTAAATAAATACCGATAAGTGCGGGTACGCTTCCTGTTCCGGTTTCGGCGAATACCTTGCCGCCGTACCAGATGAAGAATCCGGTTCCCACCATACCGAGTGTGAATGCGATTGTTGCAATAAGAGAAGACTTGTGAATGTCTCTCTCAACTACGTTTCCAAGGAATGCTGCTGACATGCCGAGGAAGAAAATTGCGAATGAGAATGCCCATTCTACTGCTGATTTGGAGAATCCGATATAATCAGCTATCTCCTGTGAGAAAATTGACCAGCAATAAACTGTTCCGATACTGAAGTGTAAAAGGAGTGCAGGGATTGCAGCCCTGGTCCATCTGTTACTGTACTTACCCATTTGGTAACCTCTCTTTAATCTGATGTGATAGTGTCTAAATCCAATTCTAAACAATTATAGTCATTATTTGCCTAAAAATCAACTGTTTCGGCTTCTTTGTTTTGTAATGCCCAGGTTCCGAGACCCATTAGAATAAATATATATGGAATGTTCACAGGTTGTGCAAAGCTGAAAAAGTTGTGAGCCATATAGGAAACCAATGCCATTCCGCAGGCAAAAGAAAGCCCATTGTCGCCCTTTAGAAGCTCCTTTGCCTTGGAAATCTGTGCCCCCATAAAAGTCACAAGTCCAAGGAATCCATAGTTTACCAGAACCGTAATCCATTCGTTGTGGGCGTTTGTCAGCCTTGCATCACCAAACTTGTTTATGACAAAATCCGCCACGCTGCTTTCGCTCCTATAGACCGCAAAGGCAAGAGAGTCAGGTCCCCATCCCACAAGCTTCTGTAT
Organism: uncultured Lachnospiraceae bacterium; assembly: GCA_947167445.1. Classification (GTDB taxonomy): domain Bacteria; phylum Bacillota; class Clostridia; order Lachnospirales; family Lachnospiraceae; genus G11. Next base: position 33,718 of record CAMVID010000019.1, read on the forward strand.
CAGTCCGCCGTCAAAGTAAGCCTTTATGCCTGCCACCCAGGTATATCCTCTGCTGTTTCCCCATTCGTAGTCCGGAAGAAATGGGCTGTCATAGGGGACAAAAGAAAATGCCTCCGGATTTCCTGTTCGAACCAGAAGTATTAACAGGTAAAAACAGAAAACCGCTCCAATAACGACAATGGAAACTGTCTTAAGAATCTTAAATAAAACCGTCGATCCCTCTTCTCCCAAAGCATAAGCCAGGATGGCAACAGCTGCTGCCACAACAAACAAAGCCGCCGGAACAGGCGAGTACAAAAGCAATGAAATCGTAAACGAATCGTAATCGAGGCTTACTGAAAAGATTCTGAAGAAAAGGTATGTCAAAGCCATGGGGCCCAGAATTACACAGGCAAGAATCATGCTTCTCATTCTCGACTCCATATCTTCGTCCACCGACTTATAAAATGCCACAAGGATTATTGCTGCAAAGACCACCAAAGCACTGTCGCTTCCCTGAAGGGCCCCGGCAACCGAACCTATTGCCAAAAGAATTCCAAGAAGAATTTTTTGGATTGCTCCCTCTGCTCTGAAGAACAGTCCAGCTGCCAATGCAAAGAAAACTGACCAGAAACCGCAGAACCAGTTAATGTTTCCGAGAGTGGAGATAAAACCTGATTCCGCTCCCTCATAGGGAATAGGGTATATGCCCATTCTGTTAAGGCTTCCAAGCAGAAATTCAATTCCTGAGACTATGCAAAAAATCGCTGTAATGGCTCCGGCTCTTCTCATGAATCTTGAAATCAGAAAATATGAAAGAACCAAAAAAACAGAGGTCAGGTATCCCTGATACCATCCTCCCTCTCCGATAATTGCAACTTTCTTGTTAAAGGAGAAAAAGAAAGAAACATTAATGACAATCAGATACAGAAACATAAAGATATCGGAAACCGAAGGTTTTGCAAAGCCTGCCGCCAGCCCTCTCTCCTTTATTTTCCCAAGAAAATAGAGAATGAAAAGTGCTATTCCAAAGAGGCAAAAAGCTCCCGAAATGTATATATACAACACACCCTTATCCGTTCCTGCCTTCATGTATCCGTGGCTTAAGAAGAAGGGATATATTGCTGCAAGCATCAATGTAAAAATAAAGCAAAGCGTCTCCTCCGACTGACGCATCAGCTCCGAAAAGCCGGACTTTTTCATTTAATAAGCTCCTTAACGAATTTGTTCTCCGGTATATATTCAAAATCCATCTTCTCACCTGTAGACGGATGGATTAAAGAAATTCTGTCAGCAAAAAGTGCCACGTTTCTGATGCCTGCCGCTCGGGCTATTTTCTCAGACAGTTCATTTCCGTATTTTCTGTCCGCTACTATGGGATTTCCCATGTGAGACAGCTGGGCTCTTATCTGGTGGAATCTTCCTGTTTCAATGGATATGTCCAAAAGAGACACATAGTCGTCTCCAACCATTTTGGATCCAAGAACTCTGTAATTCAAAATTGCTTTCTTTGCATCGGGATTTTCTTCATTGGAGATTACGGCGCTTTTACCTCCCTTAGGGCCAAGTTTTCTGACGGAGAGATAATCCACAAGTCTGCCGGATTCCTCCGGGGCTTTTCCACATACCAGCGCGTGGTAGCTCTTGTTAAGTCCACCGTCTGAAAGTCCTTTGCTAAGTGCCGCTGCAGCTTCTTTGGTTTTGGCAAAACAAAGCAATCCCTCCACCGGCATATCCAGCCTGTGAACGACTCCAAGGTAGCCACCGCCCAGGTGCTTCTTAAGTTCACTCACCAGGTCGATTCTTCCGATATTGGCGTCCTCAACGGCTATTCCGGCTTCCTTCAAAACCACCAGTACATGTTTGTCCTCAAAAAAAATCCTCATGCCATGATTTTATCACAGCATGAGGATGTCTTGCATTGCTTTTATTAAATTTTGAAGCGGTATCCAACGCCCCAGATTGTTTCGATATATTGGGGATTTGCGGTATCATATTCAATCTTTTCACGTATTTTTTTGATGTGGACGGTGACGGTTGCTATGTCGCCGTAGGATTCCATTCCCCAGATTGCTCTGAAAATATCTTCCTTGGAAAATACTCTGTTAGGGTTCTCAGCGAGGTAAGTAAGAAGTTCGAACTCCTTGCCGGTGAAGGTTTTCTCCTCTCCATCCACAAATACTCTTCTGGCTCCCTTATCAATCTTAAGGCCCCTGATTTCGATGATTTCATTCTGCTTGGCTTCTGCTGAGCCAACCAGTCTGCTGTATCTTGCAAGATGGGCTTTAACCCTTGCCACAAGTTCGCTGGGGCTGAAGGGTTTGGTCATGTAATCGTCTGCCCCAAGGCCCAGGCCTCTTATCTTGTCTATATCATCTTTCTTGGCAGAAACCATGAGAATAGGAACATTCTTCTTCTCTCTTATCTTCTTGCAGACCTCAAATCCGTCCACACCCGGAAGCATAAGATCAAGAATAATAAGGTCGTAGTTTGTTGACAAAGCAGCATCCAGACCTGCGTTTCCGGTATTCTTTATGTCCACGGAGAAGTCGCTCATTTCGAGATAGTCTTTCTCCAAATCGGCAATGGCTTCTTCATCCTCAATAATAAGAATCTTACTCATCTATGTCGTCTTCTCCTTTCGATTCCTTGTATTTACGAAGAACAAAATGGATACAGGTTCCTTCCCCTTCTTTTCCGGTAGCCCAAATGTATCCGCCGTGGTCCTCAATAATCTTTTTAACTATGGAAAGTCCGATTCCGCTTCCGCCCTGTGCAGAGTTTCTGGAAGCATCGGTTCTGTAGAACCTGTCAAAAATGTTAGGCAGGTCTTTCTGTGCTATTCCCTTTCCGTTATCCTCGATTTCAACTCGTATCGAATCCACCTCGTCAAGAATTCGAATATCAATCTCTCCGTCAGGCTTGTCCATGTACTTCACCGAGTTGCTGATGATATTGTTGATAACACGTTTCATCTGCTCGGGATCCGCAATTACTTTTGTATCGGGGCTTACAATGTTGGAATAGTTGAGCCTTATGTTCTTGGACTCAAGATCCATTCCAACTTCCTCAACGCAGTCCCCAAAGTAATCGGAAACATTGATTCTATGAAAATCATAGGGGATGCGATTGCTGTCAATCTTTGAATAAATGGTGAGCTCATTAATGAGTCTGTCCATATCGTTAGCCTTGTTGTAGATGGTCTTAATATATCTGTCCATCTTCTCAGGCGTATCAGCGACTCCGTCCATGATGCCTTCCACATATCCCTTGACTGCGGTAATGGGCGTCTTCAGATCATGAGAAATATTGCTTATGAGCTCTCTGTTTCTGGCCTCATGTGCCATCTTCTCCTCTGTGGATTCCTTAAGACGAAGGCGCATGTCCTCATAGTTTCTGTAAAGCTCTCCGATTTCACCCTTACTGTCCGTTTCCAGTCTGTAGTCAAAGTTTCCGTCTTTTATCTTTGTCATGGCCACATTTAACTGATTGATGGGATCGATGATGCTCTTGTTAATCCATATGGTAAGCATCAGAGCTGTGAAAACCAGAATAATGAAGATTGCCACACAGGTGTCCGTAACAATTCTCCTGAAGGCTTCCTCATCCTGAAGGGAAATGGTAAACAATCCGTCTTCAGTTTTCTCAACCATTTGAAGCGCAACCTCTTTGATAACGATGGGCTTCACTGCCATGACCGTTACCACACTCAAAAGAAGAGGTATTACGACTATCAATACAAATGTAAGTTTGGAACGAGTTTTTAATTTCATATTTTATCCTCACAAACCAACGAGCCTACGGTAGAACGAACTACCGTAGGCCGCGCTCACATATTAGAGGAAAGGGGGATTTAGGCGACTGTGTCGTCTACGGTTATTATTCTATCGAATCGGATTGCAAAATACCATTAAATAAATCGAATAATTCTATAAACTTTTTATAAACTTTATTTGTCTTTGTATATATCCACCAGGTTCAAAATTACCTCTACAGCTCTGTCCATGCGCTCTACTGTGGTGCATTCGAAATTGCCGTGGAAGTTGAATCCGCCTGTTCCGAGATTGGGACAGGGAAGTCCGTCATAAGAAAGTCTTGCTCCGTCGGTGCCTCCCCTTACGGGAATCTCCTCAGGCTCCATTCCGGCATTTTTAATTGCAATTCTTGCATTTTCGATAAGGTGCATGTGAGGTGTTATCTTCTCAAGCATGTTGTAGTAAGAATCCGTAATCTTTGCGGTAACTGTTCCCTCACCGTACTTCTCGTTCATCTTTTCGGCAAGTGACGCCATTGTGGCTTTTCTTTTCTCAAAAATATTCTTATCGTGGTCCCTGATAATATAGGAAAGAGTTGCTTCACCCACTCTGCCCTTCATCTGAGTCAGATGGTAAAATCCCTGTCTCTTCTCAGTGTGCGCAGGGGTCTCGTCCTCAGGGAGCATTGAATGAAATTCCATTGCAAGGTGAGACGCGTTAATCATCACATCCTTCGCGTCCCCGGGATGAACGCTGAATCCCTTAATGGTGATTTCTGCCGAAGCCGCATTAAAGTTCTCATATTCGAGACAGTTGGAGTCTCCTCCGTCAATGGTAAAAGCGTAAGCCACTCCAAATCCCTTAATGTCGAAATTATCAGCGCCTTCACCAATCTCCTCATCAGGAGTAAAGCAGATCTTTATGGTTCCGTGAGGTCTCTTCTCATTAATCAGTCTTTCAACAGCGGTTAATATCTCTGAGATTCCAGCCTTATCATCAGCTCCCAAAAGAGTTGTTCCATCTGTTGTTATTACGGTTTCCCCGATAAATGATTTAAGGAAAGGAAACTTCTCGGGAGTCATGGCTGCACCTGAGCCGGGAAGAATTATATCCCCTCCGTCATAATTTTCATGAAGTATGGGCTTAACGTCTTTGCCCGAGGCATCCGGTGATGTATCCATATGGGCTATTAGTCCAAGAGGTTTGGCTCCTTCATAGCCTTTGGTTGCGGGAAGTGTTCCGTAGACATAGCATAAATCATCTACAAACACGTTCTCCAATCCCAGATCTTTCATTTCTTCAACAAGTATATTCGCAAGATCAAATTCTCCCTTGAAACTGGGATGAGTTCCACTTGCTTCATCGGATGTGGTATGAACCTTTGCGTATTTAATAAGTCTTTCGTAAGCTTTCATATACTTAACTCCTATGTTTATTATTCTATGACTATTTTATATCCGAGACCCTTAATTATCAACCAAGGGCAACGTTTACAAAACTGCGAAAATATCATAAAATGAAGTAGAGTTACAGAGAGCTTTTGGAGGCGCCCAATGAGCAGAAAGTCCCTTGTAAGTACACTGGGAATTACAATTTCATTAACGGTTGCTCTTTCCGGATGTGCTTTTGAGAATCTGGGTAAGACAGAGGTTGTTACCGTGGATCCCGAAACCCACTTCATGGAAATTTTCGATGAGGATACCCTGTCATATACGGACGGCTCAGGTAACACACCTTCCGAGGAGAGCGAGGAGGATGAAGAAGAGGATTCCGAGAATACCGATGGTACAATAATCGATATTCTGGATTTTGACAATGACTACATGGAAGAGGTTCCTGTGGGAGATACCTGCCTTGTTGACCTTGACTGTGACGGGAACCTGGATACGGTTTACTACAATGCGTCACGTTCTTCCATTGCAGAGTACGGAACAGCTGTGGATGCCTTCACAATTAACGGCGGCGATTACAAATACACCCTTTTCCTCAGCGATCAGGGTATTCATATACAGGATCCCAATCTCATGTCCTACTACATTACAGACATTGACACCAGGGACAGATACAGGGAAATAGCCATTCTGGATTACGGTGCTAACGGAACTCCCTACACCTACTTCATAAGATTCACAGGAAGCGGTACATATTGTCTCGGACACGTGCCTTATTTTCCGGGAGATGAGTACTTTGTAATCAAAGGTAACGGACAGATTGAATCTGCTTATGACCTTCACATTCTGCAGAACTGGAAAGCCCCTGCCACATGGGTGTCAGGTTCGGACCAGCAGATTTCTTCCAACTTTAAGATGTACAAGAATGAAATTCTCTATCCCTATGAGGACCAGAATACGGAACCCATAACCCAGCTTGTGGACCTGTATTTATATGAATCCAGGAGCACCTCCTCCAAACAGACAGCGGTTCCCAAGTCTGACGATGAAGTAAAGTTCACACAAACCGACGATTCTCACTGGGTTTACATGGAGAAAGGCGATACAGTTAAGGGCTGGTTCTATATGGAGAATGCCGATACTATTGTAAGTAACGGCAAGAAATATAACCGCCGAGACGTTTTCAAGAACTTATATTAATGAACAATAAAAAAGCGCTTAGAGCGCTTTTTTATTTTCTCTATTTCTCCTCAGCAACCTCATTTATGAGTTTCATTATGGTTGCTGTGGCATTCTGCTGTCCGCTGTTCTTCATAGCATCGATATAGCTTTGCTTTGAAAAATACAGCTCGTGAATCTTCTCCATAAGATACTTCTCCGACAAATCATCCTCATTTATTACAATGCTGAATCCCTGGGATTCAAAGGATGCTGCATTGAGAAGCTGGTCGCCTCTGCTTTGAGAGGTGGGAAGCGGAATAAGAATGTTGGGTTTCTTAAGTGCAAGGAGCTCACAGATTGAGTTTGCTCCAGCTCTTGAAATCACCAGATCTGCCATGGCAAATACATGCTTAAGTTCGCCCTTTAAATACTCAAACTGCTTATAGCCTTCCACATTGAGAAGCATATTGTCGACCTTCTCTTTTCCACATATATGAACCACCTGAAAATCTTTGAGCATCAGGTTAAGAGAATCTCTTACAGTCTTATTTATGGCCGCTGCGCCCTGACTTCCGCCGATAACCATTACCACCGGCTTGTCATGTGTAAATCCACATAGCTTATAACCTTCTTCGGCACTTCCTTTAAGAAGTTCGTCTCTTATGGGTGTTCCGGTAAGGAGAGCATTTCCTTCCTTCACATATTTCATGGTCTCCGGGAAGTTACAGCAAAGCTTCTTAGCAACCGGCAGGCAAATCTTGTTTGCAAGTCCCGGTGTCATATCTGACTCATGAATTATGCAAGGAATCTTAAGCGATGCCGCTGCTCTTACTACGGGAACCGAAACAAAACCACCCTTTGAGAAAAGCACATCAGGATTAATCTCCTTAAGAATTTTCTTGGCCTCCGAGAAGCCCTTGAGTACTCTGAAGGGATCTGAAAAGTTCTTTGGATCAAAGTATCTTCTGAACTTACCTGTTGCAATTCCATAATAAGGAATGTCAAAATCAGCGATAAGTCTCTTCTCGATTCCATCGTAGGAACCTATGTAGCTTACCTCATATCCTTCTGCTTTAAGATATGGCAAAAGTGCAATGTTTGCTGTGACATGTCCGGCTGTTCCGCCGCCTGTAAGAACTATTTTTTTCATTATTTATATGCCTCCAAAGCGTGAGCAAGCTGATCGGGACAAGAAGTGTTCTTAAATCCGCATTTTATGCCCTTGAGCTTTGCAATAGCATCGTTTTTGTTCATTCCTTCAACAAGTTTACTGATTCCCTGAAGGTTTCCGTTACATCCGCCTGTGAAAGATACAGACTTGATAATGTCTCCATCCAGTTCCAAATCAATTAATGTTGAACATGTTCCCTGTGTCTTATACTGCATTATTTATTCCCTTTCTTAAAATCTGTACAGCTGTCTATGATTATTTTGAAATCCTCATCCTTGTATAAAAAGATGAGCAATAAAATCAGCGCGATTTCCGAGCAGGTTACATATATATCCGCTACATTAAAAACAGGAAAATGAATTATATAAACATCGATAAAATCCACGACTCCTCCTGTGAAGAGAGTTTCGCCGTTAAAGATTCTGTCAATCAGATTTCCGATGGCTCCTGCGGTAATAAATACACACAATATCCTGATTGGAGTGTACCTTTTTTCTTCAGGCAAGCAAATGAAGGTTTTGCCAATAAAGAAGATAACTATTGGGGTTATTACCGCAAACAGTATCTGTTTTCCCTCCAAAAGGCTCCAGGCCATTCCTATATTCTCAATGTATCTCAAACGCAAAATGCCGTCAATTAACATCCTGCTTTCGCCCAACTGGAAGTTGGTCTTAATCAAATATTTGGTAAGCTGGTCAAGGCACACAAGCAGAATAACCGCTATTGCTGCAATGACAGTCCTTTTAAGCGTCAACTTCTTCATTTGTTACTTCCTTATTCTTATCTTTGCCGGTGAAAACCACAAGCTTACTTATTACATAGTTGGCAATCATAACAAGAACACAGGAAATAAACTTTGCAAGCCAATATCCTGCATCAAATCCCTTGTAAGTCCAATGTCCCCAGTCCATGGCATTTACAAAGAGCCACATAATAAACAAATCAAGCAAAAGTGTTGCCACTCTTCCCAGTGTGAACTTGAAAAATTCGGTCCACATGTGGGGATCTTTGCTCTTAAATACAAAAGCTCTGTTGGTGAAGTAAGCAAATATAACACCTACAACCCATCCCCAGAAATTAATAAGAGCATTCTGGAAGGGAATGTTGGGATCCCAGAAAAGTTTAAAGAAGAGGCACGCAAGGAAATAAACTACCGTTGTGGCAACACCCACAACAAAGTAATTTACAAGCTCCTCATATTTCTTGTACATGGTTTTGCAAAAATCAAAAAGTTTCTTCATAAAAAATCCTTACTTATTTACTACATTTCTGTCTTCTCCGTTAAGGAAGGTTCTGATGTTCTCCTTAACGTCATTAAGAAGTCTGGTTCTTGTCTCCACAGCGCACCATGCAATGTGGGGAGTGATAATGAGCTTATTGCTGTCCTTAATTCGAGCCAAAGGATTATCAACCTTCATGGGCTCACCCTCAAGAACGTCAAGGCCTGCTGCCAGAATCTCTCCGTTATCAAGTGCATCTGCCAAAGCAGCCTGGTCGATAACCGCTCCTCTGGCAACGTTAACAAGTATAGCAGAGTTTTTCATCTTTTTAAACGCATCTGCGTTAATGATATGTCTGGTCAAATCACTTAAGGGACAGTGAAGGGATAAAATATCGCTTTCCTTTAAGAGGGTATCGAAGTCGACTCTCTCGTATTCAGTTACTGTGCTTTTGCCTGTGGGGGAATAAAAAATAACGCGGCATCCAAAAGCTGTGGCAATGGAAGCAACTCTTTTGCCTATATTGCCCATTCCGATGATGCCCCAGGTCTGGCCTTCAAGTTCACGGAAGGTGTTGTCGAAATATGAAAACTTATCCTGAGCAGAATATGCTCCGGACTTAACGAAGTTGTCGTAGTAAGGCATATGGTGAGCAAGGGTTAATGCCAAAGCAAATGTATGCTGTGCCACCATGGTTGTGGAATAGCCCTTAACGTTTCTTACCTGAATGCCTCTGCTCTTGCAGTATTCAAGATCAATATTGTCAAAGCCTGTAGCTGTCTCGCAAATAAGCTTAAGATTGGTGGCGTCCTTAAGAGTCTCTGCGTTCAGAGGAACCTTGTTGGCAATAATTATGTCTGCCTCGGCGGCTCTTTCCTTAGTATCTTCGGGGGATGTGGTGTTGGGATAAACAATCATCTCTCCAAATTCGGTAAAATCAAAATCAATATCCATTCCAACGCAGCTTCTTTCAAGCGCAACGATCTTCATATCAGGCCCTCCTAGGTCGGTGTATAAATCTTTCACTAGTGTAGCATTGAAAAACGCTAATTTCAAGAACGTGCAAAATAAAAGGAACCCGAAGGTTCCCTTTATTTTGGACAGATTTATTTAATGGCTTCTCTCCAGGTCGCAGGTTTGAACTGGTCCTTAAGAGGAAGGAGTCTTGCATCCACATCAACACCAAGCACTGAGTTGAAGTTATTTGTTGCCTGCATCTGTGCTCCGAAGCCTACGATAATGATGATCTGCTCATCTGTGTAGAACTTGCGAAGTCCATCGAAGAGCTCATCAGATACCTTTGTAGGGTCCTTGACAATCTGCTGACCAAGCTGCTGAAGGAGCTTCTCGTTCTCAGTTGTTTCAAAGTTGTTAGGGTCAAGGCCAAGCTCCTTAAGGTCACTGATAAAGAATAATGAGCATAACTGGCATCCGTTTGTTGTGGAAACTGAGTGAGCATAAATTGTTGCTGCACGAAGTCCCACTGTGTCAACAAGACTTGCCCATGAATCATACCAGCCCATAAATGCCTTGTATGTGCCGTAATCCTGAAGCATTACAAGCTTCATGTTAGTGATTTTGCCCTTTGAATTAAGCTCGTCATATGCCTTCTTTGCCTCGCCTGTTAATTCGTCGGGCTGTTTTAAATGTACTCTTGCCATCGCTTTTTCCTCCGTATTGTTTTTATATTGCAAGTTTTAAAATTTCTGTAAATGCTTTGGCATCCAGTGGTACATAGTGTCCCACTGTGCCGTTTCTTGTGGCTCTCTTAGCCATAGTTTCAAAGTCTCTGTCATCTATGCCAAGTTCCGTAAGTGTGGTTTTGAGACCAAGCTTCTTAAAAAATGTGGTAAGCTTCTCGGAAAGTATATAGGCTCTTTCCTTTTCTGAATAGTCGTAGGAATCTGCCCCAAATACTCTGCTTGCAAGAAGTGCAAGTCTCCAGGGTTTAACCTCTGCCATATATTTGGTCCACGCAACGGTGACAACCGCCATCCCTTCACCGTGAGTGATATTGTACTGAGCTGAAAGCTCATGCTCTATTCTGTGTGAACCCCAGTCGGCTCTTCTTCCTGCATCCAGGAAATTGTTATGAGCCACACTGGCCAGCCACTGGATTTCACCTCTGGCATTGACGTCCTTCTGGTCTTTAAGAAGTCTGTCCGCGTTAACAAGAAGGGCTTTTATTGCTCCTTCTATAAGGTAATCTGTTGTGTCAGAATTCTTCTCATCGGAGAAATATCTCTCAAGAAGATGGGACAAAACATCTGCAATTCCCACAAAAGTCTGGTAAGCCGGAAGTCCAACCGTAAACTTAGGATTCATGATTGCAAACTTGGGGATAATCCTGTCATCCTCAAATCCCAATTTCCACTCGCCACTTGAAAGAATTGCCGCATTGGATGTTTCTGAGCCGCTTGATGCGGTTGTTGCAATTACACCTATGGGAAGTACTTCCTTTGGAGATATGCCCTTCTCGAAAAAATCCCATACATCTCCTTCATAGGGAATGCCGAGAGCTACTGCCTTGGCTGTATCGATGGAGCTTCCTCCACCGACTGCCAAAACAAAGTCCGTTTTATTTTCTTTGCCCTGTTTTACCAGGTCTCTTACAAGATCGATACCGGGATTCGGAACTACGTTTCCGTTTTCTATGAAGGAGATACCGAGTTCTTTTACCGCATCTTCTATTACACTGTATATTCCCAGGGTCTTTATGAAATCTCCGCTGTAAACCAGAAGAAGGGATTTGACTTCATATGCCTTAAGTAAGTCTTTTATTTTCTTTTCACTGTCTTCTCCGAACACAATTTTCGCCGGATTGTAGTACTCGAATCCAATCATTTCTCTTCTCCTAGTTAAGCGGAACTACTGCTCCGTCGTATTTGCCTTCAATAAATGCCTTGATTTCAGGTCCCTGAAGAACTTCTACAAGTGTCTTAAGTGCTGCGTTGTCTTTCTTATCGGGTGATGTTGCAATTATGTTTCCGTAAGTCTGCGCTGCAAGTCCGTCGTTAGCTTCAACTGCAAGAGCCTGGCTTACATGAAGGCCACCCTCGATTGCGTAGTTACCGTTGATAACTGCTACTTCAACATCGGGAAGTGCTGCTACAAGCTGCTCGGGAGCAAGCTCCTTAAACTGAATGTTCTTAGGGTTCTCTACAATATCTTCAACAGTTGCATTGATTCCTGCATCATCCTTTAAGGTAAGAAGGCCTTCCTGTGCAAGTAAAAGAAGTGCTCTTGCTTCGTTTGTTACGTTGTTGGGAACGGCTACAAGCGCGCCGTCAGGAAGTTCTGAGAGGTCTGTGGTTTTACCTGCATAGATTCCGAAGGGCTCGTAGTGAATAGCACCGATGGAAACAAGGTCTGAACCGTTTTCCTTGTTGAACTGCTCAAGATAAGGAACGTGCTGGAAATAGTTTGCGTCAAGGCTTCCTTCGATTACGCCTGTGTTGGGTGTGATTGAGTCCTCAAGCTTAACGATTTCAAGTGTAATTCCCTTTGCCTCAAGTAAAGGTTTTGCCTCCTCAAGAATCTCTGAGTGAGGTGTAATGTTTGCGCCGACCTTAATTGTTGATGACTCTGCCGCCTTTGCGCTGCCGCATCCTGCAAGGGCTGCTGCCAGGGTTAATACAAGTGCAAGTGATAAAATTCTTTTTTTCATAATGTTTTTTCTCCTCTTTCTACGTTTGATTATTTAGATTTTTCTTTTCTTTTTGGCGATGAATCCGCCGGCTTCCTGAATCAGCATTACCATGATTACAAGAAGGGTTACGGTGGTCCACAGTACTTCTTTTTCGTACCTGTAGTAACCGTACTGGAGGGCTATGGCTCCAAGACCGCCACCTCCGATGACCCCGGCCATTGCGGAGTATCCCAAAACCGTCGCTACATTTATGGCTCCTCCCAAAAGAAGTGAGGGGGTTGCCTCAGGGAGAATGAAATGTATGATCGTGTAAACCGGGGATGCTCCCATGGCTGTGGCTGCTTCTATTATTCCCGGGGACACTTCGCAGAGAGATGACTCTACCATTCGTGCCACTATGGGGATTGTTCCCACTGTAAGGGGAACGATGGATGCAACCGTTCCTATGGAAGAACCTGTTACAAACCTTGTAAATGGAATCAACAAAACCAGAAGGATCAGGAAGGGCAAAGATCTTAGGATGTTTACCACTGTTCCCAGAATCACGTTAACCGGTCTGTTCTCCAAAAGCCTTCCCTTGGCGGTGGCGTATAGGACGACACCTAAAGGGAGACCTAAAATGTAAGATATCAGAGCCGAGAAAAAGGTCATTTCAAGAGTTTCAAATATACCGTTTCGGATGGCTTCAACTATGTATTCACTCATTCTCTCGTTACCTCCGATACACTTAATCCGCCTTCTTTGAAAAAGTCTGTGATAATCTTTTGATCCTCCACGGACTCAGGCAGCTCAAGAACCATCTGTCCATATCCGATGCCGCCCACGCTTTTTGTGTTGGCGCTTAAGATATTCACTTTCTTTCCCGTTTTCTCCACAAGATTGGCTATGAAAGGCTCGCTTGCTGCCAATCCGTCGAAGACTATTCTTATTAATCTGCTTTCCTCTTTTGAAGGATCGAAGGGATTGCTGGGGAATACCAGCTTTCTTGCTGCCCTCGACTTGGGATTTCTGAAGACTTCCTTTACCTCGCCCACTTCCTCAAGTCTGCCGTCGTCGATGATTGCCACTCTGTCACAGATTTTCTCAACAACGGCCATTTCATGAGTAATGATTACTATGGTAAGTTTTCTGTCTTTGTTTATCTCCTTCAAAAGATCCAAAATTTCCGCTGTAATCTTCGGATCCAAGGCGCTTGTTGCCTCATCACACAAGAGAACTTTTGGGTTTGACGCTAAGGCTCTTGCTATTGCCACCCTTTGTCTTTGTCCTCCGGAAAGTCTTGCGGGATAAGCGTCCTTCTTCTCCTCAAGTCCCACTACTTTAAGCATCTCCAAGGCAATTTCATTTCGCTTTTTTCGTGGTATCTTTGCAATTCGAAGAGGCTGTATCACGTTGTCGATAACGCTTCTCTGGTTCACCAGATTGAATCCCTGGAAAATCATGGAGATGGAATGCCTTACATTTCTTAGTTCAGAGGGTTTAAGGTCTGCCAGGTCACTTCCGTAGAATTTAACTTTTCCTCCATTAACTTTTTCCAGTCTGTTTAGGGTTCTTACCAGAGTGGATTTGCCCGCTCCGCTCATTCCGATTATTCCGAAGATTTCACCTTCTTCAATGGAAAGGTTTATATCCTTTAGAGCTTCAAACTCCTTTCCTTCGTTCTCGTATACTTTCGATACGTTTTCTAATTCAAATACTTTTGCCATTATTCTGTCCCTGCTTTTACCTTATGCATCGAAAAGGCCTTTGCTTATGTATCTGTCGCCTCTGTCCGGGAATAGGGTAACTATGTTTCCGGATTCAATCTGCTCTGCAAGCTTTAATGTGGCTGCAAGGGCTGCTCCGGAAGAAGAACCTGCAATGATTCCCTCTCTTTTGGCAAGAAGTCTTGCTGTTTCAAAGGCTTCTGTGTCAGATACCTTTATTACAGTGTCCACCAGGTTAATATCCATGGTCTTAGCAATAAAATCATTTCCTATACCTTCGATGTCATAATCCTTGTGCTCTCCACCGCCGATTATTGAGCCTATAGGATCTGCAAGAATACCCTTTATTTGGGGATTCTGCTCTTTGAGATACCTGGCAACTCCGGAGAAGGTTCCGCCGCTTCCCGCTCCTGCCACGAAGTAATCAATCTGACCGTCCAGCTGGGAATAAATCTCGGGGCCCGTTGTCTCGTAATGAGCTCTTGGGTTCGCCGGATTGTCAAACTGCTTTAAGGATATTGCCCCGGGAATTCCTGCTATAATCTCGTCTGCCTTTCTGTCAGCTCCAAGCATTCCTTCTTCCCTGGGGGTGTGAACTATTTCAGCTCCCAAAGCCGCCATCAGTTTCTGCTTCTCCACCGAGAACTTCTCGGGAACGGTGAAAATAATTCTGTACCCTTTGTTAAGTGCCGCCAGGGCTATGCCTATTCCTGTGTTTCCTGCGGTAGCATCAACTATTGTTCCGCCGGGCTTAAGTATTCCTCTTTCTTCGGCATCTTTTATCATGTACGCTCCAACTCTGTCCTTAACGCTTCCCGCAGGATTCATCAATTCGAGTTTAGCGTAGATATTTACTCCTTTTTTTACTCCCAAATTGTTAAGCCTTATAACCGGCGTATTACCGATCATATCGTGGATGTCCATATATACATCCATTACCATCACGCTCCTTTCCCGATTCTGTGTTTGCTTTTATTTCTTTGAAGACTCTATTGCATTTTTCAGGTCTTCTATTAAATCGTCTACGTTTTCAATTCCTACTGAAAGTCTTATAAGCTCGTCAACAATTCCAACCTTTTCTCTGATATCCTTGGGGATTGCTGCGTGAGTCATGGTTGCGGGATGGCATACCAGAGATTCCACACCGCCCAGGCTTTCTGCCAGGGTAACAAGCTTTATGTTTTTGAAAAATGACTTGTAGTCGTATTCCTCTTTAAGAACAAAGGAGATCATTGCTCCGGGACCTTTTGCCTGCTTGTTCTGAACTTCATATCCCGGATCGCTCTCAAGGCCCGGATAGTAAACCTTGCTTACGTATCCGCTATCTTTAAGCCAATTGGCTATCTTTATTGCGTTGGCCTGATGCCTGTCCATTCTTACTCCAAGTGTTTTGATTCCTCTTATCATAAGAAAGCTGTCCCAGGGAGCAAGGATTCCGCCTATTGCATTCTGAAGGTAGTAAAGCCTGTCTGCAATTGCCTTGTCGTTTACAACAACCAGCCCGGAGACCACATCACTGTGTCCGCCCAGATACTTTGTACCGCTGTGGATTACGATATCCGCTCCGAGCTTTAAGGGCTGCTGTAAGTAGGGGGTTAAGAAGGTATTATCTACAATCAGAAGTTTGTTGTGTTTCTTCGCTATCTTCGAAACCTCTTCTATGTCTGTGACACTGAGTAAGGGGTTTGCCGGGGTTTCGATATATATGGCTTTTACCGAATCATCGATTGCTGCCTCGACATTTGAAGGTTTTGTGGTGTCGACTATTTCATATAAAATTCCGAGTGGCTCAAATACATTTTGTAGTACTCTGAATGTACCTCCGTAAATGTTGTCTGAAACAACCAGCTTATCACCCGCTTTAAAGAGTGAAAGAACTGTGTGAATCGCTGCCAGTCCTGATGCAAATGCAAGTCCATATTTTCCGTCCTCCAAATCTGCTATAAGTTTTTCAAGAGCATCTCTTGTGGGATTTCCTGTTCTTGAATATTCCCATCCTGAGTTAACTCCAAGTTCCTGTTGTTTGTAAGTTGATGTCTGGTAAACCGGGATGTTTACCGCTCCGGTTTCCTTGTCCATATCCTTTCCGCCGTGGATTAAAAGTGATTCGATTGCTAAGCTCATTTTTCTGTCTCTCTTTCTAATTTTTTGCAAAGAAAAACCCGGGACCATTCTGTTTGGTTCCGGGCTAACTGTCGTTTCTTGGTTAAGCTTTATATGTGCATATGTTGACACGAACATACACCAGCCATACCAGATGCCCGGGAGTTTAACATGCAACAACACATACACATATTAAATTTGTTGTTTCTTAAGTTAAACATTGTCGTGTCTCCTTTGAATAGTTTTTGTAACTTGGTTGTTACTTTATCACCATTCGCCTACTATGTCAATAGGTTATTTGAAAATTTTTTTTATTTTTCAGTTAAACAGATTTCTAGGCCTGTAAATTGCATGATATAATTATCGGTATCAAGGATTATGGAGGGTTATCATGAACATAGAAAAGTATTTGGAAACAGTTCATTTATTGGGATTGCAGAAGGATGTTACGAGACATTGTTACACCCCTCAGGGAAGACATGAAAGCGTATCTGAACATACATGGCGTATGACAATGATGGCCTATTTTCTGGGAGACGAATTCCCGGAAGTGGATATGCTTAAGCTTATAAAGATGTGTCTCATACACGACATCGGTGAAGTTTTCACCGGAGACATTCCTTCTTTTGATAAGACAAATAAAGACGAAGCTACAGAAGAACAGCTTCTTAACGACTGGGTTTCATCCCTTCCCTCTCCCTACTGCGAAGAGATGGCTTCTTTATATAAAGAAATGCATGCCCTGGAAACCACAGAAGCACGCATTTATAAAGCACTTGATAATCTGGAAGCCGTTATTTCCCATAATGAGTCGGATCTGTCCACCTGGATCGGTAAGGAATTCACTCTTAACCTCACTTACGGGGATGACAAGGTTGCTTTCTCCGATTACCTTACAGCTTTCAGGGCTTTGGTCAGAGAAGAAACCGAGAAGAAAATCAAAGGCGAATAGTATTACTTATAATAAACTTTATCGAGGAAGGCTTTCAGACCTTCCTCGATGTCGTTATAGGTAACATCGAAGACTCCCGTGTACCAGGGATCAGCTATGTCTCTTGGATAATCCGAGAAGTCCAAAAGCCTCTTCACCTTTCCATCAGGATCCCCTCCAATTATCCTTAGAGTATTCCTTATATTGGCACTTTCAGCACAAAGAATATAGTCATATTTATCATAATCTTTCTTAGTAACCTGAATCGCCCTCTTGCCGCTAAAGTCGGTATAGGGGGTGTTTCCTATTCCATGGCTTCTAAGCTCGGCCTTTGCCGGGGGATAAATCGGGTTTCCCACCCCTCCCCAGATTTCTTCTGTGGATGTGGCCGCAGAGGCAATGTAGAAGTCGTCTTTTTTTCCCAGCTTCTCAACCATATCCTTCATCATGTATTCTGCCATGGGCGAACGACAGATATTGCCATGGCAGACGAATAATACTCTTATCGGCATTTCTTACCTCCAAAACTGCATCAAATTGCTCCAGTTTGCGCCAGTTTGCCAAGCTACTGAAGTTTCAGTCATTTTACAGAAAATCGGGCCAAATGGCAAAGCCTGGCAAAGTGTGGCAAATCTTGGCCGTGGGTTCACTTTCCGTGGATTCACTTTTGAGCCCATGAACCCATTTTTGTGGGTTCATTTGAACCCACGATAGGAAGATTAACTTCAAATTTAACCTAATAGGAAATCAACGATCATTTTCTTTTCTTCATTTGTCAGAAAATTCATGTGGCCGCGCCCTTTCAGCAGGTACGTCTCGCAATTTGGAATTATTTTCTGCGCTCTCTCTAATACACCTTTCCCAGGAAATAAGCAATCTTTTTCAGCCGCCATCACAAGAGTAGGTGCTGTGCATTTTCTCATCAATTCAGCATCGACATCACTTGGCATACCTGTCTTAACCTTCGAGTAAAGAATGCTGAGCCTCGCTGTTTCAAATATATCGTCGGTGATATTTTCTTCAGTAATTGCTAAAGGCAAAAACACTTTTTTTAACCACTTATCCTTGCCTGTGATCCAATAAAGAATCATTGGAATCATCATTTTGGAACTATTCACGGCCGGTGCATTCTTGATTCCTGAAGGAACATATATTACGACTCTTTTTATTTTGTCCGGCACAACACACATTGTTTTTGCTATGATTCCCGCTCCGAACGAGCCTCCGAACAGACACATGGATTCATATCCAAGCTTACTAATCAATTCACCGGCCCATTTACCATAATCATAATTCTTAGGTGATAAAGATGTCTCAGCACTTTTCCCGGGATGGCCAATCGTATCCACAGCATAAATATGAAAATCATTCATAATAAAATCCAGTGTCAAAAGCGTATATGCTGATGTGGAATTTCCCCCATGAAAAAAAAGCAGCGGTTCCCCTTGCACATTACCGGTTTCAATAATATGCGTCTTTCCGAAGGAAGTATCCACATAGACATCTTTCCATGGTGTTGTAAGCCTTGAGAGCTGACTGTCATATAGATTCAGTATTTCTATTTTTCCTTTTTCTGATTTATATATCGTTCTCATATAATTCCTTTAACAATTTGTCCAGTTCTCTATGAAGCGTTGCTTTCAAATTCTCTAGTTCTTCGTTGCTAGGCCTGTTCTTATCCGAATACATTTCTTCCCTTGGATACCACCAAACAGGTCCTCTACCATTGTTACCATAATTCTCTATATCGCCATCTCTTCTTGGAAATAGATGCCAGTGAATATGTGCGCCGCCTTCTCCGTTTCCCAGACATTCATAATTCATTTTATCAGCCCCGAAAGCATTTTTGACCGCTTCGGCAACCAAAGACATTTCATATAAGTGCTTTTCTCTTGTTTTCTCATCAAGATCAAACAGCTCGACAACATGATCTTTGTATAAGAATAGGGTATATCCCTTAAAATGCTGATAATCTCCAATTACCACGTATCCGGTTTCAAGTTCTTTTACAAGAAATGGATTATTACCAGCTTTTGTTTCTTTAATTCTGTCACATATTCCGCACATGTAAACACTCCTAGCAAACTGTTGTTTGTCATTCGGCATTGTATTCCGATTTACTGTTCCAACACTTTAAGATCAGATCTCTCATATTTGTTTTGACCTTTGAGGCTTTTCTTATACTTCCAGCATCTTATAGCATCATCCAGCGAAGCACCTTTGTTATCTGCAAAGAAATCCCTGATATAGGTATTATACTCAAACTGCTTTCCAATAACGGTCTGCCCCTGCTTTGCTGTTCTTTTGATCTCATAATAAGCATCAATGGCATCACCATATGTTTTCCCGGAATTCGCTTTGAGCCATTTTTGAAATGTCACATTGAAAGAAAATGACTCCCCTATTTTGCTCTTAAAAAAGGCTCTATGAACCTCCGAACAAATAATGTTCTCTTCAATTTTACTGGTCTCTGTTATAGTGGTTATCTTTGCCTTTCTTTTAGTAGATGCTGTCCCCGATGAATTCTTGATTTTTCCCGTATCAAGATAGTATGCAATCCTCTCAGTAAGCTCTTGTTTTCCGCCGGAAGCAGGCAACCCGTTATCGTGACAGAACTTTACAAGTTCTTCCTTAAGGTAATAATATTCAAGAAAATCTTGTCTCTTTAATCCCAATGTTAGAGCAGGTCTTTCAGACATACTGTCCTCCAATATCTTCCAATTAAATCTTTTTCATATTTCCATTGAATGGATCGAGCAGATCCTCATCTTCTTGTTTATCGTAAGAACACCCCACGCCTTTATGTTTGCGGGAGATGCCGGCGGAATAAAAACGCCTTCTCTGATAACGCTGCTCTCTATCCTGCCAAGGTTCGTGATACAATGGCCGTCACGCTTTTCATAGCCGAACATCCTGCTTCCGACAAATCTGCCGGCCTTGCTCTCAAAGCTTCCAAGAGTCGATATTGCTACGGAATCGAGAAGCTCCGGATCCATATTGAAATAGCACGCAAGAACAAGCATCTCCTTATCAGGCTTACTTATGATGTTTCTGACTTCACGATTTACAGCCTTGGCCAGTTCCATGATCTCTGAACTTTTCTTCTTAACCACCACTCCGAATGCGGTAGCATAGTTTCCAAGAGCACCTTTCTTATAATTTTTGATCTTATTCCTTATATCAGAAGCTATGATTACCTTATCCGTACCCTCGTCGATCATCATTCTTGCAACAAGATAGTCATTAAGCGATATCCCGTTTCCCCTGCATAAACCAAGAAGATCGTCGAGTTCTTCTCCATCAACGCTCTTTATCTCACGCTTTATTTTCTGTTTTGAATCATAATCATGCTCGAACTTAAGATACTCGTCGTAGCTGACCCTATGCCTTTCTTTACGCCACATTTTATTAGCATTTCTGATCAGCACCTTGCTGATAAAACCAAGATCACTGCCGTCCGGAAGATCATCAAGACTTTCCATAAGCTTCTCGCCGGCAAAATCCGGTCTGGCTCCATTCGAATAATGATCCGCAAACTCCTGCACCAGCTGAAGAAGTCCTCTTCCGTCACAAAGAAGATGATGGGCTATAAACAGGACTCTCGTCCCGCTCTCTGAAGGATAAGCAAAGACCTTGAGTAATGCCTCTTTTTGAACATTCCACCCGGCTGAAGATACCATATCATAATCAGTCTGCCAGTTTTCATCTGCCTCTTTTATCGTTACCGGGATTTCTATTTCCGGATGCTCCTCATAATATATCCCGAAACTTTCCTGCTCCTCAACAATCAGACTTCTCATAAGCGGATGAGCTGATTTGAGAACATCTATGTCTTCGATGATTCGGCGTTCATCAAACTCAGCACCAATCACCACCATGATGCCAAAGTGCATATTCGGACACATATAGTGCGCCCTTTCCGTATGTAAGTATTTCCTGTCTGACATGAGTTTATCTTTCCTTTCTTTATCCTGTCAGTTCAATTATCTGTTGATCCATACTAAAAAGCACCCTAGTCGGTTATTCTGAAATATAATCCTTACTGCATCACATCAATAATGGATTATCACAGTTTCCAAACACTTTTACTTATTTCATATACTCCATCGTGATATTCTCCTTCTCCTTCAAAAAAGGTTTCAAATCCACACTTTTCCAAAACACGTCCTGAAGAAACATTTTCCAGGAGTCGAATGCCATACACTTCTTCAATCCCAACTCTTTTTGCCATAAGCGGAAGAAATGCTTTTACTGCTTCTGTTGCATAGCCCTTGCAAGTATATGCTTTTGCCACATGATATCCTATTTCCCACTTGCCTTCTCCGATAGGAACAAGTTGAACATACCCTATATTTGTATCGTCGACTTTCAGAATCACTGCATAGACCAGTGGACCATCCGTAGAACCATATTGAGACATCAAAAACTCCACCGTTTCTTTTGCATCTTCCAATGTTTCAAAGACTTCATCCGGTACGAATCTTCTTGTATCCTCATCCAAAGAATTCTTATGGATATCCATAGCCATATCCATAGTCATTTCGGTAATTATTAATCGTTCTGTTTCAACTAATACATTCATAGTATCTCCCTTAAATTTCTGATTAAGCAGAACGACCCTTAAATGCACTTACAGAAATCTAATATTTCCTGTTTTCTTGATTCTACATCCGCTTTATATTCGATAGATGTCAGCCCAA
>CAMVID010000020.1:0-48260 GCA_947167445.1 uncultured Lachnospiraceae bacterium
AGACGAGATTTTATTAAAGAAGTGTAAGGAAGTTACACAGATGACTGATAGAACAAGAGAGCTCATTGCCGATATGTTCGATACAATGTATGAGGCTGACGGAGTAGGCCTTGCGGCACCTCAGGTGGGCATTCTAAAAAGAATCTTTGTTGTGGATACCACAGGGGAAGATCCCCACGTATTTATTAACCCCGAGATTCTTGAAACCTCAGGTGAACAGTGCGGAACCGAAGGATGCCTTTCGGTGCCCGGCAAGAGGGGTATGGTAACAAGACCCAACTATGTTAAGGTTAAGGCTCTGGATGAGAACATGAAGGAGTTTGTGCTTGAGGGTGAGGAACTTCTTGCTAGAGCAATTCTCCATGAGAACGATCATCTTAACGGAATATTATATACAACCAAGGTTGAGGGCGAACTGGAGGATGTAGTGGCAGAGCCCATAGAGGAAGAACAGTAAATGAAAGTTGTATTTATGGGCACACCGGATTTCGCGGTGGGAGCATTGGAGAAAATTATAGAAGCGGGACATGAAGTTACCCTGGTTGTCACACAGCCTGACAGGGAAAAGGGAAGAGGCAAAGAAGTGGCTTTTTCACCTGTAAAGGAATGTGCAATCAGACATGGAATCAGTGTGTTCCAGCCTTTAAAGATAAGACTTCCCGAAAATGTGGAGGAACTTAAAAAGTATGAGGCGGATGTGTTTGTTGTGGCAGCCTTCGGACAGATTCTCTCCAAGGAGATTCTTGATATGCCAAAGTATGGATGTATCAATATTCACGCTTCACTCCTTCCCAAATACAGAGGAGCTTCACCCATTGCATGGAGCATCCTCAACGGGGATGAAGAGACCGGTGTAACCATCATGCAGATGAATGAGGGCATGGATACAGGAGACATCCTTCTTCAAAGAGCAATCCCCATTGAGAAGAAGGAGACTACAGAAGGTCTTTTTGACAAGCTTATGGTCCTTGGAGCCGATATGATCACAGAAGCATTGGATAAGCTTTCAAAGGGAGAACTGAAAGCCGTTCCACAGGATGAATCCCTTGCCACAAAGGTAGGCAAGATGGATAAGACCTTTGGACTTATTGACTGGAATGAGGCAGCAGAGGTAATCGAGAGAAAAATCAGAGGCCTCTACTCATGGCCCAGTGCCTATACGTTTATTAACGGCAAAAGATTAAAGGTGTTTAACGCCGATGTTACAAAGGCAGGCTCAACGGGGGCTAAACCCGGCAGCATCATCAGGGTAGATAAAGACGCTTTTACCGTAATGACAGGTAAAGAGGCACTTACAGTTAAGGACATCCAGATTGAAGGAAAGAGAAGGATGGCCGTTAAGGAATTCCTGCTTGGCTATTCATTGAATGAGGGAGACATACTCTCAGACTGATTTATGAAAGAAAACAACGTCAATTCAAGAGAACTCATTGTCACCATGCTTATGAGCATTAACGGTGGCGATGAGTATTCCCATATTTTAATAAGAAATGTCCTTGATAAGTATGATTATCTGGACAACAAAGAGAAGGCTTTCATCAAGAACGTAACCGAGGGAAGCATAGAAAGAAGAATCGAACTGGATTATATAATCGATTCCTTTTCAAAGACCCCGGCTAAGAAGATGAAGCCTTTTATTAGGGAACTCATGAGGATGAGCGTATACCAGCTCATTTTCCTTGATAAGGTGCCCTCATCAGCCATAATCAATGAGGCAGTAAAGCTGGCCAAAAAGAAGGGCTTTGTGGGTTTGTCAGGTTTTGTAAACGGTGTTTTGAGAAGCGTTGACAGGGGATATAAAGAGCTTAAGTACCCGCCTGTGGGCACAAAAGAATACAGGATGATTAAATACTCCATGCCGGAGTGGATCATAGATGAGTTTGACTCCTATTTGGGAGCAGACAAAAGTGACAGGGTTTTTGAAGCTTTTCTTACAAAGCGCCCGGTGGTTATCAGAGTCAACGAGAGCCTTTCGGAAAAGGAAGCTGAGGAACTTATTAAGGCTATAGAAGAGACAGGAGTCAGTATTTTACCGAATAAATACAGTCCAAGGGCCTATACCCTTACAGGCAGCGGAGGAGTTACAAGGCTTCCGGGATTTGCTGAGGGGAAGTTTACCGTTCAGGATATAAGCAGTCAGATTTGCGTCATGGCAGCAGGCATAAAGAAGGGCGACAGCATTATGGATGTCTGTGCGGCTCCGGGAGGAAAAAGCGTTTATGCCGCCGAACTTACAGGGAAAGATGGGGTTGTGATTGCCAGAGACTTGACCTCATATAAGACCTCTCTTATTAACGAGAGCGTTATGAGAATGGGTTTAAAGAACGTTACCGTGGAGGAATGGGACGCCACTGATATTGATGAATCCAAAATCGAAAAGGCAGATGTGGTTATAGCCGATTTGCCCTGCATGGGCTTTGGAGTCATGGGACGAAAGAGAGACATTAAATACAACGTCAATAAGCCCCAGATGGATGAGGTGGTTAAGCTTCAGAGAAGCATTCTTGATGTGGTATCAAAGTACGTGAAAAAGGGCGGTACGTTAATTTACAGTACATGTTCGATCTCAGCGCCTGAGAATACAGGAAATGCAGAATATATAGAAAACAATCTGGGCTTTAAGCCTTCAGATATTACTCCCTATCTGAATGAGGGACTTATTGAGGATGTAAAGAAAGCAGGAGCCGAGACAGAACTTAAGAATGGGAGACTTCAGATTTTGCCGGGCTTCTATGATTCGGATGGTTTCTTTGTATCGAGATTTATAAAGAACAGCTGATTTGACATATGGATAAAAAAGATATAAAATCATTTTCTTTCGACGAATTGAATAATGAAATAGTATCAATGGGAGAGAAATCCTTCAGGGCCAAGCAGATTTATGACTGGCTCCATGTGAAGCTTGTAAGGAACTTTGATGAGATGACAAATCTTTCAAACGACCTTCGAGGGAGACTTAAAGAAAACTATACCCTTACCACCTTGGAGATTGTAAAGGTTCAGGAGTCCAAGATTGACGGTACAAGAAAGTACCTTTTCAAACTTCCCGACGGGAACCTTATCGAGAGTGTGTGGATGATTTACAAACACGGAAACAGTGTCTGTGTATCTTCTCAGGTGGGCTGCAGAATGGGCTGTAAGTTCTGCGCATCCACTATAGACGGTCTTGAGAGAAACCTTAGCTCTTCTGAAATATTGGATCAGGTTTATGCAATAACTCTGGATACCAAGGAAAGGGTCAGCAACGTGGTTGTTATGGGTTCCGGAGAGCCAATGGACAATTACGACAACACCGTGAAGTTCGTTAAGATGCTTTCGGACGAACACGGGCTTAACATCTCTCAGAGAAACATAACCGTATCGACCTGTGGCCTGGTTCCAAGGATTTATGAGCTGGCGGATGAGGACCTGTCCATTACTTTGGCTATTTCTCTTCATGCCACAACGGATGAGAAGAGAAGGAGTCTGATGCCGATTGCCAACAAGTATTCCATCAGGGAAATCAAGGAGGCGTGCCTTCATTATTTTGACAAGACAGGCCGAAGACTTACCTTCGAGTACAGTCTCGTGGGAGGAGTCAACGATACCGATGAGGATGCCGAGGAACTGGCAGACATTTTGAGAGAAGTAAACGGCCACGTAAACCTTATTCCCGTTAACCCCATAAAGGAGCGAGACTACGTGTCTTCCACGGACAAGCGAGTCGCCGCATTCAAAAATAAACTTGAAAAAAAACAAATAAATGTTACTATTAGAAGGGAAATGGGAAGGGATATCGACGGCGCATGCGGACAGCTTCGCCGTAGTTTTTTGCAAGAGCAATGATTTCCACCCAAATTTATGAAAGGAGCCCGGGCAGGTGTTAAAGACATTTTCCATCACTGATATCGGAAAATTGCGTGAACTGAATCAGGACTATGTTTTTACCTCAGAGGAACCTGTGGGGACTCTTTCCAATCTCTTTATCGTTGCTGACGGTATGGGAGGACACAATGCGGGGGACTATGCCTCAAGGTATACTGTGGAGACACTGGTTACCGAGCTGGGCACTTCCACCGAACCGGATCCCATCAAGGATATCGAGAGAGCCATTGGCATTGCCAATGACCATATAAGACAGAAAGCCAGACAGGATTCTCATTTATATGGAATGGGAACCACTCTTGTTGTGGCTACCATTAAAGATGACGTACTTCAGGTTGCCAATGTTGGAGACAGCCGCCTTTATATTGTCAATGACAAGATAACCCAGATCACCAGAGACCACTCTTTGGTTGAAGAGATGATCCGTATGGGTGGGCTTGAGCGTTCACAGGCAAGATGGCATCCTGACAAGAATATTATTACGAGAGCAATTGGAGCAAGTGAGACCGTTAAGGTTGACTTCTTCAAGGTTCCCCTCTCGAAGGGTGACGTAATTCTTATGTGCTCCGACGGATTAACCAACATGTTGGAGGATGAGGAAATTCTCGTAATTATGAAGGGTCAGCGAGACATTGTCGAGAAAGCCGAGGAATTGGTGAAAGCCGCTAATGACAACGGCGGAGCAGACAATATCGCAGTCGTTATTATTGAGCCCTTCGCTTAAGCAAGCAAACTAAGGAGTTTTTATATGATAAAAATCGGAATGATGGTTGGAGAGCGCTACGAAGTGCTGGAAAAAATCGGCACCGGTGGCATGTCCGATGTTTACAAAGGCAAAGACCATAAACTGAATAGATTTATCGCCATTAAGGTTCTCAAGCAGGAATTCTCTGAGAACGTTAATTTCGTGTCCAAATTTAGGGTTGAGGCTCAGGCCGCAGCCGGTCTTATGCACCCCAATATTGTCAATGTTTATGACGTTGGCGAGGAAGAGGGCATGTACTACATCGTCATGGAGCTCGTGGAGGGCATCACTCTTAAGAAATACATTGAGAAAAAGGCCCGTCTCTCCGTTAAGGAAGCTATCAGTATAGCCATCCAGGTTTCAATGGGTATTGAGGCCGCTCATAATAACCACATCATTCACAGAGACATTAAGCCTCAGAATATTATCATTTCAAAAGAAGGCAAGGTTAAGGTTACTGACTTTGGTATTGCCAAGGCTGCAACCAGCAACACCATTACATCAAACGTAATGGGTTCCGTTCACTATACATCCCCTGAGCAGGCAAGGGGCGGTTATTCCGATGAGAGAAGTGATGTTTATTCATTGGGAATTACTCTTTTTGAGATGCTTACGGGACGTGTACCTTTTAATGGCGAGACTACTGTTGCCATTGCAATCAAACACATCCAGGAGGAGCTCCCTTCTCCCAGAGAATTTGTTCCAGAGATTCCCAACAGTGTGGAGCAGATTGTTATTAAGTGTACACAGAAGAGCCCTGACAGAAGATATCAGTCCATGGGCGAATTAATAGAAGACCTTAAGATGTCCCTCATTAATCCTGAGAGCGATTTCGTTGTAATGAACGATCCCGATGAGGAAGCCGGTACCAGAATGATTACCGATTCCGATATGGAGCAGATTAAGCGTCAGTCCGGCAAATATGACTCCGATGATTCACTGAGACTCAGAAGAGATGTTTATGATGAGTACGGCGAAGAGGAAGCGTATGAGGACGAAATCTATGAGGATGAGGACTCATATAATGAGAAGTACGACAACAAGATGGAGAAGATTACCACAATTCTTGCGGTGGTGGCCGGCGTCCTCATTTGTTGCAGTATTATTTTTCTGATTGGAAAGATTTTTGGCGTATTCAGTCTTGGCAAAAAGGAAACTCCCAATAACCCTGACGAGGATACAACCCAGACCACTGTTCTTGCCGATGTGGATATGATTGAAGTTGCCGGCAAGAATGTGGAGGAGATTAAGAAATCACTGGTTGCCATGGGCCTTAACCCTGAGGTCAACTATATAGAATCAGAAGCATATGAGGCAGGAATTGTTATAAGCGCAGATGTTTCTGCCGGAGCCAAGGTTTCACCCGGAAGCACCATTAAACTTACAGTAAGCTCAGGCACAGACGGAAAGGAAGTGCCCGACACAGCCAATTTAAGCTATGAGGATGCTCTTAACAGAATAGAGCAGGCTGGATTTAAGGTAAATAAGAAGGAAGTATATTCCAGCGAAGTTGCCAAGGATTACGTTGTTTCACAGAATCCTGAAGCAGGTTCAAAAGCTCCCTCTGGCTCTGTCATCACTGTTAAGGTCAGCATGGGTCAGGAAGACACTAAAGTGAGAGTGCCTAACGTTATCGGACTTACTCAGACAGATGCCACAAACGCACTTACAGAAGCAGGCCTTACCTTAGGTGCTGTTTCAGAGGAGTTCTCAACACAGGTTGAGGCAGACAAAGTAAGCTATCAGAGCGTGGCAGTAGGTTCTTATGTTGAGAAGAGTACAGCCATTGATATCAGAATAAGCAAAGGTTCAGAGCCTAAGACATACAGTTACAGCGGAAGCATCACTTCCCCTTCAATAGAGGAAGGCCCTAACTACAAGGCAGGATTGTCCGTTCATGTAACCGTAAAGGGTACGGATGGTATTGTTCTTTTGGATACTGAGACATCCAAGTTCCCTATCAGCGTAAACAGCGGAAATCTTAAGTGCTCATCAGGAACCGTTACATTAGAATATAAATACACTACAGAAAGCACTACCGTTACCAATGAAGCCGGAGAAACTGTAACCGTACCCGGCGAAGAGAAGACGGAGACGGTTACCAGATCTGTTGTCTTTGCGGAAGAGTAAGGACAATACGGAGGGGCTTAAGCTTTTATGCAAGGAAAGATAATCAAAGGGATTGCCGGTTTTTACTATGTTTATACAAGTGAAGCCGGTATTCTTGAATGTAAAGCAAAAGGGATTTTCAGAAAGCAGGGGGTCAAACCCTTAGTTGGGGACGACGTTTTGGTAGAGGCTTTGCCGGATGAAGAGGGAATTGGAAATATTATCTCAATTCTCCCCAGGAAGAGTGAACTTATCAGACCTAACGTTGCCAATGTGGATCAGGCGGTGGTTATTTTTGCCACCACTCATCCTGAACCAAGCTTCAACCTTCTGGACAGATTCCTTATTATGATGAAGCAGCAGAATCTTCCGGTTGCGGTTGTATTTAATAAATCCGATCTGGCAGATGATGAATCAAAGGATGAGATTTTTGAAATATATTCCCAATCGGATGTTCCTGTTTTGTTCGTCAGTGCTAAATACGGGATAGGTATGGACGTTCTTAAAGCACTCCTTAAGGGGAAAACAACTACGGTTGCCGGCCCAAGCGGTGTAGGAAAATCCACAATCATAAACCATCTCCTTGGGGGAGAGGTTATGGAGACCGGAGCCATAAGCACAAAGGTGGACAGAGGAAAACATACTACAAGGCATTCGGAAATATTTGCTTTGGATGGCAGCACCTTCCTTTTTGATACCCCGGGATTCAGTTCTTTGGAAGTTTTTGATCTGAAGAAGGAACAGCTTAAAGATTATTATCCGGAGTTTGCCGAGAGCGAGGATAAATGCAGATTCAGAGGATGTGTTCATATTAATGAACCTGACTGCGATGTTAAGGACAGGCTTTCAAAGGGAGAGATAAGCCGTGTCAGATACGAAAACTATTCCTTGATTTACTCGGAGCTGGCAAATAAGAAAGAAAAATACTAACAGGTATTTTCTTATAAATAGGAGGATTTTATGAAAAAATTATTATCAATCTTGCTTGCGGCAACACTTGTTATGGCTGCAGGCTGCGGAGAGGGACAGGTTGAAGAAGTAGCAGCTCCCACTCCAGAACCCACCGAGGCCCCTGTTGAGGAAACAGTGGAAGATACCACTCTTGGCATTGACAAGGATATCGTTGTTTTGTATGTAAACGATGTTCACTGCGGAATCGAAGATAACCTTGGTTATCAGGATCTTGTAACTGTAAAAAATGCATACGAAGCTATGGGACACACAGTTCTTCTTGTTGATAACGGTGATGCTATCCAGGGTGATATCGTCGGAACTCTTTCAAAGGGTGAAGCCATCATCAACATCATGAACGAAGCAGGCTTTGATGTAGCCGTTCCCGGAAACCATGAGTTTGACTATGGTATGGAAAGATTCCTTGAGCTTTCAAATAAGGCTGACTTTGATTATGTATCATGTAACTTTGTTGACAAGAATGGGGAAGCAGTTTTTGAGCCCTATGTCATCAAAGAAGTTGATGGAGTTAAGATAGCTTTTGTCGGCGTATGTACACCCAAGACATTAACAACCTCCACACCTGCATATTTCATGGATGACAATGGCGAGTTCATTTACTCCTTTGAGCAGGATGAGACAGGAGAAAAATTATACGCATGTGTTCAGGAAGCAGTTGACGGCGCACGTGCTGAAGGTGCTCAGTTTGTAATTGCACTTACACACCTTGGAACAGAAGCTGACTGCTCACCTTGGATGTCTACAGAAGTTATTGAGAACACAACAGGTATTGATGCTGTACTTGACGGACACTCTCACTCAGTATGGGTGGAAGAGCATGTTAAGGATAAGGACGGAAATGAAGTAATTCTTACTTCAACCGGAACCAAGCTTGCAAACATTGGTGTTCTTACAATCAGCAATGACAAGACTCTTCACTCTACTCTCGTTAATGATGCGGTTTCCGAGGAAGGAACCATGCAGGATGTAATCGATGCGGTTAACGAGGAGAACGAGGAGATTATTAATACAGTCGTAGCACACACAGATGTTGATCTTGTAATTGCAGATCCTGCAACAGACGAGAGAATCGTACGTGTTGCAGAGACCAACCTTGGTGACCTTTGTGCCGATGCATATCGTGCAATGAGCGGTGCTGACATCGCATTTGTAAACGGTGGTGGTGTAAGAAGCACAATTAATGCAGGCGATATCACATACGGCGATATTATCAAGGTACATCCTTTCGGAAACAGCATGTGCATGGTTGAAGCTACAGGTGAGGAGATTTATGAAGCACTTGAGATGTCAGCCAATGCTCTTCCTGCTGAGTACGGCGGATTCTTACAGGTATCAGGTCTTTCATTTACAATTGACGTAAATGTTGAGTCACCTGTTGTACTTGACGAAAACAAGATGTTTGTAAAGGTTGACGGCGATGCAAGAGTAAAGGATATTATGGTTGGAGAGGAGCCTCTTGACCTTGAGAAGACTTACACAGTTGCATGTCATGACTATCTCTTACTCAACATGGGTGATGGATATACAATGTTCGCCGACAACAACGTACTTCTTGACAGCGTTATGATTGATAACCAGGTTCTTATAAACTATATTGTTGATAAGCTTGAGGGAACAGTAGGAGAAGAGTATTCAGATCCTTACGGCGAAGGCAGAATCACAATTATCGACTGATCAAAACAGTACTGATAGAAAAAGGCGATGGATTATTTCCATCGCCTTTTGTTATGCACTCTATTTATGAATCAGGTCTACAAGCTTCTTTCCATAGAAAAAGTCATGAACCAATTGGTCGTACTCCTCCCAAAGGGGAAGAGTACGGCATGTAGAAGCATGAGGACAATCGTTCTCGTCTTTGGCCAAACATGAAACGGTGGCGAGGGATCCTTCCATCAGCTCAATAATTTCACCTACGGTGTAATCCTTGGGCTCACGGCATAATTTGTATCCGCCACCTTTACCGCTGGCTCCGGTAATAAGCTTTCCGGCAACCATTTCCTTCACAATAATCTCAAGATATTTCTTGGATATTTCCTGCCTGGCAGCAATGTCCTTAAGAGGGATATAATCCCCATTTTCATTCTCTGCCAGATCTATCATTACTCTTAATGCATATCTGCCTTTAGTAGAAATCATAATGGTATTCCTTTCTCAATACTCACCTATTATACCGCAGGGTTAATGGGTAAATCAATATCTATTTTTAATTAAACCTATTGACTGGATAGGTGGATGGTGTTAGCATGAATGAAATTGCATGAAAACAGAGGTTTGGAATATGGCTGAGAGAAATCTTGACTTTGATCAATATGTAAACAGATACGGAACAAGGAGTGTTAAATTCGATTTTCCGGAGTACTTTGGGAAGCCAAAGGATATTCTGCCCATGTGGGTAGCGGACATGGATTTCAAGACTTCTTCATATATAGTTGACGCATTAAACGAGGCCCTTAGTTTTGGAGTATATGGTTACAGCGAAGGCCTTGACAGTTACTGGGAAGCATTAAAGGGATGGATGAAGAGAAGACACGATTGGGACGTGGAGAAGGAATGGCTTGTTAAGACTCCCGGAATAGTCTTTGCCATCTCTCAGGCAGTGCGAGCTTTTACCAATGAGGGTGACAGAGTCATTATTCAGACGCCTGTTTATTATCCTTTTGCCAAAACTGTTATGCAGAATGGAAGAAAGGTTGTGCGAAACAGCCTGGTTTTTAAGGATAATCATTATGAAATTGACTTTGAGGACTTCGAGAAGAAAATCAAGGACAATGATGTAAAGCTTTTCATTCTTTGCAGTCCCCATAACCCCGTTGGACGTGTGTGGACTGAGGATGAACTTAGACGGCTTGGGGAGATCTGCATAAGGAATGGAGTCATTGTTGTAAGTGATGAGATACATGCTGATTTTGCCATGGAAAGAAAGCATACAGTCTTCGCAAGGCTCGGAGAGGAATTCCTTAATAACTCCGTGATTTGCACAGCTCCCAGCAAGACCTTTAATCTGGCGGGGCTTCAGGTTTCAAACATTTTTATTGCCAATAAAGAGCTTAGAGAAAACTTCAAAAAGGAGCTTACGTCAACGGGCTACGATGAATTAAGTCTTCCGGCCCTGGTGGCCTGTGAAGCCGCTTATACACATGGGGATGAGTGGCTGGATAAAGCTTTGAAGTATATTAAGGACAACGCAGATTATACAAGAAAATATCTTGAGGATAATCTTCCGAAGATTAAGCTTGTCAAGCAGGAGGGGTTGTATCTTCTCTGGCTTGACTTCAGAGGCCTTGGCCTTAAGGATGAGGAGATAAACGAAAGAATAGTGAACGGTGCCAAGCTTTGGTTTGATGAAGGAAAGATGTTTGGAACCGAGGGGGAGGGCCTCCAGAGAATAAATGTGGCATGTCCCAGAAGTACCCTGATTAAGGCACTTGAGAACCTCAGAAAAGAATTTGCTTAAACAAATTTTTAAAAACCTATTGACATAGTAGGCGAT
Organism: uncultured Lachnospiraceae bacterium; assembly: GCA_947167445.1. Lineage (GTDB taxonomy): Bacteria > Bacillota > Clostridia > Lachnospirales > Lachnospiraceae > G11. The sequence goes on from CAMVID010000020.1 coordinate 11,181, forward strand.
TATTGGTAATATCATTCCAACGAGTACAAACAAGTACTTGAATTTGAGTGAAGGAGACATCAGTTATGTTTAACATCGCAACCAAGACAATTGAATGCTGTATGTGTTGTCGAATGTTTAACTCCCGGGCTGCAATAAGGCTGGGGCGATGTCATGCCGACAATCACGCCTCTTAAGGATGCTTAGAACATCTTGATTATGAGCCAATGCCCGGAAGCGATTAAGCCTCCGGGTTTTTTTATACGCAGAAAGCATACCAAATAAACTTAAGAAAGAAGGACAGAAGATATGGCAAACATTTACAAAGGAACACTGGATTTAATCGGAAACACACCTTTAGTTGAGGTGACAAACATTGAAAAGGAGCTTGGACTTGAGGCAACAATTCTCGTTAAACTTGAGTACTTCAATCCAGCAGGAAGCGTTAAGGATCGTATCGCCAAGGCAATGATTGAAGATGCCGAGAAGAAGGGCTTACTTAAGGAAGGTTCAGTTATCATTGAGCCCACATCAGGAAACACAGGTATCGGTCTTGCAGCCATTGCAGCCGCAAAGGGATACAGAATCATTCTTACAATGCCTGAGACCATGAGCGTTGAGAGAAGAAACATTCTTAAAGCATACGGCGCTGAGCTGGTTCTTACAGAAGGCTCAAAGGGTATGAAGGGTGCCATCGCAAAGGCAGAAGAGCTTGCCAAGGAGATTCCCGGAGGTTTCATTCCCGGACAGTTTGTTAACCCTGCTAACCCTGCTGTTCATAAAGCAACCACAGGTCCCGAGATCTGGAGAGACACAGACGGAAAGGTTGACATTTTCATCGCAGGCGTAGGTACCGGTGGAACCGTTACAGGTACAGGCGAGTATCTTAAGGAGCAGAACCCTAATATCAAGGTGGTTGCATTGGAGCCCAAGGATTCACCTGTTCTTTCAGAGGGCAAGCCCGGTGCACATAAGATTCAGGGAATCGGTGCAGGATTTGTTCCCGATGTACTTAACACAAAGGTATATGATGAGGTATTTACCGCAGCTAACGAGGATGCTTTCGCAACAGCCAAGCTTCTTGCAAAGAAGGAAGGCATTTCTGTTGGAATCTCATCAGGAGCAGCGCTCTTTGGAGCTATCGAACTTGCTAAGAGACCTGAGAACAAGGGTAAGACAATCGTTGCACTTTTGCCCGACAGTGGAGACAGATATTACTCAACAGCACTTTTCACAGAGTAATAAATATATATAATTAAAAGAGGAAGAAAAAATGAAAAAGAACCATTTAACCAAATTACTGGCAGCGTTGTTCGCTGTAACTCTTGCAGTAGGCACACTTGCAGGATGCGGCGCAGCCAAGGAGGAAGCTAAGGCTCCCGAACAGAAGGAAGAGGCAGTTGCCGAGACTTCCGAAGCAGCTCCTGAGACAGAGGAGACAACAGAGGAGACAACAACAGAAGTTAAGACTTACAGAGTTGCAACTGAGGGTGCATATGCACCTTTCAACTACATTGGCGAGGACGGCCAGCCTGACGGATTCGATATTGCCGTAGCCAAGGCTGTCGATGAGTTGCTTCCCGATGTGGAATTCACCTATGAAGCAGTAGAATGGTCATCAATTTTCGTAGGCCTTGAGGCTGAAAGATATGATCTGATTGTCAGCCAGATTATGAGAAATCCTGACAGAGAAGCTAAATACTTATTCTCTGAGGTACCTTACTCATATGATCTCGGTTCAATTGCTTTCAAGAAGGGCAGAGATGACATTAAGACCATGGAAGATCTTAAAGGCAAATCTGTTGTGGTAGGTGTAGGCAGCTCTTATGCCAACGACATCGAGACCTGGAATGCAGAAAACGGTAACGAAGTAATAATCAACTACGGTGACGGTGATGTTACCAAGGCTCTCCTTGAGGTACAGGAAGGCAGATCTGACGCAACACTTATGAGCCCCGTAACAGGAAGCAAGATCATTACAGAGCAGGGCCTTGATATTGACTTCGTTTTAAGAGGCGACCAGGAAGCCATTCCTACATACTGGCTCTTTGCAAAGAACGACAAGAATGAGGAACTCATTCCCAAGGTTGACGAGGCTTTAAAGCAGCTTATCGAAAGCGGTGAGCTTGGTAAGATCAGTGAGGAGTACCTTGGCGGCGACTACACCACATTGGAGGCTGTTAAGGAAAGAATACCTGACTAATAAGGGATAAAACATGGGAAAAGTATTTGATATCGAATACATGATTTCCACGGTGCCGGAGATACTTAAGTATCTTCCGGTCACCCTGGAGATAGCCCTGTATTCGGGAATTATATCTTTGATTTTGGGATTTGCGGTGGCACTGATAAGAACATTCAAAGTAAAAGTGTTATCGCAAATTTGTGCTGTATACGTGTCTTTTATAAGAGGTACGCCGGCAATGGTACAGCTCCTTGTGGCTTACTATGGTATCCCCATTATGCTTAAGGGTTTAAACGAAAGCATGGGAACCAACCTTAATGTATCAGGGATTCCGGCCAGCGTTTTTGCGGTTGTGGCTCTGTCATTAAACACAGGAGCTTTTATGTCCGAAACCATAAGAAGCGCCATCCTTTCCGTGGATGCGGGACAGCTGGAAGCCTGCTACAGCGTTAATATGAACACCTTCACGGCTTTAAGAAGAATCATTCTTCCACAGGCCTTTACAGTGGCTTTGCCGCCTCTTGGAAACTCACTTATTTCTTTGCTTAAGGAAACAAGCCTTATCTTTAACATTTCTGTTATAGAGATGATGGCTGCCGCAAAGATTGTGGGAACCAGGTCCTTCAGATTCTTTGAGGTTTATATTGTTGTGGCATTGATTTACTGGGTATGCTGCCTCGCTCTTGAAAGACTTTTGATCCTTTTGGAGAAGCGCGTGAGAAAATACGAAAGAAGTGTAGTGAAATGATAAAGATCACTAATCTTAAAAAATCATATGGTGACCATAAAGTCCTTGACGGTGTAAATTTTCAGGTTAATAAGGGTGATATTGTAACCCTTATCGGGCCCTCCGGAGCGGGTAAGACAACTCTTCTTCGAACCATTAACTGGCTTGATGCGCCCCAAAGCGGAATTATTGAGGTGGACGATGTTAAGGTAGATGCCGAGCATGTAACCAAGCACGATATTCACGCATTAAGAAGCAAGACAGCCATGGTATTCCAGCATTATAATCTCTTTGCCAACAAGACTGCACTGGAAAATGTAACAGAGAGCCTTGTTTATGTAAGAAAATTGGATAAGGCAAAGGCAAAGAAGAGGGGACTGGAACTCCTTGACCGAGTAGGACTTGCGGATAAGGCTGATTCCTATCCGGCATTTCTTTCCGGTGGACAGCAGCAAAGGGTAGGTATTGCCAGAGCTTTGGCAGTGGACCCTCAGGTGATTCTTTTTGATGAGCCCACCAGTGCCCTTGATCCCGAATGGGTAGGTGAAGTCCTGGCGGTTATGAATGAGATAGCCAAGGACGGAATGACCATGATAGTCGTTTCCCATGAAATGAGATTTGTTAAAAGCATAGCAACCAAGGTAGCTTTCTTGGATGGAGGAAATATCATTGAGCAGGGAACTCCCGATGAAGTATTCCTTAATCCCAAGAGCGAGCGCACCAGACAATTTCTTAAAGTTGCTAACCTGTGGACCTCCGCAGACGATTATGTGATATAATAAAAGCACTTAGCGCCCCCAATATGGTCGCTTACGAATAATAATATAGGAGGGTTTCACAATGGATATTAAAGATATTATTACAAAGGTTATGGGCAATAAGGATCTTGTGGCTTCTCTTTCCAAAGCTGATTTAGGCCAGGCCAAGGAGCTTCTTACCAAGGCAGGAATCAAGGTTGACGATTCCGATGTTAAGAAGGTGAAAGAGGCTTTGGCAGATGGAAAGATTGATTTAAAGGAAGCTAAGGACATTGCCGGCGGATTGTTTAAGTAGACCGACATTTATTTAAGGCCAGGGAATAAATTCCCTGGCCTTTTTTCGAATCTGTGACTAAACCATCCCAAGTGTCATGCCTTAGATACTGGTGGATGCACCGATAATTGTAAGATTCATGAATTCCGATGCTTTATTATATTTCACAAAATACTTTATTTTTCTGACAATAGTATGTTATAATAACCATATGTAAGCGCAATTTCAATTTGTAAGGCAAAATTCACATCATCATAAGGAGAGCTTATATGAACGAGCAGAACATTACTATTGAATCTGATGATCAGGAACTGATTGTTGCGAACAAGAGAGTTACCCTTGCTCTGACTATCATCTGTACAATCATAACTCTGGCATATGTACTTGAGGTTGTTAAGGGAACCAGAACCATTGGCTATGTGCTTATTGTTGCAGCATTGGCTTATATTCCGGTTATTGCCTGCCAGATATTTATACGAAGGGATCCAACCACCAGACTTATTAAACAGATAACCGGTGTGGGATATGCCATAATGTATGCCTTTGTTTTGCTTACCAGTGACAATCCCCTGGTTTTCACTTATGTGATTCCTATGCTAATTATCATAACCCTTTATGATGATGTTAAGTATATAATGCGAATAGGAATCGGCGTAATAATCGTGAATATCGCGTCGGTTGTTAATCAGTTCCTTCAGGGGCAGGTTACCGATACTGCAGTGGTTGAGATACAGACTCTTCTCACAATAATGATTATTATATATCTCATCTGGGTAAGCCGAACCAATCACCTTTTCCAGCTGATAAGAACGGAGAGAATGGCAAAAGAGCACGCCAAGACGGAGAAACTTCTCGAGGATGTTCTTATGATTTCGGGGAGAGTAACAGAAACATCAGGCTCGCTCTCCGATGAGATGACAGTTCTTAAAGAGTCAATCGATCAGACACTGGATTCAATGGAGCAGGTAACTCAGGGAACCAATGAATCTGCAAACGCTGCGCAGGATCAGCTTGCTCAGACCAATGAGATTTCAAATCATATTAATGATGTAGAGACATCTGCCAAGACCATTACCGACAATGTTGGGGTTACGGCAGAGGCTGTGGCAACAGGTCAGGAGAACATTAAGAGAATGAACAAGCTTACCGAGACAGTCGATACTGCAGGTAAGGATGTTGCAAACGCACTGGATTCTTTCAGACAGACAGCAGCGGAGATGAACTCCATCACAGATATTATTACGAGCGTTGCTTCCCAGACAAGCCTTCTTGCCCTTAATGCATCCATAGAGGCAGCAAGAGCAGGAGACGCAGGAAGAGGATTCGCAGTAGTTGCTACTGAGATATCAAACCTGGCAGGTCAGACAACATCTGCTACAGAGAATATCACAGGACTTATCAATCAGGTTACTTCCCAGGTAGGTGCCATGGTAGAAACCATTGAGAATCTGCTCAGGGCAGGTGAAGAGGAGAGCAAATGCGCTACGGAAACCGCAGAAAGTTTCGACAAGATCTCTTCAAGCGTAGAAGCAATTGAGAAGCATTCAAAGGAGCTGGACGATATTGTTGACCGTCTCTCCAAGGCTAACGAGGAAATCGTTAACAGCATTTCAACAGCATCGGCAGTAACTGAGGAGGTTACTGCTCACGCTACGGAAACTCTTGATACCAGCAAGAAGAATCAGCAGATCGTAACCCACATCAATTCACTGGTTGAAAACCTCAGTGAAGATGCGGAGAAACTGAAAGCAAACTTATAATCATATATATTTAAGACGGGGCGTCGACATTTGTTGTCGGCGCCCTGTCTTATTGCTATAATTGAAGGCATGAAAATATTATTCCTTGAAGATGATCCCGCTATAGCCACGGGACTCGAATACTCACTTAAGAATGAAGGCTATGAAGTCAAATGGGTTTCTAAGACCGCTGATGCTCTTGAGGCTGTAAGCACCCAGCCCTTTGACCTTTGCATACTTGATATTAACCTTCCTGACGGAAACGGATATGAGGTATGTAAAGAAATAAAGAAGAATCTGGAGATTCCTGTCATTTTTCTGACTGCTTATGATGACGAGGTTAATGTTGTTATGGGCCTCGATTATGGCGCAGATGATTATATATCAAAGCCTTTCAGGGTAAGAGAGCTTATGGCCAGAATCAAAACCGTTATGCGCCGTTACAGCAGCGCAGGTGGAGAGGGCGTGATAAAGATTGGAAACATCACAATAAACACAAAACAGGCAAAGGTTCTTAAGGACGGATTTGATGTAGAGTTAACAGCAGTTGAGTACAAGCTTTTGCTGATTCTTTTAAATAACAGGGGTGTTGTCCTCTCAAGGAACAAACTCCTTGAAAACATGTGGGACATTGAAGGTGACTTTGTAAACGACAATACACTTACGGTTTACATTAAGAGATTAAGGGATAAGATTGAAGAAGACTCAGCCAACCCTGCCATCGTTAAAACGGTAAGAGGACTGGGTTATATCATTGATAACGAGGAATAGCTATGTTTGGGAAACGCCGTAAAGAGCTGGAAGAGTTAAATGATTATCTCACAAGAATCCTCAGTGGAGAGACGACCCTTCCTCCCCTTGAGAATGAGGAGGGTGAGTTATCTATTTTAAGGAGTAATATCTATAAAGCAGTAAGTCGACTTATAAATGTAAAAGATTATGAGAAGGAAAGCAAGATAAACCTTGCAAATGCCCTGGCTGATATTACGCATCAGCTCAAAACTCCCCTCACATCGATAACGGTTATGAACGACCTTCTAAAGGATGAAACCGATGAAAAAAAGAGACAGGAGTTTATTGCAATTCAAAGTGCCCAGATAGAGAAGATGAACTGGCTTGTTCAGAATCTTCTTAAGATTTCAAAGATCGATGCAGGGTCTGTAACTATGAAGCAGGAAAGGATTTCTCTTAAGAAACTTGTAAGCTTATCTATTGAGCCTTTGCTGGTTCTTCTGGAGCTTAAGAAGATTAATGTAATTAATGAAGAGGGCAGCGTCTCGGATGCAGTGATTAACTGTGATAAAAAGTGGACTGCGGAAGCTCTTACTAACATAATGAAAAACTGTGCAGAACATATGGATGAAGGCGGAAGGCTTTCTGTTTCATATGAGGATAACAACATTTACTGTGCTGTAAAAATAGAAGATAACGGCTCCGGAATAGCGAAGGAAGATTTGCCTCACATATTTGAAAGGTTCTACAGAGGCAAGAATTCATCCGCAGACAGCGTGGGAATCGGACTTTCCCTGTCCAATACAATTATCGAGAAACAAAAGGGCGAGATACTGGTGGAAAGCGAAGTCGGAGAGGGCTCTGTTTTTACCATAAAGTTCTATAAAACAGTGATTTAGTATTATTACAAAATTGTAATTTTTCTGTCACCGACGTGTAATGAGGAAAGATTATCCTTTTGGTATAAACTACTGAAAGGAAAGAAATAAAATGAATATTTTAGAGATCAGAAATTTATGTAAAACATATGGACAAGGCGAGACAGAGGTCAAAGCTCTTGACAATATCTCCCTTGATGTAAAGCAGGGCGAGTTTGTTGCAATAATCGGCCCTTCGGGTTCGGGTAAATCAACTCTCATGCATATTCTTGGAGGCGTTGATATCCCCACTTCCGGAGAGGTGAAAATCGCGGGAACAGATATTACAAAGCTTAACGAAACCGCTCTTGCAATCTTTAGAAGAAGACAGATCGGTCTTATCTATCAGTTCTATAATTTGATTCCCATTCTTAACGTTGAGGAGAATATTACATTACCCATTCTCCTTGATAAGAAGAAACCCAATAAGAAGCTGCTTGATGATTTGATTGTAAGACTTGGTTTGGAAAAAAGGATTAAGCATCTCCCCAATCAGCTTTCAGGTGGACAGCAGCAGAGAGTTTCAATCGGAAGAGCACTTATTAACAATCCGGCGCTCCTTCTTGCCGATGAGCCTACAGGTAATCTCGACACCGAGAACACCAAGGAGATTATGGAACTCCTTAGAAAATTTAACAGAGAAAACAAGCAGACCGTCATCATCATTACACATGATGAGAGAATTGCCAGAAGCGCAGACAGAGTTATTTCCATCGAAGACGGCAAAATTGTGAGAGATGAGGTGAGAGCATAATGAACATTATTCAGAAGCTAACACTAAGGCATCTCATGGAGAACAAAAAGAGAAGCTTTATCACAATCCTGGGAATTGCTTTCTCAACTGCTCTTATTTCAGCTATTTTTATCGGATGTTTTTCATTCTTAAAGTTTATGGGTGATATGTCAGTGGAATCACTTGGAAACTATGAAGGAGTTTTCGAGGGCCCCACAAATGAACAGATTATACAGTTACAGAATGATGAGAGAATCGACAAGGTAGGAATCTATGTAAAGAACATACGCAATGCCGGATTCAAAATCGATCTGGACAGACCCGACAGATTCAGAGTCGGAAGCATCTGCTATGGAAACACGGATTATTTTTCACAGATGTTTGGCGATAAATATGAGGGAAAACTTCCCGAGAATTCCGATGAAATTGCCCTTGATTCAGATTTCTTAAAAGACAGAGGCCTTGATGTTAAAATAGGTGATACCTTTACCTTTGAAGAGGGCGGACGTTTTATGGCCTCAAATGCCAACAGTAAGGACGATGGATATTTCTATGGGAAATATCGTCCCGATGAAGAGTTTCATTCCCAGGGCGAAAAAACATGTAAAGTTACTGCCATTATCACAGACAATCGAACAAAATCGAATTTTGACATGTTCAGAGGATTCGATGAACCCCGTGCAAAAGAAGATACTTTCGCATACATAAGTCTTAAGAAGGTCGACAGTACTTCAGCGGGTCAGCTTAACGATATAAAGGCCGTGTATGGCCTTGAGAAGCTTGATTATAACGAGGAATACCTTTTATCCCTTCTTTGCTTTAAGGATATGGGCGAGAGCATATTCCAGTTCTTTGGAGTATTCTTCATCGGACTTGGAGTAGTGGTTCTTGTTTCAATCGTGCTTATCTACAACTCAATTGCAATGTCACTTGCCGAGAAGGTCAAATACCTTGGAATGCTTGCAAGTGTGGGTGCAACCAAGGCACAAAAGAGAGGCTCAATTTACTTTGAAGGTCTAATTCTTGCCATCATCGGAATTCCTTTGGGAATCCTTTTGGGAATAATAGGAAGCCATGTCACGCTAAACTTCGTGGGTCCCAGATTGCTTGCAGCTGATGTGATCAGAGTTATGGACGGCGTAAGAGGAACAATTCCCCTTTACACTCCTGCATATGTTATCGCATCAATCGTATTAATTGCTGTTATTACTGTACTTTTTTCGTCATTGGTTCCGGCATATAAAGCCTCAAAGATTATGCCGGTGGATGCATTAAGACAGAGCAATGAGATAAAGGTTAAGGCAAAGAAACTTAGAATCAATCCCTTGATTCGAATGATTTTCGGCTACGAGGGTGAGCTTGCATATAAGAATATAAAGAGAAACGGAAGAAAAGGAACTGTTATTACTTTTACAATCGGTGCTGCAATAGTTATGTTCCTTACAACCACATTTATCATTGAAACAGCCGATAGGGCCAATCCTTTAGGCTTCGCGATTCCCTTTGATGTTGCGGTGACCTGCGGATATGATGATATAGACAGATTTAAGGATGCACTTTCTGACATCCCCGAGGTTAAAGAAGCTCACGCGACTGACTGTGTTGAATTCTATTATCAGAATGTGAAAAATAAAAAGAATTTCGTCCCGGCAAATAAGGACATCATTAATACGGACTATCTTACAGATGATTACAAGTGGCTGTTTGATAAGCACGGAATAATAGATGCAATTTGTATAGAGGATGAAGATTTTACCAGAATTGCCTCTGATAACGGCTACGATGTTGAGGCGCTTTTGGATGGCGATTTAAAGGGATTACTTGTTGATACTTATTACTGCAAGCCTTCAAAGAAAAGAGTGTTCAATGACTCTATTATCGGTTCAAAACTTTACTATGATGACAGGGACAATCCCCCTATGGTTACCATCGCAGGAATTGTAAAGTATAATCCGGATGAATTTGCCTGCAAGGTGATGGGTAAGGAGAGCATAACAGTTTTAATTCCAAGGTCTTCATTATTAAGAGCAAAGAATAAGGTCGCTCCGGATTCAGACCTTGTTGCAACGATAATGATCTGTACCGACAGCAACAAAGAGGTCGTTGAAAAGATATCGGATATCCTTGAATACGACGGATACGATCACGCATCCGTAACGGATGTTACAGGTGAAATGAAGTCCTCCGCAGCAGTTTTACTGATGCTTAAGACAATGATGTACGGCTTTACAATCCTTGTGTCGCTTATCGTCATTGCGAACCTTGTGAATTCCATTTCAACAGGAGTTCTTCTTCGTAGAAAGGAATTTGCAATGTATCGTTCCGTAGGTATGGAGGAAAAGGGATTTAAGAGCATGATGATTCTTGAAAGCTTCCTCTACGGAATAAGGGGTGTGGTAATCGGGGTGCCGACTTCAGTACTTCTGAGCTACATGGTTTATTTAAGGGCTGAGAATCGTAATCACGGTCCATTTGAAATTAACGTGCCCGTTTACGCAGGTGTAGTAGTTGCTGTTTTTGCCGTAGTAGGAATCAGCATGCTGTTATCCACCGCAAAGGTTAAGCATGACAATATCATCGAAGCTTTAAAGGATGATGTGTGCTAAAAAAATATAATTAACAGATGCTTTGACACCAAAATAATGGTAGTATTGAATATGTGGAGATTTCCACTACCATTGAATTTTCGGGGGACAGCCATGAAAATTGTATTGAAGCATCTTACCAAGAGATTTCCCAACAGGAATAAGAAGATTAAAGAGGACGTTATTGCCGTCAATGACTTTGATTTCACAATTCCTGACGGGAAATTTATTGGTTTATTGGGACCTTCCGGCTGCGGAAAGAGCACAGCCCTCAATCTTATCTGTGGACTTGAGAAGCCTACGGAGGGCCAGATATTCTTCGGAGATACCGATGTGACAAATGTAGCCGTTGAGGAGAGAGGTGTGGGCCTTGTATTCCAGAATTATGCCCTTTATCCTCATCTTACGGTTTATGAGAATATTAAATTTCCTCTTGGAAACTTAAGAGGAGAGAATAAGCTCACCAAGGAAGAGATGGATAAGAGAGTGAGAGAAGCTGCCAAACTTGTACAGATTGACGGCCTTCTTGAGAGGCGTCCCAACGAGATGTCCGGCGGACAGCAGCAGCGCGTTGCCATTGCAAGAGCCCTTGTGAAAAACCCGAAGGTTCTCCTTCTCGATGAGCCTTTATCAAATCTGGATGCGAGACTGAGACTTCAGACCAGAGAAGAGCTTAAGAGAATCCAGCTTGAAACGGGAATCACCACCGTGTTTGTAACCCACGATCAGGAGGAGGCCATGAGCATCTCCGACATTATTGTGGTTATGAAGGACGGTGTTTTGCAGCAGATGGGTGAGCCCCAGGAAATATATGATGAGCCCGCCAACCTTTTTGTGGCAAGCTTCCTTGGAACTCCTCAGATAAATGTATTTGACGGAAGAATTGAGAAAGAGAAGGTTTATATAGGAGATGCCGCTGTTTTGGACGCACCGGGCAAAGAGGATATGGAGGTGTCCGTGGCAGTAAGACCCGAAGGCTTCATCCTTGATAAGGAGGGGGCTCTTGAATGCGATTTCGTTAACCGGGAAGTAATGGGAAGAGATACCAGCTTCGTTGCTACGCATCCCGCTTTTAACGGAGTTAATATAAGAGCTATTATTCCCTCGGAAGAGAACTATGATGTATCAGACGGCAAAGTAAGATTTACTCTTAAACCCGGCAAAGTAAGACTCTTTGACAAGACAACGACAGAGAGGGTGAAACTATGAAGAAGAGTATTACACCCTGGCTGTGCCTTTTGCCTGCCATAGCTTTCCTTGGAGTTTTTATGGTTTATCCTCTGGTGGACGTTGTGGTTTATTCCTTTGAGGAAGGCTATAACTTTGCATCCGGAAGTTTCTGGGGGACAGGATTTTATAACTTCTCCTATGTTCTTCATGACCCTTTCTTTATTCAGGCTCTGAAGAACACCTTTATAATTGTTATCATTACGGTTCCTCTGTCTACGGGAATCGCTCTTCTTATTTCTCTGGGACTCAGCAATATCAAGGCCCTCAGGGATTTATTCCAGACAGTATACTTTCTGCCTTACGTGACAAACACCCTGGCAGTTGGTCTGGTTTTCATGATTCTGTTTAAAAAGACCGCTTATTCAGACGGCCTTGTTTCCCTGCTTATACAACTTTTCGGAGGTCCCTCTGTGGACTTTATAGACGGACCTTACTGGGCCAAGATGTTTGTAATGTGTTTCTATACAATCTGGGTTGTAATGCCTTTTAAGATTCTTATTCTTACAAGCGCTTTGGCTTCCGTGGATCCCGTATATTACAAGGCAGCTCAGGTGGACGCCACCCCTAAGTGGAGAGTATTCTTCAAGATTACACTGCCCATGATTTCCCCTATGGTTTTCTATCTGGTAATCACCGGCTTTATCGGGGCGTTTAAAGCTTATTCGGATGAGGTTGCCCTGTTTGGCACCAACCTTAATGCAGCGGGAATGAACACCATTGTAGGCTATGTTTACGACATGCTTTACGGCAACAGCGGAGGATACCCTTCCTACGCATCAGCCGCAGCTTTGATTCTATTTGCCATTGTATTTACCATAACCACCATTAACCTTATGGTAAGCAGAAAGACTGTGTACTATCAATGAAGACGAAAGCAGGAAGAATCGTTAATTACATATTGTTATCCCTGTGGGGGCTGATTGTGCTTTTCCCTTTCTACTGGATGATTCTTACTTCAGTTAAAGGTTATGGTGCTTATAACTCTGAGTATGTTCCAAAGTTCTTCACTTTAAGCCCCACCATGGAGAATTATATTACAGCTTTTACGGCAGTACCTTTGGCAAAGTATTTCCTTAATACATTTATTTTCACTGTCATTACGACCCTTCTTATGATGGTGGTGGTAATACTTTCAGCCTTTGCTTTTGCAAGACTTTCATTTAAGGGGAAGGATCTGGTTTTCTCTCTTTTCCTTTCACTTATGATGATTCCAAATGAGCTGGTTATTATCACCAACTTCGTTACAATTACGGATCTGAACTTAAGGAATACCTTCATGGGACTGGTGTTACCCTCTGTAACTTCAGTGTTTTATATTTATCTTTTGAAAGAAAACTTTGAGCAGATTCCTGAGAATCTTTACAAAGCTGCCAAGGTGGACGGCACCTCTGATTTCGGATATCTCATCAAAGTAATGCTGCCCATATCAAAGCCCACAATTGTCACCATAACCATCTTAAAGGTTATTGAGTGCTGGAACTCCTATGTGTGGCCCAGACTTATTACCGATGACCAGAATTACTTCTTGGTTTCAAATGGTATTCAGGAAATTAGAGAGAACGGTTTCGGAAGAGAGAATGTTCCTGCCATGATGGCTGCGGTAGTGGTTATCTCCGTGCCTTTGGTTGTGATTTTCCTTATATTCAGACATAAGATTATGGATGGCGTAGCCAGGGGCGGTACAAAGGGATGATTATGAAAAAAAGCATTTGCTTATGCGCTTGTTTAATCTTAATATGCGGACTTTTGAGCGGCTGCCACGGCAAAAGGGGCGGCAGTTCCTTTGCGGTGCCGGAAACCTTCGATGAGAGTAAGAACATTGAGATAACTTTCTGGGCCAAAAACGATACCAATAAGACTCAGACTGCCATCTACAATAAGGCCATATCGGATTTCGAAAGCCTCTATCCGAACATTAAGGTCAACATGCGTTTATATACGGATTACGGCAAGATATATAACGATGTAATCACCAATATTTCAACGGACACAACACCCAATGTGTGTATTACATATCCCGATCACATTGCAACATATATTACTGGCAACAATACAGTCATTCCTTTGGATGATCTGTTTAAGGATGAGAGATTCGGACTTGGAGGAAGTGAGGTAAAATTTGATTCCGTAAAGGAAGAGGAGATTGTCCCTGAATTCCTTGCTGAATGCGTGATTGGGGAGAACCATTATGCTCTGCCCTTTATGCGTTCCACTGAGGCCTGCTACGTGAATAAAACCTTTGTAGAAAAGTTGGGATACACCTTGCCGGAGACTTTGACCTGGGACTTTGTGTGGGAAGTTTCTGAGGCTGCAATGGAGAAGGATGCTGACGGCAACTTTAAGATAAACGGCGGCCAGGTTATGATTCCCTTTATCTACAAGTCAACGGATAACATGATGATTCAAAGCCTTAAGCAGCTGGATGCACCTTATTCCGACGAAGCCGGAAATGTACTTCTCTTTAACGACGATACGAGAAAGATTCTTCAGACGGTGGCTGAGCATACAAAAAACGGCGCTTTCTCCACCTTCAAAATATCCGGATATCCTGCAAATTTCCTTAATGCAGGACAGTGTATATTCGCCATTGACTCCACTGCGGGAGCTACATGGATGGGAAGCAAAGCTCCTTTGGTTGATATAGCAAAGGAGAAGATTATTGATTTTGACACAGAGGTTATGACAATACCTCAGTTTGATCCCGCTAATCCCAAGATGATTTCCCAGGGACCTTCGGTCTGCGTGTTTAATAAGTCAGATTCCGATGTGGTATTGGCTTCCTGGCTTTTTGCCCAGTTCCTTATTACCAATGAGGTTCAGATAGCTTATTCGGAGACAGAGGGCTATGTTCCTGTAACTTTGAAGGCACAGAATGCTGCCGAATACAGGGAATATCTTGAGGCAGAGGGAGAGGACGCAGATTTACACTATGATGTGAAAATCAAAGCAGCGAAGCTTCTTATGGATAACACGGCCAATACCTTCGTGACTCCCGTGTTTAACGGTTCAACTTCGGTTCGAGATGCGGCAGGACAGCTTATCGAGAATGTTACCAAGGCTGTAAGAAGAAAGAAAACGGTGGATGACAAGTTTATTGACGCCACATATGAAGAGGTGAAAGCCCTCTATCACCTGGATTCCGGTAGTTCAGGTGCCGGGGGAGGAAAGAAAAGTTTAGGCCCTCTTCCTGCTGCTTCGAAGACCCTGATTGGCACTTTAATATTTGCATGGGTGGTAATCGGATTTTTTGCTGTAAAAGATAAGTTAAAAAAAGAAAAATAAAGGTATAGTAAAAGGCTCCCGAGGGAGCCTTAATTCTTGCTTTTGTGATTTACGATGCCAGTTCTTCGACTTCGGCATTTTCTTCTTTTTCTAACTTGCAGGTTCTTTGCATTGCCACTGAGCATGCAATATCTCCAAGAACGTTACAGCAGGTAGCACCTGCATCCACAAGAATATTAACACTTACATACATGCCCATAACTCCGGCAGGAAGACCTGCGATGGCTGAAAGGGCAGCAAAGGTAGCTATGGCAGAGTTGGGCACTCCGGGAGCTCCGATACTGAGTAAGGTGTTACTTAAAAGAACTACTGCCAAAAGACCAAAGGATATTTCGATTCCGCAGGCATTTGCAAAGAACACAATCATGAAGGACATAACGATAGAAACTGCATCCATATTGATTGTTGCCCCAAGGGGAAGTGCCAGGGAAGAAATCTCGTTGGATACACCAAGTTCATCTGCGCATCTCTTACTGATGGGAAGAGTAGCTGAACTTGAAGCGGTTCCGAAGGCATTAAGAGCAGCGGGAAGGACGGTAACAAAGAAGTCCTTGATGCTGAATCTTCCGATTAGTCTTACAATAACAATACCGTAAACAACTACGATGTATATAAACATTGTAAGATACAAAGCGCCGAGAACCGAAGCAAGAGAGAGGATGGTTTTAAGGCCGTTGGCATGAACCATACCTGCTACGGAGCAAAGAACTCCAAGAGGAGTTATATACATAACAACGGAAACTACCTTAACGGCGATTTCGTTAACTGAAACGCAAAGATCGATAAAGGGTTTGGCTTTCTTTCCAAGGGATACACAGGCAACACCTACGATGATTGCGAAGGCCAGTACCTGAAGCATGTTGCCGTTGGCAAAAGCTGCAAAGGGATTGGAAGGAATCAGATCTCTTATGGTATCAAGAAGTCCTGTGAAAGGAGCTGCCTCCACATCGGCTTCCATAAGTTCAATGGTTACTCCTTTACCTATTCCCAAAGCTTTGGGAAGGACCAGTCCGATAAGACTGGCAAAGAGTGTTGTGCCTACGAAATAAAGAAGTGCCTGTCCGCCTACTTTACCGGTGGCAGAGATGCTTCCTATGGATGTGATTCCCACAACCAAAGAGCAGAATACCAAGGGGAAAATCATCAGGGTCAAAGCGTGAAGATAAACAGTACTGATGAAGCTTGTGATGTTCACCGCCCAGTCGGGAATCACGAGACCTAAGATGCCGCCGAGGATTAAGCCTGCAAAGATTGCAAGACTAAGCCATAGGGCCTTCTTGTTAAGGGGATGGGGTTGGGTTGTGTTAGCCATTTTTCTTTCCTCCAAACGATATAATCCGGCCCCGTTACCCAAATGGGGGCGCCGGAGCCGGAATTTGTAATGTAGTTATAACTATTCAAAACAATAGTCAGTATCCATTTTATATCGCTGCGAAGCCTTTTTCAAGGTCTGCGATGATATCGTCTACATGCTCTGTACCGATGGAGAGACGAATTGTGCTCTCAAAGATTCCCTGATCCTCAAGCTCTTCTTTGGAAAGCTGTGAGTGAGTGGTGGAAGCGGGATGGATAACAAGGCTCTTAACATCAGCAACGTTTGCAAGGAGTGAGAAGATTTCCAAGGCATCGATGAACTTCCATGCTTCTTCTCTGCCGCCCTTGATGTCGAAGGTGAAGATTGAACCGCCGCCGTTAGGGAAGTACTTCTTGTAGAGCGCATGCTGGGGATGGCTCTCGATTGAAGGGTGGTTAATGTTTGTAACCTTAGGATTCTTCTTAAGGAACTCGATTACCTTCTTAGTGTTCTCAGCGTGTCTGTCAAGTCTTAATGAAAGTGTTTCAACTCCCTGTAAAAGAAGGAAAGCATTGAAGGGTGAGATTGATGCGCCGGTATCTCTTAAGAGAATAGCACGGACATAGGTAATAAATGCTGCATTTCCAACTGCATCTGCAAAGGAGATTCCGTGGTAGCTGGGGTTGGCCTTTGCGATGGGAGCGTACTTGTCTGCGTTCTTTGCCCAGTCAAACTTGCCTGAATCAACGATTATGCCGCCGAGGGTTGTGCCGTGACCGCCAAGGAACTTGGTTGCTGAGTGAACAACGATATCTGCACCGTGCTCAATGGGACGGATGAGATAGGGTGTACCGAAGGTGTTATCAATAGCAACAGGGATATTGTTTGCATGTGCAATTTCAGAAATCGCATCGATATCAGGAATATCACTGTTGGGATTACCAAGAGTCTCAAGGAAGATAACTTTGGTGTTGGGTCTTATTGCAGCTTTAACTTCATCGAGGTTATGGATATCAACGAAGGTTGTCTCAATACCATAGTTGGGAAGTGTGTGTGCAAGAAGGTTGTAGGAACCACCGTAGATGCTCTTCTGAGCTACAACGTGATCACCTTTCTGTGCCAAAGCTTCGATGGTGTAGGAGATAGCAGCTGCACCTGATGCAAGTGCCAAAGCTCCGATACCGCCTTCCAAAGCTGCAACTCTTTTCTCAAGAACATCCTGAGTTGAGTTTGTAAGTCTTCCGTAGATATTGCCGGGATCTGCAAGACCGAAACGGTCAGCAGCGTGTTTGCTGTTATGGAATACATAAGATGTTGTCTGGTAAATGGGAACGGCTCTGGAATCTGTGGTGGGGTCTGCCTGTTCCTGTCCTACGTGTAACTGTAATGTTTCAAATCTATAATTGCTCATTTTAATTTCCTCATCTTTCTTTGTGTTGTTATTGGTTTTATTATTGGTTTTGTTTTTGATTTATCTACAGCGTCTACATCGACACATTCGTTCGTTCCAAAAGTGTAATCTTACTCGGTTTGCAAAGTAGTTAGTCATTTCCGACTCCTTCCGTGTGAGTTATTTCATACACCTATCATATAGGTAGGTGAAAGAACTGTCCAATACACTAAAATGATACTCAGTTATAGATTGAATCTATAACAAAATACCTCGGCTATAGTTAAACGCCGAGGTACTTTTTTATTTCTTCTATATAAAGGAGCGCTACCTTGCTTGGTATCATGTCCTTTTTTATTATGTAGCCGATTTCCATTCGGCTTGCTATGTCCGGATCATCCGGCTCAAAGGGAACAGCCACATATTCCGGACCGTTTATCTCTTCACATATGATGCCGGAGCAGAGAGTGTATCCGTTAAGCCCTACCATGAGGTTAAGCATTGTGGCTCTGTCGTTGGCCTTGATTGTTCGACTGTATTCAGCGGTTGATAAGATTTCCTCCGCCAGATAGAAGGAACCGGTGGAACCCTGTTCAAAGGAGAGACAAGGGTAATCCGCCAAATCGGTAAAGTGTATTTTCTTTTTCTTAGCCAGCGGGTGGCCCTTCCACATATATACATAGGCTTCACAGTCAATCAGATGATGAAACTCCAATGAGTTGGTGCTCAGTATCTTATTTATGGCTCTTTTGTTGAAGTCGCTAAGATACAGGATTCCTAACTCGCTTCGTCCCGTAGCCACATCGTCTATAACTTCCCTGGTCTTGGTTTCCCTTATGGCAAAATCGTATTCATCTCCTTCGAGGCGTTTTACCATTTCTACAAAGCTCTTTACAGCAAAAGAGTAGTGTTGTGCGGAGATACCGAATTTTTTCCTGAGATTCCCTTCTCCGGTGTACTTTTCAAGAAGTCTTTCGTACTGCTGATAGACCTGTCTGGCATACTGGATGAATTCCTCACCGTCGTTTGTCAAGGTAACTCCTCGACCGCTTCTGTTAAATATGGTTATTCCCAGTTCCTTTTCCAGTTCCTGAATTGCGCTGGTAAGGGAGGGCTGAGAGATGTAGAGCACCTCTGATGCTTTGTTAAATGACCCCATTTCGGATATGGTTATTACGTAGTTAAGCTGTTGCACGGTCATGTCAGATACCTCGCAGTGGCAAATTTTGGCTGTATACTATCAATTAATATATGCCTTGTCAATATTGTATCAAAAATAGTAATTGTATTTTACATTATTTTTTACTATAATCGGGTTGCATGGAATAAACACAACATAGTCATGCAAATAGGAGGATTATTATGAAGAAATCATTAGCATTGGTTTTGACACTTGCTCTTGGTATTTCACTCGTAGCATGTGGCAAGGAAGAGGCACCCGCTACTGAGGAGCCTGCAGCTGAGACAACAGAAGCAACTGTTGAAGAGCCCGCTGCAGAGGCAACTGAGGAAGCAGCTACTGAAGAGCCTGCAAATGAAGATGCAGCCGGAGATGTTATGTCTTACGCAGATTTCGTTGCAGCTGATCTTGATACAGAAGTTGTAGTTGAGACTTATGTACAGGCTAAGCAGTCATGGTGGGAAGACAAAGCTACCATCTATACACAGAATGAGGACGGAGCATTCTTCATCTATGAGATGGCTTGCTCTGAGGATGATTACGCAAAGCTTACAGAGGGTACAAAGATTAAAGTTACCGGTGTTAAGTCTGAGTGGTCAGGTGAAGTTGAGATCGTTGACGCTACATTCGAGATCGAGGATGGCAACTTCGTTGCTGCACCCGTTGATGTAACAGACCTTCTTGGCAAGGACGAGCTCATCGAGAAGCAGAACCAGCTTGTGTCTTTCACAGATCTGACAGTTAAGTCTGTTGCTTTCAAGAACGACCAGCCCGGTGATGACATCTATGTAACATTTGAGAAAGATGGAAACGAGCTTAGCGCTTGCCTTGAGTACTACCTTAACGGCAGCGATGAGGAGTTCTACAATCTTGTAAGCGGTCTTGAAGAGGGCGCTACAGTTGACGTAGAGGGATTCCTTTACTGGTATGAGGGTGCTAACCCCCACATCACAAAAGTTACTGTAAAGTAATTTCATAATTCACAAATATTGAAGGCAGCCACACGGCTGCCTTTTTTGATATAATGAATAACATGGACAAAAGAAATCTTCATTCTAAGAAAACTATTAAAGAGGCGCTTATTCTGCTTTCGGCGAAGAGAGAATTTATTGATATTTCAGTGCAGGATCTTTGCAAGGAGGCAGGGATTTCCAGGTCTACTTTCTATAATAACTATCATTCTCTGGGGGATGTGGTGGCGGAGATCAGTGCGGAATATATGGAGAAGATCAGGGGAAAGCATCTTAACAGGGAGTTCTTTAATTCTCTTACAGAGGATGGGAATGAGCTTAAGCTTCTGGTTGAGACCGGGGTGTTTGGGAGAGAATTCAGTTTTTACCTGAAGGATTTGATGGCAGGGGAGCTTTCGGGGACGAAAAAGGGCACCAGGGATGACATCTTATTAAACATAAAAGCGCTGTACCATGCCTTTGGAGTGTTCGGAGTTTTGCAGAATCTTGCCAAAATGTATGGAAGCGATTATTACGATACGTTTCGTTCGGAAGCAATCGATACGCTTATGGAGCTTTCCGGCAGGTTGTCTGAAGAGTAGATATCGGACATATTTCCAAAACATGTCCGATAACGTGAAACAGCGAGTTTACGCGGCCTTTTCCTTATGGTAGTATTCCATCAGGAAAGGGCTTTTTTATGTTAAAAGGAGACCGAATTTGATTAGAACAATTAAACTTCCAAAGTTATTAATCTTCGTTGCTTTCCTCTTAAATCTGGGAAGAGCGGCAATTCAGTTAATCATTCCTGAAAAAGTAGCAGGTATTACTTCAATAAACCTGGGTGACGGAAATGAAGCGATAAATCTGGCGGTTGCCACCTGTATCACTTTGTTTCTTCTTGCTATTGCCGAGTTTGTAGGTGGATTGGTTTCAACTTACATAACCCTTGTGGCAAGAGCTTTAATCAGCAGGGATTTCAGAAAGGTTGTGACTAAGAAGGCCTTTTTGCTTAAGGTTAAGGACATTGAGGCTCAGAATCCCAAGGAGTTTATTTCCCGTATTACGGCAGATACGGAATTCGTGGGAGAGTTCCTGATTGATTTGCTGGTCAATGAGATACCGAGGTTATATTTTGTCATAAGCACAATCATAAGAGTTTCGAGGATGGGAAACGTTTATCTGGTGCTTGGCTTTGTCCTTGTGATCCCGGTTATTGTGATCGGCTCTCTCTGGTCAGGCAGCGTTTCATATAATGCCCTTAATAAGCTGCAGGCTTCGATTGCGAGACTGACCGCAATCCTTGCGGAAAAGGTCAACAATATAGAAACCATTAAGGCATACAACAAAACTGAAGACGAGGTATCTTCCGGCAACACAGCTATTGATGAAATGAGAAGTGCCCAGAAGAAAAACACCTGGGCTGTTGCTTTTAATACGCTTATTTCCAACATTTTATATATTATTCCCATGGTCATCATCATGTTAACAGGAGCCACACAGCTTTTAAACGGCAGTATCACCAGGGAACATTTTATTACTTACTTTGGCCTTGCAATCACTTACCAGACATACATTGCGGCACATCTTACCCTTTGGGTTCTCTGGAAAAGAGCCCAGGGTGCTACCGGGAGAGTTCACCAGATCCTTGAGCTTAAGGACGACTGTGACGGAGAAAGCAAAGGCTTTAAGGATGACAGGATTGAATTTAAAAACGTAAGCTTCTCATATGGGAACAGAACCATACTATCCGATGTCAGTTTTGCAATAGAGAAGGGGAGCAAAACTGCTATTGTGGGAAAAAGCGGATCCGGTAAATCTACAATACTCAATCTTCTGGAGAGGTTCTATCGGCCGGAGAAGGGGAGCATTTATCTTGGGGGCAGAAATATCGAGGAATATGAGATTGGCTCATATCGCTCGAACTGTGCCTATCTGCCCCAGAATGCTCCCGGCTTTTCCGGAAATATCAGGGATATGCTGACTTATGGAATGGGTGAGCACTTCTCTGACGATAAGCTTTACGAACTCCTTGACAAGGTCGGAATGAAAGAGTCCACCAGGCACATGGGTGGCCTTGACTATGAGGTTGGAACCAATGCCGTTAAACTTTCGGGAGGCCAGAGACAGCGCCTTGCTGTGGCGAGAATGCTCCTTAAGAACTCTGAAATAGTTCTGGCTGATGAGTGTACCAGCGCTTTGGATCTGGCAGGGTCTCTTGAGATAGCTGCCCTTATTGATGAATATGCGTCGGATAAAACCAGGATAATAGTGGCTCATAACCTGGCAACGGTGAAGGATGCCGACAGGATAATAGTTATCGACTCGGGGAAAATCCTGGATATGGGAACCCATGAAGAGTTAAAGAACAGATGCGTGGTCTATCAAAACCTTCTGAATGGAGAGGAGGGGGATGCGTCATGAAAAAGTCTTTAAAAGAACTGTACAAAGGCAGCAATATCCCGGTAATAAGAACCATCCTGGGTTCTATTTTCTATGTGGCCGGGACCCTTGTTATAGCAACCCAGGCTGATTCCATGGCTGAATTATCCGTTGGAAATTTTGACAGTGTTTCGAGAATTCTTGTCTATGCTTTAATGTGTGCACTGGGATACTTTTTCATGTATCTGAGTGTGATTGCAGACCTGGGATTCGTAGATCTGGCCACAGCCATAAGGAAAAAGGTCTGGAAGAAGACAATGAACCTGCCCTTCAGATATTTTGACAGGGAAGGACCTAACCATGTTCTAAGCCGTATAACTTCCGATCCCGAATACTCATATCAGCCCTTCAAACTTTTGCAGATGTCATGTACCCTGATTGCATTTCTCCTTATGGTTTTTGTCAGTGACGCTGCGGTTTATGAGCTCGCTTTTGTGCTGGTTGCGGGATTCCTTATAACCATGGCTCTTATGTTTGTCGCGGCAAAATACAGCGAACGCGGAGCTGCATATACCACTGCAAAACTTGCGGAGCTGACAGCTTTTCTTGCGGAACGCTTTAATCGAATGAGATTTATTAAGGCCATGAACAGCGGGGAAAAGGAAACCGGTAAGGCCTTTGAATACATAGACCGAAAATATGAGGCTGATAAGTATAATGCCATGGCTCTTACCATGGCTCAGTTCGGCCAAAGCTTTATAACATTTATCCTTTTTTTGGCCGCCTTTTTATTTGGAGCCGTTATGATCAAAAACGGCAGTTTGAAATCCACCACTTCCCTGGCGATTTTTTATGCTTACGGAGGAAACCTTGCTTTGATCTTCAGATTCTTTGCACAGTTTCCGACGGTATTTGCAGCCACCAGAGGAGGAAGCGGCAAACTGATTTCAATCCTTCGTGAGAATGAAGAAAAGCTTGAAGAGGGGAAAACAGAAACAAAAGCCCGGGGTGATATAACCCTAGCTGATGTTTCCTTTAAATATGAGGACAGAAAGGTGCTTGACGGAGTAAGCCTAAGGATTCCCAAGGGTAAAGTGACGGCCATTGTGGGTCCCAACGGAAGCGGCAAGTCCACAGTGCTTAAGGTCATAGACAGAATCTACGGTGATTTTGACGGAAATCTGTATATGGGCGAGGAGGACAGCAACAATGTGCCATTGAAAGAATGGCGTGAGAAATTCGGCGTTGTCGGTCAGAGTGCAGCTATGTTTGAGGGAAGCATCAAGGAAAACGTCCTATACGGAACTAAGGAAGTCAGCCCTGAAGAACTGGATACCGTCATCAGGCTTGTAGGGCTTGAAGATGTAATCGGTAAACATGAGGGGGGCCTGGATTTCAATGTGGGTCCCAACGGTGAAAAACTCTCCGGAGGGGAGCAGCAGCGAATTGCCATTGCAAGAGCCATGCTTAGAAATCCGGACTATCTTATCCTTGATGAGGCAACAGCAAATCTTGATTCTGTTACCGAAAAGGAAATCAAGAAAAATATTCGAACCCTGATGAAAGGAAGAACATCCATCGTTGTAACCCACAGCTATGAGATAGCTAAGGAATCTGACGTCGTGATAGTGATGAAGGACGGAAAGGTGGAGGATCAGGGTGAACCGGAAGAGGTTCTTAAAAGAAATGAGTTCTTCAAAGCCTTTGCAAATGCGTACAACAAACAGGAGGGAAGTACATGTTTTTGAAGTATATCGAATGGATAAAACTTCTGGGGGACATGAAGAGATACCAAAAGGTTGATGACTATAAGGGTCAGATTAAGACCGATCACCTTTACAAGTTCTATCCCGAAGGAGCAGTCTGCTCAGATGGAAGCAGGTACCATGGTCTTTTCAGAAAGGGAAAGGAAAATAAGCTTATCATAGCGCTTGATGGGGGAGGCTTGATTTTTGACAAATTATCAGCCGCATATCCTTCTGAAGGCGAATATGTTGAGGGGACCTTATCATTTTATGACGCATACTGTAAGCCCGACAAAAACGCCTTTGCCAGGCTCGGGCTGTTTCATGAGAAATGCAAAAAGAGTCCTTTCTACGGATGGAGCCTTTTGTACGTACCCTATGCCAACGGAGATTTGCATGCAGGCCGGGGAGAGTTTAGCTACGAAGATAAAGAAGGTTTAACCAGGACTTTCTATGCCCACGGCAATATCAACCTTCACTTATGTATTGACTTTATTAAGGGCATTTGCCCCAATCCGGACAAACTTGTTGTCCTCGGATGCAGTGCCGGCGGCTTTGGTACAGCTTTTGTGGGAAACGATATATTAGACAGATTTCCCGACTGCAAAGACTGCACATGCATAATAGACGGAGCAGCTCTTGAGCTGGACTACAAAGAATGTGCCGAAGAACTCTGGCAGGTGCCGGATTCCATCAAAGCCCAAATCAAATCCGACAATGTGGTGGCGGATGGACTTGAATATACATACGAGCATCAGAAGGACAGAGTGAAGATCGGATATCTGATTTCCATAAAGGACGGAGTTCTTACAAAATTTCAGAATTATATAGACACAAGGAAGGAGATGGGCTGGCCTCCCGAGGCTACAGAGAGGATGCACAGCATCATTTCCGATACGGTGACCCGTTTGAAGAAATCCGTTCCAACCTTCAGCTTTTTCTTATATGACTATAACTTCAACGATATTAACGGCAAACCGGTTGAATCAAACGGAGCCAATTCCCATTGCTGCCTCTGGGTTCCCGAGTTTATGAGATTCAGGAGAGAGGGCTATACGGGTATTGAATGGCTTAAGGGAGTAGTGGATGGGCAAACAATAAGAATAGGAGAGAGTCTTATAAAGGAGGCCGCATGTCAGAAAGAATCTATTTGATGAACGGCTGGCGCTTTAAGGAGTACTTTTTGCAGGAACATATGCTCCCGGAATTTGATGACTCAGAATTTGCCCAGGTTCGTCTTCCACATACAGTTAAGGAAACTCCTTTTAATTATTTCGATGAAAGCGTATATTCCATGGTTTCCTCCTACAGGAAAACCATTATTCCTCCAAAGACCTGGAAGGGAAAGAGCGTAAGGCTCACCTTTGAAGGCGTGGCTCATGAAGGCACACTTTATATAAACGGAGAGGAGATTCTGACTCACAGATGCGGATATACTGCTTTTACCGTAGATATATCGGATAAACTGATATACGGTGAGCAAAATCTTATATCTCTCCGAGTAGATAGCCATGAGAATCTGAATCAGCCTCCCTTTGGCTATGTTATTGATTACATGACATACGGGGGAATATACAGGGATGTGTATTTCTCAGTAAGTGATAAATGCCACATTGAGGATGTTTTCCTGTATTCCGATTTCGCCGAAGGTGAAGTGCGACTGGGAGCCAAAATCAGTCTTTCGAAGGAGTGCAGCGACTGCCTTAATAAACTTGAGATAACGGCATATATCGATGGAAAGGAATTTGCCTCCTTTGACATGCCGGGACTTGTGGAATCAAGGATTCTTAACCCCGGGAAGGTCGAGTTATGGGATGTTTCATCCCCGAAGCTTTATGACATCAAGTTTAGCCTTCAAAGGAAGGGCGAGTCTGATTCCCTTGATGCGACGGTGGTTAGCTTCGGCTTTAGAAAGTCTGAGTTTAGGGACGAGAAGTATTATCTTAATGACAAAGAGCTTAAGATTAGGGGCTTAAACAGACACCAGAGTTATCCTTATGTGGGATACGCCATGCCTGCATCCGTACAGGAGGAAGATGCCAGAATAATAAAAGAAGAACTGGGGCTCAATGCCGTAAGAACCTCTCACTACCCGCAGGCACAAAGTTTTATCTCAAAATGTGATGAGGAGGGGCTACTGGTTTTTACCGAAATTCCGGGATGGCAGCATATCGGTGACGAAGAGTGGAAAGAACAGGCAATAATAAATGTAAAAGACATGGTTTTACAGTACAGAAATCATCCATCGATTATTCTTTGGGGCGTCAGAATCAACGAATCCGTAGACGATGATGATTTTTATAGGCGAACCAATGAAACGGCAAGAGCTCTTGACCCCACAAGACCCACAGGGGGTGTCAGAGCCACGAAAATGAGCAGTTTTCTGGAAGACGTGTACACATATAACGACTTTGTTCATGATGGAACGAACCCAGGCTGCGAACCAAAGTCCAAAGTGACTCCTGATGTGAACAGGCCTTATTTGATAAGCGAGTACAATGGTCATATGTATCCGACCAAATCATTTGATCCCGAGGAGCAGAGAAGAGAACATGCCTTAAGACATGCAAGAGTTCTTGATGCAGTTGCAGGGCAGCCTGATATCGCGGGCTCCTTTGGATGGTGTATGGCCGATTACAATACCCACAAGGAATTCGGCAGCGGCGACCGGATCTGCTATCATGGAGTCCTTGATATGTTCAGAAACATGAAGCCGGCGGCCTATATATACAGCGCGCTTTCCGACAGGCAGGATGTGCTTTACCTGACTTCTTCCATGGATATAGGCGAACATCCGGCATGTAACAGAGGCCGGATCTGGATGATATCCAATGCGGACAGCATAAGGATGTATAAGAACAACTGCTTTATTAAGGAGTATTTTCCAAAGGATTCTCCTTATAAGAATTTAAGTCATGGTCCGATTGCCATAGATGATTTTGTCGGCGATGCCATCGAAAAGGGTGAATCGGGAACCGGCAAGTATAAGGCTTTGCTTAAAGAGTTTCTTAATATGATAGCCATCTACGGAATGGGAAATGCACCTAAGCGGGTATATGCCCTGATGGCTAAGCTTGTGATTATATACAGGCAAAACCCGGCAGCTCTCATTTCGCTGTTTAATAAGTATGTTGGGAATTGGGGAGATGCGTCCACCGAGTACATGTTTGAGGGGGTGAAGGAAAAAAGAGTGGTCAAAACTTTGGTTAAAAAGCCTTCAAGGGAACTTCACCTTGAGGTTGCTGTGAGCAGGAATGTCCTCATCGAAAGGGAAAGCTACGATGTTTCCGCTGTAAGAATACGGGCTTTTGATGAGAACGGAAACATTGCAAGTTTTTTTGGAGAGCCGGTTATGCTGGAAGCATCAGGTGCCATAGAAATAATCGGACCCAAAATGTTCGGACTTAAAGGCGGAATGGGGGGCACGTACGTAAGAAGCCTGAGAGAAGGAGAAGGTTCACTGACAATTTCAAATTATCAATGTGAAAGTGTCACGGTTAAATTCAGCGTTCAGGTTGTAGATAAATCCGGAATGGAAATCTAAGGCGCATGTGGAGTATAATAATCCTGTAGCGGCTCCTTAAGGAGCGCAACCGAAAGCGAGAAGATTATGATTAAAGAAGTCCACATTGATACATTGGAGGAGTTGCTGCCTCTTCTGACGGAACAGGAATACAGGCCTGATCTGGACAGAAACAGAAGCTCTTATATTTATAGAGGAATGTCAGATGCATCCTTTAAGATGTATACGAGCTTAAGCAGAAACTGCAAGAATCTTCAGAAGCAGCTGGAGCCTGCCATATTGGAGAACTTTGCAAAGTATGCCATTAATGATGAGCCGTCTATCGGTCAGTCGGTATGGAGACAGATGATTCTCGGCCAGCACTACGGCCTTCCCACAAGGCTTCTTGACTGGACACAATCTGCTTTGGTTGGTCTTAACTTCGCAGTGACCGAGGAGGACAACCAGGATATGGATAAGCATGACTGTGCAGTCTGGCGAATAAATATGTCAGAGATGGTCAATCATCTTCCGGACCCCTACAGGGACGCAGTCAATGCCAAGCATTCCACCATTTTTACGGTTGATATGCTTAAGGAGATTACAGGAAACAGCTTAAGACAATATGACATGGATATGAGGGACACTTCCATGGTCATCATAGAGCCCCCTTCGCTTAACCAGAGGATCATTAACCAGCACTCGTTCTTTGCGGTTGTACCTATGGGCATAACGGACATTGAGAAGTTTTTGTCCGACAGCACAAAGGATACTGTTAAGTACATAATTGACAAGAAACTTCGCTGGAGAGTGAGGGATATGTTAGATCAGTTAAACATGAGTGAGCGAATCGTTTATCCGGGCCTCGATGGTTTATCCAAGTGGATAGCGAGACATTATTACGTAAAATGAGGGAAAAGGTGTCAAAATCTGTTGACAGAGCCTGAGATTACGCTATAATCAAAGGCAACGGGGTTTTAAAGTTTTACAAAAGAGTATATTTAATTAATTTTTCTTGGAAGGGAGAAATATATAATGGGTCGACGCATACTAGCTATGCTTATTTGCGTAGCGCTAATTTTGGGCGTGTATCACTCGCCCTCTATTAATGTGCATGCCTCAAACGACATAAACGAGGATGAGGCTGACATTGATTTATCTCTTGAAGACGAAGAACTTTGGGAGAAGATTGAGGCAGAGCCTACTGCAGTTCCTTCTGCGACTCCGACGGAAATCGTTGAAGAGCCTGTGGAGCTTGTCTCTGAAGAAACAGAGGCCGCAGAAGAAGTTTCAGATGAAGATGCTTCAGATGAAGAAGCCTTAGTTGAAGAAGCATTACCCGAGGAAGAGGTTAAGGAGGAAACTCCGACTCCTGCACCTTTAAGTGAAAATAAACAAATCGGAGATCTCAATATTTGCATCGATGCACCGGAAGGCGTATTCCCTGCAGGCACTTACGCTGTGATTACAGAACTTACAAGTGCCGGGGTAATAAGCTCTATTGAGGAGAAGATTGCAAGTCAATTGTCTGATTCTCAGACCATCACTAATATCAGAGCCTTTGATATCACAATGTACGATGCCGCCGGCAATGAAGTACAGCCTGATACCGATAAAGGCATCGTTAATGTTTCCATCAAGAACATTAATACAACCGAGGCTATAACCAACCCGGATAAGGACATGGAGGTGTTCCACGTTGAGGATTCTCTAAGCGGAGCAAACGCTGTTGACACCACTGTACTGGAGGGAGAAGTGTGTTTTGAAGCAGAACATTTCTCACCCTATGCGGTGGTTTCCATTGAGGATCACGAGGCTGATGACACGCTTGCTGTTAATGAAGGTGACTTGGTTGAGTCTGTTGCTCTCAGGTTGAACGGGAAAGAACTTAGCACTTCCGAAGTCAACGATATTTCTATAAATGATGAGATAGAGGTTGTCTATAATTTTCAGCCCGAGGTTGTAATCACCAATGATGGCAAGTTTAACAAGGCTTTTGACGGATACTATGTTAAGAGAAACAATACTTACCTTCTTCCGAGCATGCCAGTGGAACTGTGCGATAACGTTGACAGATCGATTGTTATTGAAAATGAAGCAGGTGGAGTATCTCATCGTTTTGGTACATTTACATATGCACCGGATGGTAAAACCACAATTCTGATAGATGATGGACAAACTGACCCGTACATTGTGGCCACCGATGCAAAAGCACAGTTTAAATTGAAATTAAACAATGATGTCAAGGCTCATAATGATAAGTATGCTTATGAACTGGTCTTTGGAAGTAAGAAGTATAAGATTAATATCAAGGAGTATAAGCCGAAGGAGCCGGAAGTATCCAAGAGCGCATCAGAAATCAGTGCAGATGGAAATATAACATGGACAGTTACCCTGACAAACAACGATAATCCTGTGGATTATACCGAAGGTTATACATTTAAAGATACCCTCGGAGAGGGACATACATATGTACCGGATTCCTTTAAATCATTAAATGGCGATACGGTAACACCAACTGTAAGCGGAAATACCATAAGCTGGGTGTATAAGGATAATACGAAGAGCAAAACCATTAAATTCCAATATGATACCCATGTAGATTTTGTCGCTCTTACCAAGGATAAAAACGAAAATACTACTGTAACTCCTAAGGTTAAAAACGGAGTTAAGGTAACTGCGCCAAAGGGCGAGGGTTATGATGCTCTGGAGATATCTGCTTCCGTGACCAAGCAGCTTTCCAAAACAGTGGCAAAGTGGGTTGATAAGGTATGTACCAGTGAGGTTAACGCGGATGGTGAATCCGAGTGGAAGATTACCATAAGGAATAACGGATTCAATCTGAAGAATGTAATATTGCATGATAAGATTACCGTCGATTCAGGCGAGGAGATTACCATATCCGATGTTAGTTTTAATCCTGACGTGGCCAAAACTGACGTTACTGACACATATAAGAACAGCCTTGACTTAAAGTTTGATACCATGTCCGGTGATGCTGTTTACACCATTACTTACAAGGCTAAAATTGAGGACTTTGAGAACTACTTAAAAGAAAACCATAATATCCCCACCAATAAGGCATGGATTGAGTATGAGTACGAAACTCCGGGAATAGGAGACGGCTGGACCAAGGTGCCGAAGGGTCCCAGTATCAAAGCTGAATTTAATGGCGGTGGAGTTACTGAGAAGGCAGCCATTCATAAGAAAGCAGATGGAACAAACGCCGCAGATCATACTTTAAATTGGACTGTTGAAGTTAACAAGAACAAGCAGAACCTGGAAGAGGTGAAGGTTACGGATATTATCCCTTCCGACCAGGAGTATGTGGAGATTAAGGATGTTAAGATAAATAATTCCGATGCAACAGGTAAGTATACGCTTGATGTTATTGATCCCAATAACGTGGTTCTGGATTTTGGAGATAACCTGAAGGGAAACGACGCATCCTTTAGAATTGTTACAAAGCTTACCGATGAACAGAGTAACGTTTGGGCAAGTAACAACTCGAAGTACTATGATAACGGGGTCAAACTGAAATCCAAGGGAAATCCGGAAGTGACCGACACGGCAAGGCAAAACTTCCCAAGCACAGTTATCGCCAAGAGCGCTGGAAAATATAATTATGACACTCATATTATTCATTACACCATAACCATTAACCAGAATGAAATGGAAATGAATGATGTTAAGGTAAAAGATGCTCTTGATTCGAAACTGGAGTATGTGGAAGGCTCATATACGGGCGAAGCTTCGGTGGAATACGTCAATAATGAAATTACATTTTCATTTGATAAGATTACGGCCAAGAAAGTAATCGAATTCGATGCGAAGGTAAAGGACGGAGCCATATTTGCAAATAATGAGGACATTATTACTGTTCCCAACGAGGCCTCCATTATCAGCAAAGAATATACAGGTGAAACAAAGGCCTCCTGCAACACCACATTTAAAAATGATGTGATTAACAAGAGGGGAGAGCAACGCCCGGGAGATCCCGGAGTTGTTGATTACACCGTAGATCTTAATGTGGCTAAACAGGATTTGTATGATGACAAGATAGATGAAGTCATCATTGAAGATATTATCGGTGCAAGCTTTGTACTTGATAAAACCAGCATTAAATTGTATGAAGCAACTGTCAATCCGGACAATGGTGCTCTCACGGAAACCGGGGCGCCTATTGATACTGTTGTCAGGGTAGATAAAAACAGCAACAGCCCCAAGACAAAGCTCCAGGTTGTTGTTCCCAAGGATCACGTTAAGAGGGCCTATGTTCTTAAATATTCGGTTAACGTGGTCAACAAGAAGGCCAAAGATTATTCAAATGACGTGTCTTTAAAAGGCTATGGTGACAGTGCAAAGAATACAGCCGATAAGAAGTTTGACGTAGACAATTTCTCAAGCGTAAGCCTGGCAAATTTTGTTTACTATATCACGGATCTTAAAGATGAAAACGATAAGGCCGGAAAAGGACTTGGCGGAGCACACTTTGAACTCTGGAACGAAGATAAATCAGAAATGATAGACGAAGCCGACAGCGATGAGGACGGAGAAGTCATTTTTGTGGGTGCCCTTGATGAAGGGAAAGATTATTGGCTGAAGGAGACAAAGGCCCCGGAGGGATATGAAATACCGGAAGGTTATAAAGATGGCGTAAAAGTTTCCACAGATGGAAAAGGATACAGTGTAGCCGACGGCAAAAGAAGTGAGCATACACTTTATAACTCCAAGCCCTCAAGAGAGATAACCTTTGAACTCCTTGACAAGAAGGATAATACAAAGGATTTGACTAAAAAGGGAGATGATCCTAATCCTCCCAAGATTATAGTTTATAAAAACGGAGTTGAGGTCTGGAATTCTTCAAAGGATGATAAGCCTTTTAAAGCCATTTATGGTACAGAGTATGAGGTTAAGGAGTCTCATAAGCCTTTTGGATATAACGGAGATTCTGTAACCGGATATAAATTCATGATTGATGAAACAGACCCGGCACATGAATTAAAGATTACATCAGGTGCATCCGAAAATGTGGTTATTACCGGTGACAAAATAACAATGTATGATTCACCTCTGGAGAGCATAACCATTAAGGTTAATGATGTTTCCGAAGAGCACGGAATGAACCTTAAGGGCGCGGAGTTTACTCTTAAGGAAGGTTCCGAGGTCATTAAAAAATGGACCAGTGACGGAGATTTCAAAGAAATAGAGCTGCCTGTGGGCAAGTATGTCTTGGAGAGAACCGATGCTCCTGAGGGATTTACACCTTCGACAAAAACGGTCACTATTCAGGTGGAAAAGAATCCGATATCGGGTGAATTGGAAATTGTAATCCCCACTAAGGGCGCGGCTTTTATTGTGGACGGAGAAAAGATCACGGCTCCTGAGACGATAGATACTGCAGCAAAGAAGACTCTGGATGATACCGGTAAGGCTAAGCTTTCCCTTCCGACAGATATTGGAGAACTTTCGTTGACTCCTTTTGAATATAAAGACGGAGTACCTTCAAGTGTAGGGGGTACCCCTGAGTGGACGGGAACAGATCCCGACGAGATGAAACTGTCACCTCAGGTACAGTATCTTCTTACAGTGACAGATAAATCCGGAAACAAGGTTACCAAGATTGCCACAATCAATGAAAAGGGAGAATTGGTTGTAAGTGACTTCATTCCTCCCAGAAAGTCGGCTCCTGCACCTGCCAAGAGTTCGAGCTCAGGTGATTCAGAATCATCAGACAGCAATGATGGTAAAGACACCAAGAAGCAAGAGGCGCCCAAGGAAGAGAGCAAACTTGTTGAAGACAGCAAGACTGTTACAACAGTTAAGACAAAGCCCAGATTCGGAAAGGTAAACAAAGACAGATTCAGACTTGCCAAGACCGGAGGATTCATGGGGACAGCTGTGGGATACGGCTCAGGCTATGTCCTTGCTTTGGCAGGAATATTATTAGTAATCAGCAATAAGAAGAAACGCAAGTAGTTATGAAATATAAAAATATAATAAGGTATATCGGCTATATCTTTATTCTGGCCGGTGCTTTCCTGATACTTGGATCTTTGTTTATCAATATCAGACAACAGGTAATGAGGGAAGCGGCCATAGCCGAGTTTAGACAGATGCTTTCTAAAGAGACGGAGGAACAGATTGCGTCTGATACAGAGTTTTACCCCGAGGAAACAATAATTCCCGGTGGAAACGAAGCAGTGGAGGGGGATATTCTATACATATTAAGAATCCCATCCATTGATTCCGAGAATCCTGTCAGAGAGGGCGTCAGTATGGGAGTCCTGGAAGACGCTTTAGGTCACGAAGAAGACACCGCTTACATTGGCGCCAAAGGAAACTGCGTTATAGCAGGACATAGAAACTATAACTTCGGACAGTTTTTTAACAGACTTGATGAAGTTCAGATTAATGATTTGATATATGTGGATACAGCAAAGCAGACTTTTTCATATGTGGTGACGGATATAAAGGTTGTGGACCCCACGGATTTGTCCGTGCTTGAACCCACAGATGAAGAAATCCTGACGCTCTACACCTGCACACCCATTTATATCGCGACTCACAGACTCGTGATTACTGCGGAAAGAATTGGATAAATACATTTATTGAGTGCAAAGTGGACATCCCCACTTTGCGCTTTTTGTTTTGGGGCAAAGAGTTTAGAACCAAGAAAATATGAATACAAGTTAAAAAAAATAAATAAAAGTTAATATCTGTTCACTACCATTTGCCGTATCCGGAGAATATAATGAGTACATAACCGGTTAAGATAATTATGCAGATGGAGGTAGTTATGCAGATAAATGAAGTTATAAGAAAATATAGAAAACAAATTAATATGACCCAGGAGGAGATGGCTAACAGGCTTGGCGTTTCAGCGCCGGCAGTCAATAAGTGGGAAAGCGGCGCTTCAATGCCGGATATTTCACTTTTGGCTCCTATTGCCAGGCTCCTCCACATTTCTTTAGACGAATTGCTTTCCTTTAAGGACGAACTGTCTGAATTGGAAGTGGCAGGAATTATTACAGAGATAAGCGGTATGTTTGATAAAGAGCCATTCGACGTCGTGTATCAGAAGATGATTGAGACAGTGAGGGAGTATCCTAATTCGGAAACCCTTATCCTGGCCCTTGCTGCCACATTATATGGCAAAACTCTTATGCTTAACACTGAGGAAAGGGATAAGTATATAGGATGGATTAAGGGTTGCTATGAGGGACTTCTTTCCAGTGAGGATCAGGACATAAGGCTTCGAGCAGCTGATGCACTTTACGCTCTTTATATAAGTAAAGAGCAGTATGATGAAGCATCTAAGTGCCTTGATTATTATTCGCCTGAGAACCCGGAGAGGAAAAGAAAACTTGCAACGATTTACTACGGCACCGGCAGATATGAAGAAGCGTACAAGACAATGGAGGAATTGCTGTTTTCCGATTATCAGCGTATGAGCGTGAACCTGCACGAGATATATATGGTGGCCATGAAAACTGAAAATCTTGATAAAGCCAAAGCCATTCTCGAAAAAGAATCCGGCCTTGCCGAGCTGCTTGAAATGGGAGAGTATCGAAAGTATTCCGGTAAACTGGATTACGCAGTTGCGGTGCAGGATGCAAAGATGACTCTTGAAGTCATGGACTTGCTGCTCACTCACACAGGCACGTTAATGGATTTCGTAAAATCCCCTCTATATGAGCACATGACTTTCGCAGAGCCTAATCCGGCTGTAATGGAGAACGTGAAAGCAAATCAGCTTAAAATGTATCTTGAAGATGAGACATTTGAGTTTGTCAGGGAGTCCGAGGGCTGGGAAGATTTCAAAATGAAGTGGTATAAGGCATATTGATTGGAAAATTTAAAGGCAATATAATTAAAGATGGAACTGTAAAAAAGCCTGAGATAGAATTCTGTGGTTTTATAAAAACTCTCTGTAACGAAACTACCGGCCGGATTAATTCGGCCGGTGCTTTTTTAAGAAATCATTAAGAAAAGATGTATTGAATCTGGCAGGATATTGGATTAGAATCTCACTAAAATCTTTTATGGTTAAGGAGAATCTTGCTTGGATATTAAATACTTGATTTTTTTACAGGGACTTCGAGAGAGCGCACCGGGGTGGATCAACGGCCTGATACAGTTGATAACCGATACCGCCGGAGGTATTTTTATTCTTTTGATACCCTTAGTGATTTTCTTTTGCATTGATAAGAAGAAGGGGGAATTTATCTGGCTGTCACTTTCCGTGGGGTCGGTGATTAATGTTTTTCTTAAGAACATTTTCTGCGTTTACAGGCCCTGGATACGATCGGAACTGATCAAGCCTGCGGCTGAAGCAATTGAGGGAGCGGGAGATTATTCTTTCCCCAGCAGCCATACCCAGGGAAGCGCCTCGGCCTTCGGCTCTGTTGCATATGCTTATCGGAAGAAAAAGGCAGTATCAATAATCTGCGTCTGCCTGGTTCTTCTGGTTGCTTTTTCGAGAAATTATCTTGGAGTACATACTCCACAGGATGTTCTGATGGGACTTCTGGTTGCTGTGGCAGGAATGATCCTGGCAGGCATCATTCAGAAAAAAACAGAGAATTCTGAGAAGAAGAGGCTGCTTTTTTACTGCATAGCAGTTGCGGTAATTGCGCTTGCAATGATATTTGTGTGTTTGAAGGATTATCCGATTGATTATGATGCTGCGGGTAATGTTCTTTATGATCCGGCAAAATCGATTGCGTCATTTGCAAGTAAATCAGGACTGGCCATCGGGTTTCTTACCGCCTGGATACTGGAGGAGAAACTGATTGCTTTTAGAACCGATAATCTGAAGACCGTTCAAAAAATAATAAGGGCTGTAATCGGAGTGGCTGTTTACTTCGCAGCTGCAGTTGTGGCATCGGGAATTGCTTCAGCGCTGCTGACTGCGTGGCTGTCTGCATTTGTGCAGAATCTGCTGGCGTACTTTTGCACCTTCTTTTTTGCTCCGGTGATATTTACCAAAATTGAGGCACGTACGAAATAATAGAGCCATGCTAATAGTTACTTCCCAAAATGAGCCTTAGTGCAAACGCGCTTACTCATAAGCGCCTTGATTACCAATAAACAAACCCTCCCAGGAATGTTAAAAGATGAGAAGATCATTCTGTTCTTTGACATGACCGGGGAGGGTTTGTTTTTTGTGAAATCTTTATTATTTTGAAATTATAGTTAGCAGTGGCTAACAAAAAGAGTTATAATGTCTATATATATGGATAGAAGCGGAGGAAAAAGCATATGAAAGCAGATTATAAAAACTGGATGCCAAAGGGTATGGTGACGGGAACCGGATGCGGAATGATAGCTTCACTGGTTCTTTTTCTTATTTTAGGGGTGTCTCCAATAGTATCGGAAGGAAGCGCAAAAAGAGTTATTGGAATTGTGCTTTTGATTCTTACAGTTATTATTTGTGCTGTGACTATATGGATGTATTTGATGTACAGAGCTTTTTCCTACAACGGAAAGCGGC
>CAMVID010000021.1:0-42380 GCA_947167445.1 uncultured Lachnospiraceae bacterium
TGCGTATCTTCAATGGTTATCGGTAAGGAAATGCAGTTCTTCGGAGCTCGTGCTAACCTTGCTAAGTGCTTACTTTACGCTCTTAACGGTGGTATCGACGAGAAGACCAAGAAGCAGGTTGGTCCTAAGTTCCGTCCTGTAGTTGGTGATGTTCTTGATTACGATGACGTTATGGACAAGTTCATGGATATGATGGAGTGGCAGGCTGAGGTTTACGTTAACACCCTTAACATCATCCACTACATGCATGATAAGTACTGCTACGAGAGAGCAGAGATGGCTCTTCACGATAAGAACGTTAAGAGATACTTCGCAACAGGTGTTGCAGGTCTTTCAATCGTTGCTGACTCACTTTCAGCTATCAAGTATGCTAAGGTTGAAGTTATCCGTGACGAAGATGGTATCATCACAGACTTCAAGACAACCGGTGAGTTCCCTAAATATGGTAACGATGATGACCGTGTAGATGATATCGCTCGTGATATCGTTCACAGATTCATGACAGCTGTTAGAAGACATCACACCTACAGAGAAGGTGTTCCTACAACTTCTATTCTTACAATTACATCAAACGTTACTTACGGTAAGGCAACAGGTAACACACCTGATGGACGTAAGGCTGGACAGCCTTTCGCTCCCGGTGCTAACCCTATGCACGGCCGTGATACTCATGGTGCAGTTGCATCCCTTTCATCGGTTGCTAAGCTTCCCTTCAATGATGCACAGGATGGTATCTCAAATACCTTCACAATTATCCCCGGTGCTCTTGGTAAGGAAGATAAGATCTTCGCAGGCGACCTTGAGATGGACTTAAAGTAATTAACCCGACTTCTTAAACTACAAAGGAGGTGGCCTGTATGGACGAAAAGGCAATGATTGACGATTTAGTTAAAATGCTTGACGGTGGAATGGCGAAGGGTGTCGGACACATTAATGTGGATACCGAAGAGACCAAAGAAGCTGAATCTCCCGTAGCCGTTCAGACCATGGGTTGTACAGATTGTTCAAGAACTCCCTTAGCGTGCAGTGTCCCTACACTGCACCAGGGGATTGACGATTATCAATAATAGAAAATGAAAGGAGATAAACATTATGGCAGCAAGTACAGCACAGGTTTCCAACCTTGTTCATTTACTTGATGGTTACGTAACAAAAGGCGGCCATCACCTTAATGTTAACGTATTAAACAGAGAGACATTATTAGATGCACAGAAGCACCCTGAGAATTATCCTCAGCTCACAATCCGTGTTTCCGGATATGCTGTTAACTTCATCAAGTTAACACCCGAGCAGCAGGCAGACGTTATTTCCAGAACATTCCACGAGTCATTCTAATCACGAGATGTTCAAGGCCCCGGTATCGCAAGATACCGGGGCCTTTTTATTTCCATAGTATTTCCCTCAGATCCTTTTTGTCGCCGATGTTATGTGTTAGAATAGAGCAAACGTGTTAGCATAATGTCATCCATGGATTGATATTTTACACGGCAGACCCGTTTGCACTTAGATCTCGCACGTAGCGGTGCATAAGGTGCTGAAATACAGCACCTAAGTACCGACGGCTCGATAAAGTCTGCCTTAGTAAAACATCAATTCATGGATTCGGAGCTATGTAAGCTGATGATGTTTCCTCGGAGGATTTAGAACCGGGAAATGCCTTCTAGACGGATTTAGGACTAGAAAACGTCTTTCCAGGGGATTTAGGCTCAGAAAACGCCTCATCGGCGGATAATTCAAGCATTTTCTCTCCGTTATCCGCCTGCTTTGAGGTTATGTAAACCAGGGAAACATAATAAAATGGGTTTTTGAGGTTTTTATTCCGCAATTTAGTTTACATAACAAGCTAAAATCGCCAAAAAAGGCGGAGAAATCGACGAAAATCAAGGATTTATCCGCTGCAGGACGAAGAATAGCAACATTATGTAAACCAATAGACATAATAAAGGTAACAAAATAAGAAATTATTATGTTCTTGGCCGACATAACATTGAAAATGGATACCTCAATGCATGGCCTTAACCTAATAGCAGGGCCGCACAATAGATTCAAATAAGAAAATGAAGGGATGGAAATTATACATGAAAATCGAACATATTGCAATGTTTGTAAAAGATTTAGAGAAAGCCAGGGAATTCTTCGTTACTTACCTTGGTGGTAAATCAAACGAAGGTTATCATAATAAAACAACAGACTTTCGCTCATATTTTATCAGCTTCGAAGATGGAGCAAGGCTTGAGATAATGACAAGACCTGAGGTGGACGATCCCGAAAAAGAAGAAAACCGAACCGGTTATCACCACCTGGCATTTTCTGTAGGGAGTAGGGAGGCGGTGGATGAGCTGACTGAGAGACTCCGACAAGCGGGTTACACAGTAAAGAGCGGACCCAGAACTACAGGGGACGGTTATTATGAAAGCTGTATAATAGGAATAGAAGAGAATCAGATAGAGATTACAGTTTAGGCAAAGGCTCATTAATGAGCAGGTGAGGGGTATACAAAGATGATTTTTGATGGATCGCAAAAGCTAATAGGGACCGGCGCCCAGGCAGAGGTGGTTTTGTACCAAGGATATGCCTACAAAATATATAAACCCACCTATCCTGCAGAGTGGATCGAGTTTGAAAAGAGGCAGCAGAAAGCCGTAAATAAAGCGGGCCTATGTCCTGTGAAATACTATGATACCGAAGACTCACACATTATCAGGATGGATTATGTGGAAGGGGAAACTCTTGAGAAGAGAGCTGTAGCCGGAGACGTAAACAGTTTCTTTGCATTGGCTGATGCCATTCGTTTCGTACATAGCGTTGACCCGGCAGGCATAGATATACCGCCTCTTTCAGCCACAGCCGCCATGGGCCTTTCCGACAGTGAAGCAAAGGAAGTTCTGGATATCATCGAAAGACTTTCGAAGAAGATGAAATCCTGTGTATGCCACCTGGACATGCATTTTCTTAACATCATGGTTCCTGAGGAAAGTTACGATTTTACAATTATTGACTGGATGAATGCAAGGCTGGCTCCGGCGGTATTCGACTACGCCAGAACTTATGTGATTTTTGATGAATTCTCAAAGGAAGCACTGGAAGTTTATAAGCAAACAGTATTGCCGAATCTTTGGGAATTAGGAGTTGAAGAGAAAGATTTCTATGACGCGGTCAAGGCCTGCGCTATAATAAGAAACAGAGAGAAAAACCATTAAATTGATGGTAAAAACTGCTTGACTAACCATCATTTTAATGGTTAATTATATTTAGAGGTGATAATATGGCCAAAGAATATATAACTCCAAAGTACACAAGCGCAAAAGAAATTAAGAATGTTCGCAATATACTTAAGCTTACGCAGAAGCAGTTCGCTGACTTTGTTGGCGTTTCTAAACCTACTGTTGAAAGATGGGAAGCGGGAGATGACAAAATAAGTGGTCCTATTGTGCTTCTTATCGAGATTCTTAGGAGAACTCCGGATGTTGAGAAAGACTTTACTCTGCCGCAAAAAGAAACCCCAATCAGATTAAAATATTATTATAGAGATATGCTTTGCACTGTAATAGACGTAAATGAGATGGAACAGAGAGTATTTATCAGAAACTATACAGACAACTTATTATTTAGGGCCTTTGGAAGAAATGAACACCCTTCCTTTGCCGATTATGAGGAGTTCCTGGAATCAAGATGCTTTCCAAGGTCAAGGGACAAAATGAAACTGATGTTAAAGGAGTATGATATTCCGTTTTATGATCCTTTTTTGATAATTGAAAAGACGGGCGGAAGAATGGAGGAAGATGATTTTCACATTGTCATAGAGAGGTAAGTCTATGGTAGAGTTATTTGAAAAAGATATAATAGAAACAGAAAACAAATCGTCCAAGGGAAATCAGCTAAAGTGGAGAAATGGAGAATGGTGGTACAAGGCTGACTATGCCGGGTATGAAGGATTGGCAGAATATGTCATCTCGCACCTTTTAGCCAAGTCTTCTTTGGAAAATAGCGAGTATTTGCTTTATGATTTGGAAAATATAAAATATAAGCAAACAAGTTTCCAAGGGGTAAAAAGCAGAAACTTTCTACATGACGGATGGCAGCTAATTACGCTTGAAAGGTTATTTAAAACTTTTAATTATCAAAGCCTTAACACGTTAATTTATAAAACGCAGAATCATGAAAACCGATTAAGACTAATAGTGGACGAGACTGAACGTATAACCGGTCTTAAGCAGTTTGGCATATATATATCCAAAATGCTCACCATCGACGCTCTGTTCCTGAATGAAGACAGACACACTCACAATATTGCCGTTCTTACCAAAGACGGGAAAGAATACATGCCTTGTCCTATTTTTGACCAAGGAGCAGGGCTTTTATCAGATACTACCATGGATTACCCTATGGGCGGAGATATTTATGGAATGATAGATTCTGTAAAGCCTAAAACATTCTGCGACAGTTTCATTGAACAACTGGAAGTTGCCGAGAGATTGTATGGACAAAACATAAGATTCTCCTTCACAAAAAGAGATGTGGACGAAATCCTTGATGGAGTCCCGCAAGGTAGCTATAGCCCAGAGATAATAGAGAGGGTCAGAACTATCTGCTATGAGAGAATTCGGCAGATGAGGTATCTTTTTGACGATTGACGAAATACGTTTTTACTAACATAAGGAGGCATGCATTATGAGCAAAATAAAAATCGCATTTTTCGACGCAAAGGACTACGACAAGAATTCATTTGTATTGGCGAATCAGAATGAGGAATTCGACATCACCTACTATGAGGCAAGACTTTCCTCAGATACCTATAAACTTGCGGAAGGCGCAGATGCTGTTTGCGTTTTTGTAAATGACGACATCAACGCGGATGTAATAGATAGATTATATGAGATGGGTGTAAAACTTATCGCCCTTCGCTGCGCCGGCTACAACAACGTTGATATCGAGCATGCCTTTGGCAAAGTCCATATTGTTCGCGTGCCCGCATACTCACCCTATGCGGTAGCTGAGCATGCCATGGCTTTGCTCCTTACTTCCATAAGAAGAATTCATAAAGCTTACATCAGAACCAAGGACTTTAACTTCAGCTTAAGCGGTCTCACCGGCTTTGACCTTCACGGCAAGACCGTAGGTGTAGTCGGAACCGGTAAAATCGGCAGAATCTTTATTGACATCTGCCGTGGTTTTGGAATGCACGTTATAGCATATGATAAGTTCCCTGCCAAGGATACAGACATTGAATATGTTTCTCTTGACGAGTTATGGCAGAGAAGTGATATCATATCCCTCCATTGTCCTCTGACTGATGAGAATCACCATATGATTAATGCCGATAGCATGGATAAGATGAAGAAGGGTGTCGTTATTATCAACACATCAAGAGGCGCCCTTATAGATACAGAGGCTTTGGTTGAGGGGATCAAAGCAAGAAAGATTGGTGCGGCCTGTCTTGATGTGTACGAGGAGGAATCTAACGTATTTTTCCATGATTACTCAGGTCACATTGTAAATGATGACACTTTGGCAAGACTTATTTCCATGCCAAACGTAATTGTTACATCACATCAGGCTTTCCTTACAAACGAAGCCCTCTCAAACATTGCCGATACCACACTTAATAACGTCAGAGAATTTTTTGAGAAGGATACCTGCTCAAACGAAGTTTGTTATAGATGCGATAAGGTAGGAGGCTGCCCCCAGAAGCATGAGAAGAAATGCTTCTAAACTTTGCAATGCTATATCAATATTATAGTTTACTTGACGAAAGAAGATTATAGTGATAAGTTAAGAATATGTACAATTATACTATAAAATAAAGTACAATCATACATAGAATGGTGCTACGAATATGAATTTGTATTATGAAATGTTGAGATATCCGGTTTTTTCTATGAAAGAAGTAAATGCCATGTATTCGAGTGAACGAACAGCAAGAGTGGCACTGGAAAAGCTTCTGAAAAAAAACATGGTATTAAAAATTCGAAACGGTTTATATACTTGTATGAGTGGGGAAACTGGCGGGCCAGTTGCAAACAGGTTTCACATAGCCAGCGCTATAACACCTTCTTCTTATGTTTCTCATCACACCGCTTTTGAGTATTATGGTATTACTGATCAGGTTTATTATGAAGTTTATGTTGGCTCTGAGACGCGCTTCCACGACTTTGAATTTGATGGATACAGATATCATTTTGTTAAAGCGGAGATGACAGGAGGTGTGGTTTCCCCTGAATTTAGTGGCAGCATCAGGATTA
This sequence comes from uncultured Lachnospiraceae bacterium, assembly GCA_947167445.1. GTDB lineage: Bacteria > Bacillota > Clostridia > Lachnospirales > Lachnospiraceae > G11. Next base: position 6,243 of record CAMVID010000021.1, read on the forward strand.
CCGATATAGAACGAACAATAGCAGATTCTATAAAGAATCTAAATCTTATTTCTGGACTTGAAGAGGTGCTTACATGTGTAACGTCTATAAAAAACATTGATGAAACGAGATTGCTAGAATACCTCGAAGGATATAATAATGGTTTTTTATATCAGAAAACAGGATTCATTTTTAGCGAATACCGGGACGAGCTTGGCACAAGTGACAATTTTATAAAGATATGTAAGGAAAGGAGTGGTAGTTCGAAAAGGTATTTGACTAATGGAATTAGCGAAAAGGGATACTCTAGTGAATGGAAATTGGTATTCCCAGAAAATATAAAAAGAATTAAAAACGGAGATATAGAGAATGCCACAGTATGACAGAAGGGAGCTTAATGACAAAGCTAATGAATATGGGTTTAATCGTGACACTTTTGAGAAGGTTCTCCGACTAAAAACGATACTTGATTTTTTAAATACGCATGAATATATGCATGACCATCTGTTGCTAAAGGGTGGGACAGCTATAAACCTGACAGTATTCAACCTTCCAAGATTATCGGTTGATATAGATTTGGATTTTGTTCCAAATCTAACAAGAGAAGAGACCATCGGTGAAAGAGAAAGATTGACAGACACTCTGAAAAGGTATATGTCGAATCAAGGATATTTGCTTTCGAATGCATCAAGATTCAGCCACAGTTTGGATGCATTCCACTATAACTATGTTAATTCGGCGGGGAACAAAGATTTAATCAAAATAGAAATTAATTATTCTTTGAGAGCCCATGTGCTTCCAATAGAAGAAAGAAAACTTGTGACGGATGCGTTTGGGGAGCCGATAAGCGTTCGAACTGTTGCTTCTATGGAGATATTTGCATCAAAAACCAACGCTTTGATAAGCAGAGCGGCTGCAAGAGATTTATACGATTTCTGTAATATGGTTAGTATGAACCTGTTTTCAGATGAAGAGAACATGTTCAGGAAATGTATCATATTATATAGGACACTTACTTCGAAGAATTTGAACATGAATTTTGATACATCTGCTATAGATGGACTTACATTCTCAAAAATAAAAACAGATTTACTTCCAGTATTGGCTGTAAAGGAAAAGTTTGATCTGGAAGAACGAAAAAAGCTGGCAAAAGAGTATATAGCAACACTTATGCAGCCAACCATTCAAGAAATGGAATATATGGAGCATTTCATTGCTAAAGAGTATAAACCGGAATTATTATTTGAAGATGATGAGATTGTAGCAAGGATACGTAACCACCCGATGGCATTATGGAGATGCAAGAATTGAACGTTATGTACAAAGAAAGATAAATATATTGGATTTGAGGGGTATTATATGGTCGAAATGAGAAAAAGAAGGAAAAGGATAACGAGAAAACGAACTGTCGTGGATAGCGCCGTAAGGAATGCGGCATCCTTGTCTGATGGATGCAATCCTGAATTGGTAGTCGGAGCTGAATTTGACGGTCTTTTTGAGATGCCAATTATCTGTAAGCCAAAGAAGATAATTATTCCTGAAAATCTTGTGCCCTTTAGTAAGATGGATAAAGCAGATCGTAAATCCTTCGCCGTATGCGAGTATGAAAACGATACTGAGTTCAAAGATTTACTTGTAAATCCTGATGAGTATATTGCCATCCTGAAGAAATATCAAGGATTTATAACACCAGATTGCTCAGTATATAGAGATATGCCGTTGGCTTTACAGATCACCAATATCTATCGTAGCAGGGCAATAGGGTATTGTTTCCAGAAACATGGTGTTTATGTAATCCCATGCGTGCGATGGGGAGATGATAGAACGTACACAACGAAATACTTGCCAGAGAAGGTAGCATTCCTTGGCGTTGAGAAACATTCTATCGTTTCTGTTGGAAGTTATGGCCAGTTAAAAGACCGAGTAAACAGATATTATTTTGAAGCAGGAATGGATGCTATGATGGAAACGCTCGAACCAGATGTGGTTCTCGTGTACTCTCAGATGCCGGATGCAATAGAAAATAAGTATCCCGATACAAAGTTTGCTGAGTATCCGGACTGGACTAGTACAGTAAGAAAGGATAAGGAGGAAAATGGGAGCGGGGCAGAGTGATCTCTACAGAGGCACATATGGCGATAATGCCAATAACATACCTGATGCTTTAAAGGAAAAAATAAAGCTACCAAAGAATGATTCTCAGCTAAAACATATTTTCAGGAAGGATGAGGGCCACCTGCAGGATACTCCTGAAAACAGAAAATTAGTGTCGGATCTGGCCAACGACCTTCATTATTATGTTGGTAAAGATAAGTTCGGAAACGATTGGCACATAAGGAATAATGCAGATGGAACTCAAGATTGGGCAAGACACCGAAACATGGTAATCAACGAAGGCGGAAGAAATAGCTTGCCTATTAATTGGAATCCAGATACAGGTCTATATAAAAATGTAAAATCGACATTGAAAAGGAGAAAACAGAATGGATAAATTTGAATTATTTTGTTTGATTTTCCTTGCGCTTGATGCAGATTGGGACGAAACACACAATGAAGAGTTGGGGAAGTACTTGAGCGATGCAAATCCTTTTTTGTTTATGGAGAATGTATCTGCGGTACAGAGTGTTTTTATGAAATTTGATGCATTGGTTGGGGATAGGGAAATAACCATAGATAATAGCTATGATATAGCAACAGAATATATAAAGTGGTTGGGAATTCCTGCGGTAACACAATCTTTTTCAGAATTAGAACGTAATCAATGGAATGAGGCTGCAAAAGATTACTTGTCGAATGCGCATAAGGGGAATGACAAGTGACATATAGTCATAGTGTTCGGGGGATAAGTTCTAAGATATGAAGATAATGGTAAGTGCATGCCTTTTGGGGCAGAAATGTAAATATAATGGTGGCGACAACTACAGTGAGGCGGTTGCCAAATATGTCAAAGGACATGAGATAATCCCTGTATGCCCGGAAGTAGAGGGAGGATTGCCGGTTCCCAGAATACCTTGTGAGATTGTTGGAGGCGATGTGACCAACGCAGAAGGATTAAGCGTGGACAAAGAATTTAGAAGAGGAGCTGAATTATGCTTGAAGAAAGCGCTCGAAGAGAAGGTGGATTTGGCAATTCTTCAATCAAGAAGTCCTTCATGTGGTGTAAACCAAATCTACGACGGAACCTTCACAGGTAAACTTGTAAGTGGAAAAGGCGTTTTTGCCAGACTGCTTGAAGAGAACGGGATTAAAACTATAGATGTGGAAGAGATAGGGAGTAAGAAATAATGGATGCTACAATCCGCAAGGTCCAGCCGGGGGATGAGAGTGTTTTGGCTTTTATCCAAACGGAAAGCTGGAAAAATGCGTTTAAAGATATACTTAAGGCGGATGTATTGGAGAGGTGCACTAATATCGAAAAGGCTACGAGAATGTATAAGAGCCTTCTCGATGAAAACAAGGGGAACGGATACATTCAATTTGTTGACGGGAAACCTCATTGTATCGCATATTGGGATACAGCTAGGGACGAAACAATGAAGGACAAGGCGGAGCTGATTTGCATTCATAGCCTCCCGGGAAACTGGGGAAGGGGCTATGGAAGGTCGATGATGGAACGTGTCCTTGAAGACATAAAAGCCCAAGGATTTAATGAAGTTTATCTATGGGTTTTTACAGAGAATTACAGGGCCAGACGCTTCTACGAATCTAATGGTTTTACCTGCACTGATAAAATACAACCCGCGCTAGGCACAGAAGAAATCTGCTATGAGAAAAAGTTGTAATGATATGAGTAAGAATGAATTAGAGATGTGGCATTTTGCGGGAGATGAAAACACCAGTAACTATTTGCTAGATTTGGTATTAGCGGGGAGAAAGAGAGCCTCCTCCAGTAGCTTGGAAGCATACCGTATTCAAGATGAGGATATTCCGAAAGTGGGAGAACTAAGCATTGTTACTGATTGGAACGGACGCCCACACTGTGTTGTAAAAACCACAAATGTCCAAATTATTCCATACAGGGATATTACATTTGAGATTGCACAACTTGAAGGGGAAGATGATTCTTTAGATAGCTGGAGAGAAAAGCATGCAGCTTTTTTCATGAGGGAAGGTAAAGAACATGGATATGAATTCTCTGAAGACATGGGTGTGGTTTTTGAAGAATTCGAGTTGGTAGAAATAATCAAGGGTAATAAGTAGGTAAATCTTTTGGCCTCATCAATGCTTCACTATACAATTTCCAATTTAATATTGAAGGAAATACAGGTGGATGATAGGGAGCGATTCCTTTTGGGAGCTTCATTGGGGCCTGATGCTTCGTCGCATGAAGACGGCTCATATGTTACTGCTCATTATATAAAACGTAATTCCGATGAAACAAGGAAAGGAGTCGTTTGGACTGATTTTTCAAAGAAGTATGAGAAGATCATTCTGGACGACGATTTTGTGTTGGGATATTATTGCCACTTGATTATGGATGCCGTTTGGCTTTATTATATGGCAGACAGATATGTTCGCTGCTACCCGCTTGGAGAAAGAGACGAAGCTTACAAGAGGGGCTACAGGGATTACGATAAACTAAACTATCTGTTGGAAAACGAGTATAATCTGGAAAAGCCTTCCTTTAATAAATTGAGTAACCCGATATCGGAAATATCCGAAGAAAGACTTTTGAAGGTCCTGGATTTCTTCGCAAAATGTTTTGATCAAAGCCCAAGCAAGAAAGAAGACCTGGACATCTATAAATGGGATAAAGTTAAAGATTATATCCTAAGAAGCACCTCTTTGTGTGTTTCTGAGGTTAAGGCTTTAAGAAATAAAACTGGCGGCATAAATCCCAAGGATTTATTCGTGAAAGTATAAAAGGAGTACCAAGAAATACAAAGCAATGAAATTCACCAAAAACCTTAGCAACAACCGCACTACAGGTGCAATCCTGATTAACTCGATTATGAGCGCAATTGCCCTCTTTATAAACGGCCTTGGCGTATATCTCACCATTCAGGCCAATATCGGCGCGGGCCCCTGGGATGTTTTAAACCTTGGGCTGTCGAAGACTTTCGGAATTCTGTACGGAACAGCGTCAATCGCGGTTTCCTGCACGATTCTTGCAATTGACGCAATTCTTAGGGAGCCCATCGGCATCGCAATGATTATCGATGCATTTGTTGTGGGAAAAGCGGTTGATCTCTTCAATAAGATTAACCTGGTGCCTAAAGCAACTTCCTATGCCACAGGAATCCCCATGATGATAATCGGGCTCATTATAATGGCCTACACCTGTTACGCATATATGAGCGCTTCTCTTGGCTGCGGCCCAAGAGACACCTTGCTTGTGGGGCTTACCAAACGGGCAAAGAAGCTTCCCATCGGAGCAGTTCTTGTGATACTTTTAAGTACCGCGACTTTAGTAGGCTGGCTCCTTGGAGGTCCCGTAGGTATAGGAACCCTGATTTGTGCTTTTGGAACAGGTCCCATAGTCCAGATTGCATTCCATACGGTTAAGTTTGACGCAACCCACATCAAGCACCAGCGAATTCTGGATTCATTGAAGGTAATTTGCCATTCTTCATAATCTTTCGTAAATCTTAAAGATTCTCTTCGTTTATATTTCACTTTGACCCAATATAATGAATCTGTAAAATTTGGTTAGAGGAGAGTGAAATATGAGGAAGAGAATTTTTTTATGTTCAGCTATATTGGCGCTCCTGGCAGCAGGATGTGCTCAGGCTTCGGATGTGAAGGGATCCGAAAATGGTCAGGGAATTTTTGAGGAAGTAAATAACGCTCTGAAAACCGAGGGCTTTAACAAGGAAGAATCTACTGAAATACCGGAAACGCCAGAGGAATCCAAGACTTCTGAAGGACCTCTTTGGACAAAGGGTGGAGAAGACTACACAATGGATGCACCCCTGTCTCAGTACGGAAGCGGAACAACCCTTACAATCAGTTCCGAAACCACTGAAGACGGAGCAGACCTTTCTTTTATGACCCTTTCAAAGGACGGAAAAGAATTAACCGCCAACCGTGTGATTTTCATAGTAAATAAAGATGACAAATTCGTGTCTGTGGGATTCGACAGAATCGACGAAATCGGATTTGCGGACTGCACTCTTGATGGCAACGATGACGTGATTATCGTTGGTGAAACAGAAAGAGGAAAAGAAGTAGCTATTTGCGAATGGGAGAAGAGATATTCCGAAGAGTATAACGACAGCTTCTATTCAAATGATACCCTTTCAGAGTCCCTTGAGAAAATGCTGGGAAACGACTTGTCCCTTTCTACTGTGACTAAGGCACTTCTGGGCGACTCCTATACAGGGTCCTTTGCCTCCTACAAGGATGCATATAAGGCAGCGGCAAACCTTGCAAAGCTCAAGTATGGCGAGGAAGTCAAGTTCGGTCTCGTGTATTTCAATGATGATGACACACCAGATCTTGTGGTAAGCCTTCCCGGCATGGTTTCGCTATATTTATATGAAAACGGAAGTATCCACAGCCCGATTTATGAGTGGCCTTACGGGGCAGGCGGAAATGCCGGATACGATATGATTACAAAGCGTGCGACAGTATCCAATTTCGACCAGGATTATGCGGGAATGATTTACTACGAAACCTACATGATTATGGACGACAATTACGAGATGAAGACGGCTTACTACTTGGAGGGTTATAATTTCGATGACCTCAACGACAACGGTATACCCGATCCTGAGGAAACAACAGATGAAGCTATTGAAAAGGCCCAGGGCAAGATAAAGTATGTGGACTGTACCGGAGCAAATCTTTCCGAGGCAGAAGTTGAGAAGAAAATGAAAGAGCTGGCGGACTTTGGAACCGAATGGATAGGCGGAGAAATGACCTATGAAGAGCTTTTAGGGAAACTTAATTAATTTTTGTAAAAAGAGCACAATCTCAGTGCTCTTTTTTCGTTCACATATCACCCGATTTGATGCTATAATAAAAGCACTTAGCGACCGTATTGTGGTCGCTTACGTGCGTATTATATCTAAACACCTAGTGAGGTGTTTCCGAACTTAGTGTTTATGATATAATGGTAAAAGGGTCATAATGCATAAGGGAGATAAAATGAAAAGACGACTTAAAATGAAAGGCAGAATGAAGTCATACCTTCAGTTCACCCTGTATCTGGGTGTTCTTTTGGCCGGCGTTAACTTTGTTGTTTTCCTTGTAAACAAAACCGCTGGTCTTATTTTGGCATGCTTTACTCTGTTCTACATAGCAATAGTTCTTGCCTTATATTTCTACAATAAGCCTTTGTTCATGAACGAGATGATTAGTTTTGCCACTCAATATGGACAGATTCAGAAGTGCATACTAAGGGAGTTGGAGCTTCCATATGCTCTGATTGATGATACCGGCAAGGTTATATGGCATAACAATGCCTTTGAACGAGCCATAGGCAAGCCTAAAGGAATTAACAAAACAATAACGTCCCTTGTGCCGGAGATAACCAAGGAGCAGCTGCCTTTGGGAGCTGAGGAGACGGAATCGGAGATGGAGCTTTCCATCGAGAATTCAGATTATCAGGTTAAATTCAAGAGAATCAGCCTTCGAGAGATGGCTGAGAACTCAGACATTATAGATGCGGCCAACTATGATGGATTCCTTATTGCCATGTATCTGTTTGATCAGACAGCTCTGCATCTGGCATTACAGGAAGTTGATGATCAGTCTTTGGCTGTGGGCCTTATTTATCTTGATAACTATGACGAGGCTTTGGAGAGTGTCGAGGAAGTTCGTCGTTCGCTTCTCATTGCTCTTATAGACCGTAAGGTTAACAAGTACATTGCAGGTCTTGACGGTATCAGCAAGAAACTTGAGAAGGATAAGTATTTAATTATCCTTAGAAAGAAAGCAGTTGAGCAGCTTGAGGAGAACAGATATGACCTCCTTGAGGATGTTAAGACCGTTAATATCGGTAACGAGATGGCAGTTACTTTAAGTATCGGTATCGGTGTAGACGGACTTACCTATGCTCAAAACTACGAGTTCGCAAGAACAGCCATCGATCTGGCTCTCGGACGAGGCGGCGATCAGGCAGTTGTCAAGACTCCCACCAACGTAACCTACTACGGCGGAAAGAGCCAGCAGATAGAGAAGAACACAAGGGTTAAAGCGAGAGTTAAAGCACATGCCCTCAAAGAGATTATCACCTCCAAGGACCAGGTTCTTGTTATGGGACACAGAAATCCCGACGTGGACTGTTTCGGTGCCGCTGTGGGTATTTATCGTATTGCGGAAACTTTGGAGCGTAAGTGCCACATTGTAATGAGCGAATACAATTCAACCATGGAACCCTTGGTTGAGATGTTCAAGAACAATGACGCCTACGAGTCTGATATGATTATTAACAATCAGCAGGCCATCGCCATGGCGGGAAACAATGTTGTTCTTGTAGTGGTTGATGTAAACAGACCGGGTATAACAGAGTGTCCCGAGCTTTTAAGAATATGTAAATCTGTTGTGGTTCTCGATCACCACAGACAGAGCACAGACACTATTGAAAATGCAACTCTCTCATATGTAGAGCCCTATGCATCCAGTGCCTGTGAGATGGTTTCTGAAATTCTTCAGTATACCAGCGACAACATAAAGATTAAGAACGAAGAAGCCGACTGCATGTACTCGGGTATCGTTCTTGACACCAATAACTTCATGAGCAAGACCGGCGTCAGAACCTTCGAGGCAGCAGCATTCTTAAGACGAAACGGCGCCGATGTAACAAGAGTAAGAAAACTCTTCAGAGAGAATGCCATCGATTACAAGGCCAAGGCGGACGCAGTCAGCCAGGCAGAGATTTACAGAAATATGTTTGCCATTTCCGTATGTTCCCCTGAGGATGTTAACGAGCCTACAGTTGTGGGAGCTCAGGCAGCCAATGAGCTTCTTAACATTAAGGGAATCAAGGCAAGCTTTATCCTTACGGAATATCAGGGCAAGATATACATAAGTGCCCGTTCAATAGACGAGGTAAACGTACAGATTATTATGGAACGTCTCGGCGGAGGCGGACATATATCTTCAGCAGGAGCCCAGCTTGAGAACGTTGGTGTCGAGGAGGCAGTGGGCGTTCTTAAGGATACTCTGGATCAGATGCTGGATGAAGAAGCAATTTAGTCCATACAAAGGAGTAATACATAAATGAAAATCATATTGTTACAGGATGAGAAGAAGCTTGGTAAAAAGGGCGATATCATCGAAGCTAACGACGGATACGCAAGAAACTATATTTTACCCAAGAAGATAGGTGTTGAAGCTACAAACAAGAACTTAAACGACCTTAAGCTTCAGAAAGCCAACAACGAGAAACTTGAGCAGGAAAGACTTGATAATGCCAAGGAACTTGCCAAGAAGATTGAAGAGTCAAAGGTAGTGGTTAAGATGAAAGCCGGAGAGGGCGGCAAGGCCTTCGGTTCCGTTTCATCCAAGGAAATCGCTGCAGAGCTTAAGACTCAGACAGGAATCGAAGTAGATAAGAAGAAGCTTGTCCTTGCAGATTCCATCAAGAACTTCGGTACATACGAAGTTGGAGTTAAACTCCACCCTGCCGTTACGGCAACATTAAGAGTACAGGTTACGGAAAGTTAGAGGATAGATAATGGCTTCACCCGAAGAGTCCATTTTAAAAAGGGTTCTCCCTCATAGTGTAGAAGCTGAGCAGTCGGTTATCGGCTCCATGATTATGGACAGAGATGCAATTCTTACCGCTTCCGAAATCATCACAGGAGATGATTTCTACAACAAGCAGTATGGTGTAATCTATGACACCATGGTGGAGCTTTACAATGCAGGCAAACCGGTAGATCTGATTACACTTCAGAATGCTCTTAAGGAAAAAGAGCTTCCGCCGGAATCCTCCAGTCCCGAGTTCATAAGGGACATTGTTTCCGCAGTTCCCACTTCCGCAAACATTAAATACTACGCAAATATCGTTGCCGAGAAGTCCACATTCAGAAGACTTATTAAGGTAAACGAGGAAATAGCAAATACCTGCTATGCAGGCAAAGAACCCTTGGAAGTCGTATTAAACGACACCGAGAAGAAAGTCTTTGATCTGGTGCAGAAGCAGAACCACGGCGATTTCGTTCCCATCAAACAGGTGGTTATGGACGCCATGGACAAGATAGAGATTGCTGCCAAGAACGGCGGTGCGGTTACGGGTATTCCCACAGGCTTTATCGATTTGGACTATCGTATGGCCGGTCTACATCCCGCAGATTTAATCCTTATTGCGGCAAGACCTTCAATGGGTAAGACAGCTTTTGTTCTTAACATTGCACAGCACATTGCATTTAAGCAGAATCTTCCCGTTGCCATATTCTCCCTGGAAATGTCCAAGGTCCAGCTGGTAAACAGACTTTTTGCTTTGGAGTCAAGCGTTGATTCCCAGCATATAAGAACCGGTCAGCTCTCCGATAACGAATGGGAGAAACTTATCGAGACGGCCGGAATCATCGGAGGATCCAATCTGATAATAGATGACACCCCCGGAATTTCCATTCCGGAGCTCAGAAGTAAATGCCGTAAGTACAAGTTAGAGAAGGGGCTTTCCTGTATCATGATCGACTACCTGCAGCTAATGTCTGGTACCGGCAAGGGTGATTCAAGACAGCAGGAGATTTCGGATATTTCAAGATCCCTTAAGGCGGTAGCCCGTGAACTTGATGTTCCTGTTATCGCACTTTCACAGCTTTCCCGTGCGGTTGAGCAGCGTCCCGACCACAGGCCCATGCTTTCGGACCTTCGTGAATCCGGAGCCATCGAGCAGGATGCGGACGTTGTAATGTTCATTTACAGAGATGACTATTACAACCACGATACGGAGAAAAAGGGAATCGCGGAGATCAACATCGCTAAACAAAGAAACGGCCCTACAGGAACCGTTGAACTTAAATGGTTACCTGAGTATACCAAGTTTGCGAACCTCCAAAAACAATAGATTTAAAAGCCTTCATTTTGAGGGCTTTTATAATACTTAAATGTGTAAATAGGGAATTAAAATGAAAAAGTTAAAAGAAAGATTTTCAGCCCTCTTGGAAAAGTACTATTCAGGGGATTTGTTTAGCTACAAGGAAATCTATGGGATGTGGTCGCCCCTTATTTTGGACGCATTCTTTATCAATGCCATTGCCATGATTTCCACCTCTTTGGTAAGCTCATCCGGAGAGGATTCCATAGCTGCAGTCAGCATGATTAACCCCTTGGGAGCACTTTTGATTTGTGGCTTCAGTGCTCTTTCCACCGGCGGTACCGTGGTGGTAGCCCAGTACAAGGGCAAGGGCGATGACGAGGACGTGAGCAGAGCATCGGGACAAACCATTATGTCCACAATGCTTATTACAATTCTGGTAAGCCTGCCCTTTATCATCTTCGCCTCCCCCATAACTCACTTCTTCTACAGAGGAGCTGAGGAAAAGGTTCTTGCCAAGGCGGCAATCTACCTCATCGGTATCGGAATATCCATGATTCCATACGCTTTCTATACAGCGGTATTCGGAATCTTCAGGGGCCTTGGGGAGACCAAACTTTGCCTTAATCTTACGCTTTATATAAACCTTTCCTTCTTCCTTTTAAGCATTCTCTTCATTAACGTCATGAAGATGGATGTAATGGGAAGCGCCCTGGCGTATATCATTGCCAGAGCCTTCGGAGCGGTTGTGGCGGCCATATATCTTTTCGGAACCAGAAAGGATATAGCCAAGGTTAAGCTAAGACATGTGCTGGGATTTGATACCAGGGTAATCGGTTCGATTCTTAAAATCAGCCTTCCCTTCGGATTCGAGCAGTTCGTCCTTCAGGGCGGCTCTCTCCTGGTACAAAAATACATGGTAGTTCTCGGAACGGAGATGATAGCAGCCAATGCCATCGCAAACTCTGTTTTGATGATAATATATGCACTGCCTCAATCTGTGGGAAACCTGGTGGCGGCAGTAATCGGAAGATGTATCGGAGCCGGACGAAACGACGAGGCGAGGAAGTACGAGAAGAGCCTTTTGGCCCTGGGAACAGTTTCCCTTGCGGTAAGCATAGTTGTGTTCCTGCCTATGATGCCCCTTATTCTTCCTGTTTATAACCCCTCGGAGCTTATCACTCCCATAATATACAGGATAATGATAATAGCCGTGATTCCCATGGTATTTATCTGGCCTCAGTCAACCATCACTCCAAATATCCTAAGGTCAGCGGGAGATTCAGCCTATGCCTCAGTAGTCTCCCTCGTGGGAATGTGGATATTCAGAGTAGGTGCCGGATATGTGGCAGCAGTCCCTCTGGGATTCGGAATCACCGGATTCTGGGTCTGCATGGTGGCAGAATGGCTTTTCAGAGCGGTGCTTTATGGTGTAAGATTAAGGGGAGACAAGTGGCTTCTTAAGAAAACAATTTAGAAAGGTTTATTAAATATATGGAAGGAAGAATTCATTCATTAGAGAGTTTTGGCACAGTTGACGGACCGGGCGTACGATACGTGGTCTTTGTGCAGGGATGTCCCATGAGATGCCTTTACTGTCATAACCCTGATACCTGGGCTATGAATGCAGGTACTCTAATGGACTCATCATATATAATTGAGCAATATGAGAGAAACAAAAGTTTTTACAATGGAGGCGGAATTACGGTCACCGGCGGCGAGCCCCTTATGCAGATAGATTTCCTTTTAGACCTCTTCACAAAGGCCAAGGAGAAGGATATCCATACCTGTATCGATACATCGGGAATTGCCTATAATCCAAAGAATACCGCATACAACGAGAAGCTTGATAAGCTTTTGAAGCTTACTAATCTCGTGATGCTCGACATTAAGCATATCGATCCGGAAAAACACAAGGTTCTCTGCAGCCAGCCAAACGACGGAATTCTGGCATTTTTGGAACTCCTTGATAAGAAAGGCGTGGATACCTGGATAAGACACGTGGTTGTTCCCGGCTACAGCGACGATGAGAAGGACCTTTATAACCTTGGTCATCACATCGGTCAGTATTCCTGCGTTAAGGCTTTGGATGTTCTGCCCTATCATACCATGGGTGTGGTAAAATATGAGAATCTCGGCATCGACTATCCTTTAAAGGGTGTGAAAGCCATGGATCCCGGAAGAGCAATCGAACTTAAAAAGTTTATCATCAAGGGCATTAAGGACAGACGTGCTGAAGATGGAATAAAATAGATTATTGAACTATCAAAAAAATTGATATATAATTAACAACGTAGAAGCAAACTAATTAATATTGTAAGGAGGATATCGTAATGGCATTTGTTATTAATGATACTTGTATCGGTTGTGGTGCATGTGCTAACCAGTGTCCCGTAGGCGCTATTTCAGAGCAGGATGGCAAGATGGTTATCGATGAGGCTACTTGCATCAGCTGCGGATCTTGCGCAGGTCAGTGCCCCGTAGGAGCAATTGAGGAAGCATAATTCCATAGATAAACAAGAACTTTAAGATGCGTGGCGATTACTCGCCACGCATTTTTATATCAAAAGACAAAAAATACTTGAAAAGCCTTGAAAAATATGTTAATATAACTTTCCGTGATATGAAATCCTTGCTCCGTTTTTGGAAGCGGGGCCAGAGACCAAAAGGAGGTACTTAAGCATGAACAAATACGAATTGGCAGTTGTTGTTAGTGCGAAAGTCGAAGATGAAGAAAGAGCAGCAGTCGTAGATAAGTGCAAAGCACTCATCGAGAGATTTGGTGGCCAGATCACCAATATCGACGACCAGGGCAAGAAGAGACTTGCTTATGAAGTTCAGCACATGAAAGAGGGCTTCTACTACTTCATCCAGTTCGACGCAGAGCCTACTGCTCCCGCTGAAATCGAGAGCCGTGTTCGCATTATGGACAACGTTATCCGATTCTTAATTGTCAGAACAGACGAAGAATAATCGGAGATATCCGTTCGATGACGGAGAGGCTCCGTACATCAGAAGGAAGGTATAAAATATGAATAGAGTAATTCTTATGGGTCGTTTGACCAGGGATCCTGAAGTTAGATACGCACAGAATGAGAGCGGCACAGCAGTAGCTCGTTTCTCAATCGCTGTTGACAGAAGATTTAAGCGTGACGGTGAGCCCGATGCAGACTTCTTTAACTGCACTGCTTTTGGTAAGCAGGCTGAGTTCGTTGAGAAGTACTTACGCAAGGGAACCAAGATGCTTATTACCGGCCGTATTCAGAACGACAACTACACCAACAAGGACGGACAGACAGTTTATTCTGTAAGAGTCATTGTTGATGAGATGGAATTCGCTGAGAGTAAGAATGCAGCAGGTAACGGGGGTAGCTTCAATGCTGGAAGCACACAGGATTCCGCTAGTAATTCACCTATGCCCGCACCTTCAGGCGCAGGCGACGGCTTCATGAATATTCCCGATGGAATAGACGAAGAGTTGCCGTTTAACTAATCGATTATCAGACAGGAGGCATATAAAATGGCTTTTAATAAGGCAGAGAAGTCCGATTCTCCCATGAAAAGAAAAGGCGGAATTCGCAGAAGAAAGAAAGTATGCGTTTTCTGTGGTAAGGACAACGTAATTGATTACAAGGACGTTGCTAAATTAAAGAGATACGTATCTGAGAGAGGCAAAATTCTTCCCAGAAGAATCACAGGCAACTGTGCTAAGCACCAGAGAGCTCTTACAGTAGCTATCAAGCGTGCTCGTCACATCGCTCTTATGCCCTACGTTCAGGACTAATTTAGAAGAGACATAATTAAAGCGCTTTGGAATTTTCCAAAGCGCTTTTTTTCTTACCTGATGTATTACACTTCACTAATATGTTGTGTTGTTCCGTTTGAGTATCCGATTCTGGCATTGGGATTATGATTGGAAATTGCCATAAAGATTGTGGCAATCATATCATCCTTATTGCGCGTTCCCGCTGCCATATCCGCGATGGGAAGAACAGCCTGGCCCAAAGTGTGTACCTTTATATTTGTAAGAATGGGAACAAAATTCATTCTCTGAACAAACTTGTATGCCCAAACAATGTCGGTGTATTTAACAGCCACAAACATATTTCCCATACTGATAATGTAGTTGGGTGTCAGGAACACCTTACAGCCCTTAAGATAAGTGGTTTCAGAACTTTCAATTTCTCTGTTAAGCTCTTCAGCTTCTTCGTCGGTAAGCTTCTTAAATGCCTTGGAATATCTGTGCATTCCAAGCGCACCCCCAAGAATCAGGCCAAAGGAAACAATGCCGACTATTACCGCGAGGACAATAAGAAGAATATCCATTCCGGTTTTGGTTTCCATGTTTATAAGCTTATTTGCAAAATAGCTGTCAAAATCGCTTTCCGTAAGCATGTACTCAGGGTCTGTTTCATCTTCGTTGTAGACTTCAATTGCCATGTCTTTGACCTCTGAGTTCACATCACCAATAGTACCAACTATGCGATATTCACCCTCATCATCTATAGCCTTGCAAATTCTGTTATACATGGATTCTGTACATCTTAAAATGTAGAGATCACTGTCATCAGCTACGAAGTAATACTGTTCACTGCTGTCGTAGTATCCTATATCATAGGGATAATCATATGTATCTAAATATACATAGATATCATCTTCAAGTCTTTCGTCATTATATGCTTCATAAAAGGGAATTGCTGATCCCTGATGAATTCTTGAGAGAAATTCATTAAATACCAAAAGGAAGATGGTTAAGGCTGCAAGGATTATGCCCACCGCCAATGCTATCCTGTTTGAACTTACGGTTTTTTGAATTCTTTCGTCCTTTAATTCGCTCATGTTTTACCCCATTACGCAATCTTTAAACGACAAAAATATACCATATTTGTATCCTTGTGGCAATTGATACTTTGTGGTAGTATCTTAGCAAAGCAAGCAATTTATCTTTAAAACGGTACAGGGATATCGGAAAGGTGAACTGATTATGAAAGAAACCATGCTTAATGTATTTCCCAAAGATCATACTATAGTAATGCTGCCCGGCTTTTGTGATGTGCATGTACATTTTCGTGAGCCGGGATTTTCTTATAAGGAGACAATTCTTACAGGCTCTAAAGCTGCGGCAAGAGGCGGATACACCACTGTCTGCACCATGCCAAATCTTAATCCGGTACCGGATTCAAGAGAGAATCTTGACATCCAGTTAAAGGCTATTAAGGAAGCTGGCCTTATAAACGTCATTCCCTATGGCTCAATCACAGTAAAGGAAGCCGGGGAAGAGCTTTCCGATATGGAAGCCATAAAAGATGATGTTGTGGCTTTTTCCGATGATGGAAAGGGAATCCAGGATGAGGAAATGATGAGAAAAGCCATGCTTAAAGCAAAGGAGCTTGGCAAGATCATCGTAGCTCATTGCGAGGTAAATGACCTTCTTCATGGAGGATATATTCATGATGGTGTTTATGCCAAGGAGCACGACCATAAGGGAATCTGCTCAGAGAGCGAGTGGAAAGAAATAGAAAGAGACGTAAGACTTGCCAAGGAAACTGGCTGCGCATATCACGTATGCCACATCTCCACAAAAGAAAGCGTTGATATTATAAGAAAAGCAAAAGCAGAAGGCGTTGATGTAACCTGCGAAACAGGACCTCACTACCTTGTGATGGACGAGAATGACTTACAGGAAGACGGACGTTTCAAAATGAATCCGCCTCTT
The DNA here is from genome assembly GCA_947167445.1 of uncultured Lachnospiraceae bacterium. Lineage (GTDB taxonomy): Bacteria > Bacillota > Clostridia > Lachnospirales > Lachnospiraceae > G11. Next base: position 22,871 of record CAMVID010000021.1, read on the forward strand.
AGAAGCAAGGAAGACAGAGAAGCTCTCATCGAAGGAATCAAGGACGGAACAATTGATATGATTGCCACGGACCACGCTCCTCACTCTGCAGAAGAGAAGTCCAAGGGCCTTGCAGGAAGTGCCTTCGGAATTGTGGGTCTTGAAACCGCCTTTCCTCTTCTCTACACCAAGTTAGTTAAAGAAGGCATAATTACCCTTGATAAACTTACCAAACTTCTTGTGTTTAATCCCATGGAGCGTTTTGGAATAAAGGAAGGCCACGACTTCTCCATCTGGGATCTGGATGAGAAGTTTACGGTTAATCCCGATGACTTCCTTTCAATGGGCAAGGCTACACCTTTTGAAGGTTGGGAGTTATACGGTGTTAATAAGATGACGGTTTGCAACAGCAAAGTTGTATATTCTAATATGTAAGGAAGTACTTTGGGCATCGGGATTGAGCAATTCTCTTATTCCGATGCCCATAATCATGCTTTAGGAGTAAATCAGGCATCGGGATTGAGCAATTCTCTTATTCCGATGCCGGAAATTCCACTTTAGGAGTAAATCAGGCATCGGGATTGGCATATTTCCATATTCCGATGCCACGAAGCCTTTCTCACCTTTTTCAAGACGGTTTTCCCCCAAAAAAAACGGTTTCCCCCAAGGCATTTTCCACAAGATATTTTTCTGAAACATTCCCCCTTGCCACAACCCTTCCTATGTGTTAGTATCTTATGGAAGCAAACGTAAATCTTTAATGCGATACAGAGATATCGGAAAGGTTGACAATATGAGAAGTACCAGATTATCCAAACGAATTCTACAGAATAATACTATAGATTTTTACCCGGCTTATTAATGTATTTGTTTTACATTTAATGGCCGGGTTTTTTATGGCAAACAGTTAAAAGGAATAAAAGATGAAAGATGTCAAACTAACCATAGAGGGAAACAAGGCCCTCACAAAAGATGTATACAAGATGACCCTGTACGGAGACTGCAGTGATATAACAGCTCCGGGGCAGTTCGTAAATATAAAGATAGACGGATTATACTTAAGACGCCCCATTTCGGTATGCGATATGAACTGGAATGAACTTACCCTTATATATAAGGTAGTGGGCAAGGGAACCTTGGCCATGAGTAAGATGGTTAAGGGAATGAAGCTTCAGGTACTGACAGGCTTAGGAAACGGATACGACATGGCAGATGCAGGAGACAAGCCCTTGCTTATTGGCGGTGGCGTTGGAGTTCCGCCCCTTTATAACCTGGCAAGACTTCTTATTGAAAAGGGAGTTAAGCCCACGGTTATCCTTGGATTTAATAAAAAAGAAGAAATCTTCTACAAGAAAGAATTCGAGAAGCTTGGCTGCGAGGTAAGAGTTACAACAGTGGATGGAAGCGAAGGAGTTAAAGGTTTTGTAACCGATGCGTTTCCTGAAGACTACACCTATACATACTGCTGTGGTCCCGAGCCCATGCTTAAAGCAGTATATAAGACATCAAAGACAAGTGGCCAGTACTCCTTCGAAGAGCGAATGGGCTGCGGCTTTGGCGCATGTATGGGATGCAGCTGCAAGACCATAACCGGATACAAGAGAATCTGCAAGGACGGCCCTGTCCTTAGGAAGGAGGAAATCTTATGGGAAGATTAAGCGTTACCCTTTGCGGAATCGAACTTGATAACCCTGTGATTCCCGCTTCTGGAACCTTCGGATACGGCTATGAGTTCGCAGAATACTATGACATAAACTGCCTTGGAACCTTTTCATTTAAGGGCACAACCAAGGAGCCTCACTTCGGAAATCCCACACCAAGAATTGCTGAGTGCACCAATGGACTTATCAATTCCATAGGACTTCAGAATCCCGGAGTGGACAAGGTTATTTCCGAGGAACTTCCCAAATTAAAGAAGTTCTTTAACAAGCCTGTTATGGCAAACGTAAGTGGGTTTGCAGTAGAGGACTTTGCTTTTACCTGCGAGAAATTGGATAAAGAGGAGCAGGTGGGATGGCTTGAGGTAAACGTAAGCTGCCCCAATGTTCACGGCGGCGGAATGGCCTTCGGAACCAATGCTGAAACGGCGGCAAGCGTTGTTGCAGCGGTGAAGAAGGTTACAAAGAAGCCTGTAATCATCAAGCTTTCACCCAATGTTACTGATATAGTTTCCATTGCCAAGGCCTGCGAGGCAGCAGGTGCGGACGGCATCAGTCTTATAAACACACTCCTTGGAATGAGAATTGACCTCAAGACCAGAAAGCCCGTTGTGGCCAACAAGATGGGAGGCTTCTCGGGTCCTGCCATTTTCCCTGTGGCCGTAAGAATGGTTTATCAGGTGGCAAATGCCGTTAAGGTGCCGGTTGTTGGCATGGGTGGCGTAAGCAGTGCCGAGGATGTGATCGAGATGATGCTTGCGGGAGCCACCGCGGTTGAAGTCGGAGCCGCAAACCTTGTGGATCCAATGGCCAGTAAGAAGATAATAGAGGACCTACCAAAGGTCATGGACAAATACGGAATAGAGAATATAAAAGACATTATAGGAGGCGTAAAGTAAGTGGGAAGAGACGTAATTGTAGCCTGCGATTTTGCAAGCGCGAAAGACACATTCGAGTTTCTTGACAAGTTCACAGGAAGAAAACCCTTTGTAAAAATCGGAATGGAGCTCTACTATGCAGAAGGCCCTTCCATTGTAAAAGAGATTAAGAAAAGAGGTCATAAGATTTTCCTTGACCTTAAGCTTCATGACATTCCAAACACCGTAAAGAAGGCAATGTCAGTGCTTTCACATCTGGATGTGGACATCTGCAACCTTCATGCAGCTGGAACCACAGCCATGATGCAGGCTGCCCTTGAGGGACTTACGAGAGAGGACGGTACAAGACCTCTGCTTATTGCTGTAACCCAGCTTACATCAACAGACCAGGAAGCAATGGAGAGAGATCTACTCATAAATAAACCAATCGATGAGGTCGTTATGCACTACGCACTTACCGCCAAGAATGCAGGACTTGACGGTGTGGTTTGCTCGCCTCTCGAAGCCGGCAAGGTACACGATACCTGCGGCAAGAACTTCCTTACAGTTACCCCCGGAATCAGATTCGCCGACGGTGACAAGGGAGATCAGAAGAGAGTAATGACCCCCAAGGACGCAAAGGAAATCGGTTCTGACTATATAGTAGTAGGAAGACCCATTACAGCCGCAGAGGATCCCGTAGCCGCATATGAGCGTTGCGTGAGAGAGTTCTGCGACTAAGCCAAACATAAGGAGTACAAAATGGAATTGAAAGAACAGATTGCAAAAGACTTACTGAAAATCAAAGCGGTTTTCTTCAGACCTGACGAGCCCTTCACCTGGGCCAGCGGAATCAAGAGTCCTGTTTACTGTGACAACAGACTTACCCTCACAGCTCCCGAAGTAAGAGATGATGTGGAGAACGGTCTCGTAACACTTATCAAAGAAAACTACCCCGATGCGGAGGTTCTCATGGGAACATCCACAGCAGGTATCGCTCACGCAGCCATCTGCGGACACATCTTAAAGATGCCCATGGGTTACGTTCGAAGCGGCGCCAAGGATCACGGCAGAGGAAACCAGATCGAGGGTAAACTTGAGAAGGGCCAGAAGGTTGTGGTTGTGGAGGATTTGATCTCCACCGGCGGAAGTGTTATCGAGGTTGTAAACGTCCTCAGAGAAGCAGGAGCCGACGTTCTCGGAGTTGTATCCATCTTTACCTATGGAATGAAGAAAGGTCTTGAGCGCCTTGAGGAAGCAAAGGTAAAAAACGTCTCCCTCACAAACTTCGATTGCATTGCGGAGGTTGCCGCTAAGGAAGGTTACATTGCCGAAGCTGACATCGAAAGACTCATCGCCTTCAGAAACAACCCCTCTGATGAGAGCTGGATAAAATAAGGAGACAGAAATGAGAAGTGTAATCGACATTGTTGATTTAAGCACAGAAGAACTTGACGATTTGATCAAAGTCGCAAGAGATATAATCGCCAATCCCGATAAATATGCTCACGTCTGTGACAGAAAGAAGCTGGCAACTTTATTCTTTGAGCCTTCAACCAGAACCAGGTTAAGCTTTGAAGCTGCCATGTATGAACTGGGAGGACACGTAATCTCAGTACCGGATGCAGGTTCATCTTCAGCTGCAAAGGGCGAGAGCGTTTCCGATACCGCAAGAGTGGTAAGCTGCTATGCCGATATCATTGCAATGCGCCATCCCAAGGAGGGTGCAGCATTTGTGGCCGCAAGCAAGGCAACGGTTCCCGTAATCAACGCAGGTGACGGCGGACACTGTCATCCCACCCAGACTCTTGCAGACTTACTTACAATTGAACTTGAGAAGAACCGTCTCGGAAACTTAACAGTAGGTTTCTGCGGAGACCTGAAATTCGGCCGTACGGTTCATTCACTTATAAATGCTCTTTCAAGATACGAAGGAAATAAGTTCGTGCTTATCTCTCCTGAGGAGTTGAAGCTTCCAAGCTATGTTAAAAAGGACGCCATCAAGTCAAAGGGAATCCCCTATGAGCAGACCACCAATCTTGAGGAGGCCATGCCTAAACTTGATATTCTCTACATGACAAGAGTCCAGAGAGAAAGATTCTTCAACGAAGAGGATTACTTAAGACTTAAAGACAGCTACATCTTAACTCCCGAGAAGCTTAAGAAGGCTAAACCTGATCTGGCAATCCTTCATCCCCTTCCGAGAGTTAATGAGATTAGCGTAGCAGTGGATGATGACCCCAGAGCATGTTACTTCAAGCAGGTTGAGAACGGCAAATACATGAGAATGGCTCTCATCCTTAAGTTATTAAAGGAGGCAGGTACTTTATGAATATAGATTCAATTCATAACGGTGTGGTAATCGATCATATAACTGCAGGACATTGCTTCGCCCTCTACGAGATGCTTAACCTGGGAGAACTGGATTATCCCGTGGCTCTTATCAAAAATGTTGAGAGTAAGAAGATGGGCCGCAAGGACATCATCAAGGTGGATGCGGATATCGAGCTTAACCTTGATGTTATCGGCTACGCGGAGCCCGGTGCCACGGTTAATATCATTAAGAATGAGAAGCTGGTGGAAAAGAAGGTTCTTGAACTTCCGGAGAAGCTTACAAACGTAATTAAATGTAAGAATCCCAGATGCATAACATCAACTGAGCAGGAGCTTCCCCACATCTTTAAACTCACCGACAGGGAGAACAGGGTATACAGATGCGCCTACTGCGAGACAAAAGCACAGGAAAATTAAGCTTTTTTTAACTTTTTTGTTCATTTTATTTATGGAAACCTTCATAATAATGTGTTATTATACCTTCGGCGTAAAAGCCGGAGGTTTTTTATGATTAAAAAGATATACTTAAAAGCACTGCTTATTTACATGGCAGTATTCTTTGCGGTTATTACATATATGGAAGTGGCTGTAAGAGTAATAATGGACGGAAAGATTCAGGGTAGAAACCTTACGTTTTTGCTGTTTGTTCCCGCTCTTTCACTTTTCTTCTCCCTGCTTTCGGGGTTTGGCAAGGAACTTCTTAATAAGATTCTTCTCCCCGTAGTAATATTTGTAATAACGTTTTTCTATGTGGCCCAGACCATTTATTTTAAAAACTTCGGATCTCTCTTCTCCATCTCTATGGTGGGAATGGGAGGAGATGCCATTGGAAACTTCGGATGGGCACTGGTTGATACAATCAAGAAATCAATAGGAGCGGTAATCGTTCTTCTTATACCCCTTGTTGTAGTCATCCTTCTTGAAGTGTTTAAGGTAATTAAGGGCGAGAAGGTATCCTGGCCGGTTCGCGGAGTGGCTTTACTTACAGCCATTATCCTTTGGACTGTTGCGGTTCTTTGCCTTCCTCTTTTTGGCAAAGGCAGACAGAGCGCCTACAACGCATACCATAACCCCATGTCAGATACGGATTCCACAGCCAACAAGCTTGGAGCCATGACCACATCTTTGGTGGAGGCGGCTTCATACTACTTTGGCTTGAGACTTGAGGATGACGCAGCCCTTAAGAACGTGGATATCGATGTGCTTTCATCGGAAACCGAGGAGAAAGAGGTTGAAATCGTTCCTCAGATTGATGAGAGATTCAACTTCACTCAGGTTGGTGATGCGGCGGTTGATGAGGACATTAAGGCTCTTTGTGATTACTTCAATGAGAAAAAGCCTACCTATACCAACGAATTTACAGGCAAGTTTGAGGGATACAACCTTATTTATATCTGTGCGGAAGCCTTTTGGGAGTATGCGGTAAACGAGAAAGTTACCCCTACCCTTTATAAGATGGCCAACAACGGTATTGTTCTTAACAACTACTACAACTCCTTTAAGAACACCACCACCAACGGAGAGTACGCTTTCGTTACCTCCATCTGGCCCGATGTATCAAGACTTGCGGATACGGGACGTGACGTAGGTTCATTCCCCCAGTCTGCATCCAAGTACATGCCCTACGGCCTTGGCAAAATCTTTGAGGCCGACGGAGCCAAAACCTACGGATACCACAACTACTACAGTGAATATTATAGAAGATGTCTCTCCTGGCCCAACATCGGATTTACCAACTGTAAGTTCATGGGTGAGGGCATGGAGTTTAGTACCGAGTGGCCTGCATCCGACCTTGAGATGATGGAGCAGTCCATTCCCGATTACATAGATGATGACAGATTCATGGCTTACTACATGACCTTCAGCGGTCACGGCCCTTACACCAACGCCAATGTCATGTACAACAGAAATGTTGAAGAGGTAAAGAAGAGACTTGCCGACGAGCCACCCATGGATGACGAAGCTTACGGCTATCTTGCGGGAGAACTTGAGCTCGACAGAGCCATGGAATACCTTCTTAACAAGCTTGAGGAGAAGGGCATTCTTGATAAGACCTTGATTGTCCTTGTGGGCGATCACTATCCCTACAACATCTCCGAGGCAGGAAGAGATTCCCTTGCGGGACACCCCGTGGATCCTTCAATTGAGAGATATCACTCAACCTGCATCATGTACAACGCGGGCCTTAAGGAGCCCATCGTAAGCGATACCTATTGCTGTAACGTGGATATTTTCCCTACAGTCCTTAACCTCTTTGGAATTAAGTACGACTCAAGACTTCTCGCCGGAAGAGATATTTTCTCAAGCGGCGTTCACAGAGCCATGCTTTATAATAAGACCTTCCTTTCTGACATGGTAACCTACAACAACGAAACCGGCTCCGCAGTCTGGACTGACAAGGCAGCCGACTGGTCAGAGGAGAGAAAGGCAGAGTATCTTGAGACCATGATCTCTTTAAACGAATCGGAGTACGCGGCTTCCATTAAGATGCTTAGCAAAAACTTCTACTTCTACTTATGGAGAAATTCGGCTCTGATGACTCAGGAAGAGATTGATGCGGAGAATGACAGAGAGGCAAGAGTAAACGCTACGGCAGCAGAGCTCCGTGAAATAGATGAGAAGAAGGCTGCGGAGGAAGCAGCAAGACGTGCAGCTGAGGAGCAGCAACAGCAACAGGTTCCCCTTCTTGATGAGAACGGCAACCAGGTCCTGGATGAGAACGGAAATCCTGTTATGGTTCCCGCAGAGAATCCCGAACCTGCCTCGGAAGAAGGAGCAGCCCCCGAGGAGGCCCCGGCCGAACCCGCCCCTGCTCCTGAAACACCTGCAGAATAATGTTCAATTTAGGGCGGGGCCGATGTGCAGTTTGGGGACAGTCCCCGATTGCACGTTTCATGTGCAAAAGGGGACTGTCCCCAAATTGCACGTCGGTACTGAATAGAACAAAAAAGGCGATTCCAAATGGAATCGCCTTTATCAGTTGCGGTATTAAATTTGAGATAAGGTGTTTAAAGCATTTCCGATACATACGGGAGAGAAGTGCTCTTCCATATAGGACTCGGCATTATTCATTGCTCTGAATAGTACTGCATATTCCGAAAGCAGGTTGCAAACCTTTGCGAATTCTTCAACCGAGTAGTCACCCTGCTTAACAAGGAGCAAGTATTCTCCTGTTGCCTCGTTCTTGTAAACTGAGGAGGGTGCGGTAAATCTATCATTTATAAGATGGGCAATATCGATGATATCTGAGATAGATACAAAGATGAATGCCTGCATCAGTCCTTTGACTGAAGATTTCACAGCATTTGCATCGGGGGCCTTGGGAACTTCCGGTGTGGGAGCAGCCATTGTACCGCCCTGTGCTTCTGCATGGCTTAGAACCTCGTCACAGGAATCCTTGATTCTCTTGAAGAGATTGAGAACTTCCTGGGTGTGATCTTCCGCTTCGTCGTATACTGTATCGGTTTCCTCTTCCTCGAAATCCTCGTCTTCTTCCTCGTTGGAGGGAGCAAACTTGGAAAACCTTGTATCCAACTCTTCGGGGTCTTCAACCTTCGTTATTATAAGTACAACATATTCAGAGAAAGGAATTGCTTCAATCATAAGAGGAATATCTTCAGCTTCAAAGCCGAACTCGAAGGATGCCTGTTGCATCATATCTCTGAAGAGATCCTTGGCCTTCTGAGTTCCGTAGGCAAGTTCGCTGATCTTCAGACTTCTGCATGCCAAATCTTCCTTGGTAAGGGTGCAACGAATCTGATTATCATTCACTTTTTCAATCTTCACAAAATCACTTCCTTTTCGTAATATGTGCCATGTTTACAGTTACATATTTTAGGATAAAGATATATTATATCCACTAATCCCATTAGTCAATAGACTGAAAGTAGAGTTTATAGATTTTTAATTCTTTTTTTAGAAATAGTTTCTTTGATTTATTATCGGCATGATTTATACTTTACATTAGTGACGGCCCCGTAATATATGTACGGGAAAGGAGAGTTGTCGATTCACTTCGGAAGGGAGTTCTCCCTTCATGATTCGAATTATATCGAATTTGTCTTATAGACTGAGCGTCTATTACCGTGTTTCAACATTTTATTCCAAACTAAAATCCACGTTGAAAAAAGTAATTCATTATTTTTATAGCTAAACATTTATTATTTTATTCGTACGCGGGGGCATCACAAGCAGACTATTTGTTTTGCATCAAACCGATTTCATATCACGGACCTTCAATAAGTGTGGTTTGAATGCGAAATGTAACCGGGATTTTATATGCCGATTTTTTAACTGTCTGATATAAAAAAGGAAGGCCTCTTCTAATATTAAAATTCAAAATTTATTAAAAATTTTGATAATGACTACAAGTTAATAGTCTGCTATAATTGAGGACGATTAGGAGGAGATGTGAGATTATGAAACGAGTGATTCCCGCATTGATTGCAATCGTCCTCATTATTTTGATTGCAGGGATAGCCCTTGGAGGTAAGTTAATAGAGAAGTATTCCTACTCAGATGAGATGGATAATTTGGAAGAGTATTTCGGAATAACAGACCCCAACCAGGTGCCTATTTTATATAGAGGAGAAAAGTTAGAGACCAAACTCTTAAATAAGGATGGACAGCTTTATTTAGACCTTGATTCCGTACATGAGCTTTTAAACGAAAGATTCTACTGGGACAATCGTGAGAACTGGCTTTTGTACGCAACCCCCACCGCAAAGATGGTGAATCAGATAGGAGCAAGCTCATATACCGTAACAAACGGAATGGGATATGAGTCAGAAATAGAGGGAGAGGATCTGGGATACCCTATATCCTTTACCGAAGGTGAAGGCGACAATGCCGTTTTATATGTGGCCTTAGAGTATGTTCATAAGTTTACCAACTTTACATATGAAGTTTATGAAGATCCCAAGAGAGTAATCTTTAAGACAGAGAACAGGGACTACAGCCAAGTCTTTGTAACAAAGGATTCCGCAGTTCGTCACAGAGGCGGAGTTAAGAGTCCTATTCTTAAAAAGGTAGTTGAGGGAGATGAACTTATTCTTCTTGAGGAGATGGAGGACTGGTCCAAGGTGGAAACCAAGGACGGCTTCATCGGTTACATCGAGAAGAAACATTACGGCGATGTAAAGAGTGCAGTGGAGCAGATTACTCCAAACTACGCAGAGCCCGAGTACACATCCCTTACTTCAGATTCAAAGATCAGTCTTGGCTGGCATGTAGTTGCCGCCACAGCAGGTAATGATACAATTTACGAAGCTTTACAGTACCAGAAGGGCCTGGATGTAATATCCCCCACCTGGTTTAAGCTCACAGACGATGCAGGAAATATTTCAAGCTTTGCCACAGCCAACTACGTAAGCATCGCTCATAACATGGGACTTAAAGTCTGGGCGGTTATTGATGACTTTACCAATCCCGTTGACGATTATGAAGTTCTTTCCTATACAAGTAAGAGAGAAAGAATCATTGAATCTCTCATTACCGAAGCAAGGAACTCAGGCATTGACGGAATCAATGTGGACTTCGAGAAGGTTTCAAACGAAGCCGGCCCTCACTACGTGGAGTTCTTAAGAGAGCTTTCCATCGAGTGCCGTGCCAACAACCTGGTTCTTTCAGTTGATGATTACGTTCCTTATAACTTTAACTCCCAGTACAACATCCCCGCTCAGGGCGAGGTTGCTGACTACGTAATCATTATGGGATACGATGAGCACTACCACGGGTCCGGTGACCCCGGAAGTGTTGCTTCCATAGATTATGTTAAACATGGTATTACCGAGACCTTGAAGACCGTTCCCCCTAAGAAGGTTATAAATGCACTTCCTTTATATACCATTCAGTGGAGAACCACAGGAACTACCGTAACAGACGATTATGTTACCATGGTTAACCAGGCTGACATGGTATCCCGCCTTGGCGGAAGCTACACCTGGGATGAAACCACATGTCAGAATTATCTTGAGACAGACATCGGAGGAACCAAATACCAGGTTTGGCTTGAGGATGCAGAGTCCATTCAGGTTAAACTTAATGTCATGAAAGCCAACGAAATCGGCGGCGTGGCAGTATGGAGACTTGGCTACGAAGATCCCGCCATCTGGAACGTTATAAGCGCATACAGCGAAAACTAAAATGAACACCAAAATTATTACACTTGATACCAAGAATCCGGACCCTGAGGTTTTAAAGGAAGCCGGAGAGATTATCAAAAGAGGAGGGCTTGTGGCTTTTCCCACAGAGACTGTTTACGGTCTTGGGGGAGATGCCCTTAACCCCGAATCCTCCAAAAAGATTTATGCAGCAAAGGGTCGTCCTTCGGATAACCCTTTGATTGTGCATATATGCAGACTTGAGGACTTGCCCGTAGTGGCAAGAGAAATCCCTGATATAGCATATAAGCTTGCGGATAAGTACTGGCCCGGTCCTCTTACCATGATTTTTGGTAAAAACGACGCTATCCCCACTGAAACCACAGGGGGACTTGATACCGTAGCTGTAAGATTCCCTGACAATAAGATAGCCCTTGGCTTTATTAAAGAGGCAGGGGGCTTTGTTGCGGCACCAAGCGCCAACCTTTCAGGTAAACCAAGCCCTACCTTATCCAAATATGTAATAGAGGACATGGACGGACGAATCGATATGATTCTCGACGGAGGTCAGGTTGGTATCGGTCTTGAATCCACAATTATAGACCTTACAAGTGAAGTTCCCACAATCCTTCGTCCCGGCTTTATTACAAAGGAAATGTTAGAAGAGCTTATAGAGGAAGTTGACGTTGATAAGACAATCCTTGACGTCAATTCAAAGGTGGCTCCAAAGGCTCCCGGAATGAAATACCGTCACTATGCTCCCAAGGGTGATTTGACCGTAATTGAGGGCGCAAATGACAAGGTTATTTCCTATATAAATGAGAAGGCGAAAGAGGCAGAAGCAAACGGCAGGAAAGTCTGTGTTATATGTACAGATGAGAACGAAGACGTTTTTACCGCAAAGGTAAAAAAGAGCGTTGGAAGCAGGGCGGATGAGGCATCTGTTGGCAAGGAACTCTACAGAGTCTTAAGGGAATGCGACGATGAGGATATAGAGGTTATATACTCGGAATCCTTTGATGCCACAGGCTTTGGACAGGCAATAATGAACAGGCTTTTAAAGGCTGCCGGCCACCACGTAATAAACGTGGATTAAGTATGGAAAAAGTAGGCAAGACGTTTTATAATATTTGAAGAAAACAATACATATATCGGGGAGTCAGACCATGATAGCAATAGGAAGTGACCACGGCGGTTACGAACTTAAAGAATTAGTTAAGAAACATTTGGACGAAATCGGTGAGAAGTACGATGATTTGGGATGTTATTCTCTGGAATCCGTTGATTATCCCGCTTTCGGAAGAGCTGTTGCCCAGGCTGTTGCAAAGGGCGAGGCAGACAAGGGAATAGTTATCTGTACCACAGGTATCGGTATTTCCATCGTTGCCAACAAGGTGAAGGGTATCAGATGTGCCCTTTGCGCAGATACTGTTTCTGCAAGACTTACAAGAGAACATAACGATGCAAATGTTCTTGCTATGGGAGCCGGAATCGTGGGTCCCAATCTTGCCATTAGTATCGTTGACACTTTTCTTAACACCGAGTTTTCAGGATTGGAGAAGCACGCGAGACGTATCTCACAAATTGAACAGGACTAGCCAATGAATCCACAGCACATTCATTTATCCCGATTGAATGCCCTGTGGATTTATCATATAATTAACTAAAGGGAAATGATAGGAGGAAAACAATTATGGCTAAAGTAGTGTATATGGATCATCCTTTGATTCAGCACAAGATCGGTTACATCAGAAGAAAGGAAACAGGTACAAAGGATTTCAGAGCTACAATCGGCGAAATCGCAATGCTTATCTGCTATGAAGCTACAAGAGATTTGAAGCTTTCAGACGTTGAGATAGAGACTCCTATCTGCAAGACAACAGTTAAGGAACTTAAGGGTAAGAAGATGGCAATCGTTCCCATCTTAAGAGCAGGACTTGGAATGGTAGACGGTATGCTTTCTCTCATTCCCGCAGCTAAGGTTGGTCATATCGGACTTTACAGAGATCCCGAGACCATGAAACCCGTTGAGTATTATTGCAAACTCCCTGCAGACTGCGCAGACAGAGAGATTTTCGTAGTTGACCCCATGCTTGCAACAGGCGGTTCAAGCGTAGCAGCTATTCAGATGCTTAAGGATAAGGGATGCAAGAACATCCACTTCATGTGCATCATCGCAGCTCCCGAAGGCGTTAAGGCAATGACAGAGGCTCATCCCGATGTTGACCTTTATGTAGGTGCTCTTGATGAGAAGCTTAATGATCACTGCTACATCGTACCCGGACTCGGAGACGCAGGCGACAGGATCTTCGGTACAAAATAGTTTCTACATTACAGGGGGTAACTATGAAACGACAGGATTACATTTCCTGGGACGAGTACTTCATGGGTATAGCACATCTTGCAGGTATGCGTTCCAAGGATCCCAATACACAGGTGGGAGCATGTATTGTCAGCGATGACAACAAGATTCTCTCCATGGGCTATAACGGCTTCCCGAGAGGATGCTCGGATGACGAGTTTCCCTGGGAGAGAGAGGGCGATGTTCTCGACACCAAGTATGCTTTTGTAACCCACAGTGAGCTTAACGCCATTCTTAATTACAGAGGCGGAACCCTTGAAGGGTCGAAATTATATGTATCGCTTTTCCCCTGTAACGAGTGTGCGAAAGCGATTATTCAGGCGGGTATTAAGACTATCGTTTATGACAGTGATAAGTACGCCGACACGCCAACGACTTTGGCATCAAAGAAGATGCTTAAGGCGGCAGGCGTAGAGTTTTACCAGTATAAAAAGACAGGTCGAAAGATTACTCTTGATATGTAATTTTTCCCGGAGAAAGGAGAAGCACATGAACAGATTGAAGAAGCCTTTAACCCTTCTTTTGGTTCTTGTGCTTTTTTGGTGCTCTTATCCACCCATGCCTGTTCATGCGGAGACCACAAAGGAGAAGCTTGACAAGGCTAAGCAGGAGAAGCAGGAAATTCAGGGAAAGATAAATGAGAACGAGGAGAAGAAGCAGGCCCTTGATGAGAAGAAGGGACAGCTTCAGACCCAGCTTTCCGGCCTTAACTCAGACCTTAATGAAATCGTTGCAAATTTAAACGATCTGGAAGCCCAGATTGAGGCCAAGGAAGCTCAGATTGATGAGACCACCAATCAGCTTAACGAGGCTATTAAGACTGCGGATGACCAGTATGCGGCAATGAAGAAGAGAATCCAGTTCATGTATGAAATGGGTGATAACACTTACTGGGCTATGCTTGCTGAAGCGGGAAGCTTCGCCAACATGCTTAACGCCGCAGAGTACATTGAAGAGCTTACAGCCTACGACAGGCGAAAACTTGAAGAGTACAAGGATATAAGAGATACCATCCAGAAACTTCAGGAACAGCAGATTTCCGAACTTGAGGAACTGGATGCGTTAAAGGAACAGGTTGAAGCCGAGCAGAACAGGGTTTGGGGTCTTGTAAACCAGACCAAGAATAACATCTCAGCAACAGAAGGTGAGATTTCAGCGGCAGAGGAAGCGGCTCTTGCTTACGAGGCAGAACTTAAGGCCAAGGAACAGGATATTGCTGCATTGCAGAAACAGCTGGCTGAAGAGCTAAGACTATCACAGTTATCTGCTAACTCCGTTTGGAGAGATATTTCAGAAGTAACCTTTGCAGAAGGTGACAGATATTTACTTGCAAGCTTAATCTACTGTGAAGCCGGCGGTGAACCCTATGCCGGACAGGTGGCGGTAGGTGCGGTAGTAGTTAACAGGGTACTTAGCCCGGTATTCCCCAACACCATGGCGGGAGTTATCTACGCACCGAGGCAGTTCTCTCCTGTAGGAAGCGGACGACTCGAAGTAATAATGGCTTCCGGAAAGGCTACGGCATCCTGCTTTAAGGCTGCGGATGAGGCCATGTCCGGAGGAACCAACGTAGGAAACTGCGTATATTTCAGAACACCTGTTGAAGGCCTTAGCGGCATCAATATCGGCGGCCACGTATTTTATTAGACAATTTAATTATTTTTTGCTATAATGTCAGAAATAAGAAAAAGAAGGGACGGAGTATATTCCGTCCCTTTGTGTTTAAATCAAAGCTTTTCGTATTTATTTAAGGTTTCCTTCATCTCATCGAAGTCACCGGAATAGATGCACTTGAGAAGGAAATCCAGGCGATCAAGGGCATTGCATAACTGTGACTGAGTAATGAGATGCTGCCTTCCCGCATCGCTTAATTCGTCAAGGTCAATGACCTGAAGTCTTCCGTCGGGATGAACAATCACATCCGCAAGAAGATCCGTGACGGTCAGTTTATTGGCATCTTTGTCAAAATCGTAATCCACGATATCGCAGTACCAGTAAAGTAAATCGCCTGTAGGTCTGTAAAACTTGTTAAGCTTGATTCCGGAACCTAAAAAATAGCAGGAAGAACCGTGGTCAAAGTCCTTTTTGGGCTTTAAAGTTTTCCATCTTGTAACTAAGATGTTGTCGTCCACATAGACGATCTCGTCATCCCTTAAAGCTACGTTCTGATCCGGTATCAGCCTCTTACGATATAATTCAATTTGCCCCATAGTACCCCTCCGCTTTAAAAAGCTTATTGAAATCGTACACTTTGGAGGAGTAAAAGTCAATGAAAAACAAATGAAAAAGGAATAAAAAAACAGA
Organism: uncultured Lachnospiraceae bacterium; assembly: GCA_947167445.1. Taxonomy (GTDB): domain Bacteria; phylum Bacillota; class Clostridia; order Lachnospirales; family Lachnospiraceae; genus G11. The sequence goes on from CAMVID010000021.1 coordinate 38,466, forward strand.
GCGGAATTTACTGTATTTAATAGACATTTTCACCATTTTAAAGTATAATTTAATTTAAGTTTTTATGCGGTTTCGCAGGAGTGAGAGGATAAATATGAAAGGAGATCGGACAGTATTTAAAGCATTGACATTGATCATGCAATTTGGAATTAACATGCTGGTACCGATCTTTCTTTGTTCTTTCGCAGGTTTATTTATAGACAGGAAGTTTGGAACGGGCTGGGCTTTCATAGCCGGCTTCTTTTTCGGAGCCGTTGTCGGAGGCAGGAATGTTTATATTTTTGCCAAGGACATTATGAAGAGCCAAAGCAGTGATAAGAGACATGAAAAGCATTAAGGAAGCCGAAGTTTATCTTCGCACATTGATAGAACTTTTGGCCGGGGTGGTCCTTTGGGGATTGGTTTTTCAGATTCCTTTTTTCTTTGTGGAGAGGAAGGGCTACTACGTTTTGGGTGTATGGTATGGAGTTGTCATCGCTGGGCTCATGGCCTTTGACATGTGGAGAAACGTGCCAAAGAGCGTTGACAGAGGAAACGCCGGAGCCAGAAAGTACACCATACTTACCGGAATCACAAGATATGCAGTTGTACTTGTTCTCTACGGACTTATTTGTTACTTCGATTTCGGAAGCCCCATAACCGCTTTTGTGGGGATAATGGGTTTGAAGGTAGCGGTCTATTTACAGCCGTTTACGCATAAAATATTCTCTAAATGGTTTTCCTGGAAGGAGATTGAATATCCTCCATATGTACCGGAGGAAGAGGTCGAACCCGAGGAAGACAGGGATATCATCTGATTATTTTAATAAGGAGGTGAGACTATGGGATATGGAATTGTGCTGTCTGCGGACAATGTGGATTTCATGGTGCACGGCATCTTTCAGTACAGCTTCTTCGGCCATCAGGTTTGGATAACCACAACCCAGGTGTGTCTGTTGATAGTTGTTCTTGGGCTGACGATCTTTGCTTTGGTTGTCAATCATAAGATGAAGAAAGCCACAGAAGTTCCCAAGGGACTTCAGAACGTGGTTGAAATGCTCATTGATTTTATAGACGGCATGATTAAAGGCACGATGGGCAAACATGCCAAGGTCTTCAGGAATTACATCGGAACCATAGCTATTTTCATTCTGGTGAGCAATATTTCCGGACTGATTGGACTAAGACCGCCCACTGCTGATTACGGAGTTACTTTCCCTATGGGTGTGACGACGTTTCTAATCGTCCATTTCCTGGAGTTCAAACATCACAAGCCGTTGGAGCTGTGGGCAGCCAAGTGTTCTCCACTGCCACCCTGGTTACCTGTGTGGTTACCGGTAACACTCATCGGTGATTTTGCCGTACCGATTTCGTTGTCGCTTCGTTTGTTTGCCAACGTACTCTCGGGAACGGTTATGATGTCGCTAATCTACGGATTGCTTAGATACTTGGCAGTTGGTTGGCCTGCGGCATTGCATGTTTACTTCGACATTTTTTCCGGCGCCATTCAGACATACGTATTCTGTATGCTGACGATGACTTACATCACTGACGCTTACGGAGATGAAACCTAAACAAATCAATTCTTAGGAGGAAAAAAGAATGGAATTTAACACAAACTTTGTATTCGGATGTTCCGCAATCGGTGCAGGACTTGCATTGATCGCAGGTATCGGACCCGGTGTAGGCCAGGGTATCGCAGCAGGACACGCTGCAGCAGCCGTTGGACGTAACCCCGGAGCTAAATCAGACATCATGTCTACCATGCTTCTTGGTCAGGCAGTTGCCGAGACAACAGGTCTTTATGGTTTGCTTGTTGCAATGTTACTTATGTTCGTTAAACCTTTTGTTAAATAATAATGCCTTCAAAACTTTAAGAAAGGAGGCAGAAGGTTGAAGATGCTATTAACAACGAATCTCATGGTCCTGACATCTGAGGAAGGCCTTTCAAGACTTTTCGGTTTGGATTTTCAGCTCCTTGCAGATGCGGTACTGACATTAATCGCCATATTCTTCCTTTGCTTCATCTTCTCTTTCTTCCTTTTCAAGCCTGTCAGAAAGATTCTTGAAGACAGATCCGAAAAGATTAAGAACGAACTGGACAGCGCAGCTTCCGACATGGAAGAGGCCAGAGCCTTAAAAGAAGAGTATGAAACCAAAATGAAGAATGTGGATAAGGAAGCCCAGGCTATCCTTGATGATGCCAGAAAGAGAGGTATGGATAACGAAAGCCGTATCATCTCCGAGGCGAAAGAGGAAGCCGGCAGAATTATCGAGCGTGCCAGAACCGAAGCTGAACTGGAGAAGAGAAAGATGGCCGATGACGTCAAGAGAGAAATCATCACCGTTGCATCCGCTATGGCGGGCAAGGTTGTTGCCGCTTCCATCAACACCAAAGTTCAGGACGATTTGATCGATTCCACATTGAAGGAAATAGGTGAGGGTACATGGCTGAGCGAATAGCTAGAACTTACGGCGAGGCTCTATATTCCCTTGCCGTAGAGAAAAATAAAACCGACGAGTTCTTCTCAGAGGTTTCGGTTATTCTCACCGCTTTTAATTCAAGCCCCGATCTTTTTAAACTTTTGGCGCATCCTCAGATCACAAAAGAAGAAAAGGTTAAGGTTATCGAGAATGTTCTCAAGGGACGCGTAAGCGATGAGATAACAGGTTTTCTTACGATTATCGTTACCAAAGAGCGTAATAAAGATATTCCTGAGATACTGGAATACTTTATCGACAGGGTAAAAGAGGACAAGGGTATCGGAAAGGCTTATATAACAACAGCCATTCCCCTTGACGAGATCAGAAAGGCACAGATTAAAGAGAAGCTTATTGCTACCACTTCTTATAAGGAGATGGAGATGGAATTTGATGTTGATGAGTCACTCATCGCAGGAATGACCATCCGAATCGGCGACAGAGTTGTGGACAGCTCGGTTTCATCCAAGCTTTCAGATCTTACCAGACAATTATACAAGATTCAGTTGGGGTAAAACCCATATACTATTAAGAAAGGTGCGAATGTTCCATGAATTTAAGACCTGAAGAAATAAGTTCTGTAATCAAGGAACAGATTATGCGTTATGCCGGGACACTGGAAGTATCCGATGTGGGTACAGTTATCCAGGTAGCAGACGGTATCGCTCGTGTGCATGGACTTGAGAATGCCATGCAGGGTGAGCTTCTGGAATTCCCCGGAGAGATTTACGGCATGGTCCTTAACCTGGAAGAGGACAACGTTGGTGCGGTTCTTCTTGGTAACACCAAGAACATCAACGAGGGCGACATCGTAAAGACCACCGGTCGAGTTGTTGAGGTTCCCGTTGGCGATGCCATGCTCGGACGTGTAGTCAATGCATTGGGACAGCCCATAGACGGAAAGGGTCCCATTCAGACAAGCAAGTTCCGTAAGATTGAGAGAGTCGCATCAGGTGTTATCACACGTAAATCCGTTGATACTCCTCTGCAGACAGGTATTAAAGCTATTGACTCCATGGTGCCCATCGGAAGAGGACAGCGTGAGTTGATCATCGGTGACCGTCAGACAGGTAAAACTGCCATCGCCATCGATACAATAATTAACCAGAAGGGACAGGGTGTTAAGTGTATCTACGTTGCCATCGGTCAGAAGGCATCTACAGTAGCTTCCATCGTTAAGACTTTGGAAGAGTACGGTGCTATGGACTACACAACAGTAGTTGCAGCTACCGCATCCGAGATGGCTCCCTTACAGTACATTGCTCCTTACTCCGGTTGTGCAATCGGTGAGGAGTGGATGGAGAACGGAGAGGACGTGCTGGTTATCTATGATGACTTAAGTAAGCATGCTACCGCATACCGTACACTCTCCTTGCTCCTTAGACGTCCACCCGGACGTGAAGCTTACCCCGGTGATGTATTCTATCTCCACTCAAGACTTCTTGAGAGAGCTGC
>CAMVID010000022.1:0-39519 GCA_947167445.1 uncultured Lachnospiraceae bacterium
GATTCGGCAGTTTTCATTTGCCATGACGTCAACTAAAAGAGGTTCATTCTCAAGCAAGGCATAGGTTTCTGCAAAAAAGCCACCTTCACCAACATTACTTAGGATTGTCCTGTTCCCCCACATATCATTGCTTTCTATTGTTACACTGCCGGAAAGGACAAGTCCTAAGGAGTCCGTAATATCTCCTGCGCACAGGATTAATGAATTCTTTTTATATGCTTTTTCTATAGCGCATAGCTCGTTAAGAGCTTGATTTATTTCATCGGGGGTCATCCCATTAAAGATGATGTTTTCTTTTAGTTTGTCACTATCAACAGTCATTAAATTATCCCTCTATTTTTGAAATGTGGTTATAACAACATAATTTCATATTGAATCATACTATACTTGCATCATGAAAACAAGGAAAGGAATGGTGCAGCTATGATAAGACAGATCATTCATATTGATGAGGGAAAATGTAATGGGTGTGGTATATGCGCAAATGCCTGTCATGAAGGGGCTATAGATATAGTGGATGGAAAAGCCAAACTTGTCAGAGAGAACTTTTGCGACGGTTTTGGGGACTGCCTTCCGGGGTGCCCTACAGGAGCAATTACTTTTGAAGAAAGAGAAGCACCGGCTTATGACGAAGAGGCAGTAAAGGAAAGTAAATCGAAGGAGAAAGAGAAAATGAGCGAAATTAATGTAGAAATGCATGACCATAACGAGCATGGTTGCCCGGTATCAAGACTTATGCAATGGCCATGCCAGATAAAGCTTCTTCCCACAAAAGCTGATTTTTATGATGGAGCAAAACTTCTTATTGCAGCAGACTGTACAGCCTATGCTTATGCAAACATGCATGAGGAATTCATGAAAGGAAAAGTTACGCTTATCGGTTGTCCGAAACTTGATGACGTGGACTACTCAGAAAAGCTAACTGAGATAATATCCGGGAATGACATAAAGAGTTTGACGATTGTAAGAATGGAAGTTCCTTGCTGTGGCGGATTACAAAGAGCCGCAGAGAAAGCTCTTAAAGATAGTGGTAAGTTTATTCCTTGGCAGGTTATAACCATATCTCGTAATGGAGAAATATTGATATAAAAAACTACGTCAGGAGGAAAGTATAATGAGCTATGCAGAATGGAAAGATAGGATAGACAGTTTTAAGAAAGTAGATGTAAGAGGAATCCAGGGGAACTTCTTTCAGGGATTAAAAAAGCAGGCGATTGATCTGCCGGCGGGAGAAGGAATGGAAGTCATCCAGAGTTTTGAGCCGATTCCTTTGTATGAAGTCATGGAAGGACTAGGATATGAGAGACATACAGAGAAAAAGGGAGATACAGAATTTCATGCCTATTTTTATAGGAGTGAAACTAAGACAGAAGAAAAGGATATACCCATGAGGCCGGCAGCTCTTACGAATATGCCGCTTATAGATGAAAAACTTGGAAATATTGCAGTGAATTTTTGGGACCTTACTTGGAATGACGATAACAGATATCTTCCTTATGAGACCAGACTTCTTTTATCTCTCACAAATGCAGTGGGAGCAGGAAGAATGCGCCAGGCAACCAGAGAGCTTGTAAAAACTTATATTCATGGAACTGATAGCAGAGCATTTGATGATGTGTTTGAGCTTCTTGCATGGAATCAGGGAATAGGAAACTTTAGCTCTGAGATTGGACCGTCAACCTTGTTTTTGGCATACAAGACAATTAAAAACATGGAAAAGCAGGGAAAAGAGCGAAGTGAGATATGTACTATGTTAAAGGAAAAATTCGGAGAGAACAATCCGGATGTTAAGGTTGGTTAAGGAGACACATACGATACATATCGTCACGTAAAATCACGTGAAGTGGTTTTAAATGGCACATGAATGGCAAAAAAATGGCACATATTAATCAATTTAGAAGCGTTTCATGCCAAATAGAATAGGTAAACCTAGGAGGGGTAGTCACACCTAGGCTTTTTACATAGGACAGTTATTTCGAAAGAGATAGCTGTCCTTTTTTTATTAGCTATTAGCACTTTTGAAATTGTGTATTCCTTACTGGATGAGGATTCTGTATAATTGAAGACAGTGAAATCGACAAATCTGAGTTTGCATTTTTTATGTTTGTTGCAGCCAGATAATTATGATTTAAAGGCATAGAATAATTATGAGTCTAAACAAAAAAGTAATTACACTTGAAAATGCCTCAAAGGTATATGATGGTAAGTATGTGATAAATAATATTTCACATGAATTTGCCGAAGGAGAATCCATAGCATTATGTGGACATAATGGATGTGGCAAAAGTACAATGCTTAAGCTATTAGCTAGCATTGTTTCGTTAAGCTCTGGGAAAATAGTGTATCAAAAGAAACTTAAATTCGCTTATGTACCTGAAAAGTTTCCGGGTATGGAAATATCGATGATTGATTATCTTCAAGGCATTGCCAGGATAGAAAGAGTGGATTTTTCGCTAGTGAATGAACTGATCAGTGAATTCTACTTGGAATCCATGATCAAAACAAGATTAAACGAACTATCGAAGGGAAGCCTTCAAAAAGTAGGAGTCATTCAGGCTATTCTTGCACCGCGGGATGTGATTTTTCTTGATGAACCTCTTTCAGGTCAGGATGCAGACTCTCAGAAACTGTTTATAACAAAAATGAATGAATTGAGGAACAAGGGAGTTACGATCTTCATGGCTTGTCATGAGAAGATGCTGATAAATGAGTTGTCTGACAAGGTCTATACGATAGATAAAGGAAAACTCATGGAAGTAAAGAACCCAGGAGAGTTACAATATTTGGTCTATGTTAGAAAATGCCCCAAGCTACAAGCTTGGCTTGGCATGAAAAGTAATGGTGATAGGTATGAAATTACGGTAAAGGAAGCAGTGTTAAAGGAAATGGTGCTAAAACTATACGATGAGGGTTGGGAAATTGTTGGGATTGAGAAACTTGATTGAAATATATAGATTAAGGTTAAAAATGCTGAAGAAAAGCTCTACATTAACGATTCCTACAGTTGTCACTCTGATTTTTCTCGGAGTAATGTATTCTGTAGCACCGCATGATATATGCGGTAGTTTTTTACTGTCTGCGCTTTTCATATACTTTATATGTCTGTTTCTGTCTATATACTTGAACGGTGGAGAGAATGATATATATGAAGAAACGCTATTCCTGCATTGTTTGGACATTCATAGCTATTACTTTTCGCGCGAACTGTTATTAATTACATTGGATTTATGCTATACACTTGTGCTGACATTAGTGCCTACGATACTGTTTCTGATGGATAATGGCAGATTTACCAGGCAGATGGAACTTGCAGATATTGCATGTGGAGGGGTACATATTTTCATGTGTGGACTCGGGGGTATGATGACAGGAGATTTTTTTCACCCAAGAATTTTTAGAAAGAGAAGGGATGCGATAATAGGAGCAATAGCGATTTCCATGCTTGCAGTCGCTAAGGAGGGACTGATTGATTGTTCATCAGCATTTAGTATTTTGAACTTTATACTCCCGCCTATCACTGATGGGCTCAAATCTGTGGGAAGCACTAGTTATTTTGAACCAAGAGAGATGATGCTGATATGTATGCACTTGGCGGTTTATTGTGTACTGATTATGATAGTAAAAATAAAAATGTTAGAAAAGAAAAAGTTCAGATATTAGTATGTAGATTGCTTTAACACAATTGATGATAAGTTGATATTTGATAAGATACATTTTTATGTTAAAGAGTTCGATAACTTCGGTTTTGTAGAATTGAATAAGTACCTTACATAGACCAGTACCCAGAGGACGCCCAGCGATAGTACTGGTCTTTTATTATGCAGGGTGGAGAAATAAATAGAAATGTGGTAATATACATAGGATTTAGACTAAATTTAAAATACTCAAGAATATTTAGATATAGAAGGAGATAAATACTATGAAACTTGGAATCGTGGGTTTGCCCAACGTCGGCAAGTCAACATTATTTAATTCACTTACAAAGGCAGGAGCTCAGGCGGCGAACTTTCCGTTTTGTACCATAGATCCCAATGTGGGCATTGTTGCAGTGCCGGATGAGAGAATCAAACTGCTGGGGGAGATGTACAACTCCAAGAAGGTGACTCCTGCAACAATAGAGTTTGTTGATATTGCAGGACTTGTAAAGGGCGCTTCCAAAGGTGAAGGCCTCGGAAACCAGTTCCTTGCAAATATCAGAGAAGTTGATGCAATCGTACATGTGGTACGTTGCTTTGAAGACTCCAATGTTATCCATGTTGACGGAAGTGTAGATCCTCTCCGTGACATTGAGACCATTAATTTTGAACTTATTTTCTCGGATCTCGAAGTTTTGGAGAGAAGACTTTCCAAGGTTTCAAAGGCGGCAAGAATGGATAAGAGTCTTGCAAAAGAGAATGCCCTTTTAGAGAGATGTAAAGCACATCTTGAGGCGGGAAAGATGGCTAAGACCATGGAAGACCTGGATGAGGATGAACTGGCACTTATGAAGGAATTCAACTTCCTTACATATAAGCCCGTAATCTATGCTGCAAACGTGGCTGAAGATGAAGTGGCCGATGACGGCGCGAGCAATGCATATGTTGCAAAAGTAAGAGAGTATGCAGCGAAAGAAAACAGTGAGGTATTCGTTATCTGCGCTCAGATTGAGCAGGAGATTTCAGAGCTTGACGATGATGAGAAGGCTATGTTTTTGGAAGATCTTGGACTTAAAGAGTCCGGTCTTGAGAAACTTATCGCCGCAAGCTATAAAACCCTTGGACTTATGAGCTTCCTTACTGCGGGTGAGGACGAGACCAGAGCCTGGACCATTAAGATCGGGACTAAGGCACCTCAGGCAGCCGGTAAGATTCACACTGATTTCGAGAGAGGCTTCATTAAGGCAGAGGTTGTTAACTACAAAGATCTTCTTGAGACAGGTTCCCTTGCAGCAGCAAGAGAGAAGGCCATGGTTCGTATGGAAGGAAAGGATTACGTTGTTCAGGACGGAGACGTAATTCTCTTCAGATTCAACGTGTAAAAAGTGCGGAGTAATCCGCTATATCTTACAGAAAAGGAAATATAGATGATTAGACGCGCAAAAGCAAAAGATCTTAACAGAGTAAACGATTTGCTTCATCAGGTGCTTGAAGTCCATGCCGATGGACGCCCTGATATCTTTATCCATGGAACAAAGAAGTATACGGATATAGAGATTCTTGATATTTTCGGAGATGACAATACGCCGGTGTTTGTTTACACTGACCTTGCCGGAGTAGTACAAGGTTATGCCTTCTGTAAATTTGAGGAAACAAAAGGCGTGGCAAATCTGCACGACATGCTTACATTATATATAGATGATATATGTGTGGATGAAAAATGCAGAGGACAGCACATTGCTACTGAGCTTTACGAGCATGTTGTAAAGTTCGCAAAGGAGAGCGGTTGCTACCGAATCACCTTGAATGTGTGGGATGTGAATCCCACTGCCATGAAGTTCTATGAAGCCATGGGTATGAAACCACTTAAGACTACAATGGAGACCATACTTTAAGAAGTTTTATAACGAGAGATTAAGAGACAAGGAAACTTGTCTCTTTTTTTGTGCTCAAAATTCACAAAATCCACTTTTTTAATCCTTGAGGTGGAAAAAGTTTAACTTTTGTGGAATGGGTGCTATCAGGTGGAAAACGTGTGATTGTTGAAACGGGTTTCTTTTTATAGGATGGCCATAGAGCAACACGGAAAAAGGAGGAAGGGCTTTTGAAAAAAGGAGAACGAAAACGAAGGGTATTAAAAGAGATCAAAACAAATAAATATCTCTATTTAATGTTTTTGCCGGTTTTAATCTGGTACGCGATTTTTGCATATGTACCTATGGGAGGAATAGTAATCGCCTTCCAGAAATACAGTGTAGTTAAAGGAATAATCGGAAGCAAATGGGTGGGACTCAAAAACTTCCAGACCTTATTTGCAGATCCTTATTTCTTCAGACTTTTAAAGAACACACTTTTAATCAATATATATGGAATAATCTTCGGATTCCCGCTTCCCATTATATTGGCCATTGCATTTAATGAAGTGAAAAACAAACACTTCAAGAAGGTTACCCAGACAATATCTTACTTACCGTACTTCATTTCGGTGGTGGTTGTTTCATCAATGCTTATTCAGTTCCTCTCAACTGAAGGTGTTGTAAACGGCGTTTTACAGGCCCTTGGAAGAGAACCGATCTTCTTCTTGCAAGAGCCGAAGTACTTCAGGTTCATTTATCTGGCCAGTGACATATGGCAGGGTGTAGGTTTCTCGGCAATCATCTACCTGGCAGCCCTATCGGGAATTCCCCAGGAACAGTACGAGGCGGCCACTGTGGACGGAGCCAACAAGTTCCAGAAGATGTTATACATCACGATTCCCTGTCTGATTCCTACCATAGTAATGATGTTCATTATAAGACTCGGAAGCGTAATGGCGGTGGGACACGAGAAGATAATCCTTCTTTATAACCCTCTTACATATGAGACAGCGGATGTATTTAACTCCTATGTTTACAGAGTCGGACTTCAGGATATGAAGTACAGTTACGCGCAGGCCGTTTCGCTTTTCCAGAATGTGGTTGGCTTCATTATGGTATTTACGGCCAATAAGATCACCAAAAAACTTGACGGAACAACATTGTGGTAAGGAGGATGTGACGATGAAACCAAAGTTAAATATTGGTGAGAAGCTTTACGTCTTCTTTTGCTACTTCTTTATCATTGCACTTTGTGTGACGATTCTTTACCCGTTTATTTATATGATTTCCGCCTCCCTTAGTTCCACTATGGCGGTTATGAGAAACAAGGTTGTTTTTTGGCCGGTGGATTTTACCGCGGAAGCCTATAGGGTAGTGGTTCAGTACAAAGGTATATGGACAGCCTATGGCAACACCTTGTTTTACACCATAGTGGGAACATTTATAAACCTGGCTTTTACAGTTCTTGCCGCGTACCCTCTTTCAAAGAAAAGATGGAGAGCAAGAAAGGCAATGTCCTTCATCCTGGTATTTACCATGTGGTTTGGAGGCGGTCAGATTCCTTTCTATCTGACCATGAAAAATCTTGGACTTCTCAATTCAAGACTTGCCATTTTGATTTACGGAGCAGTCAGCGCTTACTACGTTATTATTTTCAGAACTCATTTTGAAAGCCTGCCTGATTCACTGGAAGAGTCCGCAAGAATTGAAGGCGCCAACGATATCACCATATTAATGAGAATAATGATTCCTCTTTCAAAGCCCATAATGGCTGCCATTGCACTTTACTACGCAATCGGAAGATGGAACTCATACTTCTGGGAGATGATGCTTCTTCAGGATGAAAACAAACTCCCGGTACAGGTTATCTTACAGCGAATTGTTATAAACAGTCAGTTAAGTGAGGATGTTGCATCCGCATTAACGGCAGGACAACAGTCCTTCCCCATGACTATTAAATTCGCAGCCATCGTTATTACTGCGCTGCCTATCATTTGTATTTATCCTTTCCTGCAAAAATACTTTGTAAGCGGGGCGTTGGTAGGAAGCGTTAAGGAATAAAAAACTTTTTTTCAAAAACAAAGGAGGAAAGAAATGTTTAAGAAAAAGTTAGTTTCACTCGCACTTGCAGTATCAATGGTTGTTTCACTTTGTGCCTGCGGTGGGAATGCACAGACACCGTCAGCAGACACAGCAGAAGAAACAAAGGTTGAAGCAGCAAATGAGGATTCAGGAGAAGCCGCAGCAGAGGTTGCGGAGCCTGACCTTTCAGAGAATGTTGAATTCTCAATCTTTATTCCAAGCCGTAAGGCAGATGCTATTTATGATCAGGATACATTAACACTTAAGCTCCTTGCAGAGAAGATGAATGTTACTTTTGATATTGACACTGTTATTAACAGTGAGGCAAAAGCAAAACTGGCAAGCATCATCTCTTCAGGTGATATTCCGGATATCTGCGCAGGCAACATGAGCCTCTTAAAGCAGTTCGGAAGAGACGGCGCATTTGTAGCTTTGGATGAGGTTATTGATGACAAGTATCCCAACTTAAAGAAATACGTTCTTGATGATCCCGAAGTTATGGCTCAGTGCGTTTCATCAGACGGTCACCTTTATGTTATTCCCATGCTTACCGCATTAAGAACAGCAATGGGTTACATGATTCGTCAGGACTGGCTTGATGAATTGGGACTTGAGAAGCCCGAGACAATTGATGACTGGTACAACGTTCTTACAGAGTTTAAGAAAGCAAAAGGTGTTGCGCCTTTATTCTTAGACAGAGCCTGGGAGTTATACTACAACAACTTCTCAGATGCATGGGGAATTGAACTTAATCCCAACAACAGTTTCTGGACTGTAAAGGATGGCAAGATGGTATTTGCACCTATGACAGATGAGGCTAAGGCTTACTTGACAGAGATGCAGAAGTGGTACAAGGAGGGCCTTATCGATCCCGAGTTCATCACACGTGAAGATACATGTAACTATCACGTTCTTAACGACCTTGCAGGTGCAGGCTGCTACTGGACAGGCTACCTTGCAGGCATGAATGAGAATGAAGAAGTTAAGGCAAATGATCCCAAAACAAACTGGCAGGTAGTTAATCCCCCTGTTCTTAACAAGGGTGATGCTCCCAGAACTTTCTCACAGCAGGCTAAGACAGTAGGTCATTCATGGGCTATTTCAGCGGACTGCGAAAACATAGACAGAGCTCTTCAGATGTTTGAGTATGTATACTCTGATGAAGGTTCAATGCTCTTTAACTTTGGTGAAGAGGGATACAGCTACGAGATTAAGGATGGCGTTCCCACATATACACAGATGGTTTATGATTTCGGTTCAACAGCATGGGTTCAGTCAAACGGCTTACAGGCATTAATCGGAATGAGACAGATGCCCGAATATGAGAAGGCTCAGTGCGCAAGCGATGACGCATGCAAGCAGCTTTTCTACTATGACGAGAAAGAATTGTTCTATCCTTTGAATCCTACACTTACTCTTGATGAGGATGAGCAGGATGAGTATGACTCAATCATGGGTGCTATCTCAACATACGCTGAAGAAGAAATGCTTAAGTTCTTCACAGGCGCCAAGAGCATGGACGAGTATGATGCTTTCGTAGAAACTCTTGAGTCAATGAATATCGAGAGAGCAACAGAACTTCAGAATGAAGCATATGAAAAGTATGCGGCAAACTTTAAATAAAATCTATGTCAAAAATTAAGATTAGAACCATATCTTCACTTGAAAAATGTCTTGCAGATGGCCTTATAGAAAACACCAAAGAAATTAGGACGCTTTCATTGCTTAAAAATGAAACCGCTTCCTTCCAGGTGGCATATCAAATGAATGAGGGGTGGAATAAGAAAATTAATTACTTCATCCGTCTGGAGGGCTCACTCAAAGATTATGTGAAGATATACAGGGTCATGGAGATGCCTTCGGCAACTCCAATCCTTGATGAAGAATACGACAAAGATATTTTAGGCAGCAAGTCAGGGCTTTTCCCTGACTTGCTACTGCCGGTTAGTAAGAATGAAGAATTATTCCTTACAAACCACAGGCTCTTAACCCTATGGATAGATGTGGATCCGAAGGAAAAGATAAGCGGGAAGAATGATCTAAAGGTTTTGTTTGTTGATGACGAAAACAACGAACTTGGAAGAGCAGGTATCGAAATCAACGTTTTCGATGAATCCCTTCCAAAACAGGAGATAATTCACACCGAGTGGTTTTACTGTGACACACTTTCAAGCTATTACCACACCAAAGCCTTCGACAAACGACACTGGGAAATAATAGAGAGATTTATGAAAAAGGCCACGGAAAACGGAATCAATATGATCCTAACGCCAATTTTCACTTATGCTCTCGATACAAAAGTGGGGGGAGAACGTCCCACAACCCAGCTTGTCAAAGTTAAAGAGACTGGCGATTCAAAGTATGAATTTGATTTTGAACTCTTTGACAGGTTTATAAATCTGGCAAAGAAGTGCGGGTATGAGTATTTTGAGATGGGCCATCTTTTTACCCAATGGGGAGCCAAGGCGACTCCTAAGATTATGGCGGAAACCAGGGAAGGCTACAAAAGAATCTTTGGTTGGGATGTGGCATCGGATGATATGAGATACAGCTGTTTTTTACAGCAGTTTATGCCTGAACTTGTTGATGAACTAAAGAAATTAAATGTGTATGACAGGACTTTCTATCATATATCCGATGAGCCAAGGGAGAGCAGCATAGATAACTATAAGGCGGGTTATGACTTAATCAAGCAATTTGTGCCCGAAGGCAGAATCATAGATGCCATGTCAAATTACAGTTTCTATGAGAAGAAGGTTCTTAATAAGCCTGTGCCTTCCACATCGGCCATAAAGCAGTTTATAGATGCAGGCGTTAGTGACTTATGGACTTATTATTGTTGCGATGCAAGGATAAAACTGTCAAACAGATACTTTGCAATGCCTGCATACAGAACAAGAGTACTTGGAATCCAGCTTTATCTTTACGACATAGTGGGATTTTTGCACTGGGGTTACAACTTCTATTTCAGCCAGTATTCATTACGGCCAATTAACCCCTTTGTTCAGACAGACTGCGATGGCTTCGCAGAGTCGGGAGATGCGTTCTTAGTATATCCCGGTCCTGACGGTGAACCCTTAGACTCAATAAGGCTTAAACTTATTAGAGATGCCTTCCAGGACATAAGGGCGTTGAAATTACTTGAAAAGAAGAAGGGAAAAGCTTTTGTAAGGGATTTGATAAAGGAGGAGCTCGGAGAAATAACCTTTACGGATTATCCGAGATTTATCAAATGCTATGTCACATTTAGAGAAAAAGTAAATTGCATAATTGGGGATTAACATATGAAAACAAAAAGAATATTGGGTTTGTTTGCGGCATTTGTTTTGCTGCTTACAACGGTTGGATGCGATGTACCTCAGGTTATTATCGATGTTCCGGGAACGGAGAATGGAGGTAATAACGAGAACGGAGATAACGGAGGGACGGAGGACCCGGGAGTAAATCCGGAGAATCCCGAGGTGAATCCGGAGAATCCTGAAGAGGGAAGTGAAACATTACAGCCCGCAATCTACGATGAATTTGATGAAGGGAAACTAGATTCAGATACGTGGCTTGTGGCTTTAAGGAACTGGGGTGGATATGCGGACGCTGAAAGGACAGAACTTTATAATAACGGAGTTGTGCCTGAAAACGTTCATGTGGAAAACGGAGTTCTTGTTTTAAGTGCCCATGGTAACGAATACGAAGGTGACATTACAGGAGTAAATAATAAGGGCATCAGGACAGGAGACGGCAAAAGATGTGGTGCCTGCATAGTGACGAAAGATTACTATGCATCCGGAGAATATGAGGTTAAGGCAAAAGTAATGCCCAACATGGGTGCGTGCTCAGCTATATGGACCTTTGAGTACGAGGAGTATTATCCGGGACAGGAAGGCTTTCAGGGGGAAGGCGAATACTATGCTGTAAATCATGAGATAGATATAGAAATGCCCGGACGCTTAAGCGAAGATGGTCCCATATCCTATAACTACGCTTTGTGCAACAGCTGGATAGGGGAAAACGAGAACGAGTATGTAAGCAACGGAAGTGAACTTCCCGGCCCTCAAAATGACGGAGAGTGGCATACATATAAGTTTGCATGGCACACGGGAGATGACTCTGAGCAGGCAAGAGTAGAGTACTATGTAGACGGAAATCTTGTATGCACAAACACCCAATATATTCCCACAAAGGCAGGAAGGTTCTGGGTGGGAGTATGGTTCCCCAAGAACTGGGCAGGCAGTCCTGATTTTGCCGAGGGAGAAATGCTTGTTGATTATGTAAAGATTACTCCATTTAATGAGGCAGGAGATGAACCCCAGAACGAGACTTATCCTGACGCAGGTTATGCCGCTATAGAGGATTGCAGGGTATATGTTGACGGGAATCCCAGAAGTGAATCCGGAAACCAGAATGAAAATCCTGAAAACCCTGAAGAAGAAATTCTTACTCCGGCAATTTATGATGAGTTTACGGAGGGGAAGCTTGATTCTGAAAAATGGCTTGTGGCCATGAGAAACTGGGGCGGATATGTGGACGCTGAGAGAACGCAGTTATACAACAACGGTGTTGTACCCGAAAACGTTCATGTGGAAGACGGCCTTCTTATTCTGACTGCCCACGGAAACAGATATGAAGGAGACATATCCGGAGTAAATAACCGTGGCGTAAGAACCGGTGACGGAAAAAGATGTGGCGCATGTATTGTTACCAAGGATTACTTTGCTTCCGGAGAATACGAAATCAAAGCAAAGATTGTGCCCAAACTTGGTGCATGCTCGGCCATCTGGACCTTCGAATATGAGGAGCATTACCCCGGTGAAGAAGGTTACACAGGCAACGGCGATTACAGCGTAGTCAATCATGAGATTGATATCGAAATGCCCGGAAAGTCTCCAGACACAGGCGAGATTTCCTACAACTATTCACTTTGTAACAGCTGGATAGGTGAAAACGATGATGAGTATATAAGCCAAAGAACTCAGATGCCGGGTCCCCAGAATGACGGAGAGTGGCATACATATAAGTTCGCCTGGCATACGGGTGATGATAATGAACAGGCTAGGGTTGATTACTATGTTGATGGTACCCTTGTGTGCACCAACACAGAGTTCATACCCACCAAGGCAGGTCGTTTCTGGGTAGGAGTATGGTTCCCCAAAAACTGGGCGGGAGATCCTGATTTTGACGAGGAAGAGATGCTTGTTGATTACGTAAAGATCACTCCCTACCATGAGGCGGGAGATATGCCTCAGAATGAGTCATATCCTGATGACGGCTATGCAGCAATAGCAGACTGTCAGGTATATGTTGACGGAAATCCCAGAGCTTTGACAGAAAATGAGGAGAATCCCGATAATCCGGGAGATGAAAACGAAGTGAGAGAACCGGTTATATTTGATGATTTTAATGAGGGGAAGCTTAATTCAGATACATGGCTTGTGGCCAAGAGAAACTGGGGAGGCTTCGTAGACGCTGAGAGAACGCAGTTATACAACAACGGCGTTGTACCCGAAAACGTTCATGTGGAGAACGGAGTTCTTGTTTTAAGTGCCCACGGAAATAATTATGAGGGTGATATTTCGGGAGTCAACAACCGTGGTGAAAGAACCGGCGATGGCAGAAGATGTGGTGCCTGCATTGTCACCAAAGATTATTTTGCCTCAGGTGAGTATGAGATAAAGGCCAAGATACAGCCTAACCTTGGAGCCTGCTCCGCTATCTGGACCTTTGAGTATGAAGAGCACTATCCCGGTGAAGAAGGATATACGGGCAATGGTGATTACAGCGTTATCAATCATGAAATTGATATCGAAATGCCCGGTAAATCTCCCGACACCGGAGAGATATCCTACAACTATTCACTTTGCAACAGCTGGATAGGCGAAAACGATGATGAGTATATAAGCAAGCGTACTCCTATGCCTACTGCTCAAAATGACGGAGAGTGGCATACATATAAGTTTGTATGGCACACAGGGGATGACTCTGAAGAGGCGAGAGTTGACTACTTTGTGGACGGAGTTCTTATATGCACAAACACCGAATTCATTCCTACCAAGGCAGGACGTTTCTGGGTAGGAGTATGGTTCCCCAAGTACTGGGCGGGAGAACCTGATTTTGCCGAGGGAGAGATGCTTGTTGATTATGTAAAGATCACTCCTTATCATGAGGCAGGAGATGAGCCTCAGAATGAGTCATATCCAAATGACGGTTATGCCTCAATAGAAGATTGCAGGGTATATGTTGACGGTAACCCCAGAAACTAGATTAAACTGAGATAGTTATCTTCGGGAAAATGAAGGATGACTGAAAGTAATCATTGGTAGTATAATTTCCTAAAAGAGGAATGTTTATGAAACACAAAATACTACCTTTGATTCTTTCAGTTGTTCTTATATTGACTTTGACTGCTTGCGATAACGCTAAGACAGTGGACAGCAAGACTAATGAACTTCCTGCTTTATCCGAGACAGATAAGCAGGTTATTTCCATTTTTCTTCCAAGCAGACGAAGCGATTCATTATATTCCATGGATACATTAACCATAGCTGAACTTGCAAGACGTATGGATGTCACCTTTGACATTGACACCACTCCGAGTAACGGGGCCACAGCCAAGCTAAGCGTAATTGTATCTTCCGGAGAAATTCCTGATATAACGGCGGGTAATATTTCATTATTAAAGCAGTACGGAGAGGAAGGAGCTTTTCTTGCTCTTGATGAGCTTATAGATGACAGATACCCAAACCTAAAAAAGTACTTACTGGATAACCCTGAGGTTATGGCTCAGAGTATTTCGTCGGACGGACATCTATACGTTGTTCCAATGCAGTCTGCGGTAAAATCTGCAATGGGCTACATGATTCGTAAGGACTTACTGGATGACTATGGGCTGGAAAAACCGGTTACCATAGATGACTGGTATAGGGTCCTCTCGGAGTTTAAAAGGCGCGGAGTTCCCACTCCCTTATTCCTTGATAACGCCTGGGAGAACTATTGCCATATGTTCTCAGATGCCTGGGGAATAGAACTTACAAAGAGCAAGGACTATTTTACAGTCATTGATGGTAAAAAGACATTTGCTCCCATTACCGAAGAATGCAGGGAGTACCTGTCCACAATGCAGATGTGGTATAGGGAAGGCCTTATCGATAAGGAATTCATGACAAGGGAAAATACCTGTGACTATCATGTGCTTAATAACCTGGCGGGAGCGGGATGCTATTGGAGCGGCTACCTTGCGGGTATGAATGACAATCCAAATGTTTTGGCTAATGACCCTGATACAAACTGGGAGATAGTGGATCCTCCGGTATTAAATGAGGGAGATGAGCCAAGAACTTTTTCTCAGCAGGCCAAGACAGTAGGCTATGGCTGGTCTATTTATTCGGAAACGGAAAATGCAGATAAGATTCTTGAGATCTTTGATTATGTATACAGTGATGAGGGCTCTGTTCTTTTCAACTTTGGAATTGAGAATGAGAGCTTTGTAAAGACAGGGGAAGATTACAGATATTCGGATAAGGTTGTGGCAGAGGGAACCACCGAGTGGGTTATGAGAAACGGCTGCCAGGCTTATATCGGAATGAGGCAGATGCCTGAATACGAAGTTGCACAGGCGGGAAGCGACAAGGCCTGTTACCAGCTTTTGTATTACGACAATAACAACATGTTTTACCCCATGAATCCTGTTCTTACCATGGATGAGGATTCAAAGGATAAATACGATACCATAATGGAGCCCATAATATCGTATGTGGATGAGGAACTTATAAAGTTTATTACGGGCGACAGAAGCATGGATGAATTTGACAGCTTTACGGAAAAGGTAAAAGGCATGGGCATAGATGAAGCAGAGGAACTTCAGAATGATGCCTATGAGAAATATAAATCACTATTTTAAAATAAACGGGGAATGGGGATTCCAATGTTTAAACTGAAGCGAAAGCTTACAAAGTATGACACCATCTTTAACAGACTGATGCTATCCTTTATCGGACTTGTGTTAATCGTAAGTCTTTGTATGGGAGTGGGTTATGCTGCGCAATTTTCAGGTGAATACAGGCAGAAGGTTGAAATACTTGAGCAGGAGAAAATAGAGTATCTGGGACAGCACATTGATACTTTGTTTGGGGACTGCAACAACATAATAGTTGATCTTGCCAACATGGCTAACAGAGATGATGCCCTTAAGCATTTTTTGAATCATGGCAGCAGGAATGATTTTGACAGTATGAACACTGTCCTTAAATACCTGGAAATTCTGAATGCTCAGTATGATAAGGAAGTATCAGGTATAGAGTTCTATGTATATCCCAATTCAATGGTGATTTCTTCCGCCAACGGAATAAGCTACACCGAGGAAAGCGGAACAAGCATATCTGAAGAGTTCGACGAGGCCGGAGTGGCAGTAAGGTACAATTCATCCGGTCGTTACCTCTTTACAAGAGAAGTCACATCCAATTCCAAAACAGATAAGGTTCTGAGTTTTGGAGCACATTACCCGATTTTTTCAAAGGATATTTCAAAGTTAAAGGGATATCTGATTGTTAATATACCTGTCAGTACTCTTAACACAATCCTCCTTGAGTATGCGGACGATAACTCCGGTTTTGCAGCGTTAATTGATGAAAAAGGTAAAGTCGTAGCATTGGGAGGAGATGATTCGCTTTTTACCAGAGTTCTTAATGGTAAAATGCCGGAGGAGTGCATTGATATCCTAAATGGTTCAGCGGATAAAGCCTATAATTATGACGGAATGATTCTTATAGGCAAACCTCTTGCAATTCCCGGATGGAAGGTTGTTTCTGTAACCTCCGCGGATGAATACTATAAGGACATTCGTATTCTCGTAAGAAGAATTGGGTTATTGTCTCTTATAATAGTAGTGGTTGGCCTTGTGATTGCTTATCGCTTTGCAAAGAGAGTGTATAACCCCATCGGAAGCATGGTAAATAAACTTGATGGCCTTAAGCTTGCAAGAAAAGCCAAGGAGAATGAGCTCCTTTATCTTGACAGAACCATAAACGAACTTTGTGTTCTGGTGGGCAATAAGGATGAGGCCTACAAAGAAAGGGTAAATGTTGTAAGACATGACCTTGTAAGGGAGATTATTAACTCTGCAGATATATCGGATGAGAGAATCGACAAAATCCTTGAGGAAATCGGAGATAAGAATGAGTATGTAAGCCACTTCTGCATGGTGGCAACTTTCCATGGCAAGGTTATGGGTAAGGTTGATGAGCCAACCAGAAACGCCATGACATACAATATGACAAAATACCTTGAGGATTATGAGGACGAAGAAATGCGATGCATGGCTTTGGACCTTTATAACGGCAGGGTAGTTATAATAACCTCCTGTATGGCTGACGGGGAAGACAGAATGGAGAATCTTTATACGAAACTTAAGGACTTCGTAAAGATAACATTCAACATCGACCTTGTGGTATGGCAGAGCGGGCCTGTGTATAAGTTAAGTCAGATATCAGCGGAATATGCAAAGATATCCAAGGCAATGGAGTATGACTATTATATTCCTTACAGGTACAGAATGGACCTTGCCAATATGGATGCCGAGGAAGTTAAGATTCTTCTTGGAGACAAGGATACACCCGGATTCTTTGATCCAAGATACGACTCCTTTGCCGAAGCCCTTGTAAGTAACGATGCGGAGACAGTCAAGACTATCCTTGAAGAGTACAATAAGGCAGCCATGCTTATTCAGGGAACCTATGAATATATGAACAGTATATCCATGAGATATCTGTTCCTGTTTAATCATTTCCTAAGAGACATCATGAAGAAATCCAAGACATATGATGATTCGCAATTGCTCCTGGAATTAACTGATGTTTTCGATGTGGATGATTTCTGCAACTGGTTATATAAGAAGATTCTCTGGGCCTTTGAAACAGCCGAGCAGAACAAGACCAATCCCACAGACAATGTTGTGGAGCTGGTGGAGAAGATAGCCAGAGAGCATCTTGATGAAGATATTTCTCTTGATTATGTTGCTTCGAAGGTTTACCTTGCCCCCAAATATTTAAGCAGACTGTTTAAGGAAGAGAAGGGATTAAACTTCACTCAGTTCGTAAACGACTGTAAGATGGAAGAGGCATCAAAGCTTCTAATTGAGACGGATAAGACCCTGGAGGAAATAATAGTGGTAATCGGTTTCAACTCCACCAATTATTTCATAAAGAAATTTAAAGAATCCTTTGGAGTTACTCCGGCCCAGTACCGCAGAAGCAAGCGGATAGAGGGTTTGTAGGCCGGCCCTTTTGTAAACCAAAAGTAGCAATAAAAAAATTAGAAAAAATATTAAGAATTTCTTAACAAAATATAGTTTGTGACCGGGAAGCCCAACACTAGATGTTGGGCTTTTTTTGCATCTTTTTTGAATCGCGATTTTTGAGGAATGCCGAAAAATCGCGATTTTTTACTTGCATTGTGGGAGAAAATGGAGTAGAATAACCTTAAAAGTGGTGATAAGTGGTTAGAAGTGGTTTAAAGTGGTAATTCTTAAGAATTGATTATACCACACTTTCGGAGGCGGTGATCGCTATGTATAAAGGTAAATATGTTCATACGATCGACGCCAAAGGTCGACTGATTGTTCCTTCAAAGTTCAGGGACCAGCTGGGAGACAGCTTCGTAGTCACCAAAGGAGCCGACGGTTGCCTGACAATCTACGATGAGAAAGGCTGGACGGCCTTCGAGGAAACCTTGAGGGAAATGCCAATGAACCGTAAGGAAGTTAGACAGGTAGCAAGATTCTTCCTTTCAGGCGCAGCGGATGTTGAAGTTGACAAGATGGGCCGAATCCTTATTCCACAGGACTTAAGAGAATACGCGGGACTTGAGAAGGACGTAATCCTTACAGGACTTGCAGACAAGATAGAGATTTGGAGCAAAGATCGCTTCGAAGCCGAGAGCGATACTCAGGATATTGCCGATACCCTTGAGAAGATGGCAGACTGGGGCATTCGAATATAGGTTTAGAGAATGGAATTTAATCATTATTCGGTTCTCCTTAGAGAGACAATCGACGAACTAAAGATTAAGCCCGACGGAATATACGTCGACGGAACCCTTGGGGGTGGCGGACATTCCTACGAGATATGCAAGAAGCTTTCCAATAAAGGACGGCTCTATGGCATAGACCAGGATGAAGCGGCAATCAAAGCTGCCGGCGAGAGACTTAAGGAGTTTGGTGAGAGAGTAACGATTATAAGATCCAATTACGAATACGCCACAGAAAGACTTAAAGAGATCGGCGTTAAGGGAGTGGACGGAATAGTCCTTGACCTGGGAGTTTCCTCATATCAGCTTGACAATGAAGAAAGAGGTTTCTCCTACAGATACGATTCAGAACTTGATATGAGAATGGATGACAGGCAATCACTTACAGCTGCAGACATCATAAACGAGTATTCCGAATCTGATCTGTACAGAATAATAAGAGATTACGGCGAAGATAACTTCGCTAAGAATATAGCAAAGCACATAGTGGCAGAAAGAGCCAAAGAGCCCATAAGAACAACGGGACAGCTCAATGAGATTATCAAAGCCGCAATACCTGCCAAGATAAGGGCAACGGGAGGACATCCTTCAAAGAGAACTTTCCAGGCAATAAGAATTGAGTGCAACAGAGAACTGGACGTTTTGAAGAACTCTTTGGACGGCATGATTGATTTCTTAAATCCCGGCGGAAGGCTTTGCATAATAACCTTCCATTCACTGGAAGACAGAATTGTAAAAAGCGCATTCAAGAAGGCTCAGAACCCTTGCACATGTCCACCGGACTTTCCGGTATGTGTCTGCGGCAAGAAGCCTTTAGGTAAAGTAATAACAAACAAGCCGATACTCCCCACGGAAGAGGAGCTGGAGGTAAATTCAAGATCTAAGAGCGCGAAACTTAGAGTGTTTGAGAAAAAAGGATAATCACAGGGAAGTGACGAAATGGCACAGATGAATCAGAGAAGAAACAACAGAACCGTAACTTCATACAAGGACAATCTTTACTACTTACAGGGAAGTGCAGTACCCAAAACTGTACAGCAGGAGATTGAAGAGCCCATTAAGAGGCTGAGCCACCACACCGTCAGAAACAGACAGTATGCCAAAAGGATGAATCCCGGGTATATACTCTTTCTCACCGTGGCAATGGTTGTTACAGCTCTTGTTTTGATATTCTATATCAGACTTCAGTCCGAGATTACCGGCAATGTTAAGACTATCTCAAGACTTGAGAGCGAGCTTAATACATTAAGACTTTCAAATGATGAGGCTTACAGCAGAGCAACCGGTAACATTGACCTTGAGAAGGTTAAGCAGATTGCCATCGGAGAACTTGGAATGACTTATGCCACAGAGGGTCAGATTGTCACATATTCCGGAGAAGGAAGCGACTACGTGAAACAGGTGGCAGATATTCCTTAAGGACGGTAGAGTAACATGGCAAACAGGTCTGAAAGAGAAGTAAAAAGATTCACAATAAGAATGCAGAAAAAGCTGGTAGTGCTGTTTGGAATAGTGCTACTGGCTTTTGTGGGATTAAGCCTTCGTCTTATCTACATTAACAGAGACAACGGAGAGCAATACAAGAAACAGGTTTTGGAGCAACAGGAATATACTTCAAAGACACTCGTCGCCAGAAGAGGCGATATTTTTGATTCTAACGGAAACCCTCTTGCAGTCAGTGAAAAAATCTATAATCTCATCATCGATTCCAAAGTCATAAACGATAAAGAGGCATATTACGAGCCCACAATGGCAGCTCTCGACAAGTATTTTGACATTGATATGAATGCTGTCAGAAAGTGGGTAAAGGAGAACCCCAAATCCGCTTATTATGTTGCAGCTAAAGGCCTTACATATGGAGAGGTTGAGGGCTATCTTAATTTCATGACCGATGAAACCGCCTCAAAGAACGTTAAGGGTATCTGGTTTGAGGATAATTACAAGAGAAATTATCCAAACGGAACTCTTGCCTGTGACATTATAGGTTTCACCAATGCAGACAATAACGGCGCATATGGCCTTGAAGAGTATTACGATGACGTTTTGAACGGTACACCCGGAAGAGAGTACGGTTATCTTGACGAAGATGAGAATCTTGAGAGAACAACCAAGCCTGCTGTGGATGGTTACAGCCTTGTTACCACAATAGATGCGACCATTCAGTCCATTGTTGAAAGAAATTTAAAGAGCTTTAACGATACATATGCAAACAGGGCAAGGGAAGGCCTTGGAGCCAACAACCTTGGCTGCATCATTATGGATGTTAACAACGGCGATGTCCTTGCAATGGCAAGTTATCCCAATTTCGATTTAAACAACCCCAAGGACCTTACCATGTATTATTCTCAGGAGGAAATAGACTCCCTGGGGGATGAGGAATACTATAATAGGCTCAATGCTCTTTGGAAAAATTTCTGTATCAGTGAGACATACGAGCCCGGTTCCACAATGAAGCCCTTTACGGTGGCCTGTGGACTTGAGTCCGGCAAACTTACCGGAAACGAATCATACACCTGTACAGGTGCTTATGAGGTCGCCGATAAGAGAATCAAGTGCCATAACTATAAATACGGCGGATGCGGAACGGTAAATGTTAAGCAGGCCATAGAGCAGTCCTGTAACGTTGCACTCATGCAGATGAGCCTTACAATAGGAAAAGATATATTTTTACAGTATCAGCAGAACTATAATTTCGGTTTAAAGACCAACATAGACCTTGCTGGAGAAGCAAGGACCAATGCTGTTGTATACAACGCTTCAAACATGCGTCCTGCGGAGCTTGCAACAAGTTCATTCGGACAGGGCTTCAACGTGACAATGATTCAGATGATAACCGGATTCTGCTCTTTAATTAATGGCGGATATTACTATGAGCCTCATATGGTTAAGAAGATTGTTTCCGGAAACGGTGCGACAATACAGAACATTGAGCCCCGCGTATTGAGAAGAACCATCTCAACATCGACTTCAAATACGATTGTTGATTACTGTAACGGAGTTGTCACAGAAGGAACAGGTAAGGCTGCCAGACCCGCAGGATACAGAATCGGCGGCAAAACGGGAACAGCCGAGACCCTTCCCCGAGGCAACAATGAATACGTTGTTTCCTTTATGGGATATGCACCTGCAGATAATCCAAAGATTGCAATCTATGTTGTAGTAGACAGAGTAAATGACTGGGTTCAGGATAACGTTAAGTTAGCCTGCCTTCTTACAAGAGATATACTTACAGAAACTCTTCCTTATATGGGTATATATATGACAGAGCCCATTTCAGAGAAGGAACAGCAGGAACTTGCTGCAAAGCAGCTTGAGATTACCCTTGCATACACGGTTCCTCCGGAAGAAGAAACAACCGAGACTTCGGGAGAGGGTGAAAATACTGAGGGAACTCCCACAGAAGGCACCACAGGAGACGGTACCCAAACGGAGCAAAACGGCGGCCTTAATCTTCAGTGGAAAAATTTCCCTGTTGATCCTGCCACAGGCTACTTAAAGGATCCCGCAACCGGAGATCTGATTGATCCGGATACGGGACAGAACATGTCAAGAAGCGATTTTACTGCAGTTGACGGCTGATGAATCGATTTGCTTTCATAATTTGACATTATCTACTATAATAGAAAAGATAATGTGTACCGACAGAAAGAAGGCATAGTTTATGTTACAGATTTTACCCGGATTCCTGATTTCACTTGCCATTGCTTTGCTAATCGGACCTTCATGGATTAAATTCATGGCAAGAGTCAAAGCGGGGCAGACCATAAGAAGTGAAGGGCCGGAAAGCCATCTTAAGAAAATGGGAACACCGATGATGGGCGGTTTTATTTTCCTGATACCCACCACGATTGTTTCACTGTTTTATGTGAGAAGCTTCCCCAAGGTAATTCCCGTGCTGATTCTCATGTGGGGATTTGCTGCTGTGGGATTTATAGATGACTATATTAAGGTCGTGCTTAAAAGATCCATGGGTCTTAAGGCGTGGCAGAAGATGGGGCTCCAGCTTGTTGTTTGCGCAGCATTTTATATTGTTGCATCTTCATTTACCGAGCTTGATCTGACTTTAAAGGTTCCCTTTGCAAACGGAACGAGACTTGAACTTGGCCTCTTTGCAATCCCTGCCATGTTCTTCATTGCAATTGCAACCGTTAACGGAACAAACTTTACCGACGGCGTAGATGGCTTATCAAGCAGCGTTTCAAGCGTTGTTGCCGCATTTTTCTGTGTGGCATCCATCATGCTTAAGGGAGGTATAGAACCTGTGGCTGCAGCATTTTTGGGCGGCCTTTTGGGTTATCTTTGCTTTAACCTTTACCCTGCAAAGATTTTCATGGGTGATACGGGTTCTCTGGCTCTCGGCGGTTTCGTGGCGGGGTGCGCATACATGATGGAACTTCCGTTGTTTATTCCAATCGTTGGAATCATTTATCTTGTGGAAGTAATAAGCGTTATTCTCCAGGTTTCATATTTTAAGATATCCGGAGGCAAAAGAATTTTCAGAATGGCTCCCATCCATCACCACTTTGAAAAAGGTGGCTGGTCAGAGACAAGAGTAGTGGGAGTATTCACCATAGTAACCGTTGTTGCCTGCGTTATTGGCTTCGCCGGTTTGTGGTAATTGAGGTGAGTTTTAGAAATGTACGATTTTAACAATAAGAAAGTATTAATTATAGGTTCGGGCAAGAGCGGAATGGGAGCCTTAAAGCTTTTGAATGCTCTGGGAGCCCGCTGTGTTCTCTTTGACGGAGGCGAAAATGCCGATGCCACAGAGATTAAGGGAAGAGTTCCCGCTGAATTAGAGTGCGAGATAATTGTTAAGGAGCTTCCTTCAGAAGTTTCAGACACTATAGATGTTGTTGTTCCAAGCCCCGGTGTTCCCACCGATTTGGGAATTGTGAAGGATTTTGCCGATAAGGGCACTCCAATCTGGGGAGAGCTGGAACTTGGCTATCTTGCTTCAAAAGGCAAACTTGCAGCCATCACCGGCACCAACGGAAAGACAACCACAACAAGCCTTGTCGGAGAAATACTCAAAAAAGAATATAAGCCCGTATTTGTGGTAGGAAATATAGGAAATCCCCTTACTCTTGAGGCTCTTGATACAAAGGAAGAAGGGGCAATTGTTGCGGAGGTCAGCTCATTTCAGCTTGAGACCATAAATGAGTTTCATCCCGCTGTGTCTGCGATTCTTAATGTTACACCGGATCATCTCAACAGACACCACACAATGGAATGCTATAACAAGGTAAAAACAGATATATCTAAGAACCAGACTAAAGATGATGTCTGCGTCCTTAATTTCGATAATTCATACACAAGGGAGTTTGGAGATAAGTGCCCGGCAGGTGTTGTCTGGTTTTCATCTTCTCAGGTTCCTCCCAAAGGTTATTTCTACAGAGATGACCACATTTTCTATACAGATGGCAAGACGGAAGAACAGATTCTTAATGTGCACACAGATATGAATCTGGTGGGCGTATGTAATATTGAAAATGTTATGGCTGCCATTGCAATCGGAAGAGGCATGGGCGTTTCCATGGATAAGATTCTTGAGGCAGTGAAGGAATTCAAGGCCGTGGAACATAGAATCGAGTATGTGGCCACAAAGAACGGGGTGGATTACTACAATGACTCCAAAGGAACCAATCCCGATGCGGCCATCCAGGGAATTAAAGCAATGAGCAAACCCACCATCCTTATTGGTGGCGGCTATGATAAGGGAAACACTTACGATGAGTGGATTGAGGCTTTTGACGGTAAGGTTAAGAAGCTGGTTCTTATCGGTCAGACAAGAGAGGCGATTGCCAAATGCGCAGCATCTCATGGCTTCACAGACTATTGCTTTGCCGATTCCTTTAAAGAGTGTTTTGATATTTGCGTTGCCAATGCCAGAAGCGGAGACGCAGTTTTGCTTTCTCCCGCCTGCGCAAGCTGGGGTATGTTCCCCAACTACGAGGAGAGAGGAAGACAGTTCAAAGAGATGGTAAATGATTTATAGAACTTGAGGAAAGGTTCATGGCAGAGAGCTTCAGTCGTCACAAAAGGAAAACTGAATACTACTTTGACTATTCTTTGGTGTTTATCATCATCTTTTTGGTGGGATTTGGACTTATCATGCTTTATTCATCCAGTTCCTATATGGCATCACAGAAATACAACGATGCAGCTTACTGGCTGAAAAGACAGGGAATCTGGTCTGCTTTGGGACTTGCCGTAATGCTGGTTTTGAGTTTTATTCCCTATCATTTTTGGGAAAGATTCTCAACAATCGCTTATTTTGTTTCCATGGCATTGATCCCTTGCGTATTGTTTTTCCCCAAGAGAAACGGTGCAAGAAGATGGATTTTCATCGGACCTAACGACAGATTTTCCTTACAGCCTGCGGAGATTGCCAAGCTTGCGCTTATACTTTTTCTCGCCAGTTTTATTACCAGACTGGGACCTGCAATCAAAAGCAGAAAAGGCTTCTGGACTGTGATTCTGATGGCGTTGCCGCATACAGCCATGATTTACTTCATAACAGATAACTTAAGTTCTGCAATTATCGTTATGGGCATTACCGCAGTTATGCTTTTTGTGGCAAGCCCCGAGTATAAGAGATTTATTATTCTTGGAGCAGGTGTACTGGCGGCAGGAGCGCTGGTGGTACTGATAGTTTCGAGATTCTCCGATAAGCTTGGATTCAGAGGAGCAAGAATTCTGGCCTGGCTTGATCCTGAGGCCTATGCAAGTGATACCGGTTTCCAGACACTGCAGGGACTCTATGCAATCGGTTCCGGCGGAATCTGGGGCAAGGGACTTGGACAGAGTATTCAGAAACTTGGATATATTCCCGAGGCGCAGAACGATATGATTTTCTCCATTATATGTGAGGAGCTGGGACTGTTCGGTGCAATAGCAATTCTTCTTATGTTTGTATTGCTGGTTTGGAGACTTGTAGTTATTGCAAATAATGCAACCGATATGTTTGGAGCGTTATTTGTGGTTGGCGTTTTGGGACACGTGGCTATTCAGGTTATCCTTAATGTGGCGGTTGTTACCAACACGGTTCCCAATACCGGTATTTCCCTTCCGTTCATCAGTTACGGCGGAAGTGCCATCCTGTTTCAGATGGCGGAAATTGGGGTGTGCCTTAACGTTGCCAGAAGTATAGAGTTGAAGGATGCCTGATGTATCAGTTTGAAACGGAATTATCAAAAAGAAAAAAGAAGCGTTTCATGGTGAAGACGCTTAGCATATTATTGATTATCCTCGCCGTGGTGGCATTTATTTACTACATGCTTATGCATTATAAGGTAGTGAATATTTATGTGGATGGAAATGTTCATTATACCTCCGACGAGATAAAGGATATTGTGATGGAGGGTCCTCTGGGGGACAATTCATTATATCTTTCACTGAAATACAAAAACAAAGAACTTAAGGATGTTCCCTTCGTGGATACAATCCAGGTTACCATTATCTCAAACGACACCATAAGGATCAGTGTCTATGAGAAGGCCTTGGCCGGATATGTGGAATATCTTGGCAAGTATATGTACTTTGATAAGGACGGAACAGTAGTAGAGAGCTCAAATGTGAAGACCGAAGGTATATGCCAGATTACCGGATTAAGTTTCGACTATATGGTTCTTGGGAAACCTTTGCCGGTGGAAGATGAAATGATTTTCAAAAAGATTCTGTCCACCAACCAGCTTCTGACTAAATATTCATTGGATTGCAGAAGAATGGACTTTGGACCGGGTGGCGGACTTACACTGTATTTTGGCGATGTCAGGGCTGAATTCGGAAGCGCTGATGACCTTGATGAGAAAATCATGAGACTCCCCAAAATCCTTCCCAGTTTGGAGGGGAAAAAGGGGGTTCTTGACATGAAAGATAAGACCGGAAAGTCAGAAAGTATAATATTTTTACCCGATAATCTTACCGATGATTAGTGTTGCAATTTTATAAAAATAATTATATGATAAATGAGTGGGATTTTTGAGGTACTTAAAGGAGGATCTACCGTTGCTTGAGATTAAAACAAATGATTCTGATTCCGCAGCAAGAATCATTGTTGTTGGCGTAGGCGGAGCAGGCAATAACGCAGTAAACAGAATGGTAGCAGAGGGAATTACGGGAGTAGAGTTTATCGGCGTAAATACCGATATGCAGGCACTTAGATTATGTAAGGCCCCCAAATGCATTCAGATAGGTGAGAAATTAACCAAAGGACTCGGTGCGGGAAGTAAGCCCGAAATTGGTGAGAAAGCAGCAGAAGAAAGTGCTGAGGATATACAGAACGCTCTTAAGGGCGCAGATATGGTTTTTGTTACTTGTGGTATGGGTGGCGGAACCGGTACCGGAGCAGCTCCTGTTATAGCTTCTATTGCCAAGGAAATGGGAATCCTTACCGTTGGCGTTGTTACCAGACCTTTCACTTTTGAAGGTAAGGTTAGAATGAAAAATGCCCTTATGGGTATTGAGCGTATCAGAGAACAGGTTGATACGTTAATTATCATTCCTAATGATAAGCTCAAAGATTTAGTAAATAAGAATATGAAGATGCCCGAAGCC
This sequence comes from uncultured Lachnospiraceae bacterium, assembly GCA_947167445.1. GTDB lineage: Bacteria > Bacillota > Clostridia > Lachnospirales > Lachnospiraceae > G11. The sequence continues at coordinate 27,146 of CAMVID010000022.1, forward strand.
ATGAAGAAGGCCGATGAGGTTTTACAGCAGGCGGTTAAGGGTATCACTGATTTGATAAATGTTCCTCAGGACATCAACCTCGACTTCGCAGATATTCAGACTGCAATGAAGGAGAAGGGTATTGCACATATCGGTATCGGTGTGGGCAAGGGTGATGACAAAGCCCTTGAAGCTATTAAAATGGCTGTTGAGAGTCCTCTTCTTGAGACAACAATTACCGGCGCAAGTCAGGTTATCATCAATGTTACCGGTGATGTTTCGCTTAATGACGCTGTTGATGCAGCAGGCTATGTGGGTGAACTCACAGGTGAAGATGTTAACATCATCTTCGGTACCAGATACGATGAGTCCAGACCCGATACCTGTGAGATTACAGTTATTGCTACAGGCCTTGGTGCTCCCAAGACTTCAGCTGTTAATCCCTTCAGGAATAAGACATTTGCTAACACAACCATGACTCCCGGAGTTCAGGGCTTCAATCCGACCCCTGTTAAACCTGCAGGAGTTGAACCGGTATTTGAAATTAAATCACCGACTGAGCTTCACAGCAGTATTTCAAACAAGTCACTGGAAATTCCCAGCTTCTTGCAGAAAAAATAAGATTCATGTGGGGGCAGGATAATACCTGCCCCTTTTTTACTATAAAGAACACGTGCCGATTAGGTAATTGTATTTGAGAGGGTTAGTATGGTTGCCAACATACTGGGTTATTACCTGGTAGAAATCGGGCAGATCAGTATGGATGAGTTTAAAGCGCTTATCCGTATCACCGAGGAAGAAAGAGTTCGACTTGGTCTGATTGCCGTTTCCGAAGGCTTAATGACAGAAGAGCAAACCAGGAAAGTAAATAAGAGACAGGCCAAGGTAGATAAGAAGTTTGGTGAGATCGCCGTTGATATGGGGTATCTTACAAAGGAACAGGTTGACTATCTTTTGACGAAACAACACAACGAGTACGTTGTTTTTCTTCAGGCCCTTGAGGATATGGATTTGATTAAGGGTGAGAAGGCCCTTGAAATAATTGACGATTATGTGGAAGATAACGGTTTGAAGCCGGAACTTGTTGATGCATTGAAAAGCGGTGACATCGACAGGATAATCGATGGTTATATTCCTGATGAACTTATGATGTTTAAGGAGCAAATCGGAATAGCTATTCGAACCATAATAAGATGTGTTGACAGAGAGGTTGCGCTAAAGAAAGCGACCATTATACAATCCCTGAAGTCCGAAGGAGTCGGTTCTTTTCAGACTGTTGACGATTCAGAGGGAGATGCGGCTTTTACAATGGGTTTGATGGAAGAGGGCGGAGGGTTCCTCAAAGCGGCGAACCTTTTTGCCATGGAAGATTTCCATAATCTGGACATGGATGCCTTGGACTCCTGTGCGGAGCTTTTAAACTGTATTAATGGTCTATATGTTTCCATGAGAAGTACCCAGGGAATTGATTTGGAATTGCTGCCGCCGGATATGATGGTGGAGAAACGTATCAGGACGGCAGACAATGTTATGTGCGAGATTCCGTTGTTGATCAGGGGAGAGAAGTTAAGACTTATTCTTTGGAATTGACAAGAGGGCGTATATATGGCGAAAATACTCATTGTTGATGATTCAAGAACTTCAAGAAAAATTCTTAGAAACATCTTTGAAGCCGAAGGTCATGAGATTGTGGGAGAGGCTGCCGATGGTGAGGTGGCTATTGAAATGTATAAAGAGAATAAGCCTGACGTTGTAAGCATGGATATAACCATGCCGGTTATGAACGGGATTGATTCTCTGAAAGCCATTATGGAATATGACCCCGAGGCCAGAGTTATAATGGTTACATCTGCCGGTCAGAAGTCCAAAATGACTGAGGCAGTTAAGTATGGTGCGAAGGATTTCATAACCAAACCCTTCGAAAACGATACGATTGCCCATGTCTTTAATAAAGTAGTGAAAGAGGATAAAGATGTATAACGAATTGTTTCATATAGGACCGTTTACAGTTTACGGATATGGTCTGATGATTGGAATAGGTATTCTGGTTGCCTATTTTACAGCTGAGAAAAGAGCAAAGAAGAGAGGATTGGACCCAGAGAGAATATTCGGTTTCGTTTTTTCTTGTGTTATAGCCGGATTTACAGGGTCCAAAATTCTGTATACAATTACTACCTGGGACAGATTTATAAACGACCCTGCATCGCTGATCCGTGAGTTCTTTAACGGATGGGTTGTTTACGGCGGAATCATAGGCGGTATTGTGGGAGCTTTAATATATTGTAAGGTGTGCAAGCTCAATGCTTTAAAGTACATTGACAATGCGTTCCCGTCAGTGGCCTTTGGACAGGCATTCGGACGAATCGGATGTTTCCTGGCAGGATGCTGTTACGGAAGAGAGTGCGCCGGACCTTTATCAGTAACATTTAAGAATTCCCATTTTGCACCCAACAATATACCCCTTATTCCCACTCAGCTTATTATGTCAGCGGCAGATTTTATTCTGGCTTTCGGCCTTATCTTCTTGTATGACAAGAAGTTTAAAAAGCCCGGACAGACCACAGCGTTTTACCTTATTTTCTACAGTGTGGGCCGCTTCCTTATTGAGTATTTAAGAGGTGACCTTGACAGGGGAAACGTGGGAATCTTCTCAACATCCCAGTTTATTGCTATCTTTACCTTTATTGCGGGCGTTGCAGGATTGATTCTTGCCACACGTTTTGCCAAGGATGAAGCGGTAGAGAAGGCAGAGGAAGAAGAAGCAACAACTACATCTAGTGGTGTATAGTTGACATAATAACTAATCCTGTTTATAATTATATTGGTTTTTACCAATATGAAACGGGGGATAAAAGAATGAAGTGTCCATTCTGTAATCATGAGAACACCAGAGTTATCGACTCCAGACCTGCTGAGGACAATAACTCCATCCGCCGTCGTCGTGTATGTGACGAGTGCGGTAAGCGTTTTACCACTTATGAGAAGATTGAAACCATACCTCTCATAATTATCAAAAAGGACAATAACAGAGAAGCATACGACAGAGCAAAGATTGAGGCCGGCGTTCTTAGAGCCTGCCATAAGCGCCCTGTTTCCGCAGCTCAGATTACAAGCCTTGTGGATTCCGTAGAGAATGAGATTTTCTCAATGGAAGATAAGGAGATTCCAAGCCAGGTTATCGGTGAACTTCTTATGAACAAACTTAAGGATCTGGATCCTGTTGCATATGTAAGATTTGCTTCCGTTTACAGAGAGTTTAAGGATGTTAACACCTTTGTGGATGAACTTAAGAGTATCCTCAAGGAGAAGAAATAACATCTTTTAAACATAAATACAATTTCATAATGAAGAAAGGATTTAACACATGAAAAGAAAGCTTTTCAAACTCTTTTCAGTAGTTGTGTTGGCGACACTGACTATTGCACTGACAGCTTGCTCAGGTGATAAGGAGACTGCGTCTTCCTCTTCAATTACCATCGGCATTCCCCAGGATATGGAGGATAGTCTTGACCCCACTAAGGCTGTGGCGGCAGGAACTAAGGAAATCTACTTCAATATCTACGAGGGATTACTTAAGCCGGACGAAAATGGTAATCTGAACCCTGCCATAGCAAGTGAGTATTCCGTTTCTGATGACGGATTAACCTACACATTCACTTTAAGAGATGGAGTGAAATTCCACGACGGAAGTACAGTTACGGCAGAGGATGTTGTTTATTCATTAAACAAATGCGCTGATGCCGGAATGGTATCAGCGTTTTCTAATGTAACGGATATTTCCGCTACTGATGACGGAAAGGTTGTAATCACTCTTGGAACACCGGATGTAGATTTCAACACCGCTCTTGCCAGCGTGAACGCATCCATTATTCCCGCATCAAATACCGATCCCGATCATAAGGGAATCGGAACAGGCCCTTACAAATATGTCTCCAGATCGCCACAGGAGAACTTTATCTTAGAGAGCTTTGATGATTATTGGGGTGAGAAGGCTAAGATCAAGCACATTACCCTTGCTATCGTAGCAAACACTGACACCATCGTTATGAACTTAAACAGCGGTGCAATTGATATGCTTGCCCGTGTAACATCTGCTCAGGCAGATCAGCTTAACGATAACTATGAGATTTACGAAGGAACAATGAACCTTGTTCAGGCCCTTTATCTCAACAACGCAGTTGAGCCTTTCAACGATGTGAGAGTAAGACAGGCTCTTTGCTATGCTGTTGATAAGGACAAGATTCTTGATTTCGTTTCAGACGGACACGGTTCCAAGATTGGTAGCAGCATGTTCCCTTCCTTCGGCAAATACTATGTTGAGGATTTGAACAACTACTACACAAGAGATCTTAATAAGGCCAAAGAACTGCTTAAGGAAGCAGGCTATGAGAACGGCTTTACCTTCACAATCACAGTTCCTTCAAACTATACTCAGCACGTTGATACCGCTCAGGTTATTGCTGAGCAGCTTAAGGAAATCGGAGTTAACGCTGAGATTTCTCTTATTGAGTGGGACAGCTGGTTAAGTGACGTTTACAGCGGAAGAAACTTCCAGTCAACAGTTATTGGTGTAGATGCTTCTACACTTTGTGCAAATGCACTTCTTGCAAGATTTGAGTCTACAGCTCACAACAACTTTACAAACTTTAGCTCTGCCGACTATGATGAAGCTTTCGCCAAAGCCAACGCAGAAACCGACGATGCTAAAAGAACTCAGTATTACAAAGACTGTGAAGCCATCTTGACCAAAGAGGCTGCGAATGTATATATTCAGGATATAGCAGAACTTGTTGCTCTCAACAAGAAGTATGCAGGATATACTTTCTATCCTTTATATGTACAGGATTTTTCCAAATTATACATTGTAGAGTAGAGAATTGAACGCAAAGAAAATTATTAAAAAGTTCATATTCATGCTTTTGACACTGCTATTGGTGTCCTTCCTGGTATTTTTGGCATTTGCCATAATACCGGGAGACCCGGCGGTTCACAAGCTTGGCACACAAGCCACACCGGAAAGCCTGGAGGCTTTGCGTGAAGAGATGGGTCTCAACAGGCCCTTTTTCGCGCGCTATGCTTCCTGGCTTATTTCCTTTGTGAAAGGTGACATGGGTATTTCCTACAGTTATAACCTTCCTGTGGGAAGCATGATACTGGATAAACTTCCCATTACCCTCACAATGACGGTGCTGGCTTTTATGTTTGTACTGATTATTACATTCCCCACAGGAATATTATGCGCTAAGCATAACGGAGGTAAACTGGACAGGTTCATAGTAATTCTCAATCAGATTATGATGTCTGTTCCTTCGTTCTTCGGAGGAATTCTTATAACCATAATATTTGGCGTGGTCCTTAAACTGTTTATGCCGGGGGGTTATATTTCATATACAAAGAACTTTGTTAAGTTCCTTGGTTACATGTGCTTTCCTGCCATAGCAATTGCAATACCAAAGGCAGCCATGAGCATTAAATTATTAAGAAGCTCAATTCTTTCCGAGGCTGAAAAGGATTATGCAAGAACTGCATACAGTCACGGCAATACCACGGGAGATGTACTTATTCATCATGTGCTTCAGAATGCAATGATTCCCGTAGTAACTTTTCTTGGAATGGCCCTTGCGGATATTTTTGCAGGCTCAATAATTATCGAGCAGGTATTTAATATACCCGGAATTGGAAGAATACTTCTTTCATCCATATCAAACAGAGATTACCCTGTGGTTATGGCAATACTTGTGTTGCTTTCATCCGCAGTTATCATAATAAACTTTATTGTTGACATTGTTTACGGAATTATAGACCCGAGAGTGTCACAGGACGACTAATATGAAACGCAGAAAGAAAAACCTTAATTTTCATATCGGCCTGACTATCAGCGTGGTTATGCTCATTATGATTGTAGTGGGTCTATTTTACACGCCCTATAATCCGGAGGCCATGAATTCGGCCTTAAAGAACGCAGGCATGTCCCTTGCCCATCCCTTCGGCTGCGACAACTTTGGAAGAGATATTTTAAGCCGAATTATGGTAGGAAGTAGAACCACAGTTTTGGTGGGCCTGGCAACGGTGATCATCGGAACCTTTTTTGGAATCATTATCGGCGCCTTTACAGGATATTTCGGTGGAATGGCTGACGAGATTCTTATGAGAATCATGGACGCTCTTTTGGCTTTTCCCAGCATTCTTTTGGCTCTGGTTATCATAGGACTCTTTGAGCCCTCCACATGGAATCTTATTATGGCTTTGGGAATTGCCTTTATTCCAAGCTTTGCGAGAATTGTAAGAAGCGAATTTCTAAGGTGCAAAAACATGGATTACGTAACCGCCGCCAAGCTAAACGGAGCAGGCGATATGAGAGTTATGTTTGTGCACATTTTGCCAAATACAATCAAGGTGCTTTCGTCCTCAGTACTTATCGGTTTTAATAACGCGGTACTGGCAGAGGCAGGCATGAGCTTTTTGGGAATCGGTGTTATGCCGCCGGATCCAAGCCTTGGCAGGATGATGTCAGAGGCTCAAAGCTATATTTTCTCAAACCCGGGATTTGCCATATTCCCAGGCATGATTTTGATACTTATTATTCTTGGAATCAGTCTTATAGGAAGTTACCTGGAGTAGATTATGGGAAAGGTTTTAGAGGTTACGGATTTAAACATCAGAATATATGATAAGGATACTCCGGATACCGTCGTGTTCGACTTTGACCTTTCCATGGACGAGGGTGAGATAGTGGGACTTGTGGGAGAATCAGGTTCCGGCAAATCCATGAGCGCCCTTGCCATAGCAGGTCTTCTCAACAGGCATGACATGGAAAAACGGGGCAAGATTATGTTTGAAGGCAGAGACCTTCTTACCTGTCCCAGAGAAGAACTGCGTTCACATCAGGGTAAGGATATAGGCATTATTTTCCAGGAGCCTATGACTTCTCTTAACCCTGTTAAGAAAATAGGCTGGCAGGTGGAGGAGAATCTTCGAATCCACACGAATATGACGCCTGAGGAGCGAAAGGAGAGAGCTCTTAAGGTTTTAAAGGACGTGGAGCTTGATAATCCGGAAAGGGTATATAACAGCTATCCACATCAGCTTTCGGGGGGCATGAGACAGCGAGTTATGATTGCTTCCGCCATGATCTGCAATCCCAAAATCCTTATTGCAGATGAGCCTTCAACTGCTCTTGATGTATCTGTTCAGGCTCAGATTCTTAAACTTTTAAAGAGGCTTAACAGAACTCACAACACGGCAATTCTTTTCATATCCCATGACTTAAGCCTTGTAAGGAGGCTTTGCAAGCGAGTTCTTGTAATGAAGGGCGGATATGTTGTTGAGACAGGCGAAACGGAGAAAATTTTCAAGAATCCGGAGCACGAATATACCAGAAAATTAATTGCCGCCATTCCTAACTGTGAAGGAAGGCAGGATCCCATAGATAAAGAAAACATTCTCATGGCCAAGGATATTTCTGTATCCTTTAAGGAGGAGAGAAAGAAGCTATTGGAGAAGCCCGGAAGAGTAGAAGTATTAAGGGGCTTGAACATGAGAATTAAAAAGGGTGAAATCTTAGGACTTGTAGGTGGCAGCGGATGCGGCAAATCCACTCTGGCCAAGGCTATAACCGGAATTGTTCCCTATACGGGTGAGATAGAATTCAACTGCAAGAGTCCCAAGATGGTTTTCCAGGATCCCTACAGTTCCCTTAATCCTGCTAAGAAGGTGGGATGGATTCTTGAGGAGCCTTTGAAAAACTGCACCAATCTCAGCAAGGAAGAAAGGCAGAAAAAAGTCGTGGAGGCTCTTAAGGAAGTTGGGCTTGACGAGTATTATAAGGATCGTTATCCCAATGAGCTTTCGGGTGGACAAAGACAGAGAGTGTGTATTGCCCAGGCGCTGATGCTTGAACCTGAGCTTCTTATTGCCGATGAACCGGTTTCCGCTTTGGATGTTACCATTCAGGAGCAGATAATTGCCCTGATGCAGGAACTTCAGAAGAAGAGAAATCTTTCAATACTGTTTATTTCCCACGACCTTCGTGTGGTTTATAAAATCTGTAATTACGTCCTTATTATGGATAAGGGACAAATTGTGGAGAGGGGAAGTATAGAGGAAATCTACACGAAACCCATTACTGATGTTACCAAAAGGCTCCTTAGAGATGCAGGCATCAGAGAGGTGAGTGAATAATTTTTTCTTTTTTTTGAAATAAGGGTTAAGTTTCTTCAAAACATGTCGATATAGATTATACCTAGAGATGATAAGTTTTTCTTGTTAAACGGATTTAAGGAGAAACGACATGGCTTACATGGGAATCAATGATTACTCCAACATCATATCGAACTATGTAACACCGGTTATCCCTCAGCACCAGGCACCTAACGTTACTGAGCTGCAGGATATCTCTACCAAGGAAGTTGCGCCCGAAGTCAAAACAGAAGCAGGTAATCACCTTGAACCTGTGGAAGCCGGTACAACATTCCGCGTTAAAAACATTGATATTCATGATGTTGCATTAAAGTTCAATGCCAAGGACGACTTCAGTTACATCGGAAGAGATGTGGACATCAAGAATCTTGACATGCAGAAAGCTGTTTCCGACATGAAGAAGGACGGAATACTTAGCCAGTATCAGTTCTTCGTAGGTACAAATGTCGGTTTATAATAGCCCAACACAATTCCCCTTTTTTATAATTGTTTTCCATATGTGGTGTTTTTCAAAAGGCCTGTGCTTTTAAGCGCAGGCTTTTTGAATGCCTTTTATTGCATTTGATGTGGGGGTTTGATATGATATTTTTGTTTAAAAATGAGACTTTGAAAGGCCTTTGTTATGGATGGACATACAAGAGTTTACGGTTTGATAGGAGACCCGGTGGAGCATTCCCTTTCTCCCCTTATTCATAATTCCATTGCTGAGATGTTTAAGGAGAATTTCGTATATGTTCCATTGCCTGTTAAGAAAGAGAACCTGGGAGAGGCCATAAAGGGTGCCTATGCGTTTCATTTTGGCGGAATGAACGTAACTGTTCCCCATAAACAGGCGGTTATGGATTATACATGTGACATAGATGAGGTTGCAGCACAGATAGGAGCTGTAAACACACTTCTTTGGACCAAGGATGGATACAAGGGCTTTAATACGGATATAATCGGCCTTGAGAAGTCCTTTGCTTCAGATGGGTTTGATGTCACCGGAGAAGAGATAATCATGATTGGAGCCGGGGGTGCATCCAGAGCCGTTGGAATCCTTCTTGCAAGAATGAATGCCAAATGCATCTATATTCTGAACAGAACCATAGAGACGGCGGAGAAACTGAAAGCGGATATTGTAAAGTATTATCCTGATGCAAAGATTGAGGTTCTGGGCCTTGATGAATATGGTAGAATTCCCGGTTTTTACCAGAAAAAGTATAATGTAATACAGGCTACAAGTGTGGGACTCAGCGATGACACAAAGGCGCCTATATACGACGATGACTTTTATGAGCATGTTAATTTTGGTTATGATTTAATATACAGTCCTTTGGAAACATTGTTTATGAAGAAGGTGCGTGAGAAGGGCGGAAAGGCTGTTAACGGTCTGCACATGCTTTTGTCACAGGCAATTGCTTCGTACGAGATTTGGCGCGAGGGGATAAAGGATGAGTAAAGCGATTATTCTTATCGGCTTCATGGGAGCCGGGAAGACAACCGTAGGAAGGGAACTTTCAAAGAAGCTTGGGGTTTCCCTGACTGACACCGACCGGGAAATTGAGAAAGAGGCGGGAATCAGCATCAACGAGATTTTTGCCACAAGGGGAGAAGAGGAATTCAGAAAGCTTGAGACAGGGCTTCTTGAAAGACTTCGATTCGAGAATTACAACGGTGTCATTGCCACAGGCGGTGGGATGCCTTTAAGAGAAGAGAATCGAAAACTTCTAAAAAAAATCGGAAGGGTCTACTATCTGAAAACCGATGAGGAAAAGATTTTTGCCCGCATTTCGGAGAATAAGGACAGACCTTTAATAAATACGGAGAATCCGAGAGAGAGAGTCCACAAGCTTTTTACGGACAGAGCTGACATTTATGAGGAAGCGGGAGACGTGATAATCGATGGAGGCGACAACCCAAAGGCTGTGGCGGAGGCGATTCTCAATGATTACAAGAGGTGGGAGAAACAGAAGTGAAAATACTGGTAATAAACGGGCCTAATTTAAACTTCCTCGGCATCAGGGAGAAGGCAATTTACGGTGATAAGGATTACGATTCGCTGATTAACCTAATCAAGGCCAAAGCAAAGGAAATGGGAGTGGAGGTGGATTGCTTCCAGAGCAATCACGAAGGTGCCATAATAGACAGAATTCAGGCGGCGTATTTTGACGGAACCGAGGGAATCGTTATAAATCCCGGAGCCTATTCCCATTACAGCTATGCAATTTATGATGCCCTTAACTCGGTTATGATTCCAAAGATAGAGGTTCATATAAGCGATATTGCATCAAGAGATGAGTTCAGACACAAATCTGTGACTGCGCCTGCATGTCTTATGGTAATTAAGGGTGAAGGATTTGACGGCTACATTCATGCCATGGCTGAGCTTTGCAAAAAAATCTAAAAAAACATTGAAACTTGCGCCCTTTTAGTATATACTACTAGGGAATTACAATCGTTTGGATTTTTTTAGGAGGAAAATTGTATGATTTCTGCCGGTGATTTCAGAAACGGTATTACCATTGAATTAGAAGGAAACGTTTATCAGATTATCGAGTTCCAGCATGTTAAGCCCGGTAAAGGCGCAGCTTTCGTTAGAACAAAGCTTAAAAACATCAAGAGTGGCGGTGTGGTTGAGAAGACTTTCAGACCCACAGAGAAATGCCCTCAGGCACGTATTGACAGAAAAGATATGCAGTATCTGTACTCAGACGGTGATCTTTACAACTTCATGGACACCGAGACATATGAGCAGTTAGCTTTGAATAAGGATACAGTTGGCGACGCAATGAAGTTCGTTAAAGAGAACGATATGTGTAAAGTATGTTCTCACAACGGCAGTGTGTTCTCAGTTGAGCCTCCTTTGTTCGTAGAGCTTGAGATTACAGAGACAGAGCCCGGATTCAAGGGTGATACTGCTACAGGTGCTACTAAGCCCGCTATTGTTGAGACAGGTGCTCAGGTTGCAGTTCCTCTCTTTGTTGAACTTGGCGACAAGATTAAGATTGATACCAGAACAGGTGAGTATCTTTCCAGAGTATAAGTTTTAAATCGAAAAGCAGACAGTCTATAAGGCAACGGAAATTATTCCGTTGCCTTTTATGTTGCAATTTTTTATTTGGAAGGAAGGTATTTTTAATGAACAGTTATGATTTTTACAAAGAAATCGAGACAAAATTTAATGAAATGTATGGAGAGGATGCCAAGGCTGTCTACACAGAGGTATCCAAAAACAATGGGGTTATTTTGCATGGTCTTAATATAAGGAGCGAGGAGACAAATGTTTCGCCGACAGTCTATCTGGACCACTTTTATGAGCTTTATGAGGACGGGTTAATAAGCTTGGAGGAAGTGCTTGAAAAGGTAACTGAGATTTATGAAGACAATAAATTGACAGAGCCTATAGATATGGAGTTCCTGACTGACTACGAAATCGTAAAGGACCGAATCGAAATGAAGATTATCGGAAGAGAAAGAAACATGGATTTACTGGAAGAAGTACCTTATGTTCCCTTCCTCGATCTGGCCATAGTTTTCTATGTGAGGGTTGAAAATGAGTTTATGGGAACCGGCTCAATCCTTGTGAAGGAAAGCATGAAGGATGCCTGGGGAATTGATGACGATGAACTTTTAAAGGTTGCGCTTACCAATGTGAAAAGCAACAATCCCATTGAGTTCACCCACATTTATACAGTGCTTTCATCAATGGTACCTGAGGATAAACGCGATGACGTCAAAGGCATATTTGATGACAGAAACGTACCCATGTATGTTGCCAGCAACTCTGAGAAAATATGGGGAGCAACGGCGATTCTTTTTGATAACGAACTTGGAAATTTCGCGGACAAACTTAAGGAGGATCTGATTATTCTGCCCTGCAGCATACATGAGATAATCGTGTTGCCGGCCAGGGATGCGGATATTGATTCCCTTAAGCAGATTGTGGTGGAGATTAATAACACTCAGCTTGGAAGAGACATAATTCTGTCCGATTCAGTATACTACTTCAATAGAGAAAACAGGCGGGTTTCAAGGGTCGCGTAGGTGTCTGCCAAGGGCTTTTTTCCTAGACATAAACTGAAAGCTGTGCTATCATAGAACGAGTGATGTAACAATTCTGTAATATGTAATTGTGACAGTTTCGCACCCGTAGTCTAATGGATAGAACGAAGGCCTCCGACGCCTTTAATGCAGGTTCGATTCCTGTCGGGTGC
>CAMVID010000023.1:0-39016 GCA_947167445.1 uncultured Lachnospiraceae bacterium
CAACGAGTATCTTGGCATCCGGAGCCACAAAGGACTCATGGTACTCATCCGTGTGGTAGATGCTGTTTCTGATGCTTTCCGCGAAATCACCCATGTGTTCTTTGTTAAGAATCTTCTGAGGAATTCGTACCGTGAATACAGAACCTTTTCCGTAAGTGCTTCTGACATCAATGGTACCCTTCATCAAATCCACCAGGCTCTTTGTAATGGTCAAGCCAAGGCCTGTGCCCTCGATACTCTTATTTTTCCCGGAATCAAATCTTGCAAAGCTGTCAAAAAGTTTGGGAATATCTCCCTCTTTTATGCCCAAACCGGTATCCTCGACGCTCATAACAAGAATCATGTTATCGTCTTCCTCCGGCTGCCATCCGAATACCACCCTTACGGTTCCCTCTTCGGTATATTTAATGGCATTGGTCATAATGTTAGTCAGAATCTGTCTGATTCTTGTCTCATCACCGCTAAGCTCTGAGGGAATGGTGGGGTCGTTTTCGATTATCAGATCCAGATCCTTCTTCTCCGCTCTCTGATGAAGGAGATTATAGGTGTCGTTAATTACCGATGCCAGCTCGTATCTGCTTTCCACCAGTTCGATACGGCCCGCCTGTATTTTTGAAAGGTCCAGGATGTCGTTTATAAGTGAAAGCAGCGCCTGCCCCGCATTCTTTATGCTGGAGGCATAGTTTATTATGGATTCCTCTTTGCTCTCCCTAAGAATCATCTCATCCATGCCAAGGACGGCATTGATGGGAGTTCTGATTTCATGGGACATATTGGCAAGAAATGAATCCTTGGCTCTGTTTGCCTTGGTAAGTTCATCAACCTTGGCATCCTCTTTCATGGTATAGCCGACAAACCTGGCTACAACAAGGAGAAGCAGCATGGCCGAAATCAGCGACAGAATGATTCCGCTTCCTGTTATCACCGAAACCGTATAGGTATTCTGTGTAACCGCTTCGGTGATAATCTGAGATTTCTTTCCGGTAAAAATGCTGCCCACCACATTTCTTCCGCTGTCAAAAATAGGCATATAATATCCGAAGTACTCTTCATTGTCTATATAAAGACTTGATATGTAACACTCCGTCTGATTCTTATATACAATCTCATACACATAATCCGGTATCGGAAGCACTTCAATACGTCTGCCGATGTCATTTCTGAGGGAAGTAACAATAAGTCTGTCCCCGTAATACATTGCAGAATAGATTTCGCCTTCCTCAGCAAGGGAGTCAAAGAGCTTATAGTTATTGTTAATTACAAAGGTGCCCTTAATGATATTTCCCGATTTCAAAGGGATGAAGTCATCGCTGCTCATAACCTTATAAGAGCTTTCAATTACAAGAGCAGTACTCTTAAGCTCTTTTTTCACCTCATCGGACATGGTCTTATTAACGGTCCGATAGCTGGTAAGTATGGTAAGGGTGCCCATGATAAGCACAGGGATAAGAGCAAGAATTATTACCTTGACTAATAGCCTGATCCCTCGGCTCCCGTACTTTCTTCCCTCCAGTAACATTGCCAGAGAAAAATCGTTATTTTCTACTTTGTCCTTGTTTTTCTTTTCAGTATCCATAACCTCTACCTAATCTATTAAATAGGAGTAAATATTGGACTGCACCTTATAGTACGCTTCTATTCTGCACCAATCCACAATTTCCTTATATCCGGCCTTAAGTGCTGATGTCTGCATATCCTTAATAACATCAGCAAACTTTTCTTCGCTCTCTGCATATATTGCATTCCAGCTTCCCACCTTTATGATATTGCTGATTCTCAAATACGAGGAAGCCAGCTCCTCAGGCAATTCTTGCTCCACATATGAATCAGGCGCAAGAACATAGAAATCGGACTGACTTAAATATTCAGCCTCGCTTTCCACATTATGTGCTTCAAGCCACTCATTTTCGATTTCATAATTAAGCTGGTTACTCTTCATATTTATCCAAGTCAAAACGTTATATTTCTGGCCGGTAGATCCCTGAATTGCAGTATCTTTGGACCATACATCAAATCCAAAAAACGGCTCCCCTTCACTGTATGAGCCCATATATCCGCTGCTCATATCAAACTGATAATTAGGGTGGTATAAGGCTTCGAAGCCCGGATTAAGAAGTACCGTGTTCCCGTAGATATCGTAGTCCCAGCAAACTCCCTTTGGCCCATAGTAGGATGTCAATGTTCCGTCCGGAGAAGACATCCAGTCAAGTATTGCCATGCAAAGTTCCGGATACTCCGTGTTCTTTCCTATACACCAGAACTGATCCTCTCCCACAGTCTTAAGACCTCTTACCAGATTGACCTGCTTCTTAAAGGTCATGGGCGCCATCATTTTCTCATCAGCCAAATGCTCGATTGTATTGTAGGCGTCATATCCCAGCTCTGAATCAACACAAAAGAGATTCTGTCCGTCCGCATAGGAAGCATATACCATTTGATAGGACATCTCTTTGGACTTTGGATTAATAAGTCCCGCCCGATACATCTTATTGTAGAATTCCAGACACCTGATGTACTCGCTGTCATCATCCAGGGCTCCGTAGAAGGTCCTGTATCTTGGATTATAGAACCCGAGGTAAAAATCTTCATATCCGAAAAACGCTTTTACTGTATCCGAAACGCTTGTGTTCAGAACATCTTCCCGGTTACTGTATATAGTTGCACCATAGACTTCCTTCCCTGAGTCAGAAAAACCGACTCTGTCCTTCATTACACTCAGAATGGAAATATAATCATCCATTTCCTCGGGCTCCGGCAGGTTAAATCTCCTGAACAAATCCCATCTGATATCCGGATGGTACTGAAATTCAGCATATTCTCCATCCCTGTATGCCACTTCATCGGGTATGCCATACAGTTTTCCGTCGGTCTCCTTTTTACTTCTGTATACGGCAACTTTCATGTTGGCACCTATGTTTGTACCATATTCGGAAAAAAGTCCGCCGTCTTCCAGATTCCTGATCAAACCTCTGTCCATGCAATCCTTTAGCTTATCGTGGGATTTAAGCAACACAAAATCCCAATCACAGCGACCCGCCTTGGCACTTTCTAAATAGTCTCTGTCACTGGTATCCACAAATTCAAATTCAACATTAAAAAGGTTCTTCATTATCTGACCGAACCAGCCGTCCTGCACACCTCTCTTGTTGTTAAGCTCATTGTAGACTTTAAGGGTAACTGTCTCCTCAGGGATAATCGCCATAACCTTTTCACTTAAAGGTTTATATGAAGCATACATATCCGTCTCGGGAATTTCTCCCTCTTTCGATTCTATGGAGTACAGATAAACAGTTTTTTCTGTCAGACTCCCGCATCCGTTCACAACGAAAAAGGCAACGCACAAAACTAAAGACAGGCATTTTTTGACTACGTCGTTCCTCATATTTTCGCTCCTGTCAATATTTATTATATAATAACATTGATTTGTCGCATAATTCAATACTTTTTCATTTTCTTTCTGTTATAATATGAAAATTCTCAGGAATTTGTCGCACAAAATAGTTGTAAAATTAACACCATGTAGTATTGATAACTACATGGTGTCGTGTTATTATGATAATATAAATTTCAAAAGGAAGAAGTGATACTATGACAAGAACCAAACTGGCTGATCGAACTCTCCCAGACTACACCAAAGGAGAAGAGGCCGCCAACATGATCACACACATTGTGGGCGCAGTATTCGGAATCGTCGCCCTCATAATATGCGTTGTTCTCTCCGTCAGAAACCATGACGGTTTCTACGTGGTAGGAAGCGCAATATACGGAGCATCCCTGATAGTTCTTTACACCATGTCAAGTGTCTACCATGGGCTGAAACCAAACATGGGAAAGCGAGTCATGCAGGTAATTGACCACTGCACCATATACTTCCTCATAGGTGGAACCTACACTCCCATTGTCCTGGGGCCCTTAAGAGAGATCTCTCCCGGTTGGGGCTGGACCATCTTTGGAGTAGTGTGGGGACTTGCCATCTTCTCCGCTGTGCTTACAGCCATCGACCTTAAGAAGTTCGCCATTATCTCCATGGCAGGCTACATCGGAATCGGCTGGTGCATAGTCATCGCCATCAAGCCCACCATACAGGCCATTACCATTAACGGGTTCTACTGGGTTCTGGCAGGAGGCCTGGCCTACACCATCGGTGCCATCCTCTACGGCCTTGGCAAGAAGCACCGCTACATGCACTCCATCTTCCACGTGTTCGTCCTTGCCGGCACCGCCCTCCAGTTCATCGCAATACTCAAGTACGTTGTTGCATAACCTGCTTTACCGCAATTATTCGGCAGGTACATAATTACATCACACGGTAGACACGTTCTCACTTAGATCTCGCACGTAGCGGTACATAAGGTGCTAAAATACAGCACCTAAGTACCGACGGCTCGATAAAGTCTACCTTAGTGATATAATTATGTACCTGCCTTACATTTTTAAGGCAAGTTCTGCAAGTCCTAAAGCAATCGCAAAACGAAAAGGCAGGCATATACTATTTGTTTCAGAGACCCTCTGAGGACGTCCCCGCTTAGCGATATGATCTTTCCTTAGAAGCCGTACTTTGGCTTCTTAGGAAAGTCTATGCGTTAGCTGGTTCCTCACGAGCTTAGCGGGGCTACGTTCCGAAGCGGAGCGAGAGCGCGTCTCAGAAATAAATAGTATATGCCTGCCTTTGACACTTTAGCAAGTTAGTTGGCCTTGCGATCAGCTGTTTTGAGGACAGCCTGCACCAGTTCCTCGGCGGTTTGTGGCTTTGCAGGATCCTTGGGAGCGTAGGTTCGTCCCTTGGTCAGGACGTCTGTGCCGTAGTCCAGCAGGATTTCGGAGACGAAACTTCGAAGGACATTACTTTCGGCTCCAAAGACAAGGGAGACGAGAATATGGTCCCCGTCGCCGCAGGTGACATTCTTTGCGGAGATAAGGCAGCACATGGCGCCGTTGGTTGTTCCGGTCTTAAGGCCGATGGTTCCCTTCACATTATAGAGAAGGGGATTGGTGTTTCTGGCGAGGAATCCCATGGAGGGAAGGCTGGCTTCCTTCATTGAAGTAATTTCAGTAACCTGAGGGTATACAGCAAGAAGATATTTTACAAGAGTAAACATGTCATTTGCTGTGGATCTGTTCTGAACCTTGGCGGTAACCACATCATCGGTATATGTTGGAAGCCCATTGGAGTTATAGAATCTGGTTGACTCACTCAGTCCGAGACTTTCTGCCTTGGCATTCATAAGCTTCACAAATTCGGCTTCGGTACCTGCCACATACTCAGCCAGGGCCATGGCACACTCGTTGCTGGAAGCCAAAAGCATTCCCTTTATCAGTTCGTTAACGTTGGTCTCAAGGTCGGTATCAAGTCTTACTACTCCATCCTCCCCATATGAAAGTCTGGAAACCGCATCAGAAATATATACCGTATCATACATTCCTATCTTCCCTTCTGATATGGCATCCATAACAAGAAGATAGGTCATAAGCTTTGATGTGCTAGCTATAAGCACCGTTCTGTCAGGCTCATATTCGTAGAGAATTTCCCCTGTGGTGGCATCCGCAAGAAGGCAGCTTCTGCTGGCCATAAAGAATTCATCTTCCTCAAGTTCGTCCATATTGACGGAGAACTCCTCCGATGTATCCACGTACAGTTCATCATTATCGAAAGTCATTTTGGTGTCTAACATCATTGCCAGCTCAGGAACGTTGATAAAGCAGTCGTAGACTCCATCGGTCACACTGCCCACCAAAGTGAATCTCTTAAGTTCCACATCATCCATAAACATGGGAGTTGTCTTAAGATTGAAGTTGTAGGTAAAATCAGCCTCCATGACTTCCTCGTCAAAGGGCTCGTTTTCACCGCCTCTTGCTCCATATGGAATTCCGGTATTTATAATAATTTCGCTCTTTGAAACAGAAACGTCAAACTGCTTTTCCGTTCCCGAAAGGGCTGCGGCCATATCTCTCAGGGAGACATAGGTATTGTTTGTATATGTAACGTTTAAAAGCTTAACTGTATAAGTTTTGCCGTTTACGTGAAGCTGCCCGTTTTCAGGAGCCTCCTGCTCCCCCTGGGCACGCACAATGCCCTGAGGTATAAGCCACGTGCAAATAACCAATGGAATAAGCGAAAAACATAATAATCTCCTGAATCTATTCATTGCCTTCGCCCTCCCACTTGTCATAGAGAATGGGATCCTCACCGCTTTCGACTATAACAAGAGTGTTTCCGTTGCAAAGATAAGTCTCTGCTCTTGTACTCCTTTGGGTTTGGGAATCAAGTTCATCAAAAGAAGGAAGAATAGCCGGAGCATTCTCCTTTAGATAAGATATCAGATCACACCCCAGGGTTTCTGTAATAAGTTCTGTCGGATCGCCTGTGTGGCCTCCGGCATCAAGACGTTTTTTGACCAACGCAGTCACAGCCTCTTCAAAGGCATTATAAGCAAGTTCTTCGCATTCCTCGTAGGAAGCCCTATCTAAAGCTTCATCAAATTCACCCTTACTTTTAAATGTAAGGATAACATTGTACTCTATGGAGGGGACTATGTTTTTAACATCTATTTCATCCCCCAGTCTGGCAAGCCTGATATAGTCCTCAATACCTTCGGTAACCGATTCGGTCAAATCCACCTGCCTTACCCATTTACTTTGCTTGGCAAGTCTCTCTTCCTTCGTCAGAAAGAAGAAAATCATCACACTCATAAGTAAGAGCATAATAACAAAAACTGCTATTACGCCCCCGAAACCTCTTCTTCTCTTTCTTGCTGCCATCTCGTTAATCCTTAAGAAATGCCTTTACTCTTTCAAGATTCTCCAGCCCCACTTCGCGGCCGGCGTTATATGCGTTCATAAGTCTTTCAGGTTCTCTTACAATGCCTGCCACATTTAAGGGTGCCTTTGGTTTAAGAATCAAAACCTCTCCCGGAAGCTTCTTCCCAAGCTCATTAATATGTGCAATTTGGGCGTTGTATCTGTTATGTCTTGTGGCAAGAGCATGAACCATGTTTGGATAATTCCAAAGTTTAAGTCTAAGGAAAGGCAAGAGCTTGTTTTTGCCTTTTCTGTATTCCTCGGGCTGGGTGAGAATAACAACATTCTTCTCATAGCCTATACTTCTGAAATAATCAAGAGGCACCGCATCGCACATTCCTCCATCCAAAAGTTCCTTGCCGTCAATACGGACTATTCTGGACACTCCGGGCAAAGATGCGCTGGCCCTGAACCACTGAACATCAATGGCATCGCCTCTGTCGCACTTGTGGTATACGGGCATGCCGGTTTTGACATCGGCACATACAACATAAAACTCCATGGGATTATTTCTGAATGTTTCACCATCCCATGGATCAAGTTCAAAGGGAATTCGTCTGTAGCAGAAATCCACCCCAAACAAATCGCCTGTTTTAATCAGTGACTTTATACTGCAGTATCTCTCATCCTTACAGTACTTGACGTTGTACCTGATTCCCCTTCCGATTTGCTTTGATTTGAAGTTACAACCAAAGGCGGCACCTGCGGATACTCCGATGGCGCCGTCGAATGTAACTCCATTTTCCAAAAATACGTCAAGGATGCCACAGGTGAACAATCCCCTCATGGCACCGCCTTCCATTACTAAACCTGTCTTCATTTATGGTATGGCTCCTTATTAATTATTCTAAACCCCCGATATAACTGTTCCAAGAAAATGAGCTGCATCAGCTGATGTGGAAATGTCATTTTGGAAAAACTGATAAGCTCCTCGGACCTTTTCTTTATTATATCATGTAATCCCAAAGAACCTCCAATAATAAAAACAAGATGGCTGACACCCCGGCCGGGGAGTTTATCGATTTTGTTCGCAAACTCCACTGAATCAAACTGCTTTCCTTCAATTGCAAGTGAAAGCACATAAGAATCATCGGGAATGAGAGCCATTATTCTGTCCGCTTCCTTCTTTTTAATCTGAGTCTCCACAACATCAGATGCACCGTCCGGAGTCTTTTCATCTTTCACATCCAGTATCTCGAGTTTACAGTACCTTCCGAGTCTCTTGGAGTACTCGGCGATTCCGTCCCTCAAATACTGTTCCTTGACCTTCCCGACGGTTATGAGTGTTACTTTTAACAATTAAACTATATACTCCCTTATTCCTTGTGTTCATTGGCTCTGAAAACAGCAACCATGTCCTTTGCAAAGCTTACAGGATAAAGCTGCACCATGGTTGACTGAATCAGCCCTTCTATTTCCAATTTAAAAGCAATCTTTACGAATTTCTCATTATAGGTCTCAAACATCTTCTCAAAAAGCTTAACGCTTTCTACATCGATTGCATTGACCTGTGGTGTAGAAATATCAACGCTTCTTTCAAGCATTGTTGCCATACTGGTGGCAGAAGTTCCCATCATCTGGTTCATTGCCTCCGATACTGCGGACAATTCCATCTCACCGATGGTACCTTCAACATTTGTGCCGTCTCCACCCATCATAAGATTGGTAAGGCAAAGAACATCCCTCTCTTTTAAGATGAAAACGTTGTTTCCCGCAAGGCCAAGCACGTAGTGAATCTGTACGAAGATACAGGTCTTCTCAAAATCATCCATAGCCTCACTTCGGTTGATAATCTTAACATTGGGCGTAGTGATGTTAACCTTGTGATTAACCATCATACTAAGGGTCGTTGCTGCATTTCCAAGACTAATGTTTGCGATTTCTCCTAATATATCCAGGTCATCTCTTGTCAGTTCTTCCACTAATCACACCTTCTTTGCTTTTTATGAAAATATAGGGATATTATACACCAATTATTAGAATAATAAAAGAACTTCTGGACAATTGTCCACGCAAAAAAGCTCCAAGGCGTTTAAGCCTTGAAGCTTTCATTCAATCTTTATTGATTATAAGATTCGATTACTTAAGCTGTGCAGCAACCTCTGCAGCGAAGTCCTCGTTCTTCTTCTCCATACCTTCGCCTACTTCGAAACGAACGAACTTGGAGATAACGATGTTCTTATCTACACTCTCAAGGTACTTGCCAACAGACTGCTTTCCGTCCTCAGCCTTAACGTAAACCTGATCAAGAAGGCAGATCTCTTTAAGGTGCTTGGAGATACGTCCCTCAACAAGACCACCAAAAATCTTGTCAGCAGAGATGTTAGCCTTATCCTCGATAGCAAGAGTAGCAAGAGCTGTCTTAGCTGCCTCAGAAAGGAAGTTGGGAAGATAGTTCATGTTGCTCTTCTTCTCTTCGTAGATAGCCTTGTCCTCATCGCTCCATACACCGTTGCAAGCCTTCTCAATAAGCTTGTTAAGAATGGGCTTGGGAAGTGAGAAGGGATCGTTTAATGCGCTCTCAAGAGTGATCTCTTTCTCCTTTGCAAGCTCCTCAGCAGAAATCTCGTTTCTGGAGATGTATGTGGGATTCATAGCAGCAACCTGCATTGCTACGTTTGTAAGTGCTTCCTTAACAGCGTCGCCTGTAGCTCCGTTAGCTGCTACAAGAACACCGATCTTACCGCCGCCGTGTACATAAGAAACTACTGTATCACCGCTAACCTTAGCGAATCTTCTGATGGAAAGCTTCTCACCGATGGTAGCTGTCTTCTCAACAAGAACTTCCTTAACTGTCTTGGAAGCGTCATCAATCCACTTCTCATCCATCATACCTTCAACATCAGCTGCAGATGAAGCAAGAGCCTGCTTAGCTACTGATTCAACGTATGTCTGGAATGTCTCGTTCTTTGCAACGAAGTCTGTCTCAGAGTTAACCTCAACAACAACTGCGTTATTGCCTTCGATAGCTGTACGGGTAATACCCTCAGCAGCGATACGAGCGGCCTTCTTCTCAGCCTTAGCTGCTCCGGATTTTCTTAAGAATTCAACGGCTGCATCCATGTCACCATTGGTCTCTGTAAGAGCCTTCTTACAGTCCATCATGCCTGCGCCTGTCATTTCACGTAAGTCTTTTACCATTCCGGCTGTGATTGCCATAATTATGCCTCCTCTGTTTCTGCTACTTCTTCGATATCTGTAGCTTCGCCTTCTGCCTCAGCTACTTCCTCTTCTGTGTAAGCTGCCTCACCCTGATTAGCTTCGATAACAGCATCAGCCATCTTAGCTACAATAAGCTTTACGGCTCTGATAGCATCGTCATTACCGGGGATGATATAGTCAAGTTCTTCAGGATCGCAGTTTGTATCGCCGATACCGATAAGTGTGATACCAAGGCTGTGTGCTTCCTGAACACAAATTCTTTCCTTCTTAGGATCTACTACGAAGATAGCATCGGGAATTCTTGACATGTTCTTGATACCGCCAAGGTTCTTCTCAAGCTTCTCCCATTCCTTCTTAAGCTCGATAACTTCCTTCTTGGGAAGAACATCGAATGTGCCGTCCTGGCTCATCTCTTCGATCTTTCTAAGTCTTGCGATACGAGACTGGATGGTCTTGAAGTTTGTAAGCATACCACCGAGCCATCTCTCGTTAACATAGTACATTCCGCAACGCTCTGCTTCTACCTTAACTGCATCCTGAGCCTGCTTCTTGGTACCAACGAAAAGAATTGTACCGCCCTGAGAAGCGATGTCCGCAATTGCTCTGTAAGCTTCATCAACCTTACCTACAGACTTCTGTAAGTCGATGATGTGGATTCCGTTTCTCTCTGTGAAGATGTAAGGAGCCATCTTAGGGTTCCATCTTCTGGTCTGGTGTCCAAAGTGAACACCTGCTTCAAGTAACTGTTTCATTGAAATAACGCTCATTGTAATACCTCCGTTTGGTTTACGCTTCCGCAGTATGTCTGACGGGCGTCACCGTCAACCTTTACAAACCCCTGTGGGGCACCTATAAAAGCCCATACTACGTGATTTATAGTCACAACGCAAATATTTTAGCACAAGAAAAACCCCTATGCAAGGGGTTTTTAAAGGTTTTTTATTAATTTGACTCACCAACAAATATTTTGGCCATCTCAGCGTAGGTCAAATCGTATGGAATCTCATAAGTTCCTACATGAAGTCTCTTGTCATACCCGTTGGCGCAAAGGAATGAGTCGAAGTCTGCAGCACTTGCCACAAGCCCTGCTTCCTCCACTGCTCTTGCAACGGTTACCGAACTGTCTCCGCTGTTTATTCTGACGGTTACTGTTGAAGATGAGCCCTGATTGGTGGTTTCTTTTCCGATGGAATCAGGATCTTCAGGTCCCTCAGGTGTCTCCGCCTCCGCTTCAGGAGTGGGCTCCGGTGTAGGCGCCTCCGTAGGTTCAGGTGTAGGTGCCTCGGTGGGCTCCGGTGTGGGTTCTTCAGTGGGCTCAGGTGTAGGAGTAGGTGTTTCTTCCTTTACCGGTTCCGGTGTGGGGGCCTTTGTGGTTACAGCAACTTCTCCGGAATCTGAACTGAGCACCGCCGATGCCTCAATAAGGGATGTGGACTCCACCATGCCCAGCTCTTTGGCTCTCTTCTTTACTTCCTCATCGGACATTTTGTTGTGATTAAGATAAGATATGGAAAGGATAAGCGCGGTAACAAGCATTCCTATTCCGATACCTCGCAAATAGTATTTCAGTTTCATTTCTTGCCGCCCTCAAACAATCCTATTACAAGTTTAACCTCACCAACGCCCATATCAAGTTCCTTGGCAATAGCCACATTTGACTTGCCGGCTTTGTGAAGTCTGATAATCTCTTCGTTTCTTCCGTCGGATCCCGAGTCCATAAAGTCTCCGCCGAAGTCCATTACTTCCTGGGTGCTCTCTGTTGCAAAATCATCCCCAAGAATTTTATTCTCAGGTTCCACCTCGGGAGTAACCTCGGGTTCCTTGGCTGCAGCGTTCTCTTTCACGGTCTCCTTGACGGTTTCCTTAACAGTCTCCAGCTCTTCCTTGGTTTCCTTGGCCTCCTTCACCTTCTTATCCACCGATGCTGCGGTGTTTTTAAGGTTAACGGACTTCTCATTGAGCATATCATAGAGGAACATTACTTCCTGATGATTCTTATTAATCTGATCAAGAACCGTATCGGAATACTCATTTATGGACATAATCTTCTCATTGGATACCCTGTCCATAAATCTCTCCGTCTTCTCAACGGCATAGGAAATGGTCTCGTCAACGGTTCCTTCCACCTTTTCCTTTACCTTGCCGATTTCTTCATCAACAAGAGTTTTGATTTCTTCCTTAGCCAATTCTTTTGTTTCTTCGAATTGTTTCTCTTTCTTTGCAGGAATAACAAAACTGATTACAAAAATAATAATTCCCGCAATGATAAGCAGAATTTCAAGTGCTCCCATGTGAACCTCCGTGTCACTAAAAGCACCCGGTTTTCGTCCGGGCGCATTTATTTTTATATCTTTACGTCAAAACTGCTTTGACCTTTCATGAAGGCCTTGGCCTGTGGCCTTTCCTTCTCGTCTTTGTCCTTATGAGACCCTTCTCGCCTTCTTCCGCCGTTTCCGGAATAATGGTTACTTCCCTCTTCTTTGGCGTCAAACTTTCTCTGATGGTAATCCGCATTGTTCTGCGCATTTACCTGATGAGGTTTCTCATTAAGCTCCTTGTCCAGCTGGTTCTGAAAGTGACCCTGGTCAAGCAAGGATTTCTGTTCCTCATTCTGGCGGATTGCCGAATAGTCTTGCGTTCTGGCGATGGTTCCGTTAAGCTCCAATGGGCTTATTCCCATGATTCTCTCCTCCCCGGTGAATCAAACGTCAGTTGAAAGCTATAATTTTTACGTCACCGAAACGTTTAACAAATCTGCAGTATGTGGCAGGTTTCTGGATAACCATGGATACTTCCGAGATAACTACCCTTGTTCCCGGGAATACATCTCCCTGCACTGCCACCTGAGCATTATTCTTGTTCTCAAGAAGGGCTGAAAGTCCTTCAAGTTCCTTAAGGGCCTTATCAAGCTCGGTACTCTTTTGAATATGAAGCTGTCTGAGGGTCAGAATATGCTTTAATGTTTCTCTTTCTATTTTGATACCTGTATTCTTCTTGGCATCGAAGTTATTAAGCGTAGGCTCAATATTTGAAAGAACCTTCTTAAGTTCTTCAACCTCTGCCTGAAGCTCCACATATCTGGTTTTGACTTCAGGTCTGGCACCGACCTCTACAACCGTTGCGGCACCCATTTGAGATCCAAGCGTTTTTACATTGATTGCGTTGGTGGCAACCACGTGACCTCCGGTGATGAATCCCTTCTTACCGGATACATTAACCTCGTCTCCTGCAAAAACCTTGCTGTGAAGGATTGAATCGGAAGACACATATCCTCCTGCCGAAGCGGTAACGTTCTCAAGGAACTTACTTATTATATTACCTTTTGCGGCAAGGACACCCTTGCCCATTCCGTTAACGCCACGGTCGATTATAATATCGCCTCCGGCAACAAGCAAAGCACCCTCTACGACGCCCTTAACTCTGATGTTTCCTTTGGCTCTTACTTCAAAATTGGCTGTTACGTTTCCGTTTACCTCGACACTTCCGTCGAAATTTATATTACCGGTAGAAACGTCAACATTCTCAACCTGCAGAACATTTGAAACGAATACCTTGCCGTCTACAAGAGTAACATGTCCGTCAACACGCGAGAAAATGGAAAGATGGTCATCGGATATATCAATGTTACGTCCGTATTTAAGGTATCCTTTCTTAACCTCTCTGGGACGAAGTCTCTCTCCCTTGACATTGAAGCCATAGTCGCCGTCGTCCGCAGGAATAATCCTTGCGAGCTCCTGATTTCTGGAGCAGGGAGAAACGGTATTAAGGTTGAAGAAATCCACACTTCCGTCCTCTTTAACCGCAGGTTTCATATTTATTTCTGTATTGAAAAAATACTGTATCTCCGCATCTCTTCCCTGTCTGGGTTCAAGTCCCTTGGCAGCGATAATGTCTGTACAGTATGGTCTTTCTTTGGAAAGGAAGAATTCCTTTAAGGTCTCCTCCTGAATACCGTACTCAATGTAACGGTACTTAAAGTCCCTCATCAATTCGTCGAAGGTAAGAAGTTCTCCACCCACCGTAGGCGCATAGAATCGAATCGTTGCAGACATGTTGTCCTCAGCGATATAAAGATAATAAGATTCTCTTTCCTTCGGTCTGACAATCTCTGAAAGCAACAAAAATCCGGGCTCATCACAGACAGCCTTCAATTTGGCAATGTCATAGCTGAACCCTCTTGCATCGAGGTAATCTGCCACCTCAATCATTCTTACAGGCTCGCCCCCGTCTAAAGGGCCATGAATTCTGACGCCTGTCCCGTTTTCTGTGTCTTCTAATTGAAAGAAGCCGTTCTTCATCTTTCCCTCTGTTCCCTAAGAAATGCTTGTAAAGACCCCCATATAGCTCCCCATTTTAGTCCTCATCTTCTGCAAAGCCTTGGTATGAAGCTGAGAGACTCTGGATTCGGAAACTTCCAAAACATAACTTATTTCTTTTAGTGTAAGTTCTTCGTAGTAATAGAGTTCGATAACCCTTCTTTCCTTCTCAGTAAGGATTTCCAGGGTTTCCCCCAGAACCTTCTTGAGTTCTTCTTTTTCAATGGTCTCTTCAGGGCCGTCGAATCTGTTGGAGTTATGGAATGCAGGATTCTGAGGAACATCCGCACCCTGGTCCATATACTCGTTCAGTGAGACGACATTGGTAATTTTCATCTGAGACTGCCATTCTGAGTATTCGTCGTCGGTAATACCCAATCCCCTTGCAACCTCTTCATCTGTGGCACCTCTGCCGGTATTCATCTCAATGTCTTTAATGACACTTTCAATCTGTTTCTGTCTTTGACGGATGGTTCTCGGAATCCAGTCCATCTTTCTGATCTGGTCAAGTATTGAACCTCTGATTCTTAAACTCGCATAGGTTTCAAACTTTACCTCTTTAAGCATATCAAACTTATCGATTGCGTCAATAAGTCCAAAAATGCCGTAACCGCATAAATCGTCGAACTCCACGGTGTAACCCAGATACATGCTGAGTCGACCCGCCACGAGCTTGACGAGTGGGGCATATTCCAATATAAGCTTTTCACGAATTTCAGGAGTTTTGCGCTGGGAATATTCATCCCAAAGCTTACTTCTAGCAGCTTCGTCCATATAACCGCCCGCCCTTTAATTATACTTCTTCTGCCTCGTTTTCATCTTCCCCTTCGGCAGTAGATATATCTTCGGCATCGTCCAAACGTTTCTGGGCTTCAGCCTCTTCGGCAAGCCGCTGTTCTTCAGCCAGCCTCTCTTCTTCTTCCCTCTTTTGTTCTTCTTCGTTCTGCCTCTCAAAGCGCCCTACAATGTATGTAAAGATACATCCCAGGGCGTAGAAGATTAACAATGTAATAAAAACACTAATCAGCTTTTGCTCTATTGTGTAGTGAAGGAAATAAGTTCTTATTACCGCTATTGCTCCGGCTATGAGCATTACTATCAGCGGAAATCTCTTCTTGCTCAAATTGTCTTGGTTCCCTTTCCCACTGTTCTTATTTCATAAACTCCCGTCTCCGGGTAGAAAACAACCGTACGACCGTAATTCTCGCCGCAGTCCTCGGCCAGTAGGGGTATGCCCAATTTCTTCAGTACCGTACGACAAGCCTCAGCATTTCTTTCACCTACTCGCATCAGGCTTGACTTTGAGTCAAAGCTGAACATCTGGGCACCGCCTGCAATCTTGGCAACCATTCTGTTTCTGACGGCTCCAAGTTTCTCCATTTGCTTGACAAGTTCAACTACACCTGTGTCAGCAAACTTGGCGATGTTAGTGTTCTCTTTCATTACTGTACTGTCGGGCAGCATAACATGAGCAAGACCACCAATACGATTCACTTTATCAACAATGGCGACTCCGACGCAAGATCCTAATCCCAATGTCGTGATACTGTCAGGACTCTTGCAGGTCTTCAAGTCGGCCATACCAACTTTAATGACTTCTGCCATACGACTTTCGCTTCCTCTCAAAAGTTTTGCTAAAAGTTTAACTTACGATTCCCAACGATCTCAAAATTTTGTCGTATGATTCCAAATCAGGCATTAGAACAAAGAATCCATCGATATCTATGTCATCTGAAAACTGAGATTGGATCAGGAGAATCTTATCTCCCACCATTCCAAACTGAATAGCCGGCACACTGAGTATTGCGGCAGCCATATCAACAGCAAGGAACGGGACTGACGGATAAATCATCATATTTGTAAGGGTTGAAAGTGAGTTCAAATACGCACCGGTAATGATGTTTGAAACCTCTTTCATTGCAGATGTTTCCATCTCACCAAGTTCGCCGGGCTGAATCTCCATCCCCATAAGCTTACCTATCAAGTGCTTAGCGGCTTCCAGCTCAATAAGGAACATCATACTTCCTGTGATGTCTCCCTCTACACCGAGGAATATACCTACAAGAATCTGCTCCTCGCCACCCATAAGCGTTGCAACATCCTTAAATTCCAGCAGTTTAACCTGCGGAACCTTCATGTCAACCTTACAGTTAAGCATCTGGGATAAAGCCGTCATTGCGTTTCCTGCGCCAATATTACCGATTTCCTTAAGGATGTCGTAATACTGCTCGCTCATTGCATCTAATGAATTAACGCTCATATCCAACCCTCTCTAAATACGAATTACAAATACGATTAAAGATCCTTCTCACTAAGTACTGCATTCAGTTCAAGGAGTGAAATCAACTGCTCATTGTATTTGCCGACTCCCTGAAGATACATGTTCTTCTCTTCCTGCTTTGCATCGTAGGTAAAGTGTTCAACGTCATCTTCGGAAAGAGTAACAACCTCTTTAACCTCATCAACAATGACGCCTACTGTACCGTGCTGCTCAAGCTTGATGATGATAATTCTTGTATCCTTGGTGTTTTCAACTTCTTCATAACCCATTTTGCCTCTGATGCTCATAACGGGAATAACTTCTCCACGAAGATTGATTACACCCTTTAAGTAGCTTTGAACCTTGGGCACTCTGGTGATGTGCTGCATACGAACAATATTATCGATGTATTTGATGTCGATTCCGTACTGCTCGCCGCCTACTTTAATAACAATATATTGAACTCTATCATTGGTTGTCATCAATTCATCCATTGTCTATTTCCTCCCTTCTAGAAACAAGCATTTGCATCAACGATGAGGGCAACTTCGCCATCGCCGAGGATTGTAGCACCGCTTATTACCTTGCACTTGTTGATGTACTTGCCTAAGGACTTGATAACGATTTCCTGCTGTCCAATAAGCTCATCAACTACAAGACCTGCGAGCTTGTCACCCTTCTTAACGATAACAACTACCATATCGTCGTCTTTTGTCTTGTTTGTAGGAGCGTCAAGAACCTCTGACAAACGAATCAAAGGAATAACAACGCCTCTTAAGTTAATAACTTCCTTAGCCTGAACGTATTTAATCTCGCTGGCTTTGACATCTTCGATGGTCTGGATGGATCCAAGAGAAATAGCGTATTTCTCATCACCGATACAAACCATGAGAGCCTGGATAATAGCAAGTGTAAGAGGAAGTCTGATTGTCCATGTACTTCCCTCACCGAGCTTTGATTTAACCTCTACTTCTCCGCTTAAGGATTCAATCTTGGACTTAACAACGTCAAGGCCAACACCTCTTCCTGAAACGTCTGTAATCTGTTTAGCTGTTGAGAAGCTGGGAAGGAAAAGAAGGTCGATAATTTCCTTGTCAGACATTGTAGCTGCCTGCTCAGCTGTGATTGTTCCTCTCTCAATAGCTTTATTCTTAACTGCCTCAACATCGATTCCGTTACCGTCATCTCTTACCTCGATAACAACGTTGTTACCATCCTGGTAAGCGTCAAGGAAGATGGATCCGACTTCCGGCTTGCCTCTCTGCTTACGAACTTCGGCTGACTCAAGACCATGGTCTGCGGAGTTACGTAACAGGTGCATCAAAGGATCGCCGATTTCATCTACTACGGTACGGTCAAGTTCTGTCTCTTCACCTGACATGTAGAGTTCCATCTTCTTGTCAAGCTTCTTGGACAAATCTCTGATCATACGAGGGAACTTATTAACTACACTCTCGATAGGAACCATTCGAACCTTCATAACTGATTCGTGAAGGTTGGTGGTTACGCTCTCAAGGTACTCAATCTGTTCATTGAAGGATGATGTCTGAGAATGGTCCTGACCCGCTGCCGAAACAAGTGAGTTCTTTGCGATAATAAGCTCGCTGACCAGATTCATGAGCACATCCAGTTTCTCGATATCTACACGGACGGTTCTGTTTACAACAGGTTTGCCTGCCTTCTTCTCGTCCTTTGCAGGAGCTGCAGCCTTTGCGGGAGCGGGAGCTGTTGTGGCAGCACTCTTTGTCTCCTTGGGTGCTTCCTCAGCAGGTGCCTCAGCCTCTGTTGCTTCTGCAGCGCCTCCGGTAAGATCAGCTTCGGAAAGAAGTTTTCCATCTGCCTTCTCAATCTCGGAAACGCTTGTGATTGCTGTCTGAATCTTATCCAGGTCAGCATCACTGATTATAACAAGGGTAAAATTGGTATCGAATCTTTCATCTTCAATATCCTGAGCAGAAGGATCTGATACAGCAATCTCTCCAAGTTCTTCAACTGCTTTAAATACAAGGAAAGCTCTTGCAGCTTTAAGGATACAGGAATCCTGAACCTTAACATCGAAGAAGTAAATCTTCTTGCCCTGCTTCATTGCTTCAGAAAGAACATGTACCTGTTCTTCTGCAAGCTTTAAATTAACTGAAGGTGCCTTTGCTGCAGCTTCAGTTGTCTCAGCCTTAGGTGCTTCTTCAGCAGCTGCGGCCTCTTCCTTGGGAGCCTCTCCCTTTCCTGATTTGCCATTAAGAATGGCATTCAGTCTCTCGATGATTGCAGTGTTTTCATTTTCACCTTCATCGGCTGTGCTTTGAATATTTGAGATATACTCATCCAAAGCGTCCAGGCACTGGAATACAACGTCAATAATCTCTGAGTTAACTTTAATGTTGTTATTTCTAACCTCAGAGAAAACATTCTCCATGTCATGGGTGAGATTCTGCATTCTCTTATATCCCATGGTTCCTGCCATACCCTTAAGGGAATGGGCAGCACGGAAAATCTCATTGATGGTATCCATGTTCTCGGAGTCTTTCTCCAATTCAAGGATCTGTGTGTTCAGGTTCTGCAAATGCTCTTTTGATTCGTCAAGGAAAATCTCTAGATACTGGCTAACATCCATATCAACTTACCCCCACATTTAAAATAATCTCCTGCGCCAATTGGTCAAGTGGTGCCGATTGATTGGAAAGACCCGCATTATCAACAGCCTTAGGCATGCCGTAGACTACACAGGTGTTTTCGCTTTGTGTAATTACGTGAATATTCTTTCCGGACTTCTTGAGGTTCTTAATTCCCTCAGTACCATCGGCACCCATGCCGGTCATTACCACACAGCAAATCTCATCGAATCCTGTGTTGGCCAAAGACTCGTACATATAGTTTGCACAGGGCTTTACACCTTCTCGGTTGGGTTCGTCCGTATAGTGGATAGCGTAATCTGCTCCGCTCTTAACTATGTTCATATGAGCGCCGCCTTTGGAAATGTACGCCCACCCTTTCTTGATTCGCTCACCTTCTTCAGCCTCCTTAACATTAAGCTCGCCTAAGCTGTTAAGTCGTTCTGCCAAAGAAGCGGTAAAACCAACGGGCATATGCTGTACCATTACCACAGGTGCATTCAGATTGCCGGGAAGTTTGGGAATAACGCTTTGCAGTGCCTTGGGTCCTCCGGTGGAGCTTGCTATGGCAACTATCTTATTGCCGCCCCTGGAGCTTCTGCCCTTTGATGCCAAATCTGCAAGTTTCTTTAGAGTGTCATCCTCTCTTACCTTAACAGGTTCGGAAACAGCAGCTGCATTACTTTCGGATACCGCATACAAAGTGTTTAAGAAGTGATTCTTAAACTCATCGTCTCGACAGTCCATAGCTGAATTGGGCTTATGAACAAAGTCAACGGCTCCGAGTTCCAAACATTCGATGGTGACCTGAGCGCCTTCCATAGTGTCGGTGCTTGCCATCATGATCTTGGCCTTAATGTTCTTCTTGCGGAGTTCTTTTAAGAGCTCTATGCCATTCATGATAGGCATATTCACGTCAAGAACAACCGCGTCGTACTGACTCTTCGTCAGTAAATTCAAGGCTTCCTGACCGTTTCCGGCAATATTCACTACACGGAATCTCGTGTCACCATTGATTATATCACAGAGCACTCTTCTCATGAGTGCAGAATCATCAACCACGAGAACTTTTTTCATATTTTTTGCTCCTATTAGATGCTATTTACTGTCAATTTCCTAAAAACCGCTCTCTTTTCTACGATTTTTTCGTTCTTCTTGAAATATATATCTTATTATTTCTTCTCGTTCTTCCATATTAATGTCCATATATTGAACGCGGTGTTCGAAAGTGCCGGGTTTATGCTCTACTTCCTTAACCGCCAGGACTTTTCCTACCAGGCAATACTCCTTTTTGCCTGTGTCAAAATTCAAATTGTATTTACAATAAATAAGCTGGTCCTTATCGTATTTATAGTTCGAAATAAACCTGATTCCGCCACCGCTTATATCCACGATTATCGCTCTTCTTAAGGGAATTGTTCCATTGAGAGGAACAGCATCTGTGGACTTGTCTCTTTTTTCCACTGCCTCAACTTCTTCCTGCTCTAACTCCCTGGATCCCATATCCAAAGCGCAGCTGAATCTGTAGAACTCTCTTCTTTGAATCTTTCTTATATTACTGGTAAGTTCCAGAACAATGATGTAAACATTGTTGCTCTTATATCTGTCTACAATTCTGGCATCAAACTGATAAAGAAGTTTACCCTCATATACATTTACGTCGTACTCGCTGTCAACGGGAAGCAAAATAAGCTTTGACTGCTCCATGGGCATCAAAACCTCTATGCGATCGTCCGAAAGAATATCGTATACTTTGGTTTCGTATACTTTCTTGTTATCCTCCGCGTTATCGTATTTCACTCTTTCGATGGATATAAGGTCTACCCTTGACCCTACATTGACAAACTTTGATAACATTTTTGCTACCTCTCCTGATTATTTAAGCTGTCTTGAGGCAATAATATGCGAAAAGAATGCAGCCATACCCCTCTTCTGTTTAGGAGTCTCCTCTTCCATGTTCATAAGGCTTCTGGCAATCTGCTCAAAGGCAAGACTGGACTTTGCCGTGGGAGACTTGATTGATACCGGCACCTGACCCAAAACAGCCTGCATAAGCTGGTTGTCCTGAGGTATCTCGCCGAGATAACTCATGGGAAGTTTAAGGTATCTTGCGACGACGGCATTAAGCTTGTTGTACAAAGCTTCACCCTCTCCCGGTTTCTCAACACGGTTTGCAAGCATCTTAACCACCGATGTCTCAGTGGAAAATCTGGGATGTCTGTGCAATGCCTTTAATAGTGAATAGGCATCTGTTATAGACGTGGGCTCCGGAGTGGATACAAGTATTACCTCGCCTCCGGCCACCAGAAACTCCAGTACCGCATCCGAAATTCCCGCCCCGGTATCTACTATTATTATATCAGCAATGCTGTCTAACTGGGCAAGATTCTGAATAATATATGTAAGGTATTCACGGCTTAAATTTGCCATTCCGGCAATCCCCGAGCCTCCGGAGATGAAGCCCACCTCCATGGGTCCCCAGGTGATAATATCCTTAATGTTTTTACCCTGATATATCAAATCAAAGAGGTTGTACTTCGGAACTGCTCCGAACATAACCTCAATATTTGCAAGACCAAAGTCCGCGTCAAGGATGATAACCCTTTTACCCATTTTCCTGAACTGAATGGCAAGATTAATGGATGTGTTGGATTTACCTACTCCACCCTTACCGCTTGTGACCGTAATGATTCTGGCCAGGGGTCTCTCGGGATTCGCCACCTCATTTGCTTTAATGATATTTCTTAACTGTTCGGCTTGATCCATCTACTGTTTTCCCCCAAGTAATTGCTTAACTGTCTTCTGCGGATTAAAAACTTCGATATCATCCGGAACGTTCTGTCCGCAGGTAACATAAGAAATGGGAGAATCCGTGTAAAGTTTAAGATTCAGCAAGTTTCCGTATTCACAGGTCTCATCAAGCTTTGTGAAAATCAGCTTGAAGCTGCAAATATCCTTATAAGTATCTGTAATCTGCAATAAATCCTTATATTTTGTGGTGGCACTAAGCACAAGGAAAATGTCCTTGTTTTCCTTATCCTTAAGCGCCTCCGTGAATTCTCCGATATTCTCCTGTTGTTCTCTGTTCTGATGGCTGTGTCCCGCAGTGTCGATAAGTATGTAATCGAACTCGGAAAAATCCGAAATAGCGGTCTCCATCTCCTCAACCGTGTAGATGATTCTGAAGGGAACCTTTAAAATATTGGCGTAGGTTCGAAGCTGCTCAACTGCGGCGATTCTGTATGTATCGGCTGTAAGCAGGGCAACCTTCTTCTTCTGTTCTACACAGAATTTTCCTGCGAGTTTGGCGATGGTTGTGGTTTTACCTACTCCGGTAGGACCTACGAACATGAGAACCTTGACGTCGTTTTCGGCAGGTTCAATCTCCTCGGCCCTTCCAAACTTGAGTATCATCTTCTGATATACCCCGGCCAGCACAAAATCTATGGGCATATTGGGCTTTTGAATCTTCTCCACCTCATCGAGAATCTGGTTGGCGTACTTCTCGTCAACCTCATTGTCGATCATGGTGTTGTATAAAAGCTTGGTAAACTTGTCAATTTCTGACTCTTCTTTAACTTCTTCCTTGGCTTTGGAAACCTCAGGCTCCTGATCATCCTTAAGAAGATCGTCATCCTTAATCTCCTGCTTCATTATCTGTTTTTCAAGAAGGTTCTGAAGGCTTTCAAGCTTCTCTTCGATAGCTGCCTGTTCATTGGAAATAACGGAAGGCTTAACGGGCGCCACCGGAGCGACAGCCGGTGTTGGAGCGGGAGTCGGTTTTGCCACAGCAGGTGCGGGCTTCTTCTCCCTGTACTTTGCCTGCTCTTCCTCCAAAGCAACCGTCACCTCTATCATCTGAGGCTTTAAGAAGGCAAAAAGTCCCTTCTTCTTCACGTTCTTCACGTTCATGACAACTATATTTTCGCCAAGCTCTTTCTTTGCAATCTCTACAGCTTCGGCTTCAGTTTTTGCCTGGAATTTCTTGATTATCATTATGCTGTCACCATTCCGACTGACTGTAATTCAATATTGGACTCTATCTCGTTATAGGATATGACAATCAGATCCTTGAAATAGTCCTCAGTCAATCTCTTAAAATATATGCGAACAATGGGTGAGGTTATAACAATAGGATTCTTTCCGAGGTTCTCAAGCTTAGCCACTTCGGCCCCAAGAGAATCCATAATCTTTCTGGTCCTTTCCGGATCCAGATTAAGATAAGCACCCTGCTCTGTCTGTTTAACACTTGCCATAATCTCCTGCTCAATCTTGGGATCCAATGTTACAACGCTTGTCGTTTCATTGGCAGGGAAGAACTTGCCTGAAATTGCCCTCTTTAAAGACTGTCTTACATATTCGGTAAGAATATCCGTGTCCCTTGTGGTGGTGGCATAATCCGCAAGTGTTTCAAATATAGTAAGCAAATCTCTTATGGAAACACCTTCCTTTAATAGGTTCTGAAGAACCTTCTGAATTTCGCCTATACTGAGAAGCTTAGGTACAAGTTCATCAACAAGGGATGGGTTTGTCTCCTTAAGGTTGTTAACAAGGTTCTGTACATCCTGCCTTGTAAGCAGTTCGGCGATGTACTGCCTGATAACTTCAGTAAGATGGGTTGCAATGATTGAAGGGGGATCAACAACCGTATAGCCAAGGCTCTCTGCCCTTTCTCTCTGTCCCTCTGTAATCCAGATGGCGGGCAGATGGAATGAAGGCTCAAATGTGGGAATACCCGTGATTTCCTCTTCAACATAGCCGGGATTCATGGCCATATAGTGATCAAAGAGAATCTCTCCTTCGCTGACCTGAATACCCTTAATCTTTATAATGTACTGGTTGGGGTTAAGCTGAATGTTATCCCTCAAACGAATGATGGGAACAACAGTACCAAGCTCCAACGCAATCTGTCTTCTTATCATTACTACACGGTCCAATAGGTCACCACCCTGACTGGCATCAGCCAATGGGATAATTCCGTAACCGAATTCAAGCTCAATGGGGTCAACCTGCAAGAGGCTTGTAACATTCTCCGGCTGCCGGATCTCCTCCGCAGCGATCTCGTCCTCGTCCACTTCGCCCTCGATTTTGGCGGTTTCGATGGTGCCCTGAATGGTTCTTCCGACAACTATGAAAATCATTCCCATTGCCAGGAACAAAAGGGTATTTAAGGTGGTTACAAGGCCCAATCCGCAAAGAATTGCACCTGTAAGATACAAAGCCTTCGGAATACCGAAAAGCTGCGACACAAGGGTATGACCGAAGTCTGCATCCTTGCTTCCCTTAGTAACCAGAATACCTGTTGAAAGGGAAATGAGAAGGGAGGGGATCTGTGATACAAGGCCATCACCAATGGTGAGGATTGCATACTTTTGAAGTGCATCCGTCATTGCCAGGCCTTCACGTGTGGCACCCATTATTACACCACCGATGATGTTGATTGCGGTAATCAAAAGACCTGCGGCCGCATCTCCTTTTACATACTTAACGGCGCCGTCCATGGAACCGAAGAAGCTTGCCTCCTGCTGAATTTTGTCACGTCTTACCTTTGCTTCAGCATCGGTGATTGCGCCTGTATTAAGGTCTGCGTCAATAGCCATCTGCTTACCGGGCATAGCGTCCAGGGTAAATCTTGCAGTAACTTCAGCTACACGCTCAGAACCTTTGTTAATTACAAGGAACTGTATAAGTACAAGAATAACGAATACGATACTTCCGATGATCAAGTCGCCGCCTCCGACAAAGGAGCCGAAGGTCTGTACAACGTTTCCTGCATATCCCTGACCAAGAATCAGACGGGTTGAGGATACGTTTAAAGCGATTCTAAAGATTGTGGTAAATAAAAGCAGTGTGGGGAAGAAAGCCAAATCCAGCACTTCTTTTACAAACATACACGAGAAAAGAACTATAAAAGCAATTGATATATTAAAAGCCAAAAGGACGTCCAGAAGAACGGAAGGGATAGGAACAATCAGCATAACAAATGCGGCTACCAAATAAAGCGCAACGCCGACATCCGCTCTTTTCATATTGTTTCCTCCTTCCATTTATTCTAAACCCTTCCCTGGAGCTTATAGACGAATGCCAAAACTTCCGCCACCGCCTGGTACAATTCCGGGGGTATCATTTCTCCCACCTCAACGCTTGAATAAAGCATTCTGGCAAGAGGCTTATTCTCTACGATTTCGATATTGTTCTCCTTGGCTGCCTCCTTTATCTTCTGTGCTAAATAGTTTTCACCTTTGGCAAGAACAATGGGTGCCGGGTACATATCTGCATCATATTGAATAGCTACAGCGTAGTGAGTCGGGTTTGTAATTACTACGTCTGCCTTTGGCACGTTCTGCATCATACGTCTCTGGGACGCCTGCTGCATACGCTGCCTGATTTTGCCCTTGATTTGAGGGTCACCTTCTGTCTGCTTGTACTCGTCCTTAACTTCCTGCTTGGTCATCCTCATATCGCGCTTGAACTTCGTTCTCTGATAGATGAAGTCCCCCGCGGCGATAATTGCATAAACCGCAGAAATTCGGATTCCCAGATCCACCACAGTCTCCAAGATCAGGTTCAAAGCCTGCATGATGGTCATGTCGTACATTGCAAACAGATAATAAAGCTTATCCTTCGCATAACTGTATACGATTATTGAGATAAGAATTATCTTCATAAGTGCTTTGACGAGCTCTACCAAAGCATTTACGGAAAACAATCTCTTCACCCCGTTTAAAGGATTGAGATTACTGAATTTCGGTGTTAAAGGCTTAAGGGTCGGATGCCACTGAACCTGAACAAAATCACAAAGGAAAGCGACTATGAATCCGGTTACAAATACCGGAAGGCATATAATAAGTACCCTTAAAAGACCATATCTGATTAGAATAATAAAATCATTCTCCGGTACCATTCCCTGATACTGAATGGTAACGTTGGGAATCATTCCGTACACTTCCGAAAATGTGGAAAGAAATGTATTCCCCATAAATCCCGTGGCGAACTTTAAAGTAAGAAACAAAGCTAAGATTCCGGCTCCGTTTGCCAGCTCTTTCGACTTGGCAACCTTACCTTCTTTTCTGGCATCCTCCAGCTTTTTGGGAGTAGCCTCTTCTGTCTTCTCGCCGCCGGGGCCCTCTGCAAAGAATTGGAGGTTATACTTTAAACTCACATCATGCCCTCCACAAATGCCACCACCATTGTCTTCATCTCTGTGAAAATGAAGTCCGCTATTCCCGGTAACATTCCCACGGTCAAAAACAAAGCTCCCAGTCCCACCAGAACCTTTAACTGCATACCTACCGCAAACATGTTCATCTGAGGTGCTACTTTCGCCAATACACCAAGGACTGCATTCAAAAGAATCATTATCGCAAAAATCGGAAGACATATTCTGAAAGCGATTGAAATACTGTCTCCCATGAAATCTATAAAGCTTTTAAGAAGACTGTCGGTATTAAAAATCATTCCGTTTACGGGAATAAGCGTATAGGTCTCTGCAAAAGCTTTTATAAGATATCGGTGCATACCGCTTACTATAAGAAGCAAGGTCACCATATACTGATAAAAAACACCTGATATCGTAACACTCTCTCTTGTGGCGGGATCAACCAGGTTAACCATGGAAAGGCCTACCTCCATGTCTATGACGGAACCCGCGAGGTTGACTATACTGTTACAGATTGTAGCAGCAAAGCCAATCATGATTCCCACTACAACTTCCTTCATGACTATTACCGCAAAGCCTTCGACCGTAGCGTACTCCAAATTGGGCCTTGACGGTGTCAGCATGTAGTAAAGCAGAACCGAAAACATGAATCCGAAAGCAATTCTCACTCGCCTTGGCGTGTTGGTCATGGAGAAAAACGGTGCCACGAAAACAAAGGAAAGCACTCTCGCCAATACCAGAAGGAAGAATTCAAAATCAGCTAAATAGAAGGCGCGACTTATCATTTCTACCTCCTCTTATTTTACGTAGAGGCTGAAGTTTGACCACAGTTCGTTCATGAAGTCTGTCATCTGGGTGAGCATCCAGTGACCCAAAAGCATCAGGGTAACAAATACACCGATAATCTTCGGAACAAGTGTCAATGTCTGCTCCTGAATCGACGTAATGGTCTGAATGATACTGACAATAAGACCGATAGCAAGAGACACCAAAAGAACAGGTGCAGACACCTTAATAATCAAATATAATGCTCTGTTGGCAATAGCTACTATCTCGTCTACAGTCATTCCCATAATCAGTTCCTAAACGTCAGTAAAAAGTCTTAACAAGATTTACTATAATCAGATTCCATCCATCTGCCAAAACAAAAAGGAGAATTTTGAAAGGCATTGAAATGGTTGTAGGCGGCAACATCATCATACCCATACTCATAAGGGTCGAGGCCACCACCATGTCGATTATAATAAACGGGATATAAATCAAAAATCCAATCTGGAAGGCGATACGAAGTTCACCTACCATAAAGCTCGGAATCAAAACAGAAAGAGGTATTCCGTCAAGGGACCCATCCCATTCCTGTCCCGAAATTTCCATGAAGACTTTCACATCCGAAGACTGAGTCTGAGTGTACATGAAATTTCTCAGGGGCTGGAGGGCTGTCTTAAAGAACTCGTCCTGTTCCATCTCTCCCGCTTCAAAAGGTTTAATCGCCGTATCATTAATCTCCGTAAAGGTAGGAGTCATAATAAACAGCGTAAGAATAAGCGCCAGACCGATTAATACCTGGTTCGGCGGCGCCGTGTTTGTGCTGAGCGCTGCCCTGGTGAAATGTAATACGATGATAATCCTTGTGAAGGATGTCAACATCAGTATCAAAGTCGGGGCCAGCGTTATCAGTGTAAGGAATATGAGGATCCTTAAGTTACTGTTTAGGCTGCCGTTTCCATTGTTGACGGAAATCGTGAAGTTAGTTCCGGTATTCAGTTCATCATTGGCATTATCGAGTCCTGTATTGTCTGTCGATGAATCAAGCAGAGAGTCCAATATTTCGCTTGATGTGTCAAGATTATCCATATCTCCGGATCTCTCCGTAATATTACGAAGAGTCGCTGCATGGGCTGAAATTTTTGGACTGATACACAATATGCCCACCGTAACCAGCAGGCATATTATCTTCACAATCTGAATTCGACGAAGCCGGCTTCTCTTAAAATCAATCACTTTAATGCCTACTTTTCGGAAGGATCCTGTTTTTCGTCAAAATTTGTCTTCTTATTTCCTTCAAGGAACTTGGTTAACAAATCCTTGAAGTTCCCGATGTTTTTGTCGGGATCAGAGAATTCTTTAATCTCCTCCTTTGGCACTTCGCATATCACCGTTACGGTGTCCTTGCAAACTGCCAAAGCCACATATTTCCCACCAATTCGGACAACCTGAATATACTTACCGGTGCCAAGCCTTGCCGCCTCGATAAGCGCTATATTTCCGCCGCCCGTGTTCTGTACCTTTTGGTAATTGGCTATAAAATGGGTTGTGGCCCAGGTAATGCCAATCACCAAAATAAACAGAAACAATACGGTAATAAACTGCAGTGCAGAATTACTCTTCTCTGATATGGTCAATAGAATCATGGTTAGCCGACTACTTTCTTAACTGCCTCCAATACACGATCTGCCTGGAAGGGTTTAACGATGAAGTCCTTGGCTCCAGCCTGAATAGACTCGATAACCATTGCCTGCTGACCCATTGCGGAACACATAATTACGGTAGCTCCGGGATCGTTGGCCTTAATCTGCTTAAGGGCCTGGATTCCGTCCATTTCGGGCATTGTGATGTCCATAAGAACGAGGTCGGGTTTTGTCTCGTTGTACTTCTCAACAGCCTTTACTCCGTTCTCAGCTTCTCCTGCAACATTGTATCCGTTCTTTGTAAGGATGTCCTTAATCATCATACGCATGAATGCTGCATCGTCACATACTAAAATGTTTTTTGCCATAATTTTCACTCCTATTTGTGTTTATTTGACTATTTCTGATACTCTAACGCCAAAACTTTCTTCGATAACTACTACTTCGCCTCTTGCAACAAACTTACCGTTTACCAATACATCTACAGGCTCACCGGCAATCTTGTCAAGTTCAATAATTGTTCCGGGTGCAAAATCAAGGATTTCCGATATGAGCTTTGTGGTTCTTCCGAGCTCTACCGTGACGCCAAGAGGCACATCCATGATAAGGTCGATATTCTCCTGTCCCGGAGCTGCGCTATATCCGCTGGAGAAATTCTGGAACTGTGCGGGCTGGACATTGATGCCCGGTGCCATC
Source organism: uncultured Lachnospiraceae bacterium (assembly GCA_947167445.1). Classification (GTDB taxonomy): domain Bacteria; phylum Bacillota; class Clostridia; order Lachnospirales; family Lachnospiraceae; genus G11. The sequence goes on from CAMVID010000023.1 coordinate 29,409, forward strand.
TGAGGCATTCCGTATCCCGGCATGGGATAAGGCATTCCTCCCGGCGGCATCTGATATGGCATTCCCTGAGGTGGCATTCCGTATCCCGGCATTGCCGCCTGATTCGGATCCATTGCCGGCATTCCCGGCGGAGGAGCCATTGGCTGATCCGGCATGGGTGCTGCTGCGGCGGGGGCCGGAGCAGGCGCCGGTGCAGGTGCAGGGGCAGGTGCCGGTGCGGGAGCAGGTGCTGCTTCAGGTGCTGCGGCGTCTTTGCCACCTCCTGCGCCCATCTGGTTATCCATAAAGGTTTCAACCAGCTTCTTGGCAAAATCCACAGGATACAACTGCATCAATGAGCTGTCTACCAATTCATCAATCTGCATCCTGAAGGTAATCTTAACAAATGTCCCACCAAGGAATTCTGCTATCGAAGATCCATCCTCTACTTCTGAAAGATCCGTCAGCCTTGCGTCCGGCGGGCTTATGTCAATCATGGTTCCAAGCATTGTGGAAAGAGATGTTGCCGATGCACCCATCATCTGATTCATGGCCTCGGAAATTGCGCTTAAATGCAGGTCTCCGATCTCTCCCTCTGTATTGGTTCCGTCACCTCCCATCATCAGGTCGGTGATTACCTTAACGTCGTTTTCCTTAAGGACTAAGATGTTGCTGCCGTCAAGTCCTGCAGTGTACTTGATCAAGATGAAAACACAAGGCTTCTCGTATGCGTCAAGCACAGTCTGCCAATTGGACAATTCAACAACCGGGGTAGTGATGTTTGTCTTTCTGTTTACCAGAGAGTACATGGTGGTTGCCGAAGTACCCATGCTGATGTTTGCAACTTCGCCGATTGCGTCTTTTTCAACATCGGAAAGAAGCGATTCGTCAGCGGCACCCGGTTCAACAACGGATTGCGTTGGTTCGTTGTCTTCGGTACTCATACCACTCAGGAGCGCGTTTATTTCGTCCTGAGATAACATGCCATCCATTCCTTAATCCTCCTCTCTGATGACGGAAGTGACCTGAACCGCATAACGGTCCTCTTCAGTTCCCGGCATCGCAGTAAATTTCTTTATATTTCCGACATAGACTGCAAGTTCCTGATCTACCCTTGAATCCAGTCGTATAACGTCTCCAACCTGAAGGTTTACAAAATCGTTGACTGAAACGCTGCTCTTACCCAAAAGGGCTTTCACAGGAACCTCAACTCTTCTGATCAGAGATTCGATGTAGTCATCATATCGTGCGTCATCTGTTTCCTTCATGTTGGCGAACCAGTACTTGGTATTAAGTCGGTCCATAATGCTCTCAAGCGTGAAGTAAGGCAGACACACGTTCATAAGACCTTCAACGTCACCCATCTTAAGGTTTAGAGTAACGATTGCTATCATATCATTTGGTGCAATTACCTGTGCGAACTGGGGGTTGGTCTCCAGCCTGTCCAGGTATGGGTTTATATCTACCACATTCTTCCATGGTTCTCGGAGAAGCTGCACACATACAACCATGGTCTTCTCCAGTATTGTAAGCTCTATATCCGAAAATTCTCTGGACTTCTCCATCGGAACTCCCGGTCCGCCAAGCATTCTGTCTATCATGGCAAAACCAAGGTTGGTGGATAAATCCAATATTATATTTCCGTTTAGGGGAGCAAAGTTGGCAATTCCCAAAATAGAGGGGGTCGCCAGTGCATTCGTGAACTCCGAAAAGGTAACCGTCTCGGAGCTGGCTACGTTTATCTGTACATTCTTACGAAGATAAATCGGTAAGTTGGTGGAAAGCAATCTTCCATAATGCTCGAATATGATTTCCAGTGTCCTTAAATGCTCCTTGGAGAACTTTGCAGGCCTTTCAAAGTCGTAATTCTTGACCTGTACCTCGCCGGGATCATTCATGTTATCCACGTCCAGCTCGCCGGTACTCAGCGCTGCCAGCAGGTTATCTATCTCGTTCTGCGATAATACTTCGCCCACATCGTTCACCTCCTTTTAACTGTATTTAAGCAAAGGAGCTTTACTGATACAGGAAATCTATGAAGTTAACCTTGTAGATAAACTCTGAACCGTATTCGCTCTGGATTCTCTTTAGAATCTCCTTTGATGCGGCTGCATTGTTGTCAGCTCTCAAATCCTCTATTGTGCATCCGCTTAAAACATCGTATACAGCAGCCTTCAGCATAGTATCGTGCTCGCCTGCCGCAACGCTTGCTCCGTAATCCTTATATCCGGGATCCTTCGTATTCATTGAGAAGGATACGCTGGTTACGAAGTAATGATCCTTTCCATCGCTGCCGCTCTTAAGAGTAATGGTCAGCTGATCGGCAAACTTATATGTGGCGGTGTCAGCTATGGAAACTGTAGCCACAGGTTCCTCAATACTTGTGGGATCCGTCAGATCCAATGACATGGCAGCCGATATATCCTCAACCAAGGCTGCTGTCTTTCGGCTTGTGCCCACCACAGAGAACATCATGACTGCGGTAAGAGCTACGTTAACCACCAAAAGTGCCAGGATTAAAACCGATATCAAATTCCTTTTCATAATCATCCACCCCTAGTAATCACTTAGTTCGTGATAGATTCTTATTTCCACGCGCCTGTTCTTGGCTCTTCCTTCGGCAGTGGAATTGTCGGCTATAGGCTTGTATTCGCCCCTGCCCGAAGTCTTAATCATTGCGGGATCAAGGCTTGTGTTGGCAAGAAGATAATCAAATACCGCCAAAGCTCTGGCCGCCGAAAGTTCATTGTTGTTGGCATACTTAGCAGAGTGCATGGGGACGTTGTCGGTATGTCCTTCAATCTCTATGGTGTACGCCGCGTACTTTTCAAGTATTGCGCCTATATTGGCCATTACCGGGAGAATCTCGCTTCTAAGGACTGCCTGTCCCGAATCAAAAAGGATTGCTCCGTTCAAGGTAAGCTGAACATACTGGGATGTGAACTGTATGTCGATCTTGCCGGCCAGGTTATTCTCGTTAACCGCCTCGGCAATCTTCTCCGCAAGTTCCTCTGATGCTTTAAGCTTCTCCGCCTCAAGTTCATCGAGGATTTCCTGCTTCTCATCTACAGCTTCGGCCTCCTCGTCATTCTCGGCCATCTTACCTGTACTGTTTATGTATTCGTCAAGCTCATTAAGCTGGCTTACGCCGCTGCTTATAAGTACACCCTCTCCGATTGCGGTGGCGCCGCCCGAGAGGATACTGATTGTCTTTGTGAATGATGCCGCCAACTGCTCAAATGCTTCAGCGTCAATAGTTGACATTGAAAAGAGAAGAACGAAGAAGCAAAGCAGAAGGTTCATCAGGTCGCCAAAGGTGGCTGTCCAAGCCGGGGCCCCCGGTGGCGGCGGATCTTCCTTGCGCTGTTTGCCCATTTACTCTTCACCTCCCTCAGAGGAAGTGTTTCTCTCGGAAGGAGCCAGGAATGACTTAAGCTTCTCTTCGATAACTCTGGGGTTCTCACCTGCCTGAATCGAAAGCAGACCCTCTATCATAACTTCCTTCTCCGTAATCTCCACGGAGTTGTTATATGTCAGCTTCTTGGATACAGGTGCGCAAATCCAGTTTGCAAGCATGGAGCCGTAAAGTGTTGTGATAAGAGCTGTCGCCATGGAAGGTCCGATGGAGTCAGGGTCGGACATGTTCTGCAGCATGTTAACCAGACCGATAAGGGTACCGATCATACCCCAGGCAGGACCCATGGAACCTACGTCGTCCCAGAAACCGATTTTCTTTTTGTGTCTGGTTTCGATACACATAAGCTCTGTTTCCATGATGCCACGTACAAGATCGGGATCTGTACCGTCGACTATAAGTAAAATTCCTTTTTTCAGGAATGCATCGTCAATTTGGGAGGAAGCTTCCTCTAACGACAATAAGCCTTCCTTACGTGCCACGTTGGAAAGCTCGATGATTTTATTGATTGTGTCTGCCGTGTTGTTTGCAGGAGCTTTAAGAATCAGGGTGAAGCTCTTAAGGCCTGCAACGAAGGTAGCAATTGAATTGGATGCCAAAATCGCACAAAAAGCACCACCAAAAGTGATAGCTGCCGAAGGGACATCAATGAAGTTACCGATGGTCTGAATACCACCACTGGTAATGATACCCAAAAGCATCATGCCAAGGCATAACACCAATCCGATAATTGAAGCTATATCCATGCAATACCACCCGATATTTTCGCTCTATTTTGCAAAAACATCCTTTCTATACGATTTTACTAAATTTTTCAGGTCTTGTCTACTTTCTTTTATAATAATTTTTCTGCCTGTAGTGAATGTGACAACCGTATCAGGAGTCTCTTCAACCATCTCCATCAAATCAGGATTTATCAGCAGTTTCTGTCCATTCATTTTTGTTACTTCAATCATTATGTAAACCTCCCAAAATGATTTGTCGGAATTGTCCAAATTGTTTGCAGAAAAATATTATGTAAACAGGGATAAGGGTGCTCTCCGAACACCCTTATCCCTATCTCTATTAAATTATGATTTAATTAATTATTATCTCTTAAGGTTTGTGAGCTCCTCAAGCAATGTATCCGAAACTGTAATGATTCGGCTGTTTGCCTGGAAACCACGCTGTGTGGTGATCATTGAAGTGAACTCTGCAGAGAGGTCTACGTTACTCATTTCAAGAACACCTGTTGAGAAGTAACCACCGTTTGCAGTTACATCAACACCGATTCCATCGAACTCGCCGGAGTTTGTTGACGCGGAGTAAAGGTTGTCACCTTCTTTGGTAAGACCGGATGCGTTTGCAAATTCTGCGGAAGCTATCTGTCCGAGAAGTCTTGTCATACCATTGTCGTATGCCGCATAAATCATACCGTTGTTCTGAATGGAAACCTGAGTCATCTTACCAAGTCTTCTACCGGTTCCAAGGCCCTTTGTATCACCGTTCTTACCGGCTATTGTTGAGGTACCCTTGTTGTCGTACATCGAAGATGTCTCAAAGTCGATTGTGATATCTGTAAACTCACCGCCAAGTTCGCTGAGTCTTAATGTGACTGCTGTTGCGTTGTCAGCACCGCTGATGCCCTTGAACTTACCGGTGTTTGTATCGTAATCGATTGTGGCGCCCTGAATCTCACGCTGGTCCGCATGGAGAGTTCTGTCTGTTGCATCCTGGGCAATACTTGCATTAAGGAGATCTACTGTGAGTCTATGTCTTGTAACGGGAGGCGTTGCTGTATCATCCGCCTTAATCCAATATGTGTAGAAAGCCTTCTCGCTACCTTCAAATCCAAATGCTTTTGCAAGTTCATTTACAGCTGCATTGTACGCATTCTCGTCTGCAAAGCCTGTGGTATCAGCATAAGCCTTTAACGCGCCATCAGTATCGAGGAACTGACTAAGAGTTGCAACTGCCGTACCATTATAGCTTAAAGTTCCGCCGTTTAAACTGTAACCCTTTGCAAGGGTGAAGTCCGTCTTATTATCTGTCTGTACACCACTGCTTCCAAGAATCTTGCTGAAGTCCTGCTCAAGTACATTACCCTTTGAGTCAATAATAGAGTCAAGCTCGAAAGCATACTCGCCGGCGGTATCTGTAGCCTTAAGGGTAAGCTTTGCTGTGTAGCTGTAACCTAAAGCATCATAGAAGTTAACGTTACGAATAAGTCCTGATGAGCTTGTTACATCAGTGTCGTTCTTATCTATGATTCCGGAGAAATAAGCCTTGGTCGTTGACTCAGGGGGATAGGTCATGTTTTCAGCGCTCATGATTCTGAGAGCCGAAACTGTATCCTTCTTAATCTCCATGGTTTCCTGGTCAACCTGCCAGCCCATTACGTTGTAACCGATGCTGGTCATTGCAAGGTTACCTGCACCGTCTACGTAGAATGAACCGTCACGGGTGAAGAAGTTTGAATTTCCGTCTGACACGATGAAGAAGTTGTCACCGGTAATCATGATATCAAAGGGGTTACCTGTGGACTGAGCTGAACCCTGTCCGGAAATATCTGTATTGATGGCACCTGATTTAACACCAAGACCGATCTGACGGGGGTTGATACCACCGGTACCGGTTGTGGCGTTGGGTCCTGATGCATTCTGTGTTGTCTGGGACATAAGTGCCGAGAAAGTAACTGAAGATGATTTGAATGCTGTGGTGTTAACGTTTGCGATGTTGTTACCGATAACGTCCATCCTGGTCTGGTGTGTTTTAAGTCCTGATACACCAGAGAAAAGTGATCTCATCATAAGCTAAATGCCTCCTGTAATGGAGAGCCGCTTCTTCATTCCGTCTGTCGGTCGGGAATGAATAACCTCCTGTAAGGTCCGGTTATGCTATTACGGCTCCGTCAATATTGGTGAATACGTTCTCGTTTGTTTCTGTCTGGTCCATTGCTGTTACAACCGTCTTGTTCGGTACATTTACTATAAATGCCAGCTTATCTACGATGACCAGTGAATCTTTGATTCCTTTTTCGCTTGCTTTTGCAGCTCCGTCACTTAAACGTTCGATCTGGTTGTCGGAAAGTGTTATGTTTCTGTCTGCCAGTCTGCCTACCGCGTGCTTCGAAAATTTAAGGTTCGCAATTTCTTCTGCCTTGATTTTCGATTTGAAGACGTCCCCGAATTTAACTTCAGGTGTTTCTTTGATTGCAGCGGGTTTGTTCTGGTTTAAGTACTGGTCCTGCAGTGCTTCGATGGAAAGGAATCCTGTCTTTTGAAATGACATTTGATTTCCTCCCTTCTGTTCCTTCAGAACTTTAGATCCGTCTTAGATTGATGTGGAATCTTCTGTCGTTGTCTCGTTTTCCTTTGCTGCTTCGTACTCTTTGATACGTTCCCTTACTACATCGGCTTTTTCTGCGTATTCCTTTAGAGCTTTTAATGCATCTGATGCAATAAATGTTTTCTGGTAGTCATCCATGCCGTTGTAGATTGACCAGAGACTGTCGATTTCAACAAGGTCTTTCTCTGAAACAGCGTTAACTGCCGGAAGCTCTGTAAGCCTCTTAATAAGATTGCTTGCCAGCGCGTATGCATCCATGTAGGTCTTATCAACAATGCTTGTTACATCACTTACGGAATAGAGGCTTTCATCGATTGAAACATAGGCTTTGCCGTTTTCATATGTTACATAATCAACTTTGCCCTGGACACTCTTTGTTACTCCGTCCTCATCCTTGGTTTCGATCATTACTTCCTGTCCTACCAGTGATGATGCTCTGGAAAGTTCCATGCTGGCTGCCATGTTCTGAATCTCTTCAACCTGAGTGAATGTAGCGTACTGGGAAATGTACTCTGTGTTGGAAGTAGGTTCCAGGGGATCCTGGTACTTCATCTGAGCTACGAGGAGCTGAAGGAATGTATCCTTGTTCATATCAGACTTAGTCTTGTTGGATACCTGAGAAGCAATAGATTCCTGAGATGCGGTTTTCATAAACTCGCCCTTATCATTTACATATGCTATTGAACTCATTAATACTCCTTTCGCCCTTAGGCCATGTAATCCACCGTGCTGCCGTTAGCTTCCATCATGGAAACGGCTATGGATTCTTCTTCGCTTAAATCCTCGGGAATTTCTTCGAGTGAATTCAAGTTGATTCTTCTGGTTCCCTGTCTTCTGGTTCTGTCTTCGTTCTGTCCGTTTTCTCTGTCTCTGGAATTCTCATATTCCTGAGCAAATGCATTTGTCTGAACGGAAACTTCGATGTTGTCAACCTTGACGCCCCTTGCTTCGAAGGTTTCTTTAAGTTCAATCATCTGAGCTTCGAGGATTGCCTTAACCTGCTCGTTCTGAGTTGTGAACTGTGCGGTTACCATTCCTTCTTTGCTGGAAAGATGAACGTTTACTGCTCCGAGGCTTGCGGGATGAAGCATCATCTCGATATCTGATGTGTCAGGCTTCACAGCTACGTGGATTCTTTCGATAACCTGATCCATTACCTGTCTTGCTTCTGTGTAGGTAAAAGTAGAATCCGCTGTTTCTACAACTGTCTCGGTGACCTTGTTTGCGATATTGTCAAGAAGGACGTTTCCTTTGGCTGCACCGTCGTGAGCTTCATTCTTGTTATCCTTTGATGACTTAGTCTCGGGAACTTCAGAAATTTTGCCGTCCTCTTTTACCTGGACTTCCTTGCCTTCATTCTGAAGGTCATTTGTTTTGGTTTCCTTTGAAGTCTTATCTTCTTTTACTTCGAAGGTTACCTTGATGTCGTTATCTTCTTCTTTGGTTGCCTCAGCCATTACATTTTCAAATGCAGGTGCTGCTGCTTCAATAACTTCATCTCTTGTTACGTTGTTTTCTGCTGCCAGATTGTCAACTACAGTTCTAAGTTCTTCGTTTAACTCATTTACAAAGTTGTTAAGGTTTTCGTCAGTTACCAGGGCCATGGGCTCTGTCTCTCCTGCTACCTCTAGAACAACCTGTGTAAGATTCTCGGGGATAAGGATATCTACCGGCTGAAGTCCCATCTTTTCGATGATATCGATAATCTCTTCGGGTTCCATTTCGAACTCCTCAGCGATTTCTGAGATAGCTTCGGTAATTGCTTCCTTAACCTCTGTTTCAACAGTTTCCTTAGTTGCTGCATCCATGGGTTCTGCCTGCTTTGTTTCTGTGGTCTCGTTTGTTTCTTTAATTTCCTTTGCGGGACCTTTCTTACTCTTCAGGCTCTCACCGGCATTTTCTTTACCGGTAGTCTTGGGATTCGAAGCCTGTGCTTCGGCTTTGTCTCCTGTCTGACCCTTGAATACGTCTGTAAAGCTGCCGTCTTTTGACATCTGATTGACATCCGGCGCCTGGGGTGCAAAATCCATTACCATGGGTCTTGTACCATTTACAGGTGTGTAAGTCATTCGCATTCTCCTCTCTTCAGTTTTCAAGGTACGGGTTACAAAGAATATATCGGTTCATAACCCGAATGACTTAACCCTCAGGGTCCATAATTTTAGTAATTTTTGCAGCTGTTTCTTTTTCCATAACGCCCAAGATTTTACCTCTGTCATCGGCATTCATAAGTCCAAGTATTTTGGCCACAAGTTCAAGGTTGTTGGTCATCTTTTCAAAGATGCCCGCCGCCTCCTTGGGCTTCATCTCGGAGTAGGCCTTTGCATAGTCTTCAAGTTCTTCATCCACCTGTTGCTTCACCACGGCCTGTTTATATAATGTCTCTGCTGTCGTAGGATCGATTGACTCAAAGTACTTGATGTACTCCTCAGGTCCTGGACCCTTCTCCGCATATACAACTTCTTCATAGAATTCATTCTTGATTCTCTGGAATTCCACCTGCATATCCTCGAATTCCTGGAGTCTCAAGACCTCAGCTTTAAGCTCTGCTATCTCCGCAGCCTGTAACTCCTCTGTAGATCTGGAATCCTCAAGCTGTGACTCCAGAGTCTTCGAGTACTCAACCGCATCACGAAGGGATGTGTAGCCCTCATAGCTGTCCTCGTAGCTGGTCTCCATAACGGAATCAGAAGGCAGAATCTTGTTTACAACCGGAACATCCTTAAGGATTGGTGTAAGAATTCCCGAACCGAATCCGCCTACGTCCAGCTTGACAAGAAGGCATAAAATGGCAAGCCAGATTACAACTATAACAATGGTAACAAGGAAAACGGATACACTTCCGCCCTCTTCATCTTCCTCGTCCAGCTTCGCCTGTCTCTTGGCG
>CAMVID010000024.1:0-36414 GCA_947167445.1 uncultured Lachnospiraceae bacterium
GACTGATAATATCTTGATCTCTTTGGAAGATTCAGGCTGTTGATACTCTTTCTGTGGTGCAGGTTGGGGACAGTCCTGAAATGCACGCGAGCATGCATTTCACGACAGTCCCCAAACCTGCACCTTAGTGGACTGGTGGTTGTGGCAGGGGTGGAGAAAAAGGAATATAATGGAGGGTAGATAAAATTTTTCAAAGGCAGGCACAACTATGAAAAAGAACACTATTATTAAAGCTTTTGCGACGTTTGTGGCCGGCTGTCTTGTTATGGGGACAGTGGGCTGCGGAAGCGGGGCACAGACTAAGGAGCCCTTTGTAATCACAAACACTGTGGGAACCGTTACGGTTTCCGAAAACGGAGAGAATTCGGTTTCTACCAAGGATGATGGAAGCGTCGACTTTGACCTGGACGATACCAAAAAAGTCGGCTTGGATGTAAACTCTTCCGCTACAGTTACAGCTGACGGCAATAAAAAGATTGTCCGTTTGGAGAATGGCGGACTGTATTTTTACACAACGGAAAAAGTCGCCGAAGGCGAGGAATTCATCATCGAAATGGACTCCTTAAAGGTCCGGATTACGGGCACCTCGGGGTACATTATTTATAATGAAAAAACCGGCATTGCTAAGATAACGCTTTCGTCGGGGCATGTGCACCTTATTGGTACCAATCCGGTTACCGGCGGAACTAATGAAGTTGACATAACGGCCGGGGAGTATGCACAGGTATGCCTTTTGGATTTTATGGAGGGATCTGACAGCGTGAGGTTTGAAATGAGCAAGGTCACCCCCGCTGATTTGCCGCCGCTTCTGGTGCAGAAGATTGTTGCAGATAAGGAAGTTTTTGGCAGAGTTGTGGAGGAGACCGGCTGGGATGCCGAAGAAATGACCACCATCGCGTCCAATGTAGGCTGCGTTAATGCTGCTGTTACGGGGTCGGATCAATATGCAGCGGCTTCCACGGCGGCCCAGAGCGCGTCCATGACTGCGCTTGATACAAGGTATGAAAGGGCCGAGGAAGCTGAGGCGGCCGGGGTTAGTCTGGTTGGGGATAATGAGGTTGTTGTTTCGGGCGGCGACGGGCCCGATGAGGCTTCGGTGAATGCGATGCCGGAGGTGGCGCAGCGTTCTGCGGATACGTCGTCGGCGGATTTGTCTGCTATCGAGCCGGAGCACAAGCCGAAGATAACACTGGCTGACGCGACTGAGGCTGACATAAAAATAACAGGCGAGGCTGACGGTAGAGGTAGAATAGAACTACCATCAGGTGACAGGACTAAGGCTGATATAAAAATATCAGGCGAGGCTGCTGGTACGCAGAGAGTGAATGTTACACCTACCGGCGGCTCTGCATCGGACGGAGGTTCTTCAGGCGGAAGTTCTTCGTCGGGCGATGGTTCTTCGTCCGGTGGCTCGGCTTCCGGCGGTGGCGGTGGTTCTTCTTCCGGTGATTCGTCGGGCGGTGGTTCTTCGTCCGGTGGCTCTTCCGGCGGTGGCGGTTCCTCTTCCGGCACAGATTCAGGATCAGGCACAACCACGCCTGCATCTACCAATAAAGTGACTTTGTCATTTGATCCCAATAAATTACAGGCATGGATTATCGAGGAAGGAAGTTCCTCACGGGATTTGACCAGCAAAGACTTTAATGTGGGAGAGACAGTGAAGATTGGGGCTCTCCCTGCAGATCGCTATAGGCAGCCGGTTCTTACCATGCCGGATGGATCGACTATTGAGCCCACGGATGGTGATGGATATTACCAGTATTCATTTGCAATGCCTTCTTCCGAAGTTACGGCAACACTTACTGCGGATCCGGAGCCGACGTATAACGTGAGTGTTGTTGCCTACGATGGATGTACGTTTACACCGAATATTAAGGATGGATGTGTGACAAGTTATTACGCCGGTGATAACGCCAATATTGTGATAAAGGATCTGCCGGTAAGCACTGCTGATTTGAAGGTTATCTTGTATTCACCTGAAGTTGGTAACGATAATAATATTTTAGTTGCAGAATCAGCTTATGAAAGCGACGCTAATGGAGAAATTACTGTTAGGAGTTTCACCATGCCCCAAAACAACGTCATCATCTACTTCGCCCCATAATGTGCAATTTGGGGACAGGCCCAGATTGCACGGTGCAGGTTGGGGACAGGCCCAGATTGCACGGTGCAGGTTTGGGACAGGTTTGGAGAAGCTGGGGTTTTTACCAAATAAAAATGGGCCTTCCTTATGGGAAGGCCCTTAGTGTCTCTATTATCTGAATGCTGTGGGCTGCATTTCTTCTAAGATATTACATTGCTAGCTGCATATTCATCGTAACGGGTTTTGGCTTCTTCTTCTGAAATACCGAAAGTTTTTATGAGTTTCGCGATAATATCTGTCTCGGAGCAGTTCATTTCGAGCATAATATCAATAACTCCCCTGATACCTTCTGAACGGCCTTCTTCTCGCCCTTCTTCTCGGCCTTTCTTTTCGCCTTTTTCTTCACCTATTTTGACGCCTTCATAAATAGCATCCTGGATAAACAAATCTGTTCTCATATACTCGCCTCTCAATTCTGCATCCATACGCGCAACTTTGACAGCATCATCCAACTCTTCGGTAAGTTCGTCATCTACCTTACCTGTGTTAATGTAATTATACAGCGCTTCCATATCCTTAGGCAATATTGGTACGTTGTGCATGTTGCCGATAGCTGCGTTTCGCAGCATACTAAATCCTTCCTGCTTGATTACTTTTCTATCTGTCTCGAAACGGTTGTCAACCCCGTAGCCGCCCTCGGCGGTGCCGTAGGCAGGGTTTACAAGCGGAGCGAGGCAGATACACTTGTCAAAGCAGGAAGGATTGACTTCTAAGTCAGTCCAGAATATACTACCTATAAGAAATGGGTTTTCACCGTACGGCGTTATTGCTCAAGCGGGCTGCTCGTTTCTTTTTTTATGCGCGATGAGAAAGTTTCGATTTTTCCAAATAAAAAAGGCCTTCCTTTTGGGGAAGGCCCTTAGACTGCACTTCTTCTAAGATATTACATTGCTAGCCGCATATTCATCGTAACGGGTTTTGGCTTCTTCTTCTGAAAGGCCGAAGGTTTTCACAAGTTTGGAGATAATATCGCTCTCAGAGCAGTTCATTTCGAGCATGATGTCAATGGCGCCTTGTATACGGCCTTCTTCACGACCCTCTTCACGGCCTTCTTCACGGCCTTCTTTTCTCAATATCTCAGATCTGGTAACATAGACGTTTCCACCCATAATTTTCTCAGCCTCCTCTGCAATACCTGGATCATTCTTAAATAAGTAGCTGTTTACCTTGTCAAAAGCTTCTTTCAAGTCTACAAGTTCGTCTTTAGTGTATTCCTTTTCATCAAGCCTATTTAGTGTTTCCGCCAGTTTCTTGCAATCATTTAAAGCTGCTTCCATAGCTTCATCTCTGCTTTTTGGCGATTTCAATTTCTTTTCATAGTTAAACAAGAAGAATGGAATCATGATGAGCAGTTTCTTCTCTGCGATGCTGTCCGACGTGTAATCCGACAGTTTAACCACCTTGGTAACATATTCCATTGATCTGTCTTCCTGACAGATGCGTATGGACAATGATTCGGGAGTATTCTTGCTACTTCTTAAATATAACACACATGATAATGGTAATTCTACTTTTTCATAATTGCGATTGCCTCTGGCTTCGGTTATACCAATAAGGAAATCGTACTCAACCATTCGGATTGATATCGTGCCATCTCTACTGCTCTGGCACTCGATGTGATAACGGTCTTTTCCAATCTTAAAAATCGAATCAGTTATTACGACACCTTCTTTTTTGTAAAATTCGTTGTGAAGCTGTTCCAGTTTGGCTTCACCCGAATAACGAGTTCCAAACACCTCGTTGATTAACGAAATGAAAACTCTTGGCGTCTTTTGGGCTAACGTCCGAAAGACATCATCGTATACAGTAGTTCTCAAAATTGCCCTCCTAAATATATTATAGTAATTTGGAAATTCTCGGGTGAATCACCCAGGATTTGCAACGCTCCGAGCGGAGCAGAGAAATAAAATAATTCCATGTATTAGGATACATGGAATTAAGAAAAAAAGATATTAATGAAATCTAAAAAATAATAAAATATTTATAAACAACCGGCTGTTTTTACAATGATGACGATGGCTGCGTTTCGCAGCCCACGGATTCGTTCCTGCTTGGTGCAATTTGGGACTGTCCCCATTTTGCACCGTGCAAGTTTGGGACAGGCCCCATTTTGCACCGTGCAAGTTTGGGACAGGTTTGGAGAAGCTGAGGTTTTTACCAAATAAAAATGGGTCTTCCTTGATGGGAAGGCCCTTAGTGTCTCTATTATCTGAATGCTGCGAATGTGATGTGTAAGAATCTGAACATGATATCGGCTCCTTTCGTTTATCTTGTGTTGTTTGCTCTTTCTGATATCATAATACGGCTTCTTACGCTTATAGTTAACACCTTATTCGTATAGTTTGGATATTTTTTATTCTACGGTTCGTAGAAAAATGTTATTGTGGCTAGTTACCTTTTGCTTCAAGTTTAGCTTGAAGCTCTTCAATTTTCTTTTGCTGCTCAGCCAAGGCTTTGTCTTTCTCTGCTAAGGCTTTGTCTTTCTCTGTTAAGGCTTTATCTTTCTCTGTTAAGGCTTTATCTAAGGCCTTTAATTGTTCTTTATAATGATTATGGAAATCCTGTTGTGTGCGATAATAATCCTCACGGGCAAGACACTGCAGACGTATTTTCTCTTCTTTAGAAAGCTTCTGCACTTTCGTAGCTACTTCACTAAAAATCGGTTCTTTTTCAGCTAACATACGTATCTCCTCCCATGTTTTGGATTTGAATAACTCCGCCCAGTAGTCAAGTTCCTTTGCCTTGTCCTCGTCTGTTGCTAAGTCTATTCGAGTTAAGTCTAACACAGAAAGCTTGAGTTTGTCACTATAAGAGCGAAGGCTTTTAACGTTCAAAAACTCATAGTTCGCATAGAATTCCGGGGCATCTTCGAAGAGCGTGAAATTTAGAATTCCGATTTGATGAACCGGTTTCATTTTGCCATAAGGTGTGTTCTTTCTGATAGAGGAAAAAGTCCTGCATAAATAGGCTAAAGAGCGCTCTACCCAGTTTTTTACGATGTGGGCTGTGGATGTGCAATCTGGGCCTGTCCCCAAATTGCACGGTGCAGGTTGGGGACAGGCCCCAACTGCACCTACATTGCCAATTCAATCAGTTTCTTCAGGTGGATTTCGACGGCGTCGAGGCAGGGTACCGGGCAATTGCCTTCATTTAGAAGAAGGGGGAGCTCGGTGCAGCCAAGGATGACGCCTTCGATGCCGTCTTCGTCTTTCATGCGGTTGATGATTTTAGTGAACTCGGCGAGGGTGGATTCCTTTACTATGCCTAGCTCGAGTTCTTCAAGGATTCGCTTGGCGATGAGATCGCGTTCGGTTTTTTCCGGAATGATTACTTCGATGCCGGCGGCACGCAAATCTTCTTTCATGTAATCCTTTTCCATTGTAAAAATGGTGCCAAGAAGGCCAACCTTTTTGATTCCTCTGGCTGCGGCTTCATCGGCTACGGCCTTGGGGATGCTCACGAGGTCGACATCCGTCTGGGCCTTGATTTCGTTAAAAACTATATGCATTGTGCCGGCGGTGAGGGAAATTATCTCAGCGCCGCTTTTCTTTAAGCAGGTTACTTTCTCGGAGAGGTAGTTGGAGAGATCTTCGTTTTTACCTGCAGAGACCATTCCCCAGGCCTTTCGGAAGTTGACGCTTTCGATGGCGATGTCAGGCATTTCCGCGCCGCCTGTGGCCGCGTCGATTCGGCTGTTTAATTCTTTGTAGTACATCAGTGTCGATTCAGGGCCGGTTCCGCCGACCAATCCGATTTTTTTCATGGTTTTTCCCTTCTTTTGGCGTTTTCTTTTGGACTATTATAATGTATTATGGACTGAGAAGATAGAATTTTTTACAAAGGAGATAGATTATGGATAAGAAAGCTACGGTATCAAGTACGGTTAAGGGCGGGATTACCTTTGGAAGCGCGCTGGCCATGGTCATTAGCTACGTGAACTGGCACTCTGTGGGATGGGCTATTGTTCATGGTATTCTCAGCTGGGGATATGTGATATACTATGTGATAAAATATTAGAACTTTCTGTTTTTACCAAATAAAAATGGGCCTTCCTATTGGGAAGGCCCTTAGTGTCTCTATTATCTGAATGCTGCGAATGTGATGTGTAAGAATCTGAACATGATATCGGCTCCTTTCGTTTGTCTGGTGTTGTTTGCTCTTTCTGATATCATAATACTTCTTCTTACACCTATAGTTAACACCTTATTCGTATAGTTTGGATGGTTTTTATTCTACGGTTCGTAGAATTGTGTGGTCATGGCTATTCGTGTTAAGTCTAACACAGAAAGCTTGAGTATTTCACTATAGGGGCGATGAGCTGTGCCTAATCAATGAAATCGCATATTCACTCCCATAGGACAAGATATCAATAAGTCTATATGCAGGTCCTGTGGGGTGCGTTCTTCCGAGTTCCCATGCCTCAACGGTCTTGACAGATACACCCAAATATCTGGCGAAAACCGCTTGAGTCATTCCGGCCTTGTTACGTATCCTTTTGATTTCGCTGTTGGTGTATATTTTGACCGGTGGAATTGCAAGTATGGTTTTCTGAGCCTTGCCAATTCCTTTTTCATAATCAATGGCCTCTTTAAGGCCTTCTTCTAAATCCTTAAATAACGCTGACATTGTATCATCTCCTATTTCGAGCGGCTTCTGTTTTTAAAGATTTTACAAGTTTCTTTAAGACATTCTTCTCCTTTACTTTATACCCTACAATGTAGGGTGTCAATCAAAATGGGGAATTCTCTCCTGAGAATCCTTCTAACCTTCTAAGCCTCCCTTACGTTTTATATTTTGGTTTTGTTGTGGGATTTCTTAGGATACCGGATGGGAATCCTAATGCGTGGCTGAATGCCACTTGAAATCTAATTGGGATGGTACATTAAGTTGGGGTGCTGCGCAAGTAGAAAATTTCGGATTTTACCGGATAAAAATGGGCCTTCCTCTGCGGGAAGGCCCATGGTTGGTGGGGTTGGGGTGTTGTGCAGGTTGACGGTGTGGGCTGTCGATGTGCGATTTGGGACTGTCCCCAGATTGCACATTCAGTTCTGGTCGAGGTTCACTGTCATGCGGCCCATATTCACGTTGTCAACAAGATCGTTGTTTATAGAAACCTGGTGTCTCGGGAGAACCACATCTTGGAAAAAATCGCCATTCCCGCTAAGTTCAAACTCCGGGCCATCTTCATAGACTGAAAAGTCAACTCTTTCGGACAGGCTTCTGGCGTATTTGGCCGCAAGTTCCTGTTTATATCTCAAATTGTAGATGATGTCTTCCGTTAGTCCCGTTCTCTCAAGCTGAATTTCGGTCATGCCGGCGCACATATCTGATGCCGCCTTCTCAGCCGCTTCCTTCTCTTCGGGGGTCAGGTCAAGCCCCTCAGCGAGGGCTTCTTTATAATATATCTCGTGGGAAAGACAGGTATTAACCGCCGATTTTCTTGCATACTCGCTGACATACTGGGAATCCGGTCCCGCAGAAAAATGCGTGTTCCACCAGCGAAGCGGGTTTTGCGGGTCATAAAGATGAGCCTGGTCCTGCACCGTGTCCTCAATCATATAAATGTAATACCCGAATTCCCTGAGGGTTAAATCGCTGTTGTCCACCGAGATGATTACTTCATCCAGGTGGTCTTTGTAATTGAAGGTAGTAACTTTCTTATATATAAGGGTCCCGGCCAGTGCTGCGGCCACGACCACAATCAGAATTAATATAAATTTCTTCTCTGATTTACTCACTTAATGCTTCCTCCTTAATACCGCTCCAACTATTCTAGTCCTCTTTGGGGGTGGTTTCAAGATGTGCAGGTTGGGGACAGGCCCAGATTGCACGGTGCAGTTTGGGACTGTCCCCAAGTTGCACGGTGCAATTTGGGACTGTCCCCATTTTGCACATATGGTATAATGGAGGGTGAGGAAAGGAGGTATATGCCTATGAAAAATACCTCAATTGCACTGAAAGATTCAGTGCCCAACCTCGACTAGCGTGATATCCCGATTTGATACCACGCATTATAATATATTATAAGGGCGGAGGCTTTAGAGCCTCCGCCCTTCTTTTGTTTAGGCCGATGTGCAATTTGGGACTGTCCCCATTTTGCACGTATTGGAGCTAAATTATGTTTTTACCAAATAAGCGCTTCTTGAAGGCGCGGACTCTGGCGCCGTAGCGGCTGGACATTATAAGGCCTGTGAGGAGCATGCCGATGGCCACGCCCTGGGCGGCATCGGCAATCACGGAAACCGTGGGGTTGTTCAAGTACAAATCTGTGTCCTTCAAAAGCATGAACGCCACAAAAATCAGCATTCCGGTGGCGTTGCAAAGGCGGATGCGCTTGTTGCATTTCTCCGCCTGGGTGTTGGTGTAGTCCACCGCCTGCAAAACTGTTTCTTTCGTTTCTTTATCCATATTCTCGCTCTTCCTCTCTCCACTAAGGATCTCTCGAAGGTCAACGCCGTAAAAATCCGATATCTCAATAAGGATGTCCAAATCCGGCATGTTGTTTCCGTTTTCCCAACGAGAAACTGTTCTGTCTGATACGTTAAACTGCTCCGCAAGTTGTTCCTGGGTTAATCCTTTTTCTTTGCGAAGCCCCTTTAGGAACCCGCCGATTTTTTTCTGGTCCATAGGCTTTGTTGTCTCCTTTCGAGAATATGGTATCAATCGGGGCCTTTTTTGAACACGACACAGAGCGAGAGTTGCCTTGTTTTTGCCCCGACATGGTATGTCGGGTGGGGCCGATATGTCACATCTCCCCCCCGGCTCCTATTTTACTAAGTCGTTTATTACTTCTCCGGCGATGATGAGGCCCACCACCGAGGGCACGAAGGCTGTGGAGCCGGGAATGTCGCGTCGGTCCGTGCATTTTCTTTCGGTGCCGGGCGGGCAGACACAGTTTGTCCGGCAGCTTATGGACATGTCTTCAAGGGGGCGTCTGGGCACTTCCTTTGAATACACCACCTTAAGATGCTTAATCCCTCTTTTTTTGCATTCATGTCTCATGACCTTGGCAAGGGGGCAGACTGAAGTTTTGTAGATATCTGCCACTTCAAATTTTGTGGGGTCAATTTTGTTTCCGGCTCCCATTGAGGAGATGATGGGAACATTAAGTTTTTTCGCATTCTCAATGATTGTAAGCTTGCCGGTGACCGTGTCGATGGCGTCAACCACGTAGTCGTACTGAGAAAAATCGAACTGGTCCTGGGTCTCCGGCAGGTAAAATGTCTTGTAGGTTCTGACCTCGCATCTGGGCGCAATGTCGTGAACCCTCTCCTCGGCCACGTCTACCTTGTACTTACCGATGGTTTTTCTGGTGGCGATAATCTGCCTGTTTATGTTGGTGAGGCAAACCTTGTCGTCGTCGATAAGATCCAGGGCGCCAACTCCTGAGCGGGCCAGGGCCTCCACCGTATATCCGCCCACGCCGCCGATGCCAAAAACCGCAACTCTTGCAGCCGCCAGCTTGGCCATGGCTTCCGGGCCATATATTAATTGTGTTCTTGCAAATTCGTTTAACATATTTGATTCTCCTGTATTATATCTCCTCTATTATACATTATGGTGCAATTTGGGGACAGTCCCCAAATTGCACCGTGCAGGTTGGGCCTGTCCCAGATTTGCACCGTGCAGGTTGGGGCCTGTCCCCATTTTGCACCGTGCAGGTTGGGACTGTCCCCAACCTGCACTTCGAACTATATTGACTTCTTGCGGGTGGTTTGAAATGATATTGCACAAACTTGTGGATTATTACCATGAAAGGGCGATTTCTTCGTGCAATTCTGCTATTTCTAAGGCCAAAGCAAGATGGTAATGTATTGGTAAATTGGTACCTTCTAGGGTCAGAAATATTCAAATAGGGAGTAAATATAGTATGAAAAATATGAAAATTGCATTCAAAATTGCCGTAATAACAATCCCACTTGAGATTATTATTATCCTCTCTCTCTTGTTCATGAGCATGAACATGGACTGGGTTGGGGAGCAGTCGAAGAAGATTTATTACGACACTCTCTACGAGGTGAACAATCATCTTCTCACGGCGGACAGGGATTTTTACCAGGCCCAGCTGAGCTTTACGAAATACATAGAAGTGGCGGGCTCGGAGCACTCCATGGTGGACGAATACAACGCCTACTCCGCCGCGACTTTGGAGGAGGTAAACGTGGCGGCCGAGAAGGCGGCGGCGGATTCTTCCTTATATAACGGGACTTTGGTTGAGGACACCGACTTCGAGACGGCCTACAATCTTTTTCTTGAGGCGCTGGAAAAATGGAAACGCTCCTTCGAAATCGAGCTTCGAATCGGCGATGTGAAAATGCAGGAGGAAAGTTTTGCCAACGCCAGAGCCGCCATTGCCCGTCTGCAGGCCATCACCGAGGCCTGGGCCAACAACCGTGCTGCGGAAATGGTTAACATAATTCGTGGCCGTCTGGAGAGCGCCATGATTATTTTTGCCGTGGTTGTGGCGGCTTCCTCCGTCGGGGTTTTCGTGATTGCAAGGGGCATCAGCAAGGGGATTAAGGGAACAAAGGAGAGGTTGGACGTTTTGGCCACCAATGATCTAAGCGCCACCGTGCCGGAGACCAAGGCCCGTGACGAGATTGGCCAGATGTCCCGTTCTTTTGGTAAAATGCAGCAGAATCTCCGCAGCGTGATAACCACTCTTTATGCCCAGTCAGACGAGTTGGCCGAGTCCTGCGAGAGCATGAATGTGGCCACAACTCAGGCTTCCGAGAGCATGGAAACCATCAAAAACGCCGCCGGGGAGCTGGCTGCAACCGCAACCCAAACCGCCGGCGACGTTGAAAATATCGCATCCGATATGAACAGGCTTGATGCCATAATGGGAGATTCCGTGGATTCTACCAAAGCTCTGGCCGAGGCCTCGGACCTTATCCGAAGGGCCAGCGCCGAGGGTATGAAAATCGTAGAAAATCTCACCTTGGTCAACAACGACTGTGTCGCCGCTTTCGACTCGATTTTTGAGGGAATTGCTTCGGTTGAAGGAAGCGCCAACCGCATAAGCGACGCCTCCGAGCTGATTTCTTCAATCGCCGGCCAGACCAATCTTTTGTCCTTAAATGCGTCAATTGAGGCCGCAAGAGCCGGTGATGCGGGACGCGGTTTTTCCGTGGTTGCCGAAGAAATAAGGAAGCTTTCCGACGAGTCGGAGCAAAACGTTAGCACCATCAACTCTCTTTTGGACGAGCTTCAAGCCAACACCAGAAGTGCCATCGACAAATCCGAAATGGTTAAGGGATTCGTGGAGGCCCAGAACGAAAGCGTGGCCAAAACAAGAGAAAGCTTCCAGGGCATCGTGGCTGCCATCGACGACGTGAACCGGGCTGTGTCGCTTCTTAGCGAGGTCAACAGCCGCCTGTCCCAGGGTTTTGAGGGCATCGGAAACCTTGTGTCCAACCTCTCTGCCGCCAGCGAAGAGAATGCCGCAACTGCCGAGGAGCTGTCCGCAACCTCCGACATGGTGGCCCGCAACGTGGAGGCCCTTGGCTCCACCGAGGCCCAGATTGACCGCGCCGCCGCAGCCCTGACGGAAATCGTGAAGAAGTTCAAGATGTAAGACGTGACGGCCTAGGGCCGATGTGCAGGTTGGGGCCGATGTGCAGGTTGGGGACTGTCGTGTCTTTGCATGCGCAGTGTGCAAAGCAGGACTGTCCCCAACCTGCACGTCGGACCCCAACCTGCACATCCGGCCTACATCCCGACCATAGTGAACAATCGGTGGAGGGCGATGAGGTTGTCGTAGCAGGACTTGATGTCCTCCCCGAAGAATTCCGTGGCGTCGTCTGCGGTGACTGTGAGGCTTTCGTTCATTCCGTCCACAGTATATTCGTAGCTGACGCTGCCGAGATTTTCCACGGTGGCAAGGATAATGTACGCATTTTTCCTCATGGCCACCTCCGTGGCATTCTTAAGCCCCGGCTCCACGTTTTCCTCAAGCTTTATTGTCCAGTCGTAGGGCTCGTGGGCGGTCTGAAGCGCATTTGTAAAACCACCGAAAATCTCATAAAATCCCAAAGCGTCAGCAGTTCTTGCATTGGCGCTAGGGTCCCCGCAATATGGGTGCTCGGCCTCGTAAACCGCAGAAAGCTTGGGGGAAATCGCAAGCCCCTTATACCAGACAATGTTGCCGTTTACCGTAATATAATCGATGGAACCCGAATTGTGCAAGGGAATCGCAAAGGGCTCATTGAAATCAAAGTCGTGGCTATAAAGGAACTCCGGCAAAATCGGCAATCTCTCCTTTACCTCAATCTCCACATGATCCGAATAGCTGAACTCGCTTGCCACATATGAGTGCTTCGCCCCATCAGGCAAAATCTCCAAAACCAGATCCTCTCCGCTGCCGCTTACCCTGCACTTAACCGCCTCCGGAGAAACCTCGTTTCCCACAAGATAAAGTCTCGCAAAAAGAATTATCACGGCAAGGAATAAAGCCAAACCCAGGCTTCCCCAGAGAATACCGCGGTTTTTCCTCTTATTCTTCTTTAAAAAATCAATTTCTCTCCTGTCCTCCGAAGTGGGCTTTGCAGCCTCTTCCGACTCTTCTTTCATCACCTGGTAAGTCAGGCGACAGCCGTCGCAATCTGCAAGGTGCTCTTCAACCAAAGCGTTTGTTTCGGCGGATGTGAGTCCGTCTATATATGAAGGCAGAAGATCTTTAATTACTGCACATGGTATTTTATTCATTCAGTTTGTTTCCTTTCCCAGTTTTTCTTTTCCTCTGTAAAATGTAACCCTGGCCCAGTTTTCGTTGTGCCCAAGGACTTCGCCAATCTCGGCAAAAGACAGTTCACCGAAAACTCTTAAGTAGATTACCTCTTTGTAGGGATCGTCGAGATTGTGGATTTTTCTAAGAAGATCCACACGGCCAATGTTGCTTAAGGCCTCGGTCTCAGCGGATGTTGATGTGGCAGCTGAGGCCTCATCCACTTCGTCGATGTCCTCTAAAGGCGGGTGCTTTCGCCGGTAAGTGATAAGAACATTCCGGGCAATGGCACAAAGCCAGGTGGTTATTTTGCAGCTTTCGTCGTAGCGGTCGCTGGTTCTGATGGCCTGGTAGAAGGTCTCCTGCGTGAGCTCTTCCGCAAGATCTTCGTCCCGGGTCTGTGAAACCAGAAACTTGTAGACCGTCTTCGCGTAATCGCGATATATTTCCTCAATCGGCTGCATCCTATCCCTCCTCTCTGTACCATTAATGCAAATTAAATCTTATTCGTTACAAACTTTTTTATTTTTTTCACCTTTTTATTTTAGCAGAAATGTGCAGGTTGGGGACAGGCCCAGATTGCACCGTGCAGGTTGGGGACAGGCCCAAATTGCACCGTGCAATCTGGGCCTGTCCCCAACCTGCACATCGGAGTATAATGGAAGGTATGAAAGACGAAATCAGAAACAACTTGGAAACTGTAAGAGAAAATGTGAGGAAGGCCTGCGAGAAGGTCGGGAGGGACCCGAAGGAGGTTACCATCTGTGCGGTGAGCAAAACCAAGCCGGTGGAGGATATCGAAGCTGCAATGGAGGCGGGGCAGAGGCTTTTTGGCGAGAACTACGTTCAGGAAATTGTGGCCAAGTACGAAGCCCTTGGCGGCAAGCCCGAGTGGCACATGATCGGCCACCTGCAGCGAAACAAGGTGAAGTACATCATCGACAAGGTCACCCTGATTCACTCCGTGGACTCCATTCCCCTGGCCATGCAGATTGAGAAGGAGGCCGCGAAGCATGACATCGTGATGCCGGTTCTTCTGGAAGTGAACATTGCCGGTGAGGAGAGCAAGTGGGGTTTTACCAAAGAGGAAACCCTGGGGGCCGCCAAGGAAATCGGCGCCCTGCCCCACGTTAAGGTGGCGGGCCTCATGACCTCCGCGCCCTACACCGAGGATGCCGAGACCAACCGCCAGCACTTTCGCAACTTAAAGAATTTATTTGATGAGGTAAAAACCGCCAATTTCTCCGGAGTCGACCCCACCATCCTGTCCATGGGCATGACCGGCGACTACATGGTTGCCGTGGAGGAGGGCTCCACCATGGTTCGCGTGGGCACCGGGATTTTCGGCGCAAGAAATTATAATTAAACCAAAGGGTATTCAAAGAACGAAATGAAAACGAAAGTATTGGGTTACATCAGCGAGCGCGGCACCATCACTGAGGAGGGAGCAAAGAAGGTCACTCACCTGAATATCGCCTTCGGCCGGGTTTTTTCCGACGGAAGCGTGGACGGCGCAGAACACGACAAGGTTAAGATGATTCCGCAGATCAGGTCCTGGAACCCTTCTTGTAAAATCTGCCTCTCCTACATTGACGGCGACAGGAAAGCCTTTTCCACCTGTGCGGCGGATGAGGGGCTTCGCAGAAAGGTTGCCGCAAATATGGCGGCACTGGTTCGCCAATGTGATCTGGATGGCATCGATCTTGACTGGGAGTACCCTTGTGTACCTTCAAATGGGACTTTGGCCAGTCCTGCTGATAAGGAGAACTTTACGTTTTTTTGCCAAGAAATAAGGAAGGCTCTGGATGCTGAGTTTGGGACTTCGGAGGATTCAAGGAAGCTTCTGACCATCGCCGCGGGGGCGGATGTTTACTATATCGACTGCGTTGAGGTGGCTAAGCTTGCGGATATTCTTGATTACATCTGCGTCATGACCTACGACCTTAAGTGCGGGTTCCATGCGCTGACGGGGCACCACACCGCTTTGTATACAAGCCGCGGCGACTATTTTATGAACAGCTGCGACAGGGCTATGAAGTTGTTTGTGGATGCGGGATTTCCGAAGGAGCGACTGCTTCTTGGCGCGGGATTCTATTCCAGAAAATGGGAAAATGTGCCTGACGTAAACCACGGTTTTTTGCAGCTTACGAGGACCGGCGGCGGCTATGGCCCCGGGTTTACGGTGCTTGACAATGAATATATTAATAAGAACGGATATGTGCGCTACTGGGACGAGGAGGCCAAGGCCCCCTGGCTGTTTAACGGCAGCACCTTCATCACCTACGATGACGAGGAGTCGCTGCGGTACAAGTCCAGGTATGTCCTTGATGAGGGCTACGGCGGGATCTTCTATTGGGAGCACGGCTCCGACCCCTCCGGAAAACTGCTGGAGGCGATATACGAAGTAGTGCGGTAGATTTGGGGGCCGATGTGCAGGTTGGGGGGTGCAGGTTGGGGACAGGCCCAAATTGCACCGTGCAATCTGGGCCTGTCCCCAACCTGCACATCGGCCCTTGCTAGCTACTTCCCCAGGAAAGGCCGGGCAATCTTAACATTAAAGAACTCGATCAAAGGCCCCATGAAAAATGCGGTGATGATGGTTCCGATTCCCGCAATGGTGGGAATATTTCCGATGGTTCCGCCGGCAAGCATGAACAGTGTCACCCCGAGAATGACGCAGACGATATCCGTGATGATGCGGACATATTGGAACTTGCCTTTTTTCCAGGTGTTAACAATGATAAGGGCCACGGCATCATAGGTGGATACGCCCAAATCCGCCGTCATATAAAATGCCGAACCGAAACAGATGATGACCACGCCGATTACAAGGCATGCGATGCGGACGCCAATGTTTGGGTTCACAATGATTTTCTGTAAGAATTCGTAGGTAAACTGGGTGATGTAGCCCAGCAAAAACAGGTTTATTAAGGTCGCGATTCCTATATAATGCCTGTCAAATATTAAGGCAAACAAAAGCATCACCGCGTTGGTGATGACGTAAAGTGTGCCGAAGCTTATGGGTACGATGGAATCCAGGCCGGCCATGAAAGACTGGAAGGGGTCCACCCCCAGGGCGGCAATTTTAAAAATCCCTACACTTATGGCGCAGATGATTACGCCGAACAGGGACATAGCTACTCTTTTTCCTAATTTCTCTTTTTTCATAATTACTTTCTAAATTAATTCCTTTTTTTCTTTGCGCGGGTCTTCCGGCTTTCTTGCATCTTCAGGGATGAGCCACATGTTTCCAACAATTTTGGCTCCCGGGACGCGACCGGCTTTGCACAGTATTGTAACCCTTCTTTTGCTTACTCCCCACTTGATTGCCATTTCAGCTGCCGACAAGAAATCCATAGTTTTTCCTCCGTGTGCTGCTACAATATCAACCGGGTACTACAGGACAATTATATTCGAAATATTTCCCCTACGCAAGCCAAATAGTGCGACAATTAGTTGCACCCTCTACAGGGGGATTGTACCTGTAAAAAAACTTGACAGTCCATGGTGAGGTGTATATAGTCATAACGTAGTAAATAAAACCATACGTAAGGAGATATCTATGAATTGTAACACATGTGGCGCTGAACTTGAAGAAGGCGCAAAATTTTGTCCCAAATGCGGAAATCCTGTTGGAGACAACGTTGCTGCACCCGTAAACGCACCTGTGCAGGCACAGACAACCGGCCTTGCCTGGGCAAACTTCCTTTGCTATTTTGCACTTTGGGCAGGAGCTGTAATCAACACTTACAACGCAATTTCATTTTTGACAGGCCTTGTTTATGCATCAACCGGCGTATCTGCCGAAACTGTATATGATATATACGGAACAGGCCTTATGGTTATGGATAAAGTTTACGGTGTAATAATGATTGGTGCCGTTGTAGTTGCAGTTATTGCTGCACTGTCAATCATCAAGCGCAAAGCCATTGCAGGCAAAATGGTTTGCATCCTTTACGCAATCATCGTAATCAGTGACATTCTCTATGTTGTAGCCACAACCGCAATCACAGGCATCAGCACAATGACACCTGCCATTATCGGAAACGTTATTATGGGCATTGTGATGATTATCGTTAACACAATCTACTTCAATAAGCGTAAGCATATCTTTGTGAACTAGATTGTATAGCTTACTAAGCTTGCTTGAAGAGGCGCAGATCTGCGCCTCTTTTTTTGTGCATTGCTGCCGGGATGTGCAGGTCGGGGACTGTCGTGTCTTTGGATGTGCAGGTCGGGGACTGTCGTGTCTTTGCATGCGTAGTGTGCAAAGCAGGACTGTCCCCGATTTGCACGTCCTGCTTAAAACGAGTTATGTCAACCAAAATCAGGGTGGATTGTGTAATAGAATCGCAGTTATGGGGAATTATTATGCTTGTTGGTTGACATAAGATGGCGTTTTTGAGGCAGTGGGCGGATAAATGCTTGATTTTTCTTGATTTCTCCGCCTGATTTGGGAATTTCGTGGTGTTATGTCAACTAATTTGTGTAATAAAACGGCAAAAAGGGCGTTTTATTATGATGCAGGGTGCTATTTTGATTGACATAACTCAAAAAGCAGCGGATAAAATGCCCTTAAGGCGGAAATTATCCGCTCGAGAAGGCAGAAAAAGCGAGAAAGGCGCGAATTATCCGCTCTAGGAAACAAAATGGCCAAGGGAAAAGCCAGGAGAAGCCAGGAAGCCAGGAAGCCAGGAAGCTAAGAAGGCAGAAAGAGCCAAAAGGCAGAAAAGAAATCAGGAAGGGCCCAGCCCTTCCTGCTCTCTAATCATATAATACCGTTGAAATTGAATGAGGGTCCAAAGTCAACTCGAAGCTGCAATCCCCCTCGGCAAGGTAGAAAGTCTCGGCCCCATCGGAGCGATTCATAAGAACCACAACACGCTCGCCGTTTGGATTTACAAAGGACGCAGCGTCGATGGAATCCGTAAATCTGCTGGTTATTACATGCTTCGCCCCGGGTTTGATATATCTTGAGAAATGCCCAATGTAGTAAAAAGACAGCTGCCTCTCATAATCGTCGCCGGCCTCGTTGGCCTTAAGGGGCGCATCGCAATAGTTGCCCACATGATTGGGGCCCCCCTGAAAATCCACCAAAAGGTTCCAGTCAATGATGGCGCTTACGCCATGATTCAAATTTCCCGCCATCTGGTGGCCGTACATTTCCGCCTTCGACACATCATCTATATGTGAAAAACGCGAGTACTCCACACATCCTTCGGTGAAGAAAATCTCTCTTCCCGGGAAATGCTTTCTTATCAGATCCAGGTTCTCGAAATGATCCCCCGTGTACCAGTGAACGGCACAGCCCGACACGTACTTTGATGCGCCGGGATAATTAAGAATAGCCTTTAATCTGTCGTAGGCAATCTCCTTATTATGATCCCAGACAAAAAGCTTCATGGAATCAAGAAGTCCTGCCTCCTCAAGCGCAGGTCCAAGATGTCCCGCTACAAAGTCCGCCTCTTCCTCAGCCGTATATATACAGGAATCCCATGTCTGAACGGCGTTAGGCTCGTTCTGTACCGACAGATATGAGATATCGATTCCTTTTTTTCTATATTCATCTATGAATCTCACATAATAGGATGCCCAAAGGTCTTTGTATTCATCCTTGATCTTGCCGCCGTGGTTCATTTCGCCGTTTGTCTTCATGAAGGGCGAGGGGGACCAGGGGGTCATAAAAAGAGTGGGCTGAAGGCCCGCTTCCCAGGTGGCATCCACAATCATGGGGATGATTTCTTTTTCATCGTGTGAGATGTCAAAAGTAGACAGGTCGGTATCGTTTTCCTCAATATAAGTATAGTTATCCAGCGCGAAATCGCAGCTGTTCATATGGATACGACCCATGGTATATCTAAGGCCCGCTTCGCCGAAAAGGTCATGCATCGCATTCTCTTTGGCCTTCTCTCCAAGGCAGGCGTAGGTGTGGGCAGCCGCCTCCGTAAAAGCACCGCCAAAACCTTCAACAGTCATGTCCTGCTCCTCCGGATAGACCTTGATAAGGCGCATCTCTCCGGTTTGCCCGGTGGTTTCCTGGGTTCTCTTCTCCCAGTACATACCCTCCTTCTTGCAGGTACTGATTATTCTAATATTTTTCATTATCATTCCTTCGCAATGGTTGACTCGCGGGGGATGATCCTTCCATCTAATGTGGTAAGCGCACCGGGCTCACCGTTAATCATTTTGATAAGCTGCTCCACGGCAATGGTACCCTGTTTCTCGAAAAACGTACGAATCGTGGTAACCGTGGGCTTAAACATTCTTGTTGTTTCAATGTCATCGCATCCCATAACGCTGACCTGTTCGGGAACTTTAACACCGTTTTCTCTGAGGGCCTCGATTACGCCGATGGCGCTGACGTCGTTGGCTGCAAAAATCGCATCCGGCAGCTCCTTACCTTCATCCAGAAACGCTGTAATTGCGTCATAGGAAGCTTTGCGATCGAACTCGCCCTTCAGTATATAGTCATCCTTAATGGAGATACCTGCGTTTTTTAACACTTCGAAAAAGCCCTTGCGACGCTCAACTGCGTCGTAGTTTCCGAAGGGTCCGTCCACAAACATGAACTTCTTGTGGCCCAGCTCCAGTAGGAATCTGGCGGCCTTCTCGCCTCCGGTGTGGGAGTCGAAAACCACGCTGGCGGATTTGTCGCCCACAAGGATTCGGTCTATGTATACGGTAGGAATGCCCTGGCTTTTTAAAATCTGCTCCTGCTCCTTCTCGATCGCCGGGTTAAGGATAACCGCGCCATCCACTCTGTGACCCAGAATATTGGTCATAATATGCCTGGGGTCGGAGCTTAGGAAAATTTCAAGCTCGTAGGAAGATTCTCTGCAGGCTCTGTAGATGGAATCTGAAAGCTCGCCATAGTAGGGACCTCTGATTTCACCAAGGAAAAGGCCAAGAACACCTGTGGCCTGGGCCTTAAGGTTCCTGCCGTTAAGATTCGGTGTGTAATTGAGTTTCCGCGCCACCTCGAGCACGCGCTCCTTGGTGTCGGGGTTCAAAACGTTTACGTTATTCAGAGCATTGGAAACTGTGGAGATGGAAACTCCCGCTTCTTTTGCAACATCTTTAATTGTAGCTCGCTTTTCCAAAGTTTTTCTCCTGTTCATATACGGGGCGGAGGAACTCCGCCCCTCAATTATACCAAGAAAAACGTTTTATTTGTAGTCGTACTCTTCGCAGTATGCTACCCACTGCTTGGTGTACTCTTCACGGCACTTGTCAAGGCCTGCGTCTTTAACTCTGGTTCTGAAGTCCTCAACAGCTGCGTCTACGTCGTCTACAAGACCTGCCTGCAAAGGAGCAAGGTACTGACGCATAACGTTGCCGACTGCGGATCTCTCTGCTGAGTATGATTCATAGTTCTCAGAGAAACCATCGTAAATGTTTACGTTGGGGAACTTGGTCTTCTCGCCAAGCTTAGCGTACTTGTCAAACATCTCCTGAAGAGCCACGTCTGTAGCCTGAGGAAGCTTGGTGTCGCCGTTTCTCATGTTCCATGTGTTGAAGCCTTCGTAAGGGAATGTAGGTGTCTCGCCTGCTTCCTCCTGAAGGTTCTTGTAGATACCGTCAACTACATCGTAGTGCGTACCCTTGATACCATACTGAAGAATTGCGTTAACCTCGTCATCGCAAAGGAGAGTCTGGATAACATAAAGTGCTCTCTCGGGGTTCTTGCAGCCTCTTACAACTGCTGTACCGTTCTGTGTTGCATGTCCGGGATAGATGACGCCGTTTGTCTCACCATAGGCAACGTATGCGCTCTCCCAGCCTTCTCCTGCATTGGTAAAATCAGCAATTGCTGTAACCTGTTTATTAGGGTTCTGACCTGCAATTTCCGCTACACAAAGACCGTTCTTGTAAGCGTCTGAGTTATTGGTATCGGAAAGTGCGCTCTTTGACCAGAAGCCTTCATCAGCCCACTTCTTCATAAGCTTCATGTCTTCAACGAAATCGTCTGAGAACCAGTAGTCATAAACGTCGGTGGGTGTGTCATAGTTAGCTGTAAGACCGTAGTCAAGACCGTTGATGTTAACCCATGGGTACTTGAAGTTAAGAGCCCACGCTGCATCGAATGCTGTCTTGAAGCCCTGGGACTCCTCTGTGGTTACAGCAAGGAGGGGCTGGTTAGGCTCGTTCTCCTTGATTCCCATAAGGTAAGCTTCAAGGTTCTCAAGTGAATCGGGAACAGGAAGATTGTATTTTGCTCTAAGGTCTTCTCTGTACTTAACGCCGTTACTTACGTACTCAGGCCAGGTGTTGGGGATGGCGTAGATTTTGCCATCAACCTTGCACATGCCCAGTGCTGAATCACCAACAAGTGCCTTAAGTTCGGGAGCTACTGTATCAAGCATGCCATCAAGTTCCTCGAAGGCGCCGCTACTTGCGAGCTGGCCATAGTTAAGCCAGTTAGCGATGTAGATTAAATCTGCACCCTGAGATGTAATCTCGTTAGCATATTTCTGCTGGAAGTCAGTCCATGTGGAGAACTGCATGTCAACAGTTGCGTTACATTTCTCAAGAAGCTTTTCGTTTAAAGCTTCCTCAACGAGCTCTTCGTCCTGGGGAGCATCACCCATTACATAGAAAACAAGATCAACCTGCTCGGAAAGGTCGATTGCTGCTTCGGGAGCTGCCTCCTCAGTTGTTTCTGCAGTTTCTGTTGTTGCCTCTGTTGCAGGGATTTCGGAAACACCCTGTTCATCCAGAGCACCTGCAGCTGACTGTGAACCTGATCCACAACCAACTACGCTTGCAAGTAATGCCAGAGTCATCACTGCGCTTAATAATTTCTTTTTCATGTTTTTCCTCCTTAAAATGTTATGAAAACGTTTTTATTTATGGGCATAGTATGCCTGAAAAACCAATATTTATCGGGGGTATCCCCCCAAAAAGGTAACCTTAACCCTTTACCGCTCCAACGGTGATTCCCGATACAAAGAATCTCTGAACGAAGGGATAAAAGAGAAGAACCGGTCCCGTTGCAACCACTGCCATTGCCAGTTTCACGGACTCTGTGGGGAGATCCGCTGTCTTCATGCTTACGTTTGAAGCCATCTGCTTCATGGCGGTTGTGGCATTCAATAAATCATACAGGTAAAACTGCAATTGCCACGTGGACGAATTGGTACTGAACATGGAAGATCTGTACCAGTCGTTCCAATAGCCAAGTGCAAGGAAAAGACCCACAGTAGCAAGGCCGGGTTTTAACACCGGTAAAACAATCCTGAAGAAGATGGTAAAGTGGCCTGCGCCGTCTATCTTGGCGGATTCCGTTATGGCATCCGGCACGGCTCCCACTATGAAGGTTCTCATGAGGATTACCAGGAAGGGGCTCATGAGGGCCGGGAACCAGATGGCCAGGGTGTGGCCCTTAAGATTCAGCACGTTGGCGTACATGAGATACCAGGGAATCATTCCTCCGCCGAAGATGCTGGTGAAGTAAATCAGGAATGATATGGTGTTTCTGTACTTGAACTCTTTTCTTGAAATCACGTAGCCCGTCAGGGTTATCATCATAAGTCCCAAGCCCGTGCCCACCACTGTGTAGTACACGTTCATCTTGTAGGCCTGGATTATATCCTTGGGGGATTTAAAAATCGTCTGGTATGCGGCGAAGGTAAAATCCCTTGGCAAGAGGCTGTAGCCCTTGGTAAGAATCGTAGTATTATCCGTAAAAGATCCGGAAACGATTATGATGAAAGGCAGTACGCATATGATGGAACCCAAGGTAAGGAGCAGATATGAAATTCCTTCGAAAGTCTTTGTGCCCACAGACTTCTTTATTTTCTTAGGTGCCGATATTTCAAAATCTTTATCGTTGCTCATCTTTCGCCTCCTTTCCTAGAACAATGCGTATTCCGGATTTTTCTTTTTCACAAGGAAATTAACAACCACAATAATCAGGAAGCCGAAGATGGACTGGTAAAGACCCGCCGCGGTTCCAAGCCCGATGGAAAGGGGCTGTGTGGTGGTAATTCTGTAAACGTAGGTATCAAAGATATCCGATACGTTAAACAGCACACCGTTGTTTCCGATGAGCTGATAGAAAAGCTCGAACTGGCCCTTCATGATGCTTCCCAGAGCGTAAAGCAGAAGGATTATGAAGGTCGGCCTGATGTGGGGCAAAGTGATGTACCTGATCTGCTGGAGCTCCCCCGCTCCATCCACTTTGGCCGCCTCGTAAATTTCGTTGTCAATTCCCATAATCGTGGCCAGATACACCACCATGCCGTAACCAATGTTCTTCCAGAGGTAGAAAAATGTTATGAGGAACGGCCAGTATGAGGGAGTATTGTAAAAATCAATTCTCTCCGCTCCCGCCTGGGTCACGAAGTTGTTGATCAGTCCGTACTGGTACTCGAAAACGTTGTAAACGATAACCTTCAGTATTACGAAGGATACGAAGTAGGGCATGAACATCAGAGTCTGGGATGTTTTCTTAAACCACTTCACCGTAACCTTGCTTACAAGGATTGCGAAAATAATCTGCAGGGCGTTTCCTACTCCGATGAAAACCACGTTGTAGAGGATGGTGTTTTTGGTAAGTCTGAAGAGGTCCGCCTTCATGAGGAACTCGAAGTTCTTGAATCCCGTGAAGGGGCTGGCCCACAGGCCGTCTCTGAAATTAAATGAGGTAAAAGCGAAGTAAACCCCCAGCATCGGCAGATAGTTGTTGATCATGAAGTATACGAAGGTGGGAACCAGCATGATAAACAGCACCCAGTTCTTCTTGAATTCATGGGCGAAGCCGTGCTCGTTGTATCTGGCTCTCTCAACCTTTTCAAGCTTCTTGGTAAAAACGTAGGCCGCTACGCTTATTACAAGAATCAGGAATACCGGCGCTCCGGGGATAAAGCCTGCCACCTTGTATTTAATGTTGGCAAAGAGCACGAATGCTATGGTAGCTGCTGATGTGAAAATTCCGAAGAGGAAGGCTGTCTTGGCAGCTGCCAGCAAGGGAAGGTCGCTTGCCTTATGAGGGTTAGGCGCCTTGGCCTTCTGTCTCTCGTTAAGCAGGGCCCTTACGATGTGGGCGATGTTAAAGTACAGAGTTGCAAACACAAGAATCAAGAGCACCATGGCAAAAAGCCCCAGGGTTCCCTGGCCTGAATACTGCACAAATGACAAAAGATTATATAAGTTATATCCGGTGTAAAGGTTTGAGGCCATATCCATGGTGACTCCCATTTTTGAGAAAAGAGCCACCAGGTTAACAAGCTTAATCCAATCAAAGAAGGGTAGGGTAAGTATTAAGCATATGGCACTGGTTCCGGATAAATATTTCGTTTTCATAATGACCTCCGGGTGATGATTTCGTGTATAAAAACGTTTTTATTAATTTCTGACCTAAATGTATCATCTCGGAGGTGTTTTTGCAATGGTTTTGTTTATTTTTGTAAGATTCTGCTGAAATTCGTGGCGCCATTTTGGTTGATATTTACTAAAACGTTTTTATGTGCAGGTTGGGGACAGGCCCAAATTGCACATACCCTTGGATGGCATCCCCTGCGGCAGTTTTGCACCCGGCCGGACAGCATTGCGACGAAATTAAATCGTCTGCGACATTTTATATATGCTGCATGCGATACTGTCTGAGCATTGGCTATCGCCGGGGAGTAAGCATGTTCATCCCTCATTAACATATGATCGCTGGATTTTCTAATGCCTGAAGACGCTTCCTCTTATAAGACATGCACAGAAAAAAAAACTCGCAGAGAGCTTTCGCCCTCTGCTCAAACAATTTTTCTGTGCATGCATGGGAAGCGTCTTCTTAGGCATAAGAAAATCTGGTGCTCCATATAAATCATTCGGGATGAACATGCTTACTCCCCGGCGATGCGAATGCGAGTTTATTGCATGCAGCATATTCTCACAAAATGTCGCAGATGATTTAATGCTTTGAGGAGCCGTTGTCCGGTGGGGTGCAAAACTGCCGCAGGGGATGGCATCCTAAGAAATGTGGCAATCCAAGGCTGTCCCCAAGTATCACCAAAATGGTCCCCAAATGTCATCTGGTGTAATAATTCCGCAATTTGAAGCGTTTATTATGCTTGCTGGTTTACATAAAGTTGCTGATTTCGGGATTGCGGCGGATAATATGGCAATTTTCCTGCTTTTATCCGCTAATTTTGGGAATTTTTGCTTGTTATGTCAACTAACTCGTGTAATAAAACGGCAAAAAGGGCGTTTTATTATGATGCAGGGTGCTATTTTGGTTGACATAACTCAAAAACTAGCGGATAAAATGCCCTTAAGGCGGAAATTCTCCGCTCGATTGCGAAAAACTTGCTTAAAAGAACTGAAACGCGCGGAAAGTGTGAAGGGGAAAGGGGAAAGGGCAAGGGCAAGGGGAAAGGGCAAGAAAAAAAGGCCTTGCGGCCTTATTTCTTCCCGGTCAGGTAGTACACCGCCAGCGCCGTCCTATGGGATAGTCCCTCCTTGGAGAGGATATTGGTGATGTAGTTCTTCACGGTGCCCTCGGAAATAAAGAGCTTCTCCGCAATCTCCTTGTTGGAGAGGCCTTCGGAGACGGCGCGGATAATATCAAGTTCCCTGTCGGAATAGCCAGAAGAATCAAAGCCGCCCTCATTCATCACAAGGGGCATCACGGAAGAGGCACTATCCCCTGAAGCCAGAGTTTCAAGGATGCTTCCCTCCATTACGCCGGTGCCGTTATACACAGACTTGATCATCTGTTTTAAATGCTCGGGAGTATGATTCTTGATAAGGTACCCCTTGGCGCCGTTTCGAAGAGCACGGCGCACCAGCTCGTCATCGTCGAAGGTTGTAAGGATCAACACTTTTCCAAGGTCATGCTCCACAATATATTTGGTGGCCTCGATTCCGTCCATCTCAGGCATCTGAATGTCCATGAGAAATACGTCGGGGGCCGAAGTCTCGGCCAGTTCTATTGCCTCACGGCCGTTGGCTGCCACCCCCAGAACCTCGAAGTCATCATCCACATCAAGTATAATTTTCATTCCGTCGCGAACGAAATCGCTGTCGTCCGCAATGATAACTTTAATTTTCTCCATAACTCAAACCTTTCAAAAGGACTCATCAAATCGGCAACAGCATGCTGACCTTAAATCCGGCCTCCGCCTCAAAATCTATATTTCCTCCAACACTTCTGACACGGCTTCTCATGCCCGAAATTCCCATTCCGTCCACAATATTGCTGCATCCCACGCCGTCATCTGAAACGCTGCAGCGAACCATCTTGTTCATGACCACAATGTTCACATCGATGTGCTTGCACTTTGAATACTTCATGGAATTGGTCACCGCCTCGAAGGAATTATCAAGAATTACCTCCCAGATATTGTTGGGAATCACCGAAAGATCACCCTCGGTCACCAGCGCCGCCTCAACGCCCTTATCATTGCAGTCCGCCATTAATTCATGCAATTGTAAAAGCGCCATCTTCTTCTTTTCCGGCCTCTCCTTTCGAAGAATTGCCCGAATCTCATCCATTCCCGTTCGCAGATTATCGATTACCTTCTGAAGAATTTCTCCGGCCTTCTCCGGGTCCTTACCCATGAGAACCTTCGACGCCTCAAGCTGATAAATGGAGCCGTTTATGCTGTGGCCCA
Source organism: uncultured Lachnospiraceae bacterium (assembly GCA_947167445.1). Classification (GTDB taxonomy): domain Bacteria; phylum Bacillota; class Clostridia; order Lachnospirales; family Lachnospiraceae; genus G11. Next base: position 26,474 of record CAMVID010000024.1, read on the forward strand.
ATTTGTCATGAAGAGCCTGGGCAAGATCCGCCTGAACCTTGTACTCCTTATTCTCGATGTCCCGCTTCAGCTGCTGCCCGGAAATTGTGTCCTCCATAATCTGTTTCTTCATGGAAAGGAACACGAACTGGTGCTGGGTATAGCACACGATCATCATGGTTATTATGATAAAATGCGTAAGTATCTCCGCGTCACCCCTTAGGAAAACAAGGAGATACGCCAGTAAATACCATTGAAAAGAAACCCCGAACCTGGCCAGGAACTCAAAGGCAATGAAATATACAAGGAGAACAAAGGAAGGACCCTCCAGGGCCACAAGTACTCCCACAAGAACCGCTTCCCCAAACAGGATAAAAATCTCCCACTCTCTCCTTGCCAGCTCCCTTATGGCAAAAAGAGCAATTATAAACGAAACAAGCAGGAGTACCCCTACAGATACTCCTGTGTCATTTGCTTTATCCATGAGGCCATAGAAACAGAAGGCCAGCATGAGAATAATTCTAACCACTATGAAATAGTTTTCTTTCAGGTTGTCCCCCATTCGCCCGTCCTCTTGACTTTAAGGCCCAAACTTCCAAGGCTGATTGTCACAATTAAATATGCTGCTGTAATACATATTAACATGAAGTACACGGAATTGTCGCCTGTAAGAATCATCTCGACTCCCTCAACGAACCATCTGTGAGGAATCACGTAGGAAAGAGTTTTGACAGCGCCGGAGGTGTATTCCACAGGGAAGTACAATCCGCCAAGAAGGGAAGACATGCACCACACGGTAAAGGCCGCCACATTGGCACTCATAATGTCACCCATGATAATTCCGAGAACCATGGAAATTGTGCTAAACACCAGGCCCATGAGGAAAATCACCAGCGTATACTGGGGTCTTGTGATGCCAAGGTCTTCTTCTTTCAGGAAAAAACTGTATCCGCATAACACCGCCGTAACCATTGTGTTTACGCAGAATACCGCTGCAAATTTGGAAGCAAAGTACATTAAGGTGTCGGTGCCCGTAAGTTTAATTCTTGTGTAAACTCCGTTCTTCTGCTCATTGATGGCGCCGTGGGCCACAAAGATTCCGCAGAATACATAGGCAAGAGTCATGATGGAGAAGGCATAACCCATGGAGGTTTCCCTGTCCTTCTGTTCGGGAGTCATGTTTCTTTCTCCACCCACGGCAGTCTCCACAATCTCCTTTTCAGGTAACATCTCGTCCACTGCCTTTAAGGTTTCAATACTGTTTCCTGCACGGTTAATTCTTGAAATCTGATATCTGATTTCATCAAGAACAATGTCGTTTCTCTCATCCTCTGAAAGCCTGTATACAGTAACTTCAAAATCAGGCTTTATGTAAAGGGCAAGGCCCATTCTGTCGTTAAATCCGTCGCTCTCGATGGCTTTTTTTACATAGGCGTCAGGGTCGGACTCTGAAGTAATGTCCATTCTGTACACCGACACCAGGCCGCAGGTTGCAAGCTTATTAAGGAAGTACTGAGATGTTTCAGTTTTTGCCCCATCATAAACTTTAATAAGATACTCCCCGGCACCGCCGTGGTAAGCAACTTTTTCGTCGGCGCTTTCTAACTCAATAACTCCTTCCTTTACAGGGTCCATGTTCATGACATTAACTCTCTGGGCCTTGAAAATAACGGTGGAAAGCATAGGAACCACCACAAGGAAAAACCAGAATCCCTTGGATCTAAGGAGAAGCTTCATTGTAGATTTAATTAATGTAATCATGCCTTTCCTCCTCTTCTTCTGATTGCCCCGGCCATAATTCCGATAAATGAGCACACAAGGATTATTCCTATGTCAAACAGAATCGATGATGAGATGAAGTCGCTTTTACCAATGCAGGATAATTCCACCAGGGCCCTGTTGGCGTGATAAATTGGGCTTAGCAGCTTGACGTTCTCGGAGTGAGCCGCGAACATGTAGGTCTCGAAGCTGCCGCCAAAGAAGCCACACCACCAGACCAGCATGAACACAACCACAACGGTGGCTGCCATGTTTTCAAAAATCGAGTAAACCATAAGTCCAAGGGCCGTGGCTGCCGCAACGGAGAAGGTGATTACTGCCATGGATATGGCGATGTTTCCCCAGTGCACCCCAAAAAGCGGGATGGATATGAGGGCTGCCAGGTTGGTTCCAAGGAACACCACAAGGACTATTGGAATGTATCTTGAAAGATAAATCCGGGTTTCTGACAGGTTTGAAACCTTGAACTTTCTGGTAATTTTGTTTTTCTTTTCGCTGGCAAAAAGTCCGGCTCCACAGATAATGGCGCACCAGCCGAAATACACGATTTCAATGATTCCGTAGTAGTCCGCGGAATCAATTGCAGGCATGAAGTCAGGGTTCTCGATTGTAAGGAGCTCGGTCTCCGGCTCACCCGGAAGCATGGAGGTGGCCATTCTGTCGTAGATTTTGCCGATGGTGTACTCAGCGATTTTGCCCTGCTCCTTGTTTTCATCGCTTCTGTATACGGTGTAGCTGCCGTCCTCGAAAACTATGAAGGCGTCAAGGTCGTCCTTTTTCAGGGCTTCCCTGGGATCGGCGTCCCTGTATTCCTTAAGGTTAAATTCCTCCTTGTCGGCGCCTTCCTTGATGGAATCCATGAGTTCCTCCGTCATGGAATCGCCTTTAATTTCATAGCCCACTTCGATTCCCGTATCCTCCTCGTAATGGGCCATCAGGTCCTTGAAGGAGCTGGAAAGAACCGCTATAAGAATCAGGGGGGTAATTATAAAAAGAAGTATGTTGGTGCCGCTTCGAAGCATCAGTTTGATGTTGTTCTTAATTAAATATCTGATCATTAGTAGTCCCTCAGCTTCTTTCCGGTCATTGTAAGGAAAACTTCCTCCAGGGTGATTGATGAAGTGTCGTCCTTAACCATCTTCTTAAGTTCTTCGCCGGTGCCGGTTGCTATAATCTTTCCGTTATCCATAATGGCGATTCTTGTGCAGATAGCCTCAACCTCCTCCATGTAGTGGGAGGTGTAGATGACAGTGGTACCGTTTTTATTAGATTCTTTGATTTTTTCCAGAATGAAATTCCTGGACTGAGGGTCAATGCCAACGGTGGGCTCATCAAATATAAGAAGACTCGGGTGATGGCCGATGGCGCAGGCGATGTTAAGACGCCTCTTCATGCCGCCGGAGAAGGTCTTGGCGTAGTCGTTCTTCTTTTCAAGAAGTCCCACATACTCTAAGGACTCATCGATCCTCTTCTTAAGCTCCGCGCCCTTTATTCCATATAAGGATGTAAAAAGCTCCACGTTCTCCCATGCCTTCAAATTCCCGTGAATCGCCAGGTCCTGAGGAATATATCCAAGCTTGCCTAAAAGTTCCTTTTTGTTTTTCAGGATGTCCTTGCCCATGAACTCCACATTTCCCAATGTGGGCTTTACGATGTCGCAGATCATGTTCATGGTTGTACTCTTTCCTGCACCGTTAGGACCCAGAAGGCCGAAAATCTCCCCTTCCTTAATCTCAATGTTTAAGTTGTCCACAACAACCTTGTTGTCGTACTTCTTTGTTAAGTCGTTTGTCTTAAGTATTGTCTGCATTGTTTTTCTCCAAAAAAATAATGAATGTGTTATACATTCATTATATGGATTGCTTTTTTCCTTTTGTAGTGAAGAAAGATACATTTTAAACATGACTAAAGTCATGTGCAATTTGGGGACAGGCCCAAATTGCACGGTGCAGTTTGGGGCCTGTCCCCAAGTTGCACCTAATGTTCGTGGAGGGTGTAGTCGGTGTCCTCCGCAATGATGTCCAGCATGATGGAGGCGAAACGGGGATCGAACTGGGTGCCGGAGCCCTTCATAAGCTCCTCCTTTACCACGTTCTGGGGGATGACACCACGGTAGCTTCGGTTGCTGGTCATGGCGTCGTAGGCGTCGGCCACCGCAATGATTCTTGCTTCCTCGGGAATGTTCTCCCCTGAGAGGCCGTCGGGATAGCCCGTGCCGTCGTAACGTTCATGGTGCCAGTGGGCACCGGTGGCAAGCTTTGGCATCTCCTCAATGTTCTGAAGTATCCTGGCGCCTCGGGTGGGATGGGTCTTAATGATTTCGTATTCCTCGTCCGTAAGGCGCCCGGGTTTATTTATTACGGCATCAGGGACGCCGATTTTGCCCACATCGTGAAGGAGACCCATCATGTAGATTTCCTCCTGCCTTTCAAGGGAGTACCCAAACCTCTTTGCAATTTCCTTGGAATAATCCGCAACCCGTCCGGAATGGCCTTTTGTGTATGCATCCTTTGCATCGATGGCATCGGCAATGGTATGGACTACATGGAGGGACAGGCTTTCCACCTCTTTGGTCTTTCTCTCCACCTCCGCATGAAGGTCCCTCTGCAGTCTGATCAGGTCAAGAAGATGTCTTACCCTTAACGTCAGAACTTCAGCGACAAATGGCTTTCTTATGAAGTCCATGGCTCCAAGCTTAAGCCCCTCGGTCTCCGAAGCGAAGTCGTCACTTGCCGTAAAAAAAATAACCGGAATCTCGCGGTCCCCTGACTCTCTTTCCCTCTCCCGCAAAAGCCTCATAGTTTCAAAACCGTCAAGCTCCGGCATCTTGATATCAAGAAGCAGCATGTCAATGGTGTTCTTTAAGGCATAATCCAACAAAAGCCGGCCGCTTTTAAGACAGGTCACTTTGAATCCGGCATTGGAAAGAACCGTGCCTGCGGTTCTTAGTATAATAGCATCGTCGTCTACAACAACTACCCTTTCTTCCATATCACACCCTCTTGCAGGCCGTTAATAATCCCACAGGCTGCCGTAGGAATTCACCGCCTCATCCACTGTCATTTCTCCGTTAGCCACCTTATATGCTGCAGCGCGGAATTCTTTGTTTGCGGCATCGCTTAACCCAAGTTCCTGATTGCTGAAGGTCCTTTCAGCGGGAAAGTCCCCAAGTGATGAATAGACTTCATTGAGGGTAAAGTCATTTGCCGGCGTGATAAGTCGTTTAATGGCCGCCATGTTCCCCAGTTCCTGCTCTCTTGTAAGGAATCTTATAAACTCGTTGGCCATGTCGAGGTTCATGCTGTTCTTGTTTACGCTGAAAAACAGGCTGACAGAATCCAGGAAAAATCCGCCGTCGTCACCTGTGGGAACCACAAAAAATCTGTATTTGAAAGGTCTGTTTACAAATGCCTCCGACTTGCTCTCCCTCTTTAAGGTACCGGAAACCATATCTCCGCTTCCAAGCATCATCGGTACATCTCCCTCGAAGAATCGCAGGATAACCGCATTATAATCATCCTCTATCTCAGCCGAGCAGAGAGCGGGATTTATATAACCCTTGTCCACAAAGGCCTTAAGTTTCTCCAGGGAAGGTCTCATGAATTCGCCGGCAGAACTGTCCATAGAATTAAGAAGCTCCACAGACTCCGGGTTTTTTATGACGTTATCGCAAAACAGCGGATAGGCGAAAGCATAGTACATTCCCGAAACCGTTGTGCCGTTAGCTCCCATAACCGGGGCTTCGTAGCCTGCGGCCCTTAGTTTCTCGCAGGTATCTACAAAGCTTTCGTAATTTTCGGGAATCTTAAGCCCCTCTTTTTCAAAAATATCCATGTTTACAAGCATTCCAAAGGATCTTGTAAAAATCGGAAGCATCAGAACATCCCCGTTTTCTTCAGCCAGGGTGACTCCTTTTCTCAGACATTTCAGATCAATATTAAGGGAGGGATCTGAGATGATCTCCGCATTTTCAAAAACCGGAGCCATTCTGTCATCACCAATCATCCATGAACCGGTAACATAGATGTCCGGAGCCTCCGCACCGGTAAGAGCGCTGACAATGGTGTTATTGTAATCATCCAGATAGACGTAGCTGAGGCTTACATCCGGATAGTACTCATAGAATCTCTCAAATTCACTCTCAAGGGATTCAAAATTGGAATAATTGCCCGCAACCTTTATAGAACAGACAGTATCTGTTGGAAGAGTCGGCTTAAACTGCGCATTTTGGCCGGTTTTCCCACAGGCCGTAAGCCCCGCAGCCATTGCCATAACGCATATAATCGCCCCGATCCTTTTTATCGGTTCCGTTTTTCTAATCCTCATGGCGCCTCCGTTTGCTGTTCGAGTGTCCCTTCTGCATTCCGTTTAAAATGTCGTCCCATTTATGGGCCTTGAAATAATCATCTATGGATTTCACTATTTCATCCCTGGGCATGGTCTTAAGAAAATAACCCTGGGGTTTCAGCTTCATAACCTTCATTATGCTTTCTCGGTCAGACTTGCCGGTAATGAAAATAATAGGGATATCTTTGTATTTCAATTCACTCCTTATCATTTCCATGACCTGGGGACCGGGAGTTATGGGCATATCGTAATCCAATAGGATCATGTCAGGGCGATGGTTCGCCATATATGTAATTGCCTGAATTCCGGATTTCACCGCTGTGATTCTGTACTTTTCGGAAAGCCAGCCCTGAAGCATCTTAAGGAAGGTGGTGTCGTCGTCTACAAGGAGAAGGTGCTTGCCCGTGCGTTTCTCCTGCTCCTCCTCAGCCATGGCCTTTATGCCTTCTGCCACGTACTTTGCGTCGAAAGGCCTCTTGAACTCCATTTTGATAATGGTTTCAGGTATGTACTTCTTTATTGCACTGATGTCATCGTCATAGCCTATAACACACACAGGGTGCTTCTCATCCCTGCTGATGTCCATAAGGTACACCAAGGCTTCCGCCGAGTCATAAATATAATCTCCCGCCAGAATCAGTATCAGATCCACGTCCTCTTTCTCTGCTTCGATGCTTTCCACATCGGGCTGAGCCTGGACCGCAAAAAGCCCCTCCTTCTTCAGGTTTGATACAAGCGCGTCAGCCATAAAGCTTCTTCCGCGGCTTACTACAAGAATTTTACTCGCCATTATACTTCTCCCCCCGATAGAATTTCCGGTATCAAATCATAATCAAAATTGTCCACAGCCTTTTTAAGGGCGTCATATCTGGTGGCCTCATCCTCAGGAAACCTGTAGGCTTCAAGGGATTCTACGATATTAACCACACTGTCGTAATCGAAAGAAGCGCAAAACTCCGAAAGAGCTGTGTAGGCTTCTTCCATATCCTGTTTAGATATCAGAGGCCTGTCGTCCGCCTCTGCATCGGCTTTTATGTCATTGAGAGGCTCCAGGTCCCTAAGTAACTGCCTGTACTCAGACAAAAGTTCCCCAAGGTCTCTCTCCAGGGTTTCGGTGTCTCCGGCCTCCCCTGCCTTTTCAAGGGCTGCTGCCAAATCGCCGATCTTCAAAGCACCGATTACCCTGGATGTGCTTTTAAGGGCATGTACCTTTATCGTTACGTTTTGGAGATCCCTTACGTTCCAGTATTTTTCTATATCATCCGCATTCTTGAATCCGGAATCTGCGTACATCCGAAGGGTCACCATGTAGGACTCGCGGCTTCCGCAGTGAATAAGGCCGGAATTCACATCAAGCTCATCAAGTTTAAAAACAAAATCCGGAATGAAGTAATCGTCCTCCTCATCCTCATCGGACGCCGGGGCAATCTTGCCCTTTGGAATGTAGGCAAGAAGCATGGTCTCTAACCTGTCAGGGTCGATGGGCTTGGTGATGTAATCGTCAAATCCCGCCTCGATGTACTTTTCCCTCATGCCGGAAATTGCGTTGGCGGTAAGGCATATCACAGGGGTGGCGTCGTTTGGCGAATCCTTAATCTCTTTCATTTCCTTAAGAGTCTCGATACCGTCCTTGTCCGGCATCATATGGTCCAGAAAGATGACGTCGTAATGCTTTTGCCGGTAAAAACCAATTCCCTCATCGCCGCTGCCGGCGGTATCAATCTGAATTTTGGTGCGTTTAAGAAGGCTCTTTATAACCGAAAGGTTAACCGGCGTATCGTCCACCGCCAGAATTCTTGCATATGGAGCCGTAAATTTTTCTTTGTACTTCTTTCTCTCGGTAATGGAGCGCTTGAAGGTTTCCTCGTAATTGCCTATGGGATCCCAGCTCTTAACCCCCTGAATAAGGTCAAAGGAAAATGATGAGCCTTTGCCGTATTCACTCTTAACATCCATGCTGCTTCCCATCATTACAAGAAAGCTTTGGGCGATACTCATGCCAAGGCCCGTTCCTTCGATATTTCTGTTTTTCTCCTCCTCTATACGTTCAAAAGCCTCAAAGAGTCGATTTAAGTCCTCTTCCTTAATACCCACGCCCGTGTCTGTGACGCTGATGTGGAGTTTTACGGAATCGGGGCTGTCCTCCGTTTTCGTAAAGTCCGCTTTAAGGGTGATGGAGCCTTCTTTTGTATATTTCACGGCATTTGAAAGGATGTTTGTAATGACCTGCTTAATGCGGATCTCGTCGCCGTTAAGTATCATTGGAATGTTTCTGTTCACATCCAGCATAAAGGTGAGTCCCTTATCCTCAGCCTTGCCCTGAACCATATTAACCAGGTCGTTTAACATGGAAACAAAGCTGTAATCCACCTTAATGATGTCCATTTTGCCGGCTTCGATCTTTGAAAAATCGAGGATATCGTTGATAAGACCAAGCAAGGTGTTACCTGCAGTTCTGATGCTTTCGGAATAGGCCGTGATCTCATCGTCCCTGCTGTCTCGAAGCACCATTTCGTTAAGTCCGAGAATTGCATTCATGGGGGTTCTGATGTCGTGGGACATAGTTGAGAGGAAATAAGATTTTGCCTCATTAGCCTGATTGGCCGCCTCTGCAGCCTCCTCCAGCTTCCTGTTGTAAAACGCAAGAATTACAAAGTTAAAGACAAGAAGGATCAAAAGCCCCAGGGCTACGGTTCCAAGTAATAGCCAGTCCACCACAGTGTTTGAGGTCAGCTCACCGGCGGGTATATAGGCTAGGAAAAACCAGGTCTTCATCGATTGAAGGGGAGTGTATGAAATAACGCATTCCTCTCCCTTAGAGTTAAGCATTGTCATGGTGCCGGATCCCCCGGTAACCTGCTCCCTCATGGCATTATATTCCGCTATATCAACGTTGTTGTAGGATTTGAAGTATTCGAAGAAATTGGAATTTTTCAGGGATTTGCCGTGGACAAGATAATCTCCTTCCTTGTTGATAAGGGAGATTTCCACGTTTTCATATTCACCGTTCAAAAAAACGAGCTTATTCTCAAGCATGCTAACAGGCTCGACGCGCATAAGCAGTGCCTCTTTAAGCTCTCCGGTATTTTCATCAAGAATTGTAACGAAATTCATGAATGCAATTGACTGCATTCCACTCTGAGGGTTGGTGTAGGCCCTTGTAAGGTTCATAACCCCGTCTTCTGCGCTGATTTCATCCAGGTTGTCGAACAGGTCGATTTTGCCGTATGAAACCGAATAGTTGTCCGGATCCGTGGCGTTTGGATGTGTGGATATTCCGCTTTTGGATGGTTCCTCGGGAAAGATCAAATGACCATAGATACTGGGAGAAATCTTGGCTTTTCTGATGTAAGAAATTGCTTCCTCTGCGGTCATAGGTTCCCCCGCCTCCGCAGAACGGTTGATGTAGTTGGACCAGATGTCGCAAAGATGCTGCTCGTCCTCAAGATAGTTGGTGATGATCTGCTCGGCGGTGACCGTCATCTTCTGGAAAGCCTCGATAACGCTGTCGTTGCTTTCTTTCGTCCTGGTATTGGCATATTGAATTATGAAGAAGAGTATCAACCCCATTATTACCAGGTCAATAATAATGATCAGCGTTTTCTTCACGCCTGCACCTCCGTTAGAAGTGGACCAAACTGTTATACTCCCTTTTTTCATTATACCCTACAACAGGCGCAGGTGCAATTTAGGGCCGATGTGCAGTTTGGGGCCGATGTGCAGTTTGGGGCCGATGTGCAGTTTGGGGCCGATGTGCAGTTTGGGGCCGATGTGCAGTTTGGGGCCGATGTGCAGTTTGGGGCCGATGTGCAGTTTGGGGCCGATGTGCAGTTTGG
>CAMVID010000025.1:0-26658 GCA_947167445.1 uncultured Lachnospiraceae bacterium
CAGAGCAGCTGATTTGTAATCAGCAGGTTAACGGTTCGAGTCCGTTCATCGGCTTTTGAAAACTGAATAAAGTTTTCTATGGATGGGTTCCCGAGTGGCCAAAGGGGACAGACTGTAAATCTGCTGCAAATTGCTTCGGTGGTTCGAATCCACCCCCATCCATTTAAATTTGCGCTTTTTGCAGGTTTAAGAAAACAATTATCGCGGGGTGGAGCAGTCTGGAAGCTCGTCGGGCTCATAACCCGAAGGTCATAGGTTCAAATCCTATCCCCGCTACGCCCAGATAGCTCAGTTGGTAGAGCAGAGGACTGAAAATCCTCGTGTCGCTGGTTCGATTCCGGCTCTGGGCACTTTTTGTTTCCTGAGATTTAATCTCAGGATTTTTTATTGCTTCAAATCTTATTGTGCTCTATAATCTTTTTTATAGAGGGGCTATTTGTGGGGTGAAATATGTTTAACAAAGGCGGATTTGGACACGAACGTCTTAATAAAGCTATAGCTTTATATAAAGATGGCAATATCGACAAGGCATTGGAGTACTCTTTTGATGCCTTAAATTACTTCAGCAAAACAAAAGATCCCGAGGGATTATGCCGGTGCTACAACACCATTGGTGGTCTTAACTTCTTTTCCAATCAGATTATAAAGGCTATTGACTATTATATGGATGGCCTTATTATTGCGCGCAAAAATGACTTGCATTTCGAGATTACAAGGATTGCAAGTAATGTTGGTTCTACTCTTACTGAGATAGGAGAGTATGACCTTGCGCGTGTTTTTTTTGCTGAAAGCGAAGAACACATGCATCATGAGGATGTGAATGAAAAGGATGAAAATTTTGAAGCCAATACGGCCATGGCGTATTTAAATCTCCTTTCCTGTACCTGTTTGGAGGATAGGATTGATGAGGCAGAGAAATACAGAGATCTGGCCAAGAAGTATATAGATCAGAAGGCGTGGAATAACAGCAACACTATCGGATTTAATGTGTTCAGCGCATATATTGAATACAGAAAGGGTAATCTTGATCCTACGGATCAGGTTCTTGATGACCTGACGAAGCAGACCATTGAGGACAATGGAGTTGGCTATGACATCTGGGGAAGCAGGAAGATGCTATTTACTCTTCTAATGAGAGTAAACAGATTTGACCTTCTTAAGGTTCTGCTGGAAGATAATGAGATACAGGCTTCAAAGCAGGGAAATCCCAGAATCAACGCAGAGCTCAATGAAATGTGGGTGGACTTTTATAAGGCCCTTGACAATCCCGAAGAGTATGCCAAACATTGCGTAAGGTATGTTGAATTCATAAGAAGCCAGAAGAAGGAAGACAATCTGGAAATTGCACGTCATGCAAGTGACAGAATACGGTTTAAGGAAAACGGTGCCGGAAGAGAGGAAGCCCTTGTCAGGTCCCTTTTGGATCCTCTTACTGAACTTGGCAACCGATATAAACTCGACATGGACTACCGTGACGCCGTTACGGACTGTATATCAAGGGGTAAACCTATTTCCGTGGGAATACTTGACGTTGACTCATTTAAGGCTGCAAACGATACATATGGACACATTACAGGAGATGAATATATTAAGAAGGTAGCTGATTGTGTCAAGGATGTTTTGGAGGGCCTTGGAGGCGCTTACAGATACGGTGGAGACGAGATAGTTATATTAATGAAAGCCGACACCTATACAACAGCAGATGTTGCTCAGAAGATAAAGGAGAAGGTGGAGGATCTTAATCTTCCCAATGAGGCGGCAACGGCGGCTGACAATGTAACGGTTTCTCAGGGGTACTGTGTGGGAGTTCCCAAATTTGATACATCCCTCAACACATATATGTACGAAGCCGATATCGCTTTGTATGAGGTAAAGAACAGCGGTAAGAACAACTACATAGTGACAGGTCTATAAAATGCTTTTAAAGCCTTTCCCAAGTGGGAGAGGCTTTAATTTTTGTGTTTACAATCGTAAACATTTATGGTACCATGATGTAGTAATGAAAACTACATCAAGTAGAAATAGATACACAATTTGAAAAGGAACTATCATGAGTGAGACAAATAAGTATAATTACAGGATTGTTGCTGACAGTTGTTGTGAATTTCCCGAAGAACTTAAGGGTGACCCCAGATTTAAGACGGTGTCGCTTACCTTAAGCATTGGTGATTACGAAGTGGTGGATGATGAGAACTTCGATCAGCTTGATTTTATTAAGAGGGTTGCTGAGAGCGAGGAGGCAGCCAGAAGTGCCTGCCCTTCTCCGGACGCATATATGAACTCATATGAATGTGAAGAAGAGAGAGTTTATGTAATCACTCTTTCCTCCAAACTTTCAGGAAGCTTCAACGCAGCCTGTGTGGGCAAATATATGTATGAGGAAGAATTTGGGGATAAGAACATTCACATTTTTGATTCCGAATCCGCAAGCGGTGGTGAAACTCAGATTGCACTTAAGATAATGGAGTATGAGGAGCAGGGACTTAGCTTCGAGGAGATAGTTGAGAAGGTTGAGAAGTTCAGAGACGGGCTCCATACATATTTCGTTTTAAATACTTTAGATTCCTTTATTAAGAACGGAAGGCTTCCCAAACTTAAAGGAATGATTGCTTCCACCCTGAATGTAAAGCCTGTTATGATGGGCGTAAAGGGAATGGTGGAGCAGAGAACTCAGGGTATCGGGATCAGAAAAGCCCTTCAGAAGATGGTGGAATCCATTGTGGAGGATGTTAAGGATTATGAGAAGAGAACCCTGGTTATAACTCACTGTAACTGCAGGGAAAGAGCAGAGAAAGTCAGAGACCTTATTCTGGCTCAGCACAATTACATTAAATGCATAATCATGGACATGCGAGGAGTGAGTACACTTTACGCATGCGATGGTGGAATCATAGTTACGATGTAAAGTATAGTCATCGCTTCGAAGGACAATAACGCAGATGCCAGGGAAATGACCTTGACATTTGCGTTTTTTTACCGGAGGAAATGTCAAAATGGGATTGACAAAAAGACCAGATTACTGTCAAAATGAAAGTGACAGGAGGCGTTTTGAGTATGAATAGGATACAAACACTTGAATCAGCATTAAAAAAAATTGAGGAACTCGAAAAGGAGAATGCTGAATTGAAAGAACAGCTTGAATACTATAAAAAAAGAAAAGCCAGCGGAAGACAAAGGCATAATGCCAAATGGATGAAAATATATAATGATTTTGTCATCTGCTATGAACAGGGAATGGCGATGATTGAGATAGCTGAAAGAAATGGCATAAGTGAGCGGAGTGTATATCGGTATAAAGCATATTATGAAGAGGGTAAAGGGAGTATGAAAAAAGAAAAAGGGGGAAAATAGGAATATGGAAAAGAAGGCGATAGCACAGTACAAGAAAATCCTCGATGATATCAGGCATGAGGAGGCCGGAATAGAGTATTGGCTTGCAAGAGAATTGATGTCTCCGCTGGGTTATGAGAGATGGGAAAATTTTCAGAAAGCCATTAAACGTGCAGCTACATCGTGTAGTGAGTCCGGAATATCACAGAATGATCATTTTCGTGAATCCACGAAAATGATAAGTACAGGAAAGGGTGCACAACGAAGGGTAACAGATTACATGCTCACCCGTTATGCATGTTTCTTAATAGCAGAAAATGGTGACCCTCATAAAGAAGAAATAGCATTTGCACAAGGCTATTTTGCAATTCAGACAAGGAAAATGGAGCTGATTGAGGAAAGGATTGGATATATAGAGCGCACGGATGCTCGAAGCAGACTTAGAGAATCAGAGAAACGTTTGTCGCAAAACATATACGAACGCGGAGTAGATGATGAAGGGTTTGCAAGAATCAGGTCCAAGGGCGATCGGGCTTTGTTCGGTGGTTATAGCACCCAAGAGATGAAAAAACGGCTTGGAGTTAAGGATTCAAGACCTTTGGCAGTTTTTTTGCCAACGCTTACAATAGCGGCTAAAAATCTTGCCACAGAAATGACAAACTATAACGTTGAGGAAAAAGATCTGCAGGGAGAAGGAGCAATAACGGTAGAGCATGTAGATAATAACAGCACAGTACGGGAAATGCTTGGACAAAGGGGAATCAAACCGGAAAATCTTCCACCTTCTGAAGACATAAAGAAACTGGAAAGGAAGGTTAAAAAAGAAGATAAAAAACTTGCAGAGAGATCAGGTAAGCTTCAGGATTAGAACAGTGGAGGAAGGAGCAAAAGCGCCCCTTTCTTGACTTTTGGCGGTTTTTGCTCTATCTTTTACTTGTTATGCCCATTGAGGCGAGGAGGATTTATGAAAGAATTAAGACCAAAGTTATTGGACTGCCTTAAAGGATATTCAGGCAGCCAGGCAGTAAAAGATATTATATCCGGTATTATTGTTGCTATCATTGCATTGCCCCTTTCAATTGCGCTTTCGATAGCATCAGGTGTTGGACCGGAGCAGGGACTTTATACAGCTATTATCGCAGGCTTCTTCATCGCGGTATTCGGCGGAAGCAGAGTTCAGATCGGTGGCCCTACAGCAGCCTTCGTTGTCATTATCTATGGCATTGTGGCAACCTACGGAAAAGACGGCTTGGTGGTTGCAACCATCATGGCAGGTATCATGCTTATTATCATGGGTATCTTCCATTTCGGTTCACTCATTAAATACATACCCTACACAATCACAACCGGCTTTACCTGCGGTATCGCGGTAACGCTTTTTGCCGGTCAGCTTAAGGACTTCCTTGGGCTTTCAATAGAGAAGGTTCCTTCGGAGTTTATCCCAAAGATTGGTTCGTATATTGAGAATATAAGAACCATTAATTTCACAGCCCTTTTAATTGGAGGACTTGCAATTGTAATTATGCTTGTGTGGCCCAAAATTACAGATAAGATTCCCGGATCTTTGGTGGCTATCATAGTGACAACCGCCATCGTTAAGATTTTTGGACTTCAGGTAAACACCATAGGAAGTGTATTCGGACAGTTGTCTTCATCTTTCCCTTCTTTTACGCTTCCAAATGTAACCTTTGACATGGTTAAGCAGCTGATTCAGCCGGCTTTTACAATAGCAATTCTTGCGGGTATCGAATCCCTTCTTTCTGCAGTTGTTGCTGACGGAATGATTAACGATACACATAACTCAAATGCAGAGCTCGTAGGTCAGGGACTTGGAAACATCTTCTCCGGTTTGTTCGGAGGTATCCCTGCAACAGGTGCTATCGCCAGAACGGCAGCCAATGTTCGTAACGGCGGAAGAACTCCCATTGCCGGAGTGGTTCACTGTGTTACACTTACGATTATCCTTGTATTATTAATGCCCACGGCGGCCATGATTCCAATGACCACCCTTGCTGCGGTTCTTTTGGTTGTTGCTGCAAACATGGCAGACTGGTCAAGTTTCTTCCACCTTTGCAAATCTGCACCCAAGAGCGATATCCTTGTTCTGGTTGCTACGTTTGTACTTACGGTTGTATTTGACCTGGTAGTTGCAATTGAAGTTGGCGTTGTACTTGCAGCAATTCTTTTTATGAAGAGAATGTCCGATACAGCAGATGTAAAGGGCTGGAAATACATTGAAGAACCCGAGACTCTTCCGGATGAGAAAGAGAAACTCATGGCCATTCCTAAGGAGATAAGAGTATTCGAGATCAGCGGACCTCTTTTCTTTGCTGCGGCAGATAAACTTCTCGCTATCGACTCCAAGAGCTTCACAAAGGTTCTTATCATAAGAATGAGAGCAGTTCCCGCTATCGATGTAAGTGCCATAAGAAAACTTCGTGAGCTTGTTGAGAAGGCAAAGAAAAATGGAATAATCGTCGTTTTCTCCCATGTAAACGAGCAGCCCATGCATGCCTTTGAAAAGGACGGATTTGTGGATTTTGCAGGTAAGGATAATTTCAGAGCAAACATTATTGAAGCACTGGATTATGCCAACAGCCTTGTATCCAAATAATGAAATTTGTGTGAGCACCTATTATGTGGTATTATTATTTAGTTAGAATATGCTAAATTTGGGGGTGTTATACCCCCTTGCGTTGTTTATAGAATTTCGGTGGTAGTATGAGTTTTATCAATAAGCGAACTGCCTGGACAGACTCACAAAGAAGAAGATGGAAAGAATTCTTTGAGGAGCAGAAGAGACTTCGCTCAAAAATAAAAGAGCACGGCTCGGATATACTGGAATCCGAGAACTTTCAAAGTTCACAGGCCAATGTACAGCACGGAAACATGACTGTTCATCAGCATTGTATAAACGTGACAAAGTTAAGCCTTAAACTGAGCAGAAAGCTTCCGTTTCATTTCAACGAAAGAGCGCTGGTCAGAGGGGCTCTTTTACACGATTATTTCCTGTACGACTGGCATAAGAATGACCCGGCTAACGAGCACAAGAATTTGCATGGTTTTTACCATCCCGGCATTGCACTGAAGAATGCTGAGAGGGATTTCGATTTGACCGACAGGGAGAGAGAAATCATTAAGAAGCATATGTGGCCTCTTACGGTAGTTCCGCCTACCTGTCGAGAGGCTTGGGTGGTTACCATGGCTGACAAGTACTGTTCACTTATGGAAACTTTGAAGTTACACAAGGGGCATGGACCGAAGCTGATTAAGGTGAAATCCAAGTCACACTACATAGAATTGAGGTAAATCATGGGGAAGATTTATTATCTTATGGGAAAAAGCTCCTCCGGAAAAGATACCATTTTCAGGATGATTATGAGGAGCAAAGAAGTTTCCCTTAAGACTATTGTTCCTTACACAACCCGGCCCATAAGAGCGGGGGAAACCGAAGGCAAGCAATACCATTTTGTAAACGAAGAGGAATTTAAATCCCTTAAGGAATCCGGCAAAGTAATCGAAGACAGAGCCTACAACACCTGCCATGGCCTATGGAGGTACTTCATGGTGGATGACGGAAGAATAGACTTATCAAAGAACGACTATATCATTATAGGAGTTCTGGAGTCATTCCTTAAGTGCGCCGAGTACTATGGAAGAGAGAATACCATTCCGATCTTTATAGATCTGGATGACGGGGTCAGACTTGAGAGAGCCCTCAAGAGGGAGCGCAAGCAGGAGCACCCCAAGTATGAGGAACTTTGCAGAAGGTTCCTTGCTGACAGCGCGGATTTTTCTGAGGATAAATTAAGAGAAGCGGGCATAACAGAGAGGTTTGATAATACAGACCTTGATGAATGCCTCGCAAATATTATTGACTACATAAAGAAACACTAATCTTCTTAAACTTACGGGGGTGAGTTTATGGACATGAAGGTGACTGCCGCGCAGGCACCCCAGCAGGTAGCTGCTACCCAGCAGGTTCAGCCTGTGGATGATTCATTTAAGTTTATGCTATCCAGCAAAATAGAGGAAGCCGACCTTCAGGCCAAACTTGTTTCCCTCATGAACGAGATTACCGAGCAGGGAGAGAAGATAGCCAAGAAGAAGGATATCCGTGATATGAAGCGCTACAGAGGCCTTATCAAGGATTTCCTCAACGAGGTTGTAAGCCGCTCCCACAGCTTTTCCAGGGAGAACTTTCTGGACAGAAGAGGACGCCACAGAGTCTACGGAATTATCAGACTGGTGGATGAGAACCTGGACCGCTTGGCCCAGGAGCTTTGCAAAGATGAGAAGGACAACATCTCTGTTCTAGGCACCATAGGCGAGATTAGAGGATTACTTTTAGACATATTTACCTGACAGGAGGATGAGGTATGGCAGGCTTTGAGACGGTAGTCGGACAGGAGCCCATAGTTGAACATCTTAAGAAAGCCATAACAACCGGCAAGATTTCCCATGCCTACATAATCAATGGTGACAGGGCTGCAGGTAAGGAGTACATTGCGGGCATTTTTGCAAGAGCATTACAGTGCGAAAAGGGCGGTACGGACCCCTGTGAAGAGTGTCATTCATGTAAACAGGCATTATCCGGCAACCATCCCGATATCATAAGAGTAACTCACGAGAAACCCGGCTCCGTCGGCGTTGACGATGTGAGAGACCAGATTACGGGAAGCGTTTATGTTAAGCCCTACAGCGGGAAATATAAGATTTATATTCTGAATGAAGCGGAGAAAATGACCACACAGGCTCAGAATGCGCTTCTTAAGACCCTTGAAGAGCCCCCGGAATATGTGGTAATACTTCTTCTGACTACAAATGTAAACATGCTCTTGCCCACGATTCAGTCCAGATGCGTTGTTCTTAACATGAAGCCCGTTAAGGATGATCTTGTTAAGAAGTATCTTATGGATGAACTTTCCATCCCTGAGTACAAAGCTGAGGTTTGTGTGGCTTTTGCCAGAGGTAATGTGGGAAAAGCGCGACTTCTCGCATTAAGCGAAGAGTTTGACAAGGTAAGAGAGGAAGCCATTTCTCTTCTTAAATACATTAATGACATGGAACTTCCGGAAGTCATGGCTGCCATAAAGAAGATAACCGAGTACAAGTTTGACGTGAACGATTATCTTGATATTATTGCGGTGTGGTTCAGAGACGTTTTAATGTTTAAGGCAACCCAT
The DNA here is from genome assembly GCA_947167445.1 of uncultured Lachnospiraceae bacterium. GTDB lineage: Bacteria > Bacillota > Clostridia > Lachnospirales > Lachnospiraceae > G11. The sequence continues at coordinate 8,517 of CAMVID010000025.1, forward strand.
GATCCCAATTCCCTTATCTTCACTGAGGAGATTCAGTCCATCAGGAAGCGTGCAGACAAGAGTACCTACGAGGGAATCGAGAAGATTATTGATGCTTTGGACACCGCCAAGGCAAGGCTTACGGCCAATGTAAATTTTGAGCTTACAATGGAGCTTTTGCTTCTTGCTATTAAGGAGAACTAGGCATAAGTTTTGTGGTATATAGATTATAGAAATGTGAGGTTTATAGATTATGACAACTGTAATTGGAGTTAGATTTCGTACTGCGGGCAAAATTTATTTCTTCAACCCGCTTAATTTCCCCATAAAAAAAGGTGACAACGTAATAGTTGAGACAGCAAGAGGTATCGAGTTCGGTACCGTTGTGGGCGACCCCAAAGAAGTTCCCGACGATAAGGTTATCCAGCCTTTAAAGCCTGTTATACGTATTGCAAATGAAAGAGATATGGAGCAGGAGAAGAATAACAAGGCCAAGGAGAAGGAAGCCTTCAAGATTTGTCTTGAGAAAATCAAAAAGCATGGCCTTGAGATGAAACTCATCGATGCCGAATATACCTTTGACAACAACAAGGTTCTCTTCTACTTCACTGCAGACGGCAGAATCGATTTCCGTGAGCTGGTAAAAGATTTGGCTGCGGTGTTTAAGACACGTATCGAGCTGCGCCAGATTGGTGTAAGAGATGAGACCAAGATTCTTGGAGGAATCGGTATCTGTGGCAGACCCCTTTGCTGCCATACCCATCTTTCTGAGTTCATCCCTGTATCAATCAAGATGGCTAAAGAGCAGAACCTCTCTCTTAACCCCACAAAGATTTCCGGTGTATGCGGAAGGCTTATGTGCTGCTTAAAGCATGAGCAGGATACATACGAAGACCTTAACAGGAGACTTCCCGGGGTGGGTGATTTTGTAACCACCGATGACGGACTTAAGGGAACCGTTGCCAGCGTAAATGTATTAAGACAGCTGGTAAAGGTTGTGGTGGAAGAGAACGACGAGAAGGAAATCCACGAGTATAAGGCTGAACAGCTTAAGTTCAAGAGACGCCATAACAAGAATAACAAGAATGATTTAAGCGCCGAGGAATTAAAGGAGCTTAAGAAGTTAGAGAGTGACGAAGGGAACTCCAACCTGGAATGATCAGAGAACCTGAACTAAAAGAAAATGAACGGGTCGACGACTTGGAGAGAAACGGATACCGAATCATACAGAATCCTGACAGGTTCTGTTTCGGCATGGATGCGGTTCTTTTGGCGGGCTTTGCGGCTGCCAAGGAAACAGACAGGATACTTGATCTGGGAACGGGAACGGGTATCATTCCGATTCTTATGGAGGCAAGATACAAGGCCACCTTACTGACCGGTTTGGAGATTCAGGAAGAAAGCGCCGATATGGCAAGACGTAGTGTCGCGCTTAACAACCTTTCGGACAAAATAGAAATTGTAACCGGAGATATTAAGGAGGCAGACGCGTTGTTTACGGCTGCTTCTTTTGATGTAATAACATCGAATCCGCCCTACATGATAGGACAGCATGGGCTTACAAACCCACAATCTGCCAAGGCTATAGCAAGGCATGAGATTGAGTGCACCTTTGACGATGTGGCAAGGGTGACGGGGAAGCTATTAAAGCCCGGCGGAAAGTTTTATCTGGTTCACAGGCCCTTCAGGCTTGCGGAGATTTTTGCTACACTCCAGAAATACAAGCTTGAGCCCAAGAGAATGAGACTTGTATATCCCTTTGTGGATAAGGAACCCAACATGGTTCTTATTGAGGCAGTCAGAGGAGGCAATTCTCGTATGACTGTGGAAAAACCGTTGATAATCTACGATGCTCCTAATGTTTACAATCCGGAGATAAGGTCGATTTACGGATACTAAAGAGGGAAGAAAATGGCAGGAATGCTGTATCTTTGCGCGACTCCCATAGGAAATCTTAAGGATATGTCGCCGAGAGTCATTGAGACTTTGAACAGTGTTGATGTTATTGCTGCGGAGGATACCCGAAACAGCATTCATTTGCTTACCCATTTTGACATACATACTCCCATGACAAGCTACCACGAGTACAATAAGGTGGAGAAGGCCGACGAACTAGTGGCAAGGATGCTCAAGGGAGAGAATGTGGCACTTATTACCGATGCGGGGACTCCCGCCATATCGGATCCGGGGGAAGTACTGGTTAAGAAATGTCAGGAAGCGGGGATTACCGTTACATCCCTTCCCGGGCCTGCTGCTTTGATAGTTGCCCTTACATTATCAGGCCTTCCTACAAGGAGGTTTTGCTTTGAGGCTTTCCTTCCCTATGAGAAGAAAGAGAGAAAGCCCATTTTAGAGGAACTGGTTAACGAGACCAGGACCATCATAATCTATGAAGCCCCTCACAGACTGGTTAAGACCCTGGAGGAGCTTAAAGAGGTTCTCGGAAACAGAAAGATAACCATCTGCAGAGAACTTACCAAGAAATTTGAGACGATACTGCCTACCACTTTTGAGGAGGCTTTATCCATATATGAAAAAGAGGAACCAAGAGGAGAGTATGTTCTTGTAATCGAAGGCAAGTCCTTCGAAGAAAAACAAAAAGAGGCTCAGGCGTCGTGGGGATCTATGAGCATCGAAGAACACATGCGCTTTTACGAAGACACAGGAATAGACCACAAAGAAGCAATGAAACTTGTGGCAAGAGATCGTGGCGTTGGTAAAAGAGAGATTTACAAAAGCTTGCTGGAAAACGGCGAGTAGAAAAGAGGGTTATATGTTTGTACTGAAAGACGACGCAAAGAAATTTGAGAAGGGGGCTTTGGAGCTGCTTAAAAGCTATAACCTGCCCGACGTGGTGGAGGAAATTACGGTTTCTTTCGAAAAGGCCGAGGCAGACGAGGTTACTCTTAGCTTTGACGGAAAGAATGCGATAATTAAGGGTTCAATCCCTGCTAATTTCTACAGGATGCTTTGCACCCTGGCAACTCACCTTTCAAAGAGTGGTGAACCTTTGGAGGTAAAGGAGAGTTTTAGTTTTTCCCTGTTCGGAAATATGATAGACTGTTCCAGAAACAGTGTCCTCACTGTGGAAGCGGTCAAGAAATATATAAGATATCTGGCATCCTTCGGAATGAATATGATGATGCTTTATACCGAGGATACCTATGAGATAGAAAATTATCCCTACTTTGGTGCCTACAGAGGAAGATACACCAAAGAGGAACTTAAAGAGATAGACGATTATGCGTATATGTTTGGAATTGAGGTAATCCCCTGCATCCAGACTTTGGCACATCTTAAGACAGCACTTAGATGGCCGGTTTTCGATTCTATTTCAGATACCGACGACATATTACTGGTTGGAAATGAAGATACCTATAAATTTGTGGAGGCTGAGATTAAAGCCATCAGCTCATGCTTAAGAAGCAAGAGAGTCCATGTGGGTATGGATGAAGCCCAGAGACTGGGACTTGGAAGCTACCTTCGTAAGAACGGGTACAGACCCCAGCAGGAAATTATTCTGGAGCATCTTACAAGAGTTCAAAAGATTTGTGAGAGCATGGGTCTTGAAACCATCATATGGTCTGACATGTTCTTTAGAGTTCTGTCACCTACAGGCGGATATTATCAGATTCCTGAGGGTGTTGACACCTTCCCCTTTGATTTTTCAAAGAAGTGTCATCTGACTTACTGGGATTATTACCATAATGACTACGAGCATTACAAGAGATTCCTTTCTCTTCATCTGGATGCGGACAAGGATTGCTATTTTGCGGGAGGCGGCTGGACCTGGAATGGACTTTGCCCCAGCTTTGACAAGGCATTCATAACATCAAAGCCCGGAGTTAAGGCGGCCAAGGCAGTGGGAGTGCCCAATGTATTCTGTACAATGTGGCAGGACAACGGAGCTGAAACCAGCCAGAGCGCAGGAATCCCTTCAGTTTTATATTTTGCTGAACTGGGATATGCAGACTCAGATGTAGATATGGAGGTTTTTTCCGACAAGCTTTTGTTCCTTACGGGACTTCCTTTCGAATCCTACAGGCTCATGGGTGAGATGGACAATGTGCCGGGAAGAAGGGACGACAGACCTGAGGTAACGACCACTAAGTATGCCCTTTATCAGGATCCCATGATTGGCCTTTACGATGCTCACATAAGAGGAACTCATCTTACAGAGCATTATACAAAGCTTGCCAAGGCTTTTGAGAATCTAAAGTATAAGAACAAGCTTACACAGTACTATGAGGAGCTTGCCAAGGCGTTGACTGTGAAGGCTGAGCTTGGAATCAACCTTACAGATGCTTATAAAGCAGGAGACAAGGAAAGACTTGAGAAACTGGCAGGTGAGGATATCCCGATTTGCATAGAGCATCTGGAGAAAGCAAGAGAATTAAGGGAAGAGATTTGGCTTTCCGAATCCAAGCCCTTTGGATTTGAAATAATAGATATAAGATTTAATGGCGTAATCGGAAGACTCTGCTACGCCAACAGAAGAATAAACGACTATATCGAAGGAGAAACAGATAGGCTTTTAGAGCTGGAGGAGGAGAGGATTTACGCTAATCCTTACTGCAAGGATGAGCCCCTCTACGTAAACCAGTGGGATAAGATAGCCTCTGCCTGCTCTTTCGTAGGAGTCTAGATAGGATAGGAAAAATATGATTAGCGAATTACTGAAACAGAAAGAAACAATGTCCTTTGAAATGTATCCCCCCAAGAAGGAGGATGAGTTCGAAAAGGCCTTTGACGTTGCAAAGAAGCTTGGAGATTTAAAGCCCGATTACATTTCCGTAACCTACGGAGCAGGCGGCAGCAAGTCCAAGAAGACTGTGGAGATCACCTCCTTCATTCAAAAAGAACTTCATATCGAGGCCCTTGCTCACCTTACCTGCGTGGGAAACAGCAAGAAGGATATCGACGAGATAGTGGAAAGCTTTAAGGCTGAGGGAATCAATCAGGTTTTGGCCCTTCGCGGTGACAGGCCCCGTGATATGTCCGATGAACAGTTTAATTCAAGAGAGTTAATTCATGCCTCTGACCTTATTACATACCTTAAGTCCACCACGGATTTTTCCTGTGCGGGAGCATGCTATCCCGAGAAGCACTTCGAATGTTTCAGTAAGGAAACGGATGTTGCAAACTTAAAGCTTAAACAGGATGCGGGAGCTGAATATTTCATTTCCCAGCTTTTCCTTGATAATGATTACTACTATGATTTCCTTGACAGGGCAGCCAGAAAAGGAATTACCGTGCCTATATGCGCGGGAATCATGCCTGTTATCTCGGCTAACCAGCTTGGAACCACAGTATCCCTTTCAGGTTCCTCCATACCCAAGGCGTTCTCTGATTTGATTGCAAAATACGGAGACAATGCCGACGATATGAGAAAGGCCGGAATTGATTATGCGGCTCGCCAGATTATAGATTTAAGACAAAATGGTGTAAAACACATTCACCTTTACTGCATGAATCGACCCAAGATGACTGCAGAAATCCTGGAAGCCATTAAATAGAAGGAGTAAAAAAATGCTTAATCAGAAATATGTGGATATGCTGTCCAAGAAATCCGTTATCAGACAGCTTTCAGAGTTTGCAACAGCCAGAGGAAAAGAAATCGGATACGAGAATGTTTTCGATTACAGTCTCGGAAATCCTTCTGTTCCGGTGGCACCTGAGTTTACAGAGGGCTTAATTGAGCTCCTTGCAAAGGAAGATCCCATGAAGCTTCACGGTTACAGCCCCAGCCTTGGAATACCTGAGGTTAAGGAAGCAATTGCCGCATCATTGAAGGAGCGCTTCGGACTTCCCTACACAGCAGAATGTATTTTTCCTACATCTGCTGCGGCAGCAGCCATTGCTCATGCAGTAAGATGTGTAACTGTACCCGGTGACGAGGTCCTTACCTTCGCACCCTACTTCCCTGAATATAATCCTTATATCAACGACTCGGGAGCAGTGCTTAAGGTTGTGCCCCCTCAGACAGAGGATTTTCAGATTAACTTTGATGAGTTCCTTAAGATGCTTAATCCTAAGACCATGGCGGTTCTTATCAATACACCCAACAACCCCACCGGTATCGCATATTCTGATGCGACTCTTAAAAAGCTTGCAAAGATTCTTAGCGAGAAACAGGAAGAGTACGGACATGACATCTTCCTTATCTCAGATGAACCTTACAGAGAGATTGTTTTCGATGGAGCAAAGTGCGTAAGTGCCTCCACTTATTACGATAACTCTATTATGTGCTATTCTTTCTCCAAGTCCTTATCACTTCCCGGAGAGAGAATCGGATACATTGCGGTTAACCCCAATTGCAAAAATGCTGCCAAGATGGTAAATATGTGCGGTCAGATTTCAAGAGGAATAGGACATAACTGCCCCACATCCCTTCTTCAGCTTGGAATTGCAAGGGTTCTTGACAAAACTTCAGACTTATCTGTGTATGAAACAAACATGAATCTCATATACAATGAGCTGGTAGATTTAGGATTTACAGTTGTAAAACCAGGCGGAACCTTCTACATATTCCCTAAGGCTCTGGAAGAGGACGCCAAGGTATTCTGTGAGAAAGCTCTTAAATATGACCTTATTCTGGTGCCTGCGGATTCCTTCGGCTGTCCCGGATACTTCCGAATGGCATATTGCATAGATACAGAGAAGGTTAAACGCTCATTGCCTGCTTTGAGGAAGTTTGTAGAGACAGAATATCCCAACAGATAGTCTGATAATTTAAACAATTAAGATTACATAACTTTCGTTGTTTGACTTTTTCGCTGTGATAGAGTAAACTTCTATGTCATAGAGGGTTTTTATTTGCAGATGCAGATAGTTATTAGGGTCTGCTAATTACTAGAATACTTTTTATGAAAGGAAATAGGACATGGCAACTAAGACAACAGCAAAACCTAAGGCAACCTTAAAGAAGGTTGAAACAGCAGTTAAAGAGACAGCAACAGCTACAAAGGAAGCAGTTAAGGACACTGTTAAAGCGGCCGAGAAGAAAGTTGAGAAGACTGTAAAGGCAGCTGAAAAGACTGTAAAGACCGCAGCTAAGAAGGCACCCGCTAAGAAAGAGGCAGCCAAGAAAACTGTAGCTAAGACAGCAACAAAGGTAGCAACCAAGGCGGCAACCGTTACGAAGGAAGCAGCTAAGAAGGCTGAGACCAAAGTGGCAGCAGCTAAGAAGACTGAACTTAAAGTCAGCCAGCACGTACAGTTCTCCGGCAAGAGCTACTCAACAGACGATCTTGTAAAGATTGCAAAGGACGTTTGGAAGTACGACATGAAGAAGAAAGTTGATGATATCAAGTCAATCAACCTTTATGTTAAACCTGAAGAATCTCAGGTATACTTCGTTGTTAACGATAAGGAAGCAGGAAGCTTCGTAATTTAGGGATGGTTATCACATATTAGAGAAGGTTTTATAAGGAACTCCCGTGGTGATTTCGCCACGGGAGTTTTAGCATTTAGTGCTTACTTTTTCTTGATGGGAATCCAGAGTTCACAGAACACATCAGGACGTGTGCCGTCAAAGTAAAGTTCGTAGTCTGTCTGCTCGGAAGCCTCGTAGCCCATCTGAGGCAAAAACTCCTTATAGAACTTCGTCCAGGTCTTGGCGATGCAGTCTCCATCCTCACCTACGCAGTCGAAAACCACATATGTGCCGGGGGTCACATCCCAGATGCGGAATCCTTTCTTCTCAAGATCCGCCTGATCAAACGCAGCAGTATCCTCATCGATGATGATGCCGATGCCATATTCGAAAGTATCCTTTCCTTCTACAGTCGGACTGCAAAGGCCGTAAAGGTCGCGCTTTCCATCCTCTCTTAACATCCAGATGGGGGAAAGCATCTGCTTACTGTTGCACTCACCCCAGAAGTCTGCCACATCGTGGTTGGCCTCATCATTAATAATTCCGTTGTTAAACTCTCTTACAAGTGCTATAAATTTCTTTTCTTTTGTCTGAACTATACGATAATCCATACTTTTACCACCTTTCACTGTTAATGTAATGGTAAGCGGATTAAAAAGCGCCAGTTTGCAAGCTTCTTCTCTGGCCATTTTGGGCGCAACACCATGAAATCTTGTGAAAGCCTTAGTAAAACTTTCCGGTGTCTCGTAGCCATACTTCATAGCCAAATCAGTAATCTTGGCATCGGTCTCCACCAACTCTTTCCCCGCCAGAGACAAGCGGCGGTTCCTGATATACGCGTTGGCCGTTAAGCCCGTCACGAAACTGAAAGCCCTGTGAAACTCGTAGCTTGAAGTGTGCACCTGCTTCGCTACGTCTTCATAGTTAATCTCCTCGAGTAGATGCTCTTCCATATACGTGATGGCTTTTTGTAATGCTTCAATCCATTCCATGCTTTTGTCCTCCTGCTTACATGTACATTATGTATGAGATCAGGGAAAGGTACATTTCCTCGTTTGCGAAAAATTGTCAGGCTGCTTCTATACCCTCAATACATATTTATACTCATAGAAAATTATAGTATATTCTTATAAGAAAGAAAAAACCTATTGACCTTACACTTAACTATAATGATAAAACGGTCTCAGAAAGGAGGTATGTGATATGACAATTAAGGAATTCGCCAAGTTGTGCGGCTGCAATCCACAGACTTTAAGATATTATGATCACATGAACCTGCTGAAACCGGTTAAGGTAGATGAGTGGACAGGATATCGATATTACGAAGATGAGCAGGCATTAGTTTTTGTAAAAATCAAAAATCTCCAAACCGCCGGCTTTTCCATTGAAGAAATAAAAGGTCTCCTGGATGCAGACGATGACACAATCTACAAGGCTTTTTCCGAAAAGATAAAAGAACAGGAAGACAAACTAAAACAAATAAAAGAGATTCAATTGTCATATCAGACCGAAATGACAAAAATGCAAAATAAAATTAAAGAAGTTCGCGAAATGATAACTAAATCCATGAATGAGTATGACCCCTTTGAGGAATTTGGAATATCCAAAGAAGAATACGATGCGGTGTCTGACTCAGTTAACCAGGCAATGGAAGGCATGGATGAATGCGACATGAACTTCGAATTAGATTTCTCAGATTTTACAATGGGAGATAACGTCCAGGAGGAGCCAGAGTATCAGAATATCCTTGAAAATCCCGAATATGAGGTGATTTTCGAGAAGCACGGATGGAAATACGTTAAGGAATTCCTTGATGAATTCTCAGAGCTTGAGGGGGATAAGGAATATTTTCTGCAGTTTGATTGTGAGAAGAACAAGGCCCTTAGCATGGCCTTTGCTAACACTATCCTTGGAATCCTCAATTACAGAAACCGTGGCAAACAACATTCATTTGCCTGCGACACAACGGTTTCGAAGGATGGAGCGAACCATTTCTGGCTTTTAATCAAAAAATAGCCATATAAAAAATGACAGGGCATACCGTATCGGTATGCCCTTTGTTATTCCTTTCCCGGGGGCAATGTATTATAATTTGTTCTAGGGTATAAATAACTAACGAGGGGGATTTACCTTGAAAAATCGTATTAATCTAATTACTTTCTATACAATCATTGCCTTTTCAATTTTTCTGTGCGGATGCGGGAAAACGCAATTCACTAAAGAAACCCACAAGAGGGAACTTGAATTCACCAGACAGTTTGAAATGTTAACCTGTGAGAAACCTTACGGGAAACTTTGTTTTGAAACTGATGATGAAGAGGAAGCAAGAACGGTTGAGACCTTTATTGACAATTGCTTTAAGGTTGCCGGAATAGAAGATGTAAACAATAAGTGTACCCTGTATTTCCTGACCAGCTTTCCCGCCAATGAACTGCAAATGGCAGGAGAGAACATGTTTATATTTTCTTTAGATGACGTAATTAATAATAATGGCAACGCTTCTTTTGGAAGACTTCTTACCTATGTGGCAGGATGTGATATGTGGATTTCCTGTGGACTTGCAGGCGAAGATACAGATGTTAACGAAGAGGAGCTGAAAGAATACTATTCCAATGAGGATAACAGGGCTCAGTTGTCATTGGCCGGATTGAGATTCATAGATGTTTTTCAGGACGAAGAAGAAATTGAAAAGGTAAAACAGACAGCAATAGCTGTTGTCAAATACGCCAAGAAAAAAGGGTATAAAAACATAAACAGTATTTCGGATAATAAAGCGGAGATAATAAATGGCTGGCTGAAATCAATAGGCGTGGATTATTCGCTTGAGGAATGTTCTGCTGATAAAGTGAAATACTTTGTGGGCCCTGAGGATGAGAAGCTTGATTATATATTGATTGATAATCTGGCTTTATATATTAAAGGCAGTCCTTATAATGGTTGGGAAGTAAACAATATTAATCAACTTGACCGTTATTTCTCAACCATCTCAGATGATTTAAAGGGCATCAGAGATTTTGTAACAGACAATAATATACTTGATAATGAAGCGGTTAATAAACCGGTAAGGTGCGAGTGGAGCGGAGCTCATGCTCTTGGAACAAGCTTTGCAAAGCCTGATTCCAACACTATATTGCTGCAGGCGTGGGTAGCATTACCGCATGAATATACACATATATATTTTACGTATTTAAACAGAACAAATCATGAATTTCTTAATGAGGGGATTGCAGAATATTTGGGTTCATATTTAAACGGAACAGCTATGCGGGAATATTATGTTTCATATTACACCGATGAAGCAAATAAGGACGATCCTGCCTATGATTTGATTAATGAGAATATGGATGTTACGGAAAACTTTGATTTGATGACTGAGAGCCGTTTGTTTATAAAGAGTTCCGACTTTCTTGATGAATATGCGGTGCCCCTACTCTCCGAGGATGGCTGGAGTTACCAGGAGAGCGGAGTATTTGTCGGTTATCTTATTGAAAATTACTCCGTGGACGAGTTTATGAAAATTTTCACTTCTGAAGGCAGGGATATGGAAGAGAATGAAGCAGTGTTACAAAGGTATGTAGATGAGTGGAGAGAGTCATTGAAGGATTAACCGAGATTTTGAACGAAACTTGAAAGGATAATAACAATGGGTTTATTTGATAAGTTTAAGAAAAAAGAATCATATGAGCTTGATAAAAAGAAAGCTATGTTACAGCTCATGACCAAGCTAAATAATTCCAGAGCTTCCGTTATCGAAGAGGGGGTTATATCTGCAGATGAACTGGAAAAGGAACTGGGGTTATAGATGTCAATGAAAAAAAATATTAATCTAATATCCATCTATTTACTCATTATCTTTTCTGCCATTTTATGCGGATGCGGGAAAACGCAGTTCACTAAAGAAACCCACAAGAGAGAAGATCTTTTTGCCAGGCAATTTGAGATGTTAACCTGCGAGAAGCCCTATGGCAAATTATGTGTTGAAACCGAAGATGAAAATGAAGCAGCCAAAGTCGAGGGTTTTGTCAACAAACGCCTTAAAGCTACCGGAATCAATCTTGATGATAATAAATATACTTTAATGTTTGTATCTGCGGTTCCGCCAAAGTCCATGGCCTTGTCAGATCAAAACATTTTAGTTTTTCCTATTGATGATGTCATTAACGGAGACGGAAATAATTCAGCACAAAGAATGATATATCTGATGGGAAACTGTGATTACTGGATTTCTTATGGCATGGCATACATGGACACAGAAATAGATAACGAGGCCTTAAGAGCATACTATTCTGATGACGAAAATTTACCCGCTTTAAATATGACCGGGATTCGTTTTTTTGACTATTACCAAGATGAGGATGAATGTGAAATAGCCAAGCAGACTGCTACAGCTGTTGTTAAATATGCATCAGAGAAAGGCTATAAAACGATTGATAGTATAGCTTCCAATAAATCGGAATTGATAAACGGATGGCTCAGCTCAATAGGAGTGACTGATACATTCGACGGTGAATATTTCGATAAAGCCATATATTTCAAAAACCCCGATGACGATGATTTGGAGTGCTTTCGAATCGATAATGTAAGCATTCTTCTACGTAAAGGTGACGTATGCGATATAGATAACATCGATGATCTTGAGGAGTATTTGTTTTATGTGCCTGATGATTTATCAGCAATTCGAAACTGTATTATTGATAACGGCATTCTGGATCCTGAAGAAGTAAATCGTCCCATTACTTGCCATAAGAATGAAATGAAAGGTGCGACTTACAGTTATGCAATGCTGGATGACAAGATATATTTGGAGTATTGGAAATCTCTTCCTCACGAATGTGTTCATGTATATTTAGGCAAGTTCACAACTGCTCGAAACAATTTTTTTAATGAGGGAGTTGCTGAATACCTTGGGTCTATGAAATATAATCATGCCGAACGCTATAACACTTATAAGCTTTTTCAAAACGGCCTTTACAAGGACTGCGCTGGGCTTAGAGAAATTAACCCGGATGAAATAAAGTCTGTGGATGACGTAAATTTGTCAGAAATATACAGATTGAAAATAAAAGAGAAGGAAGAAGATGAAAATGCCTGTTACCCGCTTGTCGACAATTCGGGTTGGACTTATGAAGAAAGCGGAAGCTTGGTAGAATACATCGTAGAAAACTATTCGTTTAAAGATTTTATCAAAGCCTTTGCGTGCGAAGGACGTACCGAAGAAGAAAACGATGAGATAATTCAGAAGTACATAGATGAGTGGCGTGAGGATCTATTAAAAAACTAAAGGAGAGGAAAATGGATATCGTTTATAAAAGACTTACGAAGAATGAATTAAGCAGAATCATAAAAATGAGAATAAATCAGCTGACAGAGGAATACACGTCGGAAGGCAAAACTGTGCCGGAGAATGTGAATCTTGAGGAAGCTCTGTTAGATTTTTATAAAAGAAATATGGCTGCCGGTACCTATGTTTCCTGGCTTGCATTTGATGGGGATAAGATAGTGGGAACAAGCGGGATGTCTTTTGCGGAAAAACCTCCCTATTTCACATGCCCTACAGGAAGACTGGGAATTCTTTCAAGCATGTATACCGATCCGAATTATAGGAGGATGGGAATTGCCACGCAGTTGCTGGACAGAGTGGTAAAGGAAGCAAGAGACTATGGTTGCGGAACCATCTATATCACAGCTTCAAATATGGGCGTAAAACTATATGAGTCATATGGCTTTAAGCATAACGGTAATTTTATGCAGTATAACTTTTGATAAGAGGGTTTATCTATGTTCAGAGAAATGAGACGTTTTAAACAACAGATTCCAAATGAAGAATGTATAGAAATACTGAAAAATGAACCGAGAGGTGTATTGTCCGTGCTTGGAGATGACGGATATCCCTATGGTGTTCCTCTGGATCATTGGTATTCCGAAAACGACGGAAAACTTTATTTTCACTGTGCAAAGGAAGGCCATAAACTTGATGCCATTTCAAAGTGCAGTAAGGTCAGTTACTGTGTGATGGATGAAGGCTACCGCAAAGAAGGCGAGTGGGCACTTAATATCAGAAGTGTGATAGTGTTTGGTCAAATTCGTGAGGTTACGGATGAAAATAAGAAAAGAGAAATCTGTACCTGCATCTGTCGGAAATTTACGGATGATGAAGAGTATCTTGAGAAGGAAATGAGAAACGCCTTTCCCCGGGTATGTTGTCTGGAACTGGACATAGAGCATATGACCGGGAAACTTGTGAATGAGGCATGAGAGAAATAGTTGAGGAAAACATTCCATTTGAACAACTGGGTTTGCCGTTTGAAATGGATGAAGCACTTGATATGCTCCATGAATTATATGGTGAAGTTGCTATATGAAAAGACTATTTGAAATAGACTTAAAAGATTATAAGGAAACAGATTCTGTGTTTCGCAGGCCATCAGCCAGGGCTGTCATTATTCGTGATGACAAGATAGCGCTGGTCTATAGCAAGCGCGAAAAGTATTATAAATTCCCCGGAGGCGGAATACACGATGACGAAGATAAGAAAGAAGCGCTTGCTCGCGAAGTAAGAGAGGAAGTTGGAATGGTCGTCATCCCGGAAAGCATTCGGGAATTTGGAAGTGTTCTTCGCAGGCAAAAGAGCGATAAGGCGGAGGATACCATTTTTGAGCAGGAAAACTATTACTATTTCTGTGATGTACAGAATGAACTTGTGAATCAGGAACTTGATGCTTACGAAAGTGAAGCGGAATTTGTTCTCAAGATTGTTGATATAGACACGGCAATTAGGGCAAATGATATTTACAAAAGCGATGTTCTTTTTAATGAAGTCATGATAAAAAGAGAACTTCGTGTGCTGAAGCTGCTTAAGATGTCGGCGGATAGATTTATTCAGAGAGGGGAGAGAAATGTCAAAGCAAAATATTTATGACAACGAAGAATTTTTTGAGAGTTTCAAGGACAACAGAAGTAAAGATGTCAATTTCAATGACTGCATAGAAACACCAATCATATTGTCAATGCTTCCTGATCTTCATGGCAAGAAGATTCTGGATATTGGCTGCGGTATGGGACAGCACGCGAAGCAGTATTCCGATATGGGCGCGGAGTCTGTTCTTGGAATAGATATCTCCGAGAATATGTTGAAATATGCGAAAGAGAATAACGGCGCTGACAATATTTCTTATAAACAGATGGCTATGGAAGATATCGAAACTATAGATCAGAAGTTTGATTTGATAACAAGCTCTCTTGTCTTTGATTATATAGAAGACTTTGAAGGCTTAATGGTAAAAATCCATACTCTCCTAAAGGAAGATGGCAAATTCGTTTTCAGCATGTCACATCCCATCGCCACATCGTGGGATGGTGTATACGACAGATATACCCGCACGGAAACAGGTGAGCGCCTGTACGCTAATCTTAGAAACTACAACAAAGAAGGCCTCAGAAAAGTTAAATGGGCTGTAGACGGATATGAATGTTACCATAGAACAGTAGCAACAATAATCAATTCGTTAATAAATGCGGGATTCACTCTTGAAGAATGCCGGGAATCCAATATATCGGACGACATGAGGGAAAAGTATCCTGATGTATTTGGCGGAACAATCCACCGCCCGGATTTTATTTTCTTTAGATGCCGTAAAGGCAAATAAAAGGGAGCTCACAAGGAGCTCCTTTTTGATTTACGGGCATCCGGGAGACGCCCTCCAAAGTTTATACTTTTTTAAGAATTTGGTTATTTCTTTTTTATTGACATTAGAAACCCACGGTGCTATCTTATGGTATGTAGGAATTAGCACTCGACCGAGATGAGTGCTAACAAGTCAGAAGGAAGGGGTTAGAGATGGAGCTTGACGAGCGTAAGAAAATCATTCTAATAGCTGTAATAAAGAACTATCTTGAGACCGGGGAACCGGTTGGCAGCAGAACCATCTCTAAGTACACAGACTTGAACTTAAGCTCCGCTACCATAAGAAATGAGATGGCGGATCTTGAGGAACTGGGATACATCATTCAGCCCCACACCTCAGCAGGCCGAATTCCTTCCGACAAGGGATACCGCTTCTATGTTGACCAGTTAATGAACGACAAGGTCAAGGAAGTGGAGGAAATGAAGGAAGTTCTCCTTGAGAAAGAGGAGAAGATGGAGAACCTCTTAAAGCAGGTTGCCAAGAAGCTGGCAGTAAATACCAATTACGCCACAATGATTTCCGCTCCCAGCATCCACGGAAACAAACTTAAATTCATCCAGCTATCAAGAGTTGATACCAATCACCTTCTTGCCGTTGTGGTTATAGAAGGAAACGTAATCAAGAACAAGGTAATTCGACTGGATGATGAGTTAAGCGATGAAACTATTTTGAAGTTAAACCTTCTGCTTAACACCAACCTTAACGGACTGAATATAGAAGAGATTAATCTTGGAATCATTTCAGTGCTTAAGAATCAGGCCGGTGAGCATTCGGAAATTGTGGATGAAGTAATAGATGCCGTTGCAGATGCAATCAAGGCAGACGAGGATTTGGAGATTTACACCTCCGGAGCCACCAACATATTTAAGTACCCTGAACTTTCCGATTCGGAAAGAGCAAGTGAGCTCATAAGTACCTTTGAGAATAAGGAAGACTTAAGCGAGCTTCTTACAGCAGACGATGAAGCCGAAACAGGAATTCAGGTTTACATAGGCGAAGAAGTGAAGATGAAATCCATGCAGGACTGCAGCGTGGTTACCGCCACATATGAGCTGGAGGAAGGCATGAAGGGAACCATAGGAATTGTGGGACCCAAGCGAATGGATTATGAGAAAGTCGTTGGAATGCTAAAGAACTTGAAGCAGCAGATGAGCGATTTATATAAGAACGACAGAAAGGATTAGCATGATGGAAGAAACAAAGAATCCTACTCCTGAAGAGGAAGTTACCGAAGAGGTAAGCGCCGAAGAGGAAGTCGAGACCGCTGAAGCGGAAGCTGAAGAGGAAATGACTAAAGAGGATAGAAAAGAAGCAAAGAAGAAAGCCAAAGCTGACAAAAAAGGCGATGCTCTCAAAGAAAAGATAGCAGAGCTTGAAGATAAAACAATGAGACAGCTTGCCGAATTCGAAAACTTCAGAAACAGAACTGAGAAAGAGAAGCAGGCAATGTTTGAAACCGGAGCAAGAAGCGTTATTGAGAAACTTCTCCCTGTGGTGGACAACTTCGAAAGAGGCCTGGCAACGGTTCCTGAAGAGGAGAAAGATACCCCCTTCGTTGACGGCATGAACAAGATATACAAACAGCTTATGACTGAACTCGATAACATGGGAGTCAAACCCATCGAGGCAGTGGGCAAGGAATTCGATCCTAACCTTCACAACGCAGTAATGCAGGTTGAAAGCGAGGAATTCGAAAGCGGCATAGTAGCCCAGGAACTTCAAAAAGGTTATACCTACAGAGATACAGTGGTTCGCCACAGTATGGTAGCTGTAGTTCAATAAGTAAAATAAGACATTTACATACAGGAGGAGAAAACTATGAGCAAGATTATTGGTATTGACTTAGGTACAACAAACAGCTGCGTAGCAGTTATGGAAGGTGGTAAGCCCACCGTTATCGCAAATGCAGAAGGAGCAAGAACAACACCTTCAGTAGTTGCATTCACAAAGAACGGAGAGAGACTTGTTGGTGAGCCCGCAAAGCGTCAGGCAGTTACCAACGCAGACAAGACAATCTCTTCAATCAAGAGAGATATGGGTACTGACAGAGGCCGTCAGATTGATGACAAGAAGTACTCACCTCAGCAGATTTCAGCTATGATTCTTCAGAAACTGAAAGCTGATGCAGAGGCATACCTTGGAGAAAAGGTTACAGAGGCTGTTATCACAGTTCCTGCTTACTTCAACGATGCTCAGCGTCAGGCTACAAAGGATGCAGGTAAAATCGCAGGTCTCGACGTTAAGAGAATTATCAACGAGCCTACAGCAGCTGCACTTGCATATGGCCTTGATAACGAGAAAGAGCAGAAGATTATGGTTTACGACCTTGGTGGTGGTACATTTGATGTATCAATCATCGATATCGGTGACGGTGTTATCGAAGTTCTTTCAACAAACGGTGATACACACCTTGGTGGTGATGACTTCGACCAGGCAATCATCGACTGGATGGTTCAGGACTTCAAGAACAAAGAGGGCGTTGACCTTTCAGGCGACAAGATGGCTATGCAGAGACTTAAGGAAGCTGCAGAGAAGGCTAAGAAGGAACTTTCTTCTTCAACTACAACAAACATCAACCTTCCTTTCATCTCAGCTGGTGCAGATGGCCCTAAGCACTTCGACGTAGATCTTACAAGAGCTAAGTTCGAAGAGCTCATTCACGATCTTGTAGAGAGAACAGCAATCCCTGTACAGAACGCTATGAAGGATGCTGGTCTTACAAATTCAGATATCGGCAAGGTACTTCTTGTTGGTGGATCAACTCGTGTTCCTTGCGTAGTAGAGAAGGTTAAACAGCTTACAGGCCAGGAGCCTTCTAAGAACCTTAACCCTGATGAGTGCGTAGCAATAGGTGCTGGTATCCAGGGTGGTAAGCTTGCTGGTGATGAAGGCGCTGGTGACATCCTTCTTCTTGATGTAACACCTCTTTCACTTTCAATCGAGACAATGGGTGGTGTTGCTACAAGACTTATTGAGCGTAACACAACAATTCCTACCAAGAAGAGCCAGGTATTCTCAACTGCAGCTGATAACCAGACAGCAGTTGATATCAACGTTCTTCAGGGTGAGAGACAGTTCGCTAAGGACAATAAGTCTCTTGGAC
>CAMVID010000026.1:0-21789 GCA_947167445.1 uncultured Lachnospiraceae bacterium
TATGAAGCCACTTCACTCCATCCTCATGAACCTTTACAATCTCGTCGGTAGCTTCCACATTGTTATAATATCCAAGCATCAGCGTAGGTCCTGAAAAGCATATTTCACCTTCCTGATTGTATGACAATTCATTTGTTGTGCCGGGATTTACTATTTTGCAGTTAGTCTTTGACATGGGCACCCCAACACTATTGGGTTGATTGCATCCCCTTTCATATGATATCGTTGCCCCAGCAACCATCTCGGTTGCACCGTATCCTTTACGAAGTTTTGTCTTTACCCCACACTTAGAAAAAAGTTTATTGATCTCCTCTTCCATTTCAGCACTCATGGATTCTCCCCCATAGAGAAGGTTTCTTAAACAAGACAAATCTTCTTTTTCTATTCCTTTTATCTTGAGTAATACCTCCCAATATGAAGGGATTGATAGTATCTGATTTGGATGATACTTCTTAACATACTTTACAAAGTCTTCAGGATTGTATTTTGGTATCAATACAACTGTGAATCCAACGGCAAGCATCGCCATCATTGACTCAACCAAACTATAATTATGAAATGGAGGAATGACTGGCATACAGACTTCCTGACGTTCATATTTTTCCATGCATAGTATCTGCCACATTAGTGAATTGATGCTTACATCAGAACACATAACCCCTTTGGGTTCTCCTGTCGTACCGCCGGTATGGGATATCAGCGCAGTTTTATGACAATCCTTTTTGTAGGCATCAACTTTTTCCAACTTGCCTTCAGCTATAAATGCTTTCCAACATCTGAATTTTTGATTATCCAGACTTGGCTTTTTAACTTTCAGCGAATAGGCTACTTTTAGAGGAAAAGGTAATAAATCGGCTGGAGATGCAACAATAACCAGTTCGGCAGAGGTCTCAGAAAAGCAGTCAGACAAAGCATAATATGCAGAATCAAAAATCACAACCACACGACTCTGAACCTCATTCACATAATTGGCCGTTTCCTGTGGCCCTGCCAACGGATGGATCATATTAGCAATGGCACCAATCTTATTAAGCGCATAAACACAAAAAAGTGCCTCCGGAATACTCGGAAGAGCAATGGTTACAATATCATCTTCCCTTACGCCAGCCTTTTTAAATGCTAATGCTGTCTTATCAATGCTTTCAAATAATTCTCCAAAGGAAATCTTATGCCCCATATAGTTGAGGGCTATATCGTTAGGATAGTCTTTATTGCTCTTATATAAGTTGTCGTATAATGTAAGATCTTCCTGACGGTAATTAAGAACTTCTTCCGAATAGTATTTCAGCCATGGCTTATCAACCGATGGATACCCTGCCTGTCTGTCTGTCTGTCTGTCTGTCTGTCTGTCTGTCTGTCAAAGTGTCTTACCTCCTCTCACCTTTGTCAAGGTGTTATATTATCTATCTCCTGCTCTAAAGCCCGGTAATCAACCTTCCCCCTGGAAGTTCTGGGCAGATCTGTTCTGAATTCTATTTCCTCTGGGATCATGTAGTATGGCAACAATCCTTTACAGCTATTTAGAATGCTTAGTCTGACATCCTCATTTTGAATGGTGCCATCCTTTAGGACGATAAAGGCTTTTGGATAGTTAATTCTTGCTTCATTAGGTATTCCAATCACACAACATAACTCAACAGCTGGATTCGAATATATTGCTTTCTCGATACGATCCGGAAACAGTTTAGTAACCTGGCCATCATTGCCTTTCGTCATAATGATTCTCTTGATACGCCCGGTCACGAATATAACGCCATCTTCATTTATATAACCAAGATCCCCAGTATGTAGCCACCTTACTCCGTCATCATGTACCTTGATCACTTCATCTGTAGCTTCATGATTATCATAATATCCAAGCATCAGAGTCGGGCCAGAAAAACAAATCTCGCCTTCAATGCCATATTCCAACTCGTCTGTAGTTTTTGGTGCTACAACTTTGCAGTTAACTCGAACAAGCGGTACTCCTGCACTACCGACGATATTCTGCCCTTCGTATGTCGATGTTGCGGCAGCAACCATCTCTGTAGAACCAAGACCTTTTAGTAGTATTCCTTTTGCTCCACACTTTTTAAGCAAATCATTAACTGCTGCTTCTGTTTCTTTGCTCATTGCTTCCCCACCATAGATGCCATAGCGTAAGCATGACATATCGCACCCATTGGTATCGATTCTCAGAAGAATCTCCCAATAAGCAGGTATGGAAAAGATTACATAAGGTCTGAATTTTGCAATATATTCGCATAGCTTCAATGGGTCATATTTGGGTATAAGTACCACCTTGAATCCGATGTAAAGCATAGCCATCATTGATTCAACCAAACTGTAATTTACAAAAGGCGGAAGAACAACAATGCACGTTTCTTGTCTGCGATATTTAAAGTTCTGGATTATTTGGTAAATCAATGCATTGACATTGTAATCCGAACACGCCACTCCTTTAGGTTCTCCCGTTGTTCCTCCAGTATGAGATATAATTGCCATCTCATGACAGTCCTTTTTCACATCATTGGCGGCGATACCCTGTCCTGCCTGTATAAAGTCCTTCCAGCCTATAAACTTACCGTTCAGTTGAGGTTTCTTTACTTTCAGGTTATATGCAATCTTAAGTGCAAGCGGTAATGAGTCAGAGGGTGAAGCCACTATGACCTGTTCAACGTATGTCTTTTCTATATCATCTGCGATAGTTGTATATGCCCCATCAAATATGACTGCTACCCTGCTTTTTACCTCGTTTAAGTAGTTCAGGGTTTCCTCTTTCCCTGCCAAAGGATGGATCATATTTGCCACAGCACCTATCTTGTTAAGCGCATATACGCAATATAAAGCTTCCGGAATACTTGGAAGAGCTACAGTAACTATTTCTTTTTCCTTTACTCCGACCTTTATAAAAGCAGAAGCTGTCTTGTCAATGTTATCGAATAATTCTTTGTATGTTATCTTGCGTCCCAAGTAATTGAGGGCGATGTCTGCCGGATAATTTCTATTATTCTCCAGCATATACTCATATATTGAGCATTCCGGCAAGGGCGCACTTTTAGCCTCCTCGCTATAATATTTCAACCAAGGCTTATCAATTGACGGGAATCCCGTCAACTCACCTGTCTGTCTGTCTGTCTGTCTGTCTGTCTGTCTGTCTGTCTGTCTGTCTGTCTGTCAAAGCGTTCTACCTCCTGATAGCCTTGTCAAGCTAATAATCTAATATATTTTCCCTATCCTTTAACAGGTTCCTCTAATCTAAAAACACATTTTTCTTCATACTCCGGATCGATAGGTGCGTATTCTTTAATTGACCGTTCTATAAGTCCGCGCTCATATATCGAGTTAATCTCAGCCCTCTTGAACAGTCCCTTATTATATATCTGTTCCCAAATAAGCGAAGCCATTCTGTCGCGCAAATTTTGAATATCCTGTGCCTTGTCATTCAAAGTTTTCGGAGTTAACGATTCTCCAAACATCACTCTGCAGGTATTCTTCTCGCGGTCATATGTAAGCGAAAGCGGGATAATCTCCGCTCCAGCACATTTGGCGCATTCAATTATGCCCCACTTCATCTGTAGCATTGGCATAGAATCCGTCATGTTCCATGTACCCTCAGGAAACCACACTATACTATCTCCCTTTTTAAGAGCCTCAATTACATCTTTCTTTGCCTGGGAAGTGTCTTTTCTGTTCAAGCGATCCACAACCAGGGCTCTGGTCAAATAAAAGAAAAGAAAATCCGATATTCCCAAACGCTGCTTTCCAATCAAAAACCGAACTTTTCTTTTTACAACTGAATAAATAATCGGAACATCAAACGAATTGCTGTGATTGGCAGAAAATATAACCGGACTGCCTTTGGACGTATAGAAATTTTCAACTATTACTTCGAAATTAACGCGAGTTCTGGACAATGAAGCCATGAAATCGTATGGTATCCATTTTCTCATTTTTGATATTGTCAATATTCTGGAATCAACAGGTTTATTAGTGTAATTGTGTATTTTTTTTAAACACCTCGATTATTTTATCATATCCTTTTAGGACATACAATAAGTTTAGTGGAGATAAGCCATGAAATCGGCATCCATAACCATTAAAAAAGAGTAAGTGACATCCTCTGCTTTTACCAAAATAGCTATAGAAAAGCAAAAAAGCTTTGGACTAACCCGTCCAAAGCTTTCTTAATTCAACCTGTCAATCTTTATTCATGCTTAAGCGCCGTAAGTATAACCGTCTCCACCGCCAGTCTGTCGCTCATAAGGCCGGTCTTTACATCAGTTTCGGCCTTAACGCAGGTTTCAACTGCAGCTCTCAAATCCGCTGCGCCAAATCTTGAGGCCTGGTTGGCCTGCTTTCTTACAACAAAGTCCTTCTGCTTTGTTCTCTCAGCTATTGCTCTGTTGTCGAGACCCTTAAGTCTCAACTCCTTGGTCATAAGAAGGTTGTTGCAGTGCCTTCCGATCATATAGAGAATGTACATGGGTGCTTCCTTGTTGGCAAGAAGCTCGTAGTACTTATCAAGGGCAACCCTCTGCTTATTCTCAGCAATGGCGTCAATCATCGCAAAGATGTGACTTTCAATCTTGGTGGTGCATATATCATCAATGTCTGCTGAGGTGATTACGTTTTTCTCAAGGCAATAGCAAAAAAGCTTCTCAAGCTCCCTTGCCATGTTGTCCATTTCGGGACCGGTCTTCTCTATAAAATAGGAAATGTCCTCTCGACGTATCTGCTTGCCCTCGGACTTGCACTTGCCTGCAATCCACTTAAAGAGGGTCTCCTCATTCTGCTTGGCAAATTCAGCCGCATAACCCTTCTCAGTAGCTGCCTTAAAAAGCTTGCTTCTCTTGTCAACTTCTGTCTCTATGAAGCATATGACAGTTGTGTCACATTGTGTGGGAAGGTACTCTGCCATGGCGTCTCCGCCTGATTTGAACCATCCTGAGTTCTCTATGAACACAACTCTTCTTTCAGCCAAAAACGGCATCGTCTCCGCAAAGTCAATGACCTGCCCTGCCTGGATGTCCTTACCCTCAAAATAGGCATAGTTCATGTCATCCTCACCTGTGGTTAAGGCAGCGCGCAGTTTATCCTTATACTGCTTTCTGAGGTAATCCTCCTCGCCGTACAAAAGATAGACTTTCTTAAATTCTCCGGATTTGATGTCGTTAATTAATTGCTGCATATATTAATTATAGCATGCTCTACAGCTTGTTGCAGGTTAAAAATGATATGATAGACTATAATAATAGGTATTAAGAATTGTCAACCAGAAGGTAAACATATGAGCGATGAATTCAACAAGGCATTGGCGGATTTTACCCATGATTTTGCCAGCGGTGGAGCCATAAGGCATTTGGCAGATCTTGGCTACAATGCATATGAGATAAAAGAGAAGCTGGAGTTTCCAACTCCCGTTTCAAAGATTGCGGCCACAATGTGGAAGCATTTTGTGGATACGGGAAAGGTGCGCCTTACGCCACCCCAGGACGACGGGGAACCCATCATTCAGAAAGACTACATCACCGTCTACGATTCCTATGGTAAGCCAAGCTTTAAACAGGTGACTAAAACTGCCGAGGCAGAGGACAGGAAATACCTGAAAGTAGATTTTGGGTTTTTACGATATAAGGATCCAAAGACCTTTGAAGCCTTCCTTAACCGCCTTGACAAGAAGGACAGGGACTTCGTGGAGCCGCTGCCCTGGCCCTTGAAAGAAGTATGGTTTGAGGATTGCGATTTGATGCAGAAAATTCTTAAACTTGAAAGCGTTGAATAAAGCCATAAACAATGGTATTATCTGAAAAGACCAAATCGTAACAAGAGGATAAAACATGTCAATCAAAATCAGTTCATTTTTAGGCCGCTTCGGATACGAGGCAAGGAGAATTGCCCCCAATCTGGCAGCCGCCGCTTATCTTAAATTACAGTTTGCCACAAGAAGTCACGACGGCGACGCCTTCTGCAAGTGGTTTGTGGAGCAAGACCAGGTTCCCATGCCCCAGGTCGTAAACATCGAGACCATCAACAGATGTAACTCAACCTGTTCCTTCTGTCCCGCAAGCGTTAAGTGTGAGAAGCGCCCCCTTTGTAAAATCTCAGATGATCTCTATCACTCCATCATCGACCAGCTGGCTGATTGGGGTTACGAGGGTCACCTGACTCTTTACGGAAACAACGAGCCCCTTCTTGATACCGAGATTGTTGAGAGACATAAATACGCAAGAGAGAAGCTTCCAAAGAGCTTCATCTTCATGTCCACCAACGGACTTATTCTTACTCTTGATAAGATAAGAGAGCTTCAGCCTTATCTTGATCAGCTCATCATCAACAACTACGCTCATGAATATAAGCTCCACAAGAATGTTCAGGAGATTTACGATTATATCAAGGCTCATCCCGCTGAGTTTGAGGATCTTGAGATTATCATCCAGATGCGTTATCTCGGGGAAGTCCTGACAAACAGAGCAGGCGCCGCGCCCAATAAGCAGGCAACCGAGAAGGTTTACACACAGACCTGCCTCCTTCCCTACACAGACCTTTGGATTACTCCAAACGGCAAGGTTGGAATCTGCTGTTGCGACAGCTTAGAAGTAACTGATTTTGGCGATGTATCCACAACTCCCGTGAAGGAAGTCTGGGAAGGCCCCAAGCTTCAGGGACTCAGGAAAGCAATCGTAGAGGGAAGACACAAATATCCCTTCTGTAAGAACTGCGACTTCATCGATGCCGGCTTCAGGACAGATATGATTAAGCTTGTAATGAAGGGTGATCAGGCTGCCGCTAACAGAATCGGCGGCGAAGAAAAGAAGAACCGCAAGAAATAATACCGGATTATAACAAAATACTAATGGAATTTCAGGTTTTGAATTCCATTAGTATTTTTTTTGCTTGTATGACTAATTGATTTGTCTTTTTGTCCTCTTGTTAGTATCTTGTTAGCGACTCGATTCGCCCAGTCACTAATGAAACAACAAGTTTAATCATTTGTTAGTACATGCACCGGGGCATTCCACTAACAATTATTTGCATCTATTAATTTGTTAGTATTCTCCGCGATGGCGACACTAACAAATGCTAACATCCATTGATTTTGTTAGTATTCTCCGCGATGACGGCACTAACAAATTCTAACATCCATTGATTTTGTTAGTATTCTCCGCGATGATGGCACTAACAAATGCTAGCATCCATTGATTTTGTTAGTATTCTCCGCGATGACGGCACTAACAAATTCTAACATCCATTGATTTTGTTAGTATTCTCCGCGATGACGGCACTAACAAATTTCTAATTAGGCAAGTTCATTAGTGCTTTGACTAAGCTGGGGCCTTAACTCCGATTCTCTGCCCCATCTTAACGGGGGTCTCGATGCCGGCGAGGGTGTTGGCCAAGAAAGGCTCGTCTAAGTGAACCGTGGCGCCTGAACTAGAATTGGCTTCAGAACCGGAGTTGGCGCCTGAGCCGGAACCCGCGCCGGTAGCAGACGAATCCGGATTACGCTTAAGCAGCAGGATTACCGTGGAGCCGCCGTATAAGAAGCACCCCTTCTCCTCGCCGCGCTTGAATTCATGTTCTTCGTGGTTGTTCTTAATCTTTCCAACAAGCATGGCGCCTACTTCCATCTGGAGCGCACGTCCGAAGTTAACAGTATCCATAACCGTGTATTCACGGGAATTCTCAACAAACACAGGCAGGTTCCTAAGGGCAATGGGCCTTACCGTATGAAGGCGGCCGGGAATGAACACATTCTTACCCTTGCTTCCGTCGTCGAAGTAGTGGTATCTGTGGTAATTGTCCACGCAAAGCCTGAACACGAGGCACAAACCCCCATCAAACTCTGCGGCGAGCCTGCGAGCCGCCTCAGAAGCACCTGCAGTCCCAGAACCTTTAGAAGCACCTGCAGTCCCAGAACCTTCGGAAGAATCCGCAGCCCCGGAAGCCTCGGGCGCATCCAATCCGCCCCCCAGCAAATCCGCAATACTGTACCTGCTTTGCTTCACGGGCACCACAAGTCCGTCCGTAATCTCATAAGCTGATAATAAGCCGTCGCAGGGGGCCACAAGAACCGAAGGATCCATATCCACCGGCCGGCGATCTTCCTTCACTCTCCTGCAGAAACAATCGTTAAAACAAGTAAAGTTATCGCTGTAGTAGTCATCAAGGTTAATCCCATTGTTTCTGACAAAGGGCCTGATGAAAATACAGGATAACTTCGTATCAAGAAAATGACCTACGGCCTGGGAAAGTCCCGGGGCCGTAAGTCCTTTAAGTATCAATCTGCCAAATGCGGTTTCATATAAGAATTTAAGCATCTATCCTCTACCTTACGTGGTTCATGCAAAAACCTGGGCATCAAACTTAGTGGTTCCAGACAAACTTGCAGATAATCATAATGGCAAACTCAATGGCACCTATAAGCACAAGTCCCAAAAGTCCTTTGAGTCCGGGCTTCTTAACCTTGAACTTGTAAAGGAAAAGGAAGCCGACAACCACCATCACTCCAAAGTAAACAAGTGTCAAATCCTTGGGTGTCAGGAACTGCAATAACATTACCAGAGGGAAAATCAGTGAAGCTGAAGTAACGGGCAGTCCCTGATAATACTTTCGAACGCCCCCCTCTTCCTTCTGTCTGATCTCTTCCTGTACGTTAAAGTAAGCAAGTCTAATCATGGCTGCAAGAACATAAAGCATCATAACCATGAAGCAAAGCACCGGAGCGATGAAGTCCAGGGCATTTCCGGTATGCATTTTAGGTACGGATGAAAAAACCGACACCTTCCAAAGCATTGATAAACCTATACATGCAGGCAATACTCCGAATGCAACCAGATCTGAAAGTGAATCGATCTGAATACCGAACTTGCACTGCTCCTCGGTTCTGTCTTTCTTGGTTCTTGCCACCTTGCCGTCGAAGGCATCACAAAGTCCGCAGAACAATAAGAAAAATGTTCCGACATACGGATGTCCATGTCCTGAGAGAGATGTGAAAATCCCCAAACCTGCAGACAAAAGTGACATGTATGTCAATACCATAGTGTAATCATAAAAACCTAACATTTCTAACCCCTTTAGCCTAACTTATCCTTCCTGATAATAATCTTTTTTATTCTGATTTTCTTCTTACCTGCTCGTTTGGCATATCCCACGATAACTACCGCCAAACAGAAAATCACGCTTATATAAAAGGAAATACCTCTGCTTAAAAGTTCCATGTTGGTGGCGAGAACTTCGGTCATTCTGTCTCTCAATCCATCGATTAAGAGGTAATCCGAAACTCCCATTGCGCCCGGCACAGGCAAACAGTTGGAACCTATCGTAACAAAAATCTGGGTTACATATACGTCAAAGGCTTCCTTAAGCTTCGCTCCCATGGACATGTAAACTGCCGCAGGAATCAGGATCTGGCAGACCCTCTGTATCAGGTTAAGAAGGAAAGCTTCCAGCATAACCTTCTTCCTGTTAAAAAGCATCTCCGAGCATTCTTTATACTCAGCTGTTGCTTTATCAAGTCGAATCCTAAGCTTCTCGGGATGTTTAATAAATTTAAAATGTCCCAGTACCCTTATACCCCATTCACACATGGAGTGCAGGATGCTCTCTTTCTTGATTAAAAGAATGATGAACACACCCACCAGGGTCAGAATCAGGTATCCCAGGCATATCAAAAGCTTTGATATGCTGTTGAAGTTAAAAAACAGGGCAGGTCTTGCAATGATGGCAAATAATCCCAGCACCATAATTGATGCGGTGTACATGACAAGATTAAGAAGAAGTGCCACTGTCGTAACCGGAGCAGGCAATCCGTCTCTTATCATGAAATAAGCGCAGGCGGGCTGACCGCCGGTGGCTGAAGGGGTTATTGCCGAGAAGTAAATATCGGCTGAAGAATATAAGAGACCGTCCTTAAATCTTCCCTTGTAACCTATACCCTTGCAGACTCGCAGTACTGCCAGTCCCTCAAAAAGGATGTACAGAAACATGAGACCAAAGGCTACTATAAGCCAACAGGGGTTACAGGATTTAAGGTATTCGGTAAAACTATCAATTGAAAAATTCTTCGTCCCCGACATTATTGCCCATACCGTCAAAATGGCGATAACGGCCGCAATCAGGGACCATACCACATTCTTCTTGCCCAATTTAATATCCTCAATAAACTACCGATTTATTTTACACTATATTGGCCCCATACTCAAGTCTGTCAGTTTACCCCAATGACTGACATTATCATAAAAGGATCATTGTTGGCGCGTCCGTAAATCCAGTCCCCAACTTCAAGTCCGGACACCTTCCAGACTGTGCAAAGTCTAAGCTGAGTGTTGGACGTATATCTTCCAAGATAACTGGATACAAGCTGTACCTGAGCCCCGGATCTTGATGTGCTCACAGAGTAGCTGGGGGCATCACCAAAGTTAATTCCCGCGCATACCACAAAGAAGGATTTGTAGAAGCCCGCCACCTGATAGTTACAAGCTCCTGCCGTATATGAGTAGGCATGGGTCAGGCTCAAATCTCCCAGGGCGAGCTCTTTTCCGTTTGCAACGCCGTTGGTAAAACCTGCCTCATAGGATTCCGCTCTTACGGCTTCAAGTCCGTCTGCGTAGGATACCGCAAGGGAGCCCAATGTCTCCTCCAAAGTAGAAATCTGAGCTTTTAACGCTTCTATCTCAGTCTCAGTCTTCCCTGATTTCTCCGAAAGCGCACTCTTTAAACCCTCTATCTCTAAAGCCATGCTGTCCAAGGAACCCCTGTCCTTCTCAAGCTGACCCTTTAAGTCCGTCACGGACGACTCCATTGCGCTCTTTATTTTGGCGTCCTCATCCTGAAGTCTCTTTTCAAGCTTTGATGTAATTTCTTCGAAGGTAGACTTTGCAGATTCAAGGCCTGCCTTAGAAGCCTCAAACCCCGCTGTTGCCGTGCCAAGATTCGTCTTGGTCTTCTCGATTTCAGACTTGGCAGACTCAAGTTCTTCCTTTAAAGAATCCAGACCATCCACGTTCTCCTCAAGCTTTGAAAATCTGATTTCATTTCTTTCGGAAAGGGTCTCCATCTGTTTGATGGTTTCGCTGTGCTTTAACACTTCCCCTTCAAGTGCATCTGTGGAATTATCTTCCACAGTATCTTCTATGTTTTCCCAGAGAGCTTCTTTTGCTGCTTCCTCTCCGGCTTTTTTGCTCTTTCCCACTGCGATTGCAAGGGCAATTACAGCTACGATAATTACAACCCCAAATAATACTAAACTAAATTTCTTATTCATTTGTTTCCCTTTCTTTAATAATTTATTAAATTTTTATTTCAAAACCACTTCAAAGGCTCCGGAATAATCTGTCCTCACGTAGGGTATACCCCGCTCAGACAGCCTCTTTATGACCGGTTTTCCCGGATGCCCGTAACTATTCTTTCCAACGGATATAACGGCCACCTTTGGCCTGACATAATCCAGAAATTCATCGCAGGATGAATATACGGATCCATGGTGTGCCACCTTAAGGTAAGTAACCCCCTTAAATTTCCCACCGGATTCCAATACCTTCATCAATTGTTTTTCTCCCTTCTCTCCCAGATCTCCCGTAAAAAGAAAGCTTTGGTTCCCATGCTCCAAAAGCAATACTTCGGAACCCTCATTTGTATCTGTGACACGTGTGTCACCTCTTGGGTAAATGCAGGTAATAAGCGTATCTCCGTCTCTGATTCGATACCCAAGTGAAATCTTTGTCACCTTGCTTTTCCTCCTTTCTCCAGCCATAAATATGCCGGGATATTTTTCCATCCACTCCCTCTCCATGCACTCCGATATGCAAACTTCCCCAATCCGGATTTCCGAGCCCTCCATCAGTTCCATGATTCCGTTTACATGGTCCGCATCCGGGTGTGAAAGCAGGGCATAATCAACACTTCTCACCCCCTCGTGCTTAAGGAAGGGCAGAATTACATTCTCACCCACCTTCTTTTTGGAGCTGCTGCCCCCATCAATCAGAAGCACCAGCCTGCCGCTTTGTACCACAATTCCGTCCCCCTGGCCCACGTCCAGAAAGGTAACCTTCGCCCTGTGGTTTCCGGAAAGAAGCAAAAGCAGTACAAAAGACGCCCCAAAGGCCAATGAGGCCCTTCTTTTGGTTATTCCTTGTAAAAGCGAAAATTTCTCCGGATGTGAGAAGGCGAATAACATCAGATAATAAAGAATTATGAGTAGCGGATGAGGTTTGCCAATTATAACCGTTCCTATTCCCGTTAGAAGCGTCAGATCACAAAGCTTCTCTATCACAAAAAGGAGAAGGCATACCACCTTCGAAATCAGAAAGCCGAAAGGTTTAAGCCACAGGGGAATCAATACCCCCACAAGGCCTCCCGCCACAAGAACTCCGGCCAGAGGAATAGCCACCGCGTTTAAAAGAAGCCCCCAGAATGAAACCTCATAGTAGAACCATAAAAGTATTGGCAAAGTTCCCGCAAAGATCTTTAATCCCGCTTCAAAGGGTTTAAGCCCTCTTTTGCCATCAAATCCTCTTATGGTACAAACTGAAAAAACGCAGCCGTAGCTTAGCCAGAATCCGCTGTTTAAAACAATATCAGGCTCTCCTATAACAGCCATGAGCCCCGAAAGAGCCAGGGCAGTTCGCACGTCATAGGTCCTTCCGAGAATCACCGCGGCCATGTGCAAAATAAACATCACCACGCTTCGCTTTGCGGAAACGCTTCCGTCAATGGCTGAAAGATAGAGAATCAGGAAAAGGCCGCTTACGCCTGCTGCCACCTTCCTGTTCACTCCTATTCGCCCCAGAAGCTTTTGGATGCCCATTCCGATTAGAGAAATATGCAAGGAAGAAATAGCCAGAATGTGGACTATGCCGCTTTCCGTATATTTTTCCTTAATTTCCTCAGGCAGGCCCTCCTTATCACCCAGTAAAATTGCAGTGATAATTCCGCCCTCTTTCTCAGGGTAGATTGCTTCGATTTTACCTTTCACAAAGCATTTAAAATCATATAGCACCGACTCTGGCGACGCCCACGAAGCCGTAACCTTTATGAAAGCATTTTTCATCCGGCCGTCGATTCCAAGGGATGCGTAGTAGTCCCTCGCGTCAAACTGCCCCGGATTTGTGGCACTGTCGAATAGTGTCAGTATGCCTGTGGCTTCAATGTCAAAACCGCACTTAAGCCTCTCAAAAACTTCTTTTTCTTTAGTGGTACATATAATTCCGATTTGTGGATTGTACACGGCTGATTCGCCGTCCATGACTTCCTTTATGGAAGCTACAGAATTTAAATAGATGTAATACTCACCGTAACTTTTAATCTCGAGTTTCTGTATACGCCCCGAGACTGTAACCCGCTTATCCTTATACCCTTCAATTGGCCCCGCTCTTCCCCCGTGCCCCCTTTGAAGGGGGAAGATAACAATACCCCAAAGCAAAATAAAGATCAAACAGATTACATACAATAACCTATTTTTCATTTCTTCCTTCCTGTCAGTTTTCTTTTACCATGTCCAGATTTCTCTCAAAAGGTGTGCTTAAACTGATGGTTTCCTTATAAATGACAGAACTGTCACCTTCTATGGATATCTGCACTTTATTTACTCCCGTCAATTCCGACAGCGAATTTACTATGGAATAAATGGTGGCCTCCGCAGACACGCTGTAGGGCTGTGTCAGGAAAGCTGAATTGAAGTTCACATAGCAGATTCCGTCCTTAACGGTAACATTTAACACCTTGGTTTCCGGATTTATTGTGGGAAAAACCTCCGCTACCTCTGGAGACGGCCCAAGGATCAGCTGCTCAATAACCAGCTTCTCCAAAGACATGTTGGTGTTGTAGGTCAAAGTTCTGGTTACCCCCACAAGACCCGTTCCCTCTTCATCCGTGAAGTAAAGCTTAAGTTTGGTCTCCTCCATGGGGTTGATCTGGGTTCCCTGGTTATCTACAAAGGAGTCGGAACTTAAAACCCCCACGGGATTGCCGAGAGCATCCATTAAAGCCACGCCGTTTACCTGGAACATTACATAGTTTATGCCGTCTAACTGAGTCAACGTCTTTACCAGGGCGGCCCTTGTAAGGACCTCCACACCTGGCTCCAGCTCAGTATACTTACTGCTTAGGCTTAAGGTGAGTTTTCCCTCCTTTACCTCGAAGGAATCAACCACAAAGCCCTGGTTCATAATGGGGATGTAGGAAAGATCCTCCGGCACAACCCCAAGCTCATAGATGATTTCCTCCACAAGAGCGGTAATATCCTCCGCATCCGAGCGAAGAACATAGTCCCTGGTTACAAGCTTCGTGGCGCTTTTATTTATGAAATTAAGTTCAATCTTTTCTCCCTCAGGCATCT
This sequence comes from uncultured Lachnospiraceae bacterium, assembly GCA_947167445.1. GTDB lineage: Bacteria > Bacillota > Clostridia > Lachnospirales > Lachnospiraceae > G11. The sequence continues at coordinate 14,318 of CAMVID010000026.1, forward strand.
CTTTCCTGCCGCAGCCCACAAGGAGGAGGGCGGCCATGATTGCCAAAAGAAGAGAACATATAATTTTTTTCATCTTACTGATCCTTCTTTACATAAATAAGAGGAATACTAACCAAAACAGTGGTGCCCACATTCTCTTCACTGGTAACCTTTATGGTTCCTCTGTGCATTGAAATGGCGTTCTTTGTAATGGCAAGGCCAAGGCCCGTGCCGCCGATTTCTCTGGAATGGGACTTATCCACGCGGTAAAACCTTTCATATATATGACCCAAAGCATCCTTTGGAATTCCGATTCCCGTATCCTTTACCTCCAAAGTAAAGTGCTGGTGATCCGCATCCAAAGACACATTTACATGACCGTGTTCCTTGTTGTACTTAATGGCATTTTCCACAAGGTTTGAGATAATGAGGGACATTTTCACCTCATCCACCTCAGCTTCAACCTCTCTGTGGCACTCAAGCATTACTTCCACGTCCATCTTTCTTGCAATGGGACGAAGCCTCTTAAGTATTATCTCCAGAAGGTCATTAATCTTAACCTTGCTGATGTTTGGCTCATTGGCGGTTTTGTCCATCTTAACAAGGGCTAAAAGGTCGGTGATAATGCTGTTTTCTCTGTCTATTTCCTTGGCGATATCGCTCAGGAATTCCTTGTATAACTCAGGGTCCGCATCCCCCATCTCCAAAAGGGAGTCAGCCAGAACCTTCATTGAAGTAAGAGGGGTTTTCAGCTCGTGGGACACGTTGGCAACAAACTCCTGCCTTGATTCGTCAAGGATTCGCTCCCTCTCTAAAAGCTGGTTGAAGGCATCTATAATGTGGGTGGTTTCCACATAATCGGATACCGGCAGGGCATCGCTTCTTCTGCCCTCCTTAACATCGATTATGGCGTTGGTAACCTTGTTAAAGGGCCTTGAAAGAATAACCGCAAGAAAAGCAGCCACTCCCACAATGGCAATAATCAAAAGCACCTCAAGGATGGTGGACTTTCTAAGGAGAAGTTCCTTTATGACTGTAATGCTTTCAGCCGAGAAGCTTATGAGCATTACACCCTTTACGTCCGTCACCTCTTCCTCCTTGCCCGAATCGCTCTCCGATGCAGGAACAAGTCTGGTCTCCATAATGGGTATGGTCATTTCGATATAACCGTCCCTGTTGGCTTCATCTGCCTCTACATAGTTGGAGATGGATTCACCTCTGAAACTTCTGGAGACTTCCTCGGATATGGCGATTTTACCCTCACTGATGCCGTAGGTGTCCTTCACTACAACGTAGCTTTTGTTGATGATGAGCACACGGCCGTCGTAAAGGTTCGTAAGCATCTCAAGCTCCGCGTTAATAACCGGGGAAGAGGTATCTGTCAGGTAATTGTAGGTGATAAGGTGATTGGCAAGAATCTTCATCTGATTAAGCACCACTGTCTCTCTCTGGTTAATGGCGCGCTTCTCATAGTTAGCCACAATTCCCGCTCGAAGAATCAAAGCGGGTATGACTCCCACCAAAAGAATTATAAGAAATATTCTGACTTTCAGACTTCGCATATATTTCATTTACTCTACGTTAAAATAGTAACCCATGCCCCATTTGGTATGAACAAACTTGGGCTCTCCGGGATTGTCCTCGATTTTCTCTCTGAGTCTTCTGATATGTACATCCACAGTTCTCACGTCTCCGGGATAGTTATCACCCCAGACCAGTCTAAGGAGGCTGTCTCTGCCATATACCTTGTTTCGGTTCTTAACCAGGAGTTCCAAAAGCTCGAACTCCTTGGCTGTAAGATTGTATTCTTTATTACCGATAAATACTCTTCTTTGAGTGATATCGAGTTTAAAATCCGCGTAGGAAATAATCTCCTCTTCCGCCTTCTTCCCTTCCTTGTCGGTACGTCTGAAGATGGCCTTCATTCTTGCCTTAACTTCAGAGATATTGAAGGGTTTGGTTATATAGTCATCGGCTCCGCAGTCAAGACCCTTGATCTTGTCATCATCGTCGCCCTTGGCTGTAAGCATGATAATGGGCACCTCAGATTTGGCTCTGATGGCTTCGCAGACTCCAAGTCCGTCAATCTTCGGAAGCATGAGATCAAGAAGAACAATGTCATATTCCTTCTCATTAAACATCCTCACAGCCTCTTCTCCGTCGTATGCGCAATCCACTTCGTATCCGTCGGAAGAAAGACTCAACATGATTCCTTTAACAATTAACTTTTCGTCATCTACTACCAAAACCCGCTTACTCATATATCCTCACACTAGTTGACACAAATGTCATTTTTGATTCTGTCAAAAGACGCCTGCTTAATTCCGGACACATTCATTATGTCCTCAATTGATCCAAAGGGGCCATTACTGTCCCTGTATGAAATAATCACCTTTGCTCTGGCTTCACCGATTCCTGAAAGTGTACACAATTCCTCAACTCCGGCGGTATTGATGTTGACCTTTCCGGATTCTGTCTTTGGATCTCCGGAGCCCACACCAAATTCACGGACTTTCCCGTCAGAGGGGATAACCATGGCCTCAGTATCAGCCAAAGTCGGTATCACAAGCTTATCGCTGTCGTTTAGAACCAGGGCCTGATTTACATAGTCCTCATCTGCGTCATCCCTGTATCCGCCGGCAGCCATAACTGCCTCGTATACTCTGCTTCCCTGGGGGATCTCATAAACGCCCGGAGATACAACAGCGCCGCAAATATGGACGCAAATCACCTTTTCCTCCGGAATCGGTTCTTCCTTTGGAGCGGTAACTTCCCCCACTTTGACTTCTTCAATATTCTCTTCGTACAGGGGAATGTTTTCCACCGTGATTACGGAGTCAGGGATTTCGCTTCTTCTGGTACAGCCAGTCAAAGCATCTGCCGTAAGAAGGATGATCAAGAGTATCATCCATCCTACAGGCATCTTTTTTGAAAAATAATTATGTTTCATGCATAGCTTCCTTTCATATCACTAAAAGGAAGGCCTCTTCTATGCCGATTGACTACTCTAAGGGTGCATCCTTGTTAATCTGGCTGGAAATCTCCGCCGCCAGATCTCTTACAAGATTATCTATATTCTCGCCATTCCAAACCTTGGCGAAAAGCACCTCAAGTTTAATCCAGTAGTTACTGGTCTCAATCATCTTGGGCATGGAGATTGAATTCTCGTATTCTGACATGAATACCCCAAGTCTCTTATCCAGATATTCATTCTGGTAAGCGCTTGCTGTCTTGCCGGTTCTCGCATAGAGATTCTGTGTATACTCTCCTGTAAGATATTCGGCAAAATCGTTTGCTATCTCCTTATTGGCTGAGTATCCGTTTACTGCAACCACATTGGTAACGGAAAGGGAACGTCCCATAAGTTCATCGTTAATCTTCGGAACATTCATGATTCCGTAATCATAATTAAATCTTCCCTCCACCTTTGCGGCATTGAGGGTAGCGATAATGTCGTTGGTTGCCACACTGAATACAACCTTACCGTCAATAAACTCCTGAATAACATCTTCATAGGTAATGGTATCGGCGTCAATGAAGAAGAACTGGTTAAGTGTCTGATAGGCCTCAAGACAGCTTATTGCCGATGAATTGTAAATGTTGATGTCATTTACATTATCACCTGTGGGACCGCCAACGTTCATATAGTTTCCTACGAAATAATAGTTGTAGAAAATATCGGATACATCCCACTTAAGAATGTACTCAACATTGGGGGGCGCATCATATGAATCCGCGAAGGCCAATAATTCTTCCATGGTTTCGGGAAGGACTTCCTCAAGTCTTGCCTCAACCTCTGCGGGATCAAACTGCTCTTCCTCCACAACTTCCTCGGTTTCGGAGGTCCCCGAAGTACTCTCGGTGGTGGATTCCGTCGAAGTGCTTTCTTCCGAGTTCTCGGAAGCATTTGCATCAGCTTCCGCAGCTGCGGCCTCAGCTCTCTCAGCAGATATTTTCGATTTTACATAATCTTCAAGATAGGTCTTGTTGTATAGATATGCACTTGTCTCAAAGTAATAAGGATATGCCACCAGATTACCATTAAAGGTACAGGCGTCAAGCGCTGTCTGAGGATAGTTGTCGGTGGTAAGATTCTTGGTGTTACGGACCTTGTCGGCCAAGCCTGCAAGGTAAGCCTTTCCCAAAGAATCGTTACTCATTATATACAAATCCGGTGTGTTCTCACTGTCATCCAGAGAACTTGCGTTAATCTGCTCAAGATACTCTGTACTGTTCTTAAGAACAGGAATTACTCTCACATCTGTCTTCTCGCCAAAACTTACGGCTGCAGAGTTTAGATAATCTGTGATGGTATCGTCTGTATACCATATATAAATAGTGTCCTTCCTGTTTCCGATAAGACCGCCTGAAGGGTCCTCTTTCGTGGGCACTTTAATATTCAAAATTCCTGCCAAAAGAACCAGTGCGAAAACAATCAAAACCACCGCTATCGCAAGGAATCTTCTCTTTAAATTCATTAATACTCTCCAATATAATAAATAGCCACTTCAACCATATTAACAGATAAGCGTCCATCTTTCAAAGGGTATCACAAGGATTTTCTAAAAAATTAATAATTGGCTTTTGTATACTATAGGACAAATATGCATAAATTTTCATCATATCCAGAAAAATATTGTATATTTTTTCACTTGAAATTAATTTTCATTTGGGTTATAGTTTCATAAGACAAAGATTTTAGAAGGCGCGAAGCCTGTATTTGGAGGTATAAATATGAAGGAAAAAGTCATCCTTGCTTATTCCGGCGGATTGGACACCACCGCCATCATTCCCTGGTTGAAGGAAAACTTCGACTACGATGTAATCTGTGTATGTATCAACTGTGGTCAGGCCGACGAACTTGACGGTCTCGAAGAGAGAGCAAAGTCATGTGGCGCATCCAAGTTATATATAGAAGATGTAATCGACGAGTTCTGTGACGAGTACATTGTTCCCTGTGTTAAGGCTCACGCCGTATACGAGAACAAATATCTTCTCGGAACTTCCATGGCTCGTCCCTTAATCGCAAAGAAGCTTGTTGAAATTGCAAGAAAAGAAGGAGCAACAGCAATCTGCCACGGCGCTACCGGTAAGGGTAATGACCAGATCAGATTCGAGCTTGGTATCAAGGCACTTGCTCCTGACCTTAAGATAATCGCAGCATGGAGAAACGATAAGTGGACAATGGATTCCCGTGAATCAGAGATTGAGTACTGCAAGGCTCACGGAATCAACCTTCCCTTCTCAGCAGATTCCTCCTATTCAAGAGACCGTAACATCTGGCACATCAGCCACGAGGGACTTGAGCTTGAGGATCCCGCAAACGAGCCCAACTTCGATCACCTTCTTGTACTTGGTACAACACCTGAGAAGGCTCCCGATGAAGGCGAGTATGTAACAATGACCTTTGAGAAAGGTGTTCCCACCTCCGTTAACGGCAAGAAGATGAAAGTCAGTGAAATCATTGAGACTCTTAATGCTCTTGGCGGAAAGCATGGTGTAGGAATCATCGATATCGTTGAGAACCGTGTTGTAGGCATGAAGTCCCGTGGCGTATATGAGACCCCCGGAGGAACAATCCTTATGGAAGCTCATCAGCAGCTTGAGGAGCTCATCCTTGACAGAGACACATATACATTAAAGAAAGACCTTGGCAACAAGTTTGCTGACATCGTTTACGAAGGAAAATGGTTCACACCTCTTCGTGAAGCAATTCAGGCATTCATGGACGTTACACAGGAGTATGTAACCGGTGAAGTTAAGTTCAAACTCTACAAGGGCAACATCATCAAAGCAGGTACAACTTCACCCTACTCACTCTACAACGAGTCCATCGCATCATTTAAGACCGGTGACCTTTATAATCACCACGATGCAGAAGGTTTCATCAACCTCTTCGGACTCTCATGTAAAGTTCGCGCAATGAAGATGCAGGAAGTTGCCAAAAATCAAAAATAATGCTAAAGTATTAGCGACATGAAGCCGATTTTAATACTTTTAGTTTATTTAGTAATTATAAATATTATAGGTTTTGCCATGATGGGCATTGATAAGAAGAAGGCCAAGAAACGTTCCTTCAGGATTCCCGAAGCCTCCTTGTTTATCATTGCCGTCATTGGTGGAAGCCTCGGAACTATTGCAGGCATGTATTTCTTCAGACACAAAACCCGCCATTGGTATTTTGTGTACGGTATGCCTGCAATTTTAGTTCTTCATATTATTCTGGCATTGGTTCTTTACTTCATGCCTCTTCAATTTTTAACACTCTAATCTAAGGGGATAAAGGGATGCACATCGCGATTTGTGATGACAACGTAGCTGACAGAAAGCAGATGGAACGGCTTTTGACAAGGGAAGGAGACAAGAGACGTGGTCTCGTTTCCGGTCTTTATGTAGATTCCTTCGGAAGTTCCGCCTCCCTTCTTTACACTCCCATGGATTACGACGTCTATTTTCTGGACTTTAACTCCGAAAACACTACAGGTATCGATATAGCCAAATCCCTTATTAGAGGCGGCAAGCGAGGCATTTTCGTCCTTTGCTGCGGCAAGGTCAATTACCGTGAGATGGAATGTCCCGAGGGAGTGAAATTTCTCAATAAGCCCATCGACGCCGATGAGCTTTCAAAGATGATCGATGTTGTAGAGGATTGCCTTTCTTCCAAGGAACCCACCATCGAAGTCAGAGAAGACAATGGTAAAAGCTTCAGAATCCACGAATCCGAATTCATCTATGCCACATCCAAAGGGCGTTTCATGGACCTGACCATGACAGGGGAACGAAAGGCGCACATCCTTTGTTCTGCTGACAATTTCCAAAGCCAGCTTCTAAACTACCCCAATCTTCTGGCCGTAAACCACAAAGCATTCGTTAACGCGGCCCACATAATTAAGCTCTCCTCATTCTCCGTGACCATGCCCGGAAATGTAAGCTTCACCCTTTCACCCTTCTACAGCAAGTACTGCAAATACATCTACAATAAGCTGAACACACAGGAGTCGTAATATGACAGCCTTTGAAATTACAAACAAAAAGCAATTCATGAACAGTCTTCTTCTGACTGACACCTTCGACATCTTCCTTTTGGAGAAAGCCAACCTGGTGGTCTCCAACACCGTGGATATTGACGGAAGATATAATCCCGATTTCTTTGAAGGCGCAGAGGAGAAGCCTTCCTACGAATTCACCCCCTGGGAGGAAATCAGGCCCCTTATAGTTTCTCTTATAAAGGGTAAAAACACCCCTCTCTCCTTTAAAATCACCCTTATACTTAAACCCGAATATATAAAAGGAGCCCTTAAGGAGGCCCTCACTGACGAGGCTTCTTCCCTTATAAAGGCTCTGGTTCTTAATATCAAATATGAAAATGACCGGTTACTTCTCGTAACCGGTACATCCTTTAATACTTTCGTTATGGACAAATCCATGGACGCCGCGTGGGATTCCTCTATGAAGGGCTTCCTGATTAAGCACGAATTCGAGATATAATCTCA
>CAMVID010000027.1:0-21515 GCA_947167445.1 uncultured Lachnospiraceae bacterium
TAGAACGAAGGCCTCCGACGCCTTTAATGCAGGTTCGATTCCTGTCGGGTGCATTAGCACCCACAAAATATTTTCGGAGAGTTTATTTTTTTATGAGTAAGAAAGCAAACGAAAACATATGGGAGAAGCTGCTTAGACACAGCAAGATTATTTTTCCTGTTTTGCTTGTGGCACTTGTGGCAGTAACTGTTCTTGTTGCCCTGCAGTTTGGAAAGAACAGAGATCTCGTGGCAGCTACCAATATAGTTGAGGTACCCTCAACACCTGAGGAAGTAGTAGAGGCTAAAGAAGAGCTTTTAGTCAATGCATATCCTGAAGTGAACGCTCTTATCCAGAGCTACTATCAGGCAGAAGTAAACGGCGACGTAGACGCAATTTTGGAAATCAGCAACGCTGTAGATGATACAGAGAAGATCAGAATTCAGGAACTGTCCAAGTACCTTGAGGCATTTCCCACAATTGATGTTTATACAAAGAACGGCCCCGAAGAGAATTCATATATTGCCTATGTATATTACCTTGTAAAGTTCAAGGGATATGATGGAACTGCACCCGGAATGCAGGCTTTTTATATCTGCGCCGATGAGAACGGAAAGCTTTATATGAATGAGGGAGTTGTTCCCGTTTCCATTACGGAATATATCAATAATGTAAACATGGAAGAGGATGTTGTGGAATTATTCAACAAGGTTGCTGTTGAGTACAATGACCTTCTTGTCAGTGACCCCGGTCTTTCCGTGTTTTTGCAGGATTTGAATTCCAAAATGGAGGTTTCGGTTGGAGAGGCTCTTGCTTCATTTGAAGTAGGAGAAACTGTTGCTGCGCCTACAGATGCTGTACCTGAGGAAGGCGGTGAGGAGAGCACCCCTTCTGAGTCTGAAGAAGTTGTTGAAGAGAATCCCGCAGAGACAAGCTTCGCCAGAACCAATACAAGCCTTAACGTAAGAATATCCGACAGCGAGAATGCCGAGAAGATTGGACAGTTAAGCGGCGGCGTTAAGATTGAAATTCTTGAGAAGAAGGCCAACGGATGGAGTAAGATCCTTTACGAGAATAAAGAAGCTTATGTCAAAACCGAATACCTCTCAATTATTGAGGACGTCACAAAGCTTACTCCCATAGGAAAGCTTGAGGCGAAGGATACAGTCAATGTACGAATGGCACCCACAACTGATTCTGACAGAATAGGAACTACATATGTGGGCGAGAAGTTAGACTACTTTGAATTGGATGACAACGGCTGGGCCAAGGTTAATTACAATCAGTCGGTTGGATATGTTAAAGCAGAGTACTTTAATAAAGAATAGTCGATTAATCCCCGGTGTTTCCGCCGGGGATTTTTAGTATTATAATTGTGTTATGTGTGAAAGGGAATAGCAGTATGTTTGACAAATCCAGGTATAAGGCTGCGGCCTTTGACCTTGACGGCACACTTCTTGATAAGGGCAAGATGTCCTCCGAGGTCAGGGAAGCACTCATTAAACTTAAAAACAGCGGAATAATAACCATAGTGGCCACAGGAAGGGACTGGTGCCAGGTTGAGAAGGAATGGCGAGGGCTTTTTACCTATTGCATTTCCACCAGCGGTGGCTGCATAAGGGAATGCGAAACCGAAAAGGTAATTGCCTCTCATCCCATAAGACAGAAAGATGTTTTGGAGCTGATTGAAGTAATAGATTCTTTCCATTCAGGGTATTTTTTGTACCTGGAAGGATCGGCGGAGTGTACCGGGAACGCCTTTGCAGTTATTAATAAGAATCAGCCGAGAATTAACAGGGAAGATTTTCTGAATCTTTTTAGTACGAGAGAACATCCGGAGCACAGCCTTTATAATTTCCAGAAGGCAACTGAGAAGACGGTATATAAGATAGAAAGCTACTACCCTTCAAAGGAAGTGAGCCTCCAGGCCGCAGAAGCTTTAAAGAGAATAGGAAAGTACGAAACTATAATCATGAGCCATGATTCCGTGGAGATAAATGCTAAGGGAATCAATAAGGCAGGAGCTTTGGAGGAACTGGGGAATCTCGTCGGATTTAAGGCCGAGAATCTTGTAGCCTTTGGAGACAGCAGCAACGATCTGGATATGCTAAAGTACGCGGGATATGCTGTGGTTATGGATAACGGCGCAGACTGTGTAAAGGAAATTGCGGACAGGATTGCTCCCGATGTTTCAAAGGATGGAGCGGCAACCACAATTTTAGAGCTGTTTGAACTTAATTAATAAGGATTATAACAATATGGGTGAAGTCAGAATAAATAAATTCCTGGCCTCATGCGGAGCGGCATCAAGACGAGAAGCTGACAAAATCGTTTCGGAGGGCAGGGTTACCATAAACGGTGAAATTGCCACCACAGGCTCAAAGGTATCAGACGGTGACATAGTGACTCTTAACGGCAAAGTAATAAAGCCAAATGAAGACAAGGTTGTGCTTGCCTATTACAAACCTGTGGGTGTCACGGTTACAGAAAAGGATGCTCACGCAGCAAGAACCATTGCCTCTGAAATCAAGTATCCCGTAAGGGTTACCTATGCGGGAAGACTGGATAAGGATTCTGAGGGTCTTCTGCTTTTGACCAACGACGGAGATTTAATAGACGCCGTAATGCGCGGCGCCAATATGCATGACAAGGAATATATTGTCAAAACCGACAAGAAAGTAGACGGAAGCTTTGCTGACAAAATGAGAAGCGGAATCTACTTAAAGGAACTGAAGGCCACCACCAGAGCGTGCCGGGTGGAGATTTTGGGACCGTATACTTTTTCCATTATTCTTACTCAGGGATTAAACAGGCAGATAAGAAGAATGTGCGAAACCCTGGGATACAAGGTCAAAAGCCTTAAGAGAATAAGAGTAATGAACATCAAGCTAAACAATCTTAAACCCGGAGAATATCGGGAACTAATTGAAGAGGAGAGGCGGGAACTATACCGCCTGGCGGGATTACATGAGTGATGAAACTAAAATCCTTCGAATGAAGGAACTGGTTGATTTGTTAAACAGGGCTTCCAAGGCATACTACGCTGAAGACAGGGAGATTATGAGCAACAGAGAGTATGATGAACTCTATGATGAGCTTGTAAGCCTTGAGGGTGAACTGGGAACCACCCTGTCCAATTCACCGACCGTAAATGTGGGTTATGAGGCAGTTGATGAACTTCCTAAGGAACGTCATGCCACTCCCATGTTATCTCTTGCCAAAACCAAGGAGAGAGAAGAACTTGTAAGCTGGCTCGGGGATAACAAAGCCATTTTAAGCTGGAAGCTTGACGGATTGACTGTCGTTCTTACTTATACCGATGGTAAACTTGCAAAGGCAGTTACCAGAGGAAACGGTGAGATAGGAGAGGTAATCACCCCCAACGCCAGACAGTTTACCAATATTCCTTTAAGTATTCCTTTTAAAGGTGAATTGGTTTTGAGAGGGGAAGCGGTAATAAGCTATTCCGATTTTGAGAAGATTAATTCAAAGATAAGTGTTGAGGATAAATATAAGAATCCCAGGAACCTTTGCAGCGGTTCTGTAAGACAGTTGGACAGCAGGATAACTGCTGAACGTCATGTGAGATTTATCGGTTTTTCCTATGTTTCAGCCACAGAAAACGGAACTCCCGTTGACCTTCACAACTCAAAGGAAGAGGGCTTTAAATTCCTTGAGAAACAGGGCTTTGAAACTGTGGAAAGAGTGTTTGTGACAAAGGACAATATTCTTTCCGAGATTGAGGAATATGCCCGCAAAATCGAATCATATGACATTCCATCCGATGGGCTTGTTCTTACATATGATGATCTGGCTTATTCGGCATCCCTTGGAAGAACTGCCAAGACTCCCAGAGATTCCATTGCATTTAAGTGGGCTGACGAGTTAAGGGAAACCACTCTCAAGGAAATTGAGTGGAGTGCCAGTAGAACGGGTCTTATTAATCCGGTTGCCATATTTGAACCTGTTGAGCTTGAGGGAACAACCGTAAGCAGAGCCAGCGTTCATAACATAAGCATACTTAAGGGATTAAAGCTTGGAATCGGAGATCGCATTACAGTTTATAAAGCCAATATGATTATTCCGCAGATTAATGAGAACCTTACCTGCTCAGATTCTGTGGTTATTCCTTCAAGATGCCCTGTCTGCGGCGGGCCCACAAGAATAAGCACAGATACGGATGTGCAGTCTCTTTACTGCGATAATCCCACATGTCCCGCAAAGCAGGTGAAGTCATTTGCCTTATTTGTAAGCAGGGATGCCCTTAATATGGAGGGCTTAAGCGAGAGCACCCTTGAGAAGTTCATTGATATGGGCTTTATCAAGAACTATAGAGATATGTTTCATCTTGATAAATACGAGGAGGCCATTATCGGAATGGAGGGCTTTGGAGAAAAGTCCTATGCCAATATAATAGCCTCTGTGGATGCGTCAAGAAATACTACCCTTGCAAGACTTCTTTATGGCCTTGGAATTGAGAATGTTGGTGTGGCAAATGCCAAGATGATTGCAGCTCATTTTGACTATGATTTGGACCTTATAAGAAGGGCTTCGTTGGAGGAATTGAGCGCCATTGAAGGCGTAGGCGATGTAATAGCAAGAAGTATCAGGACTTATTTCGATGATGAGAAGAATAAGGAAGCGCTGGAGGCGCTTTTACCTGAATTAAATCTTGTTAAGCCTGAGAAGAGTGCGGATTCAGACAAGCTTAAGGGACTTACATTTGTTATCACAGGCTCTTTAAACGGGTATGAGAACAGGGATGAATTGAAGAATAAGATAGAAGAAATGGGCGGAAAGGTTGCCGGCAGTGTTTCAAAGAACACAGAATGCCTTATAAACAATGACGCCACTTCAAATTCATCAAAGAATAAGAAGGCAAAGGAACTTGGCGTAAAGATACTTACCGAAGAGGAATTTGAAGAAGAGTATTTTTCCTGATTCTGTTTGAATGATTTGTGATAAACTATATAAATAATATTTTAAAAGGAGTGTAATTGTAACAATGCCAATTAAGATTCAAAGCGATTTACCTGCAAAAGAAATTCTGGAAAATGAGAACATTTTCGTAATGGATGAAGGCAGAGCCATGCACCAGGACGTACGTCCCCTGGATATCTGCATTCTTAATCTCATGCCTATCAAGCAGGATACTGAACTTCAGCTCTTAAGGGCGTTGTCCAACACACCGCTTCAGGTTGACGTGACTTTTATGAAGATTTCGAGTCACGTTTCACAGAATACAGCAGCCAACCATATTAATAAGTTCTATGAAGACTTTGATTCACTTAAATCCAGAAAGTTCGACGGAATGATTATCACAGGAGCTCCTGTCGAACAGATGGAGTTCGAAGAGGTGGATTACTGGGAAGAACTTTGCGAAATCATGGAATGGACCAAGACCCATGTAACAAGCACCTTCCATATTTGCTGGGGTGCCCAGGCTGCTTTGTACTATCACTATGGACTTCAGAAGGTTCTTTTACCCGAGAAGCTGTTTGGTGTCTACAGGCATAAAGTCTATGACAAAAAGATTCCTCTTGTAAGAGGATTTAACGATTATTTCCTGGCTCCTCACTCAAGACATACAACTGTCAGAAGAGAGGATATCCATAACTGCGAAGCTCTTACCGTACTGGCTGAATCTGATGAGGCCGGGGTTTTCCTTTGCATGGCGGAAGACGGGAAGCAGATTTTTGTAATGGGTCATGCCGAGTATGACAGAGTTACTCTTCATAATGAATATATGAGAGATTTGGGCAAACATCTGCCCATTCATGTACCATATAATTACTATCCGAATGATGACTATAAGCAAAGACCTGAGCTGACCTGGAGAGCATCCAGCAACGGTCTTTATACCAACTGGCTGAATTATTACGTATACCAGACAACACCTTATGATGTGGAAGCTATCGGTAAATAATTCCGGGACAATATATGAAGGTTGATATTCAAAGAATTGAGGATGGGGAAGAGAGCGTAGTTTTACGATACAAAGAGCTGACCCCCAAAATAAATCGAATAATCGGAATTCTTAAGGATGAAGAGGACAAGCTCTGGGGGCGAAACGATGCAGGAAGCGTCAGCGTGAATCTTGAGGCCATATACTATGTGGAGTCAGTGGATGATAAGATTTTCGCTTATACCAAAGAGGATATTATAAGGCTTGAGGGCTCTCTTAATTCCTTCATCAGCGAAGTGCGTGGTGACACCTTCTTCAGATGCAGCAAGTCGATGATTATCAATGTCAACAAGGTGTCGGCTCTTAAGAGCCTTTCCTCCAACAGGATAGATGCCACAATGGAAAACGGGGAGCATATTATGATTTCCAGAAGATATGCTTCGGATTTCAGAAGACTGTTAAGGGGGTACAAGTAATATGAATGAGAAGAAAAAGATTTCCGTCTGGGAAGCTTACCTGACCAAGGAAATAGGAATCGAGTTCAAGGCTTGTCTGTATTTCTTCGCAATTCTTTTTCTGTACTGCGTGTTCAGAATAATAGAGGGAGACTACAGTGCTCAGATTCTTCATTTGGCTGAAATGATTTTCACCTGTTATATTATCGGGTACATTCAGGTTTACTGTTTCGGAAACTTTGATGAGGCAGAGAAACTAAAGGGTAAAGAGATTACCGGTATGATTGTTTGTACGGCAATGTATTGCGTTGTTTCATACTTTGGTGGATGGTTCTACAAGAATCTTATATATACGCTTATATTTGTGGCGTACCTGTTTCTGACATATGTTTGTGTTTTCTTTATTTATAAATCAAAGCGACAGATTGACGATAAGATTCTTAATGATGAGCTGAGATTATTCCAGGCAGAGCATAAGAAAAGTGAATGATAAAGGCAAATAAGTGCACCTTACGGGAACATGTATTGTTCCCGTTTTTTATTTCTGTTATAGATGAATTAAAGGATATGAAAGGAGCACTTATATGAATAATGTAATCGAGATAAGGCATCTTACCAAAAGTTACGGAAAGAACCGAGGAGTTATTGATGTCTCTTTACAGGTAAAAGAAGGAGATATATTTGGATTCATAGGACCAAACGGTGCCGGCAAATCCACCACAATCCGTTCCATGTTGGGATTCCTTAAGTTTAAGGAAGGCTCCATAAAAATTCTTGGTATGGACAGTGTTAAAGACAGAGAGAAAATCTTAAGCGAAGTGGGATATATGCCATCGGAAGCCTGGTTCTACAATACCATGAAGGTTTCTGAGGTAATAAAATATGCTGCTGATGTCAGGGGCTTAGACTGCAGCAAGGAAGCGGAAATGCTTTGTGAGAGATTAAAGGTAGATAAGAATAAGAGAATAAAGGAGCTGTCCCTTGGAAACAGGAAGAAGGTCAGCATAGTATGCGCAATGCAGCATAAGCCCAAACTCTTTATTTTTGATGAACCTACCGGGGGCTTGGATCCTTTAATGCAGAGAACCTTTTTTGAACTCATAGAAGAGTATGTAAGTAAGGGAACCACATGCCTACTTTCCACTCATGTTTTGAGTGAAGTTAACAAGTATTGCAGGAACGCAGCCATAATGCGAGAGGGACGACTTACAATGCTGGAATCCTCTCAGATAGACGACGATACATTTTTGAAGTTCTATGAAGACTGAGGGAGGGTGAGAGAATGAAGTCAATTTTTGTAAGAGAAATCAGATTGAATTTAAAGACTGTTATTATTTGGAGCCTCTCTGTTGGATTAATCGGATTGGCCTGTATACTGCTGTATCAGAACATGCAGGGAGACATAGAGGAGATGGCTGACGCTTTTTCCAACATGGGAGCCTTCTCTGATGCCTTCGGAATGAGCACCTTAAGCATAGCAACGTTGGGCGGATACTTTGCCACTGAGGTGGGAACTGTACATGGCCTTGGTGGTGGAATGTTTGCGGCAATCATAGCCATCGGAATTCTTTCAAAAGAAGAGGAGGGACACAGCGGGGAATTCCTTTTATCCCTGCCTGTATCAAGAACAAAGGTGGTTATGGCTAAGGGACTTAGCGTGTTATTAAGTATAGTGTTTTTCACTGTTGTATGTGCTTTGTTCTACATGGCGGGATTTAAGGCTTTAAACGAAGAAATTCCCATGAAAGAATTTATGACCTTCATGGGAATGAATCTTCTTATGAATATTGAAGTCGCAGCCGTATGCTTTGGGATATCAGCCATTTCAGGAAAGAACAAAATGGGCATGGGCCTTGGACTTGCTTTAATATTCTATGTATATGATTTGATTGGAAGAGTGGTGCCTGATTTAAAGGATTCTCTTTTCGTCGGACCATACTCTTATGCCAATGCAAGCAACATTTTCTCAGGTAAGGAAACGGATGCTGCTGCAGTGACAGTGGCTGTAATTATTACAATCGCAGCTGTAATTTCGGCCTTCGCTATATATGACAAGAGAGATCTTGCAAGTTAATTAAACCAAAGAACCCAAATGTTCATAACTGTTGAGGAAAATGGCTTTGGCTATGGAATAGTCAACCGATTCATCAATGTAAATCTTCATTATGCCGGTCATTTCGATGTGAAAGTGTGCGGCATACTGCCAGAAAGGAATGTTTAAAAGATGGGCTATAAGAGCAGAGGACAAGCCGCCGTGACAGAAGATGGCAATGGTTTTGTTCTTTGCTTCTTTGGTTACCACGTAGCCCTGGCCTTCTCTTATGAGACCATGCTCAGCCATAAATTCTTCGAAGCACTTTTCGCGTCTTTCAACGTCTCCGATTATTCTGTCGTTCTTTATTTCGGGATCATCCTTCCAGGATTCACCTGAAGGATATGAGCGCCTGGTCTTTAAGAATTCATCCGTAAGTGCCCAGGGGCTTTCGGTTGAATATGCGTTTCCGGACAAATCGCCCCATTCAAGCTCCTTCATCCATTCTTTGGTTACAGGTTTAATGTCAAAATACTTCATGCAGGTCCGGCCGGTCTGGGTGGCTCTTCCCTGAGGAGAGAAGTATACCTCATCCAGCTTTAAATTTTTGACCCTTTCAGCCAAAAGTTCAGCCTGCTTTACCCCTTTTTCTGTAAGACAGTCGTCTTCGTAATTCGGATCACCGTGTCTTATAAAATAAATGACCATTTTTAATTTGAAACCCCTTTACATTATTATTTTATCTTATGATAATTGCGTCCCTCTCGGCACCTACCGAAACGTAGGTTACAGGACAGTTAACTTCCTTTTCGATGAAGTTGATGTAATCCTTGGCTTCCTTCGGAAGATCATCCCACTTTGTAACCTTGGAGATGTCACATTTCCATCCATCAAAGTATCTGATAACGGGTTTGGCATCATCAAGTGCTGCAGGGAAGGGGAAATCATCGGTTTCTTTGCCGTTAACTTCATACTTTACACAAACAGGAATCTTATCCATGTAGCTTAACACATCAAGTTTGGTGATTGCAATGCCTGTTGCAGCCTGAACTTCAATACCGTAACGTGTGGCAACGATATCAAGGGCGCCGACTCTTCTGGGACGTCCCGTCTTGGCGCCGTACTCAGCACCTTCCTCTCTTAATTTGTCAGCTTCGGGACCAAACATCTCTGACACGAAGGGGCCTTCGCCAACGCAGGTGGAATATGCCTTTACAACACCGAGAACCTCATCAATCTTTACTCCGGGGAAGCCTGAGCCGATGGGAGCGTAAGCTGCGGAAGTGTTTGAGGATGTGGTGTAAGGGTGAATTCCGTAATCTAAATCTCTCAAGGAACCAAGCTGCGCCTCAAAGAGAATCTTCTTTCCGGCTTTTGATGCGTTCTTTAAGAATGAGCCGGTATCACATACAAAAGGTTTAATCTTTTCACAGTAATCCTTAACCCATGCATCAAGCATTTCCTCTGTGTAAGGTTTTGCGTCATATACTTTGGTGAGGATAAGATTCTTCCACTCCATTAAGTCCTTAAGGTGCTCCTTAAGTCTCTCGGGATAGAAGAGCTCACCTGCAAGAATTGTTTTCTTCTGATATTTATCTGAATAAAAAGGTGCGATTCCCTGCTTGGTAGAACCAAACTTTTTATCCTTAAGTCTCTTTTCCTCAAGCTCGTCCAGATCTCTGTGCCAGGGCATGAGAAGAGAAGCGCGATCACTGATTTTAAGGTTATCGGGGGTGATCTTTACACCCTTTTCCTCAACCTGAGCCATCTCGGTCAGCAGGTTCTGAGGATCCATGGCAACGCCATTACCAAGGATGTTTACAACTCCGTCTCTTAAGATTCCTGAGGGAAGGAGATGAAGAGCAAATTTACCTTTGTCATTTATAACGGTATGGCCGGCATTTCCGCCGCCCTGATATCTTACAACGATGTCGAAGCTTTCGGTTAACAAATCCACCATACGTCCCTTGCCTTCGTCACCCCAGTTAATTCCTACAACAGCGCAGTTATTCATATTAATCCTCCATAAATTATAAATGGAGTCAAAAGGGCAGAAATACCCCTTCTTGACTCCTTTGTCCTGTTAAATAATAAAACAACCTTTCCTATTATTCAAGGGATTTTTGAAGTGTGAGAAAAATATATATTTTTTCAAATAAATATTTCATAATTCTGACAATAGTGGTAAAATGACTGTGTGTAGAGTTTTATTAGATTGGCACATTAAGGAGGAAACAGCATGGAAGATAACAATTTACATAACCATTTACTGATGAAGACACAGAAACTGATTTTCTTTGGACATCTTATAACGGCTGTTTTTGTCGTTGTGGGCTTGATGTCACAGATGGCTTTCAGTACCATGCCGGCTTATTACAGCCTTTTGCCACTGTTTGCAAATGTTATTGTTGCCATAGTGGGAGCGGTTTGCTACTTCAAATTCCGAGGAACATATACATATTCCCGTATTGTTATTTTTGCTTTCCTCGTTGTCTATGCACTTATGCTTTTCTTCTCGGAGGGTAACACAACTTATCCTTATATTATTCCGTTAATGATCGGCGTAGTCATGACACTGGATATCAAGACGGTAAAGATTTCAGCATATTCCTTCCTGGCAATTAATATAATTAAGATTCTGATGATGATTACATCAAAAGACATTACAGAGGTTGCTGAGTATGTTATGATTTCTGCCATCGTCTCCATACTTACAACAGTTTGTCTGGTTAGGGGTGTTATGATTCTTACCACCTTCGTCACCGAGTCTGTTGATAATGCAACTGAAGGATTCAGAAAGAATGAAGAGGTCGCTGAGAGAATAAGAAGCGTTGCAGGCAACGTTAAAGAAAAGATGGGTTATGTGACAGAGTCCATTGATAAGATTCTTACTGCTACCGATGGAATGAACAATTCCCTAAGAGGAATATCAAACGGTATTTCAGACAATGCCAATGCCATTATGGGACAGACCGAGCAAACTTCCTCCATCGCTCAGATTATAGATGATACAAATGAGAAGACCAGAAACCTTACAGAGGTAACCACCAGTGCAAGCGACAGTGTAAACGCCGGAACCAGAGCAATGAGTGACCTGGAGAAGCAGGTTAAACAGGCAATGGAATCAGGACAGTTAATGAAAACTTCTGCAGAGAATCTGAAGGAGCGTTCAGAATCTGTGCGTGAGATTACCAATATGATTCTTAACATTTCTTCCCAGACCAACCTTCTTGCACTTAATGCTTCCATCGAGGCAGCCCGTGCAGGTGAAGCAGGAAAGGGCTTTGCAGTTGTTGCGGATGAGATCAGGCAGTTGGCTGAGCAGACCAAATCGGCTACTGAACAGATTACCAATATCCTTGATAAACTTGCAGAGGATGCAAACGATGTAGTTTATAAGGTAGATGAGAGCGTGGCAATATCCAATTCCGAGAAGGAACTTGCGGATACAGCTTCAGAGCGCTTCGCAGAGATTAAAGAGAACGTTGACAACCTTCTTGCCGGAACCAAAGAGATGTCCGGCCTGATGAAAGATCTGGTTGAAGCCAATAAAGTTATCGTTGATTCTGTCACAACTCTTTCTGCAGGAAGTGAAGAAATCGCAGCCAGCACGCAGCAGGTTTCAAACGCAAGTGAAGAGAATGTTCAGATGGTTAGAAAGTTCTCCGAGATTATGGAAGAGATCAGTTCTTCCCTCGAACAATTAGAGAGTTAAAAAAGTACTTGCAAAATTATACAACATAGTTTAATATTTAACAGGACAAAGACGTCTTAGAGGATAGCCACAGCTATCCTTTTAGGCGTCTATTTTTTTACATTTATAACTTGTAATCAGATTTTAGGAGGAATTGAGAGATGTCATATGTTGACGAGATTTACCAGAGAGTAGTTGATCAGAACCCTGCACAGCCTGAGTTTCATCAGGCAGTCAAAGAAGTGCTTGAGTCTTTGAGAGTTGTTATTGAGGAGCACGAGGAGGAATTTAAGAAGGATGCTCTTCTTGAAAGAATCACAACACCCGAGCGCCAGATTCTTTTCAGAGTTCCCTGGGTAGATGACAAGGGACAGGTTCAGGTTAACAATGGATACCGTGTACAGTTTAATTCTGCTATCGGACCTTACAAGGGAGGTTTAAGACTTCACCCTTCAGTAAATCTCGGTATCATTAAGTTCCTTGGCTTCGAGCAGATTTTTAAGAACTCACTTACAGGCCTTCCTATTGGCGGTGGTAAGGGTGGTTCCGATTTCGACCCCAAGGGCAAATCAGACAGAGAAGTAATGGCATTCTGCCAGAGCTTCATCACTGAACTCTACAAATACATTGGCGCTGACACAGACGTTCCCGCAGGTGATATCGGAACAGGCGCAAGAGAAATCGGATATATGTACGGTCAGTACAAGAGACTTACAGGTCTTTATGAGGGCGTACTTACAGGTAAAGGACTTTCATACGGCGGATCACTTGCTCGTACAGAGGCTACAGGCTACGGTCTCCTTTACATGACTCAGGAAATGCTTAAGTCCAACGGTATTGATATCGCAGGCAAGACAGTAGCAGTTTCCGGTTCAGGTAACGTTGCAATCTACGCAATCCAGAAGGCACAGCAGCTTGGCGCTAAGCCTGTTACATGTTCTGATTCCACAGGCTGGATTTATGATCCCGAAGGAATCGATGTTGCACTTCTTAAGGAAGTTAAGGAAGTTAAGAGAGCAAGACTTACAGAGTACGCAGCAGCAAGAAAGTCTGCAGAATATCATGATAAGGCTAAAGAGGGAACCAACCAGTGGCAGGTTAAGGTTGACATCGCTCTTCCCTGTGCTACACAGAACGAGCTTAACCTTGATGACGCTAAGAAGCTCGTTGCCAACGGAGTAATCGCAGTCTGCGAGGGTGCTAACATGCCTACAACTCTTGATGCAACTCAGTACTTACAGCAGAACAAGGTATACTTTGTTCCCGGTAAGGCAGCAAACGCAGGTGGTGTTGCTACATCAGCTCTTGAGATGAGCCAGAACTCCGAGAGACTTTCTTGGACATTTGAGGAAGTTGATGCTAAGCTTCACGACATCATGGTTAACATCTTCCACAACCTTGATGACGCTGCAAAGAAATACGGCAAAGCAGGCGACTATGTTGCAGGTGCTAACATTGCTGGCTTCTTAAAGGTTGCAGATGCAATGAAGGCTCAGGGCATTGTCTAAAGTATAACCACAAAGGCTTGAGAACTTCGGTTTTCAAGCCTTTATTTTTTATACTTAATATAATAGAATTATCATTGTAATTGTGATAAACAATGTATTTCATTCCCAGGGAGGTACCAAATGAGAACTAAGGATGACATTTTAAGAATGATAGAAGAAGAGGACGTGGAATTTATCCGCCTTCAGTTTACGGATATTTTCGGAAGCCTTAAGAACATCGCCGTTACACCGGGACAGATGGATAAGGTTTTTAACAATAAGTACTGCTTCGAGGGTTCATCGGTTTTCGGAGACAAATACTATTATGAAGAGAATCTTTATCTGTACCCTGAACTTGATACCTTTATGATTCTTCCCTGGAGACCCCAGCAGGGTAAGGTTGCCAAAATTGTCTGCGACGTCTGCAATGAGGATGGCACACCCTTTGAATTAAGTTCCAGATACATTTTAAAGAAGGCATTGAAGGAAGCTGCAGATAAAGGATACAGAGCTTTGGTGGATCCTGAGTGTGAATTCTTCCTTTTCCACACCGATGAAAATGGCCTGCCTACCACCAACTCCCACGAGAAAGCGGGTTATTTGGATGTAGGCCCCATGGATTTCGGTGAGAATGCCAGAAGAGATATTGTGCTTATGCTTGAGGAAATGGGATTTGAAATAGAGTCATCTCACCATGAGCATGCACCTGCACAGCATGAAGTGGATTTCAAGGAGGCAGAAGCCTTAAAGGCTGCCGATAACATAGAGACTTTCAGATTTGCGGTTCGTTCCATCGCCAAGAGATTTGGACTTTATGCCACATTTATGCCAAAGCCCAAGGCTGAGGTGGCAGGCAGCGGAATGCACACCAATATTAATCTTTTCAAGAACAACAGAAGCATTTTCAGAGACGCTGACAAGGCAACCACAGATGAAGCATACTGGTTCATCGGTGGTATATTAAAGCACGCCAAAGCACTGACAGCAGTAGCAAATCCTATTGTAAATTCATATAAGAGACTGATTCTCGGAACCGATGAGATAAGTGATATCACCTGGGCTGAGAAGGGCGAGAAGTCATTGGTTAAGCTTGTTAAGGGAATTGATGATACCAAGGTTGAACTTCGTTTTCCCGACGGTGCAAGCAATCCTTACCTTCTTCTTGCTACCTGCATTGCCGCAGGAATCGACGGAATTGAGAATAAGATTAACCCCGGTAAGGAAGTGGGTGCTTTGACCAAGGGCGAGGTGATAGATTCTCTGCCACATAACCTTAAGGAAGCAATTGATGAACTTAATAAGGATGAACTTATTAAGTCTGTTTTGGGTGAAGAATTTACAAGAATCTACTCAGATATCAAGAATGATGAGTGGCAGGAATACATGAAAGAAGTATCCGAGTGGGAGATTAATCGCTATTTAACCAGAATTTAACAGGAGGAGTTTATGGGCGCTATAATCGTAGCAATGCCCCAATTGACTGATTCCCGGCGAATAGCGGATATAATCAAAAACAGTGAGATTCCCAATGAAACCGTTACCTGTAATTCCGGTTCAGAGGTACTTAGAAGAGTTGAGGATACAGACGTTGATCTGGTGATAGGTACCAAGTCTTTTTCGGACATGGGCTTTGAAGAACTGCTAAACTACCTTCCCCCAAATGTGAAGTATGTGCTCTTGACCAAGGACAGCACTTTAAATTACTTCAGTGACAATCTGGTCCGACTTCTGATGCCCTTTAAGCCATCGGATTTCATCAGTACACTTCTGATGTTACTCCCGGATTTCGTATATCACTCCAGGAAAAAACCTAAGAGATCTCAAAAGGAGCAGGAAGTGATAGATGAGGCCAAGAAGATTTTGATGGATCGAAATGAAATGACGGAACCGGAGGCCTTCAGGTACATTCAGAAAACCAGCATGGATACAGGGCGAACAATGGTAGAATCCGCTCAGATGATCCTTATGCTTAACAGTGAATAATTCTGTTTACGCCGGAGCACATTTGGTGTATTGTAATAGAGTTGTTAATGTTTGATTACGAGGTTTAATATGACTAACGAAATGATTATTGTTCTGGATTTCGGCGGACAATATAACCAGCTGATTGCCAGAAGAGTCAGAGAGTGTAACGTTTACGCAGAGGTTTGCCCCTACACTTTATCCCTTGATGAGATTAAGAAGAAAAACCCCAAGGGTATTATCTTCACCGGCGGCCCCAACAGCGTGTACGATGAGAAATCTCCTCATTATGATAAAGCTATATTTGAACTTGGCATTCCCATCCTTGGAATCTGCTATGGTTCACAGCTTATGGCATACACCTTGGGAGGCGCTGTTGAGACAGCTCCCGTAAGTGAGTACGGAAAGACAGATATTGAAATCAACACATCAAGCAAGCTTTTCCATGGAATAGATGAGAAGACAGTGGTTTGGATGAGCCACACCGACTATATAGCCAAGGTTCCCTCAGGCTTCAGCATTACAGGACATTCTTCAGTTTGCCCTGTGGCTTCAATGGAAGATGCTTCAAGAGGACTTTACGCAACCCAGTTCCATCCCGAAGTTATGCATACCGTTGACGGTAAGAAGATGATTTCAAACTTCGTCTACACCATCTGCGGATGCCACGGCGACTGGACAATGGATTCCTTTGTTGAAAGCAAAATCAGAGAAATTCGTGAGAAGGTTGGAGACAGAAAAGCCCTTTGCGCATTATCAGGCGGCGTAGATTCATCCGTTGCCGCAGTCCTTATGTCCAAGGCCATCGGTAAGAATCTGACCTGCGTATTTGTAGATCACGGACTCCTTCGTAAGAATGAGGGAGATGAGGTTGAGGCGGTTTTTGGCCCCAACGGAAATTATGAATTAAACTTTATCAGGGTTAACGCCCAGGAGCGTTTCTATGAGAAGCTTGCAGGCGTAGAGGAACCCGAGAGAAAGAGAAAGATAATCGGTGAGGAATTCATCCGTGTATTCGAGGAAGAGGCAAAGAAGATTGGTGCCGTTGACTTCCTTGTACAGGGAACAATTTATCCCGATGTAATAGAGTCAGGACTTGGAAAGTCAGCTGTTATCAAGTCCCACCATAACGTAGGCGGACTTCCTGACTGTGTAGATTTCAAGGAAATTATTGAGCCCTTAAGACTTCTGTTTAAGGACGAGGTTCGCCGCGCAGGACTTGAACTTGGAATTCCCGAATATCTTGTATTCCGTCAGCCCTTCCCCGGTCCCGGACTTGGTGTTCGTATTGTAGGCGAAGTTACCGCCGAGAAAGTCCGCATCGTTCAGGATGCCGACTATATCTACCGCGAGGAAATTGAGAAGGCAGGCCTTTCAAAGGGCATCGGCCAGTACTTCGCAGCATTAACCAACATGCGCTCAGTCGGTGTCATGGGTGACTTCAGAACCTACGATTACGCTGTTGCTTTACGTGCCGTCAACACTTCCGATTTCATGACCGCGGAGTGCACCGAGATACCTTTCGAGGTGCTTCAGAAGTGCATGAACAGAATTATCAATGAAGTGAAGGGCGTTAACAGAGTACTTTATGATCTGACAAGTAAACCGCCGGGAACCATAGAGATGGAGTAGACCTGAAGTGGTTTAGAGGTTGGTATAACAAATCAAGTATTTTCAAGGCTTGAAATCATGTTAAAAAAACATGATTTCAGGCCTTTTTTGTGTCGTGATACGATTATGATACTGTTTTTCTCAGAAAAAACTGTATCGGAATAATTCCAGAATAAAGTCCAAATCTGTTTTTCATCTTTTATTTTCCACAAATTATAAAATTTCAAACTTTTTTTGTTCTCGTTTAGTAATGGGGATTTTTTCAACCCAAATGTATTACGTAACAAGAAATAGTACGTAAGCGGAGGGCAAAAGATATGTTTGAATGCAGAACGTTTATATCAGTAAAAGAGATCTGTCAGGTATTGAGTGTTTCCGAATCAAAGTCATATGCAATCGTTCGTGACTTAAATAAGGAACTTTCTGATAAAGGCTACATGGTAATCCCGGGTAGAGTAAGCAGAAAGTATTTCGAAGAAAGATTCTACGGAGTTGATTCATTTGAAAAGGAGGACGAAGATGGCAGTTTATAAAGATAAGAAGAGAGGCACTTGGTATGTGTCGTTGTATTACACCGACTGGACAGGTAAGCAGCAGAGAAAATTAAAGCGTGGCTTCTCAACCAAAAAGGAAGCACAGGACTGGGAACGACATTTTTCATTGGAAAAGGCCAGTAGCCTTGATATGACCTTTGGGGATTTTTACAAACGCTATACCGATGATGTAAAGCCAAAGCTTAGAGAGAATACGTGGAAGTCCAAAGAATATGTAATCGAGTTAAAGATACTACCGTATTTTAAAGATTTGGTAATGCGTGAGATTACACCGAGAGATGTTATTGCTTGGCAAAACGAGATGCGTAAGTGTGAGTCGCAGGATGGTGAAAAATACAAAGGAACCTATCTTAGGAAGATGCAGGCGGAACTTTCAGCCATATTCAATCATGCGGTGAAGTATTACGAACTGCCAAAGAATCCGGCTGTAATTGCTGGTCCACTTGGACAACACCATGCAGATGAAATGCTTTTTTGGACAAAGGAAGAGTATATGCGCTTCATTCCCGAGGTCGCGAATAAAACCTATTCCTATATGGCATTTGAGCTTTTGTATTGGTGTGGGATCCGAATTGGTGAACTGATGGCTTTAACTCCTGCGGATTTTGATTTCGATAAGAATAAGCTATCTATCACAAAGTCATATCAAAGGATAAGTGGAAGGGATGTTATTACAAAACCTAAAACTCCAAAGAGTGTGCGTATGATATCTATGCCGGAGAATGTGGCATTAGAAATGAAAGATTTCCTTGATAGCATTTATGGCATTGAACCGAGCGATAGGATCTTTGTGATTTCAAAGTCTTATTTGCACCATGAGATGGATAGGGGTGTAAAGGCAAGTGGGGTAAAGCGTATTCGTCTTCATGATTTAAGACACAGCCATGTATCGCTTCTTATAGATATGGGATTTTCGGCAGTGGCTATCGGTAACCGTGTAGGCCATGAAAGTTCGGATATTACTTATCGTTATGCACATATGATGCCGTCTATTCAGGATGATATGGCAGAGGCTCTTGATGAAGAATGGAAGGAGGGATTTGATGTCAGCGAAGAATCTTGATCCAAAAGGAAGATTGCGAAGTGAGACTATTGCTTACCGTTGTTCTCCTGCTGAGAGAAAGGAATTGGATAAGCGATGGAAACTGCTTGGGTATGCGACAAAGCAGGACTACGTTCTTGATTCGGTATTGCATAACAAGGTTACGGCGAAGGGAAATCCTATGATGCTGGTTAATTTCCGTAAGGAGCTGTACGGGATTCTCGAAGAACTGGAGCGGTTAGAAGCAGCTTCCGAGATAGATGAGGAGCTTTTTACACCGATTCGCACTATGTTGGAAATCTTAGAAGCGTTTAAGGAGAACGAGGATAAGAATAAGAAAAATAAAATCAGAAGGAAAGATAAGTTTTTGGAAAGGAGAGCATATCGAGATGTGTAAAGTAATTATCTGTGCAAATCAAAAAGGGGGAGTTGCCAAGAGTACGTCTGTGGTAAATCTTGGCATCGGTCTGGCAAATAAGGGAAAGAGAGTCCTTGTAATCGACAATGATCCCCAGGGATCTCTCACGGAAGCATTAGGATATCCGCAGCCGGATAAGCTGGAGATCACACTTGCCAATGTAATGGAATGGGTGTTAAACGAGGACGATTATGATCTGAAAGCCGGTATCCTGCATCATGAGGAAGGTATCGACCTTATGCCGGCAAATATCGAATTGTCCGGTGTGGAAACATCCCTTGTTGGAATCATGAGTTCGGAGACAACGCTTCGGGAGTATATCGAATCTGTAAGAGACGATTATGACTATATTCTTGTGGACTGTTCTCCGAATCTTGGACAGCTTACCTTAAATGCCCTTGTAGCGGCGGATGAAGTAATCATTCCGGTACAGGCTGCATATCTGCCTATAAAGGGTTTGGAACAGCTTTTAAAGACCATCAGCCGTGTGAAACGCAAGATGAACCCGAAGCTTCATATTATGGGAATTCTGATTACGATGGTGGATTACAGAACCATTTATGCTAAGGAAATCACGGAAGTGCTGTATGAGCACTATGGAAGCAGCATCCATATTTTCGATGATGTGATTCCGCTTTCCGTTAGAGCTGCGGAGGCATCTGCTGAAGGAGTCAGCATCTATAAATATGATGGCAAGGGTAAAGTAGCAGCGGCGTATGAAAAGATTGTAGAGGAGGTTTTAGCCAATGAGCAGTAAGGGATTATCAAATAGAATCAAGCTTTCCAGCTATGATGATATGTTTTCGGCGGAGAATGATGGTAATGCTACAGCAGAAGCAAAACTTGTTGAGGGACAGATAGTAGAGATCCCTTTATCGGAACTGCATACCTTTGAGAACCATCCTTTTCGTGTCGTAGACGATAAAAATATGGAAGAAATGGTGGAAAGCGTCAAGGAATATGGCGTGTTGGTTCCGGCTATCGCAAGACCGAGAGCAGAAGGTGGATATGAACTTATATCCGGTCACAGAAGAAAACATGCATCCGAACTGGCAGGTAAAGATACCATGCCGGTTATTGTTCGTGACTGTGATAATGATGAAGCTGTAGTAATCATGGTGGATGCCAATATCCAGCGTGAGGATATTCTTGTCAGTGAGCGAGCAAAGGCTTATCAGATGAAATATGAAGCCATGAAGCATCAGGGCAAGGCTCAGGGTATTTCCCTTAAAACCATGAGTGAGCAGGCGGGGGAGAGCATGAAGACCATTCAGCGTTTAATCTGCATCGCCAGCTTGGATGAGAAATTGCTTGCTATGGTGGATGAAAAGAAGCTGGGCCTTCGTCAGGGCGTGGATCTTTCTTTTATTCCGCAGGAACAGCAGAGGATCGTATATGAAGTTATTTCGGAGATGGGAGTGTCACTTAGCCAGGAGCAGAGTGCAAGGATAAAGGAATCATCCCGTAAAGGTTATCTGAACGCAGATTTCTTAAAGGATTATCTGTCGGAGAAGAAACCAAAACCACGTAAGGTAGTATTTAACCAGAAGAAGCTGGACAACTATTTTACTCCAGATATGAGCAATGAGGATATTGAGGAACTTATCGTAAAGCTCCTTGATGAATGGAAGGAGAAAGGGGAACCGCGTTAATGGAGAGGCTGAAGCTGGAGTTTTATTATGGGCAGGAGGCAGAGCAGTTTACGTTCTACCGCCTGCCAAAGGCTTTGATAACAGACAATAGGTTTAAGGATATATCGAATAATTCCAAGCTTTTGTATGGACTGATGCTTGATCGTATGTCACTTTCCGTCAGAAGCGGATGGTTTGATGATCAGAACAGGGTTTATATCAAGTATTCAATTAAGAGTATTATGGAAGATCTTAACTGTAGCAAGATGACAGCGGTAGGTCTTTTGAAGGAGTTGCAGGCCATTGGCTTAGTAGATATCGAGCAGAGAAATGGGCTTGCAAATATCATCTACGTTAAGAACTTCGTATCCGGAGGGGAAGAAGAGTCATTAGACCGGTCAGAAAAATGTACAGGTAAGGAAAATGAACCGGTGGCAGAACACCAGTCTAAAAATTCTACCGGTACAGATATTAGACCGGTAAATATGGAAGACCAGTCAGAGGATAATACCGGTACCTGTCAGGATTCTATACCAGGGGTAGTACAGAAATCAGACCCGAATAATAATGAGTTTAACAATATTGAATTTAGTGATACTGATCATATCATTCAATCCGGCGAGCGTAAGGATACGCCTATCCGTATTACAGGGATGGATCAGATGGATGAAACCACCGCATACATGGAGCTTATTCGTGAAAACATTGATTATGACATCATGATGAGCAACAAGAAATGGTCTGA
>CAMVID010000028.1:0-19359 GCA_947167445.1 uncultured Lachnospiraceae bacterium
CACGCTCTTGCATCTGTTATTAATGAGTACAAGCCTGAGATCATGCTCGTAGGTGCTACAGCAATCGGTCGTGACCTTGGCCCTACAGTATCAGCTCGTGTAGCTACAGGTCTTACAGCTGACTGTACAGTACTTGAGATTGGTGATTTCCCTCTCGTTGCAATCCCCGGTAAGGAGAGCGAGCAGAAGCACAATCAGCTTCTTATGACTCGTCCTGCATTCGGTGGAAACACCATCGCTACAATCGCATGCCCCAACAACCGTCCTCAGATGGCTACAGTTCGTCCCGGTGTTATGCAGAAGATTGAGCCCATCAAGGGAGCTAAGGCTGAGATTATTGAGTTTAATCCCGGTTTCACACCCAACAACAAGTACGTTACCATCAAGGAAGTTGTTAAGGCTGTTAAGGACGTTGCAGACATTATGGATGCAAAGGTTCTCGTATCCGGCGGACGTGGCGTAGGAAGCGCTGAGAACTTCAAGATCTTAGAGGATCTTGCAGAGGCAGTTGGCGGCGTTGTTTCCTGCTCTCGTGCAGTTGTAGATTCAGGCTGGAAGCCCAAAGACCTTCAGGTTGGTCAGACAGGTAAGACAGTAAGACCCAACGTATACTTCGCAATCGGTATCTCCGGAGCAATCCAGCACGTTGCAGGTATGGAAGAGTCTGATGTTATCATCGCAATCAACAAGGATGAGGATGCTCCTATCTTTGATGTAGCTGACTACGGTGTAGTAGGCGATCTTAACAAGATCGTTCCTCAGCTTACTGCTGCAATCAAGGCTGAGAAGGCTAAGAAGAACAACTAATTGTTTTAAACAGCTTGGTAAAGGACAGGGGAGGATTCCTCTGTCCTTTAAGAACTTTTGAGGAGATAGTAATGAATAACGTTAGATTTAAGGATTTACTTAAGAAATTATCGGAATGCGAGATGAAGACCGCTTCCGTTGCAGTTGCTCAGGATGAGCACGTTTTGAGAGCTGTAAAAGCAGCCAAAGAGCGTGGAATCGCAAACTCTATCCTTGTAGGTGATGAGGCGGAGATCAGAAAGATCGCTGCTGAGATCGGTATGGATTTGACCGGCTATGAAATCATTAACGTTGTGGACAAAGCAGAAGCCGCTCTTAAGGCAGTAAGCCTTGTACATGAAGGCAAGGCAAACATGTACATGAAGGGCTGTCTTGAGACCAAGGACTTCTTAAAGAGCGTTCTCGACAAGGAAGTAGGACTTAGAACCGGTAAGCCCCTTTCACATGTTTGTGTATTCGATATCGAAGGTTTTAACAGACTCATGTTCTTTACAGACGTTGCATTTATGACATATCCCACACTTGAGGATAAGGTTGCTATCATCAACAACACTGTAGAAGTTGCCAACGCTTGCGGAATCACAAATCCCAAGGTTGCTCCTCTTGCAGCAGTTGAAGTTGTTAACCCCAAGATGCCTGTTTGTGTTGAGGCTGCTGAGCTTACAAGAATGAACGAAGCAGGTGAGATAAAGGGCTGTATAGTAGACGGACCTCTTTCTCTTGACCTTGCTATCGATCCCGAAGCTGCAAAGCACAAAGGATGTACAGACCGTAAGATCCAGGGTGATGCAGATATCCTTCTTTTCCCCGATATCCACGCAGGTAACCTTGTTTACAAGATTCTTGTTCGTACCGCCAAGCTCGTCAACGGTAACATCATTACAGGAACCAAGGCTCCCGTAATCCTTACATCCCGTTCAGATGATTTTGAGACAAAGGTTAATTCTCTTGCACTTGGCGCTATCGTAGCTGAAGAGCTTGAGAAGAAGAACAGACAGTAATCATTCTTTTTACAGGAGAAAAAACATGATCAGAAGCTTAATTATCAATCCCGGCTCCACATCTACAAAGATTGGCGTATTCGAGGATGAAAAGCAGATTCTTGATAAGACTCTTCGTCACTCAACCGAAGAGATAAATCAGTATCCCAACATCTACGCACAGAAGGATTTCCGTAAGCAGATGGTTGTGGATGCACTTAAGGAAGAGAACATTGAGATCAGTTCCCTTAACGTATGCGTTGGCCGTGGCGGACTTCTTAAGTCCATCCCCGGTGGTACATACAAGGTTACAGATGCGCTTCTCAATGATTTGATTCATCCCATCCAGGGTGAGCATGCATCAAACCTTGGCGGTATCCTTGCAAGAGAGATCGGTGATTCCATCGGTGTTCCTTCATTCATCGTTGACCCTGTTGTAGTTGACGAGATGGAGCCCGTCGCAAGACTTTCAGGTGTTCCTGAGGTTCCCAGAGTATCCATCGACCATCCTCTCAACCAGAAGGCCATGGCAAGAAAGTATGCCAAGTCTGTAGGCAAGAAGTATGAGGATGTTAACGTAATCGTTGTTCACATGGGCGGCGGTTCTTCATGCGGCGTTCATAAGGGCGGCAGAATGGTTGACGTTTACGCAGCTCTTAACGGCGATGGCGCCTTCTCACCTGAGAGAGCCAATGGCGTTCCTGCACTTGGCCTTGTAGAACTTTGCTTCTCAGGCAAGTACACCTACGAAGAAATGAAGAAGAAGATTGTAGGCGGCGGCGGACTTAACGCATATCTTGGCACCAACGACATGAGAGAAGTAAACGAAATGTGTGCTAAGGGCGACGAGAAGGCAATTCTTGTTCGTGACGCATTCATCTACCAGATTTGTAAGAACATCGGCGCATGCGCTACTGTTCTTAAGGGAAAGGTTGACCAGATCATCCTTACCGGTGGTATCGCATACGGCAAAGAAGTTACCGATGCCATCAAGGACCGCGTAGAGTGGATTGCTCCCGTTTCCGTTTACGCAGGCGAGGACGAGCTCCTTGCACTTGCTCAGGGCGCACTCCGTGTACTTAACGGCGAAGAAGAAGCTAAGGAATATTAATACAAAGGAACCGGTCACCCCGAAGCCCAAAGCTTTGGGGTGATTTTTTAACTATTGATTTTAACCCCTCCACAGTTTATCCTTATCTTTAGGGTTACTAAAAACAGGGGGCATGCGGCACATGATTCAAAAGATTAGAAACAGCTTATTACTTCAGCTAATCTGTATAATTCTTGCTATTCTTATTGTGCTGTCAGGAACTTTGTATGCCTCTTTTCTCTATGTCCGTCAGACCACCCAAAGCTACGCACAGACTTTGGCAGAGAGCTTGCTTAAGCAGGCGGACAACACCATCTCTCTCTATGAGGAGAATCTAAGATACAATGCGGAATACCTGTGCCGATTCATGGTCCTTGAGCCCTTTGAGGATGAAAACGGCGAAATAAGGGAAGCCCGTATTTCATCAGACTATACCCAGGTTGCACTTAAGAACAGAGAAATAGTATCTGCCATATTGTTTGATAACGACATGAACGTTGTCATGACTCTTGGCAAAAACGTAGAACTCCCAGCTAAACAGGCCTACTTAAGGCAGGGTGAAGACATGACGGGAGGCAGATATTATGAGGACAGTGACGATTTTTACTATGCATTCTATTATCCCGTGTACAGCGGTGTAGGCAGCGGCTCACGGCAACAGATCGGTATGTGCGTATTTATTATGGAGCACTGGAAACTGGACGGTACCCTTCATAACATTTTCAACGAATCCACAGCCGCAATGTTGCTTAGCGACTCCCATGATTTGGACCTGGCTTACCGCGCCTTCGGGGATATTCCTTCGAATACTTCCATGAAGGATTTAAAGAATAATGAGGACTATGTCTACAGGGAAGGCAACTGGCAGAACGGTATTCGAATTGCCGTTGCGGTTTCCGTATCAAAGAACACGGCGGGCAACAACGTAATCAGAAGACTGATTGCTTTAGCCTCCGTAATCACTTTCCTGTTTCTGGCTATTATTGTATTGTTCTCCTACTTTAGAATGGCCAAACCCATATCCAAAATAGACCGTTTCATCGGCAATTCCATAAAGAATCCGGAGAAGCGACTGAGGCTTAAGAGGACCGATGAAATCGGAACCGTTGCATCCAGCCTTGACCACATGCTTGATGAGAACCAGCGGATGATTGAGGAGATCAAGGACAGCAAGATTCGCCTTTATGAGACGGAGCTTGTTCAGCAGAAGCTTGAGATTCTGGCTTACAGGAACCAGATTAACCCACATTTTCTGTATAACACCCTATCATGCATAAGGGATATGGCCCTGATTAACGACGAAGACAACATTGCGGAAATGGCTAT
Source organism: uncultured Lachnospiraceae bacterium (assembly GCA_947167445.1). Lineage (GTDB taxonomy): Bacteria > Bacillota > Clostridia > Lachnospirales > Lachnospiraceae > G11. Next base: position 4,204 of record CAMVID010000028.1, read on the forward strand.
GGCGCTTTCCGACATTTTCAGATATGCTGTAAAGGGAAGCAACATCGTAACAATAAGAGATGAGGTTTCCTACATCGAGAAGTACGCAAGAATTATAGATTACCGTTTCATGGGCAAAATCAAAATCTCTACTGATGTGGAGGAAGAGGCACTTGATAAGCCCATGATAAGATTCTTCTTACAGCCTCTTGTTGAGAACTCCGTATTCCACGGCCTTGAAAGTAAGATTGATGACGGCAGAGTCAATGTTACAATTAAGACGTTGAATGAAAGGCTTGAGATGGTTGTGGAAGATGACGGTACAGGAATGGATGAAGAGACTCTGGCGAAATTCAGGGATGAAATCAATAATCCCAGAGAGAACAGCGGCATAGGATTATCCAATATCGTACAGCGCCTTAAGTTTTTCTATGGCGATGATTACACCATTGAGGCAGAAAGCGAATTAAACAAAGGCACCACCATAAGAATTTCCGTGCCTGAACATATGAGAGAAGAATAGAATCGGTTCATATTCTTTTGAATCCGGGGGGATAGAGAGATGCTAAATGTTTATATAGCAGATGATGAAGTCTGGATAACACTGGGACTTAAGAAGCTCCTTGAGAAACTTAATATGGATGTCTACATTGTAGGCACAGCAAACAACGGATTGACGGCAAGGGAAGAGATAGCCATGTTTAAGCCCGATGTGGTTTTTACCGACATAAGAATGCCGGGATTGTCGGGACTTGACCTTTTGCAGGATATTCCCGATGTTTCTCCCGAGTCCAAGGTTGTGCTTATTTCAGGTTATGCTGAGTTTGAATACGCAAGGGAAGCCATAAAGTATCACGCTTTTGATTATCTTCTTAAGCCCATTAAGGAAGAGGACTTAAAGAGGGTAATGGATGCAGTGGTGGACAAGATGGGAGAAGAGGAGGAAGAGAGTACTGAAACCGTTGCTCCTCAAACCTATGATAAGACCATTGATAATGTAATCTCGGAAATCAGAGAACACTACATGGAGGATATTTCCCTCACATCTTTGGCATCCAAATATAACATCAGTATGGGAAGACTTAGCGAGATGATAAAGGAGAATCTGAAGGTTAACTTCTCCGACTACATCGCTTCCCTAAGGATTCAAAGAGCCAAAGAACTTTTAAGGGATGAGAGCCTTTCAATCCAGGAAATAGCTGAGATTGTGGGGTACAATGACTACTTCTATTTCACGAAAGTGTTCAAGAAAGTGGAAGGCATTTCCCCAAGCAAATACAGAAAAGAGATGTAAAATGTACAATAAAGGGCCGCGAAAGGCAGTTTCAACTGTCGAAATCGCGGTCATTTTTTGTAGAAATTTAAACAGGCAAAGAAAATATTACCAATTCAGCGAAAATTTTCCATGTTTTTTTGTTCATAATGGCAATATTATGATTTCGTTGGGAGTACTCGCATAGAAACTAACACATTTTATTTTTCCGGAAGGATACAGGCCGATCACCTTATTATCCGGGATGGGAATCAATCAGGAGGTATGTTTTTTTATGAAAAAGAGACTGGTAAGTGTAATGCTCAGTTTGTTGATGGTTGGATCAACACTTGCTGGATGTGGAAACGCAGCGGCTACAAAATCTGAGACACCTGCACCCGCAGCAACAGAAACAAAGACAGAGGAAGCAGCACCTGCAGCAACCGAAGAAGCAGCACCTGCTACCACTGACGACAGCAACATTAAGATTGGCGTATCAATTTGGAGTTCTACAGACGTTCTTGGTTCACAGTGTAAGTTGATCCTTGACGAGGCAGCTAAAGCTCTCGGAGTTCAGGTTCAGTATGTTGACCAGGGTCACGTTTCCGAGAAAGTTACAGCATCAGTTGAGCAGCTTTGCGCAGCAGGATGCCAGGGTATCATCATTTGTAACTCATCAGATACAGAGATGGCTTCAGCTATCAAGACATGTAACGATAACGGCGTATATCTCGCACAGTTCTTCCGTATTATCAGCCAGGAAAACAGCGCAGACATCTATCAGGCAGCTGTTGATTCCGAGTACTATGTATGTGCTGTACACGAGAACGAGCCCGAAAACGGTGAGAAACTTGTTCAGATCCTTCTTGACAAGGGCGATCGTAACATCGGTCTTATCGGCTGGGAGCAGGGTGATGCTACATGGCTTGGAAGATGGGAAGGTTACAAGGCAGGCGTTGAGAAATGGAACGCAGCTCATCCCGATGATCAGGCAGTTCTTTCAGAGCCCCAGTACGCAGGAACATCTTCAGAAGGTGGTTCAAAGGCAGCAGAAGCTCTTATGAGTGCTAACCCTGACCTTGACGCTCTTATCCCTGCAGGCGGCGGCGGAGATCCTCTCCAGGGCGCAATCGCAGCAGTTGAGCGTGCAGGCAAGACTCAGGACATCGACATCGTTTCAACAGACTTCTTACCTGACCTTGGTGAGAGACTTGCAAACGGTTCAATGGCAGGCGAATCCGGTGGACACTACTGTGATCCTCTCTTCGCATTCATGGCAGTTTACAACGCAATCAAGGGTAACTACTCAGACTTCGGCGGCAAGTTCGAAGACGTTAAGTTCCCTTACCTCTACGTAGCATCTGCTGATGACTATAAAGATTATGAGAAGTACTTCGTAGATCAGCTTCCTTACACAGACGACGAACTCGTTGAGATGTCAAAGCTTGATATGGAAGGCTTAAAGAATGCTGCAGCATCACTTTCAATCGAAGACGCAGCAGCAAGATCCGGCAAATAATTACTCCCGGATTAATATAGAGTTTTAGGCTCGAGGCCGATATCGACAGACGGTACCGGCCTCGAATTAACAAAGAGGTGACTTTATGAATGCATCAACTAAAACGGCGGAAAAGAAAATATCAGGGCAGGCCAAAGGCTATCTGCTGCTTTTCATCCTGGTTTTAATTTCATGGGGAGTATTCAAGATTATTACCCCGGATAATTTCGGTTCTCCGAAAAACATGCTGAGCTACTTTGAAGCATCCCTGTTGGCAGCAGTGGGCGCGGTAGGTTTCTATTTTGTAATGGTTATGGGAATGTTCGATTTCTCCATCGGTGCCAATATCATGCTTTCCGCGATTGTGGGATGTGTATTCGCAAATCGCTTCGGACTTGGCTATGTGGGACTGATTGTGGGAAGCATTTTGACAGGAGCGTTGGTTGGTTTAATCAACGGTTCATTCTATGTAAAGCTCAGAATCCCTTCCATGATTGTTACCACAGGACTTGCTCTTATATATGAGTCCGTTGCCAACTATATTGCAGGCGGTGTAGAGCAGACTCTTCCTTCTGACCTTCGTGCTTTCGGTCAGATGCCCGGAAACCTTATTCTGGCGGTTATCGCTTTTGCCGTAGCATATTTATTACTGAACTACACAAAGATAGGTACTTATACATACGCTATCGGAAGTAACGAATTCGTAGCAAAGAACATGGGTATCAAGGTCAACAAGTACAAGATTCTGGCCTTCGTCATCAGTGGCGCCTTCCTTGGTGTCATGGCAGTTCTTACCATCAGCTACGGTTCTTCCATGGTAGCGGTTACGGGTATGGCTTCCATGAGCCGAAACTTCGTACCCACAATGGGTTGTTTCTTCGGCCTGGCATTTAAGAAATACGGAATGCCTATCCCGGCAATCATTATTGGTGAGTTTGTCATCAACATTATTTTCTTCGGTTTCATCGCCCTCGGAGCTCCCACAGCTATCCAGGACGTTATCACCGGACTTGCCCTTTTGATAATCGTTACACTTACAACCAAAGTTGCCAAGGGCGAGATAGTGAAATAAGGAGGAGAGCTTACCATGAGTGAAATCAGATTAGAAGTAAAACAGGTTAGTAAGAGCTTTGGTATAACTAAGGCTCTAAGGGAAGTATCCTTCAATATTAACAAAGGAGAAGTTCATGCTCTGATAGGAGAGAACGGTTCCGGTAAGTCTACTCTTACCAACTCTCTTGCAGGCATATATCAGAAAGACAGTGGGGAATTCATCCTTGACGGAAAGGAAGTACATCCTCACAACCAGGTGGAGGCAAACAATGAGGGAATATCAATTATCGTTCAGGAACTTGGTACTCTTGACGGCCTTACCGTTGCAGAAAATATTTTTCTGGGACATGAAGAAGCCTTCGTAAAGTTCGGTGTAAAGAACACCGGCGCCATGAACCGTAAGGCCACGGAGCTTCTTAAGAAATACGGCTTTGACAGAATCAAAGCCTCAGATATGATTGAGAATTACAATTTTGAGGACAGAAAGCTTGTAGAGATTGTTAAGGCAACCTACTTTGATCCCAAGATTGTTGTTATCGATGAGACCACAACCGCACTTTCAAGAGAGGGACGTGAGGAATTATATAAGCAGATGAATCGTATCCGCAGTGAGGGTAATACGGTTATCTTTATTTCCCACGACCTGCCTGAGGTTCTTAAAATGTCCGACACCATAACGGTTCTTCGAGACGGTGTTTACATTGATACTGTTAAGAGCGCCGATATGGATGAAGAGGGCCTTAAGAAGCTGATGGTCGGACGTGAGGTAAGCGGAAGCTACTACCGCGCTGACTACGGCGAGGAAGTTTCAAAGGAAGTTGTAATGTCTGTTAAAGGTGTTACCGTTCCGGGCCTCATCAGTGATATAAACTTTGAATTACACAAAGGAGAAATCCTTGGTTTTGGCGGCTTGTCCGAATCCGGAATGCACGAAATCGGAAAGGCCTGCTTTGGAGCGTCCTTCGACAGAGAAGGCAGCGTAACTTTGGCTGACGGAACAGAAATTAATGACATCCCCACAGCCATAAAGCACAGCATAGCCTACACTTCAAAGGACAGAGACAATGAGTCACTTGTTATGAACCAGAGCATCAGAGACAACATATGCTTGCCTTCTCTTGATGAACTTGCCAACAAGGCTCATTTGTTAAACGACAGAAAACTTAGGGCGTTTGCCAATACATATGCTGAGAAGATGTCAACGAAGATGACGAGTGTTGATCAGTTCGTTTCTAATCTTTCCGGTGGAAATAAGCAGAAGGTTGTTCTGGCTCGCTGGATTGGAAAGGACTCAGACATTCTGGTTCTTGACAGTCCCACAAGGGGTATTGACGTTAAGGTCAAGCAGGATATTTATCAACTTATGGACAGAATGCGTAAAGCAGGCAAGTCCATAATCATGATTTCCGAGGAGCTAATGGAGCTTATCGGTATGTGCGACCGCATCATTATCATGAAAGATGGGCAAATAAATGGTGAACTTAAGCGAGACAAAGACATGGATGAGAACAGCCTCATCGCTAAGATGGTCTAAGGAGGGATGATTATGGCTATAGAAGAGAAGAAAGAAGTGTCAAAAGAGGGGGCACTCAAAAAACAGTCAGCAATCAATGTACTAAGATCCCTTCTTCCGGTTATTGGTCTTGTTGTAGTATGTGTACTCTTTAACATACTGACAAAGGGCAGCATGTGGAACAGCCGGAAACTAATTCTTAATCAGGTATATGTAGTTCTGATTTCGGCAACAGGGGTATTCTTCATTATGACAATGGGTGGCTTGGACTTTTCCCAGGGTTCAATCATGGGAATTGCATCCATTGTCGTATGCCTCCTGTCAAAGACCAACATTATTCTGGCAGTGGTTGGCGGCGTTGTAGCCGGAGCTGCAATCGGTGCAGTTAACGGTTACTTCTACGTAAACAGAAAGATTAAATCCTTCATCGTAACAATATGTACAATGTTCCTCTTTAGAGGATTCATCAAGTACATGGCATCCAACTCACCTGTGGCTGCCAGCATGAAGGTTTATGATTACGATACCACCCCCATTAAGCTTGGTATCACGGCAGCAGTACTTATTATCGGCTTTGTGGTATTCAGATTCACCAAGTTCGGTATCAACCTTAAAGCCATCGGTGCCGGCGAGAAGGCAGTCAAGTTTGCAGGCCTTAAGACCGACAGAATGAAATTCATCATCTACGTTCTGGCAGGCGCCATTACTGGTCTTGCAGCCTTCGTAAACATCGTAAAGAACGGCTCCGCTACAGCAAACGTTGGTAACCAGCTTGAAACCCAGATCCTTATTGCTCTGGTACTTGGCGGAATGCCCATATCGGGCGGCGCCAAGGTAAGATTCGAGAACATCATCGTAGGCTCGCTTCTTTATATTGTATTAAACAACGGACTTATTATGATGGGCCTTTCAACTCAGGCCATGCAGCTCATCCAGGGCGTTGTATTCCTGATCTTCGTTGCAATCTTTGCAGACAGAGAAAACCTCTCAGTAATTAAATAAACCCATATGTGCGGATCGGGGACTGTCGTGTCTTCGCATGCTTTGCGTGCGAAGCAGGACTGTCCCCGATTTGCATGTATGGGCAACACAGTCCGGGCATGCTATGCACATTTACCACACCCGGGCGGATAATTCTTGCTTATTTCTCACATTATCCGCCATAATTTTTGTTATGTTAACCTGCATTCATAATAAAAAGGCATTTTCAGTGGTTTATTACACCATTTGGTTTACATAACCACAAAAAATCGCCAAAATAAGCGGATAAAATAGCGAAAATCATAGATTTCTCCGTTGATTGCCTTTAGCAAGCAATATTATGTAAACTAAAGTACATAATAAATGTTCAAAAACAAGAATCTATTATAAACATCTAAAAGAATAGCGATAAACCGCGGAAATCTTACATACGGAAATTCAAGCATTTTCTACTACGATAAGGGTATCAGTTTTAGGGATGGCGTAACCCTGGCTTTGGAGGCAGATGCAGCGAAGCCTATTTTGGTGTATAATAAGGGGGTAATATTATTTGGGAGGTTACACACATGAACCAGCACAAGAAAAACCTGATTTATTACCCCCTGGGCACGGTGGGACGCGACATGGTATATGCTTTGTTTACAAACTATATCATGTTGTTTATTTTATATACCAGAAGTCTGACTGCAGCTCAGTTGGGTGCAGTTACAGCCATAATGGTGGCAGCCAGAATCTTTGATGCTTTGAATGACCCCATCATGGGTAACATCATCGAGAGAACCAGATCCAGATGGGGTAAGTTCAAACCCTGGATGTTAATCGGAGTTCTTTCCACCAGCGTAGTAGTTTACCTGGTTTTCAACACCGACCTTAAAGGTTGGAATTTCATTATTTTCTTCGGCGTTATCTACTTCATGTACAGTATCACGTATACCATGCATGACATTTCATACTGGGGAATGATTCCCGCACTTACCCAGGATGGCGACGAGAGAAACTCACTTACAGCAAGAGCTACACTTTTCGCAGGAATCGGCGGAACCCTTGCTTCAATATTGATTCCCCTTCTTACAGCAGGAGAATACGCCCTTGGCGGAAATGCCAAGACAGCGTACGGACGTATCGCACTTGTTATCTGTATTCTTGCCCCTGCATTCATTCTTTTCCCTATTTTCGGAGCGAAAGAGAACAGAGATGATATGAGGAAGGAAGCTCCAAAGGTCAGCCTTAAGAAGATTGTTAAGACAATCGGCGGAAACGACCAGCTCCTTTGGATCTGCCTTATTTTCTTACTTCAGCAAATCGGAAACGGAATTGTTCTCGGAGGCGTAGGTTCCAACTACATTTACTTTGAGTTCGGATATGAAGGCGGCCTCTATTCTACATTTACAACAATAGGTATGGCTGCAACGGCAGTATTGATGGTTATCTACCCTGCTCTTTCCAAGAAGTATCACAGACAGCCCCTGGTTAAGTTCATGGGAATTGCCGCAACAATAGGCTATATCATTCAGCTTGGATGCGGCGTGATAATGCCTTCATCAACCTTGAAGTTCTGGGTATTGACCTTCGGATTCATGCTTGCAAACCTTGGTCAGTACGGCTTATACCTCATCATGATGATTTCCATTATCAATACTGTTGAGTATAATGAACTTAAGCATGGCACCAGAGACGAAGCTATTATCGCCTCAATGAGACCTTTCCTTACCAAGCTTTCAAGCTCATTTACTGTAATCATCACTACGGTTTCATATCTTATCTGCCAGGTTACAGCTTACACCAACAGAATTTCTGAGTTGGAGACTCAGGCTGAAACCGGAGCACTTGATGCCGAAACCAAGAGTGCACAGATTGCTGCAGTTATCGGCGAAGTCGGAAAGACTCAAAAGATTGGACTTCTTGTTGCAATGACAGTTATCCCTTGCGCATTTATGCTGGCATCGGTTATTCTCTACAGAAGGTTCTATAAACTTGATGAAGAGCGTTATGATGAGATTTGTTCACAGCTTAATTCAAAGAAGGCGACAGAATAATGTGGGCTTATGAGAGCGTAATATATCAGATATATACATTGGGATTTTGTGGGGCACCGTTTGAAAATGACGGTGCCCTTATGCATAGAATTCTTAAGGTGAAGGACTGGATTCCGCACCTTAAGAAGCTTGGAGTTAACGCAGTTCTCTTTAATCCTTTGTTCGAATCCGATACCCATGGATATAATACAAGGGATTACAGAAAGCTTGATGTGAGGCTTGGAACCAACGAGGACTTTAAGGCGGTATGCGATGAACTTCATAGAGCAGGGATTAAGATAATCCTTGATGGAGTGTTTAATCACGTGGGCAGAGGCTTCTTCGCCTTTAAGGACGTACAGGAGAAGAAGTGGGATTCCGAATATAAGGATTGGTTTCACATAAGCTTCGACGGCAACAGCTGCTATAACGACGGCTTCTGGTATGAGGGCTGGGAAGGCCATTTTGAATTGGTGAAGCTTAACCTTAACAATGAAGCGGTAGTTAACTATCTCTTTGACAGTGTGAAAATGTGGATAGATGAGTTTGGAATCGATGGCCTGAGGCTTGATGTGGCCTATTGCATTGACCGAAATTTCCTAAGAAGATTGAGGAGCGCCACAAGCTCATGGAAAGAGGATTTCTTCCTTATGGGAGAGATGATTCATGGCGATTACAATTCTCTGGTGACGGACGACATGTGCCATTCCTCCACCAATTATGAGTGTTATAAGGGCATGTATTCCGCCTTTAACTCATATAACCTTTTTGAAATCGTACATTCTCTTCTCAGGCAGTTTGGCCCTGAACAGTGGACTCTTTATAAAGGGAAACATTTGCTAAGCTTCGTGGATAACCATGATGTGTCAAGAATTGCCACAGTCTTAAATAACCCCAATCACCTGCCATTAATCTACGGCATGATGTTTGGAATGCCGGGGATTCCTGCCATATATTACGGAAGTGAGTGGGGAATCGAGGGCGATAAGGGGCAGGGTGATTCTGCATTAAGGCCCTGCATAGACAAACCGGAATGGAATGAACTTACGGATAAGATAGCATCTATGGTGAAGGCCAGAAGAGAAAGCCATGCCTTAAACTATGGCGGCTTTAAATCTCTGGTTCTTACCAACAGACAGTGTGTATATGAAAGGGAGAGTGAGCAGGGCAGAGTTATGGTGGCCATAAATGCCGATGAGAATCCCTTTACTGCACATTTTGACGCCAGAGCAGGAAGAGCAAAGGATTTGATTACAGGGGCGGAGATAGACTTCGGAGGAGGGCTTGACATACCGCCCTACACCGTTTATTTCCTTAGCCCATATTAATAAAAAAGGAGTGAGATATTATTATGAAAAGAAAATTTATATCAGTTATTTGTGCGGCAGTACTTGTTATGACAACTGCTCTTGCAGGCTGCGGAAATGCAGGCACAGACAAGCCGGAAGAAACACCTGTAACGGAATCAGAAACGGTGACTGAAGAAGTCACTGAAGAAGTGACACCTGAGCCTACCGAGGTGGTGGAAGAGGCTCCCGCTGTGGTTTATGAGGATGTTGACATTAATGTCGCTGCCCTTAAGGGCCCCACTGCAATGGGTATGGTTAAGCTTATGGATGAGTCGGACAAGGGTGAGACAGCTACCAATCACTACACCTTTACCATAAGTGCAGCACCGGATGAAATAACACCTGCTATCGTTCAAGGCAATCTTGATATAGCGGCAGTACCTGCTAACCTGGCAGCAGTTCTATACAACAAGACAAAGGGTGGAGTAAAGGTAATTGCAGTCAATACCCTTGGAGTCTTATATATAGTAGAAAATGGCGAGACCATTAACACTGTGGAGGATTTAAGAGGAAAGACAATCTATGCATCAGGTAAGGGAGCAACTCCCGAGTATGCTCTTAACTATATGTTATCAGCCAACGGAATTAATCCTGACACTGATGTCACAATTGAGTATAAAGCAGAACATGCCGAGTGTGTAAGCGCTTTGGAGAGCGACCCCGACGGTGTTGCAATGCTTCCACAGCCCTTCGTTACTACAGCTCAGTTACAGAATGAGAAAACAAGAATTGCTCTTGATATGACCAAGGAGTGGGAGAATGCAGCAAGTGCTTCAGGCTCCGGAGCCACACTGATAACGGGAGTTGTTATAGCAAGAACCCAGTTTGTGGAAGAACACCCGGAAGCAGTGGATCTTTTCCTTGAGCAGTATGGAGAATCTGTGGATTTTACCAATGAGAATATAGACGAAGCTTCTACACTTATTGAGAACTATGGTATTATTAAAGCAGCTGTTGCAGCAAAGGCAATTCCTTACTGTAACATAACCTGCATGGCAGGCGATGAGATGAAAGAGAAACTCTCCGGATACCTTGGCGAGCTTTACAACCAGAATCCGGAATCAGTAGGTGGAGAGCTGCCGAAGGATGAATTCTACTACTAAGTTCATTGGAAAGAGAAAAGGGACTATATTTGCAATTGTATTCTGGCTCTTAGTATGGCAGATTGTTTCCATGTGCCTTAAGTCGGATATCCTTCTCGTTTCCCCAATAAAGGTAGTGAAGTGTTTGGGGGAGCTTATAGTCACTTTTGATTTTTGGAGAGCGGTAGGTTTTTCCTTCATAAGGATAATTGCGGGCTTTCTGCTTGCTTTAATTCTGGGCATTATATTTGCTACAATTTCTTATGACATTAAGCCGATTCGGGAGTTCATCGAACTCCCGCTGTCGGTTATCAAAGTAACGCCGGTGGCATCCTTCATCATTCTGGTACTTATCTGGATTCCGTCACGGAACCTGTCGGTATTTATCTCTTTCCTTATGGCGTTCCCTGTTTTCTACACCAACATATTTAAGGGACTTTCCACGGTGGACGATAAGATGAAGGCCATGGCGGATGTTTTTCGTTTACCCATATCAGGTCAAATCAGATATATCTACATTCCGGGAGTAATACCTTTCTTTAAGGCGGCCTGTTCGTTAGCTTTAAGCTTTTCCTGGAAGGCCGGGGTTGCGGCGGAAATCATAGGGCTTCCAAGGGGCTCCATGGGGGAGAGGCTTTACGAAGCAAAGATTTATCTTAATACTGACAGAATGTTTGCATGGACGGTGACAATAATTGTCATAAGTGTGGTGTTTGAGAAGATAGTTGGTTTTGCCATAAATAAGGCAATGGACAGATTGGAGGGAAGATAACATGGCAATAAGTGTTAAGAATCTCTCCAAATCCTACGGAGAAAACAAGGTCTTAAATGACTTTTCAAAAGTATTTGAAGATAATTCATTTACGTGTATAATGGGTAAGTCAGGTGGGGGCAAAACCACTTTGCTTAATGTGATACTTGGGGTCACGAAGCAGGACGCAGGAGAAGTATCCGGCAGAGAGAATGCCAAATTCAGCGCGGTTTTCCAGGAGAACAGGCTGTGTGAGAACCTGACGGCTCTTCTTAATGTGAAGATGGTAACGGACATTTCAGGAAGATATTCCCGGTCCGATATTATAAATATGTTTAAGAGAATCGGAATTGACGGAGAGGATAAGAAACCGGTAAGCGACTTCAGTGGAGGGATGAAGAGACGCGTGGCTATCTTGAGGGCTCTGATGGCAGATTTCGACATTCTTGTTATGGACGAGCCCTTGAACGGGCTTGATGAGGAAACAAAGGGGAGTGTAGTGGAGCTGATTCGTGAGCTGACGAAGGATAAGACCGTCATTATGACAACTCATGATTCTGCTGAGCCTAAGCTTTTTGATGCCGAGATAATACAAATCTGACTTAGGGAGTAAAAGGTTTGGAGTATATAAGGGTACCTGCCGTTTATGACAAGATGAAACGGGCAGAGGAGACTTACGCGCCCATGGTTCTTATGGCACCGTCAGGGTGTGGAAAGAGCGCGGCAATTTCATATTACTATCGTCGAAAGAAGACACTTATTCTTAGCTGTAAGAGTGGCAAACCGGAGGATATGCCTGCGCCCTCTTCCATAAGACAAAGTGTAGTCGTTATTGAGGACGCCCAGTGGCTTAATGACGAGGAAGGCATAAGATATATTAAAGAGCTTTTAAACTTCCCCGGAATTCAGACTGTCATATTAACAAGGGGCGATTTCCCCTCATATCTTGCTCCTTTGGAGCTTTCCCTTGGATTTGTACGAATAACTGAGAAGGATTTTCTTATGGGTCCAAAAGAAGTGCGGAGCTTTTTTGCGTCCATGGGAACGGAAATAAGTGATGATGACCTTGAGAAGGTCTGGGAAACTTCCGGAGGATATGCCCCTTCCGTTTATTATTTTGCCAATCGAATGGAGCATGGGGAGCACTTCTCTGAGAGTTTAAGAACTTTGGTAAGGGAAGATCTTTTCCACCTGTGGGACACCAGTTTATTCCACACATGGGATACGGCCTTTATTGATTTTGCGCTGGCAGTCTGCCCCTACGACACCTTCTCTATTCCTCTTGCAGAGTATCTTACAGGAAATACACGAATAGCGGAGGTGATTGAGTATTGCCGAACCGTTATGGCACAGCTTCAGTATGAGGAAGACGGTACATACTCCTTTAGGCTTTCTCTAAAGAGATTCTATCTCTGGAAGCGCAATCTTTCCTGGAGCAGGGAGAAATCCGTAGAAAACTACGTTTTGGCCGCAAAGTATTATGAGGAAAACGGTGACATCAAAAATGCCTTAAGGTTCTATGATGAGGCAGGGGACACTGCAAGCATAAAGAGGCTCCTCATATATAACGCCAAGCTCAATCCCGGAAACGGACACTACATAGAAACCAAGGATTACTACTTTAATCTTCCAAGAGAAGAAATTCTTGATAACCCCATACTTATATCGGGAATATGCATGTTATGTGCCCTGGTTGTGGAACCGGCCAAATCCGATGAGTGGTATGAGGAACTGGTTAAATACGAAAAAAATAAGAACAATCCCAAGGAGAAGCGAAAAGAGGCGAAAAGCCTTATTGCCTACCTTGACATAGCTCTTCCTCAAAGGGGAATAAGAGGTATTATTTCAATCCTTAAAGGGGCTTTTTCTCTTGTGAGAAAGGGCGATTTGTCCTTGCCTGAAATGTCGGTAACCAGTAATATGCCATCTGTTATGAACGGCGGTCTGGATTTCTGTGACTGGTCCAAAAACGATAAGCAGTTAGCTAAAATGATGGGCGGTCCTGTGGAAGGCGTCGTGGGAAAACATGGAAAAGGTCTGGTTACCTTGGCCCTTGCCGAAAGCGGTCTTGAGAAAGGCACAATGTCCTCCCTTGAGGTTCTTAACAGGTGTAACGAAGGCTATGAGCAGGCCGGCCACGGCGGAAGCTTAGAGATGTGCTTCGTAGCTACCGGTATCCTTACAAGACAGCATATACTTGACGGAAACATTTCCGCAGCTTTAAGAGTTTTTAACGGCTTTAAGGCCAAAGCCGGGGCGGAGAAGGCCAGGAATCTGAAGGGCAACATGGAGGCCTTTGAAGCTTGGATAAGCCTTTATTCGGGGGATGTGTCCACAGTACGCAAATACATCAATTCTGTTCCTGACATCAGAGAGGGCTTCTCTACACTGGACAAGTTCAGGCAGCTAATCAAGGCCAGATGCCTGGTGGAGGAGAACCGCCTTGATGAGGCTCTTGATATATTAAGCATTTTGAGGACCTATTACATTCCTTACCAAAGACATTTCATCCAGATGGAATGTGAGACCCTGACTTCAATAATTCTCTACAGAAAAGGGGATCCGGCCTGGAGAGAACAGCTGGCGGACGTATTTATCAAAGGCTTTGAGTATCATTTCACCAGATTGTTTTCGTTGGAGGGATCGGCGATTTTACCTCTTTTAAAGGAGTTTAATACCGATGCGGCCGACATTGAGATGAGGAAATATATCAAGAGTATTGAAAACGAAGCAACCTTCGTTTCCGGCTACTATCCCGACTACATGCTCTTTATTCCCGAGCCCACCATTAATCTTACCAAGCGTGAAAGCCAGATTCTTTCAATGCTTTGCATGGGAATGAGCACGGATGAGATCTGCGACGAGTGCGGAATTTCATATGACGGACTAAAGAAACACAACAAGAATATCTACAGAAAACTTGGAGCCAGAGACAGGGCGGAGGCTGAAAGGAAAGCCTTACACCTTGGCCTGGTGCAAAGACCAAAAATATAATATAAAGTTTACAAAAACTTAATTTTTTAGAGCCTATACAGCAGTTGAAGTATAGGCTCTAATCTGTTAGAATATCCTTTAGGCTTAATTTGCCGACATCCGCTTTGCGGTTACCATAAAGGAGCATTTTTCACATGAGTTTAGTAGATAAAATATTTGGAACTCACTCGGAAAGAGAGCTTAAAAGAATCTACCCGATTGTTGATAAGATTGAGGCTCTTCGCCCGACCATGCAGGCACTTTCAGATGAGGAGCTTAAGGCTAAGACTCCCGAATTCAAGAAGAGACTTGCAGAAGGTGAGACTTTGGACGATTTGCTTCCCGAGGCCTTCGCGACAGTAAGAGAGGCAGCGAAGCGTGTCCTTAACATGGAACACTTCAGAGTTCAGCTTATCGGTGGTGTCATTCTTCACCAGGGCCGTATCCCTGAGATGCGTACAGGTGAAGGTAAAACACTGGTTTCTACCTGTCCCGCATACCTTAACGCTCTTGAGGGCAAGGGTGTGCATGTAGTTACCGTCAACGACTATCTGGCAAAGCGTGACGCCGAGTGGATGGGTCAGGTACATGAATTCCTGGGACTTAAGGTTGGCGTGGTTCTCAACTCCATGACTCCTTCAGAGAGACAGGAAGCATACAATTGCGATATTACATACGTAACCAACAACGAGCTTGGTTTCGATTACCTT
>CAMVID010000029.1:0-15823 GCA_947167445.1 uncultured Lachnospiraceae bacterium
AAGGTTTATGATTGCATTCACTTTTTCTAACTTGCAATTACTTTTTCACTCAAAGTTATGCTCCATTTCCAATAAAAAAAAAGGCAACCACCGCAGCTTTTTTTCTGCAGTGATTACCCGAAAGATTGCTTTTATCTATTTCATATTGTCGAGGAAGGCTTTGGCCTCTTTCTTCATTTCCTCCACAACTTCTTCTGGTCCGACTACCTTCACATCCTTCCCCAGGCTGAAGATCCAGCCGAAGAACTGAGGGCTGATATTTACATCCACGTTCAGCTCACTGTGATCAGCATCGAGCTTATGGAAAGTGATATCCTTGCCGAATCTGTCCAGGAACACGCCGCACATATAATTGGCAAAGTGGATTTTTACCTTCTTATTGATCCCGTTGTACATTCCGAAAGTGGCTTTGGAGTATGTGGCCATGTCGAAGTCCTTGAATAGATTCTTACCTTCTCGTTTTTCATCCGTAACGGAAAGTCTCATCATCTTGTCCACACGGTAATGCTTGATTTTTCCATCCCAGCTGTCATAGGCAATCATGTAATAGTTCTCGTCATCCCATGTCAGAGCCCAGGGGCTTACGACGAACCACTCGCCATTATTTCTGGCGACAAGCTTCTTGTCGATATCCCACTTGTAATATTTGAACCGGATCTTTTTATTCTCATTGATAGCTGTATGAATATCATCAACATTGTAATAAACGGATTCGTTCATCGCCTTTACTCTGTCGTTGATATAGACCTGGCGCTGTAGCTGACCGGCCTGATGCTCACTGACAAATCCTTTGATTTTGGAGATGAGCTCATGTGACTTGGTCTGCGTGATAAACTTGGAGGACTGGATTGCGTCGATCAGGAGCTTCACCTCAGCCAGTTCAAATTCCCTAGCGCCGACATGGTAATAGGTCTCTCTTCCAATCTGTTCCTTAATAATCTCCACGCCGAACTTCTCAGTCATATCAGCAAAGTCTGCATAGATACTTTTTCGTTCTGCGGTCACGTCGTATTTTTCAAGCTCGTCCATGATCTGGGACATAGTAAGTGCATGTTCATCATCGGTCTTTTCAAGCATGACCTTCATTAGGTAAGTAAACTTAAATTTCTGATTGCTTCCTCTGGACATAACTATACCTCGCTTTATATCTCTGATTCTGCTTGCATGTACTCATCCGTCCTCTGCAACTGCACGTAACATTTTTTGATGTAGTTCAACAAAATGAACAAAAGCATCGGCTGCTTCTATTAATACTGTATTTCGTTTCTCCGGAAGGCTGATTCCAACCTGAATGTTTATCTTATTATCCTTAACTTCATCTATCATCTGGTAAAAGGCTTTTGATGATAAGTGAATATATCCACTTGCTTGATCATATACTTGCTTAAATTGAGGATCCACTTCATCGGTTATTCTATTCTTCAAATTACTATCTGAAAGGTTCTTTCCAAGATTATCCTTTTTCTTATTGATTGGTTCTCCGTCTATAATGCAATTAACAACCTCGTTCTTATTTTGTGCAACAAATGCTGCATATGATCTTAAACAATTATCCATCTGTAGCCGTAGCATAGCACCTACACATGTAAGATTTCTTTGCTCCAACATACAAATAAAGCCATCAATCAATCCTGTACATCTATCAGCTGATGCACAAAAGAAAAAATTTTCTAAAAATAGATTGTTGCCTATTATTTTTCCTGCCAAAAACAAGTTTCTTTTCTATATTTTTTTAGTTTTTCAATCCTATAACCAATCTCAACCTCATATTCTTGATTAGTCATTACTCCATATCCCTTCATTGGGCACATACTTATTAGGTTATATGAGCGTAACCTGCCCCTACTTCAAAAATATCTCTTTCTGTATTTTCGCATTTTTCTGCGCATTAGTCCAGTGTTTCATGTCAATTGGTTCCTTTTTAACGGACAGCTCTTTTCTGTCCGTTTCACAAAGTGGCGAGCAGTGCAAAGCAAGTCCTACAATTGAGTATATTTTCATACGTCAACTTTATCATTAGGCTTTACTTCCTAAACTGTATACTAAATAAGTTTTGTCACGTTTTTCTACAAAATGTCCGTCAATCAACATTTTGTAATAATTTTCTCAAAAAAGACCCGCCGCACTGGCGGGTCAAACACTATCTCTTATCGTTCAACTCTACCTTCCACAATACCCCTCAACCACCTCATAAGCCTCCTCAAGGAACCCTTCAATACTCTCTTTTCTCTCGTAGCATTCCTTAACAAGGTCCATTACACTCACTCCCGTTTCCTCATCCTTCTCGTAGAACTGGGGATAGGCCTTGTTTTCATAGAGTGTGTATTTCCTGACACTGGGATCATTCAAAGTAGGGTCGACGATTATTTCTTCCAGGAACCACAAAGGATCGGGCCACAGTTTCTCCTCGAGATTACCGCCATGCATTTCATTCCATTTCTCGAAGAAAATCATATGGTTGATTTCATGGACGGCTCCGGAGAAGACTCTCTCCTCATCCTGATATGAGACGTAAAAGCACTTATCTTTAGTGCTTCTTGGATAGAAGGGAAGATATCCCACAAAACATAAAATTTCCGGATTGGATTCCGACCATTCATAATTGAAAAGCTTACACTGAGCTTCGATAAACTGAGGAATAAACGAATCAAACTTCTCCCGGAAATACTTGATTCGCTCTTCTATCTCAGCGTGCTTCCCCTCAAGCCTTGCCATTACAGCTTCTCTGACTCTCGCGGCTTTCTCACTCTCGGTCCCGGAATCATTTATATCTTTTAACTCAGGGTAGAGTTTTACGGTTTTCTCAAAGAAGGGTCTGGTAGTGTTACCGGACCCTTCCTTCTCAAGATAGCCAATTATAAACTTAACATTTTCTTCCGGGTCAATCGGAAGAACTCTTAGCTTTGGCAAAAGCATACCTTATCTCACAATCTTCTCGAAATCTGCCTTAGGATGCTTGCAGATGGGGCAGATGAAATCATCGGGTAATTCCTCGCCAACCCATTCATAGCCGCAGATTCTGCAGCGCCAGATTGTCTCGCCCTTAGAGGTTGTGCCAACTGCTTCGGGCTTGGGTTTAATGTTGTTCTGGTAGTACTCGTAGGTAACGGATGTTACGTCAGAGAGAACTTCCATTGCTGTAGGCTCACAGATAAATAAGGTGTGAGAGCCAAGATCCACGGTCTGCTTAACCTTCAATGAGAAGAAGGCGTTGGTGCCTTCTGTGATGTAAGGAACGCCGTTCTCTGCCATCTTATAGGAAGATACAGGGTAATCCGCAAACTTATCAACGTCTCTTCCGGACTGGAATCCGAAGTGCTTGAAGAGGTCAAATTTTGCCTCCTGGCTGATAACGGAAACGTTGCAAACTCCTGTCTCTACAATCATGTCATGAGTGTAGTTTGCCTTGTTAACGGCAATGGAAATGGTATTTGGCTCTGATGCAACCTGAATGGCTGTGTTTATGATGCAGCCGTTCTTCTTTTCACCCCTGACTGCGGTGCAAACAAATAAACCATAAGATAACTTATACATAGCTTTTGTGTTCATAGTAATCCCTCCTAAACATTCTTATATGCACAATACTTTATTGCATCCCTGATATTTTCGGCGCCGCTTCCGGTAATGATGGTCTTCTCAACATGAGAAATCTTCTCTCTCTTCTCCTTGTCGAAAAGTTCTTTCAAACCCTTCGCCACATCTTCTATAAGTTCATCACCCTTATCCCTGTAATCACCGCAGGTAGGAAAAACTCTCTTCCTTGTGATATAGTTCATCAAAGGATGCTGATTATCCGCAAAGGTGTAACCAACAACCGGAATTCCAAGAGCCATCAGCTCATACACGGTAGTTCCGCCGGCGGAAATAGCCACGTCACAGGTGGACATGAGATTCCATATGTTTTTGACATTCTTATAAAGCTTTATGTTCTTAAAGCCTGCTGCCGCCTGCTTCAAAGCCGCCTCATCGGCATAGAAACCACATACCACATGATAGGTGATACTGGAATCCGAAGCGCTTCCAAACTTCTCTACAAACTTCCCCGTAAGGTTGTAGGCGTCCCCGCCCCCTGTGAGAATCAGCACGTTCTTAACTTCATCGCGGACTTCAAACTTAGCCTTCTTAAACTCTTTTCTGATGGGCACATAATCAGGGCCCACAAGAACCATGGTGTCGCTCTCGTAGAGTTCATCCAGCTTGTCATAGCTGGCAAATGCGTTGTAATTAAGAAGAAGCTTAACCGGATACTTGTGCTCGCCAACGTCATCTATATAGCCCACGGTGCTGATCTTGCCAAGTTCCGCGAGGTAATCGTCCGTGGCCCTGTAGCTGTCAACCATAATGAAGCTTGGCTTATTCTCCTTTAGTATTGCCTTAAATTCCTTCAGTTCCTTATCAATTGGAACCTCCAAGGCCTCTTTTCCCCGGTAAGTTTCAAGCACCACTGCCTTATATCCTCTGGCGTTAATAAGCGGCACCGAATCCTCGCTGCAGGTCACGAACAAAACTCTCTCCTTATCCGGAAAAGCGTCGGCTATGGTCATGCACCTCATTATGTGGCCTGCGCCTATTTTATTGCTGCCGTCAGCTCTAAATATGATCATATACAATCTCCCTGTTGCTACACCGCCTTATTCATCATTATACCATGAACCAAATCCTCTTCGGTAGCCTTTCCACCCCATTTATGCTATGATTTCACTATGATTACCAAACTTTTAAACCGCATCGACAGCGCCCGCCTTTGGCTTTTGGGCTTCATACTGGAAATAATAGTTTTCATCCCTTATGACATAATGGGGAAGGCTTCGGTTTTTACCTGGCATGACCAGATGGATGAGAACATCTTAAACTATGTAATTACAGCCAGGCACCTTGGGGATGGGCTCAAGATCTTTCCTGAAATGATGGGTGGCCTGCCTGCTTCTTCTCTGCAGCCATATTCCTATCTTTTGACCTTCCTTTATAAGGCCTTCGACCCCTTCGTGGCTTTCCTCTTTAGCTATGCCATCATATTTGCCATGGCTTTCTTTGGAATGTATTTTCTGGTAAAAACCTTCACCCGCTCCTCTATAGCAAGCCTTATCTCAGCAGGCATTTTTGCGATGCTTCCCTTCTACCCGGTATATGGAGCAGCTGTGGCGGGAGTTCCTCTTTGCGTGTACGCTATTAAGCTTCTTTCCGAGAGGAAAAAGATAGTCCTTGCTTATTTCCTTTTGGCCCTGTTTACTTTGATGTCTCATCTGGTATTTACCGGATACGGGATTCTTGGATTCTGGCTGCTTTTCCTTATATATAAGTTTATTCGAAAAGATATTAATCGCTTTGAAGTCTCGGGCTTTATAGGGATGATAGTCCTGTATGTCCTTATAAATATTGACTTGTTTAAGGAAATGCTCTTTGGCCTTGATTCCTATGTAAGTCACAGAGAAGAATTTGTGCGCCGCGCCACTCCCTTCGCCCAAAGCTTCATGAACGTCTTCATGGGTAACGGAGAGCATGCCTTTGCGGGGAATAAGTATCTGATTATTCCTGTTGTGGCAATTCTTGCAGTACTGGTGGTTCTCATGTTTCTCGGAAAGCTTAATCAGTGGCAGCGAAAGTTACTGATTGTTGCCCTTATAGAGTTTGCAGTTATTGTTTTGATTTGCGCCTTCTACGGATTCTGGAACTGCGGATTCGTGACAGACATCAAGAATTCAAGTTCCGGACTTTTAAGATATTTCCAGCTGGACAGATTCTATTGGCTTTTGCCCGCTTTATGGTATTCACTCCTTGGCATCTGTATTGCCATTCCCATAAAGGAAGACAAGTTTGATATCTTAAGATACATAATCTGGGCCCTGGTTCTTCTGCCAAGCGTTATTCTTGTCAGAAACAATTCGCCCTTTTATATGTCCGTTAACCAGCTAAACAACGGAAGTAACGTAACCGGGTACATTACCTGGGAGGCATACTATTCCGAGGAAGTCTTTGAGGATATTGAAAAGGCCATAGGAAAGGATATGAGCACATACCGTGTGGGACATGTAGGCATTTGCCCCGCTCCCGCACTTATGCATGGCTTCTACACAATTGACGGCTATGCAGGAAGCTACCCCCTCTCCTACAAGCACGCCTTCCGCGAAATCATCGCCGATGAACTAGCCTTAAGTCCCGCCTCCGCCGAGTACTTCGACACCTGGGGAAGCAGATGCTACCTCTATAACTCCCAGAGCGGCACCTCCTACATGAACGGCAAGGCAAGTGAGGTGAAATACGAAGACCTCAAGTATAACTACGACCTTTTAAAGGACCTGGGCTGTGAATACCTTTTCTCATGCGGGGAGATAGTTGACGCAAATGACGAAAATTTGGAGATTTTAGGTGTTTTTTCTAACGATACCGCCTATTGGAAAATCTGGGTATATAGATTAAAATAGCGGCATAAGGAATTCATAAAAGAAAGGAGTGACTTTATGAACGAATCCACAAACATTACCGCCGAATATTTGGAGCGTATGGACAGATGGTTCAGAGCTGCCAACTACTTATCGGCAGGACAGTTGTACCTCTTGGAGAATCCACTTCTCAGAAAGCCTCTTACCATCGACATGGTTAAGAAGAAAATTGTAGGACACTGGGGTACGGTTCCCGGACAGAACTTCGTTTTTGTTCACCTGAATCGTGCCATTAAGCGTTATGATTTGGATCTTATCTTACTTTCCGGACCCGGTCACGGCGGAAATTTCTATATTGCCAACGACTATCTCGATGGCACATATTCCGAGATTTATCCTAACATTTCCGAGGATGAAGCCGGAATGCAGAAGCTCTTTAAACAGTTCTCATTCCCCGGCGGCATGCCTTCACACTGCGCCCCCGAGACCCCCGGTTCAATTAACGAGGGCGGCGAGCTTGGCTACGGCGTAGCTCATGCATTCGGTGCAGTATTTGATAACCCCGATTTGATTGCTGCTGTTACAGTCGGTGACGGCGAGGCCGAGACAGGCCCTCTTGCCACCTCATGGCAGTCCAACAAGTTTTTAAACCCCATTAATGACGGTGCGGTTCTTCCCATCCTTCACCTTAATGGCTACAAGATTGCGAACCCGACGCTTTTTGCAAGAATGAGTCATGAAGAAATCGTAGATTTCTTCCACGGCTGCGGCTGGGAGCCTTACTTTGTTGAGGGCGACGATCCCATGACCATGCATAAACTCATGGCCGAGACCATGGATACCGTAATCGAGAAGATTAAGGCTATTCAGGAGCACGCCAGAACCACCGGGGATGCAACCCGTCCCGTATGGCCCATGATCGTGCTCCGTACTCCCAAGGGCTGGACAGGTCCCAAGGTTGTGGACGGTCAGCGAATCGAGGGCAACTACCTGGCTCACCAGGTACCTATTTCTATGGCAAAACCCGAAGAGCATCTCCGCATCTTAGAGGAGTGGTTACGTTCCTACAAGCCCGAGGAACTGTTTGACGAGAACGGCCGAGCAATGGAAGATATCCGCTCCCTTGCTCCCGAAGGAAACCGTCGAATCGGTGCCAACCCTCACGGCAACGGCGGATTGTTGTTAAGGGATTTGAGACTTCCCGATTTCAGGGATTACGCTTTTGATACCGAAGGCCACGGTGAAAAAGAAGGCCAGGATATGATTGAGCTTGGTAAGTTTGTTCGCGATATCTTTAAGCTCAACAAAGAAGCCAAGAACTTCAGAATTTTTGGTCCCGATGAGACCAACTCCAACAGACTTAATGCTGTATTTGAGGTTGAGAATCGTGACTGGAACGCAGCTCATCTTGATACTGATGATAACCTTGCGGCAGACGGTCGTGTTATGGACTCCATGCTTTCAGAGCATATGTGTGAAGGCTGGCTTGAAGGCTACCTTCTTACAGGCCGTCACGGATTCTTTGCTACATATGAAGCATTTGCAAGAATCATTGATTCCATGGCAGCTCAGCACGCCAAGTGGCTTAAGGTTTGTAACCAGCTTCCCTGGAGAGAAGAGATTGCTTCCCTTAACCTGATTATGGCTTCAACCGTATGGCAACAGGACCACAACGGTTTCACACACCAGGATCCCGGTTTCATGGATCACATTGCCAACAAGAAGGCAGACGTTGTTCGTCTTTACCTTCCCCCTGATGCAAACTGCCTGCTTTCCTGCTTCGATCACTGTATCCGTTCCAGGAACTACGTAAACGTGATTGTGGCTTCAAAGCATCCCCGTCCTCAGTGGCTTTCAATGCCCGAGGCTGTTAAGCATTGTACACAGGGAATCGGCATCTGGGATTGGGCTTCCAATGACCAGGGGCAGGAACCCGATATTGTATTTGCCTGCGCTGGTGAAACTCCTACCCTTGAGGCTCTCGCTGCTGTATCTATTCTTAAGAGCGAGATTCCCGAGATCAAGATTCGTTTCATCAACGTAGTTGACTTATTCAAGCTTCAGCCTGCATCGGAGCACCCTCACGGTTTGACCGATGCAGAGTACGATATCCTCTTTACCCAGGATAAGCCTGTAATCTTCGCATTCCACGGCTATTCATCCCTGGTACATGAGCTTACCTATCGTCGTCACAACAACCGTTTGATGCACGTTCGCGGTTACAAGGAAGAGGGTACCATCACCACTCCCTTCGATGTGCGTGTGCAGAATAACGTGGACCGTTTCCATCTTGTTCAGGATGCCATCAAGTACCTGCCTCAGCTCGGAAACAGAGGTGCATACCTCTACCAGAAGATGAGCGACAAGCTTGTTGAGCACACCCAGTATATTCATCAGTATGGTGAAGATCTGCCTGAAGTCGCAGGCTGGAAGTGGGAGAAATAAATTTGATTTGATGCCAATGGCATGAATTAAGGCGGTTTGGAGATTTATCTCCAAGCCGCCTTTTTGTTTCTGTTATTCTATGGAATTTCGCTCCTCAAGGATTCTCTCGTACTCGTCGGCGATGGCTTTCACCTTATCAAGGGCGTCCATGAAGACTTCAACAACCGTGGGGTCGAAGTGCTTGCCGGAGCCTTCTCTTATGATGTCCACTGCCTTTTCGAAGGGGAAGGGTTCCTTGTAGCTTCGCTTTGAAACCAATGCGTCAAAAACGTCGGCAACCGCCATTACCCTGGCAGACAAAGGAATCTCCTCGCCTTTAAGGCCCTTGGGATAGCCTGAACCGTCCCACTTTTCGTGGTGGTAGGTGGCGATGTTTCTTGCTTCATTTAAGTAGTCGGAGTCAGGCACTATGGCCATGGCGTTCTCTACTATCTTTGCACCGTGAAGGGTGTGGGTCTTCATGATTTCAAACTCTTCATCAGTGAGTTTACCCGGCTTGTTAAGAATAGTGTCGGAAATTTTGATTTTACCAACATCATGAAGAGGTGTGGAGTTTGCCACGTTCTCCACGTATTTGTCGTCCACGATATCGGGATAAATTCCCTTCTTCTTCATTTCCTTGAGAATCAGTTTGGTGTAAGCCGCGGTCTTCTTAACGTGGTCGCCGGTGTTCTTGTCTCGGTTCTCAACCATGTCAGCCAGGACGAGAATCAGGCCGTTTTGCATTTTGGAGATTGTGTCGCTTTTTACACGAAGATCCTCCATGTAGCTGACGGTCTCGGCAATGGTGCTGGAAAGTGAATCATAGAGGTTCTCGATCTCGTCGCCGGTGCGGATGTCCAGGTGTTTAAGGCGCTCCACACTGCCCTCTCTTCCCTGCTCCGTCTTGTAGGCGAAGTCCTGGGCCACGATGGTCATGGCGTTTAGGGGAAGCACCAGGCGGTACTTGGAAATCCACAGGCAGAAGGCCAGTATGAGAACTATGAATCCTGTGAAAATCGAAATTATCTTCGCAAGGAAGCTTATTTCATTAACCCGGATGTCGCTCATTGAAACGTCCGCTGCGGCGTAGGCCACGCAGTAGCCCAGGGAGTCGATGACGGGCTCATAATCTGTAAGAAGCCAGCCGTAGGTATCATCGGAAATTATCTGAGGGATATGGTTTCCGGCCAGAAGGTCCGGAACATAGTCCATGAAGGAGTCGTCAAAGGGGACGAGAGAGCCGGGGTCGGCGCCCTTTAAATCAGCCGTATCAATGTCGAAGACCACGTGGCAGCCTTCTTTGTCTATCCGGTAAACGTAGATGTACTTGATGTCGCCTGTGCTGTCTAAGATGTCCTTTAGCCGGCCTTCGGTCTTAAGATAGCCCTCGGCCTTCTCACCGTATTCAAGATACTCATCAACCATGTCGGCATCGATGGCGCTGGCCACCAGCTTCGCCGTGCTTCTGGCCACGTTTTTGTACTGCTTGATGGCGAAATCGTTATAAAGGAGGAAACAGATAGTTGTGGTTACGGTGGCAACCAGGACCATAACTACTGCTAAGATAATGCTGATTTTTCTACGTAGGGAAAGGCCCCTTTTCTCATATCCTGCCGCCTCTTCCTTCTCATCCTTGGTAAGGGGGCGCTGGCTCCAGGCCGTAAGTTTGAAGCTGTTCTTTTTGTCTTCGGGAATAAGTTTGAGAACCGTCACCACAATTAAGACAGTGACGAATTTATCGATTATGTCGATTACCACGTCTGAAAGCATCTGAGCTTCGAAGACGTTGAAGTAGCCTTTGAGGAGGAGCTGCCTTACGAAGGGAGCGGATATTCCGTCGCCTATGCCGAAGCCGTAGATGTTATAGGTAAGAAGGGAGCCAAGAACTCCGCCGATGAAGGCAAAAACCGGAACCGTGAGAAGGGCCTTGCCGAATCTGTCAAAGAAACCCTTCTTTGCAAAAAAAGAGCCGGCTACCGCTATAAGTACGCTAAGACCTGCGTAATATACGTTTGCCGGATCAGCTGTCATGTTCACAACGTTTGTAAGATATCCAACCACGACTCCGGGGAAATACCCGCCCAAAGCCGCAGCAAGGAGAGTCCCTATGTTATCTACGAACAGAGGAATCTCTAAAAAGTTTACCAGTCTGTTGGCGCCAAGATTTATGAGTAATGCAACCCCACAGAATAATATCGGTTTAAGGGCGATGCCCCTGTCTTTGGCCTGATGCTTCATTTCCATAATTGACCTCCCAGTCCCTTTGAAGCAAAATAGACCCTTTTATATCCCCAATTTGAAACTTTGATTAATTATAACATGTGTTGTCTGAAAAATCTATCGAATCCAGCCCAACTGCTGGCAGATGTAAACTATGGGGCGGAAAATTCCAATGAGCCAGATGAGGAGGCAGAGGAGGGTATTGTATGTGTCCTGCTCGCCCTTTTTATTCTGTGTGATTTCTCCAAGGATGTTGATGATGGGAATCAGGAGAAATACCATGCTTCCGAAGGAGGCCCTGTCAGGATAGTGAGGAGATAAAATCATCGCTCCCCAGGATACGATGGCCATGGCGATGAAGATTATCTGTTGTGTAGGAAGTTTCCTGTTTAGTATTGTTATGTAAACCGTGGTAAGGATGCCAAGGACCAGCAGAGGAATTGCCAGGTAATACAAAAGTCCGTTTGTAGTCTCATAGCACCTGATAAATGCACGCCAAAGTAGGCTCTTGCTTGTATCGGTGGAGGCTGCTTCTATAACTCGTACTGAGTTTCCCGGAGCAAGGATGCAAAGGGCACTGCCTATGAGGGAGGCGATGGCGCCTTCAATTTGCCAGGGGATGAGCTTGTTTGTTTTCTTTTTGGTTATGATTATTATTGCTAATGTTGCAAGGAAGGCTGTGGGACCCATGTTCTCGTTGGACCAGCCGGCGATTAAGCCTAAGGGGAGAATCCAGATGGCGATGAGTCTGGGGGCCTTGGTGTCGCCGGTTTGTTTGTCGTCGGCAGCGATATCCAGGGATTTCATGTATGGGTACAGGAAAAGAAGTATCCATGTGGTCATATACAGATAGTTGCAAGCTCCGGACTCCCAGAACATGGTCTGGTACCAGTTAATGTTGAATATAATGAGGAAGCCTGCAATGGCAAGGGATAACTGAGGAAGTGCGGTTTTTGCCACATTTGCGTGCTTAAGAATAAGGCATATCAGGGCCGTGAGGGCAAGCATGTTTGCGATGTTTGCCGCCGTCTCCCCCCACATGAGAAGAATCTGGAGCTGGCCGTGGGCTATGCTTCTTCCGCCCCAGTTAAAGAAGTGCCAGACCTGACTCTGCCACACGTCTTTTATGCTGTTTAGGGGCTCCCCCGTCACCAGATTTGTGGCATACCAAAGATCGTCCATCTCAAACTCTGCGTAGTGATTCGCCAGGTAAAAGATGACCGCGGTTATGGCCAGGAGAATGCCGCATATTAAGTTCGTCTTCTTGTTCTTCGTATCCATAGTTTTCCTTTATGTGCAGGTTGGGCAGGATGTGCAATTTGGGGACAGGCCCATTCTGCACATGAAACGTGCATAATGGGCCTGTCCCCAAATTGCACGTCCTGCCCAAATTGCACCAAACCCCAAATTGCACCTAGAGTACTTTTTTAACGCCGGGGATGAGGCGCAGCAGGTGGTAGATCAGAATCCCTGCGAGGCAGGCCAGGGTGACCCAGCAAAGTGCTGCGGGGAACCAGGTGATGGTGGGCTCGAACCAGGTGTAGATGTACTTAAAGAAGTCGCGAAGGGGCGGCTCCAAAAGGAACACCATAATACTGCCGGAACCGAGGAATGTGATAGTTTTTGCTGCCTTTTCGTTAATGGGCTTGGCCTCGAAAAGGACTTTCAGTCCCGAGAAGATTGCAAGTGCAATGACAAAGGTCATGCCATCCAAAGTTTCTGCGCTGCCTCTCGCGCCCACGGCCATATGGCCGATTACAGTGTTTGTCACAAAAGCGCAAGCTCCAAGGGCGTAAATGATTCCCTGGTAGCTCTTGTCGTATTTGTTCTCTATAAAATATCCCATCAAAGGATAGATAATCGTGTTCACAAGAAGGGGCATGGGAATTGCGATGCGGGAATTACCCCACAAGTATTCCACTATGGGAAGAAGTCCCTCAAACACAAGCATTAAAGCCGCCAGATAGCAGAAATGCTCCGGCTCCATGTTCTGTGCCAGGATTCTTAACAATGGCAGAATCAGCAATATCCCCAAATAAGCATACAAGAACCAATACTGGTGAATTACCGTGGTGGAATACACCAGATAGAAAAATGTCTTAATGCTGAAGGTGATTTCGGGATTAAGGTGATAGAAATATGCGTATTCAATAAGGCCGAATACCAAAAGGAGAACCAGGAATTTTACCACCCTGTGAAGATAAATCTCCTTGAGGCTTTCCTTCTTTCGAAGAAGCACGGCGCCGCTTACCATGAAAAATAAGGGCGCGCAGGTCTGGGTGAAGGCGTTTAAAGCCAGGGCAAACCAGTAGGTGACTTTGTCCGTGGCCACCAGGTATCGCTCCGCCGCCTCCGGCCCTGTATGCACATATACCACCATTAAGATGGCGAGAATTCTGATGAAGTCGAGGTAGGGTTTTCTTGTTTTCATAGCTCCTATTTTAGCACATATGTGCAGGTTGGGGACAGTCCCAAATTGCACGGTGCAGGTTGGGGCCTGTCCCCATTTTGCACCGTGCAGGTTGGGGCCTGTCCCTACTTTGCACGGTGCAAGTTGGGCCTGTCCCCAAGTTGCACCATATGGTATATTGGAGGTGTAGTAAATACATTCTGGGAGGGTACAATGTATATCAAAAACAAAAACAAGAGTGCGGCCATATGGCTGGCCGTGTGCGTGGTTATCGCACTGGTTTGCATGTTCGTTGCGAGCCTTATTCAGACTGACTTCGGGAAGGTAAATGTGGTTACAGCTTCCTTCGAAGTCACCGAGGGGCAGTCGAAGCCCTACACAATCACCTACAAGATTTATATTCCTGAGGAAGCCAGGGAAACCAATAAGTTACCTGCACTCCTCTGTCTCCATGGCTATCAGAACGATAAGGAGACTTCCGCAGCTTTTGCCATGGAGGCTTCCAGGCGAGGCATTGTGGCAATCGCCATCGATGAGTACGGCCACGGCTCTAACACCAAAGGCATGAAGGAGCGCGGCTACACCACCTATAAGATTCAGGGCCAAAGTGACGACAAGAACGAAACCGTCATCAAGACCAAACTTAGCGGCGCCGAGAGATTCCTGGTTATGATGAATTTCTCCACTCTCTCATTCTTCGAGGGTGACGCCTACTCCGTAAACGAGCAGAAGTCTGTGCACATCGACGCGGATGCAGACGGCGTCACCGACAGTTCCATGGGCGGCATCGATGCCTACAACTGGGTCAAAACCCTGCCCTTCGTGGATCCCGACCGAATCGCCATCACCGGTCATTCCATGGGCACCTGGGCTTCCTGGAGCACCGCCGCTGCCTGCCAGGACCACAAAGCCGTTGTTCTTCAGTGCGGCGAGGTTTTTGGCGAGAACATTTTCGATGAGGAAGCCATCAAGTTCAACAACGTCCTGATGCTTCAGGCAAAATACGACGAGTTCAACTATTTCCGCGACTACAACCAGGCTACCGTGAACGATGCAATGCTCAAAAGCGGCATCAGAAATCAGTTTTTCACCGCCAACGAGCGCACGGAATTGCAGGACAATTACACCTGGAACACCACCTACGGAGGCTTCGAGGACGGCACCGCAAGGCGCGTTGAGCTCATAAATACCAACCACAGGCTCACCACCCACAACTCTCACGCAATTTCCGCGGCCATGGATTGGCTGGTTACTGCTCTTGGGGCAAAAACAGACCTTTCTCCGAACAACCTGATTTTCCTGTATAAGGAACTTCTTGTTATGGTAGCCATGCTGGCTGCTATGATTGGCCTTTGTCCTTTGGTGGTTCTTCTATCAAATATCAAGGTCTTCACACCGGCGGTATTTGACAGAGATGCCATCGGCAGAGAGCCAAAACTCATGAGCAAAGGAAAATGGTGGAAAAACGCCTGGATTGCAGTTATCATAAGCGCCATCACCTATCCCTTCATGACTCAGCTTGGTCACGGATTATTCCCGTTACCTGAGGGCATTTTCAGAATGACCATCGGAAACGGATTCCTCATCTGGTACATGACCCTTGCAATTATTTCAATAATCATGGTAGTTGTTTCCAGACGCAGAAACGAGAAAAAGGGAATTGCGAACCTAGATTACTATGACCTGGGACTTTCGGGATACGACTGTGCTAGAAAGCTTGACTGGGGATTACTTATAAGAAGTTTCGTGCTGGCAGCGATTGTTGTTGGAATCATGTATGTTTTCGTGCTTTTCTGCCACGATTTCTTCAAACTGGACCTTCGATTCATATGGCCCTTCTTTAAGGAATTCTCACTTGACAGGTTCCTGCAGTTTTTGGTTTATCTGCCCTTCTATTCACTGTTCTTCATTGTGAATGTGGGCTTCAAGCTCTTCGGAACCATGAGACAGGTTAAGGATAATGACAAGCCTGTCGGAAACTTTATTAAGTGCTGGATGGGCAACGTATTCGTACTCCTTGGCGGCTTACTCCTTGTAATCCTTCTTGAGTACATTCCCTTCTTCATGGGATACGGCCCCGGCGCAGATTTGCTCTTCGGAACCACCTTCGGCGGACCCTTTATGTCAGCCTTGATTCTCCTGGTTCCTCAGTTTATCTTCTTCACATTCTTAAGCACATGGTTTGAGAGAAAAACCGGAAACATCTACGTTGGTGCCTTCATCTCCGCCATGCTCGCAACCTGGATTGTGACCGGAGGATCTGCGATGTTCTAGAAAAGAAGGTGTGGCCTCTCGGCCACACCTTCTTTTCTAGACGGCCGCGGGGCCGATGTGCAGTTTGGGGACAGCTTAGATTATCATCTGAAGTGCAACACTCACGTCACAG
>CAMVID010000030.1:0-15217 GCA_947167445.1 uncultured Lachnospiraceae bacterium
AACACCAGCTGAAGTTTATTCAGAAAGTGTTGCACTTGGTTGACAAACCAAGCAGGCCCCGATTGCACCGTGCAAGTCTGGGACAGGTTTGGAGAGGGTGTGAAGTTGCAAACCCAAGCAAATGTGTTACAATAAAAGAGCAAGGGCATTACCGATAGACGGTTAGCCCGCTAAATAATTAAGTTGGTAGAATAACCGCCTCAAATCTTTGCTACGGACTGGGACGGTTATTTTTTCTTATGTGAAAGCTTATCCCCCCTTTCTTCAAGGGGACACATAGCCCCCAAATGAGGGCTAACTTGTTTGCAATAATAAAGTGAAATAACGATTTAGGTTTGGAGAGGCTGCGGTTTTTACCAAAGGAGGGAAGGGCCGTTGCCCGTTTATAAAACTTTAATAATTCAGGTCATTGAAACTGCTTGGTATTACTGTTATAGTGATGGTGAGCAGTTTATTTCTTTTAATCTAAGATAATCTGGTAATTCTTATTTCTTTGAAATTTCCTGCTTAATTCCAATTAATGTATTGAGCGGGAGATATGTGAAAGGTCATAGTGTATTTCCCGCCGGAGGGAGGTATAACTATGACAGATACAATAATAAACAGAGAACATAAGGACCGCTTGTTTACCATTCTGTTTGGACGAAGCGAAAATAAGGCTTGGGCATTGGATCTTTACAATGCGATGAATGGTTCTCATTATGATAACCTTGACGATATTGAGGTTACAACCATGGAAGATACGCTGTACATGGGAATGAAGAATGATGCTTCGTTTATTCTAAACGAATATATGAATGTGTATGAGCAACAGAGCACTTATAATCCCAATATGCCAATCAGACAGTTGATGTACTCAGGCAGATTGTATGATAAGTATATTAAGACACACCATTTGAGCATTTATGGTAAAAGGGTGCTTCCGATACCGATTCCGAAACTGGTGGTTTTTTACAACGGAATCGATAAGGATATAGAAGATGAGCAGTACTTATATTTAGCTGATTGCTTCAGTAATAAAGAAAAAGGAAAAGAAGCAGACATAACCGTAAGGGTTAAAATGGTCAATATAAACCATGGACACAATAAAGGGTTGCTTGAATCATGTAAACCACTGGCCGAGTATTCTAAGCTGATTGATATGATAAGATACAATCAAAAGGAATTGAAGCTGGAAATGGGAGATGCAGTAGATAAAGCGATTGATGATATGCCCAGGGAAAGTGTGATTTATTCCTTCCTCGATGGACATAGATCGGAGGTCAAAATGAGTTGTTTAACAGAATATGATGAAGCTGCTACGATGGAATACCTGAAGAATGAGGCAAGAGAAGAGGGAAGAGAAGAAGGAAGAGAAGAAGGAAGAGAAGAAACACTAAGGACTCTTGTAAAGAAAAAAATTGCCAAGGGTAAATCCATTGAAACCATTGCCGATGAAATGGAAGTAGCCGTTGATGAGATACGGGATTTGTATGATGAGGTTTGCAATGCGAATCTGGTGAAGTAACGCCGAATCGGAGAGATAGCGGTTTTTACCAAAGGAGAAGTAATTGTGAGATTTATTGGAAACTTAATCTGGATAATATGCGGAGGCCTGCTGAGCGCGCTGGGATGGTGGATTGCGGGGCTGCTTTGGTGCATCACAATCGTTGGAATTCCTGTGGGGCTTCAGTGCTTTAAGATGTCTTCTATATCACTGAATCCGTTTGGAAAAGAAGTGGTAGATGAGGGCGGAGCCGTATCTTTGCTTTTGAATATACTCTGGATTATCTTTTCGGGTATTGAACTGGCTGTGGTGAACGCTACATTCGGGTGCCTTTTGTGCATAACCATTGTTGGAATACCCTTCGGAAAACAGTTCTTTAAGATTGCCAGGGTGGCGCTTATGCCATTTGGGGCAAAGGTTGTGAGAGTGCATTATTAAGGAAAAAGACGACCGGTGACTTAGAAAGTCGCCGGTCGTTTGTGGTTATGGTTATTGGTTTATTTGCCTATTTGCTTATCAATTCTTTGCTGTTGTTAATGACTGCGGTGACTTCATCGATGGAGCAATTGCAGGATTCGGCAATCTCTTCGGGGGATTTGCCCAAGGAGAGCATGTTTTCGATGATGAGAGTGAGCTGTTTTTCCATGCCACGTTCTTCTCCAATGGCGATGCCACGCTCTTCTCCGATGGCAATGCCTTGCTCGATGCCATCTTCCAAGGCTTCTTCTCTGATAACTTTCATATGACCCTTTTGGTTGTATCTGGTTAAGCTATACATGATGACCGCCTTTCTTTCTTTTTCCATACTAATACTATCATATTTTCTTGCCTTTGTATGGGAAAAAGTGAAAACCCATTGAAACCCCAGGGCATTATTGCTAGAGTGGAGGTAGTAAGTAAACTGACAAGGAGGTAACAAAATGGTTAAAATATACGGAATGCCCACATGCCCTTACTGCGATTACATTCATGAGCAGATTGTCGGGCGCGAGAGCGAATTTGAGTACATAAACATTGGTGAAAATATCAGAAATATGGGTGCTTTTACCAGACTTAGGGATAATAATCCCGCTTTTGACAAATCCAAGAAAATCGGAGACGTGGGCATACCTGCCTTTGTGCTTGAAGACGGCAGCATAACCCTGGATCCGGCAGACGTGGGACTTATTGAATATGGAACCGCCGGAGCCTGCTCCATCGAGGACCACAAAAGCGGAAGAAAAGGATGCTAGGATAATAGAAACAGAGGAAATAAAGATGAAACAGGAAACAATTGATCGTATCCGAAAATTTGTGTCGGACAGGGATTGGAATCAGTTCCATACTCCCTCAAATATGGCCAAATCCATCGCCATCGAGGCTGCAGAACTTCTTGAATGCTTCCAGTGGTCTGACACGGAATACGATTTGCAGCATGTGAAGGAAGAACTCGCCGATGTAATGGTATACTGCCAGGACATGCTTGATGCCCTGGGTCTTGATGCGGACGAAATCGTCAACATGAAGATGGATCAGAACGAAGCAAAATACCCTGTGGAGAAAGCGAAGGGGAGTGCAGCGAAATATACTGAGCTGTAAAATGTGCAATTTGGGCCTGTCCCCAAATTGCACATTTGGAGGGAAGAAAGGGATGGAGAAGGTAATAAATGCGATGCTTGCCATGCAGCGATACCCCTGGGAGCAGGGCGTGTGCGCGCAGGCTTTATATGAGGCAGGGTATGATGAGCTGTGGATTCCCATGGCTTATGATG
Organism: uncultured Lachnospiraceae bacterium; assembly: GCA_947167445.1. GTDB lineage: Bacteria > Bacillota > Clostridia > Lachnospirales > Lachnospiraceae > G11. The sequence goes on from CAMVID010000030.1 coordinate 3,238, forward strand.
CGGTAAAAAGAATGGACCATAATGGCCGGCTTGCCATGATTGGCGGAGGTGAGGCGATTTCCGATCCTGCGGCCAACGGGGAAGTGTGCCTTAGGGCTTATGAGAAGAGTGGGGATGATTTTTTCAAAAAAGGCGCAGATGCCATGCTGGACTATCTCATGAATAAGGCCACCAGAACCGAAGACGGCGTGATTCTGCACAATGATGTGTCGTTTTTTGAAGGTTTTACGAAGTATCAGCTGTGGGCTGACGGGCTTTATATGGTTCCGCCGTTTCTTGCGGTTATGGGTGAACTGGATGAGGCGCTTTTGCAGATTCGCGGGTATAAGAGACATTTGTATGATGCGGAGAGACAGCTTTTTTACCATGTAAAAGATGTTGCAAAGGGCGAGTTCGTTCGAAAGCTTTACTGGGCTACGGGCAACGGCTGGGCGCTTATGGGCCTGGCTAGGGTGATTGAGGCGGCCATGAAGGCGGGCCGTGACGACGTGGCGGATGAACTTACTGCCTTTATGACGGAACTTTTGGATGGTTTGCTTCAGTGGGCCACCGAGGATGGCAGGTTCAGGGATATTCTGGATGACGAGACAAGTTTTGTGGACGGCACTTCGGCCTTGATGATGGCTGCGGCGGTGTATCGTGGAATCGTTCTCGGGTTTTTGCCGGCGGAGAAGTATAAGGCCGCGGCGGACAAGGCTTTCGAGACGGTTTCGGGGCACATCGATGAGTACGGACTTTTGCGGGAGGTCTGCGGATGCCCGAGTTTCACAGAATCCGGGACTTCGGCTGAGGCCCAGGCAGCGTATATAATGGCGGATGCCTGGAGAAGGTTGGGGGCATCTTGAATAAGGCTCAATACCCGTTTTTATTCTCGTATGTTATGTTCGAAACGAAAGGAGGATCCGAATGGACGCAGAGAGAACAGGAAAAATAATACGAGAATCAAGAACGAAGAAAGAAATGACCCAGCAGGCGCTGGCTGACGCAATTAACGTTTCAGCGACGGCAGTTTCCAAATGGGAGAACGGGCATAGTCTGCCGGATATTACAATGTTGGAGCCTCTGTCTATCGCTCTTGATATCTCCATCTCAGATTTGGTTTTGGGAGAAAGGAGCGAAGAAAAAATGGGCAACGACGTTGAGACACCAAAGGACGAGAAACAGGACGAGGCAATTAAATCTATAATCGGAGAATCAATCAGGCAAAGAAGAAAAGCGGTTCTTAGGTGGATTTTTGTGACTTTGGCGGCGGCGGCAATAATGGTTGCGGCAGCTGTGCTTTTGCTTATAATCGGCTTTCCGGCTAAACAGGACAACATTCGTGTAAGAACTGAGATTCAGAATAATAATGGTGACCCGGAGTGGGTGATTAATTTTGAGACAGTAGACGGGCAGCCTCTGTATGAATATACGGAAGAAACGTATGTATCTACTGAAGACGGAGAACGTACTATCAATGGACGAATTATTCATTTAAGGGTGGCCCCTTTGGGAAACCTAAACCCGGGTGCTTTTACATGGGGTTATTCAGTGGAAAATGGACTGATGCCTACAGAAGATTATGACTTTTTCGTTGTAGTGGATTATGGTGACGCTGACGTTACCTATTCCATGAGGGAAGAAGGATTGTTCGAGTAATGTGCACTTTGGGGCCTGTCCCCATTCTGCACCGTGCAATTTGGGCCTGTCCCCATTCTGCACCGTGCAGGTTGGGGACAGGCCCAAATTGCACATTCTGCGGCTACCTTACCAGGCAGCCGCGAGCTTCGGCGATGCCGATGTTGACCTCTATGCCGGCATTAAATTCGATGGCGTCGGACTCCATACCGTCGGAGAAGATAACGCCTTTCTCAGACATTTTGGACAGTACCTTGAAGGGCTGTCCTTCTTTTATTGTTCCAAACACTATGGAAACATCGGTGGTGTTGGAAGGGAAGGGCTCTCTCACAACGTAGCTCAGTTTCTTATCCTCCCACCTGATGTTTTCGTATTCCTTGTCGCAGTGGTAGCCGAAAACTTCGAAGGAAGCTTTTGCCTGGGCGATAATTGATTTGTACCAACCGGTCTGGCCGATACCCGTGGACACGATAATGCCGGATGAAGACTGGTATTCGGTTACGACCCGGCCCTCATTGTTTGTAGTGGTAATGTCGTAGCGAGCGGAAATATGGGAGTTTGGCCCGATGAAAAAATCGTTCACCGCAAGCATTTCCTGACCATCATTGGTGGTGGCTTTGGCCATGGTTACCATTTTGACATCGCAGTTGTCGTTGAAGGCCTTGGGCAAAACCTCGTCAAGCTGCTTTGCCTCATATGGCAGCAAAACTCCGTCCCATCTGCAGGGATCGGGATTCACGCCGATGAGCTTCTGACCGTCAAGATATTTCATGGTATTGCAGACAAGGCCGTCTCGTCCCAGGGCCACGACCACATCATCCTTACCAAAGAGCATATTTGGAATAAAATCCTTATCGATAACCGTGAGCCTTGCGTACTTGTCGGAAATCTGTTTCGCCGCATCCACAGCCCTTCGGTAAACCTCATCCTCCGCGATATAATCGGAAAAATCAGCCCCCATATGCTCGATGTGGAACTTGGCCTGCTCTCTTGTGTTGTATTTGTACAGCAGTTCCTGTAACCTGGTTTTCTGGGTTACAAGAACCACTTTATTCATATTTCTGTCCATAGAATTATTCTGCTTCAGAAGCGTTTGTGAGAGCCTCCAACAGATCGGGAGAAATGTTGAGGTTGCCGATTTTGCCTGCATTCTCTGCAAGGGAGTTGAATGCCTTGGCGATGAGGGTCTTGCTGTCCATGCCGGAGAGAAGTATTGCCAGTAAAATCTCCTTATCTACGGAACTGAAAGCCTTAAGGATCGCCTCGTTGGCGTAGGCCTGAGCGTCGGCTTTGGCCTTGATTGACTTGTTCTCAAGCTCGGTCTCCTCCAGGGCATATTTATTTCTTGCCATGCTGGTGGCATGTCTTGCATCGTCACTTTCCTTGCACATGGTCCAGGATGAAAGCTTGTATGCTTCCTCGGCGCGGAGCTTCTCTTCCTTGTACTTGGTGTCGTCGTTGAGCTTTTGCATGTTGGCCTGCGCACTCTTTTCCTGGATGGACATCTGAGCGGCAATGGCTTTTTCCTGCTTCTCGCGCTCTTTCTCAGCTACCTTAATCTCGGTGTTGAGCTCGTTCTCCTTGACGATTCGCTCCTGCTCGATGGCAGCGTTACGTCTCTTGTAGATTGCGTCGTCCTGCTGCTGGAGAATTTCCTCGCGGGTTGCGGCCTCCAGAGCCTTCTTAGTTTCGGGCTGGGGTGAAACCGCAAGAATTGAAACGGTTACAACATCAAGACCGAACTCCTCGATGGCCTTGTTTGTGGTGATTTCCTCAGTGAGAAAAGAAGCCAGCTGCTCCTGAGACTGAATGACTGTCTTTACGTCTTTTTCGTTGATATACTTAGATATTGACGTTTTTGCCAGATTAGTGATGCGCTTGCCCATGACCTGCTTGGCTTCGTTCTTCTTGCCCATGTATGCCGTGGGATCTGTGTATGAAAAATCAATCATACCGGCTACCTTCTCGTAGTCGCGGATGATGTAGGAAATGTCTCCCTGGACGTTGATGCGCTGGAAATCCGACGTCATGATGTCGTCAAAAGCGAAAGATGTGTCGAAGGACACCGTCGGAACAACGGACATGCTGGTGCTTAAGGTGTTACAGAAAAAAGATAAGCCAAGGCCCTGGTTTACCATTTTGCCGTTTTTCATCACCAGAACGTACTCGTTGGGTTGAAATTTGTAATGCTTGAGTCCCATATTATTTATCCTCCTGTATGTTGATGTCGCTGGTTCTAATTGTGACAGAAGTTGGGGGAGAAGTAAAGGGTATGTGCAATTTGGGCCTGTCCCCAACCTGCACGGTGCAGGTTGGGGACAGGCCCAAATTGCACGGTGCAGAATGGGGACAGGCCCCAAATTGCACATCCACTCCATAAACGTGATACAATGGGAAAAGATTGATTCCTACAAAAGAAAGGATTCGGAAACGTGAATTCAAAAAACCTGATTGTAACTTTTCCCGGAATGGGCTACACCAACGACAAACCCCTGATGTATTACGCCATAAAGCTGGCCATGAGCAAGGACTTCGATGCTTATTGCATGGAGTATCATGATCTTCCGACGAAGGTTCGGGGGGACGCGGCCAAGATGAAGGAAGCGGCAGAGATTGCCTACGGTCAGGTTTGCGAGAGATTAGAGGGATTCGATTTTACCGGATTCGATAAAATAATATTCGTGGGCAAAAGCATCGGCACGGTGCTGGCCGCCAGATATGCTGCGGAGCATAACATGCACGTGAAGCAGGTCTGGTACACGCCGGTGGAAGCGACCTTCAAATTCGGCGTGAAGAGGGCCGTGGCTTTTATCGGCGATGCTGACCCCTGGTCCGACTACTTCGAGGTGGTCCGCCTGGCGGCGGAGGCGGGCATCCCGCTCCACACCTTCTCTGGCTGCAACCACTCATTAGAGTGCGGCGACGTGGGAAAAGACCTGGCCACCCTAAGGGAAGTCATGACCCTGACAGAGGAGTTTCTATAGACCCATAGGTGCAGGATGTGCAGGTTGGGGACAGGCCCAGATTGCACGGTGCAATTTGGGCCTGTCCCCATTCTGCACGGTGCAATCTGGGCCTGTCCCCAACCTGCACCTAGGCCCCAAATTGCACCTAGCCTTCAAGCTGGAGGCGCTGGATAACGCCGCGGCCCACCCCGGTGAGACGTTCAATCTGGCGGGAGGTGAGACCCTTCGATTTTAAAAGAAGGATAGCCTCGTCGCGCTTGGACTTCTCGTAAGAGAGAATCTCCGTGCCGCTGGCCACTCCCAGGGTGTCGCAGATAACTTTCTTCGCCCGCAGCTCCTTTTTGGACGTGGCGTCAAACTCGAACATAATCTCGTCATCCTCGTCCGCGTCGGCCTCAATGATTTGCAAAAGAGGCCTGAGGCCACCCGCCAAATTCAGCGCATAATCAGTGTTGCAAATTGCGTCAACGCGGTAGTAGTCGGCAAATGAGCTATATCTGTATTTTCCCAACGGACAAATCCCCGCCTTCTCCGGATTCTTCAAAATGTAGCGAATGCACGCGAAAAAACCCCGCCGATCCAGCACCGGATCGCTGAAAAATCTGTCCTGAAACAGGTGCCCCCGGCGCTCGTATTTGCTGTTGTAGTAGCGGGCGTAGCTGGATTGAAGTCTGTGCATAAAAGCGTCGATTCCTCCGCCTTCCTCCGACCGCAGCAGAAAATGCACGTGGTTGTCCATCAGGCAGTAGGCGTGAATTTCCACCTTGTCCATCTCGCTGTATTTCTTTACTCTTTTCAGGAAAAAATCAAAGTCCTCCTTTTCCTCAAAAATAATCTGTTTACCGTTCCCCCGTATCACAACATGATAAAACCCCGTGTGACACTTTGCTCGTGCTACCCTTGGCATAAATAAACTAATACCTCCTGTCTTCAGTTTTTGTGTTTCTTATTTTGTTGCCGGTTTTGTGAGAATGTTGGCAGAAATTGCCGAATGAATGTGCAGGCGGTGCAGGTAGGTGCAGGTTGGGGACAGGCCCAAATTGCACGGTGCAATTTGGGCCTGTCCCCAACCTGCACCTAGGCACCTACCTGCCCCTTAGATTTCGCTTGCGTTATGCACAAGCTTGGCGTCGACTGAAGCGGCGCCGTCAACGTAAGGTGTCAGCTTCTCGGCGGTTTTGCCGATGCCGCTGCCGCCGGATGTGGCGAAAGCGTGAACCGTCTTGCCGGTCCAATCGTACCCCTTGCAGAATGTGTAAACAACCCGGGGCGCTGCCGCGTACCAAATGGGGAATCCGATGTATATGGTGTCGTAATCGGAGAAATTTTCGATTTTACCAACTACGGGAACATCTTTGCCGGCGATCTGCTCGCGATTGCAGCGGGCAATGGGATTCTTCCAGTTGATGTCGGACGCGGAATAGGGCTCAACGGGAACGATTTCAAAAACGTCGGCCCCTACCTTCTCCGCAAATTCTTTAGCTACCTTTGCTGTCGTGCCCTCGGCACTGAAGTAAGTCACCAATGTACTCATAATTTACCTCCAACTGTCACCATCGTAACATAAATCGTCGTGGGAAATTATAAACAATCTATAAAATGTCTCTAAAACTTTTATGTGCAGGTTGGGTGCAGGTAGGTGCAGGTTGGGGACAGGCCCAGATTGCACCGTGCAATTTGGGCCTGTCCCCATTCTGCACGGTGCAATTTGGGCCTGTCCCCAACCTGCACATAATGGTGTACAATATAGAGTATGAAAAAGATAAATGAGAAATTCCTGGCGGAGTTCTTCGGATTGGGGGATTCGAAGGAGGAGCTTGGCGAGCTGGCCGGGATTAAAGAAAAGCTGGAAAGAATTGTATACGAAAACAACTGCGACATCTGCGCCATCGACGATGACGCCGACGGCGTGTATTTCATCGAAAGCGGGACCGCAGTGGTTCTGGGACGAGACGGGTCCCAGATTAACGTGCTCCACAGCGGCCAGGCCTTTGGCGAGTACGCGGTTCTCTCCGGCGGCAAGCGCCTGTCCACCGTCAGATCCCACGGCCGAACCGTAATCTACAGAATGGACGGCGACGACCTTTTGGGCTTCCTGCGCCGCCACCCCAACGTCTACGGCGAGTTCATGAAGCGCGTCTACAGCCAGGTTTCTGCGAAACATTCCCAGATCCTTGCCCTGTCCGGTAAAAGACGTGGCGTTCTCAAACACCCCTCAAACGCCCTCCCCATGTCCAAAAGGCAGGTGGTAATTCACTACAGCCTGCTTCTTATTATATATCTCATCGCCTACCTGGCAGTCCCGGCGGAAACGGCGGCAACCTGGCCGGTGTTTTTGCTGCCCATGGCCCTGATGTTAGCATACGTGCTGATTACCAAGCGCACCATCGAGTCCCTTCTGGTGTCCGGAATCCTGGCCTCGATTCTTGTGTACAGAGCCGGGCTTTTTGCCGGTTTTACGGATGCGGTGCTTGACACAATGGCCGACATGGACAACGTTTTCACGGTTCTTGTCATGGCTTTGATGGGCGGAATGATCAACCTGATTTTCACCTCGGGAGGAGCAACTGCTTTTGAGAAGATGGCGGAAAAAACAGAAAAATCTCCGAAATCCACCCTCCTCACATCCCTTGGAATCATGGCGGTTACCTCCATCGACGACGGCTTAAACATGATGTGCGCCTCCTACGCCTCCCACATTCCCGCAAAGAAAAACGGAATAGTAAGGGAGAAACTGGCGCTTTTTTACAGCATGCTCCCAACGGTTCTTAGTTCCTTCCTGCCCCTTTCGCTGTGGGGAATCTTCGTAATCGGTACAATCTCCGCCACGGAGAAAAAAGGAGCAACCCTGCTTTTTTGCAGATCGATTCCATTTAATTTCTTCTCGATAATTACCCTTCTTGCCATGGTGGCCCTGGCCTTTGGCCTGCTTCCAAGGAACAAGCAGCTGAAAGCCGCCGAAAAACGCTACAAAGACACCGGCGCCCTCTGGCCTGAAGGCAGCGAAAAATATCTGAACTACCACGACAGCGAGGTCTGGGGCCGGATTTCCAACGTCATGCTGCCGATTCTCGTGCTGGCGGTGGCCTCCTTCGCGGTTCGAAGCGCCCTCACCAAAAGCTTCGTGGTAGACAGCGCCGTGGGCCTCATGGTGGCCCTGGCCTTCATGTTCCTGCTCTACACCTTCCGGGGCGTCATGTCCCAGGAGCAGTTCGTGGAGCGGCTGGTTGACGGCATGGCCGACGCCACCCTGCCCATTGTTTTGTACCTTTTGACCACCTGCTTTTCGACGCTTCTCGATGCCCTGGGGCTTCCCCTTTTCTTCGAGAATCTTATTGATATTTTTGAAAAAACCAAATTTCTCCTCCCCGCCACATCCTTTGTTTTATCGGTGCTGTTGACGGTGGTGCTCGGCTCATCCTGGTCCATGTATGCCATAACTTTCCCCATTGTGCTTAAGCTTGTGGCAACTCTGGGGCTTGATCCTGCGCTGTTTGTGGGCATCATAGCCGGCGCCGGCATCGCAGGGGAGAAGATTTGTGCTTTTACCGCTGAAGCCACTGACGTGGGAACGGCTGTGGGAATCAATCCCGATGCCGCCGCCAGGATCCGCATCTCCTACGCCCTTGGCCTTAGCCTCATCACCACGGTGGTATACCTCATCGCCGGCTTCTTCTTGTAGGGGCCGACGTGCAATTTGGGGGGCCGACGTGCAGAATGGGGACAGGCCCAACTTGCACACGAAGCGTGCAAGTTGGGCCTGTCCCCAAATTGCACATAATCCGTGCTATAATACCTATGAAAAGGAGTATCACAGCATGACAATCAGGGATTTAGAAATAGGCGACAGTGCGCGAATAGACGAAGTTGGCGGGGAGGGAGCTCTTCGCCAGCATTTTCTTGATATGGGAGTTATCCCCGGGGCCGAGGTGACCCTGGTGAAGCTGGCTCCCCTGGGGGACCCCATGGAACTTCGAATTCATGGGTATGAGCTGACTTTAAGGCTTGAGGATGCGGAGAAAATCAAAGTAACAGCCCTCCCGAAAAAAGCCGAAGCCCCCAAAGAAGACAGAAAACCCTCCAAAAACACCCCTCACCCCGGACTTGGTGAGGAAGGAAAATATCACCCCAAGGGCAGCGGTAACCCTCTAAGCGACGACGCCCTTCTTACCTTCGCCCTTGTGGGCAATCAAAACTGTGGCAAAACCACTCTTTTCAACCAGCTCACAGGTTCCAACCAGCACGTGGGAAACTTCCCCGGAGTCACGGTTGACAGAAAAGACGGCGCCATAATCGGCCACAAGAATACGCTGATTACGGACCTTCCCGGAATTTACTCCATGTCTCCCTACTCCAGCGAGGAGCTGGTGAGCCGTAACTTCGTTCTTGACGAAAACCCCAAAGCAATCATAAATATCGTGGACGCCACCAACATCGAGAGGAATCTCTACCTCACCATGCAGCTTCTTGAGATGGACATTCCCATGGTTGTGGCCCTCAACATGATGGACGAGCTTCGCGGCAACGGCGGAACCGTGGACATCAACCTGATGGAGAGTATGCTGGGAGTTCCCGTGGTTCCTATTTCTGCTGCAAAAAACGAAGGTATCGACGAACTGGTTCGCCACGCCATTCATATAGCACATTATCAGGAGAAACCCGGCCGCCAGGATTTTTGCGACGAAAATGACCACGGCGGAGCTGTCCACAGATGCCTCCACGCAGTTATGCATCTGATAGAAGACCACGCCCAAACCGCAGCCATTCCCCTTCGATTCGCTGCAAGCAAGGCAGTGGAAGGCGACAACCTGATTATTGAAAAGCTTGATATAGATAATAATGAAAAGGAAACCTTAGAGCACATCACAAAGCAGATGGAGTCGGAGCGCGGCCTTGACCGTGCAGCCGCAATTGCGGACATGCGTTTTTCCTTCATAAAGAAGATTTGTGACAATTGTGTCACAAAACCTCACATCAGCAAAGAGCACCTAAGAAGCCAGAAAATGGACAGAATCCTCACCGGCCGATTCACCGCAATCCCCGTGTTTGTGCTTGTTATGGCCCTGGTGTTTTTCCTGACCTTCAACGTCATCGGAGCCTTCCTTCAAAATCTCTTGGAGCTTGGCATCGGCGCCCTTACGGATGTGGTGGCCGCCGCAATGGAGAAAGCCTCCGTCAACGCCTCAATAAAGAGCCTTGTGCTTGACGGAATTTTCGAGGGCGTGGGAAGTGTATTAAGCTTCCTGCCCATCATCGTCACCATGTTTTTGTTCCTCTCTCTTTTGGAGGACAGCGGCTACATCGCGAGAGTTGCATTTTTCATGGATAAGCTCCTTAGAAAAATCGGCCTTTCAGGCCGAAGCATCGTGCCTCTCCTCATCGGCTTCGGATGTACGGTTCCGGCAGTTATGTCAACCAGAACCCTGCCCAGTGACAGGGACCGTCGTATGACGATTCTTCTGACCCCCTTTATGAGCTGTACCGCAAAGCTGCCGATTTATGCGTTTTTCGTATCGGTATTTTTCAAAGATTATGGATGGCTTGTCACCACGGGGCTGTATTTTTTAGGAATAGTTCTTGGAATTCTGGTGGCTTTGATTTATAAGAAGACAATTTTTAGGGGCGAAGCGGTGCCCTTTGTTATGGAGTTACCAAACTACAGGATGCCCAGTGTAAGAAGCGTGGCCCAGCTCATGTGGGAGAAATCCAAAGATTTTCTCCAGAGGGCATTCTCGGTTATTCTGATTGCATCCATCGTGGTCTGGTTCTTTAAGAGTTTTGACTTCACTTTGACTTTGGTGGAGGATCCCGGAAACAGCATGCTTGCTGCGATTTCTGGATTCCTTGTGCCTCTCTTCAGACCCATCGGTCTTGGAGATTTCAGGATATGCACGTCCCTTATCAGCGGATTTATGGCAAAGGAGAGCGTGGTTTCGGTTCTGGAGGTTCTCTTCAGTGAAGGTGGCGGCGTGGCCGCGGCCTTAAGCGCTTCCTCCGCCGCAAGCCTCCTTGTTTTCTCCCTGCTTTACACTCCCTGTGTCGCCGCCGTTGCATCCATCGGCCGTGAGATGGGTCGTCGCTGGGCCCTGGCCGTGGTCCTCTGGCAATGCGCCATCGCCTGGCTCGCCGCATTCGTGGTGTATATCCTGCTGTAGGTGCAATTTGGGGACAGGCCCCGATCTGCACGGTGCAAAATGGGGCCAGGCCCCAACCTGCACCGTGCAGATCGGGGCCTGTCCCCATTTTGCACATCATTATTCTAGATCATATAGTACCACTCGTCGCCCTGGCTGATTTCCTCGGCGTGGTGGGAAGTTTTGTTGTCGGTGTATTCCATCTCCAGATTCTTCATGCTGACGCGCATGTTGGCGTCGATGGATCTGGTGATGAAGGCGTTGCCGCCGATGATGGTGTTCTCGCCGATGACGGTGTCGCCGCCGAGAATTGAAGCATTGGCGTAAATCGTCACGTTATCACAGATAGTAGGGTGGCGTTTTTTACCGGATAATCTCTGGCCGCCACGGGTGGAAAGCGCGCCGATGGTGACGCCCTGGTAAATCTTCACGTTTTCGCCTATAATCGAGGTTTCGCCCACAACGATACCGGTTCCGTGATCTATGAAAAAATACTTCCCTATCTCAGCACCGGGGTGAATGTCGATTCCTGTCTCCCCGTGGGCATACTCGGACATGAGCCTGGGAAGCACCGGAACCTTAAGCTTATAAAGCTCGTGGGCAATCCTGTAAACCGTGATGGCGCGAAGGCCCGGATAAGACAGGATAATCTCATCAAGGTTGCCTGCAGCAGGGTCTCCGTCAAAAGTGGCTAAAAGGTCGGTCTCCACATACTCCCTGATGGTGGGGATTTTCTTAAAGAAGGTTTTGCAGATTCTGTAGCTTTCCTTCTCTCTCTCCTCCTGAGTCTTCGGAGCATTTTCCTTACGGTAATTTAACGCAAGTGCCACCTGCTTATTCAGATGGTAAAAAACGTCCTCGATGTTGATGGCATAGGAGTTCTTGGGGTTGTAGATTTTGTAGGATTTGTCCCTGAAATACCCGGGGTAAATCACCCTAAACAGGTTGTCTACAAGCTCAATGACCTCTGCCTTATCGGGTTTGTCGAAAAGATTCACGGCGTCGATGTTCTTCTTGCCGTCAAAATCTGCGATTATATTCTGGACTATTTCGTCAATTTCTTTTTCTTTTTTGATCATTGTTTGGTTTCCTATTCGCCCACTACTATAGTGGGTTTATTTGATTTAATGATACCTAAGGGGGAATTTGATGTCAACCGGAATGTAGATGTGCAATTTGAGGCTGGCCGGATGTGCAATTTGGGGACAGCTTGGTTTGTCAACCAAGTGCAACACTTTCTGAATAAACTTCAGCTGGTGTTTT
>CAMVID010000031.1:0-14622 GCA_947167445.1 uncultured Lachnospiraceae bacterium
ATACAATTGCGATATTACATACGTAACCAACAACGAGCTTGGTTTCGATTACCTTAGAGACAACATGGTTGTTTATAAGAATAACCTGGTTTTGAGAGGCCTTCACTATGCCATCATTGATGAGGTTGACTCAGTTCTTATCGATGAAGCAAGAACACCTCTTATTATTTCCGGTCAGTCATCAAAGTCCACAAGCCTCTATGAGGCCTGCGATATTCTGGCTCGCCAGATGAAGCGTGGTAAGGACCTTGAGGAGCAGTCCAAGATGGATATCATCATGGGCATCGAGCAGGAGGAGACCGGAGACTTCATCGTTAACGAGAAGGATAAGGTTGTAAACCTTACCGCCGACGGTGTTGCCAAGGTAGAGAGATTCTTTCACATCGATAACTTTGCAGACCCCGAGAACCTTGATATCCAGCACAACATCATCCTCGCCCTTCGTGCCCATAACCTGATGTTCAGAGATCAGGATTACATTGTAAAAGACGACCAGGTTCTCATCGTTGACGAATTTACAGGTCGTGTAATGCCCGGACGTCGTTATTCAGATGGTCTTCACCAGGCAATTGAGGCTAAGGAGCACGTTAAGGTTAAGAGAGAAAGTAAGACTCTTGCAACCATCACATTCCAGAACTTCTTCAACAAGTTCGAGAAGAAGTCCGGTATGACAGGTACAGCACTTACAGAGGAGCGAGAGTTCAGAGATATTTACGGAATGGACGTTGTTGTGGTTCCCACTAACCGTCCCGTTCAGAGAATCGACCTTCAGGATGCGGTTTATAAGACCAAGAGAGAGAAGCTTGCCGCAATTGTTAATGCGGTTAAGGAAGCTCACGCCAAGGGACAGCCTGTACTGGTTGGTACTATCAACATCGATGCATCCGAGGAAATCAGCCGTCTTCTTACAAAGGAAGGCATTCAGCATAAAGTACTTAATGCAAAGTACCATGAGATGGAGGCTGAAATCGTTGCCGATGCCGGTGTTCACGGAGCAGTTACCATCGCTACCAACATGGCAGGTCGTGGTACCGATATTAAGCTTGATGATGAAGCAAGAGCGGCAGGCGGTCTTATGATTATCGGTACAGAGCGCCATGAATCCAGACGTATCGATAACCAGTTAAGAGGTCGTTCCGGACGTCAGGGTGACCCCGGTGTTTCAAGATTCTATATCTCACTTGAAGATGACTTAATGAGACTCTTTGGTTCAGACAGAATGATTGCCATGTTTAATGCTCTTGGAATCCCTGAGGGACAGGAGATTGAACATAAGACATTGTCAAGAGCCATCGAAGGCGCTCAGAAGAAGATAGAGAATAACAACTACGGTATTCGTAAGAACCTCTTAGAGTACGACCAGGTAATGAACGAACAGCGTGAGATCATCTACGAGGAAAGAGCCAAGGTTCTCAATGGCGAATCCATGAGAGACGTAATTTTTAACATGATTACGAATATCGCTGAGAACTGCGTAGATATCTGTATCAGCGATGAAGTGGATGCAAGAGACTGGGATTACACAGAGCTTAATGAACTCCTTCTTCCCACAATCCCCATCGAGCCCGTAAGTTACGAGAGAGTAGCGAACCCCAAGAAGAAGAACACCTTAAAGCACCAGCTTAAGGAGGAGGCTTTCAACCTTTATAAGAACAAGGAAGCTGAGTTCCCCAATGCCGAAGCTATCAGAGAATTGGAGCGTGTAATCCTTCTTAAGGTTATAGACAGAAAGTGGATGGATCACATCGACGACATGGACCAGCTCCGCCAGGGTGTTGGCCTTGCGGCATACGGTCAGAAGGATCCCCTTGTTGAGTACAAGATGGCGGGTTATGATATGTTTGATGAAATGACCCAGAACATCCGTGAGGAGACCGTAAGACTTCTTCTTCATGTCAAGATTGAGCAGAAGGTAGAACGTGAGCAGGTTGCCAAGGTTACGGGAACCAACAAGGACGACTCAGCTGTGAAGGCTCCCGTTAAGCGCATGGAGGCAAAGGTTTATCCCAATGATCCCTGTCCTTGCGGAAGCGGCAAGAAGTACAAGAACTGCCACGGAAGAATCAAAGCATAAGAAACCTAAAGAACCGGCAGTAATGCCGGCTCTTTTTGAGAATCATACGGAGAATAGGCATGGTTGAATTAGACCAGATGAAAACAGAGATCCTCTCATATGAGGAGCCTCTTAACGAAGTTAAGGATTCCCTTAATCTTGATGTAAAGAAGAATCGAATAGAAGAGCTGGAGAGAGAGATTGAAGCCCCGGGATTCTGGGATGAGCCCGACAGAGCCAACAAGCTTATGAAGGAGCTTAAGAATACCAAGGATACAGTGGAGCTTTGCGACAACCTCTATCGCCAGAAGGATGATATCTTAACCCTTATCGAGATGGGTTATGAGGAGAATGATGAATCCCTGATTCCCGAAATCAGACAGGAACTTGACGATTTCAAAAATACCTTCGAGGAGATTCGGATCAGCACGCTTTTATCCGGCGAGTACGACAGAAACAATGCCATTCTTAAACTGAATGCAGGTGCCGGCGGAACGGAAAGCTGTGACTGGTGCCAGATGCTTTATCGTATGTACACCAGATGGGCCGAGAAGAAGGGCTTTGATGTGGAAGTTCTTGATTCTTTGGACGGAGATGAAGCCGGAATCAAGTCAATTACCTTCCAGGTAAACGGAGAGAACGCCTACGGTTATCTTAAGTCTGAGAAGGGTGTTCACAGACTTGTTCGTATATCTCCCTTCAATGCTCAGGGTAAGCGCCAGACTTCATTTGTTTCTTTGGATGTTATGCCTGAAATAGATGATGATATAGATATTGAGATTAATGATGATGATATCCGAATCGATACCTACCGTTCCAGCGGTGCCGGTGGTCAGCATATCAACAAGACTTCATCGGCGATTCGAATTACCCACCTTCCCACAGGAATTGTGGTAACCTGCCAGAATGAGCGAAGCCAGTTCCAGAACAAGGACAAGGCTATGCAGATGTTGAAGGCCAAGCTCTACATGCTTCAGAAGGAAGCCAACGAGGAGAAGCTTTCGGACATCAGAGGTGAGGTCAAGGATATTGCCTGGGGTAACCAGATTCGTTCCTATGTGCTCCAGCCCTATACAATGGTGAAGGACCACAGAACAAATGCCGAGTCCGGCAACGTGGATGCTGTACTGGACGGCGGCCTGGATCCCTTCATTAATGCTTACTTAAAGTGGATACAGTAGATTTTACCAAAAAACAGGCGGCCATGTGGCCGCCTTATTTGTTATGTTATTTACTTGATTTCGCAAGCTCCAGATAGAAGGATGCGGTGCTGGCATATACGTAAGGAATGGTCCATAAAAGCCCGATGAAGAAGCTTAAGATGGACAACAGGATAAAGGGAACGAAGCTGAGTAGGAAGAGAATGTAGCGTACGTAATTTCCCTTCATAAGCTTCATACTAAGCTTTAAAGCTTCCAACCCTGAATACTCGGGAAAGTCCACCAGAATAAAGAAACTCTGTGATATGGGGAGCCTTAGGATTAATGTAAGGAGCATTCCGCATATCAGGGTAAGATATTCTGCCTGGGGGGCATAAATTGCATTTGCCGCATTATGTGAGGAAAGAATCACATAAGGAAGCGAGCAGATTTCCGCAATGACGGTGGAAACAAAACAGACCATAAGGCTGTGATTTCTGTTGACTCTGTATCCGTAGAAAAGATCGGCTATGGTGGCTTTCTGCCTGGAGCAGATCTTAAGGTATATGAGACTTAGTCCAACTTCCAGAATTCCCACGAAGCAGGTCAGGATAAAACTTACAATCTCCGAACCGATCATTTCGAATACGCTCCTGTTAGGGAAGAGGTAGTCCACAATGTACGCGGGAAGGAAACTGAGGAGCATTGTGTCTATAAATGAAAGAATGGCTATGCCGTAGCTTCCGTTGAGGGAACCTCTGGCATGAGCTTTAATTTCTCCAAATGTCTGATGAGGCATTATCTTAACTCCAATCAAATAAATAATCCAAAAAGATAACCTGATGTATCTTTAATTCCAAAAAACTTCTCCAAATCTATATCGCCGCCGAAGGCATTGTTAAGCAGCCTTTGGACTATATCCCTGTATGTGGGATTCTGAAGAAGTTCGGGAAGATGTATGTACCAGTAAGCAACTGTGGCAATGACGCCAACAATTGTTATGGAGCCGCAAACAATTCCTATCCGTGAATACTGGGCAAGCTTTCTGGTGCCGTTTCTTGAAAGGAAGGCAAAAATAATAGCCAGAGAGCCAAGGATTATGGGCAGGTATAAGCTTGCAAAGGTGATGATGGCTATGACTCCACATGCCAGCGAAGCCACTGCAAATTTGTTGGTGGGGACAGAGTACATATCTCTGTAGTCAAATTCGTCGTTCATAATGTCTCTCCAAGGACTTAGAATGTCTGCAATGCCTATATTTTACCACCTTTACGGCAAAAAGGAAACGATGTAAAATTATATGTGAAATTGTCTCTTATTAGGGACAGAAAGCAAGTATCAAAATAAGGATTAAGGAAGTAGTAAATGGATATTGTTTTAAAGATCAAAGAGGAGCTTAATGTAGAGAAATGGCAGGTTGAGGCTGCCGTGAAGCTCATTGACGAGGGAAATACCATCCCCTTCATTTCAAGATACCGTAAGGAGGCAACGGGTTCTCTCAACGATGAACAGTTAAGAAACCTTTTTGAGAGGCTTAACTATCTCAGAAACCTTGAGGAGAAGAAGGCAAGCGTTATTGCAAGCATAGAAGAGCAGGGCGCTTTGACCGAAGAACTTAAGAAGAAGATAGAAGAGGCCGAAACCCTTGTAGTGGTTGAAGATTTGTACAGACCCTACAGACCCAAACGTAAAACAAGAGCAAGTGTTGCAAAGGAGAGGGGCCTGGAGCCTCTCTCCCAGTATGTGCTTAATCAGGACGCATCCGAGGATGTGTTAAAGGAAGCTGAGAAGTACATAGATCCTGAGAAGGAAGTTGCCACGGCTGAGGATGCCCTTGCAGGAGCAAGAGACATTATTGCTGAGAGCATTTCAGATAATGCGGATTACAGAGCCTACATCAGAAAGGCTACCTTCGAGGAAGGCAAGCTTATCAGCAAGGCCAAGGATGAGAAGGCCACAAGCGTTTATGAGATGTACTACGATTATGAGGAGCCTTTGAACAAGGTTGTGGGCCACAGAACTCTGGCCATTAACAGAGGTGAGAACGAGAAGTTTTTGACAGTCAAAATCGAAGCCCCTGTTGAGCGTATCTTAACCTATCTTGAGAAGATGGTTATCACAAAGGATAACGAGTTTACGACCCCCGTCATCAAGGAGGCAATCGCTGATTCCTACGACAGACTTATTGCTCCTGCCATTGAAAGAGAACTCAGAAACGAGCTGACGGAGAAGGCAGAGGACGGTGCCATCACTGTATTTGGTAAAAACTTAGAGCAGCTCCTTCTCCAGCCACCCATCAAGGGTAAGGTCGTTTTGGGGTGGGACCCTGCTTTCAGAACGGGATGTAAACTTGCGGTTGTTGATGAGACAGGCAAGGTGTTAGATACCAAGGTTATCTACCCTACAGCTCCTCAGAACAAGGTGGAGGAGTCCAAGAAGGTGGTAAAGGACCTGATTAATAAATACCATATCAACCTGATTTCTGTAGGTAACGGAACCGCTTCAAGAGAGTCTGAGCAGATTATTGTTGAGATGCTTAAGGAACTTGATGTGTCAAAGACAGGCCCTGTTCAGTACGTGATTGTAAATGAGGCGGGAGCTTCCGTTTACTCTGCAAGTAAGCTGGCTACTGAAGAGTTCCCCAACTTTGATGTGGGACAAAGAAGCGCAGCATCCATAGCAAGAAGACTTCAGGATCCTCTGGCTGAGCTTGTTAAGATTGACCCTCAGTCCATAGGCGTCGGCCAGTATCAGCATGACATGAACCAGAAGAAACTGGCAGAGGCTCTTGGAGGGGTTGTAGAGGATTCAGTTAACAAGGTGGGTGTGGATCTTAATACCGCTTCGGTTTCACTTCTTGAGTACATTTCCGGCATAACCAAGGTTATTGCCAAGAACATAGTTGATTACAGAGAGAAGAACGGAAGATTCAGAGACAGAAAGGAACTTCTTAAGGTTGCCAAGCTTGGTCCCAAAGCTTATGAGCAGTGTGCAGGCTTTATGAGAATCACAGACGGAGATAACCCTCTTGATGCCACAAGCGTTCATCCCGAGTCCTATGAAGCTGCCATGAAGCTCATGGAGAAACTTGGAATCACAATGGATGATGTTAAGGCAGCCTGGAAGGCAGCTCCCCTTAAGAAACAGGCAGCGAAGCCTGCTCTAAAGAAGCCCGAGAAGAAGCCCATTCAGATTAAGAATACCAACACTGCAATGGGTAAGGCTCTGGCTATGGCTCTTGGGGGACAAGCCCTTGAAAATACTGATGATTCCAAGGCTGACAAAGCTGTTCAAAACGCGCCTGACACAAGTGTCGGTTCCTTCGAGAGAAAGATAAAAGACAAGAAGAAACTTGCTGAGGAACTGGGAATCGGTGAGATTACTTTGACGGATATTCTTAAGGAGTTAGAGAAGCCTGCAAGAGATCCCAGAGAGGATATGCCTGCACCTATTCTCAGAAGCGATGTTCTTGACATGGAAGACCTTAAGCCCGGCATGGTTCTTAAGGGAACCGTCAGAAACGTTATTGACTTTGGCGCTTTTGTGGACATAGGAGTTCACCAGGATGGACTGGTGCATATCTCTCAGATTACAGATAAGTACATCAAGCATCCTTTAGAGGCAGTAAAGGTAGGAGATATCGTTGACGTACAGGTTCTTTCCGTGGATGTTCCAAAGAAGAGAATTTCACTTACCATGAAGATCGGTAAAGACAACAAATAAATAGGTACAAAAAACCGCGCTCGGGGTGGCGCGGTTTTTGAATGCTTAATGTTTTTTGATAATGGGGCTTACCTTCTTGTAAACAAGAAGAGTAACCAGCGAGTTGACTGCGCCCTTTATGAGGTTAAGAGGAGCAACGCAGGCCACTACAAAGCTTGTAACTGAACTTCCGCTGAATTTGTTTACTGCAGAACCCATTTCGATGATAGCCTCGAGGGGCATTCCATAAAGCTTTGCAAATGTGGGTAAAAGATATACTGCATTGAAAAATGTACCGAAAATTGTTATGATAACAGTTCCGATTACGCAGGATACCAATGCACCCTTTTTATTCTTGTGGAAGAGATAATACACGGAGGCAGGCATTATGAAGCTGCATCCGACTGCAAAGTTTGCAAGTTCTCCCACGAAAGCGGTGCTTGTTCCTTTAATGAAGAGCTTAAGGACGATTTTGACGAATTCCATCATGACTCCGGCAACGGGACCAAAAGCAAAACTGCCGATAAGAATAGGCAACTCACTTAAGTCTAATTTGTAAAAAGCGGGAGCAAAGAAAAGTGGAATTTCAAGTAACATCAGAACCGCTGCGATAGCGGAGAACACACCGCACACTGCAACTTTTCTTGTTGTAAGAACTCGCTCGGTGTCGCCAAATTTCTTTTTTGCGGCTTTCTCAACCACATAAGCGATGACGAACATTGCGAAGATGATGAGCAAAAAGCTCAGGACATATAGCAGGTTTTCTGCTACTGTTTTGAATAAGGTACTCATTGTTAGTCTCCTTCCATCCAGACTTTACTGTCGGTCTCGGATTTGCACCGAGTCAGCCGTGTGCTAATATTTCACACGGGTCGCGGACTTGTGTGGCCACTCACCGCCGGTAGGGAATTTCACCCAACCCCGAAGAACTAAAGTTATTTAGTTTCCGCCACATACTATAAACCATAATTTATTCGTGGTCAATAGGTCAGAGGATATGATATTATAAATGTATGGACAAGGATAAGAAGAATCAACCTTTAAGAATATGTATTATTGCCGAAGATTTGGGCGCTTTCAGCACCATCAGAATGCTTAACGGAATCATGAATTACTGTGATGG
This sequence comes from uncultured Lachnospiraceae bacterium, assembly GCA_947167445.1. Taxonomy (GTDB): domain Bacteria; phylum Bacillota; class Clostridia; order Lachnospirales; family Lachnospiraceae; genus G11. Next base: position 8,018 of record CAMVID010000031.1, read on the forward strand.
ACAGAATATCAATGCCATCATTCAGGACATGAGATTATTCGGTAAATTAAGCGGCGAATGGATATATGATGAGGACCTTTTCCAGTCCATTCTTTTGCCAACCCTTTCCAAGACTGGGACGTTTAATCTTGATGGAGTTCTTTACATCGGTGCTTTCGAGCATGAAGTCAGAAACCCCCTCAATTTCAATGATATACCCACCGTAATGCTTTACTCGACTCCGGCTTATTCCACCATCCCCACCTATAGACTTGATGATGAGGAAGGCGGAGAGAAGGTTATCAAGTATCTGATAGCCCATGGTCACAGGAGAATCGGAATCATCGCCGGCGAATATGGAAATGCCCACGCGGATAACCGGCTTAAGGGCGTCAAGAAGGCGTTAAAGGCCGAGGGAATATCCTTTGATCCGGAGCTTTTATTCTATGGAAGATGGAGCAAGGAAGCGGGATACAACGGTATGAAGAACCTGATGGATAAGAAGGTCGGGGCAGTTTTTTGCATGTCTGATATTATTGCAACGGGAGCCTATCAGTGCCTCTTTGAGAAGGGACTGATTCCCGGCAAGGATATTTCGGTTATAGGATATGACGATCATGAGTGCGCGCAGTTTTTGACCCCGGAGCTTACCACATATCAGCTTCCTCTTTGGGATTTGGGATTTGCGGCCATGGCAAGACTTGTGGAAATGATCGAACATCCGGGAAAGAAGCACAAAGGGGCGGAAAATCCCCGATTACCGGGCAAATTGCTGGAGAGAGATTCTGTAGTAAAAAATTGATTTTTTTCCCGCCAAAATTTATAATTATTACGTAGAAATACATTTGGAGTTTTTATGGAAGTATCACTAAAAGTAAAGATTACTGCAGGGGATATTTACGATTATCTTCTGTACCACCATTATACAAGTGCGGCCGGTTTGATAGGAAGTTGTGTGGGCGCGCTTCTTGTTGTGTCTGCCTTTCTGACAAACACATGGATTTTTATTGTGGCAGGTCTGGTTATTCTTTTGTATCTGCCCTGGGTCTCCTTCCTAAAGAGCAGGACTCAGGCCAAGACCAACCCGGCCTTCAAGAACGAGATGACCTACCTCTTTAATGATGAAGGACTTACCGTTTCCGTTGGTGAAGAGAGCGCAAGCTGCAAGTGGGATGACATGTACAAGGCTGTCTCCACAGGTAAAAGCATCATCCTCTACACATCACCCATTAATGCCACAATTATCCCCAAAAGGTATTTGCTTGAGAAGAAGCAGGATTTGATTGCAGTTATTTCAACCCATCTGCCCGCAAGGAAAGTGAAGATTAAGGAATGAGCAGGATATATGAAACCAACTCTCCCGAGGAAACCTTTGAACTTGGCAAGTCATTTGGAGAAAAGGCTTTAAAGGGCGAGATTTTTACATTAAACGGTGACCTTGGAACAGGCAAGACTGTTTTTACCCAGGGTTTCGCCAAGGGGCTTGGAATTAACGAACCCGTAAGCAGCCCCACATTTACCATTATTCAGGAATATGAGGAGGGTCGTCTTCCTTTTTACCATTTCGATGTGTACAGAATCGGAGATCCTGAGGAAATGGATGAGCTTGGATACGAGGACTATTTTTATGGCGAGGGAGTCTGTCTTATTGAATGGGCGGACCTTATAGAGGAACTTATTCCCGATTACGCCAGGAAAGTAACCATCGAGAAGAACCTGGACAAGGGTTTTGACTACAGAAGAATTACTATAGAAGAAGGTTGATTATGAAGATTTTGGCTTTGGACAGCTCCGGACTGGTGGCGAGTGTTGCCGTTCTTGACGGAGATACTATTCAATCCGAATATACAATGAATTATAAGAAGACCCATTCTCAGACACTGCTTCCCATGCTTGAGGCAGTCAAGGAATTGACGGATCTTGACCTTTCCACCATAGATGCAATAGCGGTGGCAGCAGGTCCCGGATCCTTTACCGGCCTTCGAATCGGCTCCGCAACAGCTAAGGGACTTGGGCTGGCTCTTAACACCCCCATTATTTCGGTTCCTACCCTTGAGGGCCTTGCTTATATTTTCTACGGAAGCGACAAGATAATCTGCCCCATAATGGATGCCAGAAGGAATCAGGTTTACACAGGGCTCTATTCCTTTGAGAAGAATGGGACGATATATGAGATGAAGACGATAAAGGGGCAGTGTGCCACCGATATCGACAATCTTTTGGATGAGATTAACAAACTTGACACAGATGTCATGTTCCTTGGAGACGGAGTTCCGGTGTTTGCTGAGACTATAAAGGAGAAATGTAAGATTCCCTTTTCCTTTGCCCCCGCCCACATGAACAGACAGCGTGCCGGTGCAGTTGCGGCATACGGAAGGGTTCTTTATGAAGCCGGCAGGTACGAGAGCGCTGCAGAACATGCACCTGAGTATCTTCGTCTCAGCCAGGCTGAGAGAGAAAGAATGGAAGGAATAGACACTTCATGCATATCCGTAAGATGACCCTGGATGATCTGGAGGAAGTGACCCGGATTGAGGAGGCTAATTTTTCCAATCCATGGACCAAGGCAGGATTTGAATCACAGATTAAAGCAGGGGATACGGTCTATCTTGTATGTGAGGTGGACGGTAAGCTTGTTGGCCTGTGCGGATATATCCGAAGCTTTGAAGAAGCGGACGTGACAAACGTGTCAGTTCTTAAAGAATACCGGGGACACGGCATCGGAACGGCTTTGATGCAGGCCCTTATTGAAGAAGGCGAAAAGTCAGGCGTCAGAAATTTCACCCTGGAAGTCAGGGTAGGCAATTCGAGCGCCATACATGTATATGAGAGATTGGGATTTGAGTCCTGTGGAATACGACCGGGCTTTTATGAGAATCCCAAGGAGGACGCCATGATTATGTGGCGAATGGAAGATAAACGAAAGGTTTAGTAAATGTTAGATGTTTGTTTGCTGGGAACGGGAGGCATGCTTCCTCTTCCCTACAGATGGCTGACATCTTTGATGGTCAGATACAACGGCAAAAGTATTCTTATAGATTGCGGTGAAGGTACACAGATTGCTTTAAGGGAAAAGGGCTGGAGCCCCAAGCCCATTGACGTGATACTGTTTACACACTTTCATGCAGACCATATTTCAGGTCTTCCCGGAATGCTTTTGACCATGGGAAATGCGGAAAGAGTTGAGCCTTTGACGCTCATTGGGCCAAAGGGCTTGACCCGAGTGGTTAACAACTTAAGAGTTATAGCCCCTGAGCTTCCCTTCGAGATTCAGTGTGTTGAACTTGGACCCGAAGGAGGAGATTTCGATTTTGACGGATTAAAGGTTAAGGCCTTTAAAGTCAACCACAACGTGGTTTGTTACGGATACACAATGACTCTTGACCGAATCGGAAAGTTCGATGTGGCGAAGGCGGAGTCTTTGGGAATAGAGAAGAGGTTCTGGAATCTTTTGCAGAAAGGGGAAGAGGTTTCCTGTGATGGTAAAATCTTCACTCCCGACATGGTTCTCGGCCCCTCAAGAAAGGGCATTAAATTAACCTACTGCACAGACACAAGACCCACAGCAAGCATAAGGGAAAACGCTGCCGGATCTGATTTGTTTATCTGTGAGGGTATGTACGGAGAACCGGACAAGCTTGCAAAGGCCAAAGAAAATAAGCATATGACCATGTACGAGGCAGCCTCTCTTGCAGCAGACGCGGGGGTTAAGGAGATGTGGCTTACACATTACAGCCCCTCCCTTAATCATCCGGAGGAATATGCTAAGGAAGTTAAGAAGATTTTCCCCGCCACGGTAATTACCAAGGACGGAAGAACCACAGAATTAAGATTTACTGACGAGGATTAAGATGAAAAGGTTTAAGGGCACCAAGGGAGTAATTATCCTAATAGTGTTGGTTGCCTTGATGGTTGGTTACTATTTCTATCTTAGTAACAAATCCGGAAAGGAGGCCGCAGAGGCAGACAAAGAAATGTCTGCTGTTGATACTGTGCTCTTAAGAGACCTTTCAATCAACTATCCGCCTACGGTCAAAGAGGTGGTTAAGTATTACGGAGATGTGCTCCTTTGCATGTACAGCGGCAATTGCAGTGACTCCGACCTTGACCGACTTGCCAAACAGATGCTTTACCTGTATGATGATGATTTGGTTGCAAACAATCCCTGGAACGAGTATATTCTAAGACTCAGGGAAGATGTTCATGACTATAACGAAAACGACAGAAAAATATCCAGCTACATTCCCGCGGGAAGTTCGAGTGTTGATTACTTCTCGGTAAACTCATCGGAGTGGGCACGAATCCAATGCACATTCTACAGAAAAGAGAAAGCCGCGTCGGAACCTGTGAGTGAGATTTTCTTACTCAGAAAGGACGATGCCGGGAAGTGGAAGATTTTCGGCTGGGATTTATCTTCGAATGTAAGTGTCGATAAGACAGAGGAATAAAGAAATTGGAAAGTATTAATAATAAGGAAGATGTTTTAATCCTTGCAATAGAGAGTTCCTGTGATGAAACTGCGGCAGCGGTAGTGCGAAACGGAAGGGAAGTTCTGAGCAACATTATTTTTTCCCAGATTGATTTGCATACCCTCTACGGCGGTGTGGTTCCGGAGATTGCTTCAAGGAAACACATCGAGAAAATAAATCAGGTAATTGAGCAGGCTCTCAAGGAAGCAAAAGTAACTTTAGACGATATAACCGCAATAGCGGTTACCTATGGCCCCGGCTTGGTTGGGGCTTTGCTTGTGGGTGTATCTGCGGCAAAAGCCATCGCTTTCGCAGCAGGCAAACCACTGGTAGGTGTACACCACATCGAAGGTCATATTTGTGCCAACTATATCGAGAACAAGGAACTGGAGCCGCCCTTTGGGTGTCTTGTGGTATCCGGCGGACATTCGCACCTTGTAAGGGTTAAGGATTACGGAGAGTACGAGATTATAGGCAGAACCAGAGATGATGCTGCCGGCGAAGCTTTCGACAAGGTGGCGAGAGCCATTGGACTTGGCTACCCCGGAGGACCCAAGATTGACAAGGTTTCAAAGGAGGGTAATCCCGAGGCGATTCATTTCCCCAGAGCCAAGGTGGATGAGAATGTCTACGACTTCAGCTTCAGTGGACTTAAGTCTGCGGTTTTAAACTATCTTAACCAGTGTGAGATGAAGGGGATCAAGATTGTGGTTCCCGATGTTGCCGCTTCATTCCAGAAGTCGGTTGTGGATGTGCTGGTGGAGCATTCCATGCAGGCCATCAAAGAATTTGGCTTTGGGAAGTTTGCAATCGCCGGAGGCGTGGCTTCCAACAGCGGTTTAAGAGCCGCATTTGAAGATGCCTGTGCCAAAAGAAAAATTGAATTCTACCATCCGTCACCCATATTCTGCACAGACAATGCGGCAATGATCGGTGTGGCGGGTTATTACGAATACATTAAGGGAGTCAGAAGCGGAATGGATTTGAATGCCGTTCCCGGACTAAAGCTTGGAGAGAGATAATGGCCAAAACTGTTGCGATAGTTCTGTCCGCCGGCAAAGGCAAGCGGATGAACTCTGAGACACCAAAACAGTATATAGACATTAACCACAAGCCGGTACTGTATTATTCAGTATCGGCATTTGAGTCTTCTTACGTGGATGAGATTGTTATTGTCTGCGGAAAGGGAGATGAGAATTATATTAAGGAAGAGATTGTAGATAAGTACGGTTTTACCAAGGTAAAAGCTATTGTGGCCGGAGGAAAAGAGAGATATCATTCGGTTTACAACGGACTGGTGGCTGCGGGGGCAGCAGACTATGCTTTGATTCACGATGGAGCAAGACCCCTGGTTTCCGAAGAAGTGATTGACAGGGTCAGAGAGTGCGTCGAGGGCGGAACCTCCTGCGTGGCGGCGGTACCTGTTACGGATACAATCAAAATTGTTGATTCGGAGGGTAAAGTTCTTGAGACTCTTGACCGAAAAACACTCTGGGCAATGCAGACACCTCAGGCTTTCTCGTATGAGTTAATAAAGAATGCCTATGAGGAACTTATTATTAAAGAGGAAGAAACTCTTAAAGCAGGCATAAATATCACCGATGACGCCATGGTGGCAGAGCAGTTTGGCGGGACGACAGTAAAGGTTATTATGGGTGACTATGACAATATCAAAATCACCACACCTAAGGACATTGAAATCGCCGAAAGAATTTTAGCCAAAATTGCTTCAAAAAATTAAAAAACATGTTGACATCAATTCGCCGTTTTGATAAAATCATTTTTGCGCTGATTTGAGACTAACGCGTCTGGAGAGGTATCGAAGTGGTCATAACGAGGCGGTCTTGAAAACCGTTTGTCCGCAAGGGCGCGTGGGTTCGAATCCCACCCTCTCCGCTGGAGTTTTTCTCCACGGGAATTGAATACGTAAAGTAATTCAACTTGCTATGGAGAAGTACCCAAGAGGTTGAAGGGACACCCCTGGAAAGGGTGCAGGTCGTTAATAGCGGCGCGAGGGTTCAAATCCCTCCTTCTCCGTTGGTAGTTCATCTACCTTAGTACCTTGACAAATGAACAACAATGCAACCCTGAAACAATTCCTAAAAAATTGTTCAGAGAACAAAAACCTTTAATTAGTAAATTTTCGGTTTAAATAGC
>CAMVID010000032.1:0-13797 GCA_947167445.1 uncultured Lachnospiraceae bacterium
ACGATCCCTGCCCCTGCGGAAGCGGCAAGAAGTACAAGAAGTGCTGCGGAAAGAATAAATAAGAGACAAGTAGAAAACCCGAGGCAAAAGCCTCGGGTTTTTATGTCTTTATTCTCTTCCATCCCAGCAGTAGGTGCAAAGTTTCTCTTTGGGAAGCCCTACCGCTTCTATCATGTCATCCAGTCTGTGGAAACGGAGGGATGTGAAGTTCAGTTCTTTGCCGATTCTTCCGATCATCTCCCTGTACTCACTTGAATCCGGATCTGCATAAGCTTTAAGGTTCGGATAAGGGTTGGAGCCCTCAATGTCCTTGATTACACGTCTTGTGATCAAATCCATGTCTGATGTGGAACGTGAGAAATTCAAATACTTACATCCATACAAAAGAGGAGGACAGGCAGGTCTTACATGAACTTCCTTAGCTCCGCTTGTGTATAAGAATTCCGCCTTCTCTCTTAGCTGAGTTCCCCTTACGATTGAGTCATCGATAAGAACCATTTTTCTTCCGTTAATGAGATCATGAACGGGGATGAGCTTCATTCTTGCTATAAGGTCACGCTTGCTTTGTACCGTAGGCATAAAGGAGCGGGGCCATGTGGGTGTGTATTTGATAAAGGGTCTGGAAAAAGGAATTCCGGACTTGTTGGAGTATCCGATTGCATGAGCAATACCCGAATCGGGAACGCCTGCTACGGTGTCGGCTTCCACGTCGTCTCTGCCGGCCAGCAAAGCACCGCAGTTATATCTCATCTTCTCAACGCTGATTCCTTCATATGAGGATGAAGGATAGCCGTAGTAAATCCAGAGGAAGGTGCAGATTTTCATATCTGTTCCGGGCTTAACCAACGTAATGCACGACTCGGGAGTGACAACCACAATCTCGCCGGGTCCAAGTTCCTTTACATCGTTGTATCCCAGATTCAGATAGGCAAAGCTTTCGAAAGCCACGCAGTAAGCATCTTCTTTCTTGCCCACCGCTACAGGGGTTCGTCCCATCTTGTCTCTTGCGGCATATATTCCCTTGTCCGTCAGAATCACCATGGTCATGGAACCTTCGATGACTTCCTGGGCATACTGAATGCCCTCCACCAGATTATCCTTGGTGTTTATCAGAGCGGCCGTAAGCTCCGTGGGGTTAATATCACCTCCGCTAAGCTCTAAAAAATGCGAATTACCCTTCTTAAAAAACTCGCTTACCAGCTCCTCCATGTTGTTGATTTTGCCCACTGTGGCAATGGCATATGTGCCGTGGTGGGAACGAATTATGAGAGGCTGAGGCTCATAATCCGAGATAACACCGATACCCATCTGCCCTTCCATTTTGTTCACATCGCCGTCGAACTTGGTTCTGAAAGGTGAGTTCTCGATGTTGTGGATGGCACGCTCGTATCCTTTCTTCTTGTCAAAAACCGCCATTCCTGCTCTTCTGGTTCCAAGGTGAGAATGGTAGTCCGTTCCGAAGAACAGATCAAACACACAATCCTTCTTTGCTGCTACGCCAAAAAAACCGCCCATTTCTTACTCCTCGTCTTTTTGTATTAGTAACCCTTCCCGCAATACAAACTATACGTTAATCTCTGCCTTAACTCCCAGAATATCTTTGTTGGCTTCAAGTATGGGTTTAATATAATCTCTTAAGTAAACCTCAACCTGTCTCGATGCCCTTCCGGTATAAAGCGCAGGATCCAAGGTTTCCTTTAGTTCTTCGGCTGTCAGATCAAAAGCGTCATCAGCGGCAATCAAATCAAGAAGGTTGTTATCAAGGCCCTTTGCCTTAACATTTGCACCGGCTTCCATTGAAAGCTCTCTGATTCTCTCGTGTAATTCCTGTCTGTTTCCGCCCTTCTTAACGGCATCCATCATAATGTTTTCGGTTGCCATGAAGGGAAGCTCACTTCTTAAGCGCTTCTCAATAACCTTGGGATAAACCACAAGTCCGTCCACAACGTTTAAGCAAAGATCCAAAACGCCGTCTGTGGCAAGGAAGCCTTCGGCAATTGAAAGTCTCTTGTTTGCCGAGTCATCCAGTGTTCTCTCAAACCACTGAGTAGCAGATGTGATTGCGGGATTAAGAGCATCCACCATCACATATCTTGAAAGTGAAGCGATTCTCTCCGAACGCATGGGGTTTCTCTTGTATGCCATTGCGGAAGAACCGATCTGTGTCTTCTCAAAAGGCTCTTCAACTTCCTTAAGGTGCTGAAGAAGTCTTATATCATTACTCATCTTGTGGGCGCTGGCAGCTATTCCCGCAAGAATATTGACTACCCTTGTATCCACCTTTCTTGAATAGGTCTGTCCGGATACGGGATAGCATGCTTCAAATCCCATTTTCTTGGCAATCATGGGATCAATCTTGTCTATGGTCTCCTGGTCGTGGTTGAAAAGTTCAAGGAAAGATGCCTGAGTTCCTGTGGTTCCCTTCGAGCCAAGAAGCTTAAGGCTTTTCAGAACATATTCCAGATCCTCCAGATCCATGGAGAATTCCTGAAGCCAGAGGGTTGCTCTCTTACCCACAGTGGTGGGCTGTGCCGGCTGGAAATGAGTGAAGGCCAGTGTGGGCTGGTCCTTATACTTATTGGCAAAATCAGAAAGCTTCGCAATAACGTTAATAAGTTTCTTTCTCACCAGTTTCAAGGCCTCCGACATAATAATAATGTCGGTGTTATCTCCAACGTAGCATGAGGTTGCGCCAAGGTGGATTATTCCTGCTGCCTTGGGGCACTGAAGACCGTAGGCGTATACATGGCTCATAACGTCATGTCTTACAACCTTTTCTCTCTCTTTTGCCACGTCATAGTTTATGTCATAGATGTGCTCTTTCATCTCCTTAAGAGCCTCATCGGTTATGACCTCTTTGCCGTTCTCACTCAGACCCAGTTCCTTTTCTGTCTCCGCCAAAGCAATCCATAATTTTCTCCAGGTGGAAAACTTCATGTCGGGGGAGAAAATATACTGCATCTCCTTGCTGGCATATCTCTCCGACAGCGGACTCACATAAACATCGTTACTCATTTTACCCTCCGGTTCCTGATTAAATTTTCTCGTAACCCTCAATAAGCTCCTTTATCTCGGAGGCATACTCCGGATAGTTTCTGGCTATATCCATAACTTCATCTTTGGCGTTGGCGGCGATTTCCTTGTTGTAGTCGATCTGCTTCCTTAAGGCATGGCGCCTGGAAATCAGCTCGTGGCGAACCTCCACCATCTCTCTCGAATCTATAATGGCCTTTGTCTGATTAAGCCATCTTTCAGGGTACTTAAGATTGTACTTTGAAAGCTCTCTTGCCAGATTCTTCCTGGTTCCGTCAAGCTCAGCCTTGGTTCTGTTGTATCTTAAGCGTTCCTCTTTCTCTTCCTTATAGCGGTTCCACATGGCCCTTAACTGCTTGCTGTCCTTAACTTTATATTTCACATAAAGGTAATCAAGAAGGGCTGTATTGTTTACATATCGAATTTTAACCGTATTTTTCAGTTGAATCAATCGGTTTAATCCACGATTTATTCCCGAAAGTTCCCTTGCTCCATTGTTATATCTCACAAAAGCAAAAACCAAAGCCGCTGCTCCTGCGATTGCGGCCACCAAAAATCCAATCTTCGCATCGAATTTAAGACCGAACTGCAGGAAAAACAAAATGGCAAAGCAAACGCCCAAAGCACCAAGCACTATGTATACCATGCCCTTAAGGTTTGCCTGCTCATTCATCAGTTCTCTTTGTCTGTATCTGTATGCGCTCTTCTCATTGTCAAGGCGCTTCAAATCCTTCTTAATAAGGACACGATGGTTCTCGGCTTCATCAATCTTGTTGATTCCTTCCTCCACCTCGTCCTCTCTGGCCTTTATGTTGTAATACTCATCATCGCTCATGCGGCATTCGCGATTCTCATAGTCCTCCTGCTCCTCGGTGAGATTGTCCACTCCGCGACAAACCTCCCTTAAGTGCTTTAACTCAGAGTCGGGAAGTCTTTCAAATTCCTCTATGTCCGCAAGATATCCGGTAACAGTGGAGTACTCGCCCATCAATTCGTCAATGGTGTCTGAGGCATCTCTCATCTGACCCAGGCACTCTTTAACGTACTTGCGACGCTCCTCCTTGTTGTGGATTGCCACGTCCTCATGGTCGTATACAACCTCATCCCATAAATCGGTGTCATCACTGTACCACTCTTTTCTTTTTTCCTCGAAAAAGTTCTGTATTCGTCTTACACTCATACCTGTATGAAATCCCTGTACTCTTCCTTCAGGCCTTCCACAAGCCTGTTGACTTCCTGATAGTATCCTGTGCTGTCACCTAACTGCTTAAGGTTAAGAAGTTCCTCCAAATCGGCCTCTTCCGCACTTCTTTCCCAATTGTTTAAAATCTCGTCCACATCCGCCTCAAGGTTGATTGACGCCATGTAATAATCCGGCATGTCCGCCACAAACTTCACGTACTCCGAATCCGACATGGACATTCTCTTGGCTGCCAGATAATCTCTGAAGTCCGCCTCTGAATTGGTGTAATTATATGCTTCGTTAAAATAGTAGGCTGCGTCGTTGTACATGAAAAGCCCTGTAAGAGCCACTCCTATATTGTGAAGAACATCAGCCCTTATTCCAATCTCATTCTCAGGCAGCTCTCTGAGGAGTCTTGAATACTCCACGTAGGCTTTGGTGTACTTGGCGCTCTCCACCAGAAGATCCGCCCTCTTTTTCTTCTTCTCGAAATCGCTGGCGCTTCCTGCTGCAGAAAAGCTGCCGGCCATAAGCTCTATTTCCTCTTTGGGATAGTAGCCCACGTATTCAAGGATTCCGATGACATAGGCAGCCATACTTCCGGGCTGGCGAAGGTAAGGACGAAGCTGATTGGCAAGGTCCGGAAGCATACAATCCTCCTCTAGCCATGTAACCATATCCTTTGAAACTATCTCCTCATCGAGAATATAAGCATTCTCCCTAAGGCAATAGCAAAGCTCCTCTACGGACCAGACTCTGATCCCCAAAGAAGGAATGTAATATGGAGTTTCAGCTCGCACACCTGTGCAAAGTAACACTCTGCTCACTTACGTTCTCCCGGTTAAAACTCAATCTCCTGCTGCCAGGTAAGTCCTGACGAAGGGAATATTTCCCCAAAGCCCTCATCCTTGATATCAAGGAGCAATATGTTGGGACTCTTAAGGGAAACCTGCATCAAAAGTCTTGTGGTTCTGTCGGGACGCCTTGGAAGATTGTCCAGATTAATCTCCACAAGCTTTGGATTCTTGCCGTTTAGCGGCGTTATTGTCAATTCAAATTTGTTGTCTCTTTCAGTAATAAACTCCGTGGTTTTCTTGGCCTCATACCAGTTAAGCCCCGCATCAAGGAGAGCCAGATAGGATTCCTCGCCTCTTCTTAAAACCTGCATTCCTATGTTGGCTTTAAGCTTGTCACGCCCCAGGAATACATAGTTCTTTCCAAGGTCGCTGCACTTTAATTTCTCCCTTAGGCACATGCAGGCTCCCTTGCTGTAAAGGTTGTTGCCTCTGAAAACCCTTCTTCCCTCGCAGGCGTACCTTAAGGATTCCTTCATCCAGTCATCCTTGAATCCGTCTCCGATAAGGAAAATGGATGAGATGATTCTCTTGTCGCAGCATCTTCTTAAGATGTCCAGAAATCCCAGATCTCTGTCGGGTTTGCTGCTCTCATCCCTGCCCATTTCCGGGAATTCCTTGCTGTCTATGTAGATAACCACAGGGGTGGTTCGAAGATTTCTCTCCATGTAGTTTACGAAAAGCTTCTGCCCCGAGAAATCGCACAAAAGAACCTGGTGAGCCCAAAGTTCCGCAGGCTGGTTAAGCATGTAGTAGTAGAAGCTCTCCATGTGATTCTGGAAGAAAATCTTGTCTGTCTTAAGGTTTAACCCCGAAACAGCCGCACTCAATACTTCCACCATCCTCTGATCCAGAGTTTCGCAGGTGACCATAAAGGCACCTATGCGCTCCACTCCTCCAAGGAATGTAAGGATTCCGAGACTCCTTCTTATAAAAAGCGTCAGTATCGCCACCGGGTCATAAGGGGTGTCTTCCACAATTATTTCCCTGCCCTCATAGGCCTTCTTAAGAAGGTTGTCAATAAGAATTCCATCCTCTTCCTCGGCATACTTTACAGCCTCTCTTCCGTAGAACCACTGTCCCACCTCACGGCGCTTGCACATGGCAGTGGGAATGGAATACTGTTCCCCTCCTGCAGTGTAGGAAGCGGTCTCCGGTGAATCGGAATTCTGAAAGCAGTAGCTTATAAGGGAATACTCATTTCCCAGGTCAAATCCGATAAGGAGTTTTTCGTTATGAAGTTTGTCAAGAATTTCGGGTTTGCTGATGTTCATTTATCACCTAACGTACTTTAAACAAATTCTTACTCAAATACTCCGTTTTCTTGTACTCTCTCAAAAGGCCGTCCACGGTGTCATAGTCCTGAAGGGTCTGTGCTATGGCTATGTCATTTACAAGATTGTATCTTGTACCCTCAGGGCTCTTTTCTATATCGTTCTTCTGGAGGGTCGCGCTTTCCGTAAGCTGGCTCTTTCCGTTTTGGATCTCCGTTATGTAATACTGGATGCTTTCACCGAAGAACAGGGGGATTTCCTTGAAGAAAACTCCTCCGTAAACCGCATCCATATCCTCCTCGCGGTATTCGTTGTCATCCTCGTCGGATTTCTCTAAGATATAGTGGATTACAGCCTTGGCTCCAAGGGTCGCATGGTATTCGATAATAGCCGAATCATCCATCTTGGCTGCCAAAGGCAGGAACTCTTTAAACTGAGTGAAGCAGGCAAGTCTGATGCCCTCCAAAAGGAACTCCGTAACGTATTCCTTAATAAGCTTCTTTTGTTCCTCTCCCACTTCATCCATGTGCTCGGCATAGTATTTGATAATAGCCAGTTTACATACGCGATGGAGCTTCTCTCCTCTTCCGATGATTCTTTGAATCTCATCGAAGATGAAGCCGTCCATGATTCTGTCATTTACGAAGAACTCATATGCGCACTGTGAGACAAAAGCCGTCTCTATCTCAGTCTTGGCACCACCGGATACGTAGTCTTTAAAAATCTCAATCTTCTCCCCTACGTAAGCCCCGGTGTAAAGAATCTGAATAATAATCTTCTGTGCAATATAGTAAGTATCTATGTCATAGCTTAGAGCCGCTTTCCAAAGACTTCTAAGATCCTTGGTCATGCCCTCGTAATTCCTAATGAGATAGTTAAGGATAGCTTCGTTGAATTTGCCCTTTCTGAAAGCATACATGCAAAGGGTAACCAGTTCCTCATCCCTGTCTCCCTGGCACTGCTCAATCCTGGTTTCAAGAAGCTTAACTATGTTCTTAACCTCAATTCCGGCGGTTCCGTAAATACATAACCATTCGTAGGCCTTGTCAGTCATGCCCCTGATTATCATGTATCTCATCAGCTCATCCCTGTCGGAGGCATCGATGTTATCAGGTTCGGCATCAGACAAAAACCAGTCAAGAGAATCTGTTATGTCATTGTCATAGTAGTATCTGGTGAGAGCCACATGGATTTTGGCCTTAAAGTTATCCATGACTCTCTCATCCTTAAGGACTCTTTCGAATCTTATACGATTGTCCTTATCTACGTGAATGGTCTCTCTGTCAAAATCACAGATGTACATGTTAAGGCCCAGTTCATCAAGGCCCTGATCCCCAATCATCTTAATGATTTTGCCGGGAATCATCAGTTTCTCCACGGTATAGTTAATGCCCTCAGCGTAACGGTTACCCTGGATGTCCTCAAAAAGGATTACATGCTCCTGACCCCAAAGAGGGAATCTTGCAACTCTGTCTACAATGGGGTAAGCCATCTCACCCTTAATTCTGGGGTGCCTTATGATGACCCTTATCATAGAATCGGAATCTGTCTTGATCTGATTCATGAAAAGAACCGTAGAAAGCGCATGGATGGTTTCCTCATCCATCATTCTTTCAGACAAAAGTGCCTTATATAACTGCGCAAGGTCCTTGTTGATTCGCTTCTTTTTAAGCTGCTCCCAGGCAAAGTTCTCCATCTGGGGCAGATACTGATTATAAAGGTCCGGGAACTTGTCCCTGCGGCTTAAAACATCTGCATACAAGTGAGCGTTCTGGATATAGTCCAAATCTGAGTTGTATGCGAAGTACATAAGAACTGTCTTGTTGATGGGAGTCTTCTTTGAGGTGTCCATGGACATCATGTAGTACTCGTAAAGTCTTGTAAGCCTTAAACCGGCCTCAGCTCCCAGGGCATACCACTTAAAGTATCTTGGCTCCACCTTGTTGTTTCTTATGAGGTAAGAGCAGATGGCATTTAAAATATCGTTGTCATTCTTTTTCTCATATGAGAGGGTGAGGGTTTTGAAAAGTACCGGTGAAAACTCCTTCTGTCTTGAGGACAGCTCTGCAATCTGCATAACAAGGTCCTTTGAAAGGCACTCGTTTCTTGCACCGTAGTAGCAGACCTGAAGTTCAAAGTTCTCAAGGCTCCTTAAAATCATGGGATTGGAAAGCATAAGTCGCAAAGCCTCAATATAAACTATGGGGCTTGTGCATCCCATCTTAAACTGCTCCTCCAAGAACATCCATCTCTTGGAATCGGAGCGGTTGTACTCCTCGGACAAATAGGTTACAAGCCAGGCAATTCGCCAGTCCTTGGTTTCGGAATAAAGCCTTGAAACTGTCTCTGTAACCTCTCTTGAGAAATCTATGTTTTTGGTAATAAGTGAAGTCAAATATAAATGATAAGCGTAGGAAACCCTGTAATCCCGTTTGGTCTCATCAAGCATCGAGGAAGCCTGGTCCAGAATCCATCTGGCCTCGTTCTCTCTCTCCATGCTGATAAGGACCTGAGCCTGGAACAGTCTGGCGTTCACATTGCTCTCATCCGCATTTATCATGTTATTTACAATGTTCTCTGTTTCCTTAAGCCATGTGTTCATGGAAATCTTCTTAAGTCTGAAGGCCTGATAATAGGTCATCAAATCAACCTCAAGGTGCTTGATTTCCCTGAGTTTCCTTCCATGTGCGTTTCCTGCCCCCTCGGTGGATACCGTTGCAGGGATTGTGAACACGTTCTGTCCGTCCTTAAGGATAATCTCATCAAAGTTATTGCCCTTATGAAGAGCCTTTGTATCAACCTTAAACCAGACATTACATTTGTTTACTATGAAGTTATCCTCGGTGTAAACGCTCTTATCAAAGATAAACAGTCCATTGCTGCTTGAAACCTCAAGGAAAGAATAGCCCCATCCGTTTCTTGTTACGGTAAAACCGTACTCGGTTCCGGCAATGGGCTCATCAATCTTTATCTCCTCGTCCTCCACCAGGTATTCAATTCTTTGCTTTTTGTTTACGGCAAGGAGGAATTCCTCCATATTTCTGGAGTTTCCGGGCTTGCAGGATAAGCCTTTATATAGCTGGTAAAACTGCCTGTCGTTTCCTAAAAAAACCGACGAGAAATCAGGAGATGAGAACAGCTTAAGTGCTTCATCCCAGTTACTCTTGGCAAGATTTGTAAAATGGAAAAGGTTCTTGATGCTTCCCATTGATGAATCGGGAACTTTATGCATTATAGAAACCACAAAGGGCAGATAGAATTCGCCGTGACTTGATATTACTGAGAATTCGCCTTTAAGGACGTCTCCCTCAGTCATTCCGTGAGAGTCAAAGGAGTAGTGAATCTCCGCGCTCTCTCCCGCAAAGTAGTCAGTGTCAAGCTTCATTCGAAAGTCCGATGAGTATATATATCCGGAGGTAAAAGAGCCCTCCGGTCCATAGATGGAAAAAGTTCCTTCGGTGATGGTATCAACGCTTGGTTCGAGCTCCAATTTAATGCACGAAAAATCAAGAGAACTAATGTCGTAATCGAAGTTCCCCTTCAGAATCTCTTCAATCTTGTCCTGCATTAACACTCACCACACTTTTTCGCCCAAATGGGCATACTCATAGACTTAATAATTATAACATTCTGGTGGGTTTAGCCGCAATAAAAAATGCGCCCAAAGATAGGCGCATTTTTATGGCAATGTGTATAGTTTGTTATTTCGCCAACAGCATCATGATGTCGTTACTTCTTGCAACAAATTCCGTCATGGATTCAGGATCAAGAGGTGCCTGAGCGATGCGGGCAAGGTCATATAACTGCTCCGCAAACATCTTGGTGTTATCTCCATCCTTATGCTCCATAAGGTATGTAACAAGAGGATGGTTGGCATTTAAGATCAAAGTCTCTCCCCTGCCGCTCTTGTCTGCAGGGAAATCCATACCGGGCATTGAGTACATCTTCATCATGTCCTGCATACGTCTGGTTTCCTCAGAAAGAGTAAGCATTGAAGCAACTTTTTTATTCTTAAGCTTCTCAATCTTAACCTCAAGAGAATCCTTCTTAACGGCTTTCTTGATGATCTTTCCGATTTCCTCAGCTTCCTTGGTAAGCTCTTCCTCCGCCTTCTTGGAGGTCTTGGATTTAAGAGCATCTGTAACGTCCGCATCAATTCTTAAGAAGTGAATACCTTCGTTCTTGGCCTCAAGCTGTGAAATAAAGGGCTGATCGATGTTGTGTGTAAGGATAACCGCATCCTTCTTGGCAGCCTTGAACATGTTAATGTACTGGCTCTGCTGCTTCTCGTCGGTCACGTAATAAATTGTCTTATCCTTCTTCTCTTCCTTTGTTGTAGATTCCTCTGTTTTTGCCTCATCTACAACTTCAGCCTCAACCTTGTTGCCATCCTCGTCTGTGGCGTTATCATCCTCCACATCGGTCTTGGCAACCTCAAGGCACTCGGGAAGTGTAAGGTACTTGCCGTCCAGGTTCTTAAAGAGAATGTAATCTGTCATCTTCTCGCAGAACTTGTCGTTCTTAAGGCATCCGAACTTAATGAAGGGAGCAATGTCGTCCCAGTACTTGTCGTACTCTTCCTTCTCGGTCTTGCACATGCCGGAAAGCTTGTCAGCAACCTTCTTTGTGATGTACTCGGAAATCTTGTTAACAAATCCGTCATTCTGGAGGGCGCTTCTTGATACGTTAAGGGGCAGGTCGGGACAATCGATGACACCCTTTAAAAGAAGCAGGAATTCAGGGATGACTTCCTTGATGTTATCTGCAATAAATACCTGGTTGTTGTATAACTTAATGGTTCCCTCGATGGACTCGTACTCAAGATTAATCTTGGGGAAGTAAAGGATACCCTTTAAGTTGAAGGGATAATCCATGTTAAGGTGAATCCAGAACAAAGGCTCCTTGTAGTCGTTAAATACCTTGCGGTAGAACTCAAGGTACTCTTCTCTTGTGCAGTCAGCAGGGTTCTTGGTCCAAAGAGGAGTGGTCTCATTTATGAGCTCAGGACGCTTCTTAATCTTAACCTTAACTTCGTCTCCGTCCTTCTCGGGCTTAATCTCCTCAACCACCTCATCAGTGGGAAGAATCTCGTCCTTCTTAACGATTTGAGTATCAGTGGTTTTGTCCTTTGATACATATATCTCTACAGGCATGAAGGAACAATACTTCTTCACAACCTCTTTGGCTCTGTATTCGTTGCAGAACTCAAGGCAATCTTCGTTTAAAAACAGAGTAATCTCAGTACCGACGCCCTCTTTCTTGCCTTCCTCCATGGTGTACTCGGTGCCGCCGTCACACTCCCAGTGCACAGGTTTAGCTCCTGCCTTGTATGAAAGTGTATCGATATGAACCTCGTCAGCTACCATGAACGCTGAGTAGAAGCCTAAACCGAAGTGACCGATAATCTGGTCATCATTGGCCTTATCCTTATATTTTTCAATGAAATCCGTAGCTCCGGAGAAGGCAATCTGGGTAATGTACTCCTCAACCTCTTCCTCAGTCATACCAAGACCGTTATCGATAATCTTGATGGTCTTGTTGTCGGGATTGACAATAACTTTAATCTCCGGCTTATAGCCTTCGGGAAGAGTATACTCACCCATCATATCCAGTTTCTTAAGCTTGGTGATTGCATCGCATCCGTTGGAGATCAACTCTCTGTAGAAAATGTCGTGATCCGAATACAGCCACTTCTTGATAATGGGGAAAATATTGTCCGAATTAATGGACAAACTGCCTTTCTTTGCCATTTATATCACTGTCCTTTCAAAATAAATCTAATTCAACAACCATTATTCTATCACATATAGAACAAAATGATTCTAAAATCTTTATAAACTTTTTGGAAATCCTACTTAAGGCCCGTAGGTTCGCCGATTATGCTGTCATATACGTCGAAGAACGTGGTGGTGGTCACCTCGGGATTATCGGTAATGGTGATCTGATTCCACAGGGTGTCATTAAGCTTTCTGGTAAGTCCCGATACGAACTCATCGTACTTCTCACCGAAAACCTCCTGCCGTCTCTTAGCTACAATCTTAAGCTTGTTGGCGTCGGTTTCCTCTCTGTTAAAGGTGTTGATACACTTGATTATATGGTATCCAAACTCTGTCTCAACGACGTCGCTTATCTCATCGTTCCCCAGGTTAAATGCCGCTTCCTCAAAAGCCGGATCCATCTCACCTTTACCGAAGGAATAGGTGGAAACGGAATCCTCGTTATAAAGCTCAATCAAATCCTCAAAATTGTTGTTTTCTTTGTCCTTGGCTAAAGCGCAGACTTCGTTGGCAAGCTCCAAGGCCTCGTTTTTCATTTTCTCGGAGTAATTGATTTTCTTACCGGAACCGTCCTTTGCATAGGTCTTTATGAGGATATGCTCAACCGTGATGGTTCTTGCCTCATCATCGCTGATTTCGGGATTAATGTCCTTAATCAGGTACTGGTATATCTTGTTTGAAAGAGCGTACTCGCCGTACATTTTGGCAATCAGCTCTTCCGTCACTCCAAGGGTTTCCTTCTCCGCATCATTTAGAGAATCGAAGTATTCCCTGGCGGCCTGATTTACCAGCTCATTTTCTTTCTCGTCAAGAGTAACACCGTAAGAGGCGGCCAGGAGATCCATGGTTTTTACCTGAGCAATCTTTGCAAGGACGTTGTCCTTGACATTGTTCTCAAGGTTCTTGCCGTTATCGGAAGTGCTCCATATCTCTTTGCCGTAAACCTCCTCGTACCTGTTTTGCATGTTGGTCAAATAAACCATCATCTCAGGGGTGGTGCAGTTCATGGTCTCTATTTTGAAAATCTCATCCGGTTCAAAGCCTGCGGTGAGAACTACCTTCGTGGTCTTGCCGCTGCAGGCGGAAAGCATCGCGGTTGTGATTAATATTGTCAGTGCTGAGAGAATTCTGTTTTTTCTAAAATTCATATAATATCCTTCACACAAAAACGGCCCCACAGATTAACTGTGGGGCCACTGAATTCTGAATTACTCGATAACTTTGATCCAGCCCTCGGGAGCTTCGATACGACCCATCTGGATACCTGTGAGTGTATCGTAAAGTTTCTGAGTTGTGGGACCCATCTTCTCCATACCTGCAGGGAAACAGATTTCCTTGCCGTGGTCAACAATCTTGCCAACAGGTGAAACAACTGCAGCTGTACCGCAAAGTCCGCACTCTGCGAAATCCTTAACCTCGTCGAAGAATACTTCTCTCTCCTCAACCTCAAGTCCAAGGTACTCCTTGGCAACATAAAGAAGGGATCTTCTTGTGATTGAAGGAAGGATGCTTGATGACTTGGGAGTAACAACCTTGTTGTCCTTTGTTACGAAGATGAAGTTTGCTCCACCGGTCTCCTCAACCTTGGTTCTGGTTGCTGCGTCGAGATACATATTCTCTGCAAATCCCTCTTCATGAGCTGTAACAATTGCATGCAGGCTCATTGCATAGTTAAG
>CAMVID010000033.1:0-12960 GCA_947167445.1 uncultured Lachnospiraceae bacterium
GAACAATTTTTAGGAATTGTTTCAGGGTTGCATTGTTGTTCATTTGTCAAGGTACGTATGTGCCGCATTTACGTGCGACTTATATATACTAACAAACTAGGTTTTCAATGTCAACAACTTTTGCATACTTTTTTTCTACTTTTGTGTGCTCCGTCTTGACGGGCTTTTTCCAAGGCGCTAAACTATCGAAAGGTTGAATTGATATAACAAGTAATATATAGAAAGAAAACATTATGAAACTGATTAAGAAACTTGACCCTGTACTTGCTGTGGCCTGGGTTCTGGCCGTAGTCTCAGCCTTCTTCGTGAAGCCAAGCAAAGAATATATAGGATATATTGACTTCAGGTCCTTAGGAATTCTTTGGGGACTCATGGTTATTATCCAAGGTTTCAGGCAGAATACCGTATTTGAAAAGATAGCCGGCAAGCTTATGGGCGGCGTGAAGAAGGCCTGGCAGCTTGCTGCGGTTCTTATCTTTATGTGCTTCATAGGAAGTATGTTTATTACGAACGACGTGGCACTCATCACTTTTGTTCCTTTCGCATTGATGGTTCTTCACAGCTGCGGAAGAGATGACTTAATGATTCCTGTTATTGTGTTCCAGACAATTGCCGCTAACCTCGGAAGCATGCTTACCCCCATCGGTAACCCCCAGAACCTTTACATCTACGGCCTCACCGGAATGAGCCTTCCTGAATTTGTGTCCGTAATGCTGCCTTATACTTTGGTTTCCGCGGTAATGTTAGGACTTGCTGTTTTTACCATTCCAAATAAGAAAGCCAAGCTTGGGGCCACCTCCGACGCCAATCTTATAAGCGGATTCGGAAGCGTTCCTCAGATTGTGATTTACTGTCTTCTATTTATAGTAGCTTTGCTTTCGGTGGTACGAGTTATTCCCTGGTACTTTATGGTGGCGGCAGTGTTCGTTGTGGTTGCCATTATGGATTACCAGATTCTTTTCAGAGCCGATTACATTTTGCTTCTTACCTTCATCGGTTTCTTTATCTTCACAGGAAACCTTTCAAAGATTGATGTGGTCAGCAATTTCCTCGGTAATATAATGGAAGGAAAAGAATTCGCCCTCTCCGTTATCACAAGCCAGTTTATCAGTAATGTTCCCGCCACACTTATGCTTTCAGGCTTCACCACAGAATACAAAGAGCTGCTTGCAGGTGTAAACGTGGGAGGCCTTGGAACTTTGATTGCTTCCATGGCAAGCCTCATTTCCTTTAAGGCCTATACCAAAGAGCATAAAGAAAGCAGCGGAAAATATTTCGCTGCCTTCACAATTTTCAATATTTTATTTTTGATTGTACTTTGCGTACTGCATTTATTCCTATAAGAAAATCTGATACAGCACTCCGTAAAGCTCTCTTATGTAGTATGTAGGAAGTGCATACCATGGAGTTGTACATGTGAGAGAAAAAGTTTCAAGGTCCAGATCCTTTGCCACAAGCCGCGCCCTGAATGCGTGAAAGCCGCTGGTGGTTATGGTGATGGTACCGGGAAGGTTTTTCTCTTTTATTATTTCAAGGGAATACAGAAGGTTCTCACGTGTGGACGAGGATCTGTCCTCCTTATAAAGTCTTGAGGGGTCTATTCCTCTGGCCACCAGTCTCCTGTACATGCATTCCGCTTCAGAAATGTTCTCGCCCTCACCTTTTCCCCCTGACAAAACCGCCACTGCCTCAGGATGTTCCTCAAGGTACTTTCCTGCCGCATCGACTCTTCTTGCCAGAATCTTGCTGGGGGTCTCTCCGTAAACGGCGCACCCCAGAACCACAAGAGTGGTATCGCCCTTTGGCTTATTGAAATTCTCTTTTACAATAAAGAAAGTCTCTGTCATGGCGGTTAAGAAAATTCCCACTATAGCCAGAGCCACAAGGATAATCAAGACTTTGCCGGGAATTCTGTTCCATAAAAATCTTATGAATCTCCCAAGAGGATTTCTGAACAGGTCGCATAGGAAAACCACAAGGAACACACCTGTCCCCGTTGCATTTCCTATGTTGACAATCCCGAACCCCACCATGGGAATCATAAACCATATGACTGCCAGAACAGAGATAACTTTTATAATGAAGTGTATTTTATCCATTTACTGAGTACTTCCTCATCCAAAAGGAATTTCAGGAAGGGGATGCGAGGTATAAGAAGGCTTGCCCCATAGGCCAGATAGTTTCTTTCATATAAAAAGGTAAGCACCTCATTATCCTTTGTGTAAAGAATAATCTCTTCTCCCAAAACTCCAAGATCCATGTACATGGTAAAGGTGAAAATAACCCATGCGAAAAGGATTGTCTCCACCACGCCGAACACCCCACCTATAAGTTTATTAAATGTGGAAATCACCGGAAGCTTTGATATAAGCTTTGCCGAGAAAAATATAAACTTTAAAGCAGTGTGTGCAAGGCAAAGAATTAAGAACATCAGCACAGCCGATGCCATGTTTATAATCTGTTTATCAAAGTATGCGCTTATGGCTTTGGATATAAGAACCGTGGCAAGAGCCAGTATTACCAAAGTAATAAGTGAAATAATTTCCTTGACTATTCCGTTTCTGTATCCGTCGACAACTCTCCAGATACCGATCAAAACCAATAAAATAAGTAAAAAGTTCAATTTATCTCCCCATTAATTCAAGCCCGCGGTATATATGGAATCGTTGGTTACGATCATATATTTGTAATTACCGTTTCTGGGCGATATTATTCTTACTCCGTTGTCAAAGCTTCCCTCGTATTTGATTCGCCCTGACATATTGTATACATAACACATTGACTCTGAGTAAGCTATAATGCTTCCCTCGTCGAACACAACCTTTACATCCGCCACTCCGGTAAAAGCCAAAGGGATCTCCGTTACCATATCCCCTGAGGTGTTGTAAACCTCCAGTCTGAAGGGATGCTCTGTGTCGTCATTATAGAAAATCAATCCGATGTAGGATTCATTGTTGTAAACCGAAAGGACCTGTCTGTCCAGGAGAAGTTCTTTCTTAATCTCAGGGACTTCACTTCCCGAATAAATCATGAATCTGTTGTCCGCCACAGCAAATGCAGTCGAATCGTTCATGAATTTAATGAAGGGCACAAAGGTGTCGGAGTAATTATAAACACTTACGAGATGATCGATCTCATTCTCTCCCACATCTCCAAAGTTATAGAAGGCGACTCTTGTCTTAAGCTCACCCGCCTCCGGATATGTGTAGCCGATTCCCACAAGCTTTGCCTTAGGTGAAACAGATACTGCCGTAGGGTATCCGGTATTACTCATTCTGGTGGAAAAGTAAGCCAGAGTCTTACCTGTTGTATCGTAAAGATAAATCCAGGTAACCTTGGAGTCCTCCTGAATGGTCATTATCACACCGTTTGATGTCACATCAAGTTTTCTGATGGGCATGTTGGTGCTGAGCTGGCCAAGGATTTTGTCAGTGTCCATTACGTAAACATCTCTGCCGTCGTAATCGGCAAAGGCAACCACATTTCCGCAATGAGCCTCCATGGGGTTCTGCATCTCAAAGGTCTGGTTCCAGATTGCATCTCCGGAACTGTTCATGCAGGATGCACCATCGCAGCTGTATGTTATAAGGTTGTCGCCAATGGCAATATCCGTGGTTCCGGAAACGCTCTGTCTCACAAGAACCGGACCCATTGCCATCTCGGTATATTGTCTGTTGGTATACTGAAAATAAATGAAAACAGCGAGAGCAGCCACAGCCACTATCGCCAAAAGAATCCGACCGGCGAAAACCAGTCGGTGTTTCTTCAGTAATTCACCCATGTCCTCTTTTGACATATATAAAACTCCTATAACTCCGTACGACCCTCAAGGGCTCGTAATAGTGTTACTTCATCTATATATTCAAGGTCACCGCCAACGGGAACTCCGCTGGCGATTCTCGTAACCTTTATTCCCGTAGGTTTAATCATCTTGCTTATGTACATGGCTGTGGTCTCACCCTCAAGACTTGAGTTGGTGGCTATAATCACTTCTTCCACGTCCTCCTGAAGCCTCACCATCAGTTCCTTAAGCCTTATATCATTTGGCCCAATTCCAAGCATTGGAGAAATGGCACCGTGAAGGACGTGATATACACCGTCATACTTGCCGGTCTTCTCATATGCCGCCAGATCCCTGGGAGTTTCAACCACCATAATCTGACCTTTGTTTCTTCTGGGATTGGAACAGATGGGACAAATCTCCTTATCCGTCAAGGTCTGACAGCATGAGCAGTATTTTATATTCTCCTTGGCATCCACCAATGTATCCGCAAGTCTCTTAACCTTTTCAGCAGGCATATTTATTATATGAAAAGCAAGCCTCTGGGCAGTTTTGGAACCTATGCCCGGAAGATTGGAAAGCTCATCTATTAACTTATTTATATGTCCGCTGTAAAGCTCCATTAGAAGGGAAATCCTCCAAGTCCGCCTGTCATTTTGCTCATCATGGCCTGATTTGCTTCGTCAACCGATTTGAGAGCCTCGTTGGTAGCTGCCACGATTAAATCCTGAAGCATCTCGATGTCATCGGGATCCACAACCTCGGGAGTCAAGGTAACCTTAAGAACTTCCTTGCTTCCGTTGACAACAACTTCAACCGCACCGCCGCCGGCCTTGGCAGAAAACTCCTTGGTTTCCATTTCCTTCTGGCTTTCTTCCATCTGACGCTGCATGCGCTGAGCCTGCTTCATCAGATTATTCATATTTCCCGGAATTCCTCCTCCGGGAAAGCCGTTTCCTCTTTTTGCCATTTAATAAATCCTCCTGTTTATGATTCTACCTCAACATCCATGTTTATACAGTCCAAAAGGTTGGGGTATTTCATTTCTCTTTCTTCTTTGGAGCCTGAAACCCTGTAGTCAACGCTCACTTTCTTGCCGGTTATCTCCTCAAGCAAGGTTTCAAACTGCTCCTTGTGCTCATCTGATGAAAAGAAGTGCTCCGCATAAATATCTGCTGCGGCCACTATAAGCGTATTTCCCTCTCCGAGGCTCGGATAGGTCTGGGCAAGAACTCCCTTAAGCTGAGAGGGGGCGTTATTCACAACGGAATTCCATCTCTCAACGATTCTTTCTATGTCCTCAGGAATTGCAGTGGGGAGAGGTGCTTTCTTCGGCGGCTTGGGAGCAGAATCCGAAGCCTCTCCCGTGGGAGCCATAGATGCTGCTGCCACATTTACCAGGCCCTTTTCAATTTTGTCTTCCACGTTTCTTATTCTGTCAGCCAGAGCATCATTTGATGTTTCCATCTCCGGTTTACATAACTTAATGAGTGCTATCTCTGTCAGAATCCTCTTTGAGGAAGAATATCTTATGCCTGTGGAAAGCTCCGAGAAAATCCTGATGTACCTGATTATGGTCTCGGCATCGCACATTTCGGCATCTTCTTTTAAAAGCTTAAAGTTGTCGCTTGATACGTCCAATAGGTCCTCAGCATGGTCGGTGCTCTTGATCATCATAAGGTTTCTAAGGTACCAGGTAAAATCCGTCACGAACTGAGTAAGCTCTCTGCCCTGCATTACCACTTCCTCTAGCTGTTTAATGAGAGAGACGACGTTTTTGCCCACTATGTACTTAAACATTCTGCTAAAAACAGCGGTATCTACTGCTCCGAGAACGTCAAGAACCATGTCGTAGGTCAAATCCTTCCCCAGATGGAACGCTATGCACTGATCTAAAAGACTTAAGGCGTCTCTCATGGAACCATCCGCAACCTTGGCGATGTATTTGAGAGCCTTCTCCTCCACAACAACATTCTCTTTATCCACAAGTTCCTTAAGCCTGTCGGATATGACGTCTATTCCGATTCGTCTGAAATCGTAACGCTGACATCTTGACAGAATTGTAATGGGAATCTTGTGAACCTCGGTGGTGGCAAGAATAAATATGACATAACTCGGAGGCTCTTCCAATGTCTTAAGAAGGGCATTGAAAGCGCCTATAGAAAGCATATGAACCTCATCTATGATGTAAACTTTATACTTTCCGAGGGCGGGAGAATAGGAAACCTCCTCCACTATATCCCTGATGTTATCGACACCGTTGTTGGATGCGGCGTCAATCTCCATCACGTTCATTGCAGCCCCTGACGCAATTGCCTTACATGTAGGGCATTCTCCACAGGGATTTCCGTCCACAGGGTTCTCGCAGTTAACCGCTCTCGCAAAAATTTTGGCAACTGAAGTTTTGCCCGTTCCTCTAGTTCCGGTAAAAAGATAAGCATGGCCTATTCTTCCGGCTTTGAGCTGGTTAACCAGTGTGGTAACTATATGATCTTGTCCTTTTACGTCCGAGAAATTCGCCGGACGAAACTTCCTGTATAGGGCTGTATAGGACATGTTAATACTTCCTTATCTAAAATTAATCTCCGAAGCAGATGCCTAACATCTTTGCTTCCTTAATGATTGCCGCGTCGGGATCCACGCTCTTAAGCTTTCCGGCAACCTCTTCAAGGGGAACCTGAACGATTTCTCTGTTCTTGTATCCAACCATGAAACCGTACTTCTCTTCAAGAATCAGTCTGCCTGCTTCTGCTCCGAGACGGCTGGCAAATACCCTGTCGTAAGCACAGGGGCTTCCGCCTCTTTGTGTATGACCGGGAACCGTAACTCTTACCTCATGACCGGTTTCCTTTGCAAGCTGGTCTGCTATTTCGTAGGATACGGAAGGATATTTGTAATTCTTCATTGCATCCTTTAATTCCTTCTTGGACATTGCCGCTCTTTCCTTGGAAATAGCTCCCTCGGCAACAGCAAGAATCGTGAAGGTACTTCCGTATTTCTCACGCTCTTTAATCTTTTCAACTATCTTATCTATGTCATAAGGAATCTCAGGAATAAGAATGATATCTGCGCCGCCTGCCATTCCGGCATTAAGTGTAAGATAACCAACCTTGTGTCCCATAACTTCCACTATGAATATTCTTCCGTGGGATGAGGCCGTGGTGTGAATGCAGTCTATGCACTCGGTGGCTATATCAACTGCACTCTGGAAGCCGAAGGTCATGTCTGTTCCCCAAAGATCGTTGTCTATGGTCTTGGGAAGAGTAATAACATTTAAGCCTTCTTCTCTCAAAAGGTTTGCAGTCTTATGAGTTCCGTTGCCGCCGAGAATAACAAGGCAGTCAAGCATTAGCTTATAGTATGTATGCTTCATGCATTCAACCTTGTCGTTTCCATCTTCGTCGGGTTCTCTGATGGTCTTAAAGGGTGTTCGGGATGTTCCGAGCATCGTTCCGCCCTGAGTCAATATACCTGAAAAATCTGAGTGACTAAGCATTTTAAACTCAGATCTTATAAGGCCTCTGTAACCGTTAAGGAAGCCATAAATCTCAACCTGTTCGCCGCTCTTTAACAGAGTCTTTCCGACTCCACGCATGGCTGCGTTAAGTGCCTGGCAATCGCCGCCGCTGGTTAACATACCAATTCTTCTCATGCCGTAACCTCCTTTTTAAGCTGTGCCCATACTACATATAATTATACTTTATCCCCTTGCCAAAATCCACCCTCTACTATACAATAGATAAGTATTTTGGAGTCGTATCGAAGTGGTCATAACGGGGCGCACTCGAAATGCGTTAGCCCTCCGGGGCACGAGGGTTCGAATCCCTCCGACTCCGCTTTCAAAGCATAAAAAGAAGCAGGGAAGTCATTGAACTTCTCTGCTTCTTTGTTTTGATACTACATGGTACTGTACTTTTTGTTTTGAACTGCTGTCACAAGAACCGAAATGGCAAATATGATAGTAGCAATAATTGCTATACACAGTTCAAGTTTACTGCTCTGCAATACAAACATTGTAATGATCACAGCCAAAAAGAATACAAGAATAATCGCATCGTATAACTTTTTCATAATACTCTCCCTTGAAAATAAACGAAACAATTATCGGTATCGAAACTATTATACAACATCTTACCCTGAAATGTAAATTTGCAAAACAATGTTTTATATTTTGCAGACAATTCTGAATAATAAGTTTAAAAATCAGTTCTAGTACTCACTGACAATGTTATTTATCCACACACCCTTTTTGATGAGAGCTATTCCGATAACGCCCTTTATGGCCTCTAAGCTGTATACAATGAGAACCAGCGGAACAATAGCCAAGGGCGAGTAGACACTTAAAAGATATGCCACCGGAACATTCACGCACCAGACAAATACACTGTCGAATAAGAAGGTAATGAAGGTTTTGCCTCCTGATCTTATGGTGAAATAAGCCATGTTGGTAATGGAATTTAAGGGCGCACATATTGCCGAGCAGCAAATGAAGCCCGTGGCAAGATGTCTTACCGAATCGGTTGTGTTGTAAATCAAAGGGAAGTAGGGGCTTGTCAAGGCAAGAAGTCCTCCCATTATGGCGCTTCCCACAACTCCGAAGGCCATAATCTGCTTTACCGTTCCTCTTACGGTATCAAGCTTCCCCGCACCAAGTTCCTGTCCTACTATAATGGCAGTTGCACTTCCCATGGAAATGTACACCGCATTAAATACGTTGCCTACAGTATTGGCAATGTTCATGCCCCCCACAACATCAAGGCCTCTTAAGGAAAAGCTCTGAACCATCAGTGAAATTCCCGCGGCCCACATGGTCTCATTAATAAGGAGAGGAAAGCCGGTTTTGGTAATGTTCCATGCAAGGTTCCAGGGAATAAACAGCCTCCTGTAAAGTCCCTTAATAAAGCTGAATCTCTTGGTGTGCATATGGGCATAAATCACCACAATTAAAAGTTCCACGTAGCGTGAGATAACTGTGGCAAGAGCGGCACCAACGACTCCAAGAACCGGGGCTCCAAACTTTCCGTAGATCAACACATAGTTAAGTACAAGGTTGGTTCCTACCGCTGCAATTCCCGCATGCATAGGGATGATCGTTTCCCCGCACTCCCTTAAAGTGCCGGCGTAAACCTGCACCAGCGCAAAGGGTATAAGGCCAAGAAGCATCACGTCCATATACTTTAAGGCATACATACTTGTGGCAGCCAAAGCTTCTTTCGTTCCCTCACCCTTAAGATATATGCCAACCAGGGGCTCACCGAAAATTCCAAAGGCTGCTGTGAAAAGAGCACCTAAAAGAATGGTTACCAGAAGTTTAAATCTCATGGTATCTCTTATGCCCTTTTCGTCTCCGCTTCCGTAAAACTGTGCAGTAAAAATACCGGCACCGGATACGGCACCGAAAATGCAAAGATTATATACAAAAATCAGCTGGTTGGAAATGGCAACACCGCTCATCTGCTCGGTTCCGATTCGTCCAACCATTATGTTGTCCAGCATGCCTACGAAATTCGTTATGGCATTCTGAATAATAATCGGCACAAGGATTGTCAGCATTCTTTTGTAGAAATCCTTTGTACCGATATATGATTTCAAATAGTTCTTCATAAAAATAGTTCCTGTTCTTTATTCCTCTCCGCGTATTTTGGCGTTTGGAATGTATTTCTTTACTGTGCTTAAAATGTGGTCCAGTTCCTCATCTGAGAAACTTTCGTATCCTTTTACCATTACAAATTCATTGTCTCTGTAATTCTGGATAAAATACTTATTCGCCCCTTTTATCCAATTGCCGATTTCCTCGAAATCGAAGTCGGTATGAATTCCCTTAACCACGGTGGTTCTGAATTCATAGTCTATGCCGGAATTCATAATTATATCTATAGACTCGGATATTTTATTTATGTCCATGGTCTTAAGCCCTGCCGCCACATGATAATTTGTGGGCCCGGATTTGATATCCATGGCTATACAATCTGCCAGGCCTTCGGAAACAGCTTCCTTTAAAACTTCGGGTCTGTATCCGTTGGAATCAAGTTTAATCGGATAGCCAAACTCTTTAACCTTTCTCATGAAATCTAAAAGGTCAGGGTTGACCGTGGGTTCTCCGCCGGTTATGCAGACTCCGTCCAGTATTCCCTGTCTCTTCTTTAAAAAAGCAAAGATCTCCTCCTCAGATATTAGAGGCTGAGAAGCGGGATTAAGTACCAGCTCCGAGTTATGGCAATAGGGACATCTGAAGTTGCAGCCTCCTGTGAAAATCGTGCATGCAACCCGTCCCGGATAATCAAGCAATGTAGTTTTGTTTAATCCATGAATTTGCATTTTCCTGTCCTGATTTTGACTTTGTAATTTACAATCATTATAATATTTACCATATGAAAAAGAAACCTTTATCCGAAGACGAAAAGTTCATGAAAGAGGCTCTCAAGGAAGCCATGAAAGCTTACAAACTGGGGGAAGTTCCCATTGGCTGTGTCATTGTCCGGGAGGGCAAAATAATCGGCCGCGGTTACAACAGACGTAACACCGATAAGAACACCCTTAATCACGCCGAGCTTTCCGCCATCAGAAAAGCCAGCAAGGTGGCCGGCGACTGGCGTCTTGAAGACTGTGTTATATATGTCACATTGGAGCCTTGCCAAATGTGTTCCGGCGCTATCGTTCAGGCCAGATTCCCCAAATGTGTCATTGGATGCATGAATCCAAAGGCCGGCTGTGCGGGTTCCATTTTAAACATCTTAAACATGCCGGAATTCAATCATCAGGTTGAAGTTGTAAAGGGAGTTTTGGAAAATGAATGCTCCGAAATGCTGACCCGTTTCTTCAAAGAACTGAGGCTTCGAAACAAGCTTGAAAAAGAATTGACAAACGACTCTTCAGAAAGTAAACTGTAATAGCCGTGCATCGCATCTTGGTTGCCGGTAGTTTATGCCTGGTCCCGCGCAATGAGCGCCTGCGAACCGTGTCAGGTTGGGAACAAAGCAGCACTAAGCGGGATTGTTCATGTGCCGTGGGGGTGCCTGACATAACTATCGGTAATCAGGATGAGATGCACGTCTTGTTTAATACGAATTTTTCTCCAGATAATTCATATAGTTAGCAACCATAAGTGCAATCTTAAATGTCAAGGCATCATCAAATGTTCTTATATCAAGACCGGTGGCCTTCTGCAGCTTCTCAATTCTGTATACAAGAGTATTTCTGTGGACGAAAAGCTGTCTTGATGTCTCGGAAACATTAAGGTTATTCTCGAAGAATTTGTTGATGGTCATAAGGGTCTCTTCATCAAGTTCCTCAGGAATGGTTCTGTCCTCAAAAATCTCATCTATGAACATCTTGCAAAGGTTGATGGGAAGTTGATAGATAAGTCTTCCGATTCCAAGGGCTGAATAAGCCACAACCTTCTTCTCCACGTAGAAAATCTTACCTACTTCCAAAGCCATCTTTGCTTCCTTGTAAGACTTGGAAACATCTTTAAGCTCCTCTACCACTGTTCCGTAAGCCACTCTTACATTAAGCATGGCCTCGGCACTCATCATATCGGAAATAAGTCTTGCAGTCTTCTCAAGATCCTCAGGTTCTCTGCCGTCCTTTAGAGACTTCACAAGGATAATGCAGGACTCGTCAACGGTGGTAATATAATCACCGGCCTGGGTGGTAAACATGCCCTTCATGAGTTCGATGGGAGTTGAATCCTTCTCAAGATCTGTCTCCACAAGGAAAATTGCTCTGGGGCAGTTGGCATCAATGTGGAGCTTCTTGGCTCTGTTATGAATATCCACAAGCAAAAGGTTATCAAGCAATAGATTCTGGATAAAGTTGTTTCTGTCGAATCTGTCCTTATAGGCGATAGCAAGATTCTTAATCTGGGAAGCGGCAATTCGGCCAACCATATATACATCTTCGCTGTTACCTGCTGCAACGATTACATATATTAACTCACCGTCATCATGGACCTTCAAAAGATGCTCTCCACCAATAACCTGACTGTCGGCTGCGGAGCCTGCAAACTCTGTGATTCTCTCCTCCGGCACCTCATTCTTCTCCATGGTGATTGCCACCGGATGTCCATCCAGATCGTAAACACCTATGTCAATCTTTGTTACCGCTTTAAGTTCGTCTATGCTGTTCTGAATAACCTGACTTGAAATCATTATTATTCCTCTCTGTGCGAAAATATGTTTCTTTTGTTAAGTGTAATGATACCTCATTTCCGTAAATCGGGCAAGTAAGGCAAAAAAAGAGGTGCGAATAATCGCACCTCTCTCAATGTTCTTACTAGTTGGTAATAACCTGCTCTGTTTCCTTATCGAATACGTGAATCTTCTCGATATCAAGAGCGAACTTGATTGTATCGCCGGGTCTTGAAGTTGTACGAGAATCAACTCTTGCAGTGATAGGGAAGTCAGCAAGATCGAAGTATAAGAATACTTCTGCACCAAGGAGCTCGTAAACCTTAACGGTTGACTCGAATACGCTCTGAGGTGATGTCTCGATGAACATCTCGGAATCATAAACGTCCTCAGGACGGATACCGAATGTAACAACCTTTCCGTCATAACCACCCTCGATAAGCTTTTTGGACTTAGCGGGAGGAAGAGGAATAGAATGTCCACCGATCTCAAGGTTAGCTGTCTCGCCTGTTACCTTAACTGTTGCATCAAGGAAGTTCATCTGAGGTGATCCCATGAATCCTGCAACGAAGAGGTTCTGAGGCTTCTCGTAAAGGTTCTGAGGTGTGTCAACCTGCTGGATAACACCATCCTTCATAACTACGATTCTGGTACCAAGTGTCATAGCCTCGGTCTGGTCATGTGTAACGTAGATGATGGTGGTGCCAAGTCTCTGGTGAAGCTTAGCAATCTCAATTCTCATCTGTACACGAAGTTTAGCATCCAAGTTGGAGAGAGGCTCATCCATAAGGAATACCTTAGGGTTACGAACGATAGCACGACCCATAGCTACACGCTGTCTCTGACCACCTGATAAAGCCTTGGGCTTACGATCAAGGAGGGGAGTTAAGTCAAGAATCTTAGCTGCTTCCTTAACCATCTTGTCAATCTCGTCCTTGGGAAGCTTTCTTAACTTAAGACCAAATGCCATGTTGTCATAAACTGACATATGAGGATAAAGAGCGTAGTTCTGGAATACCATTGCGATATCTCTGTCCTTAGGCTCTACAT
>CAMVID010000034.1:0-11612 GCA_947167445.1 uncultured Lachnospiraceae bacterium
ACCGTGCAGATCGGGGCCTGTCCCCAATTTGCACTCCCCAAATTGCACATCCTTAGGAAACCCCTATAACCCAGAATAGGATTTAGATATTATACAGCCTATTTCATCTATGTTAACCTTACTGCAATCAATCAAAAGGAGAACATTATGAAAAAGAACCTATCACTTATAGCACTACTCATTTCAAGCATCCTCCTCTTCACGGGATGCGGAACAAGCACAGTTAAGGCAGAAGGCGCAGAAATAGTCCTCAGGGCGGCAACCCAGACCGACTATCCCCCCTTCTGCTTCATAGACGAGAACGACAAATTCACAGGCTTTGACTATGAGCTTCTTGAGCTCATCGACGAGAGACTTGACGGCTACACAATAGACATTCAGGGTGCCGGCTGGGACTCTATGTTCTTAAGCCTTGATTCCAAGAAGATTGACCTGGTTTCCGATGAGGTAGCCATCACCCCGGAGAGAGAGGAGAACTATTATTTTTCCCTTCCCTATCTTGAGATTCAGTCCTGCATCGCGGTAAAAACCGGTACCACCGGAATCGAAACCCTGGATGATCTCGTAGGAAAGCACGTGGTTACAGTCGTGGATTCCTACAGCGAAATCCTTGAGAACTACAACGATACCCACGAGGACAAAATCATCATCGACTACGTCAGCGACGTTACATCCCTCGAGATGCTTCAGGGCGTGGCCAACGGCAAGTATGACGCCCACGTCGACGATCCTGTAATGATGACCACCACAATTAAAGAAAACAACCTGGACATTGAGATAGTGGGAGAGCCCGTTTCAAGCGACCCCGCGGCAATAGTTTTTGCCAAAACTCCCGACGGAAAATCATATAAGGATGTAATTGACCCCGTAATCAGAGAGATTATCGCGGACGGCTCCCTTGCTGAATTGTCGAAGAAGTGGACCGGCGACGATTACACTCCCGACCTTAAGAACTACGAGTAAAAGAGGTGCACCTTGAAACTTTTTGATGTTGATTTTTTCATTGAAAGCTTCCCGAAGATTCTGGCGAAGCTTCCGGTGACCCTTCTAATCTCGGTGGCAGCCTTCCTGTTTGCGGTAATCATAGGTTTTATTGTTGCTTTGGTAAAAATCTACAAGGTTCCCATCTTGCAGCGACTGGCGGACATTTACATCTCTTTCATCAGAGGAACCCCGGTGCTGGTGCAGCTCTACATCATCTGCTACGGAATTCCGAAGGTCATTTACTACGAGCAGGTTAACTACAGCCGCCTGACTGCAGTGGATGTAAACCTGATTCCGGGCGTCATCTACGTGCTGGTGGCATACAGCGTAAACATCGGAGCCTATCAGGCGGAAACCATCAGGTCAGCCATCGAAGCGGTGGGCAGAGGCCAGATGGAAGCGGCAACTTCCGTGGGCATGACAAGAACCCAGACCATGGTGCATGTGATTATCCCCCAGGCCTTCGTCATCGCCCTGCCAAACTTCGGAAACGCCCTAATCAGTGCGGTCAAGGACACATCTTTGGTCTTCGTTGCCGGAGTCATCGACATTCTGGCCCAGGCCAAAATCCTCGGAGCCAGAGTCTTTAACTTCCTTGAAGTGTACATCGCGGCAGCGCTGGTGTACTGGGCAATCTGCATCGTGATAGAAGTTCTGATCAAAAAAACAGAGGAATATATACGCCGCTACGAAAGGGCAATAGTTTAACCTAAGGAGGTGACGGCCATGATAACCATCAAAAACGTAAAGAAGAAATTTGACAACACAGAAATCCTGAAAGGCATTAGTTTAAACGTGGAAGACGGGAAGGTTGTGGCAATCATCGGTCCATCCGGCTCGGGAAAAACCACATTTCTCCGTTGCATCAATTATCTTGAAGATCCGGACGAGGGCGTAATAAGCGTAGGAGATAGTCTCATCACCGCCGGAAAAGCGGGGAAAAAGGACATCTTAGAGCTTCAAAGGAGAACCTCCTTCGTTTTTCAAAACTATAATCTCTTCAGAAATAAAACAGCCATTGAAAATGTTATGCTGGCCCTTACTGTTGTGAAAAAGTATCCCAAGAAAAAAGCCAGAGAAATTGCGGAAGAAATGCTTGATAAGGTATCCCTTCCCAGAGACAGGTTCGAGTATTATCCCTCAAGCCTCTCCGGCGGCCAGCAGCAGCGAATTGCCATAGCAAGGGCCCTGGCCCTTAACCCCGAAGTCATGCTTCTCGATGAGCCCACATCAGCTCTTGACCCTGAGCTGGTTGATGGGGTTTTGGATGTTATAAGAACCGTTGCAAATGAAGGCATTACCTTAATCGTTGTCACCCACGAACTGTCCTTCGCGGCAGAGGTGGCGGATGAGGTTGTCTTCATGGATAACGGTGAAATCGTTGAGCAGGGCAAGGCAAATGACGTCCTTAGACGCCCCAGGGAGCTTCGAACCAGAAACTTCTTAAGAAGCATCAGGAGAGAGTACCCTAAAATCAGTTAAAGGTAAGGAAAATATAATGAGTATTAAAGATATTGTTGAAAAATACGGACTTCTGATTCTCGACGGCGGCGTCGGCTCAGAAGTAGAAAGACGTGGTTTTGAAGTAAAAGACAAACTCTGGTCTGCCAAGGCACTGGCCGAGAAGCCTGAGCTTTTGGAGCAGGTGCACTACGATTACTTTAAAGCCGGTGCCGACGTGGGAATCACAGCTTCCTACCAGGCGTCCCTTGCGGGTTTCAGAGAAAGCGGCTACTCCGACGCAGATGCCGAGAAGTTTATCAGAAAGTCGGTTCAGATTGTAAAGAGCGCAAGGGAGCGCTTTTATAATGAATTATCTGATGAGGAAAAATCGAAGCGCCCCTACCCTTTGGTCATTGGGTCACTTGGACCCTATGCTGCATACTTTGCAGACGGTTCAGAGTACATCGGCTACAGTGACAAAATCGGTCCCGAGGAGTTCAAGGAGTTCCACAAGGCCCGCATAGAGTGGCTTCTTGACGAGGGCGTTGATGCCCTTGCAATTGAGACAACCCCTTCACTTAGAGAGCCCATTGCAGTTCTTGATTACTTAAAAGAGAACCACCCCGAAGTTCCTGTCTGGGTAAGCTTCAACTCAAGAAGCAGCGACTCCGTAAGTGATGGCAAGCCCATAAAAGATGCGGCCAAAGCCATAAACGACTATGAGCAGGTTGCAGCCGTGGGCGTAAACTGCGTTGAACCCAAATACGTATCTTCGCTTATTTCAGAAATAAAGGCTTCTACAAACAAACTTATTGTTGTCTACCCCAACGTTGGACTTCACTACGACGAGAAATCCATCCGCTGGAAATGGAAACACGTAGACAACGAGGAAGAAGAGCGCTTCACCACTTTCTCTAACAGAACCAAGCAGTGGCACGAAGAGGGCGCCAATCTCATCGGCGGCTGCTGCAACTCCACCCCCTCCGACATCGCCTCCATCGCCGCCTGGGCAAGAGCCTAGGCGGATGTGCAGAATGGGGGCCGACGTGCAGAATGGGGACAGGCCCAAATCGCACGCTTCGTGTGCAATTTGGGCCTGTCCCCATTTTGCACGTCGGCCCCCCCCATTCTGCACGTCGGGCCCCCATTCTGCACGTCCGGCGTAGAGATGAGAAAGCTTCAGTAGTGTGATATAATTTCCACAAGGAAGGTGACATCATATGAAACTGCTTTTTGCATCGGACTCATTCAAGGGTAGCCTCACAAGTGAACAGACAATTGAACTTCTTACCAAAGCTGCGAGAGAGGTTTTCGGAGACTGCGAAACGGAGGGCGTTCCCGTGGCAGACGGAGGAGAGGGAACCGTTGACGCCATAGTTGCGGCGGAGAAAGGCGAAATAGTCACCTGCACAGTTCACGGTCCTTTGATGGAAACCATTAAGGCCCGATACGGAACTTTCGGTGGAAACCGGGCGGTTATAGAAATGTCAGCAGCTTCGGGTCTTCCCCTGGTTCCCGCAGACAAGCGTAACCCCATGAATACCACCACCTTTGGAACCGGCGAACTGATTCTTGATGCCCTTGATAAGGGCTACAGAGACATTTCCATCGCCATCGGAGGTTCCGCCACAAACGACGGCGGAATGGGATGCGCCAAAGCCCTGGGAGTTCGCTTCCTGGATGAATCGGGTGGAGAACTTGAAGGTTTTGGCAGAGATTTATTAAGGCTCCACAGCATCGATGCCACAAATCTTGATTCACGAATTAAAGAATGTAAAATAACCGTCATGTGTGACGTCACCAATCCCCTTTGCGGGAAGGATGGGGCCACATGGACTTTTGGCGCTCAAAAAGGCGCAACGAAAGAAATCCAGGAACAGCTGGAAGAGGGCATGTGCAAATACAGAGACCTGATCAGGAAGGATTTCGGAATTGACTGCGACGCCATAAAGGGTGCCGGAGCCGCCGGCGGTTTGGGGGCCGCTCTTTGCGTATTCCTCGGAGGCAACATGAAATCCGGAATCGAGACCGTCCTTGATCTTATAAGATTCGATGAGCGCCTTTCGGGCGTTGATCTTGTTGTTACCGGCGAGGGCCGCACCGACTGGCAAAGCTGCTTTGGCAAGGTTATGCAGGGAGTGGGAGAGAGAGCCAAGGCCAAAGGAATCCCGGTACTCGGCTTATCCGGCTCTTTGGGCAAGGATGCTCTTGATATTTGTAACCATGGCATAAGTTCCCTTATGACCACCGTAAATTCCCCAATGACTCTTGAGGAAGCTATGGAAAAAGCAGAGGATCTCTACTTTGAAGCTGCCCTTCGCATGTTCAAATTTGTAGAGGCAGGAAGGCAATTAAATCTGCCCCGGAGATGAACTTAACCCTGAAAAGCATCGCTACGCGGCAAGGGGTTGACTTCATTTTCGGGGCAGATTACGTGAGTAGCGCCGGATTCTGATCATCTTACACGTAGTTTCTCCGGTTGAAGTCTCGGCGGCTACGTGAGTCAACCCCGAATATGGGGGTTATACACGTAAGAACTCATCGGTAAGGCTCTGGGTCTACGTGAGAAACGTAAGAAACGAGTACTTACTCACGTAAGCAAGCCTCAAAATGGTTGACATAACTCACAGCACGGCACAAAATGGTTAACATAACACGGCATCTAGTCTGAGAAGTGGGGTAACCGGGGCTCTGGCGGCGCGCAGCAGGAAGGAATATATGCTATACTAAGTAAAGTGGTAGCTTAAGCGCGACCCAAGAGGAGAGGAAAATGAAATTAGAAAGAATAATTAACAGCTTACTGGAAACCGACTTATACAAGTTCAGCATGGGACAGGCTATCTATCACCAGTTCCCGGGATACAAGACCACCTGGACCTTTAAGTGCAGAAATGAGGATGTTCATTTTACTGAGGAAATGGTGCAGGAAATTAAGGATCAAATCAGAGCTTACTGTGATTTGAGATTCAAAGAGGAGGAGCTTGAATACCTTGATAAAATTAAGTGGTTCAAGGGTTCCTACATTGATTTCTTAAGAATCTGGAAGCCGAGATATGAGGACTTTGAGATTTCTACAGAAGGCGAGCACGGCCTCTCCATTGAAACCAAGGGAACCTGGCTTAACACTTCCATGTACGAGATTCCCACTCTTGCCATTGTAAATGAAGTTTATTTCAGAATGGCTTACGACTATGACGAGTTGTTTGAAAGCTTCAAGGTGAGACTTGAAGATAAGATAAATGCCCTTAAGTCCGGCAAATACAACATCGGAGTTTTCTCTGAGTTCGGACTTAGAAGAAGACTTTCCGCCGAAGCTCAGGAGCTGGCGGTTACAAGACTTGCGGCTTTAAAGAATGAATGCAGGGACTGCCCTTCAAAGTTTGTTGGAACCAGCAATGTTTACCTTGCAAAGATGTCCGGAACCACTCCTGTTGGCACCATGGCTCACGAGTGGATCATGTGCGTCGGACAGGGAGATCACAAGCATAATCCTGCCTACTCCAACTGGTATGCCCTTGACGCCTGGGTAAAAGAGTACGGAATCTTAAACGGAATTGCCCTTACGGATGC
This sequence comes from uncultured Lachnospiraceae bacterium, assembly GCA_947167445.1. Taxonomy (GTDB): domain Bacteria; phylum Bacillota; class Clostridia; order Lachnospirales; family Lachnospiraceae; genus G11. Next base: position 5,998 of record CAMVID010000034.1, read on the forward strand.
CATCACAACGGAATGCTTCCTTAAGGACTTCCAGCTTACTTTCTCAACCCTTTTCAGCGGCGTTCGTCATGACTCGGGAGACCCCATCGAATGGGGCGAGAAGATGATTGCCCATTATGAAAGCCTTGGTATTGATGCAAAAACCAAAACTCTCCTTTTCTCCGATTCACTGGACTTTGAGAGAGCTGACAAGATATTTAAGCACTTCAATGGAAGGGCAAAGGTAGCCTTCGGAATAGGCACCTATATTGCCAATGATACCAAAGTTGAGCCTTTGAATATTGTTATGAAGACAACAGCCTGTAACGGAATGGATGTTGCCAAGATTTCAGATATTGAAGGCAAGAGCGTCTGCAAGAATCCGGACTATGTGGATTATCTTGAAAGATGCATAGAATGGAGAATGAAGCACGACTGATGTGCAAGCAGGGGCCGACGTGCAGAATGGGGACAGGCCCAAATTGCACACGAAGCGTGCAATTTGGGCCTGTCCCCATTCTGCACATCGGCCAAAGCCGCATAGTTCTACTTCCTCTGTACCCCCAAGCAGAACCTGCTCACTTCAAGAGCAAAATTATCGTAATCCTTCTCCAGAAAATCCTTACGTCCCTCCTTTGCGGCGGTTTCGTGATTTCTTGCAAGGACCTGTATCTCGCCCTGACAGGCGCTTCCCATCATTCCTTTGATGCTGTGGGCCGCAAGGGCGTAGGTCTCAAGGTCACCGTCATCCAAAGCAAGTCGCATTCTGCTTAAGGCCTTTAGGGAGTCATCAGCAACCTTGGCCATTACTCTGCAGGCAAAATCTCTGCCTCCACAATAAAGCATAATCTGCTTGAATTTCTCTTCCCCAAAGAATTCCTCTAAATAATCAGCATCCGGTATTTGAGATGCATCTGTTTTTTCCAAAACTTCTTTAAGCTCAGCCTCATCGATTTCCTGAGCCTTCGGCGCTTCAGAAAGATATTTCGAAAGGACACCCTCCAAAGTTGCTCCGTCCACGGGCTTTGAAATGTAGTCGTCGAAGCCGGCCTCCAGATACTCCCTGCGGCTGCCCTCTGTGGCGTTGGCCGTAAGGACGATGACGGGAGTGTGGTAGTTTTGATCGAAGGGGTGTTCCTTTATGGTTCGAAGCACATCAAGGCCGTCAAATTCGGGCATCATGTGATCTAAAAGAATCAAATCGTATTTATTCTGCTCGCAAAGTCCCACCGCATCACGGCCGTTGTCAATAAGAATGGTGTTAACCTCGGTGTGCTTAAGAAGCTGCCTGATTACCATAAGGTTTGACTCGTTGTCGTCAACCACAAGAATGGTTTTGCCGGGGGCCTTAAAGGAGGCCTGATAATCGTTTGGAGCGGGTTTCTCCCTCTTGAAAAACTTCCAGTCCTCGCCGATGGGCAATTCATCCACCACATGCTGAGGAATCTTAACACAGAAGGTTGACCCCTTGCCGTAGGCGGACTGCACCGTAACCTCGCCTCCCATAATGCCGGTCAAAGCCTTCACAATTGAAAGCCCAAGGCCGGTACCCTGGATATTTCTGTTTTTCTTCTCATCAATTCTCGTAAAGGAATCGAAAAGTCTCGCGCAGTCCTCCTCCCTGATGCCGATACCCGAGTCGGAAACTTCAAAGTGGAGGATTACGTTTTTACCGGAATTAATCTCGGAAGATTTGCTGTCAACGGGGGCTTCTGTGGCATAAACCTTTAAGCCGATGAAGCCGGATTTCGTGTATTTTGCGGCGTTTGTGATGAGGTTAATGACAATCTGCTTGATTCTGTTCACATCGCCCTCAAGAACCGAAGGGATGGCAGCGGAAATGTCGGTCCTGACTTCAAGGCTCTGGGGCGCCGCCTGCTCCGACAGGAATGTGTAGAGGTCGTTTACCAGATCCGCCGACTTGTAGGGGTCGGTAACCAGGTTGAACCTTCCTGATTCTATTTTGGAAAAATCCAAAACATCTCCGATAATGGACATCAACAGGTTGCAGGAACGCTTGATGTGATCGGAGTAGATTGCGATATCTTCGTCGGTGTTCTCCCTGAGGATCATCTCGTTCATGCCGATGATGCTGTTGATGGGAGTGCGGATTTCGTGGGACATGTTTGCAAGGAAGGTGGATTTTACAATGCTTGCGTCGATGGCGGCACGCTTATCTCTCTCGCTTGTGATGATGTCACCCACTGTATGAATCATTGCGCAGGCCATCAGAGCGTAAATGCCGACAACCATGCATATTCCGGTGGGGTAGTCGTAGGCAAGGTTAATGAAAGCCATCTCGTAACCTGTCAGCACGATAAGGAGAATGAGGCCGACGGCAACCCATTTGTACTCTTTGATTTTTCTGTCGATGGCATCCTTGATAATAAGGAAAAACGCAATGGCCGAGGTGATGGCAACGGTGGCGTCGTTGGCTCCCAGGGTTCTCTGGAAGGAGAGAATGTCTCCGAAGTGGAGAACGCAGATTGCAAGTTCGTCCACAAGAAGCACCGCAACCAGAAAAATACAGATCTTCTGATATCTGTGCTGCTGAACTTCGTCCATGTATCTTATGAAAACAATGGCCATTATGGGAGTGATCATGTAGCCCACAAGGCCGCTGAAGAAGTTGTCGCCGAAAACTACCTGATAAAGGTAGGAGTCTGTAATTGCCCAGACGGAAACCGCCATCATTCCGTAGGCAAGAAGCCTGAAGGCAAGATTCTTTATTCCGTAAATGTGGCTGATGCCGAAGTTCACGGCCAAAAGAACTATGGATATGAAAAGAAGCAGCAGGGAAGCTATGAATCTGAAGCCGTTCTCGGCCCAGAGGGAACCTACGATTCCGTACATGTCGCCGTAGGAAACCTTGGCAAAACTTCCGTTGTTGGCTCCTGCTTCGTCCTTGACGATTCGAAGGGTTTTGCCGCAGTCGTCGGAACTTAAGGGCAGAGCCCAGGTTCTTCCCTTTACAACCTTGCCGGGAAGCCATGCGTCCTCGCCGTCATATTCCAGTCTTAACTCATCGCCTATGTAAAGTCTGTGATCTCTGCTGGTTCTCCAAAGCAGATATTCACCGTCCTTGATATCGTCAGGGAGAGTGGTGGATATTTCTATGGGTTCACCGAATTTGATGTTTATGTTTACGGGGAAGGTACATTCTCCGGAGAGCCCGGAGCCTGTGGTGTATGTCCAGGTAGAGTCAAGGGTCTTGATGACACCCTTCTCAAAAGATGTTGTGGTGTGGAACAGCTCGCTCAAAATAAAGAGCACAAATATTACGCCCACCGTTACCCACGATGCAGCAATGCATATTATTTTCAGTATGTCCAGCTTGCTTATTTTATCTTTCGCCATGTGGTCACCTCAATCACATTAAGTAGCTTAAATTTACCATAATTTGAGGTTTTTTCGCAAGAGGTGCAAACAGGGGCCGACGTGCAGAATGGGGACAGGCCCAAACTGCACACGAAGCGTGCAATTTGGGCCTGTCCCCATTCTGCACATCCTGCCCAACCTGCACCTATATCTGCTTCACAGAGTTACGTTCAATCAAAACTGAGGGTATACGTACATCGGCAATATCCTCGGAAACGGCTCCGGGATTCTCGATGAGGTTAATAACGGCGTTGGCAGCCCTGCAGCCGATTTCCGGCAAAGGCAGCGCCATGGTGGTAAGCTCGGGAGTAAGGCCCGAGGAGATGTCCTGATTATCGTAGCCAAGGACTGAAATGTCACGACCCGGCACAATGCCTCGCTCCAAAAGTGCAGCATAGGCGCCTGAGGCAATGGCGTCGGACATACAAAAAACAGCGGTAATATCCTTATCGAGAAGGTATTTCATTCCTTCGTATCCGCCGACCTTGAACCAGCTTCCGTATTTTACAAGCTCGGGGTCAAAGAGAATTCTCTCCTCCAGCATGGCCTTCTGGATACCGAGAACTCGGTTGATGGTGTGGGTGTTGTCGTACTCGCCGGCAATGACACCGATCTTTCTGTGGCCCTTGGAAACAAGATATTTTATGGCATCGTATCCGCCGGTGATATCGTCAAGGCGGAAGGTGGGGTATTGCCTGTCCACCGAAACCGCATAGGCCATTACAATAGGAAGACCGGAGGCGGAGAATAAATTGCGGACCGTGTGCTCGTGGCTTCCTACATATATAAGACCGTCCAGATTAAGAGTCTCCATCTTGGCAAGGACATCCTTTAAGGTCTTATCAAGCAGGGTTTCGTCCAGGAGCCATTCTCTGTGCCATCTGCCAAAAAGCCGCATATTCTCAATTACCACATTATAGCCGTGTTCCTCGCAGCAGCTCATGATTCCTTCTACTATGGAAGGAGAGGAGAACTCGATCAGATCCTCGGCAATGATTCCTATGGTCTTTGTGGATACCGCACGAAGACTTCTGGCAAGGGAACTGGGGCGATAACCCATTCTTGCCACTTCAATTCTTATCTTCTCTGCGATTTCATCGCTTACCTTATTACTTTTTCCGTTTAAAACATTGGAAACGGTGGAAATCGATACACCACACGCTTTTGCGACATCTCTGATTGTCACAGGTCCTGCTTTCTGTCCCATTTTATCTCCGTGTATAATGTGAAATATCGTGTAAAATCAAGCTAAATTTGTATTATAGTTTATTTTATTTAAATTGCATGAAAAGGTCAAACGATTTTCCGTGAAAAACGGCGAGCCTCTAATTTTTTGTTCAAAACTTACAAAAACAGAACTGCAATTTTGTTCAATAATCTCATATTGACGAAATCTGACCACTGAAATATAATCGACTTAGAAGGTAAATCGATTTACCGCTTATACCAAGCCAGTTTTACTACTTATAAGGAGGATATTACATGAAAAAGAAGTTATTGGCAACTCTCTTGGCAACAGCCTTCGCTGTTACAACTCTTGTAGGCTGCGGCGGATCAAATGCAGCAGCACCTGCAGCAGAAAGCTCAGACAACAAGACAGCCGAGACAACCGAGGCAGCTGACGTTACAGCAGACGCAGCAGCTACAACGGGCAAACAGACAGATGGTAAGAATGTTCCTGTTCTTACAACTGAGCCTATGGAAATCACTCTTTGGGATATTTCCACAGAGGATCCCAACAAGTCAATTGCGGAAGCAGCTGTAGCAAGATTCGAAGCTGACTATCCCAACATCAAAGTTAACCACATTCATCAGCAGAACGATACATACAAGCAGCAGCTTGTAGTAGCAATGAGCTCAGGCCAGTGCCCTGACATCTACGTTCACTGGGGTGGCGGTCCCATGGCTGAGTACTATAAGTCAGGTTTCGCTAACGACATCACAGATATGTACGCTAAATACGATCATCCTGAATATGTTGAAGCAGCAGTTGCTCAGTCTTCATACGACGGAAAGATGCTTGCAATTCCTTTCAGCGGACTTACAGGCTGTGATATCTTCTATAATAAGACAATCTTCGCTAACCTTGGTCTCGAGATTCCTCAGACAATCGATGAGCTCGAAGAAGTTTGTGAAACACTTAAAGCTAACGGCTACATTCCTTTCTCACTTGCAAATGCTTCAAAGTGGACAGGTTCCATGTACTACATGTACCTTGTAGCTCGTCACTCAGGAAATGCTGAGTTCGATGCAGCTTA
>CAMVID010000035.1:0-9202 GCA_947167445.1 uncultured Lachnospiraceae bacterium
GCTGAAGTTTATTCAGAAAGTGTTGCACTTGGTTGACAAACCAAGCTGTCCCCAACCTGCACCGTGCAAATCGGGGACTGTCCCCAACCTGCACATTCGTGTATAATGAGAGATACAAGCGGAGGAATATCTTATGGAAAAATCGAAAGTATACTTTACTGATTTCAGGACTCAATTGGGAGTGGGGCTCACAACAAAGCTTCAGAAACTAATTAGAATGGCCGGGATTGGCAATATTGACATGGATGGCAAGTTCGTGGCAATCAAAATGCACTTTGGCGAGCTTGGTAACCTGGCATATCTTAGACCCAACTACGCAAAAGCAGTTGCAGATGTGGTTAAGGAGCTTGGCGGAATGCCTTTCCTTACTGACTGTAACACCCTGTATCCAGGAAGCAGAAAGCATGCCTTGGAGCATCTTGACTGCGCCAACATGAACGGGTTTAACACAGTCACCACAGGCTGTCAGATAATCATCGCCGATGGCCTCAGAGGAACCGATGATGTGATTGTTCCGGTTCCTAATGCGGAATATTGCAAGGAAGCTTACATTGGGCGCGCAGTTATGGATGCTGACGTTTTTATCTCATTAAATCACTTTAAAGGTCATGAGATGGCGGGTTTTGGCGGCGCAATCAAAAACATAGGTATGGGCTGCGGAAGCCGTGCCGGAAAGATGCAGCAGCACAACGACGGACAGCCTCACGTTGTCACCGACAAGTGTAAGGGATGTAAGAGATGTGCCAAGGAGTGCGGATCCGACGCCATTTGCTATAAGGATAACAAGGCGTGGATTGACCCTGAGAAATGTAAGGGCTGCGGACGTTGTATAGGCGCCTGCGCTTTTGACGCAATAGAGAATGATAACGGTAATGCGGCGGACTTTCTGGGACGCAAGATGGCCGAGTACACCGCGGCGGTTGTGACAGGCAGACCATGTTTCCATATCAGCCTTATTACTGATGTTTCACCTAACTGCGACTGCCACAGTGAGAACGATGCGCCTATCCTTCCGGACATCGGAATGTTAGCTTCCTTTGATCCGGTTGCTTTGGACCAGGCTTGTGTTGACCTTTGCCAGAAGGCAGAGCCCATCAGAAACAGCCAGCTTGGCGACAACATGGCAAAAGAGCATTTCCACGATCACGGAGATCACTGGCATAACTCCAACCCGAACGTTTCCTGGGCAGAGACTTTGGAGCATTCAGTGAAACTTGGAATCGGAACCAGGGAATACGAACTTATAACTATGAAGTAGACGCGATGGTGCAGGTATGTGCAGGTTGGGGACAGGCCCAAATTGCACCGTGCAATTTGGGCCTGTCCCCAACCTGCACATACCTGCACATAAATGTGTTGACAAGAAAAAGGTAATATGTTACATTGTTTGAGAAATGTAATATATTACCTTTTCTTATTGGGGAGAAATTCAATATGACAATGAACTACAACGAGACAATGAACATGGACAAGGTTGACTTCGGAGACCTGGCACCGCAGCCCTTCTTGTTGGGGCTTTTGAGCGCCTTTGACAACAGGTACCAGGCGGTGGCGGATCGCTGCATCGGAGAGATTACCTGGAAGCAGTTTTTCGCAGTGATCTGCATCAACATCTGCAAGGAGCCTCCGACCCTTAACGAGCTTTCGGACATTATGGAAAGTTCCCACCAAAACGTGAAGCAGATCATTCTAAAACTCGAGAAGAAAGGCTTCGTGGAGACCTTCACCGATGAGAAAGACAAGAGGAAGCAGCGAATCAAGCTGACGGACTCCTGCAGAGAATTCTGCGCAAGAAACGACGAGTTCAGCAGGGAAATCGTTGGTAAAATCTTCGTCGGTATCTCCGAACAGGATTTAATGGCAACTATCAAAACAATTATGCAAATGGAAAGGAATTTGAATACAATATGAAAACTTTGATAATTTATAATTCGCAGACAGGATTTACAAAGAAATACGCCGAATGGCTCGGAGAGAGAATGCAGGCCACTGTGATGAACTTAAAAGAAGCGAAAAAGGAGAAAGACGGTTTTTACAAAGAGTTCGATGCCATAGCTTTCGGAAGCTGGGTTCTTGGGGGCAAGGCTGTTAAGGCGGAGTGGTTCCTTGAAAAAGCGCCCGTTTGGAAGGGGAAGAAGCTCGTTCAGTTTATGGTCGGGGCCATGCCCGGGGATGCACCGGAGATTCAGACCATATTGGATAATGCTCTGAATGACGAGCAAAAGCGCTACATCAAGGTATTTTTCTGCCAGGGCGGTCTTGATTATACAAAGATGAAATTCCCTTACAAACAGATGATGAAGGCGTTCTCATCCATGACGGCCAAGAAGGCGGTTACCGCTGACGAGAAGAAAATGGCTGAGATGATTGCTTCGAATTATGATGAATCAGACCCCAAATTCATTGAGCCCATAGTCGCTTACCTAGAGGGCGGTGAGTAAGCAATGAAGAAATTTCTGATTGTTTTGGGGGTTATTGCTGTGGCTGTCGTGGCCCTTTGCCTTTCGGTTTTTTTCAAGATGAAGAGCCAGACCGATGCCTTCGACACGACACCTGTGGATATAAGCAAAGTGGCCGACGGAACCTACGAGGGCTACAGTGAAACCATGATGGTAAAAGCGAAAGTTCTCGTCACCGTGGAAGCAGGGAAGATTACCGACATTGAAATTCTGCAACATGACTGCGGCAAGGGACATCCCGCCGAAGCAATGATTGATGACATGATAGCAAACAACACGGTTGAGGTGGACGCGGTTTCCGGCGCCACCGCCTCCAGCGAAGTAATAAAGGACGCCATACGAAACGCCCTGCGGTAGGCGCAGGTTTGGTGCAGGTAGGTGCAGGTTGGGGACAGGCCCAAATTGCACCGTGCAATTTGGGCCTGTCCCCAACCTGCACCTACCTGCACCAAACCTGCACATAGTGGTTCAAAGGTACTATGAAAGTAGCGCAATAAAGCGTTGCAACGAAACAACAAGGCTGATAAAATATCCTTATGGGTGTGTATTTTCTTAACGCAAATCTGCGTAAACACACGCAAATAAATTAATGTAAAGGGGATAGTAATGAACAGGAGAATTTCCAAAATCCTAAGTCAGATCCTGTCTATCGGCCTGGTTTTTACCGCGTTTCAGACTTTAGGTATTGACGCACAGGCAGCTACGAGAGGATCAACAATCGAATGCAAAGAGTCGGGATATGAGTTACCGGACAACGTCGAAAGGGGAAGATGTCCGTACACCTGGGTCACAGTAACCGACAAGAAATGTGAGGTTCAGAATCCTACCGGTGGTCTTTGCAGCATCATGTACGATCTGCGTTATTTCTCAAATGGTAACAACTTCAGCACATCAAATTTGAAAGCCTGGGGATACAAATTCAGACAGGGCTGCGGGGAGAACAGAAGTCTTTTGACTACAGACGTATTCAAGGACTCGCTGGAGCAGACTCTTAAGAATGCCAGAGCTAACGGAACCGCTTTGGTTCTCAGATTTTCCTATGCAAGCGACAATACTGTAGGTAACGAGCCTTCAATTATTAAGGAAGGTGACAAGACAACCTACCATAATACCGAGCAGATTCGCCAGCACATCAAGGAAATCAGCGGAATTATCAACAATTACAAGGACGTTGTTCTGGCTGTTGAGTGCGGTATGTTCGGACCCTGGGGCGAGATGCATTCCTCCATGTACGACATTGATACATGGAACGGCTATGACACCCAGTTCTCAAATGCAATCATCAACAGATGGCTCGAGAAGCTGGATCCTCAGATTAAGGTTCTGGTTCGTGCACCCAAGCATCTGATGGGATATTACGGCTACACAAATTCCGAAGATTTTAACGATGCAGTTGCCGACGGAAGCCTTGAAATCAACCCTCGTCTTGGCATGTACAACGACGGATATCTCGGGGATTCCACCGACGTCGGAACCTACGGAAGCAACAATCACTTCCCTTATATCACAAGAGAAAAGGGCCTTGATCTTCTTGAGAAGATGGACCAGGTTCCCTTCGGCGGCGAATGCGCATACGTTTCGGAGGGTGAGCTGGCGACCGGAGGCACCACAATGTACGGCGGAGCTGATTTTACCAAAGAATTATACAGAAGCCACCTGTCATTCCTTCATAACATCAACAATGAAGGAGAGGTTGTTATCGGTGCCCTCAACAAAGTAAACTTCGAAAGTAACTGCCTCATTCCGGGCCTTGAGAAGAGCGATGTCGAGCCCTATATCGGACACTCATACCGCAAATTCATGCGGGACCACATGGGTTATAGACTTTTGGTAAAAGAGTCGTCGCTTTCTCAGAAAGCATCCAGGGGCGGCACCTTCAATATGAGCGGAAAGATTAAGAACGTGGGCTTCGGAAACTTCCTTACTCCCAAAACAACCGAGATTGTTTTAAAGAAGGGTGACGAAACCAAGGTTATTCCAGTGGATTTCGACGCAACCGAAATCACATCACTTACCACTGTAAGCTACAACTTTGATATTCCGGTGCCTTCAGACCTCGCAAAGGGTGAGTGGGACGTATACATGCGAATCCGCAGCAACAGAGCCGATGAGGCTTCATCTGTTAAGACAGGTATTCGCTTCGCAAATCCCTGCGACTTCGATAAGAACCTTAAAGCAAATAAGATTGGTACAATCAAAATAAACTAAAAGACAGATCTAACTGACACAAACACCAAAAAAGGGACCTCTACGAGGTCCCTTCGGCTGTGTAGTGCATTATTATTTAGAATAATCGTAAAAGCCCTTGCCTGCGTTGACACCGGTTTCGCCCTTGTCAATCTTCTCTTTAAGAAGAGTGCAGATTCTGTTTTCAAGTGTGCCTTCAACCTTTGCTTCGGGCTTCATGATGTGGATGTTGTAAGCTGTCTCAAGACCCACAATATCAAGAATCTGGAAAGGACCTGCGGGAGCGCCTGTTGCAAGCTTCCATGTAAGGTCGATGGTTGCGGGATCGGAAACCTCGTTAGCCCAAAGTGCCTGAGCTGCGCTTAAGAAAGGCACAAGCATTGAGTTAAGGATGTATCCGGGCTGCTCTTTGTGAAGCTGTAAGGGTACCATGTTAATGTCGGATGCAAAAGCAACAACCTTATCATAGATTGCTTTATCTGTTCCGGGATGTCCCATCACTTCAGCAGTGTTGTTTTTCCAAATAGTGTTTGCAAAATGAAGTGCAAGATACTTCTCGGGTCTTCCGGTGTACTCAGCAAATCTGCTGGGAAGCATGGTGGAAGAGTTGGTTACGAGAATTGTCTTTTCAGGTAAAAGATCCTTCATCTTCTCATAAACACCAATCTTGGCTTCGGGGTCCTCTGACATTGACTCGATTACGATGTCGGCATCTGCAACAGCCTTGGCCATATCAAGTTCAATCTTGATGTTGTTCTTAAGATTCTCCTTACCGATTTTAACAAGTTCATCTATTTTCTCTGCTGTGATTCCGTCCCAGGTCTTGATCATTCCTTTGGGGTACATCATCTTACCAACAGGGTTAGTAATGAGTGCCTTGGCTGCCTCAAGATCCTGAAGCATAAGAGCACTGTATCTTTCAATCTTAGGAGTTGTTCTTCCGATAGAGCTCTCACTTCTAAGCCAAAAAGTTACTTTGTGTCCGGTGTAAGCGCACATGAGTCCAATCTGTGTTCCGAGGACTCCGCCGCCGGCTACTACTACGTTTTGTAATTCCATGTTTTTCCCTCCAAAAATTACATATAAATTAGTACAGTTTCCTAGATGGTTAAATTTTTAACACATCCTGGTTATTATTTTAACATACTTTTGGAGTCTTGCATAGCCCCTCTCCTTTGGGGTATGATTACTTTGCGTGTTTAAATGAACCGACGGTATGAAATTGGGAGGTTATTTTGAAAAAGTTTATTTCATGGAACGTAAACGGCCTCAGAGCAGTGAGAGAAAAGGGTTTTGAGGATATCTTTAAAAAGCTTGATGCCGACATTTTCTGCCTGCAGGAAACCAAACTTCAGGAGGGCCAGATAGATCTGGCTTTTGATGGCTACTATGACTACTGGAATTACGCCGAGAAGAAGGGGTATTCGGGAACCGCTGTTTTTACCAAAGAAAAACCTTTGAATGTCACCTACGGAATCGGCGTGGATGAGCATGACCATGAGGGTCGTGTTATCACTTTGGAGTTCCCGGAGTATTACTTTATTACGGTGTACGTGCCCAACTCTCAGGACGAGCTTAAAAGGCTCGATTACAGAATGAGATTCGAGGACGATTTCTACTCATACGTGCAAAGTCTCCAAAAAAACAAGCCTGTCATCTGGTGTGGTGACTTGAATGTCGCTCATAAGGAAATTGATTTGAAGAACCCCAAAACCAACAGGCACAATGCGGGCTTTACCGACGAGGAAAGAGGCAAATTCCAGCATTTGATGGACAACGGATTCATCGATACATTCAGATTCTTCTACCCTGACATGACTGACATCTACTCCTGGTGGAGCTACAGATTCTCCGCAAGAGCCAAGAACGCAGGGTGGAGAATCGACTATTTCATTACCTCCGGCAGCTTAAAGGATAAGTTAGTGGATGCCAAGATTCATACCGATATTATGGGCTCCGACCATTGCCCGGTGGAGCTGGATATAGATATTTGACCAAGGGAGTCAATGAAAGGAAGTACAAAAATGGCAAAAGAATTAATCACAAGAGAAGAACAGAAGAAAGAGTTCACCTGGAACCTTGGGGATATTTACCCAGACAAGGCTTCATATGACAGTGACGTAAATAAGATTAAGGAGATTACAGATAAGATTGCGGCGAAGAAAGGCAAATCCGCTGAGAGTGCCAAGGCTCTTCTTGAGACCATGACACTTTTCGAGGATTTCTTCGAGAGAACCTACAAGCTTGAGGAGTATGCGGCAAGAAAGCACGACGAGGATACCGGCAACAACGAAAATCTTGAGGCTCTTCAAAAGCTGGAGACCATCGTTTCAGAGTGCGAGACCAAGGTATCCTTCATGGATCCCGAGATTATCGCCGTTCCGGATGATAAGTTTGATAAGTACTACGAAGAAGAAGAGGGATTAAAGAAGTATAAGATTTATCTTACCGAGGTAAGAAGAACGAAAGCCCACACCCTTTCAACAGAGATGGAGGAACTTCTTGCACTTTCATCCGAGGCATGTCAGACTCCTTCAAACACCTACGGAATCTTTATGAACGCTGACCTTCAGTATCCCGAAATTGAGGATGAGAACGGCGAAAAGGTAAGAATCACAGCCGGCCGCTTCGTTCCCCTTGAGGAGAGCCGCGACAGAAGAGTGAGAAAAGATGCCTTCGAGGGAGCCTACAACACCTTAAAGCAGTTCAAAAACACCTCAGCTTCCCTCTACAACGGCCAGGTTAAGAAGCAGATTTATATTGCCAAGGCAAGAAACTACAGCTCAACCCTTGAGTGCGCCCTTGACAGAAACAACGTAAATCCCAAGGTTTACCACAACCTTGTTGACACCATAAACAAGCACATGGATCTTATGCACAGATATGTTGCATTAAGAAAGAAGATGCTTGGAGTTGACGAGCTTCATATGTATGACGTTTACGTTCCCATCGTTTCAGATGTGGAGGTGAAGATTCCCTTCGAGGAGGCCAAGGAAACAGCTCTTAAGGCTCTTGCTCCTTTGGGCGACAGATATATTGAGCTTCTCAAGACTGCATTTAACAACAGATGGCTCGATGTTTATGAGAATAAGGGCAAAAGAAGCGGAGCTTATTCCGCAGGCTGCTACGGCGTACACCCTTACGTGCTTTTGAACTACAACAACACCCTGGACAACCAGTTCACCCTGGTGCATGAGATGGGCCACGCCATGCATTCATATTTTTCCAACGAAGCAAACCCCATCCTCGATTCCATGTACAAGATCTTCGTTGCCGAGGTTGCTTCAACTGTGAACGAGGTGCTTTTACAGGAGTACCTCTTAAAGAATGAGACCGATAAGAAAAAACGTATGAATCTCCTTAACCACTACATGGAGAGCTTTAAGTCAACTGTTTACCGTCAGACCATGTTTGCCGAGTTTGAGATGCTTACCAATGAAATGGCGGAAAAAGGCGAAAGCCTCTCAGCAGATGCACTTTGCAAGGTTTACCTCGACCTTAACAAGAAATACTTCGGAGACGCCATGATAAGCGATGACTTAATCGCAATGGAGTGGGCTAGAATTCCTCACTTCTACTACAACTTCTACGTATTCCAGTACGCAACAGGCTATTCTTCAGCGGTTTCCATTGCCAGAAGAATCCTTAAGGAAGGCCAGAGCGCAGTTGATGATTACATGAAGTTCTTACACAGCGGATGTACTTCTGATCCTGTATCGCTTCTTAAGATCGCAGGTGTTGATTTGAACACTCCCGCTCCCCTGGAAGCTGCCCTTAAGGTCTTCGAGGAAGTCCTGGACGAAATGGAAAGCCTTATTTGAATAATTGAGTGAAAATTGTGCTCCCCTTATTCAAAATGTGGTATAATTACACAGTCGGCATTTGGTCGATTGAAGTATAAATAATAAATTGAGAAAGGGAGGATTTTTCAATGAAGTCATTCATTAAAGAATTCAAAGAGTTCATTTCAAGAGGAAATGTAATGGACATGGCTGTAGGTATCATCATCGGCGGCGCATTTACCGCGATTGTCACTTCGCTGGTAAATGACGTGATTATGCCTCTGATTTCACTGCTTACAGGCGGCTTGGATTTCTCCGAGCTCAGCATTGCTCTCGGAGAGGGAGAGGGTGCCGCAACACTTAATTACGGTGCATTCATCGCTGCTATCATCAACTTCCTTCTCATTGCCCTTGTAATCTTCATCATCATCAAGGCAATGAACAAGTTCAAAAAGAAGAAAGAGGATGAGGCTAATGAGGAACCCACAACCAAGGAGTGTCCTCACTGCTTTGAAACCATCAACATCAAAGCAACCAAGTGCCCTCACTGCGGCTCCGACTTAAAAGACTGAATTAAAAACTGATTGCTAGGTGCAATTTGGGGACAGGCCCCAAATTGCACCTATTTTATTAAATAAGAAAAACTTAAGGTTTCATATACGAAATTCTATTGAAATGCGTACTATACTATGTGCGATTTGTGGACGAATGTGCAATTTGGGGACTGCTTGGTTTGTCAACCAAGTGCAACACTTTCTGAATAAACTTCAGCTG
>CAMVID010000036.1:0-9154 GCA_947167445.1 uncultured Lachnospiraceae bacterium
ATGATCGCCTTCTGCTGGTTACCGCCTGACATGGAACGGGCAATGGTAATGGGACCCTGTCCTGAACGAACGTCGAACTGCTTGATAAGGTCCTCTGCATACTTTCTTACACTGTCAAACTTGATAAATCCGTGATTCTGGAACTGAGGGTCCTGGAATCTCTGAAGTACCAAATTGTTTTCAAGGGTAAAATCAAGCACAAGACCATGTTTGTGACGGTCCTCGGGAATATGGGACATATTCTCGCTCTTGCCGGAAATGGAAGCCTTGGTAACATCTTTACCGCAGATCTTAACAGTTCCGCCGGTAATCTTTGAAAGTCCCGTAAGGCCATGGATGAACTCAGTCTGGCCGTTTCCGTCGATACCGGCGATACAGACGATTTCACCCTTACGAACCTGCATGGTCACGTTGTGGACGGCGTCCTTCTTGTGGACCTCGTTATAAACGCACATGTCCTTGATATCAAGAACCACATCTGTGGGCTTAGCCTCGTCCTTCACAACCTGAAGCTGAACAGGACGTCCAACCATCATGTTGGAAAGTTCCTGCTTGTTGGTATCTTTGGTATTAACGGTAGCTACATACTTACCTCTTCTAAGAACGGTAACTCTGTCCGCAACCTCCATAATCTCATTAAGCTTATGAGAAATGAAGAGGATGGACTTACCCTCTTTGGCAAGGTTCTTCATTATCTGCATCAACTCTTCGATTTCCTGAGGGGTAAGAACCGCCGTAGGCTCATCGAAGATGAGAATTTCATTATCTCTGTAAAGCATCTTGAGGATTTCTGTACGCTGCTGCATACCTACGGTAATATCCTCAACCTTTGCGTCAAGATCAACGTGAAGTCCGTATCTCTCGGAGAGATCCTTTACCTTCTTTCTTGCTTCCTTCTTCTGAAGGAAACCAAACTTGGTATCTTCAGCTCCGAGAATGATGTTGTCGAGAACTGTAAAGACATCAACAAGTTTAAAATGCTGGTGAACCATTCCGATATGAAGAGCGGTAGCATCGTTGGGGTTATTGATCTTAACCTCCACTCCGTCCTTCTTGATGATTCCCTGCTCCGGCTGGTAGAGACCAAACAAAACGCTCATAAGAGTAGACTTACCGGCGCCGTTCTCTCCCAAAAGCGCATGAATTTCACCCTTCTTAAGCTGAAGAGTGATGTCATCGTTCGCTTTGATTCCGGGAAACTCTTTCGTTATGTGAAGCATTTCAATTACGTATTCTGAATTGTTTGCCATGCTTCGACCTCCCTTTTCATACTAAATGGGACATGCCCATGCTACATTTAATTATAATTGCTGGAGGCGCAATTTTCAATAAAAAAGCGCTACGGGAAAACCCGTAGCGCTTAAGAAAATCAAGAACTAATTATTCAACTACGTTAACTGTAACGTTGCTGTAATCCTGACCAAAGTTTGCCTCGTAGTCAGCATCGATTACAAGTGAACCGTTTGCTACGCTGTCAAACATTGCCTGATACTCGTCAACAGTGAACTTCTCGAACTTCCAATTCTCTGTAGGGATACCTGTATCGTTGTCAGCAGCACCAAGTACTACACAACCTTCAAGGTTAGCCCACTCGCCTGCATCGTTCTTAGCAGCCATCTGCTGAACAGAGTTAGCAAGCTCTTTCATAGCTGAAGTAATAACTGTGTCAGAATCACCTGACTGGTCAACGTCAACACCGATGGTCTTGCCGTCGTTCTCAGCAGCTGCTGCAAATACAGACTGGCAAAGTGTACCACCACAAGCGAATACAACTTCTGTACCGTTCTTGTACCAACCGTTTACAAGTGTCTGTAACTCAGTTGAAGGTGAGTATGTTGAACCATATAACCATGTGTACTGAACCTCTACGTCTACGCCAAGCTCAGCAGCTGCTGCGTTAGCACCCTGAACGAAGCCGTAACCGTATCTGCAGCATGCAGGGTTTGTTCCGCCGCCGCCACCGCAGAAGCCTAACTTTGTGTAACCTTCTTTAACTACTGCATAACCTGCGAAGTAACCACACTGCTCTTCCTGGTAAGCAACAGCCTTAACGTTGTCAAGACCAAGATCCCAACCATCGATGAAAAGGAAGTGTGCATCAGGATATGCCTTAGCAGCCTTCTCAAGAGCTGTAGCCTGAAGGAAGCCGGGAGCTACAACGAGCTCAGCGCCTGCTTCGCAAGCAGCAGCCATTGCATCGTAACGGTCATCATCAGTAGCCTCAGAACCGTTAGCGGGCTGATAATACTTGTAGCTCTTGCCGTTGTTAGCAGCATAAAGCTTAACACCGTTCCATGTACCCTCGTTGAAGGAACCATCCTTTAACTGACCTACATCAGTAACGAGTGCGATCTGATACTTTCCGTCTGCGGAAGTCATCTCATCGGGAACGTCATTTCCCTTTGTGTAAGTTGTAGCTGCTGCTTCAGTTGTCTCTGTTGCAGCTGCTTCTGTGCTCTCTACTGCAGCTTCAGTGTTCTCGGTAGCTGTTTCTGTTGTAGAAGTAGCTGCCTGCTCACCGCCACAAGCGCAGAGTGCAAATACCATGCACATTGCAAGTACGAGTGATAAAAACTTTTTCATTTCTATATCCTCCTGTTGTTTGTCGTGGGACACTGTGCCTCACGTCCTGTCATTATAACATCTGCAATAGTATTTTTCAAGTTTAAGGAAGTTTCCTTTCATTCCTGCATTATGGCAAGTTTATCTGAGGGGGAAGGAGCGTCAAGGGCATGCCACAAGGTGGTGCTTCGCACCCTTGACACCCCTTCCCCCTCAGATGAGCTGTAATCAAGCAGGAATGAGATGGTTTGCCCGAGACCGGGCCAGAGTTATGTCAACCGTTCCGTGAACCGGTTGCGCTGTTTCCGTTGTTATGTCAACTGTTTTGTGCCTCTGCGCCGAGAAAAGCGGATAAAAATCGCGAAATCGTCATTTTTATATGCTTGTTTTGTTGTTATGTTAACTGAAGTGTTGATTTCAGAGCCCCGAAATACGTGAAAAGGGGAGATTTTGACGTTTTTACCCGTAATTCATGCCGCCCAAGCGGTAAATCAAGCGGATAAAAATGGCATTTTCTTAATTTTGTTATGCTCGCCTTCAAAATGCTCCGACTTATGTAAACCGGCCAGAGAGAAGAAGGCTCAGGTTTTGACAAAATCACAAAATTATATTACCATCAGCGTCCATAATGCCTTCGGAAATCAAAAGCCCCGAGGTCGCTCACACGCTCCTCGGGGCTTGAATTCTTGAAATATAACAGTTTCAGATTCCTGAAACTTATGCTTTGAACTTCTCTTCCTGCTCCTTAATCCAGTCGGGATCCTCGAAGTAGTTAATCTTCATTGCGTTCTTCACATCGCGAAGAGTCTGGCTAGCAACCTCTCTTGCTGCCTCGGTTCCCTTCTTGAGAACATCGACAACATAGGGAATATCCTTCTCAAGCTCTGCTCTCTTCACTCTCATGGGTTCAAGAGTTTCCTCAAAAACCGCAAGTAAGAACTTCTTAACCTTAACGTCTCCAAGGCCGCCTCTTGTGTAATGGTCCTTCATCTCCTGAAGGTTAGCATAATCAGGGCAGTAACGCTCGAAGTGCTCATCCTTGCAGAAAGCATCAAGATATGTGAATACCGTGTTGCCCTCAAGGTGTCCGGGATCGGAAACCTGTAAGTGAAGGGGATCGGTGTACATTGACATTACTTTCTTCTTAACTTCATCGGAAGGGTCGGAAAGGTAAATGCAGTTTCCGAGGGACTTACTCATCTTGGCCTGTCCGTCTGTACCGGGAAGTCTTAAGCAGGCTTCGTTCTCGGGAAGGAGAATCTTGGGCTCTACCAAAGTATCGCCGTAAGTGAAGTTGAAGCTTCTTACGATTTCTCTGGTCTGCTCAAGCATGGGCTCCTGGTCCTCGCCTGCAGGAACGGTTGTTGCCTGGAATGCTGTGATATCAGCTGCCTGGCTTATGGGATATGTGTAGAAACCTACAGGAACACCTGTGAAGTTTCTCATCTTAATCTCTGATTTAACGGTAGGGTTACGCTCAAGTCTGGGTACAGTAACAAGATTCATATAATAGAAGCAAAGCTCTGTAAGCTCGGCAATCTGTGACTGAATCAGGATGTTTGACTTAGAAGGATCAATGCCTGCTGACATGTAATCCAATGCAACCTCTATAATATTCTGTCTGACCTTCTCAGGATTGTCCGCATTGTCAGTAAGTGCCTGCGCATCCGCAATCATGATGAAAATCTTATCAAATTCACCGGAATTCTGAAGTTCCACTCTGCGGCGCAAGCTTCCAACATAATGTCCTATATGAAGTCTACCCGTAGGCCTGTCGCCGGTAAGTATGACCTTCTTTTTACTCTCCATTAATATATCCTCATTTTCTATATAATTTCGCATAATGTGACAGGTGGGGTCTGTCCCGGATTGTCACATTTATTTAGTTTAAAGAGTTTCAGGGGGTATGTCAACCACATTGCCCCCTATTTAAACGCAACAATAACCTCATACTCCGCATCAATAGCCTTTACGATGGGCTCATAAACTTCCTTCACCATCTTAAGAGCCAGGTCATCGGCGGTCTGGCCGTTTGATACGGTATTAAACTTCTCTTCCATGCGCTTCTTTAACTCTTTCTCAATCTCGTTGTAATCCTTTAGAGTAAGTTCTATGTCCCCTCTGGCAAGAAAACCTTCTTTTACCTCTCCAATGGAAACTTTATTGGGGTCGATGTCCACAACCTCAAGGCGGGAATGATCGATGAGAATCGTTACGGTTTTCGCATCTTTGTCATCTACGATTCTGTCCTCAGTAATGTTATCAAGATCAACTACGAAGTAGCCTTTGCCTTCATAAGACACCTTCTGCGTTTTCTTCAGGAAGTCATAATCCCAGCTCTTGATTAACCTGTCAGTAAGTTCAGTCTCCACCTTGGCTTCCTGCTCACTGACGATAAGCTTACGCTGCTCTTTCTGATTGGATAAGAGTACTTCTGAAAAATTAACCTCAACTCCGCTTCCCTCAAGATATATGGTGTTGGGGTCAATCTGAATTACGCCATCACTGTAATCCGAGTTGCTTTTCCTGTTAAGGCGCAATCCCACGCCGATAACAACTACTACTATAATCGCAGCAAGTAAAGCGATGATAACTATCCTGGTAATGTTAATCTTCATCAGCTGTCACCTCCGGCTTCCCGTATTCTTTCTTCGTAATGGCATAGCCTTCAGGCAGCCTTATGGCCGCCTTAAACATCATCTTAAATACAACCGCCAGTAACAGCAAAACCACAACAGGCACAACGCATGTGGTTACAATAAGAACTGCGATGGAGTTCATGCACTTCTTTATTCCGTTCTTGAAAAATGTAATAAGGTCATCAATGCCGCTCATGGCGTTTTTGAAGGCTTCGCTTATTTTGTCAAAAACAGTCGAATCTCCATCACTGCTTTGCATTGCATTATTTATCTTTTCCGTACCGGCTGATGTTTCCTCTATGGTTTCATCAACATAATCCAGATACTCTTCTCCGTACACCTTTGAAAGATGTGTGCTTACAGGTACCACAAGAAGCAGCAGCATTGCGAATACAGCAACCTTATATGAAAACACTCTCCAACTGCGCTTATCTTTAATGATTGCAATGATGTATATGGCACATGCGATGGGAATAACCCATGTAAATACAAGGTCAACGCCCACGACCATAAGAAGTCTCTCAATCATCAGCGCAGCGAGAATTATGACGAAATACTTGTTCATGTCTGTAAAGGAATTGGCAAGGGGCGATGCAAAGTCATCGGGCAGGGCCGATATTGCCAGGGATGAAGCTACAACTGCACCTGCAAACTTAAATACGGTCTCCTTGCTTTCTTCAACATTTTGAAGTGTAGCCTTCACCGGTTTGGTTTCCGGGACCTTTGTAGCCAAAAGAAAAAAGGATATGGCTGCAATTAATATGGCACTAAGAATTCTTATCCCTTTTATATTCATATATTTGTTTATCCAAGACATCTCTACAGTCCTCCTTTTTCCGTATCTTTATTAATAATACCACATAAAAAAGCACAAAAATAATCGCCTTGTCCCTGAGAAAGATTAGGCGATTAATTTTAATCACTATCTAAACTTGGGCTAACCGTCTATCGGTAATGCCTTTGCTCTTTTATTATAGCACATTTGTTTAGGTTTGCAATACTACCTCCGTGTAATTGCACCTAGTTATTGTTCTCCGCATAGTAGCAGGTTTCGCCTTCAACGATGATGAAGCCTTTGGGATGAACCACCCGGCCCATGGAATCGATGGTGCAGTAGCAGGCGCCGCCGTCTTCCACATTTGGAATGTAGAGACCGGTGCCGTCGGGGCACACAAAGGTGAACCAGAGATAATCGGTGTTTTTCAAAACCGTATTATAGTAGTTGTAATACTGAGTAGGCGTCAGGGATGCAAGCTCCGTGGGACCAACCTTGATGTAGCCGCGCTCTCCCAGGTACTCCTCTCCTGTGGAGTCATACACCTTGGCGGAGTATATCTTTGCATTTGGTAAAAAGTCAGTCTCCGACTCTACTGCCCAGGGCCACTTAAGGGTCTTCCCGGAGAAATGGGAATAGAGAATAAAGCACACGAGAAGTATGGTGGGAACAATAATTATTCCGACTACGCGATAGAAAAGTTTCCTGACTGAACGCATCAATACCTCCGTGGCAAAAATCTGACTTTATACTGATATTTTAACATTTATGAATCAATAGTCAACATAAGAGGAGCTTATGATATTCTTTGACAAGCCGCAATTTTACTAATATAATGGCACGGGAGGAAATGAGAATGAAAAAGAAAAAAAGTCCTAAACAGATTGCAGCCTTAGTGTGCGTAATTTTGCTGGTTTTATTGTATATAGTAACCTTTGTGGCAGCGTTCTTTACAAAGGCGGGAGGAATGCAGTTATTTAAAATATGCGCAATCCTTACCATCGCTATACCTGTTTTCTGCTGGGCATTCATTTGGATGTACGGAAAGCTTACAGGCAAAAGAACCATCGCCGATCCCCCTGAACCCAAGTTACCCGAAGAGGATGTAACGGATGACCAACAATCTTGAGTATTACAAGGTTTTCTACTATGTTGCCGTAAACGGAAGTATCACAAAGGCAGCCAAGGAACTTAATATTTCACAGCCTGCGGTGAGCCAGGCCATAAGACAGCTTGAGGACTGGCTTAATGTGGTTTTGTTTGTAAGAAGCTCCAAGGGTGTTGTGATGACAGGGGAAGGCAAGGTTTTGTTTGACTATGTCTCAAAGGGCTACGAACTTTTTGAAACCGGTGAGAGAAGAGTCAGACAGATGCTTAACCTTGAATACGGCGAGGTAAGAATCGGAGCCAGTGATATGACACTTAGATTCTTTCTTTTGCCATACTTGGAGAAGTTCCACGAAAAGTTCCCGGGAGTAAAGGTTTCGGTTACAAACGGTCCCACCCCTGAGACCCTTAAGCTTCTTGAGGAGGAGGCCATAGATTTTGGCCTTGTAAGCACCCCCATTGAAATGAGGGACGACATTAAGCTTAAGAACGTCAGGGAGATTGAAGACGTTTTTGTGGCGGGAAGACATTTCTTCGGACTTAAGAACAAAACCCTGGATCTCTCAGAACTTGAAAAGCTTCCTTTAATCTGTCTTGAGGGAGAAACCAGTACAAGAAAGTATATGGAAGACTTTCTTGAAACCAATAACGTTCATATCTCTCCGGAGTTTGAACTGGCGACTTCAGACATGATTGTGGAGTTTGCTCTTAAGAATCTTGGAATCGGTTCAGTCATGAAGGATTTTGCAGCCCCCTATATTAAAGAGGGGAAACTTTTTGAACTTAGATTCAATAAGATGATTCCCAAAAGGCGCTTTTGCATCGCAACAAAGGTGGCGGCACCTTTATCCTACGCCGCAAATAATCTTTTGAAATTAATTGAGGAGTAAGTTTTATGATTAAGAATGTTATCTTCGACATAGGAAATGTGCTTACGAACTATCGCTGGCACGATTTTATGGTAGATAAGGGATACACGGAAGAACAGATTGAACGCCTCGCCAAGGCAACGGTTTACAACGCAGCCTGGAATGAGTTCGACAGAGGTGTTTATACAGAGGAAGAAATCTATCAGGCTTTCATTGCTGCGGACCCTGAGATTGAAGACTGGATCAGAAGCGTGTTTGCAGACTGCAGTGGTCTGGTAACCAAGAGAGATTTCGCTATTCCCTGGCTTGAGGAGTTAAAGAGCAAGGGCTATAAGGTTTATTACCTTTCCAATTTCTCTGAGAAAGCAAAGGTTGAGTGTGCCGAGGCCCTGGATTTCATACCCCACATGAACGGCGGGTACTTATCATACACCGTGAAGCTGATCAAGCCCGACCCTGCATTCTATAACCTGCTTCTTACCACATATGATTTAAAGGCGGAGGAATGCGTTTTTATCGACGATACTCCAAAAAACATCAAAGCCGGCGAGGAGCTTGGCATAAGAGGCATCGTATACAAGGACCTTGAGCAGGTCAAGGCAGATCTTAAAGCCATGGGCGTCTGCTAAATAGAAGTTTACTAACCAAAGGATTTGAGATATACTTTTTTATATCTATTATTGAGAAAAGGTGGTTTTTACTATGAGTTTATTAGATACCTGGAGAGAGACCGCGTACTCTCCCACCGCAAGCAAAGATGATTTAAGAAGATTATGGAAGGCTTATTTCGAGAAAGAGAAAGAAATCTATGCAAGCCTTCTTTCAAACCCTGATGAGGTTGTAGAGGGAACTGTTGATGAGCTGGCCGACAAGTACGACGTCGAGCTTATGACCATGGTTGGATTCCTTGACGGAATCAACGACAGCCTTAAGACCCCTAACCCCATTGAGGAGATGGACGAGAACACCAAGGTTTCTTTGGACTTCGACAAGGAACTCCTCTACAAGAACATGGTTGCAGCCAGTGCTGATTGGCTCTATGGCCTTGAGCAGTGGAACAACATCTTCTCAGAGGAGAAGCAGAAAGAGCTCTACAAGGAGCAGAAGTCTTCAATGACAATCGTTAAGGATGCCAAGGTTTATCCCAACGATCCCTGCCCCTGCGGAAGCGGCAAGAAGTACAAGAAGTGCTGCGGAAAGAA
>CAMVID010000037.1:0-8686 GCA_947167445.1 uncultured Lachnospiraceae bacterium
TAATTGCTTAGAAAAACTGTGACGTGAGTGTTGCACTTCAGATGATAATCTAAGCAGTCCCCAACCTGCACGGTGCAATTTGGGACTGTCCCCAACCTGCACATTATGGTAGAATATTGGATATAGGAGGGAGTTGTTGAATCCTATGAATAACAATGAAAATGAAATGGAACGAATCAGGCAGGGGCTTGAGGGATTCCTTTATGAGGCGGAGAAGGATGTGCCTCAGAATAGACCAAGGCAACGGGAAGTAAACATGGACCTGGCCGGGGAGCAGAGGAGACCTGTAAGAAGGCCGGAACAGCGCAGCCCCGAACAGCACAGGCTGTCGCCACAACAAAGGCCACAGAGACCTCAAAGACGACCTGAAGCCAGAGAAGTGGACCTAAACCTTGCTGCAGGCAGTCAGAACAAGCCGGTTTACGTGGATGAAAGAAGCGTAAATAAGGAGCTTAAGGAAGCCAAGAAGGTCTTAAAGAAGCAGAAGAAAATCGCTAAGATGAGGGCTGAAGCCGAAGCTTACCAGGCAAGAAACGCAGGAGGTAACGGCGGAGGCGGCGGCAACGGCGGAAAGAAGTCAAAAGGCGGTCAGGGTGGACCGGAAGGGGCACCAAAGAAGGGTAAGGGCAAGAGAGTTTTTATCGCTCTTCTTACTATCCTTTGTCTCTTTGCAGTTATCTGGTGCTATGCAATGACCAAGATTTACGGCAAGATGAACTATTCCGAGATCCCAAGCTTTGCATCTGCGGGAATTAAAGATAACGGTGTTGTAAACGTACTTCTTATCGGAAGTGACTCCAGAGATGAGACTGATGAAGGTCGAAGCGATGCCATGATTCTTCTTAGCATCTCCAACAGCACCAAGACTATCCAGATGACTTCATTTTTGAGAGATATGTATGTGGAGATTCCCGGATATGAGGGCAACAGGCTTAACGCAGCATATGCTTTCGGCGGTCCGGAACTTCTGATGGAGACTATTACCCAGAATTTTGACATAAAGATAGACAGATACATGGTTGTTAACTTCAAGGCTTTTGCCAACCTTGTGGACGCAGTGGGCGGCGTAAAGCTTGAACTTTCCAATGATGAGGTGAAGTGGGTTAACGCATATCTTAACGAATATAACCTTCTTCAGGGCCTCCCCATAGACAACGATTATCTTGATGAGACCTTAAGCGGAGAGATACAGCTTGACGGTCCTCAGGCTTTGGCCTACTCAAGAAACAGATATATAGGTACTGACTTCGGACGTACAGAGAGACAGCGTAAGGTCCTTAATCAGGTCATCAAAAAGATTCCCGGTGCCATGGTAACAAACCCCACAGGAATTATAGACGGCCTTTTCCCCAACCTTACCACAAACGTAACAAGGGGAGAGTTTATCTATCTTTCATCCGTAGCCTGGAAGCTTGCTGCATATGATATCGAGCAGAACATGATTCCCCTGCAGGGAACATATTCCGATGCCAATATCAGAGGAATGGCGGTTTTGCAGGTGGATTTCGAGGCCAACAAGAAGTACCTGAAAGAGAAAATATATAACGAGAAATAGCGGACAGATATTTGGATTCCCGGGAGGAGATTATATGAATATCAAATCCTACTTCAAAGCTCAGAGAGACTACACAGATTATCAGATGCCCACTCAGGTAATCCGTTTCGGAAATGCCAGTGTGTTTTTTGTGGTAATAGGGCTGATTTCTCTGTGGATTACGACTCAGACCGAACTGTTGGATTCCTTTGGGACCCCAACGGAGGATCTGATTGATTTGTATTCCACTATGGTTATTACTTTTGGAAGCGGCACTGTGCTTCTTTTCATAGGTCGTTTTCTCAAGGTGATATCCGATAATAAGACTTTCATAAGAATCTACTATGACCTGGCGATTCTGGTTTCGGTTTTCCTGTACATGAAATGGGGAACACACTCTATTTATCTGGTTCAGATGGAAGGCAGAGAAGCGGACTATCTTATCTGGGCCACGGTCTATGCGGGGGTGGGATGTGTGGCATATATTGAGCCTACGAGATTTGTGCTTTTGGTGGTGATTAATCTTGCCATGTCATTTTATGCGCTTCCCGCCAGGACAGGATCCCCCTTTTCCTCTCTCAGCAAGTACAATATGATATTTTTCTCCAGCATTATAGTGTTCTGGATGACCATGAAGTATATTGCGGGACTTATAGGTTTTCGGAGGATGAAAGCCATTGAGGCTTCCAAACTCGAAAAGGTTGCCTTCCTTAAGAACGTTTCGGCGGAAATAGGTCAGGGTCTTCAGAATTTATCAGTCAGAAACGACTACATGGTACACTCTGCGCCAAACGAGGACTATAAGAAGAGGGCAAAGCAGATTGACGGCCAGATAACGATTTTGAAGGCTGTATCGGAAGATATAGCCGATATGGCAAGAATTGAAGCAGGAATCGTTGCTCCGGTTATTGCGCCTTACAAGACAGAAAAATTCTTTGATGAAATAATAGATTTGTCCAGGGAATACGTTGGTGGAAAGGGGCTCAAATTCAGGTATGAATTCTCCGAGAACATTCCAAGCGTATTGCGCGGCGATGCCAACAGAATAAGGAACGTAATACTCAGACTTGTCACGAATGCTGTCAGATACACCCAGGAAGGAAGCATCACATTAAAGGTGGACTTCGTGAGAGAGGCGGGATTAAAGGGCAAACTTTTGGTCAGCATCCTGGATACGGGTGTGGGTATCAGAGAGGATGAACTGGATGCTCTTAACGCTCGCATAGGCAGAATGAAGGACGAGAGAACCGGCAAGGTTACCGGAGTCAACCTGGGAATCACGGTTGCAGCAGGAATTCTTTTTTCCCTGGGTGGCACAATGAGTGTTTCAAGCGTTTACAGAAGAGGGACAGAAATTTCTTTTGAGATAGAACAGGAAGTTGTATCTACGCCGGTGATCAAGGCACATGACACCGATAGCGATGGGGACGTCGCAAAATAAAATAAAAATTGGGAGGCTTTACACATGAAGATTACCTTTGTCGGAGCAGACCATGAAGTAACAGGCAGCTGCCATTTCCTCGAGGCTTGCGGCAAAAACATTCTTATCGATTACGGTATGGAACAGGGAATCAATGCTTTCGAAAACGTGGATTTACCCGTTCAGGAGTCCTTAATCGACTATGTTTTTCTGACCCATGCCCACGTGGATCACTCGGGAATGCTGCCGCTTTTGTATGCGAGAGGCTTCAGGGGACAGATTTTTGCAACGGATGCCACAGTTGATCTGTGCAGCATTATGCTTCGTGACTGTGCGCATATCCAGATGCAGGAGGCTGAGTGGCGAAACAGGAAGGGCCAGCGTTCCAATAAGGAAAAAGTCGAACCAATCTACACTATGGAAGATGCGGACGGAGCCATCAAGAGGCTGGTGCCCGTTCACTACGACGAGACCATAGAAGTCTGCAACGGAATTCACATTCGCTTCACAGATATAGGACACCTTCTTGGATCCGCCAGCATTGAGGTTTGGATAACCGAAGGCGATACTTCGAGAAAGGTGGTTTTTTCCGGCGATATAGGAAACGTTGGACAGCCCCTCATAAGGGAGCCCAAGCTCACAAAGGATGCGGACTACGTAATCATGGAGTCCACCTACGGCGACAGGCTTCATTCTGAGGAAAAAGTCGACTATGTCTCAGAACTTGCAAAGATTATCCAGGAGACCTTTGACAGAGGAGGAAACGTTGTAATCCCCTCCTTCGCTGTAGGTCGTACCCAGGAGATACTTTTCTTCATAAGAAAAATCAAAGAAGACAAAATGATAGAGCGCCACGATGACTTCCCTGTTTACGTGGATTCACCTCTGGCTGTGGAGGCCACGGGGATTTTCACAAAAAACAGAATGGAGTGCTTCAACGGCGAGGCTCTTGATTTAATAAAGCAGGGCATCAACCCCATCACCTTCCCGGGACTTAATCTGGCAATCACCAGCGACGAGTCCAAGCAGATTAACTTTGAGAACACTCCAAAGGTTATTATTTCCGCATCGGGTATGTGTGAGGCGGGCCGTATAAGACACCACTTAAAGCACAACCTCTGGAGACCGGAGTGTACAATTCTCTTTGTAGGTTACCAGGCAGTGGGAACCTTGGGACGTGCCCTTCTCGAGGGAGCGGAAGAGGTTAGACTTTTCGGTGAGCCTATTGAAGTCAGAGCTTCCATCGAAACCATCAAGGGAATGAGTGGCCACGCAGATAAGAACGGCCTTATCAACTGGATTACCGGTTTTGAGGAGAAGCCCAGAAGAGTGTTCGTTGTACACGGTGAAGACAGTGTTTGTACCAACTTTACCGAGTGCTTGATGGTGGAACATGGCCTTAAGGCATACGCTCCATACAGTGGAACCGTGTTTAACCTTGCCACCAACAAGCTTGAGTACGAGGCATTGCCTATTCCTGTTGAGAAAAAGGCACCGAGAGCTGTTTCCGATGTTTTTGCAAGGCTTCTTAACGCAGGCCAGAGACTTCTTGCGGTTATTCACAAGAACGAGGGCTGTGCAAACAAGGATCTTGCAAGGTTCGCGGACCAGATCAATTCGCTTTGCGATAAGTACGACAGATAATAAATGAAGGGAAAAACGTAAATGAGCTACGCTGATAGAGTATTTATAGATATGTGTAAGGATATTCTGGAGAACGGTACCAGCACCGAGGGGGAAAAAGTAAGACCCCATTGGCCCGACGGAACACCTGCTTACACAATTAAAAAGTTCGGTGTTGTAAACCGTTATGACTTAAGGGAGGAGTTTCCGATTTTGACATTAAGGAAAACAGCCCTTAAGAGTGCTACAGACGAGATGCTTTGGATCTGGCAGCAGAAGTCCAATAATGTGCATGACCTGCACTCCCACATCTGGGATGAGTGGGCGGATCCCGACGGTTCCATCGGTAAGGCTTACGGCTATCAGATGGGAGTTAAACACCAGTACAAAGAGGGTATGATGGACCAGGTTGACAGGGTTATCTACGATTTGAAGAACAACCCCTTCAGCCGTCGAATCATGACCAATATCTATAACCATGCAGATTTGCACGAAATGAATTTGTATCCTTGTGCGTACAGCATGACCTTCAACGTTACCCAGAGACCCGGAGAGGACAGGCTTACACTTAATGCCATTCTTAACCAGCGCTCGCAGGACGTTCTGGCGGCAAACAACTGGAACGTGGTTCAGTATTCGGTTCTGGTGCACATGCTTGCTCAGGTTTGCGATATGAACGTGGGAGAGTTTGTGCATGTAATTGCGGACGCTCATATCTACGACAGACACGTGCCCATCATTAAGGAGCTGATTAAGAGGGAGCCTTTGCCGGCACCTAAGTTTACCCTTAATCCCGATATTCATGATTTCTATCAGTTTACCAGGAATGATGTGTCTTTGGAGGGGTATGAGACTCATCCTCAGATTACGGATATCCCTATCGCAATCTAACATAGGCACGAAACTTATATATTTTCTTAGGAGGAACTATGAAATTAATAGCTGCAGTAGATAATAACTGGGCCATTGGAAACAAGGGCGCTCTTCTTGTGAGAATCAGAACAGACCAGATGAATTTCAGGGCTCTTACCACGGGAAAGGTTGTAATTCTTGGAAGAAAAACCCTTGAGACCTTCCCTCAGAAACAGCCTTTGGCCAACAGAACCAACATCATTCTTTCAAAGAATCCCGACTACAAGGTTAAGGATGCCATAGTGGTTCACAGCATGGACGAACTTATGGACGAACTGAAGAAGTACGATACAGACGATGTGTTTGTAATCGGCGGCGAGTCAATCTACAAGGCATTGGAATCAATGTGTGACACTGCGATAATTACAAAAGTAGAGCATTCATACGAAGCAGACGCATACTTCCCCAACCTTGATGAGAACCCTGAATGGGAGCTCGTTGAGGAGGGAGAGGAGCAGACCTGCTTTGATTTGAGCTTCACTTTCAATACTTATAAGAGAAAATAGAAAAGTTCTCCAAACTGAATCTAAGAAAAGATATAGCATCAAATGTTTAGATAATTACAAACATTTGATGCTATTTTTATAAAATAATATTGGTTCAAATAAAAAGATGTGGTACAATATCACTAACATCGACACTTTTGGCACACAAAACACATGGAGGACACCTTATGGCAGGATTTTTGAAAGTTAATACCTCAGAGCTTCAAAACCTAAAGGTTGAGGACAAGTTCAAAAAGGTCTTCAACAAAATCATTATCGGTGCAATGGTTGCGGTTGTGGCGCTTACAATAACCATTGCATTCAGTGTTAACGGAATCTTGAGCATGTATAACAGCTATCTGGCTGACAATGTTCAAGGTGAAATAAGAATTGACATTCAGGCCCTTTCCAAAGCCTTCCTTTGGGCCATGGCTTCTCCTGATGAAACCATCAGACAGGAACAGCTCGGAAAAGCCATGGAGAAGTTTGCAGAATTTGATGCCAACCTGAAGAAATTTGCGGAAGTGTACAGCAACAAGGCTAATCTCGACAAGGTAAGCACAGACCTGCATACTGTAGAGGCAAACGGAGTAACCCTCGGAGAACTTTTCCAGAGCGGAGCAAGCTCGGAAGAGGTATTCTATTTCTTTAACGACACCTTATATCCCTCAATCGACGTAGTTGTTAAAGATTTAAAAGCAGTATCAACAGAGACCGGTGAAAAGGCAATATCCTTATACAGACTTAACCTTATTCTCGTGTTCTCAATGATAGCCGTTGTAGCAGTTGTACTTGTTATGGTAATGCTTTTCATTATAAAAGCCAGAAAAGCTCTCACGGAAGTAATCCTTGTTCCCGTCAAGGAAATTTCAGCGGCTTCGGATTCCATGGCCAGAGGAAAGATGGATATAAGCATCGAATACAGTGCCGATGACGAGCTCGGAAAACTTGCGAAGGATCTTGATTACTCCACCACCACAATTCAGAACGTTGTGGAGGATTTGAGCGAGACCCTGGGCAGAATTGCTGACGGAGACTTCAGAACAGGCGTTGGCAAGCCTCAGATATATGTGGAAGACTTTGCTCCCATTAAGGAAGCAGTTGAGAATATCGTGACTCAGCTTTCGGAAACCTTAAGTAACGTAATGGACGCTTCATCAAGAGTTGCCAGCGGAGCAGCGAATATGTCAAGCGGAGCAAACGATCTGGCAGAAGGAGCCATGGATCAGTCCGCAGCTGTTGAAGAGCTTACCGCAAGTGTGGCCGGTGTGAACAATCAGACCAAGGAAATGGCCAACTCGGCAAGAAAGGGCGTGGATCTTGCTAAACAGGTTCAGATAGATGCCAGGGAAAGTGCTGATAAGATGAAACTTGTTACAAGTGCGATGGAGCGAATTACAGAGGCTTCAAGGCAGATTGAGCAGGTTACAAACGCCATCGAAGGAATTGCCAAGCAGACACAGCTTCTTTCTCTTAATGCTTCAATCGAGGCAGCCAGAGCCGGTGAAACCGGCAAGGGCTTTGCAGTCGTTGCTGAGGAAATCAGTGCCCTTGCAAATGAAAGTTCCGAGGCTGCAAAGAGCACCCATGAGCTTATTAACTCAACCCTACATGAAATTGAGAACGGCAACAGCGTAGTAGAGCAGACCACCAGAGCCCTTAACCAGGTTCAGGAATCTATAAACAACATTGCCGAAATCGTAGAGGAATCCGGCAATCTTGCAGAAGACCAGGCCCGCAACATGGAGGAAATCAACAAGGGAATCGAGCAGATTTCCACAGTTGTTCAGAACAATTCAGCTACTGCGGAAGAGTCCAGCGCTATTTCAATTGAACTTTCTCGTCAGTCCGACGAACTGAACTCTCTTGTAGGACAGTTTAAAGTATCATAATTGCACGATTACAAAAGGCCACCTGCCGTAATTGGCAGGTGGCCTAAATTGTTTACTGAGTTATTTTGAAGCTAAAGAGTGATGAAATCCAAACTTCGCATTGACTTTATCGCGCAAAAGTACGATAATTTTACATAGCGCGGAAGCGTTAGAATAAAATATATGTGCAAGTATTAAAGGTACTGCAAGAAAGGAAAGGTATTCACAATGGAAAAGAAAAACATTGATTGGGCAAACCTCGGGTTTGGCTACATCAAAACGGACTACCGTTATGTATCCAATTTTAAAGAAGGAGCATGGGATGCAGGCGTCATCACTGAGGATGATAAGGTGGTCTTAAGTGAGTGCGCAGGCGTTCTTCAGTATGCTCAGACTTGTTTCGAAGGCCTTAAGGCTTATACAACAGAGGATGGCAAGATTGTTTGCTTCCGTCCTGACTTAAACGCAGAACGTATGGAAGATTCTGCAAAGAGACTTGAGATGCCCGTATTCCCCAAGGAGAGATTCATCGACGCAGTTGAGAAGGTTGTTAAAGCCAACGCTGCTTTCGTTCCCCCTTACGGTTCAGGAGCAACTCTTTACATCAGACCTTACATGTTCGGTTCTAACCCCGTTATCGGTGTTAAGCCCGCTGACGAGTATCAGTTCAGAATTCTTACAACACCTGTTGGTCCTTACTTCAAGGGCGGCGCTAAGCCCATCACCATCAAGGTAAGTGACTTTGACCGTGCAGCACCGCACGGAACAGGCCACATTAAGGCAGGTCTTAACTATGCAATGAGCCTGCATGCAATTGTTACAGCTCATGAAGAGGGATTTG
>CAMVID010000038.1:0-6209 GCA_947167445.1 uncultured Lachnospiraceae bacterium
ATAAGGTTTGTTTAGATTGGTTTAGATTGATTCGGTATCGGTTTTGAAGGTACAAATATTCCTCAATAGCTCAGTCGGTAGAGCATTCGGCTGTTAACCGAAGTGTCGTAGGTTCGAGTCCTACTTGGGGAGTTTAAATGGTGCGATAGCCAAGTGGTAAGGCCCCGGTCTGCAACACCGTCATCGCCGGTTCAAATCCGGCTCGCACCTCTTAGTGGTCTTCATTTTGAAGACCTTTTTTTTATGTCAATTTGACAGCACTTTGTAATTGTTGTATATTCCAAAGGTCTAGATTATATTGTAAGACACAGAGTTTACCAATAATACTACCGACGGATTCTAATATCTTGCTAACTACAAGGGGGAAATGTAATGAAGATTGGAATGATTGTTGCCATACCTGAGGAAATAGGAGCACTTCTTAAGAGATGCGGTGAACCTATGGACAGCTTTAAGGTGGAAGGATACGATATCTTCTGCTATAAGATCGGGGAACACGAACTGTTTGTGGCAGGAAGCGGAGCAGGTGAGATTGCTGCAGCAGCAACCACACAGTTTCTTATAACTGCTTTCAAGGTTGAGAAGATTATCAACTTTGGCGTTGTGGGAGGCCTTACCGACGAGATGACCCTGTCAAACGTTGTGGTTGTTGAGAAATGTGTTCACTACGATTTTGACGCCTCTCCTTTTGTGGAGGGCACTGTTCCCGGACAGTACGCACAATTCCCTGACATTTATATCCCTGCAGACAAAGAGCTGCTTAAGGAGGCAATGGAAGCAGTTCCTTCCCTTAAGCCTGTAATCTGCGCATCAGCTGATAAATTCGTGGCGGATCCCAAGATGAAGAGAATCCTTCATGAAAAATATGACGCTGATATCTGTGAAATGGAATCCGCAGGAATACTTCTTACATGTATAAGAAATAAGGTCCCTGCACTTTGCATCAAGGCAGTAAGCGACAGTGTGGAAGGCGGAGAACAGGAGTTTGCGAAGATGGTTCACGATGCTTCCAAAGCCTGCGTCAGAGTGCTTTTAAAGATTCTTGGTAAATAAACTCATAGATTTCTGAAGTCCCAAGAACGGTTCTTGGGACTTTTTTAATATGGCTTTCATAACTACATACCTAAAAAGTATCATAGAAAAACTTAAAATGAGAGGTTACAATTGACTTCGCCAAATTGAAGTGATAAAGTGAAAATGGTGTTGCGTTTAGATAATATGGGCAACTTGAAAGGGTTATATGACAACTAAGGAAGCACTTGAGAAATTTCTTAAATCTTACGAGGCATACTACAATGTGGAGACAGATGATTGCCTTGAACCCTTCGATGCTACCGCAACTTTTTCCATTCATAACGAGCAGTACATGCTTGTTAAAGCCGCAAAATATGCTGACATAAACAGCTTTGAATATGTTTACTTTTATACCGCCGACAGTGTTACGAAAGAGGAACTGACAACACTTGCCGATAAGGCGTGGGAGGACGGCCTGAGCAAAGTCTCACCGGACACCAACCACAGAAATTCGGATGTAACGCTGTATTTAATCTGTGACAGGATTGACGATGTTACGAAGAAAGCAATAAAGAAAATAAGGCGATATAAGAGCTATGCCTTCGGCTTTAAGGGCTGGAGCAATTTTAGGCTGATTGCACTCGAGTGCTCTTCAGGGGATGTAAATTACAATTTACAGGGTCGACTATTGAAGAAGCTCGTTAGCAATATACTCACATATAAAAAAGGAGAAAAGACATGACAGCATTATTTATTATCTTAGCCGCTATTATTCTCCTGGCACTGGGCTATAAGTTTTATGGTTCATGGCTCGAGAAACAGTGGGGTATCGATCCCGACAGAAAGACTCCCGCAGTGGAGATGGAAGACGGTGTCGACTATGTTGCAGCTAAGCCTGCAGTATTGATGGGACATCACTTCTCATCAATCGCCGGTGCAGGCCCCATCAACGGACCTATCCAGGCATCTGTATTCGGTTGGGTACCCGTATTCTTATGGTGTGTAATCGGTGGTATCTTCTTCGGAGGACTTCAGGACTTCGGTTCACTCTTTGCATCCGTTCGTCACGAAGGTAAGTCCGTTGGTGAGATCATCAAAGACTCCATGGGCCCCAGAGCAAAGAAGCTTTTCATAATCTTTGCATTACTTGTACTTATTCTTGTTATCGCATCATTCGTTAACGTTGTTGCGGGAACATTCTTTACAGCAGCTGACGCAGGCCAGTTTGGATTCGTAGGTTCACCTACCGGTAACCAGACCACAGCTATGATTTCACTGCTCTTCATCGTACTTGCAATCATCTACGGTCTTCTTACAAACCGTGCAGGACTTAAGGTTGGTCCCGCAACTGTAATCGGTATCATCGGTATCGCTGTAGCAGTTATCATCGGCCTTAACTGTGGTTTCGCAATGGGCCGTACAGCATGGATTGTATTTATCGGTGCTTATATCACAATCGCATCACTTGTTCCTGTATGGATTCTCTTACAGCCTCGTGATTACTTATCAAGTTTCTTACTTTACGGTATGATGGCACTTGCTATCGTTGGTATTGTTGCTACAGCATTTACCGGCCAGGCAACATTTGAGCTTCCTGCATTTACAGGTTGGTCAACAAAGATCGGAACCCTCTTCCCCGCACTCTTCATCACTGTTGCGTGTGGTGCTTGTTCAGGTTTCCACTCACTTATTTCAACAGGTACATCATCCAAACAGCTTGACACAGAGAAGAATGCCAAGGCTATCGGTTACGGCTCAATGCTTAT
This sequence comes from uncultured Lachnospiraceae bacterium, assembly GCA_947167445.1. Lineage (GTDB taxonomy): Bacteria > Bacillota > Clostridia > Lachnospirales > Lachnospiraceae > G11. The sequence continues at coordinate 2,781 of CAMVID010000038.1, forward strand.
CGAGTCTGCTCTCGGTATCATCTCCCTTATCGCTGTAGGTATGGTTTACTCCAAGTACACAAACGGTGATTTCGGTTCACCTGCAGCTGCATTTGCAGCAGGTATCGCTACAATGTTTGATGTTGAGGCTTCAACAGCTTACAACACAATCTACGCTTTACTTACACTTGCAGTTTCCGTATTCGCTTTAACATCACTTGATACAGGTACTCGTCTTAGCCGTTTCATGTTCTCCGAGCTCTTCTTAAAGGATGATGAGGAGACATATAAGGATGCTACAGGTGCTCGTAAGATCCTTGCACATCCTCTCTTCGGTACAGTATTCATGGTTGTTATTGGCTGTATCCTTGGTGGTCTTTCACTCAGCCAGATCTGGGGTCTCTTCGGAGCAGCTAACCAGCTCCTTGCAGGTATTGCTCTTATGGCAGTTGCTGCATGGCTCGGCGAAGTTGGAAAGAACAACAAGATGTTCTACATCCCTATGTGCTTCATGCTCATCGCTACAATCACATCACTTTGCATTACAGTTATCAAGAAGGTTTCTGCAATGGCTCAGGGTGCTGAAGGCGCTATGGCTTGGGGTAACTGGTTCCAGCTTATCTTTGCTCTTGCAATGGTAGTTCTTGCTGTTATCCTTGTTATTGAGGGTATCGGTACATTCAAGAAGCAGGCAGCTAAGAAGTAATTAACTTTAAGGCAAACTAAAGGCCTGTGTCCTTCGGGGCACAGGCCTTATCTTTTTGGTAAAAACTCATTTTCTCATATTTTTCTCTACATTTTTTCTGGGTGTCATAATCTGGTGCCCACAACCCGCACATTTAAGCCTGAAGTCGGCACCGACCCTTAAAACTTCCCATTCATCGCTTCCGCAGGGATGCTTCTTTTTCATTCGAATCACATCCCCCACATTAATATCCATACTCTCTGTCATAGAAACCTCTTATTACAACTGACTGAATATCTCACCGATGGCTCCGGTAACAACCAAATCAGCCTGTCTGTCCCTGGGGGTGGGAGTTTTGTTGATCAAAACCAGCTTATCTCCCTCGTAGTAATCAATAAGCCCTGCCGCAGGATAAACAGCGAGTGATGTTCCGCCTACGATAAGCATATCTGCATTGCTTATGAATCTTATGGAATCCATCATAGTCTTCTGATCAAGGCCCTCTTCATAGAGAACAACATCGGGCTTTATCGGACCGCCGCACTTGTCGCATTTGGGGATTCCCTCGGAGTTCTTTATATAGGTGGCATCAAAAAAGGCGCCGCAGTTTTCGCAGTAGTTTCTGTGAACCGAGCCGTGAAGCTCGCAGACGGTTTTGCTTCCCGCTGCCTGGTGAAGTCCGTCGATGTTCTGGGTAATCACAGCCTTTAATTTGCCCTGTTTCTCCCATTCTGCAAGCTTAAGATGAGCGGCATTGGGTTTTACCTCCAAAAAAAGCATCTTGTCCTTGTAGAAACGGTAGAACTCATCGGTCTTCCTTCTGTAGAAGGTGTGACTAAGAATGGTTTCCGGAGGATAGTCATACTTCTGGTTATAAAGGCCGTCCACGCTTCGAAAGTCCGGAACGCCGGATTCGGTAGAAACCCCTGCTCCTCCGAAGAACACAATGTTGTTGCTCTCATCAACCCATTTTTTCAATGTAGCGATATCGTCGTTTAATGCCATAGTACCCCTCCTTTTTGATAACAAAAACCCCGGTGCAAAAAACACCGGAGTTATTCTGTTAGGTTAATTATTGAATTGCGTCAATCTGCTGCATAAGAACATCAATATCCATTCCATGAACCATGGCAGCTTCCTCAAGGGACTCACCCTGAGAAGCGGGACACCCGAGACAATGCATACCCATATCCATGAGAACGGGCGCGATGTCAGGATTAATCATTAATGCCTCGCCGATTAATGTATCTTTCGTAATCTTAGCCATTTCTAAAATCCTTTCACATATTACACGACTGTTACATCTGAATCCCCTATAGTATAATACCGAAGCCTTGAAACATGCAAGTTTTGTACACAAAAAAGTACATCGCCGCTCCTTGACTGTATTTCGCTATAATCATATAATGATAGTTACGAGATTGGTGCGATTTTACGTATTCGCATACACATATTGTTTAACTAATTCAAAGTATGAATAGGAGGTTTACAAATGAGACCTGAATGGACAGATTTTGTAACAGGTAAGTGGGACAGAGAAGTCAACGTTCGTGATTTCATCCAGAGAAACTATCATCCTTATGATGGTGATGAGTCATTCCTCGCCGGTCCTACACAGAACACAAAAGACTTATGGGACATGGTGCTTGACTGCATGAAGAGAGAGCGTGAGGCAGGCGGTGTACTTGATATGGACACCAAGGTTGTTTCTACAATCACTTCTCACGGCCCCGGATATCTTGATAAGAGCAAGGAGAAAATCGTTGGTTTCCAGACAGATAAGCCTTTCAAGAGATCATTACAGCCTTACGGTGGTATCCGTATGGCAGAGAAAGCTTGCTCTGATAACGGCTACGAAGTAGATCCTGAGATCAGTGAGTTCTTCTCAACACATCGTAAAACACACAACGCAGGTTGTTTCGATGCTTACACACCTGAGATGAGAGCTTGCCGTACAAGCCACATTATCACAGGTCTTCCTGATGCTTACGGACGTGGACGTATCATCGGTGACTACAGAAGAGTTGCTCTTTACGGTATCGACAGACTTATCGAGGATAAAGAGGACCAGAAGGCTTCTACAAGCAAGATCATGACAGACGATGTTATCCGTCTTCGTGAAGAGATTTCTGAGCAGATTACTGCTCTTAAGATGATGAAAGAGATGGCTGCTTCCTATGGCTGCGATATTTCTAAGCCCGCTGCAAACGTACAGGAAGCTATCCAGTGGACATACTTCGGATACCTTTGCGCAGTTAAGGAGCAGAACGGTGCTGCTATGTCACTTGGACGTACATCTACTTTCCTTGATTGCTACGCTGAGAGAGACCTTAAGAACGGTACTTTCACAGAGGAGCAGATTCAGGAGTTCGTTGACCACTTCATCATGAAGTTACGTTGCGTACGTTTCGCTCGTACTCCTGAGTACAACCAGATTTTCGCAGGCGATCCCGTATGGGTAACCGAGTCCCTCGGTGGTGTTGGTGTTGACGGCCGTCACATGGTTACAAAGATGAGCTTCCGTTACCTCCACACACTTGAGAACCTTGGTGCTTCACCCGAGCCCAACCTTACAGTTCTTTGGTCAACAAGACTTCCTGAAGGCTGGAAGAAGTACTGCGCTAAGATCTCCATTACAACATCTTCTATTCAGTACGAGAACGATGACCTCATGAGAGTTACACACGGTGATGACTACGGTATCGCATGTTGCGTATCTTCAATGGTTATCGGTAAGGAAATGCAGTTCTTCGGAGCTCGTGCTA
>CAMVID010000039.1:0-4689 GCA_947167445.1 uncultured Lachnospiraceae bacterium
CTGTACGGGTTGTAAGCCGGAAAACTGGTGCAGATACCGCGTTGTTAAATGCTGTGAGGACAGAGGAATCAAGACTTGTGCTGATTGCAGGGAATACCCTTGCGACAATATGAAAGAGTGTTTCGAGGTTACAAGGTCTTTTATGCCTAAATGTCGCGAAGTATGTACGGATGAAGAATATCAGCAATTAAACACAGCCTTTTTTGAAAAAGAAAAGAATCTTTCAAAAATATAAGAAGCCGAGTGTTAAGATATCGTATGGAAGAATGGTTCGAATCAGAAAAAGGGGTTAACAGATGGATAAAATATTATTAGTAGAAGATGATGTGATGATAGCATCAGGACTTAAATATGCCCTGGAAACTGAAGGGTATGAAGTGACTCACGCCACGGACATTCATTCTGCAAAGAGTGAGATCGTGGGCGTGGCTTTTTCCCTTGCAATTCTTGACATGCAGCTTCCCGACGGCACGGGCTTTGATATAAGCGGGAGCCTTAAGGATAAAGGGACTCCCGTTATTTTCCTTACGGTTGTGGACGATGAATCAAAGATTGTGAAGGCTTTTGATGAAGGGGCGGATGACTACGTGGTTAAGCCCTTCAGAGTAAGGGAGCTTCTTGCAAGAGTCAAGAGAAGCCTTGAGAAAAATAAGGGAGAGACCTCAAAAAGAATTACCTTGGGTAAGGTGGAAGTTGACGCTGAGGCCGGCAAGGTATATGCAAAGGGCAATCTTGTGGAACTGACAGCCCTTGAGTACAGACTCATTCTTATTTTTGCGTCCAATAAGGGCATTCTTCTAACCAGAAACCAGATTCTTGATAAAATCTGGGACATGGATGAAAACTATGTGGAGGATAACACTCTGACGGTTTACATTAAGCGCCTCAGAGAGAAGCTCGGAGATGCCATTAACATCGAGACGATAAGGGGGATGGGTTATCGTGTGGATTAGCAGGAAGGAAATCGAGGAACTTTCGAAATACTTAAGAGGTGAGGTGGATGCTGATATCCGTGACAACAAGGAAGGAGCCTTCAGCATTCTTAAAAACGACGCCTATTCATTGGTAACCGGCAAAGAAGAGCAGCTAAAAAGCCTTGCGAATCAAAGGGATATTCTGTCTGAATACATGGCTGACATTTCTCATCAGCTAAAAACCCCCATAACTTCAATGATGATAATGACAGACCTTCTTGAGAATGCCATCCCCGAGAAGCAGGCTGAGTTTGTAAGAAACATCAAATTCTCGTTAAACAAGATGGAATGGCTTGTGGGCGCCCTTCTTAAGATGGCTAAGATTGACGCTGACTCAGTTGAATTTTTGAAAAAAGATGTGGCAGTTTCTCAGATGATAGATGATATAATGCCGTCTCTGGCAGTTCTTCTTGATATAAACGATCAGTCCGTGGAACTTAAGAACGACTGCGAGATCAGCTGCGACAAAAGATGGTTTGAGGAGGCTCTTACCAACATCATTAAAAATGCCATAGAGCATTCTCCGAAGGGCAGCGTCATAACCGTGAACAGTGGCGACAACCCCTTATATAAATGGATTTCAATTGAGGATAAGGGAAGCGGCTTAACAAGACAAAGCTATGCAGCCCTTTTTAAAAGATTCGAGTATTCCACCAACGAGAATGGTTTCGGAATCGGAATGCCCCTTGCCCTATCCATTGTAAAAGGCCAGGGAGGCGACATTGACGTGGACTTTGGCGGTAATGGGAGAGGGGCTGTTTTTACCATAAAGATGTTTAAGTGACCGAATTGTCACTTTATAATTTCATACAGTCACTTTAAAGTCATTTTCGTCACTTAAGATTGGAGTCAGAAAGAGAGGAAATGCGAAATGGCAGTGCTTGAAGTGAAAGATTTGACAAAGGAATATGGACAGGGCGATTCCAAGGTTGTGGCCCTCGACCATGTTTCTTTTTGCGTTGAAAGAGGAGAATTTGTGGCAATTGTTGGGGCGTCGGGCTCCGGAAAGTCCACACTCATGAATATGATCGGGGGAATTGACAATCCAACCTCGGGGGATGTGATTATTGAAGGCAAAAACATCTCCAATCTCTCGGAGGATGAGCTGGCGATTTTCAGAAGAAGAAATCTCGGAATGATTTATCAGTTCTATAACCTGGTGCCCACTCTGACGGCCAGGGAGAACATTATCCTGCCCTGGAGGCTTGACGGCAGGAAGGAGAACGGGTCAAAGGTCGAGGGGCTTTTAAAGGTTCTTGGGTTAACCGAGAGAGCCCACCATCTTCCAAGCCAGATGTCCGGGGGGCAGCAGCAGAGAGTTTCCATAGGAAGGGCCCTTATCAACGACCCGGCCTTTATTCTGGCGGACGAGCCTACCGGTAACCTTGACAGTAAGACATCAGCGGAGATAATCGACCTTTTAAAATACACAAATGAACAGTTTAATCAGACCATTCTTCTCATAACTCATGATGACAAAATCGCTCTGAGGGCCGACAGGATCATCACCATCGGGGATGGAAGGATTATCGGGGATGAGGTGATGAAGGCATGAAACTGACGGCTGAACTAGCTTTATCTCAGGTAAAAATCAACTCTCGAAGATCCCTGGGAGCCATATTGGCCACATCCCTCTCCACTGCTTTAATGACCGGAGTTATGTGCTTTGTGACCAGCGGAAACGCCATGCTTGTAAACTTTCTTGGGGAAGACTACGGGAATTACGGCGGTGCCTATAAGACAATCCTTTTAATTCCTGCTTTGATTCTAGGGCTTTTGATTGCTTTCATGTCGGTGACGGTTATCTCTAACATTTATGAAAGCAGCGCAGGCAAGAGAATTGGGGAGTTTGGAACCTTAAAGTGCGTTGGAGCCACAAGGGCGCAAATCAGAGAGACGGTTGTGTTTGAAGGGCTTTGGATCGGACTTGTGGGGATTCCTTTGGGCCTGATTTTTGGAACCGTTCTTGGATTTATTGGGGTAAAAATCGCGGGTAGATACATTGACAGCTTTGTGGAGCTTTCAAGAAGCATAGTTATGAGACCCATTGAGGTGTCCCTGCCCTTTGCGGTTTCCGTCTGGACATATGTGTTTGCTGCTTTATTTGCCCTTGCTGTGGTTCTTGTTTCTGCGGGAAAGCCTGCGGGAAAAGCCTGCAAATTAAAGGCAATTTATTGCATCAGGGGTTTGGAAGGGGTTAAACCCGTTATAAAAAGAATCAGGAGCAGCAGGCTCGTAGAGAAAATTTTGGGCTATGAGGGAGGCCTCGGATACATAAACATAAAGAGAAAAGCTTCCGCTTACAAGTCAACGATCAGGGCGTTGGCTCTTTCAATAACACTTATTCTTCTTCTTGGAAGTTTGTCGAAGCAGGCAGCGGGAATCATGGGCTGGATGGGGGATTTCATGGGAAATGACATGCTTGTCAGCTTGACTTCGGCTATGGATGAGGGGATGAATCCTGAGACGGGAAAGGAAGAAATTAAGATTCTTGTTCCTTTCTCCTATGATACTGTCTGTGAACTTACGGATAAGTTAAGGGAATACGGAATTCCGATTCTCGCTGTAGGTGAAAACCGCTGTACCTACAATACGGTTTATGACGAGAGTCTTACGACGGATGAACTTAAGGCAGTGGATGGAATCATCGATGAATTCGGAGAGCTTGAAACCACCATAACCACCGTGGATAGGGACTTCTATGCCAAACTGTGTGAGAGGGCGGGAGTTTCCTTGGGAAGCAACATTCTGGTGAATGCATACTCTTACAATGACGATGGCAGAATGAAAGATGTTGTGCCCTTTATTGAGGGTGTCAAAGAAATTACATTGATTGATGCGGCGAATAACAGGGTGGATTTAAAGATTGACGGGGTGTTATATTCTGAGGATTTGCCTGAAAATGCCTTTAAGAGTCTTGCAGGGGATCCGGTGAGGGTTATTGTGCCTGAGGGCGATGCCAGATATGTTACATGGTTCTGCGACCCGGCAGATGATGAGAAATTTACGGTTTTTGCCAGAAATGTATTAGATGAGAAGTATCCGCTTTTGACAGAGGATACATATTATGACCTGGGGTACAACGTGCAAATCAGCCGAGCCAACCAGATGATTAAGGTTATGAATATCGCGATTATCCTTGGGGAGATTATTCTGACGGGGCTTATTCTGCTGATTCTCCTTATGGGATTTGCGAGCGTCATCAGCACGCTTAGATCGAACATCAGAGTAAGAAGGCGTGAGTTTGCGGTGCTTAAGAGCGTCGGCATGACAAGAGGCGCTTTGGAGAAGATGCTTTATGGTGAGAGCCTTTGCTGTATTTTCAAGGCAGTTGTTAAGGGAACAATCTTCGGAATCCTGATTCCCTGGGCAATCAACCTCTTTATCAGGCGGGTATTCGCAGTCCGCTACGAGCTGCCTGTGGCTTATCTCGCCGTTGGAATCGTTGTTGTAGCCGCCGTGGTTGTGCTCATTACCCGCGTGGAAATCGGCAAGTTTGCTCGCCAGAACATAATAGAAGACATCAGAATGGATTAAATATGCCAACCCATTGCCACGGCACCACGTAGTTCGGGGCTTACATATAGGCGCAGAACCGCGGCATAATGCGGCATATCTTGCCCGATGAACATCTTCTTACTACCAAAATACTACGTTTCACGAAAGATAAATAGGAAGTGCAATATTTGCACTTCCTATTGACAATTAAGTGCAA
>CAMVID010000040.1:0-3816 GCA_947167445.1 uncultured Lachnospiraceae bacterium
TGTGGATGTTCATTAAAAGGGGCGGTTCGTACTCTGCCGTGGGAGGATGGAGATAATCCCTATGCATATGTTATCTGCCCGAACTGTGGCTATGAGAACATTGAGGAAGGGTTTGGGGAAGATGATGATTAAATGATTTAATGGGTACTCAGATATCTGTATTTAACTTTTGGACCGACGGTCCAAAAGTTAAATATCAAGTGGTATTATTTCGCCGTTTTCATTGACACGAAGCATCAGATCAGCCTTCTTTGAGTGTTTTAAGCAGAGCCGGACATTGGCCATATCGCTGAAATCAACAAAATCCGCGGATTCTTCCTTTGGGTGTCCGCAGGCTATTCTCCGCTCTATAAGCCTCTTTCTAAGGAGATCTTCGTCAGCCGTGAGTGAAATGGTGTAATCTGCAAAAGATGAGAGATCATTCCATCCCTCGGTATCCAGAAGGAGATAGTTTCCTTCAAGCAGGATGATATCACCGTCTACAGTGATCTTGTCCTTAACCGGATTATGAAGCAGCCGGTCATAAAGAGGCCATTTGCAGACAGGATTATCCTTAAGTTCCTCCAGTTTCTCCAAAAACTTATCAAGATCGAAGGTTATTGGAGCGCCCTTTATCCCGACCATGGATACCTCTTTCCCGTCTATGGTTACATTATGGGAAAGAAGGTATTCCTGTCTTCTGTGGAATCCGTCCATACCGATAGCCTGGACTTTTTTATCAGGAATTACATCCCCGGCGATATGCTCCAGAAAACTGACAAGGGTACTCTTACCTGCACCCGGAGGAGCCGCAAACATGGCGATCACACGCTTTTTCTTTTCCGAGTGTATTCCGGCAAGTGTCTTTAACAGAGGGACGAGAATTGAGTTTATGGTATCTTCGCTGAAATCTGCCCTGATATCAAGACCGTTAATGTTTACATCATATTTCATTTCACTTTTCCTTCTCCCTGTCCTTAATAATCAGATGCTGAATCGCTTTGGCGATAACCACATCCGGAGCGTACTTTAACTTACGCTCTTTAGGCGGCAGCTTAACAGTGATCTTCTTCGATTCCGGGAGCTGTTTGGTCTTTTTCATAGTCATACCCTATGATGTACTTTTGGACCGACGGTCCAAAAGTTCGGAACAAAACAAAAAAACAGGGGATCCCGTCGAGAGTGCGGGAACCCCTGTAAGAAAAGAATTATTTCTTCTTTCCGTTTACGAGATTTTTAAGTGCTGCGCTAGCCTTAAACTTAGGTGTCTTGGAAGCAGCGATCTTGATCTCCTTGCCGGTCTGGGGATTCCGTCCGGTTCTTGCAGCTCTCTTGGCAACTTCAAACGTGCCGAAACCTATGAGCTGGACTTTTCCGCCCTTCTTGAGCTCTTTAGCTATAACATCGGTGAAAGCCTTAACTGTAGCCTCGGTGTCTTTCTTGGAAAGCTTGGTTTCCTTTGCAATAGCTTCGATTAATTCTGTCTTATTCATTTGTATCCTTAAAATGAATGACCTGATTGTTATATTATAGCAGATAATACGGATGAATGGGGCTTTTTGCGATCATACTGATTATTTCATTCGCTCAGGTTTTATGGTTTAAGCAGGGTCAAAGAAAAAAATCTAAATCAGGGGTTGAAGTATAAATAACACTTTGTAAAATGGTTCGTATCGGGCGCCTGGTGGAGAAAAATTTAAGGAGGTTCAATATGAACGACATTAAAATCTTTTCCATCGGAAAGATAGAAAACAAAGAGGGAACTGTAAGCATAAAGGTTGATCCAGAGTACGCCAAAGGTCTGAAAGGCCTGGATGGATACGGTCATGTACAGGTTATGTGGTGGGCTGATAAATGTGACAATAAATCAGACAGGAATAATCTGATCGAGGAGAAACCGTATAAAAAGGGACCGGATGAGATCGGAGTATTTGCCACACGTTCCCCTGCAAGACCTAATCCCATAGCGGTATCCAATGCAGATATTGCATATGTGGATGAAGATGCAGGAATTGTGGGGCTGTATTACATTGATGCATTTGATGGTACTTATGTGCTTGATCTGAAGCCGTATATGCCGAGTGTTGACAGGATTGAAAAGCCGAAGGTTCCTAACTGGTGCAGCCGCTGGCCGAAGTCATACGAAGAAAGCGGAGACTTTGACTGGGAAGCAGAGTTCAACTTCTAAAGGTTAACTTTTGGACCGTCGGTCCAATGCAGGATTGACGGTTATAATGGTCGGAAGAATATTGTTCAATGCTTAATGAGTAAAGAAGGAAAGCAGTGGAAGAATTACTCTATGGAAACAGAAGCATGATAGCGTGTGTATGCTGTTACCTTGCCTGGTGGATCATCACATTCAGACCTCCGGCACCCAAGGGCTCATTAATGGGATCCGTATTTCTTCTGGGAGCATTCCTGTCCGGGGTTGGAGGCATATTTCTGATAGTACATGGAATAATAAACATGGCGGATAAACCGGCTGTCAATCCCTTTATCCCGGTATGGATAATCCCGGTGCTGGGAATTATTTCATACATGATACTGCTGTTTGTTTCCGCAAATCTGTTTCACAGGCAGGTAACATCGGAGCTCTTTATTATTGTCGGATGGACTGTGTTGGAATTATGTATTGTCGGGACTTTGTACCGGTATGGAGCCATTGGCAGGGGAAATCTGGCAGCGTATATTACGGGGATAATCATTGTTACTGTGTTAAGTATGGTATGCTACCTGCTTTACTATGATCTGGAATATGTTAAAGGTTACATTGACGGGATGATACCGCTTATTCTAACAGGGATCATGATGGTTATTATCAATCTTGGAGTAGGCAAGTGATATTCAGGAAGAAACCAAAAACAGAAATCTTATGACAAAGATAACGTGAAGCCAGTCATCAAGTGCAGTATCTGTAATGGAGAACAGGTTGCAGGTTTTCAGGATATCCATACCGGAGCATTCGAAGAGGATATGCTTATCAGGGATGGATCGGATCTGAAAGAGTTTATGGAAATGTACGGCATTACAGAAGAACCGGAAAGGATTTATTAGCATATGGTACAACCGATAATGAAAGATGTCCTTTTCCTTGGACAGAAATCAGAAGAGGCAACTGATAAGGATAAACAGATTGTGCAGGATCTTAAAGATACCCTTGAAGCCAACAGAGACCGCTGTGTAGGGATGGCTGCGAATATGATAGGCTTCAGGAAGAGAATAATTATTGTATCCCTTGGTTTTGCGGATATGATCATGGTTAATCCTATGATCATTCAGAAGTCACAGCCATATGACACGGAGGAAGGATGCCTTTCGCTGCAGGGGGTGAGAAAGACCAGGCGCTTCCGGAAGATAAAAGTCAGGTATCAGGACGAATCCTTTAAGGATCAAACCCAGGAATTTGAAGGTCATGTAGCTCAGATAATACAGCATGAATGTGACCATCTTGAAGGGATTATCATATGACACCGGAGCAGATGGAGTGGAGAAGGACAAGGGATGAACTTGTCGGGGTGATAAGGAATCTTGGATTTCCGGAAGAACTCGGTTCAGAGATAGCAAAGATGCTTGGGAGCCCGAAAGCCATGAGGCGGATGATATCTTATCTTTACTATGTAGAGCCTAAGAAAGAGGATATCCTTGTTGATGAAGCACTGGCTATCGCCAGCGAAATAGCTGCCTGGAAAGAAAAGAAGGCGGGTGAAGAGCGAATGGTAAAACGTCCAGTGGACGTTTTACGGGCACGTATTGGCGCACTTAGTGCGCCAGTGCCCCGGATACAATGAAGTTCTGTACTACGGATTTGATACAGAGGAGCAGAGCAATGATTAACGA